>NZ_FNRM01000028.1 GCF_900107845.1 Alkalimonas amylolytica
TGATGCGTTTAACCGATTGGTCATGGCGGTTGAGTTTGTTATTCGTCGGCATGATGTTTTACGCACCATGATCCTGTGGAGAGAGCGAGCTCAGCCTGTCCAGGTGGTTGTGCGTCATGCTGAATTGCCGGTCAGGTTTTTGCGTCAGGACGAAGTAGGGTGCAGCAAGGAAGCGGTGCAGAGTTATATTAAAAATGCGGCGTTTTATATTGATTTAGAGTTGGCACCGTTAATTCAGCTGGAGGTGATAAAAGATAACCATTCTGAACGCAGTTATGTGGTTATCAAGACGCATCATATCATCTCCGATCATATTTCACTCGAAGTGCTGATGGATGATATGTCGGCGTACTCTCAAGGTTATGCGGAGAGATTGCCAAAAGCCCCTCTTTACCGTGAGTTTATTGCTCGTACATTGCATCATTTGGGTGGGTTAGATGTCGCCGGTTTCTTTAAGGAGCAGCTTGCGGTCATTGAAGGGCCGACCTTGCCGTTTGGATTGTTTGATGTCATGGGGGATGGGAGTAGGGTCAATGATTTAAACATCCCTCTGAGCGCAAGCGTTTCAGCAAAGATCCGGGAGCTCATGCGCTTGCATACTACCTCTCCGGCTACTTTCTTTCACGCAGTCTGGGCGTTAGTTTTATCGGCTTGCACCGGGCAGCAACATGTTGCTTTTGGTACCGTTTTTACGGGTCGCATGTCAGGAGGTCAAGGGGTTGAGCGAGCCATGGGTATGTTGATAAATACACTGCCCTTGGTTGTATCGGTCAATGAGAGGCCTGCGAAAGGTTTCCTGCAGAGTGTGAGTCAGTCTTTAAAAGACTTGATGCCTTATGAGCAAGTCAGTTTGTCCGAGGCGCAGAGCTATAGCAGTATCGCAGGTAGCCTGCCGTTGTTCAATTCTGTCATAAACTACCGTCACTCAATTGCTTCAGAGGAAGAGCCTGTCGAGGTTGAGGTGTCGCCTTCGGGTGCCGGGATTTCGATGGTGGAAGTGATTGAGAGAACAAATTATCCGTTAACCATATCAGTCAATGATTTTGGTGAATCACATCCATTTTCACTAAGTCTTCAAGTGGATGAGGCATTGGATGGCCAAACTATAGCGGATTATGCAGTGACAGCGATATCGAGTCTTTTGTCAGCTTTAGAGCGTGGTGACGATACAGCGGTTAACCTGCTGAATATCCTGCCAGAGCAAGAGCGATACCGACAGATTTTTGAAATGAACACCACCGCGCTGGATTACCCGCAGGATAAATGCATCCATGAGCTGTTTGAGCAGCAGGCAGAGGATAACCCGGATGCCATCGCGGTGGTGTT
>NZ_FNRM01000027.1 GCF_900107845.1 Alkalimonas amylolytica
ATCACCGCCAATGCCTGCTCAGTCGCCGTCTGTGGAGCCTCATACGCCGCCTGCATCGTTGCAACATCCGGTAACGGCAACGCTTTACGATCAACTTTACCATTGGAGGTCAGGGGCAACTCCGCTAACACCATCAATCGCTCTGGCTGCATATAAGCCGGCAACTTGCTACGTAATTCCGTCAATAGCTGCTCATGCAACTCGATGACCGATAGACTCTCCAGCTCAGGCTGCAATACAACGTAACCGAACAGATGATTTTCATCGTCGTCCCCCCGCACCACTTTCACCGCGGCGTCCCGTACCAACGTGGATTGCAGCAAGTGATGCTCAATCTCCCCCAACTCAATCCGGAAACCATGCACTTTGACCTGCTCATCCAGCCGACCCAGAATTTCCAACTGTCCATCAGGCTGCCAACGCGCCAAATCGCCGGTCCGGTACCAGAACTGGCCATCGGATAACCGCTTGAATCGCTCTGCCGTTAAGTCCTCTTTATGAAGGTAACCCTGGCTGACACCCCGACCACCAATCCACAATTCACCAGCCACCCCAATAGGGAGCAACTGTCCCATCGCAGATAACACCTGAACACGCGTATGCGCTATCGGGCGACCGACACTAATCCCATCCGCAGGCTGTGATATCCGACCACAGCACGACCAGACGGTGGTTTCCGTCGGGCCATACATGTTCCATAACTCAACCCCAGGCTGGGACAGCAGACGTGTCGCCAGCTGCGCAGACATCGGCTCTCCTCCGCACAACACACGCAAGGGGCTCTGCTGCTGCCAGCCTGCCTCCAGCAACATTTTCCAGGTGGCTGGCGTCGCCTGCATCACCCGGATGTCCTGCTGCAACAACGTCATAAGCATCAGCGGATCACGACTCGCAGCCAAGCCAGCCAGCACAACAGTGCCTCCAACCGACCACGGCAGGAATAGCTCAAGCAGGTGGATATCAAACGATAAGGACGTCACCGCCAACAGCCGCTCGCCACGGCTCATCCCCGGTTGCTGACTCATCGCCGCCAGAAAATGGCAGATCTGTTGATGCGCCACCATCACCCCTTTGGGCTGCCCCGTTGAGCCTGAGGTATAAATCACATACGCCAGCGCTTCGGCTGTGAGCCGCTCATGAAGTAAGTCATCGACTGGCTGAAGCGCCAATTCCTGGCGCAGCGATACCTCATCCACGCACACCACTGCACGACATGGTAAGTGCCCCTGCAAACGCTGCTCCGTTAACAGTAAGCCCGCTTGCGAGTCGTCCAGAATATAATGCAAGCGTTGCGTTGGATAATCCGGATCTAAAGGCAGGTACGCAGCCCCCGCTTTTAATACGGCTAATAATGCCACCAGCAGCTCCGGCCCTCGCTCTAAGCACACGGCCACGATGTGATTGGCACCAATACCTTCTTGCTGCACCAGATAATGCGCTAGCTGATTGGCTCGTTGATTCACATCGCTGTAGCTGTATTGTTGCCCGTCATACTCCAGTGCAATCGCTGCAGGATACTGCCGGGCCATGGCTTCAAACGGCTCATGCAGCAACGAAGCTACCGGGTGCTCTGTTGCTGTGTTGTTCCAGTGGT
>NZ_FNRM01000026.1 GCF_900107845.1 Alkalimonas amylolytica
TGCAATCGCTGCAGGATACTGCCGGGCCATGGCTTCAAACGGCTCATGCAGCAACGAAGCTACCGGGTGCTCTGTTGCTGTGTTGTTCCAGTGGTTAAACTGGTCCATATCCCCGCCACTCAGTAACTCCAGCCCATGCACCGACGTGGTCGGTGCCTGCAAAGCTTCGGTCACCAAACGAGTAAAGTGCTCCGCCATCCGCACTATCGTCGCAGCCTCAAACAAGTCGCTGTTGTAGTTCCAGCTCAGTTGCAGTATGTGATTGACTTCCTGCACGGTCAGCGTTAAGTCAAACTTCGCACTGTCCTCTGCACTCGCCATCGGCGACAACGTCAGACCCGGCAACGTCAACTCGGTCACCTCGTTGTTCTGCAACACCAACATCACCTGAAACAGCGGATGATGACTCAGGCTGCGCTCAACCTGCAGCACATCCACCAACTTCTCAAACGGCACCTGCTGATGCGCGTAGGCGCTAAGACAACGCTCCTTGCTCTGACGAACCAAATCCACCAGCCCCGCATTCGCCGAGACCTCACTTCGAAGCACCAACGTATTGACAAAAAAGCCAATTAAACCAGCTACCTCCGACTGCTCACGGTTCGCCACCGGACTACCTACCACGATATCCGTTTCATTGCTGTAGCGTGATAACAGTGCACTGAACACCGCATGCAACCCCATAAACAAGGTCGCGCCTTCTTGCTGGCAAAGCTGCTTCAGACCCTGCGTCTGCGCCACTCCCAGCTCACTCTGTACCGTTCTGCCAACAAAGCTTTGCTGCTTCGGACGCACTTTATCCAGCGGCAAACCATGCAGCACCGGTGCATCAGCCAACTGCTCCCGCCAGTAACTTAGCTGACGCTCCAACACCTCCCCCTGCAAATAATCGCGCTGCCAAGCAGCATAATCCCCATACTGTACCGTCAACTCCGGCAGCTCCGCCTTTATCCCCTCGACGCCCGCTCGGTACAGCTCGACAAACTCCTTCACCAGCACGCCCATCGACCAACCGTCCGACGCAATATGGTGCATATTCGTCACCAGCACATATTCATCCAACGACTGTCGGATCAGCAGCACTCGCAACATCAGGTCCTGGCTTAAATCAAACGGCTGCTCCAACGCCGAGGCCATCAGGGCCCGCACCGCCGAGGCCTGTGCATCGCTCTCTAAAGCCTGCACATCCTCCATCTGCAAGATTATTTGCGCATCTTCACGCACCTCCTGATAAGGCTCGCCATCCGCATCCATTGCAAAGCGGGTTCTAAGCACCGCGTGCCGCTGCACTATCTGCTGCAAAGCCTGCTGTGCCACCACGCTATCCAGCTCGCCGCGCAGCTGTAGCACCACCGGCATATGGTAATGACGGCTGCCGCCTTCGATCTGATCCAGCAGCCACAAGCGCTGCTGCGCAAAGGATAGTGGCAAAGGTCCTTCCTGCTGCACCGGCACGATCGCCGGTATCGCCTCACCCTGCTCTGTCTGCACCACCAACGCTGCCTGACCCACCAGGTCGTTGTGCTCAAACAAGGAGCGCAGTGCCACATTCACACCCAGCTGCTGCCGGATATGGCTCGCCAGCCGGGTCGCCAGCAACGAATGGCCTCCCAGTGCAAAGAAGTTATCCCGACGCCCAACCCGCTCAACACCCAGCAGCTCTTGCCAAATCACCGCCAA
>NZ_FNRM01000024.1 GCF_900107845.1 Alkalimonas amylolytica
GGTGCCTGGCGGTGTACTACTCTCGCATGGCGAATGCCACACTACCATCGTCGCAGCTGCGTTTCACTTCTGAGTTCGGAATGGAGTCAGGTGGTTCCACAGCGCTATTGCCACCAGGCGTAAACTGGTTTTGTCTGTCTTTAACTAGCAAGCTGATTTCGATAGCGTGCATACAAGCCACTTGGGCGTTGTATGGTTAAGCCTCTCGGGCAATTAGTACAGGTTAGCTTAACGTGTCGCCACGCTTCCACACCCTGCCTATCAACGTTGTGGTCTCCAACGACCCTTTAGCAGACTTAAAGTCTGAGGGATAACTCATCTTGTGGCCGGCTTCCCGCTTAGATGCTTTCAGCGGTTATCCGTTCCGAACATAGCTACCGGGCAGTGCCATTGGCATGACAACCCGAACACCAGCGGTTCGTTCACTCCGGTCCTCTCGTACTAGGAGCAACTCCACTCAATTATCCAACGCCCACGGCAGATAGGGACCGAACTGTCTCACGACGTTCTAAACCCAGCTCGCGTACCACTTTAAATGGCGAACAGCCATACCCTTGGGACCGACTTCAGCCCCAGGATGTGATGAGCCGACATCGAGGTGCCAAACACCGCCGTCGATATGAACTCTTGGGCGGTATCAGCCTGTTATCCCCGGAGTACCTTTTATCCGTTGAGCGATGGCCCTTCCATACAGAACCACCGGATCACTATGACCTACTTTCGTACCTGCTCGACGTGTCTGTCTCGCAGTTAAGCTGGCTTCTACCATTACACTAACCGTACGATGTCCGACCGTACTTAGCCAACCTTCGTGCTCCTCCGTTACTCTTTAGGAGGAGACCGCCCCAGTCAAACTACCCACCAGACACTGTCCGAAACCCGGATAACGGGTCTTCGTTAGAACATCAAACATACAAGGGTGGTATTTCAAGGTCGGCTCCATGAGAACTGGCGTCCCCACTTCTAAGCCTCCCACCTATCCTACACATGTAGGGTCAATGTTCAGTGCCAAGCTATAGTAAAGGTTCACGGGGTCTTTCCGTCTAGCCGCGGGTATACGGCATCTTCACCGCAATTTCAATTTCACTGAGTCTCTGCTGGAGACAGCCTGGCCATCATTACGCCATTCGTGCAGGTCGGAACTTACCCGACAAGGAATTTCGCTACCTTAGGACCGTTATAGTTACGGCCGCCGTTTACCGGGGCTTCGATCAAGAGCTTCGCTTGCGCTAACCCCATCAATTAACCTTCCGGCACCGGGCAGGCGTCACACCCTATACGTCCACTTTCGTGTTTGCAGAGTGCTGTGTTTTTAATAAACAGTTGCAGCCAGCTGGTCACTGCGACTCTCCGATGCTTACTCCGCAAGGGATTCACATCAAAGAGCGTACCTTCTCCCGAAGTTACGGTACTATTTTGCCTAGTTCCTTCAGCAGAGTTCTCTCAAGCGCCTTGGTATGCTCTACCTGACCACCTGTGTCGGTTTCGGGTACGGTCGTCAATACCTGAAGCTTAGAGGCTTTTCCTGGAAGCAGGGCATCAACAGCTTCGACTCCGTAGAGTCTCGTCTCGTGTCTCAGCATTAAGAAACCGGATTTTCCTGGCTTCTCTGCCTACGCACTTTCACGCGGACTACCAACGCCGCGCCTGCCTAGCCTTCTCCGTCCCCCCATCGCAGTATTGCCGGTACGGAAATATTAATCCGTTTCCCATCGACTACGCTCTTCAGCCTCGCCTTAGGGGCCGACTTACCCTACCCTGATTAGCATGGGATAGGAACCCTTGGTCTTTCGGCGGGGAAGTTTTTCACTCCCCTTGTCGTTACTCATGTCAGCATTCGCACTTCTGATACCTCCAGCCATCCTCCCGGACAACCTTCAACGGCTTACAGAACGCTCCTCTACCACTTGTGC
>NZ_FNRM01000025.1 GCF_900107845.1 Alkalimonas amylolytica
TACAGCAGCTTTGGTAAAGCGACGGTAACGGTAAACCAAATTGATAACCCGATCCGCTTTCAGGGGCAGTATTTTGATGCAGAGAGTGGTTTGCACTACAACCACTTCCGATACTACGATCCAACCACCGGCCGCTTTATCAGCCAGGATCCGATAGGGTTACTGGGAGGGATAAACCACTACCAATACGCCCCGAATCACATCAACTGGGTGGATCCGTTGGGGTTGAGTTGTAAAGAGAATGCTTGGAATGAATTTCAGAAAGATCATAAAGGAGTTTTCGCTAATTCTTCTGCTGCGGCTGAGGCATACCGTGAGTTGATTGACGGGCAGTCTCCTTGGCCGATTGGTTATATACCAGTACAGGCAACATTATTACCAGGTACGAAATTTCAAATGGCAATGAGTCCAGGTCAACCTTCTGATATGCCAGGTGCATTTGGAACGTTTGACGATATACCTGATGTAGATTATGTTCGAAATAAATTAGCAGTTAAAGATGAATGGAAAAAGGAAATTGATCGAGTGGTTACGTTTGAAGTAACTCAACCGATGCCAGTGCTTTTAGGTCCAGTTGGGCCGCAAGTAGATAATAAAAAATACTTACCTGGTGGTGGTACTCAACTCCAATACGATAAGACTGTTATAGCTCCAGATAGGATGAAGTATGTCAAAGTTATTGATGAAAATCTCATAAAATAAAGGGTTAAATATATGATCACACCAAGAATTGATGGGGGAGTTGTCACTTGGGATAATGACTCTGAGACAATAAACATCCCTTGTGAAAACTCAAAATTTGCAATATATAACAGCAATAATGAAATGGTTTATGTAATGTGCAAAAGTGAGGAATTGAATATTGAGCAGCTAAATTTATACAAAGCTGATGGCTCACTATTTGCGTCCATCCCACCTCCAGAAGGTTTTTCATTTTATTATATGCTGCCTTATGAAGGTCTTGGTGTATCAGTCATTTGTAGTACAGATAACCCAGCTGAAAACAGGCCTGATTGGCACTTTAAATTTGACGACATATCTAAAACTCTCATCAGACATTGTCCAGCATATTAAATGTATGCTTACGGCGCATCTTACGTTTTGCAATGAAATAGTCAAGCTTTGGCTTCCTGAAGGCAAATTATCTACTGGTCATGATGAAGCTGTTATAGATGCAATACCTAAATCAGGATTCAAAGAAATGAGCCTTTATGAGGCCACAGAAAATGCGAAAACTAGCTCATGAAAATAATATTTGAAGAGGCATATTCATATATCTTAGTGAATGACAAGAGCGACTGGTATTTGACCTTTTTTACGGGAGGCCCTGTTGAAATTGATATTTGCGTCAAGCTAACTTCTGAAGAGATCGCTAAAGTGTGTAGCAGCCAGATTGAAACAGCAAAATTAGCTCAATCATTTCAGCAGAATAGAGAGTTATTTAAAGGACGTAGAGTTATACCTTCTATAGTGCCTCACATTTAGTATGTGAGACATTTTCTGGATCGTTGTGTTGCTGCTTAGCGTTTAAATTCTTTGCTCTTTTACAATATTATTTTAAAAACCAAGCCGCAGGCAAGCGCAGCCAGACCTTATTGCCCGATGACACCGTGCTGCAGTATTACTACCACAGCAATGGCCAGCTGAGCCAGTTGGCGATTAATCAGCAACCGGTATTGTGGCGTAATTTTGATGCGGCCAGGCGTGAAGTTCACCGCGAGTACAGCAGTGGTTTGCAACAGCATCAGGCCTTTAATGCCTTTAGCCAACTGACCGAGCAGCGTTGGCAGGGGATT
>NZ_FNRM01000007.1 GCF_900107845.1 Alkalimonas amylolytica
AGCGGGAAGCCGGCCACAAGATGAGTTATCCCTCAGACTTTAAGTCTGCTAAAGGGTCGTTGGAGACCACAACGTTGATAGGCAGGGTGTGGAAGCGTGGCGACACGTTAAGCTAACCTGTACTAATTGCCCGAGAGGCTTAACCATACAACGCCCAAGTGGCTTGTATGCACGCTATCGAAATCAGCTTGCTAGTTAAAGACAGACAAAACCAGTTTACGCCTGGTGGCAATAGCGCTGTGGAACCACCTGACTCCATTCCGAACTCAGAAGTGAAACGCAGCTGCGACGATGGTAGTGTGGCATTCGCCATGCGAGAGTAGTACACCGCCAGGCACCTTATTCAAGCAAAAGGCCTACCCTCACGGGTAGGCCTTTTGCGTTGAAGCGCCTTACGGCGCACAGCACTCCCACGCCGGCCACAGCGGTGGCATTGCGAAACACGTCCCTGTGTTTCGCCCTTCGGGCCTGCCTAACGGCAGTCCTAAAACGCTCCCGGCGTTTTAGTCGCCATGCCGGCTCGGTGCATCACCCAACTACACGCGAAGGCTGAGGCCTCGTTCAGATCGACATCAACATGTTTGAGCGATAGCGAGTTGTTGTGGCGAGCCTGAAGGAGCGTCTCAGCCTGGAGCCACTAGAAACGAGAGTCTACTTCAAGGATTGCGTGTCAGGTTGCCGTGTCGATCAAAGCTCCAATGCTCTGGGCCAAGTAACTCCAGATACGATCTGGCCTCTGTAAGCGGAACGGCACTTATAAAGTGTTGTTGATGGTCAAGGAAGATTAGCCATTGCTGGCTATCGTCGGCCAGCTCTGCTGCAGATAAGTAACGGTGCATACCTAGAAAGAGTGGCGGATAATGCTTCCAGCCCTTTTGGCTGCGAAAGATATAATCGCTTTGGTAATCCAGGTGCAGGTAATTGGCTTGCTCTATGGCAGTGAGCTGGCTTTTAGCTACTACACTGGCGATGGCGATACTGTTGCTGTTTTCAATCAGAAGCTGATAACGTTGCCGCTGCAGATCTTGGCCTTGCACCCTTAAAGCAAGCGTATCGGCGAAGCTTTGTTCAAGAGGAGAACTGAGCTCCAAAGCAAAATACGCTTCGCGATAATCTCTGAATACCTGCTCCCAGGCATCTTGATCGTCACAAGCCAACTCCCTGCTTTGCCAAATACTCACATTACGGGAAGGTTGCAGTGCTATGGTATACACAAAGCCTCGATAAGACTCGATCGGTATTCCTAGTGTTTGCTCAATCATACTGAGCGCAGGGAAAGTCTCCAGCTCTTGGTGTAAATGCTCCCACTGCAGTGCAGATGCACTTTGCTGGCAATTGACATAGCCATCAGTTAGCTGCTGGTTAAGCCGCTCAGTATTAACCGCAACTTGCAGCAAGCTAAGTTGTTGTGGCGTAAAATCTTCGGCAGTGAGGCTGGCAAGCAGGGTGAAAACAGCTATTGAGAGCATAGTCTAACCATTGGCTAAAACACCAGATTAACACTTGTTTTGCTGGTTTGCTATGCAGAGCCAGGCGTTGTCAGTGCTGTTGCCACCATACGACGCAATTGCCCGATAAGCTGTTTCTTACCGGTAAAACCGAACCTTTTCGCTAAATCGTCAAAGCCCTTCTTTTGCCAGAAAAGTGCTATGCAAAACTCAGCGTCTGCAGCGGGTACATCCTGAACATGCTGATTAAACCAAAGCAACAACTGGCTATACACCAGCTCGAAAGGGCGCTGCTGATCAGCAAACAGGATCAATGCCTGGTAATCCAGCTGACTGAGTGCTTGCTGTGGCGGCGTAACCAATTGCTTAAGTAGTGCCGGGGACAGCTCCGGGTAAAATGCCGGGATTTGATCATAGAGTTGGTGGCGGAAACTGCTTTCCAGTTGCTGGAGCCTGCTGTGGTGCTTATCGCTCTGTTGCAGCATAAGCAACGAATGCTCGCCGCTGGCCTGATCAGCCTTGATACCGAGCCGGACCGGCACAAAGCCGGCTTTTAACCAGAAGCGCAGCACCTGTGTAGATACCGCGAAACTGGTGCCGATAAGACGTTCGGCTTGCTGGTAGTGCGCACAAATGCGGTTGAGCAGTTCAGTGCCCAGGCCCTGACCTTGCAGTGTGGGGTGCACCACGATGCGCTGAATACGAGCCATTGGCTGTTGGGTTAGTTCGGGTTGCTGCAGGTGAAAGGCCAGGCTTTGTGCCAACAGGTGCCCCTGTACCCGTCGCTTACCTAATAGTATTTCTTTACTGAGTAATTCTGGTAATTCGCCTTCCAAACTGATCAGCGCACAGGCCAGCAGATCATCGTCTTGCAGCAGTGCGAACATTTCCAGCTGGGAGTTATCCAGCAAAGCGGCCAGATCGTCGACCCTGGTTTGGTAATGCGCCAATGACAGTAAATGAAACAGAGATTGCAGCAGCTCAGGCTGCTTAAGCAGCTGGCCTGAGCTTAGCTTTAGCAGCTGCAATGCATCAATAGCGCCATCCCATACCGGATCTTGCTCCGATAGATTTAACAGCAAGCTATGAAACAGCAGGTGTTCGAGTGGGTCGCCATCTGCATAACGTATGGGCTGTTTCAGTTGCAGCTGTTTATAACCGGTAAAATGTTGCTGCAAATAAGCCTGAAAACGCAACTGAAAGCCGCGTCCGGTGCCTTCATAGCCGTGCTCAGTGGTCGCAAAGACAACTCTGGGATAAGCCTGCACCAGCTGCTGCAACAAAGGGGTGGGGATAGCGGCTGCTTCATCCACCAGCACCACATCAGCGTGCGGCTGCTGTTTTAGCAGCACATCAATGGGCAGGAAACGCAGCAGTGCTTGTTGCTTAGTGCCGGTATGGGCGGCAAAGTGCTGTTGGCAGATTGCGGCAGCGGACTCATTGGGCGCAGTTAGCAGGATTTGTTTATCGTGTTGTGCTAATTCAGCTGCAGCCAGGCCAAGTGCGGCTGATTTACCACGGCCCCGATGTGCAGTCAGCACCAAGGGCCGTTTACGATGGCCAAGTGCCACTTTATGAATGGCGGCAACTGCAGCTTGCTGCTCTGTGCTGGCATAAGGTGCCGGGGCTGGCTCGGACGCTTTTGCTGCCGAAAAGCTGGGGGCTTGCAGCACTTCATCGGGTGTTAACCACGCCAGTGAACATTGCTGCAAACGGTGGTAGAAAAACCGCAGGAAATCACCCTGATGTTTGGCTGCGTCCAGTGGATAGGGCAATAGATGACGATGGTCGCTGTTCGGTTGCTTTATCCATTGCTCAGGCTCTGGCATTAGCAATAACCAAAGGCCGCCGGCTTTAATGCTGCCACTGACCGCGGCGACCAGATCGGCCGGAAAACCTTGCTCCGCATTAATAATCAGCCAGTCGCACTCGGTGCCCAAATGTTTGTGTTGTCGGCTCGGTACCAGTGCACCAGCCGGCGCACCCGGGCCAATCCAGCATAGTTTGTCCGGTTGGTAGTGTTGCAGCAGCTGTTGCACTTGGGGCAATAAGCGGCTGTTGCTGCCGCTGAATACCACCGGCAGGCGGCAGTGAGCCGCGCTGGCTGCACTTAGCCAGTCAGGCAACTGTTGGCCCAACATCAGGCAATGGCCTCCAGCCGGGCATAGGCCGTGACCAGCCACTTGCTGCCGACTTCATCAAAGTTGATTTGAATACGGGACTGAGGGCCACTGCCTTCGTAGTTCAGCACGGTGCCTTCGCCAAACTTGCTGTGCAGCACCCGCTGGCCCAGCTTGTAGCCGGTGTTTTCAAAAGCAACATGGCTGGCTTGCTGACTGAAACGACCGCTACTTACCGGCTGTACCACCCTGGTGGTCAGGCGAATAGGCTCCAGGTATTGCTCGGGGATCTCGCGTAAAAATCGCGAAGGCAGTTGATGGTGCTCCTGACCATACACCCGCCGGCTTTCAGCATGGCAGAGGTAAAGCTTTTGCATCGCCCGGGTCATGCCGACATAACAAAGTCGCCGCTCTTCTTCTAACCGGCCAGGTTCATCGGCGCTTTGCTGGCTGGGGAACATACCCTCTTCCAGGCCGTTGATAAACACCAGCGGGAACTCCAGCCCTTTGGCACTGTGCAGCGTCATCAGCTGGACCGCATCGGCATGCTTGTCGGCTTGATAATCACCGGCATCCAGCGCAGCCTGAGCCAAAAAAGATTCAAGTGGTGTCATTTGTTCGTCGGCTTCGTAGGGCGCGGTCTGGCAAGCGGTGATCAGCTCGTTTAAGTTTTCCAGCCGGGTCTGAGCTTTTTCGCCTTTTTCCGCCTGATACATGGCGTAGAGCCCTGAGCGCTTGATGGCATGCTCGGCTTGTTCATGCAGTGGCAGATCGTCGCAGGCTTCTGACAACTGCTCTATCAGTTCGATAAACTGACTAATGGCATTGGCTGCCCGGCCGGAGAGTTGTTTGGTGGCCAGCAGCTGTTGCAGGGTTTGCCACAGCGTCAGTTGTTGCTCCCGGGCCGCAGCCCTGACTTTGGCCAGGGTAGTTTCGCCAATACCACGGGCCGGGGTATTGATGACCCGTTCAATGGCGGCGTCGTCTTTGCGGTTGGCAATCAAACGCAGATAGGCCAGCGCATCCTTGATCTCCTGGCGCTCATAGAACCGAAGACCGCCATAGATGCGGTAATTCAAACCAGCCTGGATCAAAGCCTCTTCCAGAATACGGGACTGGGCATTGTTGCGGTACAGAATCGCCGCATCGGTCAGGGTGTTGCCCTGCTGCTGCCAGTCTTTGATACGACCAACTATAAAGCGGGCTTCATCCAGTTCATTAAACGCGGTGTAGACAGAAATGGGTTCGCCTTCGCGGCCATCGGTCCATAAGTCTTTACCCAGCCGGTCGCTGTTGTTGGCAATCACCGCATTGGCGGCTTTCAGGATGGTGGCAGTGGAGCGGTAGTTTTGTTCCAGCCGGATGGTGACCGGCTCATTGAAATCGCGCAAAAAGCTCTGAATATTCTCGACCCTGGCGCCGCGCCAGCCATAAATGGACTGATCGTCATCACCGACAATCATCACCTTGCTGTCTGGCCCTGCCAGCAGCTTTAACCAACGGTACTGAATGGCGTTGGTATCCTGAAACTCATCCACCAGTACATGGCGAAAACGCTGCTGGTAATGCGCCCGTACCTCGGGGTTTTGTTGCAATAACTCGACCGAACGCAGCAAGATCTCGGCAAAATCGACCAGCCCAGCCCGATCGCAGACATCCTGATAGGCAGCATAAATTTTGATCATGGTCTGCAGGCTGAAATCGCCGCCCGCTTCAATCTGGCCAGGCCGCTCGCCTTCGTCTTTGCGGGCATTGATAAACCATTGGATTTGTTTGGCCGGCCAGTGTTTTTCATCCAGGTTCAGGCTTTTCAGTACCCGGCGGATCAATCGGTGCTGATCGTCGGAGTCCAGAATTTGAAACCCCTGCGGCAAGCCCACTTGTTGATAGTGGGTGCGTAATAGGCGGTGCGACAGGCCATGAAAAGTGCCCATCCAGAGGTTGTGCAAGCTGACGCCAACGGTTTGCTCAATCCGGCCACGCATTTCCTGCGCTGCTTTGTTGGTGAAGGTCACTGCCAGCAAACTGTAGGGAGCCACCCGTTCTACCTGCATCAGCCAGGCCAACCGATGGATCAATACCCGGGTTTTGCCACTGCCAGCCCCTGCCAGCACCAGCATATGCTGCGGCGGCGCTGCCACAGCTTCGCGTTGGGGATCGTTCAGGTCATCCAGCAGGCTCGATACATCCATCAGGGCATCCGGTTATCTCATAAAAGGGTATTATAACAGGCCTGAGTGACAGGCCAAGGCTTGGGTGGATGAATATCCAGTGTTTAGCCCTGCAGGCTGGCTAATTGCGACAGTTTGGTCAGCCGAATATGTGGCAGAACGGACACACAACTTTGGTGGTGATCCAACCAGGCGGCCTGACAGCCAGCGTTCAATGCACCCATCACATCGGCGCGATGGCTGTCGCCAATATGCAGGATCCGTTGCGGCGAAAGCTGCAGCCGCTTGGCGGCGGCCAGAAATAGATCAGGAAAAGGCTTCATCCGGCCATCCGGCCCGGCCTGCAGACTAAACTCAAAGAGATCCCCAAGTCCCATACGCTGGATACAGGCATTGCCATTGGTGATGGCGATCAGCTGGTAGCGGCCGGCTAGTTGCTCAAGCAACTGACGCACCTCAGGCTGGATCTGAATGCGGCTGCGCGCCTGCCAAAAAGCGTGGTACGCGAGGTCGGCTATCTCACCCGCTTCACAGTCAGCCAGCCCAAGCTGAATTAAACCAGCTTCAATGCCGAGCAAACGCCAGCGGCCGATATCGTGGCGAATATCAGGCTGCTGTTGTCCCAGCTGCCATCGCAGTTGGCTCCAGTAATCCAGCGGCCGCTGCAGTTCGGGTTTAAGCTGTTGCTGCAAACTTTGCAGCATGGCCTGCTCAGCGGCCCGAAGTACCGGAGCGTTGTCGTACAGCGTATCGTCCAAATCGAACGACAGTACCTGTATGGGTGAGAGTGCCTTATACAGCTGCATTAACTTTTCTTCCTTGCTCTGGGATGAGCACCATCGTACACCTTGGCCAGATGCTGAAAATCCAGGTGGGTATACACCTGGGTGGTGCTTAAGTTGGCATGGCCTAACAGCTCTTGTACGGCGCGCAGGTCGCCACTGGATTCCAGCAAGTGGCTGGCAAAGGAGTGACGCAGCATATGGGGGTGCAGCGATTGCGGCAGCCCCTGCAGTTTGGCCCAGCGCTCTACGCGCTGCCGTACCTGACGGGTGGAAATGCGCCGGTGCTGTGCGCTTAAAAACAGTGCCTGGCTGTCTTGCTCTGGCAAAGCCGGGCCGGCCAGTTCGGGTCGGTACTGCAGCCAGGTTTTCAGGGCCTTTATCGCGAAACGACCAATCGGCACGATACGTTCTTTGCTGCCTTTACCGCGCACCCGTAATTGTTGCTCTGACCAGTTGATATCGGGCAGATTAATATTAACCAGCTCTTCTAAGCGCAACCCTGAGGAATAGAATAACTCCAGCATGGCACGGTCACGATACCCCAGGGTATCGTCCGGTTCGGCATCCAGCAATTGACGAATTTGATCGACATCCAGCTGTTTTGGCAATGTTTTTGGTGCTTTCGGAACTTTTAGGTGTTGCGCCGGATTCAGCGCCTGTGGGTGTTGCGCCTGCAAAAAGCGGAACAGGCTGCGCAGGCTGGCAGCGCGCAGAGCCAGTGAGCGTGGCGCCAGGCCCTGCTGGAAATCCTGCATCAGCAGGCGTTGCAGCATGCTTTGGGTGACCTCTTGCCAGCGTTGTACCGGCAATCTCACCGCTGTGGTTTCCAGCTGTTGGCGGTAGCTGTTTAGCGTGGCTTGGCTGTAATTGCGCTCGTTACGCAAATAAGCCAAAAATCGTTCCAACGGCTCTGCCAGGCTGGCTGGCAAAGCCGTTTGCCTGGTTTTAGGCGGCATGATGAGCTGGTGACAGCACCCGAACTACCAGCTCTGCCAGATGGGCGAGGAACAGATTGTCCATTTCTGGTTGGAAATGATCGTCCTGCTCACTGCCAAAAGCCAGCAAGGCCAAGGGTTTATCCTGCACCTGGATCAGCTGCAGCGCCACCGAATGAATGCTGGCCGGGAAAATATGCTGCTGCTCTTCATGATTCAGCCGGCCCAGATAGAGCTTGCGGCCATTGAGCCGGCGATTCAGCAGCAATTCAAACTGGCTGAAATTCGGTTGATTGCTGCCATCGACAAAGGAAAACAGTTTGCAGGCATGCACACCTGGCATGGCTGCGGTAAAGCTATCCAGGTGTTGTTGCAGCTCTTCGGCATGCTGGCATTGCATCAGATCAACATGCAGCTGATTCAGTGCTTTGAAAATAAGCTCATTGTGGCGGGCAATGCCCATCAGGCGGGTGATTTCTTCTTCCAGCGCACTGATTTTTTCGCGCTGCAACTCAAGCTTTCGTTCGACCAGCGAGATGCTGCCTTTTTGCTGATGCGGCAGTCGCAGCTCCGCCACTAGCCCCGGATGCTGCAAAAAGAAATCCGGATGCTGCTGCAGGTGATCGATCACCAGCGCCGCCTGCATCAGTTGCTCATCGGCCTGAAGTTCGGCCGCGGTCAGCGTTTTGTTGTCCTTGCTTTTGCTCATAATACAATTTGTCCATCGTACACATGGGTGGCCGGTCCGGTCATCCGCACTGGTTGTCCCGGACCTTGCCAGCGAATGGTCAGGCTACCACCGGGTAAGTCCACCCGTACCTGTTGCTGTAGTTTCTTTTGCAAAGCACCTACTACCACGGCAGCACAGGCTCCGGTACCGCAGGCCAGGGTTTCCCCTACACCGCGTTCCCAAACCCGTAGCTTAATGTGCTGTGGCGAGATAATTTGCATAAAACCGATATTAGCACGCTCCGGAAAGCGTTCGTGCAGTTCAAATAAAGGCCCCAGAATATCAACCGGAGCGGCTTCCAGTTGCTCGACAATGGTCACCGCATGAGGGTTACCCATGGAAACCACGCCTGCCAACAGCGTTTGATCGTCGGCTCGCAGAATGTAGGTGGTTTCTTGTTTCTGGGCTTTAAAGGGGACTTTATCCGGATCGAGTTGCGGTACGCCCATATTGACCGTGACCTGGCCATCCGGCTCGACCAGCAATTGGATGGTGCCGGATTTGGTGCTGACGCCAATTTTGTGTTTGTTGGTCAGGCCGCGAGCCCTGACAAAGCGGGCAAAACAGCGAGCACCATTGCCACACTGTTCGACTTCGGAGCCATCGGCATTGAAGATGCGGTAATGAAAATCCAGATCCGGATCATAAGGCGGCTCCACCATCAGCAGTTGGTCAAAGCCGATGCCAAAGTTGCGATCGGCCAGCCGGCGGATTTGCTCCGGTGTGATGTAGACATTGTTACTGACATTGTCCACCACCATAAAGTCATTGCCAAGGCCGTGCATTTTCGAAAACTGCAACAGGCTGCCGCGTTTATCGGGTCGTTGTGCATTCATGGAAGAGTTTGTTCGCCGCGCCATAAATCCTGCCATAATTCACGCTGCCGGATCAGGTGGCTTTGACTGCCATCCACCAGCACCTCGGCCGCTCTGGGGCGGCTATTGTAATTGGAGCTCATGGTAAAACCATAGGCGCCGGCTGAGCGCACCGCCAGTAAATCGCCTTCGGCAATGACTAAAGGCCGATCTTTACCGAGAAAATCACCGGTTTCACAGACCGGACCGACCACATCGTACAGCTGCGCTGTGCCAGCTTGCTGCTGTACCGGCACGATGGCTTGCCAGGCACTGTACAGCGCTGGCCGGATTAAATCGTTCATGGCCGCATCGACAATGGCAAAGTTTTTCTCCTGGCCAGGCTTCAGGTACTCCACCCGGGTCAGCAGCACGCCGGCATTGGCCATAATGGCACGGCCGGGTTCAAAAATCAGCGTCAGCTGTGGGTAGGGTTTTAACCGTTCGACCACAGCAGCGGCATACTCACTGGGATGCGGCGGGGTTTCATCCTGGTAGCGCACACCCAGGCCACCACCAACATCGATATGCTGTAACTGGATCCCCTGGTCTGCCAGTCGGTCAATTAAGGCCAGCAGTTTGTCCAGTGCATCCAAAAAAGGTTGGGTTTCAGTCAGTTGTGAGCCTATATGGCAGTCGACACCGACCACCTGCAAATGCGAGGCTGCAGCAGCCTGCTGATAAATGCGCTCTGCGTCGTTGATATCAATGCCAAATTTATTGGCTTTGAGGCCGGTAGAAATATACGGATGGGTTTTGGCATCGATGTCCGGATTGACCCGGATAGAGACCGGCGCTAGCAGATCCAGCTCTTTAGCCACCTGCTGCAGCCGGTTTAACTCGGCTTCGGATTCCACATTAAAACACTTAATACCAAGTTGCAGCGCATAGCGCATTTCATCGGCGGTTTTGGCAACACCGGAGAATACTACTTTTTTCGGGTCACCACCTGCGGCCATCACCCGGCGCAGTTCACCTTCAGAGACGATATCAAAACCCGAGCCAAGCCGGGCTAGTACATCCAGCACGGCAATATTGCTGTTGGCTTTAACGGCATAACAAATCAGGTGTGGATGGCCTTTGGCTGCATCGGCAAAAGCATGGTAATGCCGTTCTATGGTAGCGCGGGAATAGACATAGCAAGGTGTGCCATAATGAGCGGCAATCTCGCTTAATGGAACTTCTTCGGCAAAGAGCTGCAGCTCGCGGTAATTAAAATGGTCCATGGGGGTTACTCTGTGGTACGACGATAACGGAATTTTCTGGCTCGTCAGCTGGCTCTTCTGCGACAGCTTCCGGCGGTTGTGGTAAGGTAAGTGGGCCTTTCTGACCGCAGGCAGACAGGGCCAAAAGAACGGCCAGGATCAGCAGGAAGCGAGCAGACAACGGACGAAAACGATAGCCTAGATGCATGGTGATGTATTTCATAAATTGCCAGAGGCTCTATAATCGCATCCTTAGCAGCAAAAGCAAACAGGTGACGCAATGAATGATCGTGAATATGACGAATTAGCCGATGCCACCCTGCTGGCGGTTGAAGAAGCCATCGAGCAGTTGGAGGTGGATCTGGATTATGAATCCATGGGTGGCAAGCTGGATATTACCTTCGCCGACGGCAGTAAAATCATTATCAACAAGCAACCACCGCTGCATCAGTTGTGGATAGCCACCAAGTTTAATGGTCATCACTGCGAGTGGCAGCAGGGCAAGTGGATAGATAACCGAACCGGCCTGGAGTTCTGGGCGTTAATCAACGATGCCGCCAGCAAGCAGGCGGGTGTTACCATTCAATTAGAGCCAACAGCATGACAGTACTTCCTTTTGTTGATACACCAGCCCAGGGGCCTTGCAAGGCAGTAGTCGTTTGGTTGCATGGCCTGGGTGATTCCGGCCATGGTTTTGCGCCAATCGTGCCTGAGTTGCGATTACCTGCCGATGCTGGCATCCGTTTTATCTTCCCTCATGCCCCAGTGCAACCGGTCACCATCAACGGCGGCATGGAAATGCGTTCCTGGTATGATATTAAAAGCATGGATTTACTGAGCCGGGCCGACGAAACCGGGGTGCGTCAGTCGGCGGCTAAAGTGCAACAGTTGTTGGATCAGCTGATTGCTGAAGGCATGCCATCCGAGCGTATTGTGCTGGCTGGTTTTAGCCAGGGTGGAGTGATTGCTTTGCACTTACTGCCACGTTTGCCTTATAAACTGGCTGGCGTGATGGCGTTATCCACCTACCTATGTGCGCCAGAAAAATTGCCGGCGGAGGCCACTGCCAACAACAAAGCGACACCGGTATTTATTGGCCACGGCGTCCAGGACCCGGTCGTGCCGGTCGCCGGTGGACAACAGGCCTTTCACGCCCTTAAAAAACAGGGATTTGCTGTGAGTTGGCATGAATACCGGATGGAGCACAGTGTCTGTGCCCAGGAAGTAGCCGATATCAGCAGCTTTTTGCAGCGGCTGTTAATGACGGACAAGGAAAACTAACATGAGCCAGATGGTACGAATTGCCACCCGTAAAAGTGCACTGGCATTGTGGCAGGCTGAGTATGTTAAGGCCGAGCTGGAAAAGCACCATCCGCAATTAACCGTGCAATTGGTGCCAATGTCGACCCAAGGCGATAAAATTCTCGATACGCCGCTGGCTAAAATTGGCGGCAAAGGTCTTTTTGTCAAAGAACTGGAAACGGCCTTGCTGGATGGCAGGGCCGATATTGCTGTGCACAGCATGAAAGATGTGCCGGTGGCCTTTCCTGACGGCTTGGTGCTGCATACCATTTGCCCGCGGGAAGATCCGCGCGATGCGTTTGTGTCCAATCGCTATGCCAGCCTGGCTGATTTGCCGGCCGGCGCTGTGGTTGGCACCTCCAGCCTGCGCCGACAGTGTCAGCTCAAAGCACGGCGACCGGATCTACAGATCAAAGACTTACGTGGTAACGTCAATACTCGTTTGGCCAAGCTGGATCAGGGCGACTTTGATGCGATTATCCTGGCAGCGGCCGGTTTGATTCGACTGGGTTTTCAGCAACGGATTGCCGGCTGGCTAGAGCCAGAGCAGAGCCTGCCAGCCAACGGCCAGGGCGCTGTGGGCATTGAGTGCCGGGCCGATGACCCCGATGTACAGCAACTGCTGGCGGCCCTGCATGATGCTGATACTTCGGATCGGGTGCTGGCCGAGCGGGCGATGAACCGGCGCTTGCAAGGTGGTTGCCAGGTGCCAATAGGCGCTTATGCTGAGCTTAGCGGGGATACCTTGTGGCTGCGGGGCCTGGTTGGCTCCCTGGATGGTGGTCAGATTTTACAGGCTGAAGCCAAAGCGCCGCGTCAGCAAGCAGAAGCTTTGGGGGTGCAGGTGGCTGAAGCTTTGTTGGCGCAGGGGGCGGCTGAACTCCTTGCGGCGGCCTACCAGGAGCGATGATGAGTGCTCAAACGCTGTTAATCACCCGGCCAGCCGGTAAAGCGGATGCCTTATTGGCAGGCCTGGATGAGCTTGGCCTGGTGTATCTCTACCAGCCTCTGATCGCAACCCAACTGGTGCCGGTTAAACCCAAAGAGCTGCAGTGGCTGCAGCAGGCCGACCAACTGGTGTTTGTGAGTGTCAGTGCTGTGACTTCGTTGCAACAACAACTGGATGCCAGTGAGCTAAAAGCACCGCTACGAGCGGTCGGTCAGACCACAGCGACGGTATTGCAGCAATGGACCGGGCGGGAAGTGTTGTACCCGGACGATCAACGTAGCGAAGGTGTATTGTCAATGCCCTGCATGCAGCAGGTGGATGGTCAGAATATCGTGATTGTTCGCGGTCAGAGTGGTCGGGAGCTGATGAAGCAGGGGCTGCAGCAACGCGGTGCCAGGGTGCGCTATGTACAAAGCTACCACCGACTACCCATTGAGCTGGATGGTGAAGCACTGTTTGCGATCTGGCAGCAGCAAGTCAGTTGTATTCTGGTAACCAGTGAAGAAATTCTGCGTCGCTTATTTTCACTGTTACCGGTTACCGGCCATGACTGGTTGCGCAGCCGGCACTGGATTTTGGTCAGTCCGCGCATGCACGATTCAGCGTTGGCACTTGGCATCCCGGTCAGCAAGATTATACTGGCAGATAATGCCAACGATAGCGCGCTTATGGCAGCGATATGCCATTACAAGAGGGATTATTTATGAGCAGTGAGCCAAGCAAAGCCAGCGAACAGCCGTCGGCACCTACCGCTGAAACTGAGCAGTCAGGGGATGAGATGCGTTATTTGTCCGAAGCCGACTTGCAACAGCCGGTGGTCAGAACCGGGCGAGGCATTGCCTGGCTGACCTTGCTGTATAGCTTGCTGCTGACGGGAGCTTTGGTTGCGGTGGGCTATTGGCTCTACCCACAGTGGCAGCAGTTGAATGAGGGGCAGCAGCGCCAACAGCAGGCCTTAGAGCGTCAGCTGGATGAAGAGCGCTCTGGGTTGCAGCGCAGTCAGCAACAACTAAGAGACGAGCAGCAACGACAGCTGGAGCAATGGCAACAGCAACAGCGCCAGCAACAGGATGAACTAAGACGCCAACTGCAACAGCAGCAAACGCAGTTTCAGCAACAGTTGCGTTTTATCGAGCAGCGCCTAGAGCAGCAGCAAGGCGCAGCACCCAGCATCTGGCTGTTGGCCGAGGTGGATTATCTGCTGCGTATGGCCAGCCAGAAGATCTGGCTGGAACTGGATGTAGCAACCAGCCTGCAGCTGTTAAAAAGTGCCGATAGCCGTTTAGCCCGCTTGGGTGAGCCTGCTTTGCTTTCAGTACGTGAAGCCATTCGCCAGGATGAACAAGCCCTGTCCAGGCTCCGTATTCCTGATCCTGCCGAGACACAACTGACTATCCGGTCGCTACGGGAGTTGGCACGGGAGCTGCCATTCAAAGATCAACAGCAGACGCTGCAAGGGCAATCAGAACCAACCGATGCAGGCTGGCGTGAGCGCGGGCTGCGTTTGTGGCGGCAGGGACTGCAGCAGTTGGTGCAGGTTCGTCGCAGTGTGGCCGAGGATAATTTTAGCCTGAGCCGTGAGCAGCAATTTTTGCTGAGGCAGCGTTTGCAACAACAGCTGGTCCAAGCCGAGCTGGCCGCCATGCAGCAACAAAGCGCTTTATTCCAGGCCAGCTTGCGTGAGGCGGCTGATTTGGTGCAGCGCTATTTTGAGGCCTCCGATGCGGGCACTCAACAGTTGTCGGCCAGATTGGTCGAGCTGGCACGACTGGAGCTGCACCCGGGCTATATAGCTCCACTGCAAAGTCTGGAAGCCCTACAGCGCTATCAGCGCACCATACAGCTGCTGGGTGAGGATGCAGGAGACGAGTTATGATACGTTTGCTGCTGATCATTCTGTTGCTGGCCGCGGCAATGTGGCTGGGGCCTCTGGTGCTGGCAGAACCTGGCTATGTGCGTATTGTGCTGGCGGGCTATACCCTGGAAATGACGGTGGTTGGTCTGGTGGTGCTCCTGATCGTCAGTAGCCTGCTGCTGTGGTTGATGGCAAAGTTGCTGCGGGCATTATGGCGATTGCCAAGCCGCTCCTGGCGCTTCTGGCAGTGGCGCCGGCGGCAAAAAGCACAGCAGGCTTTCCAAGAAGGGCTGCGGGCTTTTGCCCGGCAGCAGTGGCAGGATGCGGCGAATTTGCTGCAGCAGTCGCTGGCCCATTCGCAGTATCAGGATGAAAAACGCATGCTGGCGGGCTATGCCGCCTTTTATGCCGGTCAAACACCGCAGGCTGAGCAGCTGATCCAGCAACTGGCCGAGCAGGATCCCAACACCTGGTTTGTGCAGGCCGATCTGTTGATCCAGCAAGGACAAGCTGCTCAGGCAGCTAACTTGCTGCAAGCCAAAGTGGCGCAGCAACCCAAAGCCTGTGGCTTGGGGCAATTGTATTTGTTTAGCTTGCAACAGGCCGGCCAATGGCAGCAGCTGTTGGAGCAAGTACCGGCAGCCCTGAAGCATCGTTGGTTTAGCAAATCGCAATGGGTGGTGCAGCGCTATCAGATTTATCCGAAGGCCATCAGCAGCCTGGTGCAGAGCGGGCAGTTTTCGGAGCAATCCGACTATTGGCAGGCTTTGCCAGGACGTGAGCGTAAATCGGTCGCTGCCGTGATTGGCCGGGCCTGGGCCAAAGCCAATCAGGGCCAGACCGAGCAGGCAGAGCGTTTGCTGGTAAACACTCTGGCGCTGGCAGATATCGAGCTGGCCTGGCCTTATCTACGCCAGATCCCACTGGGCAAATCCGTGTTGCAATTACGTAAGCAGGTGCAGCACTGGTTGCGCGATCATGCTGGCAACGGTTATTTGTATGCCTTGCTGAGCTGGCTGGCCGAGCAGGAAGGTGAGTTGGAGCAAGCTCGGCTATCCTGGAAAAAAGCCCTGCAGTATCAGCCGGAGTTGGCTGTTAGCAAGAGTTAGACCTTTATGAACCAGCTCACCGGCCTGGCGCCGGTTAGCCACCCGGATGCGCGTGCGCTGCTGCTTGGCAGCATGCCGGGCGCAGCCTCGCTGGCGCAACAGCAGTATTACGGCCACCCCCGCAATCACTTTTGGCCGATGATGGCCGAGTTGTTCGGCTTTGATGCAGCCTTAGCTTACCCTGAGCGTTTACAGGCGCTTCAGCGCAACAGGGTTGCACTCTGGGATGTGCTGCAGCACTGCGAACGTCAAGGCAGCCTCGACAGTGCCATTCGTAATGAAACCCCGAATGATTTTGCCGGCTTTTTCCAACGCCACCGGCAACTACAACTGATCGCCTTTAATGGAAAAAAAGCCGAAGACAGCTTTCGCAAGCTGGTATTGCCCAAGGTGATGTTACCCAAGACATGCAGCCTGCTTGTGCTGCCCTCCAGTAGCCCGGCCAATGCAGGCATCAGCCGACCAGCGCGTTTACAAGCCTGGTCGCAGCTAGTGGAGCAATTGCAATAACGGGGGAATCATTCGGTTTATTGTTTAAATTTAAGTGACCATAGAGTTGTGCTGCTGTATTATTTTTTCAGTTCATACGAAGCTAGGAATTTTTATGACACATGGAATAGGCAGCAATAGGCCAGATGGCAAAAGCTGGCGCTGCATGGTATTGAGTGCTGCATTGGTGTGCTTCGGCTACTCAGGTGTGATCAAAGCCGATTTCTTTCAGGCTTTACAAGCCTACGAGCAAGAAAACTATGCCGCTGCTTATTCCGGTTTTTCTGAACTGATAGTGTTGGGAAATGCGCAGGCCGCCTTTAATCTGGGGGTTATGTATTACCATGGCCGGGAGGTTGAAGCGAACCATATTGAGTCCTTGGCTTATTTGCACTTAGCCCGGGCACTGGGGAATGATGATGCAGTGGCAGTGCAGCAACATATTTCAGCACAGCTCAGTGAAAGCGAACGACGCTTAGCCAGGTTGCGTTATGAAGCGTTGCAGCAGCAAGTCGTGATTCGGGACGATGCCGCAGCTACCCAACTCTATGATTTGGTTCAATTACAGCCACTTCAGACTCCAATGCCGGTTTTTCCTGACGAGGTTCATCGCCGTAGCCGCTTTGGGTACATTGTGGTTCGTTTTCTGGTCGACAAGGACGGCAGCGTGCCAGTGGTGGATATCATTGATAGTTATCCCAGCGGGAACTACGAGCGCAGTACGCTAAGAACCTTAAAACGATGGAAGTTTGAGCCTACCGGCCAACAGCATTTGCTCAGTACGCAGCTGAACTTCTGGGTGCCTGGCTCTTTGCGTGCTCGCGAGGTTGAGCATTTACTGACGCGTGATAAGATTTGGGACTATGCGGCACTGGGGGTGTCAGCCTATCAAGAATATGTGGGTAGCATTTTACACCTCATTCATATTGCTTCCGGCAAACAGACCTATGTTGATGAATCTCTTCCTGACGAAGGGATTGCCCCAGACTTTACTGAGCTTTTGAGACAGCAAACTCTAAGCTTCAGGCATCGTCAGTTTTTAGGGTATACCCTGGTGCACGTTGATGAAAATGGCAGGATTGATTCGGTGCTGGCGGCTCATGCACTGGAAGCACCAGATTCGGCAGATCTCATTGGGCAGCGTATTCGTGGGGCCAATGCTGGCAGGTATTCCATCAGTCGTCCCTCGCGCAGAGACGCGATCTTAGTACAAAAGCTTTACCCTATTCCTCGGCAGCATACTGCTGATTTTTGGTGGGGCGAGGCGGCAAAAAATGGCAACTTGAAAGCGCAGCGTATTTTAGCGAATCAGCGTATTGACTGGCAGTTTTACTTGTTGCAGCAACAGGACCTGGCATCCATGGCCTGGCACGGTGTGCGTTTAACGCTGGATGGAGAGCACGAGCAGGGTTTGGTTTTATTGCGGCAAGCCGCTGGTCAGGGCTATAGTGTGGCTGAAGAACTGCTGAGTGTTCTGATTGCTGACGAGTAGATAAACGCTTCACGTATCACGGAGGCAGTTTTGCCTGACGTGATAGTTGCCGGATGAAAACTAACTATTTTATTGATAAAGACTTTTCTTTAGAGGCTGTCAATAAAGCTGACAGTTACCAACTTTTTTTCTTGACAGTTGCCAGTTTCAGGTCAATAGTGTTTACAAAGTAATCAATCCGATCTCTTTGTATGAACGTGCATCGTCCCAGTCTCATTGACTCTAGTTGTCTGGCTTTTCGCCAGCAGGGCTTGCACGCTTGTGCTACCGACTACCACCTCTCCGAGTGGTTCGACGAATAGCCATTCCTTTCTAAATTCTGAACCAAGGTTCAACCCCAATACTACCGCAGTGTGAGTACCTGTCGTTCATGCTGCGTGGTAAACGCCCTTTGGGCACTTTCTATAATAATGATAAGCAGGAAACAACAATGAAAGCACTCGTTCAAATCAGCGCTCTGGCGCTGTTATTCAGTAGCCATGCCTACGCCTGTCTGACGCAGGAGCAGGAAAACAATAACACCGAAAGCCGCGCCAATGGTCCTTTGTGTTCCGGGGTGACGGTGGATGCCAGCATCCATAACCGCAATGATGTCGATTGGTTTTACTTTGATACCAGTAGCACCGGTGATATCTCCATCAGTCTGAGTCATGGTAATAATGCCGATTTTGACTGGTTTTTGTACCGCGAAACCGGCAGTTATATTTTGTCCGGCCAAACGGCCAATAACCCGGAAACCGGCACCTATCCGGCGGCTGCTCCGGGCCGGCATTACATCAAAGTTACCCGGTACTCCGGCACCGGTGACTACCAAATGGTGGTGAGTTTCAATGATGGGAGCCAGGGTGGAGATCCTGCGCCCGGCAGTTGCAACTATGGCCCACGGCCAAGCAAGCCGGGTGGCCTGACGGTCTACCGGGTCGGTAGCCTGGAAGACAGTTGTGTGGAATTAAGTGAGCCTGCCGTGTTACTGATGGGGGGCGGCACCGATGTGGACGATGCCTTCAGCCAGCGGGTGGCCCCGCATATTCAGGGCGGCAACATTGTGGTGCTGCGTACCGCTGGTACCGGGGCTTACAACAGCTACTTGCAAGGGCTGACCAATGCTGCTTCGGTAGAAACCATTATTGTGGATAGCCGCAACAAAGCCAACAGCGATTACGTCGATTGGGTGATCCGTACCGCCGAGTTTGTCTGGCTGGCGGGTGGTGATCAGAGTACCTACATCAGCAATTGGCAGGGTACCAAGGTGGAAGAAGCCATCCAGTATGTGTACGATAAAGGTGGCGTGGTCGGTGGTACCTCGGCGGGCAACCATGTGCTTAGTCAGTTTGTCTATAACCCGGATGGCGTCCAGGGTGCAGTCAGCTCGGAAGTGGTGACTGACTTTTGCCACAACACCATTCAAATTAGCACCGACTTCCTAACCATTCCGATGCTGGCTAACACCATCAACGACACCCACTTCTATGAGCGGGATCGAATGGGACGCTCGGCGGTGTTCCAGGCGCATTTAGGCAGCAATGGCCGTGCCATTGGTGTATCCGAACAAACGTCGCTTTTCGTGCAAGCCAATGGCCATGCTGTGGTCGATGGTCAGTACGAAGCCTATGTGTTGCGCGCCGATGGTCAGACTCAGTACCAGCAAACCAGCTGTGGTCAGCCGGTGGTGGTCAATGATTTACTGCGTTACCGTTTGTTGCCAGGCGATAGCTACAACCTGCTGAATAACAGCAGCTCAGTGTCGCCTATCCGTATAGGCATCAATGGCAACTTCAGTAGTTTCTATACGCCATCCAACCCTTATTAATGGTACCAACATCGCCTTGTCCAGGGGGCAAGGCGATACTATCTGGAAGTTATGGGAATCATGTTCATCCAAAAAAACCTTGTATCTGCCCTGACCTTAGGGGTGATGGTGTTATTAATCGTGAGCTGCAGCAGCAAGGACAGACAAACCGAGTTGCTGCAGATGATGGAAGATTTAGCCAACGCTAAGGCCTGTGGCTATGGTCCGCGCCCAGAGCTGCCCGCAAACTTGACTCGTTATGCAGTAGGCTACACCGGCGATGTCTGTGTGCCTTTGGACGCGGAGCAGGCCGGAGTTATTCTGATGGGAGGCAGTACCGATGTCGATAGCATTTTTGCCCAGAAAGTCAGGCCGTATATTCAGGGCGGTAATGTGCTGGTGTTGCGCACCCGTGGTGGTGCAGGCTATAACCAGTATCTGCAACAGTTGACCGAAGCGGCTTCGGTAGAGACCCTCCTAGTTGATAGCCGCGATAAAGCCAACAGCGACTATGTCGCCTGGGCTGTGCAAAGCGCCGAGTTTATCTGGTTTGCCGGTGGTGATCAGTCCGAATACATTCGTTACTGGCAGGATACCCGGCTGCAGCAAAAACTGCATTATGCCTACCACAAGGGTGCCATCATTGGCGGTACCTCGGCGGGCAATGCCATTCTCGGCGAGGTGGTGTATAACCCGGATGGGGTGGGCAGTGCCGTCTCCAATGAAGTGGCGAAGGATTTTTGCGATGGCAATATTCGCTTTAGCGGAGATTTCTTACAGGCTCCGATGTTGGCTGGCTCGCTAACCGATACCCACTTTAAACAACGGGATCGGATGGGGCGCCTGATGGTCTTTTTAGCCCATCACCCCGGAAAAGCATTGACCGGTATTGCGGTTTCTGAGCAAACCGCACTGTGGGTAGCGCGCGATGGTCAGACCGAGGTGTTCGGGGCGCATGAGGTTTATATACTGCGGGCGGATGAACAGAGTCGTTTTCGGCAAACCGAGTGCGGCAAGCCGGTGATCATTGATGATCTGCTACGCTACCGTCTGACACCGGGTGATCACTATCAGCTGGGCACCCATCAAAGCTCGGTGGCGCCGCTGCGGATCTCACTGGATGGACGGCAAAACCCCATCTATCAACCCAGCAACCCTTATTAACGGCATATTCGCTCAGCTCTGATTGTTAATGAATTATTTCGTGATAGTGCTGTCTATACAGCACCTTTTTCTTGCAGTCAGAGCCACCTTTGTCATCATTGCCTCCATCATGGTCCGATGCCGTTGATGAATCCGAACAGCGGCAGATCCGGGTTCACGCTGTACCTTGCTGGCAGCGCTGGCGATTGCCATTGCTGCTGGCGCTGCTGGGACATGCGTCGATTGGCTTACTGCTGGTGCAGCACACATGGCAGCGCCCCCTTTCACCCGAAGAGCCGGCCAGGGCCATTGAGGCATATTTTTATCAGCCGCCACCTGTAGTCTCCGCAGCAGAGCCTGAAGAACCTGCTGTGACTTTAGAAATGCAGGAGGAAGCCGCTGCTATCACCGCCGAGCACACCGAAACACCGGCTGATGCTACTACGCCTACTACTGGGTTGCCCAAGCCTTCGGATGAGTCTGCCTCCAGCAGCCAGTCATTGGACGGGAATCTTGCAGAACGCAGAGGCAGTATGATGGATCGTGCTTTACAACAGTTGCAAAGCACAGGCGATTTGGCGAATGCGCATCGGACACAGCAACTACAACGGCATGCGCAACCCAAAATTACCGTAGAGAAGCGCTATCAGGAAATCCATGATGGCAGTCAGCCTATACGCAACTCTCGTGGCTGTCTTAGCGGTGATCCGAGTGTAGACGGCTTTGGCTTTGATGGTTTAATGGCTGCAAAGTATGTGCCCTGTGGCGATGAAATAAGTGCCGGTCAGCAATTGCAGGAAATCCTGCAACGCCGCTCCAGGCATTTGGGCCGATCAGAGTAAACTGAATGTGTCCGGATCAGCCCTGCAATTGCTGCTCCAGTCGCTGTTTTAAAGCCCCTTCAATCGGCACCGCTTTGCCGGTTTTTTGATCCAGGCAAACAAAAGTAATATCGGCATCGGCGGCAATGCGGTTGCTGCCTTTTATCCGTACTTCCTGGCGTACCATGGCGCTTTTACTGCCAATTTTACTGAAATGGGTACTGATTTGCAGGGTATGCCCCATGGTAGCGGCTTCGCGGTAGTTGATGTTGATATTCACAATCACCCAGGCCAGGCCAAGCTCCCGGAAAAACTCAATATCGCCGTTGTCTTCCAGATAGCCCCAGCGCGCTTCTTCTAAAAACTCCAGATAACGGGCATTGTTTACATGCTGGTAAATATCAAGATGATAGCCGCGAACTTTAATTTCGGTTAGATGCGTCATAATAGGCTCATAGTCAACAAAGATAGCGGCATTGTGCCACACCGGCACTGGCTAGACCAGTTTGGCAAGAGAATGGTTGTTTTTGTCTCCTGTTGGAGCTATCATTTTAACAAATTGTTATAGGAGATTGTCTGTGAAATGGATCCTTCCCTTTTGTTTGCTGTTGGCGGCCCACTCTTCCTTAGCGGCCAGTTGGCTGGATGCGTATCAACGGCAAGATTTTGCTACAGCAAAGCAAGGTTTTGTTGAGCTTATTCCATTGGCCAATGAAACTGCTGCCTACAATCTTGGTGTGATGGCACTGCATGGCCAGGGCCAGCCTGTGGATGAAGCCACAGCGCTGGGTTATTTCTTTTTGGCTGCCGAGCTGGAACATCCAGGCGCTCGCAGTGCTATCCAGCAGGTATCCGACGCACTTAGCGCGGAGCAGCTATCAGAGGCAGAACAAGTCTATACCGCATTGCAGCAGCGTATTCAGTTGCCAAAACGGCGTGCCGATGCCATCACGCAACGAACTGCAGGTCCGGAGCCAGTTAGCCGTCCTGCTCCCCAGTATCCGGTGGATGCCGCACGCAGAGGTCAGTTCGGTTACGTCATGCTGCGTTTTTTAGTGGATGAGGAAGGTAAGGTGCAGACCATTGATACGCTGGATGCCTTTCCGCAAGGGGTGTTTGAGCGCTCAGCGACTCGTGCCGTCAGGCGTTGGCAGTACGAAGCGACCGGTGAAAAGCATATCGTGCGCGTTCGTATGGACTTCAGATTGGACGCTGACTTGAATTTTCAACGCGTGCATGCACTCTTGCATAACGACAAGCTTTGGGATTTTGCCAATGCCGGCTCACCGCGACATCAGGAAGTGCTCGGTACCCTGTTTGAGCTAGTTGCTATGGGTTCAAATAAAAGCTGGCAGGTAAGGCATGAACTGAGTGAGCAGGATATGGCGCCTGATCTGAGTCTGTTTCGGGATAGGTCTCGTTTGTCTGCATCGCTGGATGACTTTGTAGGGCTGGCGCATATCGAGTTGGGGTCCGGGGGGCGTATTACTCAGGTTGATTTTCTGCGTGAGGGATCTAACTGGGATGAAGAACAGCTGTTGGCAGCAACCATTAATACTGCTGCCGCACCCGGTCGTTACCGTATTCTGAGCAGTCAGAACCACCGTGGTCGCTATCAATTACACATCCAGCCAATTCAGGAGCTACCAGCCAATATGACAGCGAGGTATTGGTGGGATATGGCTGCCCGCAATGGTGATCGCAGGGCCCAGCAAATTCTGGCTGCATTTGATCCACATTGGGAGCAGTATCTGATTGCGCAGCAAGATCCTGAAGTGCTGGCCTGGAGTGGTACCCAACGGATCCTAAATGGTGAAACAGAACTGGGCTGGGCCATGCTTGAGCAGGCAATTGCGCAAAATAATGCCACTGCGAAAGCTCTGAAAAAGCAGTTGTTATAAATTATAAAGCCCCGGTCGGGGCTTTATGGATTAAATATAGGCAAAGGCATCAGCGAACATTTGCTGTTGATGTGCGCCTTGCTTTAAGAACGCATCGCGGGCCACACCTACCATAGGGAAAGGGCCAGCGATGTATATATCGTAGGCATCAAGCGAGACAAAATCATTCAGCACTGCTTCGTGTACCAGGCCGCTACGGCCCTGCCAGTTGTCATCCGCGTCTTGCACTACCGGAATAAAACGAAATTTGCTGTGGCTGCTCGCCCAGGCTTGCAGTTCATCCAGCAAATACAAGCTGCTTTGCTGTCGTACGCCCCAGTATAAAAACACTGGCTTATCCTGCTTTAACTGCTGCAGTGCTTTGGCCATGCTGTAGACATAGGAAAAGCCGGTGCCGCCAGCCAGCAGCAGCACCGGATTGTCGCTTGGCCGCAGATGCGCCTGGCCAAGGCCGGCTTCAACCATCACCGGTTGTTTAGCATCCATTTGCTGTTGCAGATAGTTCAGCGCCTGACTGCTGTAGTCATCGGCTTTGGAGGCACCAATATGCAGCTCCAGTTGCTTACCATCCGGCAAGCAGGCCAGTGAAAATGGACGCTTGTCCTGCTCAGTAAGACACAATTGCAAGTATTGGCCAGGCAAAAAATCGACTGCTTGCTGCGGGCTCAGCAGGACTTTTTGCACAAAGGGTGTGAGCGGGGTAATGGCATCTACGGTGCACAGGGTTTGAATCATGCTGGTCTCTTTAGGCTTGTATAAATGGGTGCTGCAGTACCAGATCCGTTAACGGATAGGCTAAACAACCATAGGTAAAATTTTGCGCTTTGTCGATATCGGTCACAGGCGAGGGTGGGTCATAACGCACTTCACCACGTTGCAACCGGCAAACACAGCTGGTGCAAACACCCTGGCGACAACGATTTGGAAAATCGATGCCGTGGCGCAGTGCCGCCTGCAGTATGGTTTCTCCGGCTTCGGCCTCAAAAGTGAGGCCGGCCGGCTGAATGCAGATGCGAAACGCAGTCATGGCAGCTCGGGCAACTCAATGCCAAGGCTGGGCCAAAGCGCATCAACCCGCTCTTTGACTGCTGGGTCCATCACTATGGGCTCTCCCCATTCCCGATCGGTTTCACCCGGCCATTTGTTGGTGGCATCCATCCCCATTTTGGAACCCAAACCAGACACTGGTGAGGCAAAGTCCAGGTAGTCGATGGGGGTGTTTTCCACCAAGGTGGTATCACGGGCCGGATCCATCCGGGTGGTGATGGCCCAGATCACATCCTTCCAGTCGCGGGCATTGATGTCGTCGTCGCAGACAATGACGAACTTGGTGTACATAAATTGCCGCAGGAAAGACCAAACCCCCATCATCACGCGCTTGGCATGGCCAGGGTACTGTTTTTTCATGGTCACTACCGCCAGGCGGTAGGAACAGCCTTCGGGCGGCAGATAGAAATCGACAATCTCAGGGAACTGCTTTTGCAAAATAGGTACAAAGACTTCGTTCAGTGCTACACCAAGGATGGCAGGCTCATCCGGCGGCCGGCCAGTGTAGGTGCTGTGGTAAATGGGGTTTTCCCGGTGGGTGATGTGGGTCACAGTAAACACCGGAAAGTCATCCACTTCGTTGTAATAACCGGTGTGATCGCCATAAGGCCCTTCCGGTGCCATTTCACCGGCTTCAATGTAGCCTTCCAACACGAACTCGGCACTGGCCGGTACCTGCAGTTCATTGCTGATGCATTGGACCACTTCGGTGTTGTCCCCACGCAACAAACCAGCAAAGCCATACTCGGACAAGGTATCCGGTACTGGCGTCACGGCACCTAAAATGGTGGCGGGGTCGGCGCCCAGCGCCACAGCGACCGGGAATCGCTCGCCTGGATGGGCTTTTTGCCACTCAAAAAAGTCCAGTGCACCGCCACGATGGGATAACCAACGCATAATGACTTTGTTTTTACCGAGCAGTTGTTGGCGATAAATACCCAGATTTTGCCGCTCTTTGTGTGGCCCTTTGGTCACCGTGAGGCCCCAGGTGATCAGCGGGGCCGCATCGCCTGGCCAGCAGGTCATGATGGGCAGCTTGGTCAAATCGACTTCATCACCGGACAGCACCACCTGTTGACAAGCGGCCTTACGGACTTTTTTCGGCGACATATTCAGCACCTGCTTGAAAATCGGCAGCTTGCTAAAGGCATCCTTTAACCCTTTGGGTGGTTCTGGCTCTTTTAAAAACGCCAACAACTTGCCCACTTCGCGTAGCGCGCTGACTTCCTCTTGGCCCATGCCAAGAGCGACCCGCTCTGGGGTACCAAATAAATTGGCCAGCACCGGGATGTTTGAGCCTTTCGGGTTCTCAAACAGCAAGGCTGGGCCACCTGCCCGCAGAGTACGGTCAGCGATTTCGGTCATTTCCAGCACAGGATCGACTTCCACGGCAATACGCTTTAATTGGCCGCGCTGCTCCAGTTGCTGGATAAAATCTCGCAGATCTTTGTATTTCATCGGGTTTGCTCACTGCAAAACGTCAACATACGGTGCTGTTCCTCGGCAGGATCAGCCATCGTCAGAGGTTGCCAGTATACATGGAGTCTGCATTTCTGTCAGTTTAGACGGCTACAAAGTCGCTGGTTTCGCGAGCATGAAGGTGCTGGCCTGGTTGTTTCGAATGGCATTGGATCTGCCAGAATCCCACTAAAATCGGTTGAACTAGGCCGGTAATTACTGTAATTGGCTGAAATCTGTGGCTATACTGAGAAGAAATGGGTTGGTAGAAGGTTGCGCATGGATTTTCCTGCCAGTATTAAACAGCAGACGTGTAAAGATTGCTTAAGTGGTCAGGACTTAGGTTTTGAGATCAAAATGGCGTTTCAGCCCATTATTGATTGGCAGCAGCAATCGATTTTTGCTTACGAGGCCTTGGTTCGTGGCCCGGAAGGCCAGGGTGCTGGCTGGGTATTTGAGCGCATTACCAAAGATAACCGTTATTACTTTGATCAGGCCTGCCGGGTCAAAGCCATTGAAACGGCAGCTCGCCTGGGTTGCCGCACCTATCTAAACATCAACTTTATGCCCAATGCGGTCTATAACCCTGAAACCTGTATTCAAGCCACATTGGAAGCCAGCGAGCTGTATGGTTTTTGCAAGGATCATATTATTTTTGAGGTGATTGAAACCGAAGAAATTCCAGACAAAGGCCACTTAACCCGGATTTTTCAAAGCTATGCTAAACATGGATTTTTAACGGCTATTGATGATTATGGTTCTGGCTATGCCAATCTGGAATGGCTGCAGATGTTAAAGCCACATATTCTGAAGTTGGATATGGCGCTGATCCGCGATATTGACCAAAACCCGGCACAGCAAGCCATCGTGCTGGATACCATGGCGCAGTGTGAGTTGCAGGGGGCGAAAGTCTTGGCCGAAGGCATTGAAAGTGCCGCTGAGCTTGCCTGGCTGGTATCGGCTGGTGTCCGCTACCTACAGGGGTACTACTTTGCAAGGCCTGCGCTGGAGACTTTAACTCCGCTGTCAGAGATTTATGGCCTGACACAATAAACGGACCTGAATGGATAAAAAATAAAGGCGCCAGATGGCGCCTTTGGTTTATCGCACGCTATGGCTTAAAAGTCATAGCTGATACGGGCATACAGCATCCGGCCGGCCCGGCCAAAAGGTGAGTAGTTGGAAAATGGCGTATTGCCGGTTCCATTCAAACTCGCTGGAAATGCATCCGGGTAAGTGTCGAACAGGTTATCGGCACCAAAGGCAATCCGCATGCTGTCAGTCATCTGATAGCGACCCTCCAAATCAACCAAAACTTTTGGGCTTAGAATAAAGTCACTGGCTGGATTTGCGTTTGGGTTTAGCACCTCACCGTATCTGGTGGCTTTGAGGGTGGCACCAAAGCGATCATGGCTCCAGTTGACGATGGCACCCAGCTTGTCTTTCGGAGTTCCTTTTTCAAAGGTGAGTACATTTACCCGGGCAAAGAGCGTTGGTGCCGGGTCCAGTGCGGCCAGCTCTGCTGTTTCCGGTACCCGGGTGACTTTGGTTTTGTTGTAGTTACCCACCAGGGTAAAGTCAAAGTTACCGATGTTGTCGGTCATGGTAGACCAGTTGACCACCACATCCAGCCCTTGCGTTTCCGTATCCACGCCATTGATAAAGAAACGACCTCCTCCTATATCGTTGAAACCTCTCTCATCAAAAAACTCACGAATGGCCTGTCCCTGGGCGGTGGCATTTGCCAGCAGATTTTCCGAAAGGACAATGCGATCATCGATATCAATGCGGTAGGCATCCACCGTGATGGTGATGGCATCAAAGCGCATCACAGCACCGAGTGAGAAGTTGATGGATTTCTCCGCATCCAGTTCTTTGGCACCCATGGCAACGGCAACCGGTGCATTGACCGGAAAGGTGGTGATATCAAACGGAATACCGCCGACAAAGTTGGTGGAGGTGGCCGTAAAGTTTTGTTGTTGCAAGGATGGAGCCCTAAAGCCATTTTGCACCGAGCCACGCAGCGCAAAACGATCGGTGAAGTCATAGCGGGTAGCAAACTTACCGGATAAATTGCTGCCAAAATCGGAATAACGTTCAGCCCGGATGGCGGCCGATGCCAGCCAGTCATCGGTAAGATTGGCTTCTAAATCCAAGTAAGCGCCGACCGCGGTGCGGCTTTCACTGACTTCATTGGCAGGCCGAAAGCCTGGAAATACCTGGGCACCCGAGGCGGTTGGGTTGCCATTGGGTAGCAAGACACCACCATTGCGGTAAGAGTCCGGCTCACCGGCAAAGATGGAGTAGGCTTCGCGGCGGGCTTCAACGCCTAAAGCAAGGTTAAGCGCAGATGCTAACCCGTCGACATCAATGGCTTTGACCCCTGATAAGTTGTAGACCCACTGATTGTACTTGTAACCACCGGCATCAAATTCAGTTTTACTGGCAGGGCCCAAAGAGCGGTTTAAGGTGTTTTCAATGGTAAAAGCCATCTTGTTGGAGCCATAGACCAAAGAGGTATCTAATTGCCATTCACCCCAGTCCCATTCGTAACCGAAAGCTGCACTGAAATCATCCACATCCGGTGATATCAATGGCAAAAAACCATCCGGATAAATTTCAATTACATTTCGGTCATCCAAGGCCCGGCGATAAAAGCCACCGGAGGTAGCCTGACGGTTTTGATAACTGGCCCAGCCATAGAGCTTGCCATGCTCGGTGGTGATGCCGGCATTGGCAAATAAAGTCCATTGCTCCAGCTCGGGCTCACCGTACCATGCATTGAAACGATCAATGGTTTGTTCGCGTGGATCGAAGCTGTCATCACTGAGCAATGGGTATTGCTGGCGATGATCCCAACCGCCGCGTTCGGTGCGCTCCTGATCTTTGTATTCGGCGGATATGGTTAAAAAGCCATTGTCACCCAGCTCAAAGCCTTTCCAGCCCGATAAGGTAATGGTTTCACCGTCGCTGCGGCTGCGCTTAATGTCACTGGGTGCACTCCAGGTGGCACCTGCCGGAGGTGTTGAGGTTGGGGTGGTGTAGCTGGTATCCCGGTAGCTGTAACCCAGGGTGACCGAGCCGCCATCGGATGCTTCCCGCAGCCGAACGTTCATCACGCCGGCAATGGCATCGGAGCCATACTGTGCCGAAGCACCATCGCGCAACACCTCAATGGCGCTAATAGCTCCCATCGGGATGGTATTCAAATCTACTGCTGAAGCACCGCGGCCAACGGTGCCGTTAACATTCACCAAGGCCGCAGCATGGCGGCGCTTCGAATTCACCAGTACCAGCGACTGATCCGGCGACAAACCACGCAGTGTGGCAGGCCGAATGGTATCGGTACCGTCGGCCAGGCCAGGGCGTGGGAAGTTAAAAGAAGGTAAGGCTACCGACAGGGCCTGATTTAATTCAGTGGTACCGGAGCGCTCCAGTACATCGGAACGGACCAGGTCGACCGGTACGGCAGTATCGGAAATGGTCCGGCCAGCAACCCGGGTACCTGTAACAACGATGGTTTCAACCTTGTCTGCACCGGTATCATCATCGGCAAGCAGAAGGGGGGACGCCAGTAATGATGACATCGCCAGTGCCAGCGGGGTTAATTGAAAATGACGCATACAGTTTCTCCTAATGGATGTCGAGTTTCTTGTTTTTTGCTCTATCCTTGGTGAAATTTTAATGGTGATAGTGATGGCCTTTACGGCTTCTTAATCAGCAACGACGGACTGCATTGTCGTATTTTTGGTACGTCTCGAAGTAAAGCATAGACCATAAGCGCATGATTTACCGTCTAACTATGGTCGAACAGGTGATCTGGTCTGGTAAAAGCAGTACCATGACAACACTATCGCTTCCAGGGAGTTGTGGCATGAAACAAAATACCAAATTGATCCAGGCCGGACGCGGCAAAGAGTGGACCGGTCAGGCGGTCAATCCGCCGGTGGTGCGCGCCTCAACCATCACCTTTGATACCATGGCCGAACTGGCCCACGCCAGCCAACGCAAAGGCGATAGAGTGCCTTATTATGGGCGTCGCGGTACTGCCACGCACTTTGCCTTTCAGGAGGCCATCTGTGAGCTGGAAGGTGGTGCTGGCTGCGCGCTCTATCCTTGTGGCGCCGCAGCCGTGAGTGGTGCCTTGTTGTCATTTTTGCAGCAAGGCGATCACCTGTTGATGGTGGACTCGGTGTACGAGCCAACCCGGGCGCTGTGTGAGAAAATATTGCGGCCTATGGGGGTAGAAACCGAGTATTACGATCCGATGATCGGCGCTGGTATTGCAGCCCTGCTGCGGCCGAACACCAAAGCGATTTTTCTGGAGTCGCCTGGCTCGTTGACCATGGAAGTGCAGGATGTGCCAACGATTTGCAAGCTGGCGCGAGCCAATGGCGTGATCACGTTGCTGGATAACACCTGGGCGTCGCCCATTCTGTGCCGGCCTTTTGAGCTTGGGGTGGATATTTCCATTCAGGCGGCCACCAAATACATTGTTGGTCACTCCGATGTGATGCTGGGTACGGCCAGTGCCAATGAACAGTACTGGCCGCAACTGCGTGAGCACAGCTACATTCTGGGCTATTGCGCTTCGGCCGACGATGTCTATCAAGCCAGTCGTGGCTTGCGCACCTTAGGAGTCCGGTTGGCGCAGCATCAGCAGAATGCGCTGAAAATTGCGCACTGGATAGCGCAGCGGCCGGAAGTTGAAACGGTTCGTCACCCGGCCTTTGCCAGCAATCCGGGGCACGATTACTTTGTGCGTGATTTTTCCGGCAGTAATGGTTTGTTTTCCTTTGTACTCAAGCAAGGCGGAGCCAAGGCCGTCGCTGCGTTTGTGGAAGGCATGCAGTACTTCAAAATGGGCTTCTCCTGGGGCGGTTATGAGAGTCTGATCTCCCCAACTCTGAATGTGCAAAAGCTGCGTACCGCCAGCCAGTGGCCTTACAGCGGACCCTTGATCCGTTTGCATATTGGTTTGGAGGATCCGGAGGATTTGATGGCCGATCTGGAGCAGGCCTTTAGCCGCTATCAAGCGGCGCTCTAAGCTTCTTTACGATCAAGTGAGGATGGTGAAAACATCATCACTTTGTATAGTTATTCTGCTAAAGCTGCATAACAATTCACCGAACAAACCTTGCTGCGCCTTTAGTGCTGGATTTGCTATCCCCTTTCCCTACAATGCGCCCCAATTTTGGGTAAATCATCCTTGTCCTTCATCGGGCAAGGTCTTTTAACCACTGAAAGACCATAAGGTCGCATTTTTTCAGGGAGAACCTATGTCTCATATCTATTCTACCAGCCGGTTATGCCGCGCTGTTCAGCTTGCTTTGCTTGGCAGCAGCGCCATGATCATGACGGTGCAGGCCGATGCCCTAGCATTGAGCGAAACGGCCGCCCCAGAGCGTATTCAGGTAACGGGGTCGCGTATCTTACGTGAAGGTGCTGTGGCACCATCACCGGTCACCGTGATCAGTGGCCGCGAGCTGATAGAAACCGGTGCCATGAACATAGGCGAAGTACTCAATGTATTGCCTTCGCTAGCCGCTACGTACTCGCTGGCAAACTCTGGCAGATTTATTGGGACTGCCGGTCTGAGCTTACTGGATTTACGCGGCATGGGTTCATCCCGTACTTTGGTGCTGGTGGATGGTAAGCGTCATGTATCCAGCAGTGCTGGCTCTGCTGCGGTGGATACCAATGCCATTCCAACGGCCTGGATTGAGTCGGTTGAAATCATCACCGGTGGGGCTTCGGCTGTTTATGGTGCCGATGCGGTGACCGGGGTGGTGAACTTTAAATTAAAGCGCAACATCGAAGGTTTTGATGTGCATGCCTTGCTGGGAACTGCGGAAGACAACCCCTACCGTAATCACAAGCTAACCGGCTCTTTTGGCACCAACTTCGCTCAGGACCGGGGTAATTTTGCCATCTCGGCCGAAGTGTCCGGCCAACGTGGTATGAATGCGACTCAGCGTCGTCAGACCCGAACCTCTTATATGGCTGTAAGAAACCCAGCCGATGGCGATTATCGCGATGCCGATGGCAATTGGGTGCATGATGGCATTCCAGATAGCATCACGGTGGCGAATGCCGGCTGGTACGACAGCTCTACAGCAGGTAACTTTTATCTGGTATCTGAGGCGGGCAGTGTCGACTGGTTTATTTTTAATCCGGATGGCAGTGTCCGCCCACAGGATCTCGGCACCACTTACGGCCAGTGGGGGCGTTGTTCTGAGTGCGAGTTCCTGGACCTGCGCCGTTACAACGATCTGCAACCAGCCTTTAATCGCTTTAATGTGAATAGCAAGGTGAACTTCGAGCTGACGCCGGATACGCTGATTTATGCGGAAGCCAAGTTTGTTCGCAGCAAAGGCGACAGTGAAGGCCAGCCATCCTTCTTCGAGTACGACAGCGCGCTAATGGTCGGTCGTGATAACGCCTATCTGGATCCAAGCTTGGTTCAGCTGATGGATAGCTACGGCATCAATGAAATTGAGGTGCATCGCTTTCAGGAAGATGCTGGTCGCCGTTTGGAAAACAATACCCGAACCACCTCTCGTTTTGTTGCCGGCATTGAAGGCAGCCTGGGGCTGGACTGGAGCTACGAGCTGTACGGTGTTTTTGGTGAAACCAAGCTGGAACAGATCAATCGCAACAATCTGATCCGCACCAACTTTGCCCAATCCATCGATGCCATCGTGGTGAACGATGAGATTGTCTGCCGGGATGAGCTGGCGCGAGCCAATGGTTGTGTGCCAACCAGTATCTTTGGCGATAATGCCATCAATGCAGCCGCACGCAACTGGTTTAACACCAACTCGTACAGCAACAGCACCATTCGTCAGACGGTGTTTAGCGGTCATCTGAACAACAGTGGTTTGTTTGAATTACCGGCGGGCTATGTGGGCGTTTCCATGGGCGCGGAATACCGCAAGGAAGAAAGTGAAAGTGTGCCGGACAGCTTTGCGGCGACCGGTGCAACCTTTCTGAACTCACTGCAGTATGAAAAAGGCAGCTTTGAAGTTAACGAGGTGTTTGCCGAAGTCTCTATTCCTTTACTGGCCGATTTGCCACTGATCCAGGACTTGGTGTTTGATGCTGCTGTCCGTTACGCTGATTACAGCACCATTGGCAGTGCGGTGAGCTGGAAGACTGGCCTGGATTGGCATCTGAACTCGCAATTACGGGCCCGGGCTACCTATTCAGAAGCACTGCGCGCGCCAAACATTGGCGAGTTGTATGGCCCACAGAACCAAACCTTCTTCCGGGTTACCGATCCTTGCGGCGTGGATCAAGTACAAAGTGAAACCCGCCGCATCAATTGCCTTGCGCTTGGCATTCCGGCCGATTTTGATCCTCAGGCAACGGCCTCGACCATTGAAGGTTTAAGCGGTGGCAACCCAAGCCTGACAGAAGAAAAATCCACCAGTTATACACTAGGCCTGGTCTATCAGCCTGATTGGCTGCCTGGTTTTAGTGTGACCATGGATTATTGGTCGATTGAAATAGACGATGCCATTTCGTCGGTATCGGCACAGAATATTCTGAACAAGTGCGTCGATGCAGAAACCGGCATCAACAATCAGTTCTGTGCGCTGATTGAGCGTAATAACCAAAATGAGCTGGTGCTGATCACCTCGATCACACAAAACGTAGCCGCCTTAACGGCAGAAGGCGTGGATTTTGAGCTGGGTTATGACTTTGATGCTTTGGGCGGCCGCTTTAATACCAAGCTGATCGGTACTTACCTGGACTCCAGAAAAACCTTCTCATTTCAGGACAGTCCGCAAGAGTTTGACCAGTATGCGGGTACCGTTGGGGATGCCCGCTGGCAAGCTAACCTCAGTATCAGTTACCGCTACCATGCCTGGAGTGCCAGCTGGAAAACCCGCTTTATTGACAGTGCATCCTTGTATCGTCAACAAGAGCTGGCTATTAACCCGGATCCAAGCGACATCATGAGTTATGGCAGTTACTTTGTCACCGACTTACGAATGGGTTACGAGTTTGCCAATGGCGTGCAACTGGCATTTGGGGTAGACAACCTGTTTGATCGCAGTTTGCCAGGGGTAACCACTGGTACAACGGCAACGACAGCCTCTTACCATAACATTGGCCGCTTCTACTATACCTCGGTATCTTACAGCTTCTGATGACGTTGAGGTTCTGATGTGAAAGCCCGCCATTGCAGCGGGCTTTTTTAGTCGTGCTCTGCGATCTGCAACTGATTACGGCCGGCTGCTTTGGCCTGGTACAAAGCCGCATCGGCCATCCGATACAGTGTTGCAAAGTCATAGCAGCCTTGCTCACTGACCGCAAGACCCATACTGGCGGTAAGTTGAAAGCTGTAGTCTTGGCTGACTTTGGTATCTGACAAAGCATGGAGCAGTACTTTACAAAGTTGCCCAGCTACCTCCTCAGTGGTGTCCGGCATGAGCAGCAAGAACTCTTCACCGCCAATGCGAGCCAGAACATCGGTATCGCGCCGGGCGTAGGTTCGCAATACCTGAGCCAGCATTTGCAAGGCGGCGTCCCCAGCGGGATGACCATAGACATCATTGACTTGTTTAAAGTGATCGACATCCAGCAATGCCAGAGCAAGCGGCTGCTGGTTCCTTTGTGCCATAGAGGCAAGCAGCTTACCCTGCAACATCGCACTGCGTCGATTCAGCAGCCCGGTCAGGCCATCTTCAGTAGCCAGTTTGACCAGCTTCTGGTTTTGTTTGCTTAGTAAAATAAACAGAGTCAGCAGCACAAAGCCACTCACGAACATGGCCAGGCTTAACCAGGCGACAGCGCTGCTGTAGCGATAGAGTTGCCGTGTTTGATCGGCCACAATCAATTGCATGGTGCGATGCACATCGCTGGCGAAAATATCCATCTCTTCCTGGATGTATTCGACAAAATCAGTTAATCCTGTTTGCGGCAAATGTTCGGGGTGATGCTCAACCATCTGCCGCAATTGCTCGATTTGCAGCTCCAGCACTTTGAAATTGCTTTCCAGGTCAACAAAATGGCGTAGCAAACCCTGAATGGTATGCTGTCGGGCCTGCACCCGGCTCCACAATAGTTGGGCCTGTGTTGGGCTGTTGTGTTCAGACAAGGCCTGCACATAAAGAGTAACTTCCCGGTTGAGCATCTCAATTTGACGGGACACATCCACCACGCGCATAGGAGGACGCGCTTGCAAACTCTGTTTGGTGAACCAGATCCAACCACTCACTACCATGGCAGTCAGGCTATAAGCCAACAGCAGCAGAGCTGCGCGGCGACCTAGTCGCAGCTTGATCCATGGTTGCATTAAGGCCGGACCCGTATTTCAGTGAGGCTCCAAATCCACAAGGCCAAAGGGGCTGTGCCATCCAGTACCTGCTGCGACTGATCTGGCCAAATCAGGATAAAGGGACCATTGCGTTCCAGCGGGATAGGTTCACCATCAAAGTGGCTGGCCAGTATAGGGTTGCCGTTGGTAATTTCTTGCGGGGTAAGACGGATACGATAGTCGTTTAGCGCGCTCAGACGAATATCCTGATACTGCTCCAAATTAAAACGCACCAACAGATCGTGCAGATAAACCCCTTGCCAAAGCCCTTCAGGCCCCCAGGCAGCTTTAAAATGGGCTTGTTGCTGCGGTAGTTGCTCGAGCTCAGACAGGCTCAGCACATGCTGTTGCTCAGCAATACGGATGGTCAGTACACTGCCTTCTTTAGCGTGGCTGCTGACGCTGGCCAACAAAGCCAGCACCAGATAGCTTACCAGGCCGAGTGCTGTAACTGCTCGCTTGCGGTAAGTCATGCGTTAACGGCTCCTGGCAAAAACATCGGCGGTAAATAAAGTGAGACTCGCTTTGATGATCATAGCTTCGACCAGCTTTTTTTCAATGCTGTCATGCTGACAAAGCCTAACTGAACGTAAACTGACCGAGCTGGGCTCACTCTTTCAACAGCTGCGGTTGCAAATGAACATTATGGCTGTGGTCACTAAGCCAGATCTGCCCTTCAGTAATGCTGCATTGCAGCTCCATCTGGCGCTGTACCAACGTCAGACAAGCTTGCAAGCCATCTTCCGGTAATTGCCAGATGCTCAGGTTCTGGTAGCGTTGCAGTGCAGCCTGTTGTTGCTGCCACCAAACATCGGTACTGCGGCCACCATAGCAGTAGAGATGCACCTTTTTCGCCCGGCCACAGGCTTTGCGCAGCCACTTCTCATCAGCTTGGCCAAATTCCACCCAAAGTGCAATTTCACCATTCAGGCTGCGATCCCATAGCTCTGCTTCATCTTCTTCTGAGCTTAGGCCTTTGGTAAAGGTCAGGCTGTCACTCGCATTCAGCGCAAAGGCCAGAATCCGCACCATCAAACGTAAGTCCGTTTCGGATGGATGCTGCGCCAAGGTCAGCTGATGATCGCCATAATAGCCTCTGTCCATATCAGCAATATTCAGCTTTACTTTGAAGATGGTCGATTTCAGTGCCATGCCATTCTCTGTCTCACAAAAAAGGCAGTGTAGCGGTTGCAGCCAGGCGGCTCAATAAAAGTTGCAGCCCGGCAGCAAAAACGGCTATAACAGCGATACGAGCCCGTGATAATCGTGAAGGAAACATCAAATGAAAGTAATGAACCTAGCTGTTGGCTGCCTGTTAAGCTTGTTTATCGGAGCCACGCAGGCCAGCACTGTGGTTACTAAGCAAAATCTGCAGCGCTATCTGACCATGCTGCCAGAGATGGAAGCGCTTGAAGCCCGCTTCCCGGAAGTAGACAGCAGCACCTTGGAGTTGCAATCGCATTGCAACTGGCAACGTCACTACGACACTACCCTGAGCAAGCTGGCCACCACTGAGCATCGCCGCGCGTTGGAGCAACTGCTAAAGCAACATAACTTTACCCCGGCCGAATACACCGAGCTGAGCTTCAAATTTGCCTGGACCTCGTTGCAGATGGTGGAACCCATGATGGAAATGATGCAGCAAATGCTGGAGTACATGCCAGCCGAAGAGCGCGCTGAACAAGAAGCTGAAATGCATAATCTAAAGCAAATCACCACTTTATTAAACCAGTGCATGACGAATGCAGAAAAAGAAACCATCACCAAATTAACCGGTGAACTGATGCAGCAGATGATGGGCATGGATGAAGAGTCCATGCAGCAGTTTGAGCAACTGCTGCAGCAAATGCAGTAAAAAAATTTGTTGGAGCTCACTTGAAAGCTCCGCCGAAAACCCTACATAGAGTGATGACGGGGCAGGTCTCTAAGAGAGTGCCCTTAATCACAACTCGTATTGCTTTTCGGAGAATATGTTATGAACACCATCGATTTTAGCCCATTGTACCGTAGCAGCATCGGTTTCGACCGTTTTGCCTCTTTATTGGATCACGCCTTGCGTTCGGATCAAAGCAACAACAGCTACCCTCCTTACAACATAGAAGTACTGGATGAAAACCGCTATGCCATTACTCTGGCCGTAGCTGGCTTTACGCAGGACGATCTAAGCATCGAAGTCGAGCAAGGGGTGCTGACTATCAAAGGCAGCAAAGACAGCGACAGCAAGGAAAAACGTCAGTTCCTGCATCGCGGCATTGCCACCCGCTCCTTCGAGCGCAAATTTAATCTGGCCGAGTTTGTCGAAGTGGTCGACGCTTCGATGGATCATGGTTTGCTGACGGTGAGTCTGGTGAAAGAAATTCCAGAGAAAATGAAACCAAAGCAAATCGCCATCAAGGGTGCCAACGGCAACACCGCCATTGAACATAAGGCAGAAAAAGTCGCCTAAGCCGGCGCAGGCGCCATCTGAATCAAGGGCTGCTAGTGAGCAGCCCTTTTTGTTTTCACCAACACGTATTTTGCTTGATCCAGCGCAGTATTTTCTTGGCAGAATTGATTGAAAATTGACCAGCGATCCCTATATTGCATGTGATACAACCTGTAACAGGAGGACGTATGAACTGGCAAAAATTGAATCCGTGGAACTGGTTTCAGCATGAAGATGCCGAACAGCCGTCGGTTCCGGTACAGCGAACTCAAACTGCGGAGCCATCGAATGCACCGCTGCATCCGATGCTGCAGTTTCATCAAGAGATGAACCGTTTGTTTGATGATGCCTTTAAACACTTTGGTGCACCATCTTTGTTTGGCAGCAGTCCGCTGCTTAGCGGCAACGACTGGTTCAAACCCAGTCTGGACTTATCCGCCAGCGATCAGAACTACTGCATCCGGCTGGAGGTACCTGGTTTGCAAGAGTCTGATCTGGCCATTGATCTGCAAGGCGATGTGCTGACCATCAAAGGTCAGATCAAGCAAGAGCTGGAAGACAAAGACCGGCACTTCTACCGCAGCGAACGCCGCTACGGCACCTTCCGCCGTACCCTGGCCCTGCCAGCCGATGCCGATAGCAACAGCATCGATGCCAGGCTAAAAGACGGCGTGCTCAGCATTACCATGGCGCGCAAAGAAAGCAGTGCTGATGGGGTAAAGCAAATTCCGATCAATCGGTGACCTGATACACAAAGAGCCAGCAGCAATAGCTGGCTCTTTGCATAGGGTGATCAAGCACTTGCATTTCCACCAGACTGTCGTAAAGTGGTTTTAGGAAGGATCCAGGGAATCAGCACAGGAGGTGGCATGCATAAATCCGAGCAGCAAAGCCGGTTACGCTTTATCGATTTTATCTTGTACTGGGAAGGGAAAATTCAAAACAAACAGTTGGTGGCGCAGTTTGGCGTCAGCCGCCAACAAGCCTGGCAAGATTTACAGCGTTACGCCGAGCTTTACCCCGCCAATCTGCAGCCTGTGGTGCCAAACAAAGCCTACCGTGCCTCAACCAGCTTTCGGCCGATGTTGCATACCCCAGATATTGATCACTACCTGCGCTGGGTGCAGAACCCCGCTTGTTTCGAGCAAGCAGGCGAGGCAACACCTGGCAACAGTGCTACCTTGCAGCTACCGCCCCGTCAGGTCAGTGCCAGCCTGATCCGTGTGCTGGTGCAGGCGCTGCGCGAGCAGCAACGGGTTGAAGTGGATTACGTTTCCCTGACCAACCCAGACCGCGAAGGCCGCATTATCAGCCCGCATACCCTAATCAATACCGGCCTGCGTTGGCACTTGCGTGGCTGGTGCGAGAAACACCGCGAGTACCGCGACTTTGTGCTCAGCCACTTTCGTGGTGCAGCGGAGCTCCTGGGCCCGGCCGAGAAAACCGGAGCCGACGATGCCGCCTGGCATACCGAAATCACCCTACACCTGGTACCCGACCGCAGGCTCAGCCCCGAACAACAAGCCGTGCTGGCACACGACTACCAAATGCACAACGGCCAGCTGCACCTGACCACCCGCGCTGCCCTGGCGCAGTACCTGCTGCAGCAAATGCAAGTCAATGTAAAAACGCTGGACGCCATCCCCGAAGCCCAGCAGCTGGAGCTTGCCAACCTACATGACGTCAAACCCTGGTTGTTCAGCTGATTTATCCGGTTTTTATCACAGAACCGTTAAGTCAGTTTACGTGGGTTTCTGTACAGTGGTTGTGTTGGTTGGGGGAGGGGGTAGAGTGGATAGTAGGCAAACAGAGGATTGATGATGGATAACTTTTCGCCATCCGATTTAAAGAGCATTCTGCACTCCAAGCGGGCGAATATGTATTACCTGCAGCATTGCCGGTTACTCGTGAAAGGTGGCCGGGTCGAGTATGTTACTGATGAAGGAAAGCAGTCGCTGTACTGGAATATCCCCATCGCTAATACAACTTGTTTATTGCTGGGGACCGGCACTTCTGTGACTCAAGCGGCAATGCGGGAATTAGCGCGAGCAGGTGTTTTAGTCGGCTTTTGCGGCGGTGGTGGTACGCCACTATTTAGTGTCAATGATGTTGAAGTAGAGGTCGCTTGGTTTAATCCGCAAAGCGAGTACCGGCCCTGTGAGTATTTACAGCAATGGTTAAAATTCTGGCCTGATGATAGCAAACGGTTACAGGCAGCTAAGACGATTCAGCAGTTTAGGATTGATTTTACGCTAAGGCATTGGTTAAAAAACAAATCATTTATTGATAACGGCTTTGTGGTTAGTGAAAGCGAGTTAACATCTGCTTTGTCTCGATTTCGCCAAGATGTCGATACAGCCGATGGTACTCAGCAACTCATGTTGGCCGAAGCCCGTCTGACCAAGCTACTGTATAAAATCGCCTGCAATACTCTGGCACATGATGAAAGCTTTACCCGAGCCAAAGGTGGTAATGGTATCGATCCTGCTAATCGTTTTTTAGACCACGGCAATTACTTGGCCTATGGGTTAGGCGCTACGGCCACTTGGGTGTTGGGTTTGCCTCATGGTTTTTCCGTGTTGCATGGCAAAACCCGCCGTGGTGGTTTAGTGTTTGATGCCGCTGATTTAATCAAAGATGCATTAGTGTTACCCCAAGCCTTTATCAGTGCGATGAACGGTGATGACGACCAAGAGTTCCGGCAAAACTGTATTACCAATTTTCAGCAAGCTGAGGCTCTGGACTACATAATCGATTGTTTGAAAGAAATTGCAGTAATACATGGTGGCGAATCATGAACATCATGTTGGTATCGCAGTGCTCAAAAAATGCGCTGAATGAAACCCGGCGGATCATTGACCAGTTTGCTGAACGGCGTGGCGACAGAACATGGCAAACACCAATAACGCTTCAAGGGCTTGATGTACTGCGTAAGCTGCTAAAAAAGACGGCTCGGCGAAATACGGCTGTTGCCTGTCATTGGATCCGCAGTAAAAACCATACCGAACTGTTATGGGTGGTTGGTAATCAGCGAAAATTTAATATTGATGGTGCTACACCAACCAATATGACGTTGCGCAATATTCTGCGTAGTGAGGATGAAAACAGCTGGCATAACGCCGAGGTTATTGCCTTGTTGGCTGCTATTGCTGGGTTGTTTCATGATTTTGGTAAAGCCAATCTATTGTTTCAGCAAAAAATAGACCCCAAAGTAAAAACTGCGGGTTATGAGCCTTATCGCCATGAATGGGTATCGTTGCGGCTATTTCAGGCATTTACTGCCGGTAAAACGGATAAGCAATGGCTTACTGAATTAGCCAATATTACGGCTGGGTTTGAGCAGCACGTTCTAGTCAAACTACATAAAGACATGCCGGAACAGCGCCTGCTGGAGCCATTTGCCGGTTTAGCATCAGTTTCCCGATTAGTGGCATGGTTAATCGTATCACATCATCGGTTACCGGTATTTTCGCCGAAAAACTCAAATATGTCGCCGTCTTTAAGCACTATTAAAGGTTGGCTGTCAGATGATTTTAATGTGTTATGGAATTCAATAAACAGTGCTGAGAGTTGTGAGCAACAGCGACGTGAGCAAAACTGGTTTTTTGAATATGGCACGCCTTTGCTCAGTGCAACCTGGCGGAAAAAAGCTGGTGAAATAGCAGTGCGCGCACTTCGTTGCCATAAATTGTTTGAAAGTGATTGGTTTGAGCAACGTTTCACCAGCCATCTTGCCAGGTTATCGTTAATGTTGGCGGATCACTACTATTCTGCCCAAGTACCTACAGAGAAATGGCAAGATGCGAATTATGCGGCCTTTGCCAATTCTGATCGGCAAACCCGAGCGCTGAAGCAGAAGCTGGATGAGCACAATGTAGGTGTTAGCCAGAATGCCTATTTACTGGCCAGAAATTTACCCACATTAAAAAATACTTTGCCAGCGATTATCCGGCATAAAGGTTTTAAACAACGGGCTAAGCAGGAAAAGTTTCGTTGGCAGGATAAAGCGTATGACCTGGCCTGCTCTGTGCGTACAAGCAGCGTTTCCCAGGGGTTTTTCGGTATCAATATGGCCAGCACAGGTAAGGGTAAAACCTTTGCCAATGCCCGAATTATGTATGGCCTTGCTGATGAAAAGCTGGGTTGCCGCTTTAGTGTGGCACTGGGACTAAGAACTTTAACGTTACAAACCGGTGATGCGCTAAAAGAGCGATTGCACCTAACCGATGACGATCTTGCTGTACTGATAGGCTCAGCTGCTGTTCAGCAATTGCATGACATCAATAAGCAAGCACAACTAGCAGAACAGGCTATGAGCAACAATAGCAGTGGCAGTGAGTCACTGGCTGATCCCATTGCAGAGCATCTTTACGTCAGTTATGAGGGTAGTGTGTATGATGGCCGTTTAAAAGACTGGTTAAACAGCAGCCCCAAGTTAAACCAGCTAGTAAGTGCGCCTGTACTGGTAAGCACTATTGATCATCTGATGCCAGCAACGGAAGGTGTGCGTGGTGGGAAGCAAATCGCTCCTATGCTGCGGTTGCTAACGGCAGATTTAGTGCTGGATGAACCCGATGATTTCGATACTGCTGATTTGCCGGCGCTGTGCAGGTTGGTCAACTGGGCCGGAATGCTAGGTGCAAGAGTCCTGCTTTCATCAGCTACCTTACCGCCAGTACTGGTATGTGCTTTGTTTGAGGCCTATCGCACCGGTAGAGAGCACTTTAATGCAGTAAATGCTGACGGACGAACCCAGCAGCCAATTATCTGTGGTTGGTTTGATGAGTTTTCTGCCGTAAAAGCAGAGTGTGTGGATAAAAAGCAACTTATGCAGCAGCATTTGGCATTTGTTGAAAAGCGGGTTAAGGCATTGGCAACTCAGCCTTTAGTGCGTAAAGCCAATTTACTGGAGGTTACCGCCAGCAGCAAAAATCCAGCTCAGATTATCAGCAAGTTGGCTAGCCTGATTCAGCAGAGCATTTGTCAGTTACATCATGGGCATCATCAAGTGGCACCTGCTGGGAAAAAAGTATCTATCGGCCTGGTGCGTATGGCCAATATTAACCCTATGGTGGCTGTTGCGAAGCAGTTGCTGCAGATGACAGTGCCGGCTGATTACCGTATCCATTATTGTGTGTACCACAGCCAGTACCCCTTGGTCGTTCGCTCTGCTATTGAGCAAAAATTGGATGCGGCACTGACCCGTTACAATACCTCGGCACTTTGGCAACAAGCCGAAATTAAACAAGCTTTAGCTGAATACCCGGAAGGTAATCACCTGTTTGTTGTGTTGGCGACGTCTGTCGCCGAAGTGGGTAGGGATCACGATTATGACTGGGCTATCGCCGAACCAAGTTCAATGCGCTCATTAATTCAGCTGGCTGGTCGTATTCAGCGGCACAGGCAGCAACCAGCAAGCAGTGATAACCTACTGATTTTGTCTCAAAATTACAGGGCACTAAAAGCATCTACAGATCGTTTTGGGAAGCTAAAACCTGCATACTGCCAGCCTGGCTTTGAGCGAGACGATTTACGGCTTGATAGCCATGATCTTAAAGAAATTTTGCCTGAAGAATCATTTCTGGCTATCAATGCATTGCCACGAATAACGCAGCCGTCATTACAGCCTTCAAAGATATTAAGCAACTTGGTGTTGTTTGAACACTTTTCGTTGTTTCAGAATTTGCTTCCTCAGCCCAACATGCCATTACCTAAAAACGTTGTATGGCCACCTGATTACGCCGCAAGGTGGTGGCAGCATGATGCAACGTGGAGTGCTGAATTACAAAGGAGAAAGCCGTTTCGTAAATCATCGCCTGATGAACCTTACTGTCTGATGTTATCGGAAGAAGATGTCGAGCCAATATTTACGCGGATTAATGATGCTGTCTGGCCGCTGGAATATATCGAAGCAGAAAACTTTGTCACTGAAAGCTGGCAGCCAACGCAAGGCAACCATGCCTGGTTTACGCTGGATGCGCTTTCGGTATATCAGCAGCGTGCAGAACAAATGGGGCTCACACTTGAAGAGGCAAGTAAGCAATTCGGTGAGATCCGCTTAAGAATAAAACAGAATGCCGAAAAGTGGAATTACCACCCGGTTTTAGGCGTGTATAGCGTTGAAGGAGATTAAATGAACACTGAAGTTATTGCGTCAATCCTCGAATACTTCGAGGTGGTCGAAAAAGATTCTGTATTATTTCCGATTAGGAAGAAGCTTGATGAAAAGCAAAAGGAGTTTTCTAAACTCAAACTGGATGATCCAAAAGCCACGAAGTTGCAGCAAGTCATCAGCGCACTTCAGACGCAGTTGGTTAAGCAGAGGGAGCTCTCGCTTTTGACTGAAATACCAGCTTGGTTTGATAACGTTGCTCAGAACGGATTGAATTGTAAGAAAAGGATGGCTAAGGTCACGCACTCAACCAAATTCAGTCATCCAGAAAATGAATACTCTGGTATCTGTGTGGAACCGGCGCAGGGCGGTGACTATCTATCGACTGATAACTCTGGCTTTAATGAATATGAAATTTCTTACAGTAATGGCGCGTTGATAAGAATTGCCCTTTTTTTCCATGTGAATTTTAGCGGTAAGACTGTTTTTGAGCGGCTGATCTCTAACGATTTTGAATGGCTTAACTGCTTTAGTAACTCAACTGAGAAAGTCCACGAGTGGGGGCAGGGGCTCGCGTGCTGGCTTGGCGAGCATGATTTGAAAGCTATTGAAAAGATGAAGCAGCTATATTTTCCCGTTTCAGGTGATGAATATCATCTGCTTTCGCCAATGACTTCTTCATCTCTTGCTCACGAACTGTTTAAAAAGATAAATAACTCGAAATGGAGTGAAAGCAGTAAAAAGGGGCGTTACGCAAAGAGCAAATCACTTTACTCAGAACTAGCTGTTACAGAGTTTCCTAAACTGGCCACTACTTTTTTTGGCGGTGCTCATCCTCGAAACATTTCGCTGTTGAATCATTTGAGATCGGGCAAAACCTACTTACTCAACTGTGCACCGCCATCCTGGAAGACGACGTTAAAACCACCGTTAAATGAACAATCTATATTTTCTGGCCGTGAATTTAACCGCCGGGTATGGCGTGATTTACAAGAATTACAACGTTACTTGCTTAGTGTAAAAGGGCTCGACAGTACTTTAGAAATTCGCCGTAATATCGCCGCTTACGCAAATGATCTTATTGATGGATTGTTAAATTATGCGGCTGAAGTGCAGGGGTTAACTGAGCATGCGGGCTGGAGCCAGCAAGATTGCACTTTAAACCCAGCAGAGCAGCTGTGGCTGGATGCCTGGTGCGAAGACCTGCAATTTCAGCAAAAAAGAGCTACCAGCAACTGGCAGCAAGACATTTGCACGGCATTTGCCGGCTGGTTAAATAACAAGCTGAACTATGCCCTGAAACAAGACGGGTTGGTGTTTGGCACTGTGCAATATCAGCATTGGGCGAAGTTGTTGTCGCCCCGACTACGTGACTATGAGCTTGGCACAAGCGTATTTTCTGCTGGCAAGTCACAAGCGGAGGTAGCGGTATGAGCAATTATATTTTGCTGGAACACCTTAAAGTACAAAACGCCAACTGCATTGCCGGTTTTACTTATGGCTTTCCGGCCATTACCCATTTCCTTGGCTATACCCACGCACTGTCGCGTAAGTTACAGCAACAGTTTGGTATTGAACTAACCGGCTGTGCCGTGGTGTGTCATCAGCATCAGGTACAGGCTTATCAGCCTAGCGGTTGGGGGGATTACGTGTTTGCCTTAACCCGCAACCCTCTAATCCTAAAGAATGGCAACGCTGAGACAGCACCCATTGTTGAAGAGGGACGGATGCACCTTACCGTTTCATTGATTTTGGAATCCAGCAAAGCATTTAGTAGCAGCCAGCAACAACAGTTAGTTGAAACACTTACTGTGCTAGCGCAACGACAAAAGCTGGCTGGTGGCCAGGTGATTTGCCTCAAAGGCGTTAGCCTGTACAGCGATGATGACGAGCAGGCGTTAAGCCGCAAATTGCTGCGAAAAGTGCTGCCGGGTTTTGTATTAACGGATCGCTCAGAGCTGTTAAAGCAGCATTATCAGCAGTTAATCGCGACTCAGCCTAATGCCACTATGCTGGATGCCTGGCTGAATTTTGCTGCGTTAACTTATCAGGCGGTCACAGCAGAGGATGTTGACTCATCAACAGAGCAGCATGCCGTTGAATGGGTGCGGGTGCCTAAACTGGACAAAGGTTACCTGGTGCCGATCACCACCGGCTATAAAGCGATTTCAGCGCTTTATCCTGCTGGCGCTGTTGCCAATAGCCGTGATCCGCAATATCCGTTTTGTTTTGTTGAATCTGCGTATGGCGTTGGCCAGTGGTTAAGCCCGCACCGTGTCCCTGATGTGCGCGATGTTGTTTGGCGTTATCGTCAGCAGGGGCCCTGGTATTTATGTACGACAAACACCTCACAAAATGCATTAAAGCTTCATCCGGAGCAGGAAGCCGCTTTAGCTGAACTCCCGGAAACTGAACTTACTTACTTTTAAAAAAGGAACTAACCTATGAGCGAAAAATTAGAGAATCCTTCAGTGCTGGCTTTTGAAGCCAAGCTAGCAAATTCAGACGCCATTATGGCCAGTGGCAATTGGGAAGAGCGTGCAAATGCCAACAGCTTTTTGCCTGTAAGTGTTAAAGAAAAAGCGGTACGAGGCACTATTTCAAACCGGTTAAAGTCGGCTTTGGCCAGCGATCCTGCAAAAGTTGATGCTGAGATACAAAAAGCTAATCCGCAGACTGTTGATAATGCCGCACTGCCGTTTGAGCACGATACGCTTAAAGTGAGTTTTACTTTAAGAATAATGGGCGATTTAGCCACACCCTCTACCTGCAACAAACCTGCATATCAAAAAGCTTTAGCCAATATTATTAATGGTTATGCTGAGCAAACCCAGTTTACTGAGTTAGCCAATCGCTATGCAGCTAATATCGCAAACGGCCGCTTTCTGTGGCGTAACAGGGTAGGCGCCGAAGCGGTGGAAGTGCAGGTGACACATGGTAAAGAGCATTGGATATTTGATAGCCAGCAGTTTGATTTGCGTAGTTTTGCAGTGCCCAGCGGCGATTTGGCAAAGTTGGCACAAGTGATTAAGCAGGGCTTATCCGGTGAGAGTTTTGCACTGCTTAAGGTTAGTGCCTTTGTAAAACTTGGAGCTGGCCAGGCGGTTTATCCATCACAGGAACTAGTAATGGGTGGCGGTAAAGGTGATAAAAGCAAATTTTTGTATCAGTTAGATGGCGTTGCGGCAATGCACTCGCAAAAAATTGGCAATGCTTTGCGCACTATTGATACCTGGCACCCTGAAACAGCAGAAGTAGGTGCTATAGCAGTTGAACCTTATGGCTCAGTAACCAACCGTGGAAAAGCGTATCGTCAGCCGAAAGACGGCATGGATTTTTATAAGTTGCTGGATGGTTGGATTTTGAAAGGTAAAACCCCGCCGTTGGAGCAGCAGCATTACATTATGGCCATGTTTATTCGTGGCGGTGTATTTGGTGAAGCCGGCTAAGGGAACAACTATGGATAGCTATATCGAAATTACGGTACTGCCAGACTTAGAAGCTGATGCCAACTTTCTAATGAATAATCTGTGCTCAAAATTGCATGCAGTGTTGGGGCAGGTGACTGAAGGTAAAGTAGGGATTAGTTTCCCAAATTATGGCGTAGCGGGTAAAAACCTCGGCACCAAGCTACGTATCCACGGCAGCGCGACTATGTTGGAAAAACTCATGGCGCAGAGTTGGTTAAAGGGGCTGCGGGATTATTGTCAGTGTAGTGATGTTTTGTCAGTGCCGAAGGATGCTAAGCAGCGTTATTTTGCCAGGCGCCAACTTAAGAGTGCGCACAACAAGCGCCAACGTTCAGTTGGTAAAGGCTGGTTAACGCATGAGGAGGCGATGGGCAAGATTCCTGATGAGTCACAAAAACCACTTAAGTTACCGTTTCTGCAACTAACCAGCCGGGGCAATAAACAGCAAATGAAAGTGTTTATTGAGCAGGGGCCGGTAATGGAACAGGCAAAAGAAGGCAGTTTTAATTCATACGGATTAAGTCGATTATCTGAAAAAGTAACAGTTCCTTGGTTTTAACCCCTTTTTTTAGCTAGCGCCTGCAGCCCTTACCATATAAGGGCTGCTTTTTTGCCCTCATAAAAAGGGTCAATCACGCATAGCGCTGAATGTTCTTTAATAATCAGGTTATTAGTGCTTAAATGCACTACTTCACTGCCGAACAGGCAGCTTAGAAATCTGACCGGTCATAGAAAGGCCGGTCAGTATGCTTCACTGCCGAACAGGCAGCTTAGAAATCGCACCCCTACAGAGCGTGAACAGGTATGTACTTCACTGCCGAACAGGCAGCTTAGAAAAAAGTTCCTCAGCATTGCTCGGAGTTTGAAACCTTCACTGCCGAACAGGCAGCTTAGAAATCACGGTAGTTGTGAGATAACTGAAGGCGCAACTTCACTGCCGAACAGGCAGCTTAGAAAGGCAAAGTCACGACCAATTTGGTTGGCTGCAGCTTCACTGCCGAACAGGCAGCTTAGAAATTTTGGCCTGTCGGCCGAGTGCGAAAAAAAATCTTCACTGCCGAACAGGCAGCTTAGAAATAGGGTAATATTGATATTGTCGAGGCGCTGCTCTTCACTGCCGAACAGGCAGCTTAGAAATCCGGGCTAAAAACGCCACCGGAAGTGACACGCTTCACTGCCGAACAGGCAGCTTAGAAATCGACAAGCACGCCCGTAGACGAGTGAATGGGCTTCACTGCCGAACAGGCAGCTTAGAAATCCAAGTAAGATCGCCAGAGTCGGGATCATATCTTCACTGCCGAACAGGCAGCTTAGAAAATACTCCAGAGCAACCAGCAATTCACCAGTTGCTTCACTGCCGAACAGGCAGCTTAGAAAATTAACGATGTTGGTTTTGGCACCATCCTGGACTTCACTGCCGAACAGGCAGCTTAGAAAAGCTAATGAGATACGTTCAGGCCTGCCCCGTTCTTCACTGCCGAACAGGCAGCTTAGAAATTCGCCAATATTGCCTGAGCCTATGGAAGATCCTTCACTGCCGAACAGGCAGCTTAGAAATGCTTTGGTGGTTGGTCGCAAAAGCACAAATTCTTCACTGCCGAACAGGCAGCTTAGAAATTGCCAGCCTACAGGCAAGCCATGGCCGGTTTCTTCACTGCCGAACAGGCAGCTTAGAAAAGCACTGGCAATTTGAAGTGCGCATTGTGCAGCTTCACTGCCGAACAGGCAGCTTAGAAAAATAACTTTTGCGCTTCCCGAACAGACAGGCCCTTCACTGCCGAACAGGCAGCTTAGAAAAGCTCCGGCAAAACCATCAGCTTTGGTGATGTCTTCACTGCCGAACAGGCAGCTTAGAAAAGATCGCTCAGAACGAGCTGCAGCAAGGCCCACTTCACTGCCGAACAGGCAGCTTAGAAAACAAAGAAGCATCCGAAGCCCTGCGCGAGGCTCTTCACTGCCGAACAGGCAGCTTAGAAAGATGCGCGTACAGTGCTGAAGATCCGCCAACACTTCACTGCCGAACAGGCAGCTTAGAAATTTTGGCCTGTCGGCCGAGTGCGAAAAAAAATCTTCACTGCCGAACAGGCAGCTTAGAAATGGGGCAGCCGCGCCATCAACGGCAGTTACTTCTTCACTGCCGAACAGGCAGCTTAGAAATCTGGTTGGTATGGCGGTCTCGACTATCGCACCTTCACTGCCGAACAGGCAGCTTAGAAATGCATTGATAGGCCGTTACGGTTTACCTGCTTCTTCACTGCCGAACAGGCAGCTTAGAAAATTGCAGGCGGCAGCATTGACCGCATCAACGACTTCACTGCCGAACAGGCAGCTTAGAAACATCCGAGCAATAAACGCCGCAAACTGGCCCTCTTCACTGCCGAACAGGCAGCTTAGAAAATGCAGACAACCAGCGTGAGCTGGTGGGATGCCTTCACTGCCGAACAGGCAGCTTAGAAAGTCGAGCATCGTATGTTGCTCATCGGCGGTTTCTTCACTGCCGAACAGGCAGCTTAGAAAGGACAACCAGCGCCAGATCGTGTGACTATCGCCTTCACTGCCGAACAGGCAGCTTAGAAAAGTCTAGGAGTTTTTTGTAACTACTTTCTCCCCTTCACTGCCGAACAGGCAGCTTAGAAAAGAGGGTCAGCTTATCCGGCTAACTACGCTAACTTCACTGCCGAACAGGCAGCTTAGAAAGTACTGAGGTTATCCGCGTTGTGTCAGACTGTCTTCACTGCCGAACAGGCAGCTTAGAAAATAAGGAATGAGCATGAACCACTACACCAAATCTTCACTGCCGAACAGGCAGCTTAGAAAGGCAGCAAGAACGCATTCATGCGGAACGTCAGCTTCACTGCCGAACAGGCAGCTTAGAAAAGTGCTGAAAACCAAAGAAGCTCAGTCCATGATCTTCACTGCCGAACAGGCAGCTTAGAAATCCACCGGTGTGCGTAAGCGGACAGCTGGAAACTTCACTGCCGAACAGGCAGCTTAGAAAATCCTCAATGCTCTTGAATAAGTGCGGGGCTCCTTCACTGCCGAACAGGCAGCTTAGAAAAGGTAAAGCAGGCGGCCAGGGGAGACCATGCCCTTCACTGCCGAACAGGCAGCTTAGAAAAGGTAGCCCCCGGCGCTTACGAGGTTGACCCTCTTCACTGCCGAACAGGCAGCTTAGAAATTCCAGCCGGCAGCAGCACTCAGCTAATGCCTCTTCACTGCCGAACAGGCAGCTTAGAAATGGACTTTGCGAGGCAGTTTGAGCAACTGCTCCTTCACTGCCGAACAGGCAGCTTAGAAACAGGGCCAACCATCTGGCACTTTCACCGGTGCCTTCACTGCCGAACAGGCAGCTTAGAAATGAGAGATACCCAGCTCAGTAATGGCGTAAATCTTCACTGCCGAACAGGCAGCTTAGAAAATGGCCTGGACCCACTAACCGCCCAAGGTCTACTTCACTGCCGAACAGGCAGCTTAGAAAAGCGTCCAAAATGAATTTTTAACAGATCAATACTTCACTGCCGAACAGGCAGCTTAGAAATGCAAGAGCATCAACCAGCACTAACAATAAACCTTCACTGCCGAACAGGCAGCTTAGAAACGACCCAACTTGCAAATCGTTGCTTAAGGAAACTTCACTGCCGAACAGGCAGCTTAGAAACGAGGACGACAGCCAGTGGTTGCCCTACGACACTTCACTGCCGAACAGGCAGCTTAGAAAAGCTCGCCCAGGCGCTGACTGTTGATGGTCTTCTTCACTGCCGAACAGGCAGCTTAGAAAAAAGGCCGGGCACTATTGGGTAAGGAGAATGCCTTCACTGCCGAACAGGCAGCTTAGAAATAAACGGAGAAAATACGATGCCAACAATCAAACTTCACTGCCGAACAGGCAGCTTAGAAACTGACCGGGCACGTAGGTCCCCAGCTTTGTCTCTTCACTGCCGAACAGGCAGCTTAGAAAATTACGAAGACTACAACCGAAGGGGCCAGCGCCTTCACTGCCGAACAGGCAGCTTAGAAAATTGTTTAGTCCTAAACTTAGTTGTCGGGTTTCTTCACTGCCGAACAGGCAGCTTAGAAAACGCTCGGGGGACTGGCGCGTAGTAAATGCACCTTCACTGCCGAACAGGCAGCTTAGAAAGCGTTAATGTCGCGTGCTCACCGTTAGGTACCCTTCACTGCCGAACAGGCAGCTTAGAAATAAGGGGGTAACTGATGGCTAAAATCCTAGTTCTTCACTGCCGAACAGGCAGCTTAGAAAGTTGACGGCCGGCGCTTTGCCAGAAGCAAAAGCTTCACTGCCGAACAGGCAGCTTAGAAAGTTGCGGCCGTGGCAGCTCTTGGGATTACACACTTCACTGCCGAACAGGCAGCTTAGAAATTGCTGACATTACCCTTCATGAATGCCAGCAGCTTCACTGCCGAACAGGCAGCTTAGAAAACGCTCCCCAACAACCCCAGCAACAACAGCACCTTCACTGCCGAACAGGCAGCTTAGAAATGAGACGGCCAGATAAGCCGCAGCCATCGCCCCTTCACTGCCGAACAGGCAGCTTAGAAAACTTGGACCGGATGCATTGACGTTATTATCTTCTTCACTGCCGAACAGGCAGCTTAGAAAAAAGGCCAAGTGCCTGGTTGAGCCGTTTGTGGCTTCACTGCCGAACAGGCAGCTTAGAAAGTGATACTGGCACCACTGAGCAGCTGCACGGTCTTCAATGCCGAACAGGCAGCTTAGAAACTTACCGGCTAAATGAAATATCACCGGGCACACTTCACTGCCGAACAGGCAGCTTAGAAATGTCAGCGCCCTGCATGCTAATACGCAATCAGCTTCACTGCCGAACAGGCAGCTTAGAAAACATAAACAAACTGTGCGGAATAGTTGATCTACTTCACTGCCGAACAGGCAGCTTAGAAATCTTTATCGTCGCGCTTAATCATTGGCTTATTCTTCACTGCCGAACAGGCAGCTTAGAAATGAGCGAAAGCCGCCGCCTGTCTGTGCTCCGGCTTCACTGTCGAACAGGCAGCTTAGAAATGTGGCCAGTGGGTGTCGGGCAAATCTTCGTTCTTCACTGCCGAACAGGCAGCTTAGAAAGAATGGCCTGCACCATGGCGGTGTTGAATAAACTTCACTGCCGAACAGGCAGCTTAGAAATGTCACGCCGCTAGCAGCTGATGGAAAAGCCACTTCACTGCCGAACAGGCAGCTTAGAAAACTTGCAGTAGCACGCCATATTCGGTGACTATCTTCACTGCCGAACAGGCAGCTTAGAAATGGCAGCCATCGGGATCACCGCAGCAAAAGCCCTTCACTGCCGAACAGGCAGCTTAGAAACAATTTACGTACAGCCTACGCACGTATTGATCCTTCACTGCCGAACAGGCAGCTTAGAAAAACCCCACAGCAGCCCCGTGGTTTATTGTCAGCTTCACTGCCGAACAGGCAGCTTAGAAAGGTAGAACCGAGGCTGTTTGTATTCGATTTTGCTTCACTGCCGAACAGGCAGCTTAGAAAGTGATACTGGCACCACTGAGCAGCTGCACGGTCTTCAATGCCGAACAGGCAGCTTAGAAATGGGCCTGCAGGTCTTCATCCAGGGCCCCGGCCTTCACTGCCGAACAGGCAGCTTAGAAACTATTGAGCCACCTATTGAGCCACCTATTGAGCTTCACTGCCGAACATGCAGCTTAGAAAGACCGGCGTGGTTTCGGCGGGAACCGTGGGCACTTCACTGCCGAACAGGCAGCTTAGAAATTAACCGCCGCGATACGTATCTTTTTCAGCAACTTCACTGCCGAACAGGCGGCTTAGAAAACTGAGCAACAACAAGCAATACTGCATTTAAAACGCGCCGGCTAAATCGCTGTCGAAAATGACTCCGCTGAACCCTGACTGCTCAAAAAGTTCTTTGAATGCTTCTGATACAAACAAAGCATGAAAGCCATACATAGCAGACTTGAAAATCCACTTTTTGGACACATCCGTCTTATCAAATACTAATTGCTCTAAACCGCACTCATAGCCATCTTCAAAGTGTTTTACGGTTCGGGTTTTATCTTCTTGCCCAAACGTCAAAGGAATATAGATGTACATGGGTTTATTTGAAACACTAAGCGGCAGAAACTCACCCTCACGACTTAGCGGCTCCTGAAAGACACTGTAAGCCTGCTTAGTCATCACTAAATACGATCCCCAGTATGAAATATCTGGAATGCTTTGGCCTTTTTGATAAAAAGGGGCAAGTTTGCATTCGGTGTGCTTCCAGCGTGCGGATAAAGACTCGTTGGTTCTGGGTTGGCTTCGAATCAACACATAATCTTCATCGCCAAGGATGTCAGCAAACTGAAGTAAGCTAAGATCCAATACTTCAATGCTGTTTTCGACCGGCTTCAGGCGATAAACTGCCATCAGTTATTCCTTTTCTCAAGAATATTGGGAGGGAATGTACCATCTTTTAGTTTTCGTTTAACGGTTCTTAGTCTGGATAAGAACACAGACTCAGGCAGATTGTCGTTTGAAAACATTGCGGCTATCCAGGTTTCATAATTGTAGGTATGGATAGGGCGGTGAGGTGGAGACTCTGGGGTTGCCCAGTCATCAGGCGTATTTTTCGCAAAGTTCCTTAACCAAATGCCATTTAATGGATCATTGATACCCACACCATACCCATGCAAATTAAGGCGGCTTTGAAGCATGAGCTCGCGCCGGTGCTTTCCACTACCGGGTATGATGTGATGCGCTTCGTGGATGGGGGTTGGCTTAGGCTCTCCGGCAGCCCTAAGATTTCGGGCCAGTTTTTTTGTAGGATGATGCTCTTCCGCCACTAATTCACGAATGTTTTTTGTCTTACTCTCTTCCCTGTAGGCTGCCAGGCTTTCCTGCAACTTAATATGAGCCACAATCTTTCTGCGCTCCAGCCTCAGGTGTTTCCAATCTCTAGTACGCTTTGCTTCTCGCTCAGCTCTTTGTGCTGATGTTTCAGACTTTGAAGCTGATTGATGCTTTGCATGGTGAAAGTGATGTGCTTTTTGTTCATAGAGATAAATGATCATCTCAAGAGGGCTTGGATTAAGCGGTCTTTCAGGAGCAGAGTAATGGCTTAAGTGTGGAGTCTTTTTGAATTCCATTCAAAGATTTCCATAATGTCGGTATGTTGCCAATATGCTAGCATGTCAAATCATGATGCATCAATTTATTTTCCTTAATATAACGACCTGTCTGATCACATGAGTCACCATCACATAGAGCAATCAGGGATACATGCCATGATTTACCGCCTAAAACGTCCAGAGGATTCTTACGAAGTGGTTCAGCTGAGCCTAACTGAGCTGGCAAAACTCATCAATGACCCTGGCTATCAAATCGTCCGAAAACTATCGAGCTCATGTACCAGGTTGTCAGATCGCTGGGTCACACCCAGCTGTATAGCGCACCCTTACAATGCAAAGCACCCTCTCACCGATATATCATTTTGGGGTAATTTTTTAGTCTTGAATAGTAAAGCATTCGATGCGTTATCAGCGCATATTGCTGCTAATGGTGAGTTTCTGCCTATTCATGTTGAAGGATAGGATCTCACCTTATTCAATTGCACGATGCTAGGGGCTGAGGTGAAAGAGCAGAGCCTGATCAAGTATCAAGGTGGCTTCCCATTTGGTCTTGAGACGTTGGTATTTGACGAGTCAGATGTAGCGGGTAAGATGATTTTCAAATCAGAACTTCAAGGCTGCAAAGCATTGTATGCTTCCGCAGTTTTTAAAGAGCTTTGCGAAGCTCATAGCCTTACAGGGGTTTTATTTGATGAAAATCTGCTGAATATTTTTTAAGTGGATTTTAGCTGATGAGATTAGTGGCAGCCATCGCCATGCTCATATGCAAGTTACTGATGGCTGGGGTTCGGTTCATATCTTACTCCTATAGCCTTACGCCCATGTATCTGGCTCTATGTCGTTTTCGGCTGTTAACAGCCAAACCCGTCGAACTCCGAGGGTTTGGCGGGCGGCAATTACCCCGGCACATCCAAAATCCGCAGGGCCATTTGCAGGTGCTCGGCGCAGTGCACGCCGAGATCGGTGAGGTAGCCGCCGTCTGGTTGGGTAAGTAAGCCTTTGTGGTGCAGGCGGGCGATGGCGGCTTTCGTGGCTTCGTCGGCGTCTTTATGGGCTTTCAGGCCTTCGCGCACGCTATCCAGGTTGTACAGGTTCAGAATTCGGATTTCAGCGTTGAGTTCGGGGGTAATAGGCATAGCGCTTCCTTATTATTATCTTCCTTCAAACCATAGCGTTTTTTCGCTATTTTGCCAGCCTTGATTCACGGCTTCTGCTGCGCTTCACGAAGATACTGCAGAGCTTGCTGTTTAAAGTGTTCTGGGATGCTGAGTAACATGAGTTGTTGAAACTCCTCATCCTGGCCGAGCATCTGGATGCTTTGGTTCAAGGCAGGTAGCAGTCTGGCCATGTCTTCGGTGTTGGAGCAGGCGAAATGACTCAGTTGAAAGGCTTCGGTTTCTTCGAACGGGAAAAATGCCAGCTCATTGCTGTGTTCTTTTGCCACAATTTCATACTCAATAATGATGTCAAGAAAGCCGCGCTGCAGCATGGGGATAAGCTCGGCCGGATTGTTGCTGGAGCTGGTACGGGTGTAGATGGCTGGCAAGTGTTGCAGCTCGCTAAGCAGTTGATCGGTTTTCTGACCGTAACTGCGGTTGGTTTCAATGCCCAAGATGGGAGGGCGTCGTTGCAGCAGCAGTTCGCCCAGCCTGACTGGGCCGGCTTGTCGTTGTTGGTGCAGTGTCTGGGCGAGGGGGGTATTGTCTCTCACCACCAACTGCAGGGCGTTTTCTGCCATATAAGGCACACTGAACTGAAAGTCTTGCAATCGCTCGGGTGTTTTTAGCAGCCAGGGCATGCAAGCTGTCGGGTGTTCGCGAACCAGCATTCTGGCCCGGTTGCGGGTAATTTGTTGGATTTGGTGGGGGATAGTCAGATTCGCCAAAATCTTTTGCAGCACACTGGCTTGATGCGTGGCCTGGTGAGCCGGGCTTAGCCAGTCGACAACATCGATAATAACCAAAGTATCTGCTGGCTTGTCATCGGCATGCGCTGCTAATGGCCCACTATTGCTTAGGATATATAGCCAGAGCATTGGGTAAATACATCGCCTGAGCATAGTGACTCCAGAGTTATCTGTTAACACAAGTGTAGCTGCAGTTTGCTTTATTCGCGTTGTGCAGCCATCAATACCTGACCCAGTAAAGCGAAGTAGCGAAGCCAGTGTGTGCTGAGTTGTTGTAGTAGCTCTGCATCCGGGTAGGCACCTGCTTTGGCCAGCTCGCTTTGACGGGTACCGCTAACCAAGAAGTGATTTTTCAGTGGCTGGGCTTGCAGCATGGCTTCAAAAGCCCGGGCGCACAGCTCCTCTGGTTGCGCTAGGTACAGCTGATTGCGGGCGCGATCCAGGGCGGCGCAATGCACAAACCAGGCGCTGGACTGGGTGCCATCGGGGGATAGCAGCAGGGTTTTGAACCCCTCCAGCAGCAACTGGTTTAATGGGTGGGGCTTGATTCGGTGTGGGTGCAAAAAGCAGCGGCTGGCAAAATGTTGATTGCCAGCATCACGGAATACCTTGCTGGCGATGTAGTGATCAAAGGCGTGAAACCATTCATGCGCCAGGCTGCCGGCACCGGCATTTTTGGCCAGCGCTAAAATGCGACCGCGCGGTTGGTAATGGGCGCAGACGCCGGGTTGGCCGCCAATGCCAAAGGTGAGCGTTAGCGACTGATTCAGTGACAGTACTTGCTCTGGCACCTGCAGCAGCTGCTGCAAGTCGCATAGGGCATCGAAAAACAGATTGGCGGCGCGCTGCTGTTCTTCAGCCGTGACCCAACGGCCAGTGCGGATACCACGAAAGCCGAACAGCTTAACTATATCGGTAAAGCTGACATCGGCACCGGCTCTGTGGTTTGGCCCATTGCGATAAAAGTTCTGGTCTAGTCGGCTCACACTGCGGTGCATCCTCTTTGAAAGTGGCAAGGTTATACCTTACCGCCAAAGGGATGCAACCGATCAGCTTAACTTGCCCGTACCGACACCACCGAGTTTTCCACACCAAGCGGGGTAGGACGGTAGCCATCGGCCTGCCAGTCGTTGTCGTACTGCTCATTACCGGCCTCATCCAGCAGGCAATAACGGAACTCAAAGTCGTCCTGCTGATCGGTGGGTAGCTCCAGCACGGTTTTGAAGCCGCCATTTTTTAACCGCTTCAGGGGCTCTTTCTGCCAACCCTGGGCTTCACACAGAACATAGGCGCTGCTGGCAGCTTTGGCGGCTTCGGCCGGGATCTCAAAAGTCACTTTCACAACAGGGCGGCTTTTCAGAAATTGTTTCTTCAGTGGCATGGTGATCTCCTTGTTTCAATAGTTCATCAGGCCCTGCTGCATGGCTTTGGTGCACAATGCGCCAAAAGCAGGCAGCGACAGCGGGTTTGCAGTTCGTTTTAACCGATACTGGCAATGAATACAGAAACTGTGCCAGCTTGGTAGCCACTGGCTATGCTGCCAGTGCAGCATGACAGCAGCGTGACAGAGCCCGGCCAAATGACCGGGCGGATTAAGCATAGCAGAGACTCAGCGCAGTGGGGTGGCGTGCGCCGCGCCGCGGAACACGGCATTGATGTACAGCAGGTGCATGCCATCGACATAGGCACGGAAATTCGGCTCCTGGGTAAAGGCGATCACCTGGCCACGGCCTACAGGTTGCACCATCAGCAGCGGCTTGTGGGCAATTTGCAGCCGGTTTTCATCCCAGACAAAGCCACCGGCCAGCAGTTCATCCGGGCCTTTAAAACTGACCACATTGCGCCCGTCATTGATACGCAGCGGCTGATACACCTGATTGCCAACATAGATGCTGCGCACGGTCGGGGCGATGCCAGCGGTCAGCCAATGGTTTTGATCCACACGGGCATTGACCAGGAAGCCCGGTACCCAGTCGGGATCCGCTTGGTAGGGTTCCAGCAGTGCCTGCACCTCACTGTGTTCTGCTAACAAACGCCCAGGCACACGCGGTTCATTCAGCGGCTTTTCCTGCGCACTCACCCGAAATTCCCGCTTGCTGGCAAGCAAAGGTTGCTCGCCTTCCAGCAGCCATTCGGTGGCATTGCCAAGCGCTATCAGTACACCGCCGCGCTCAACAAAGTGACGTAGATTGTTCTGGCCTGTCTGACCGAGGGCTGCGACGTAGCCAGCGCGGCTGGTTGCCGGCAAAATCAGCACCTGATAATGGCTCAGGTCCGCAGTGCGCAATTGAGCTGGCCGAATGGCAGTGACCGGGTAGCCAATGCCCTGTTCCAGCACAAAGCGGGCACTGCCAGCGCTCAGTGGATTGGTTGGTTCGTCCCAAACCATGGCGATTTGTGGTGCATGCAGGGTTTTGACATTCATCGAGCCAAAGTTGGGCCCATCCAGCACCCAGCTGCTGTCAATGCCTTCTACCATGGCACCGGTTTGGGCCGCCAGTTGTTGCACCCGGCCGGTCAACCCTGCCGGGTTATCCGCCCGGCTCAGGATCAGGCTGCCCGCCGGGTAGCGCTTGCCATTTTGATGGGTAAAGGGCAGATCACTGCTGCGCAGCTGCAACCCTTGTTGCAGTGCCTGGCTCATAAAACGGGCACTGGCCATATCGCCCCAGGGGATCAGATAGCCAAAGCGTGCCTCAGGTTGCTGCACGCTGCCAGCCAGCACGGTTTCAGGCCCAACACGGCTGGCGTTGACACGCACCACCCGGTTGCAGCGGTCGAGCTCCAGGTTGTACATCAACGGCAGCGACCAGGCCGTGACGTCGTATATCTGATCGGGCAGGTTGTTGGCACGGCGCTCTTCCTGGCGGGCGATAAACTCGCGGTCCATCGGCACGGTATCATCCAGCAGGGTACGGATCAGGTGATAGCTGGGTTGATTGGTGTGCACGATGTAGGCACCTGACTGGTAGCTGTTGCCGCAGGCGCGAAAGTCTTCCTGGGCCTGGTCGACTTCAATGCCATGCTGGCTTAACACGCCCATCAGCTTCTGATGGCCAGCAGTATCACGCTGCGCCGGAAAAATGTAACTGCGAATGCCGTCTTGCTCGCCTTGCTGGCTGGCCGAAAGGCGGTACTGGTAGAAGTTTTGCAGCAAGGTATTCGCTTCGCGGCTGGCGGTTTCCAGCGTGGCTTTAAAGGCAACAAAGTTGCGCTGCACGCCATCGGCAAAGGTCAGGATGTCGCCATCGCGCTTGCGGAACTGATGACCTCGGGCCGAGGCCATTTCATAGGTCATGGCAATGCTGCCGTAATACAGCGGCCAGCTGGCGCCATAGCCAGGGTAGAAGGCATCGAAAATTTCCCGGGTAAAATAGTCGTAACCCAGCTCATCAAACCAATGGGCATTGTTCCGGCCAATGTTATGCAACACCGTGCGCTGTGCTGCCTGAATGTGCGGGTTGTAGGGTTCGGCCTCCGGGCTGAAGTAATAGCCCATGTCGCCGCCCATTTCATGCGAGTCGACAAAAATCAGCGGATACATCTGTTGCAGAGCGTGCACCCGACCTCGGGTTTCTGGCTGGGTCAGTGAAATCCAGTCGCGGTTCATATCGAACAGGTAATGGTTGGTGCGGCCATTGGGCCAGGGCTCATTGTGCTCGGCCGACAGGCGGTCGGCAGAATGTGCCAGCCCAACGGTGGCGTAGTAACGACTGACAAAGCGGTGATGGCCATCTGGGTTTTGCAGCGGATCAATGTATACCAGGGTATTGGCCAGAATGGCCTGGGTGCGCTCACTGCTATCGGCCAGCAAATGGTAGGCTAGCGCCATAGCCGCATCGGCTGGGCTTATTTCATTGCCGTGCAAGGTACTGGCAATCCAGACGCTGGCAGGCAATTGTTGTATTAACGAGCGGGCCTCTGCCGCTGGCAGGTTTCGCGGATCAGCCAGCCGGCGCATATCGGCCTCAATGCGGTCCAGCTGTGCAATATGGGTTGGACTGCCAATCACTACATAAAACAACGGCCGGCCTTGCCAGCTTGTAGCATAGGGTACCAGCCTTACTTGCTCTGGGTGCGCCGATGCCAGGTGTTCAAAGTAGCGGGCAATGGCGGTTGGCTCTGAAATCCGTTGACCAAGCGGGTACCCCAGCACCTGTTCTACGGTGGCGACGTTTGGGCGGTATTGGCTACCCGGGAACTGGGGCGGATGCGCTGGTTCAGCGGCGATGGCAGGGATGCAGCAGGCCAGTAGCCAGAGCAAAGGGCGGGTTAGATTTAGCATGGGTCTCTCACCAAAGGTACGGGCTAACCTGAGCCTAAAGGGCTAGGGTAGCTAGTACAAGTACCGGGCAGGCAACTTGCGATAAATGCTGGCTGGAATACGGCTGATGCCGGTAGGTTTCAACCTTGGTCCTAATCGAGGCCCTATTGCTTGACAACCCAGCTCCGCTCGCCTTAACTGCATGAGGTACAAATAATTATTCAACCAAGATGCCAGGCAACAAGGAGCTAAGGATGAACTTTTTTTCAACGGTGGCTGGTCGCTTACTCACTATACCGCTGGTAGCCTTAATCGGCTTTTTGTTGCTGGCAACCGTGGCGCTTAATGCGCTGAACACCAGCCTGATGCAAGGGCGGGAAGCCCGGGTGATGGCGATTATCGAAGCCGGCTTGCATCTGGTGCAACATTACCAGCAATTGGAGGCCAGTGGTGAGCTAACCACAGAGCAAGCACAACAGCAGGCTTTGCAAGCCATTCAAGCCATTCGTTACGATGGTACCGAATACATCTGGATCAACGACATGGGACGGCCTATTCCGCGGATGATTATGCACCCGACGGCACCCAGGCTGGATGGCACCATTTTGGATGAGCGCAACTTTCACTACGCGACTCAGATGCGCAGCAAAGATGGCCGCCAGTCGCAGCGTCTGGACAACGCCAACTTGTTTGTCAGCTTTGTGGATGCGGTCAATCGCTATGGTTCCGGCTTTGTTGAATACCAGTGGCCGAAGCCACTTGCCGGTGGTGGGCTGACTGAGGAGCGTTACACCAAGCTGTCCTTTGTTGACCGGGACCCGCAGTGGGGCTGGGTGCTAGGCTCGGGCATTTACATTGATGATGTCCAAGCGGCCTTTTGGGCCGTCGCTGCCCGTATTGCGCTGGTGGTCGTGTTGATTATCGCAATAACAGTGGGGTTGTCGCTGTATATCCGGCAGTGGTTGTTAAGCCAGTTAGGGGGGGAGGTGGCCAGTGCCCGGGCCTTGGTCCGTCAGGTTGCTGGCGGCGATTTTCGGGCTGATTTTGCCCTCAAGCCCGGCGATAACAGCAGCTTACTGGCGGCACTGAGTGGTTTGGTGCAGCGATTGCGGGAAATTATTAGCCAGCAAACAGAGATGGCTGAGCAATTGGCCGAACAATCGGCAATGCTGGATGATACCAGCCAGCAAACCCAGCATATTTTACAAAGTGTGATGGACCAAACCGCCCAGGTTGCCACCGCGGTCAGTGAAATGACGGCCACCTGTGAAGACATGGCGCGCAATGCTGCCACGGCTGCGCAATCGGCCCGGGATGCCGATCAGCAAACCCGCTCTGGCACCAAAGCGGTGGAAGATACCATTTTGGCGATTGAGGCGTTGAAGCAGAAAATTGAACAAGTTGGTACTGTGATTCAGCAGCTATCCAAACGCAGTGAGGAGGTGGGGGCGGTCACGGATGTCATTGGTAATATTGCTGAGCAAACCAATTTGCTGGCATTAAATGCCGCCATTGAAGCGGCCCGGGCCGGCGAAATGGGGCGTGGTTTTGCGGTGGTCGCCGATGAAGTGCGCACCCTGGCCAGCCGGTCGCAGGAGTCAACGCAGGGCATCAATCAGCGCATTCAGGACATTCAGCACGATTCTGAGCAGGCGGTACAATCCATGGCATCCAGTCAGCAGGAAACCGAGCAAACCATCGAGCGCTCGCAGCAAGCCGGAAAAACGCTGGCTAAGATCAATCAGGCGGTATCCAGCATTACCGATGTCAATGATCAGCTGGCCAGTGCGACGGAAGAGCTGGCCACGGTCTCTGCGACTATCAATGAGAATATGGAGCACATTGCCAATGCGGTACAGGATACCACCGCCAAATCGAACGAGTTAACCGGTGCCAGCCAGCAATTGCGAAGTATGGCAGCGCGGATGAAAACATCGTTGCAGGGCTTTAAACTGTAGCGCTGGTTGTGTGGCTGGCAGCCTGGAGTGGTTACAGCTGCCAGGCGCGGAAGTTACGGCCTTTCATTTTATCGTGATTTAAAATCTGCAGTGCTTTTTTCGCCGCACTGCGTTTCACCGCCACATAGGCCCACAAATCATGCAGCTGAATTTTACCGACATCCTCAAAAGCAATTTGCTGATCGCGTGTTAAAGCGCCAACAATATCGCCCGGACGTAGTTTTTGCTTCTTGCCGCCCTGAATTTGCAGGGTCACCATGTCGGCGGCGGCTGGCCTGCTGTTGAGCAAAGCCGCATCAGGCAGCGCTTGCAGAGCAATGGTTTGGCTTAGTTCATCTTGCAGCAGGCTGAGTTTGTAGTCGTCTTTGCTATCGGCCAGGGTGACGGCCAGGCCTTTGGCGCCAGCGCGGCCGGTGCGGCCAATGCGATGGGTGTGGGTGTCGGCATCGTGCGCCAGCTCGGCATTGATGACCAGATCCAGCTCGCTGATATCCAGGCCGCGGGCAGCCACATCGGTCGCCACCAAAATGCGGGCGCTTTTATTAGCAAATTGCAGCAGGGTTTGGTCGCGGTCTTTTTGCTCCAAATCGCCATGCAAGGCCTTGGCACTAAAGCCATGCTGCTGCAAGGCATCGGCCAGTTGCTGGGTCACCCGCTTGGTGTTGCAGAACACCACGCAGCTTTCTGGCTGAAAGTGATGCAGCAGCAACATAACCGCCTGTTCTGGTTTGGTGCCCGCCAACGCAAAAAACTGTTGTTCAATGGCGTTGTGGCTTGCACTGGCTGCCACCGACACCCGCTGGGGGTGTTGCAACAAACGGGCGGCCAGTTGCTCAATGCCGGTAGGGTACGTGGCGCTGAATAACAAGGTTTGCCGCCCGGCCGGCGTGGCGGCGGCAATGGTGGCGACATCGTCCAAAAAGCCCATATCCAGCATGCGATCGGCTTCATCCAGCACCAGCATGCTAAGTTCAGTAAGATCCAGCCGCTGCTGCTGCAAATGATCCAGCACCCGGCCAGGGGTGCCTACCAGAATGTGCGCGCCATGTTCCAGCGATAAAATCTGATGGCGGGCAGGCACGCCACCGCACAAGGTCAGTACCTTGATGTTGTGAATGCTGCGTCCCAGGGTGCGCAGCTCTTTTGCCACCTGTTCGGCCAGCTCGCGGGTAGGGCACAGTACCAGGCCCTGAATGCGAAAACGCTTCACGTTCAGCTTAGTCAGCATGCCCAGTGCAAAGGCGGCGGTTTTGCCCGAGCCGGTTTGTGCTTGTGCAATCACATCCTTGCCCGCCAGAATGGCCGGCAGGCTTTGTTGCTGGATAGGGGTCATCTGCTGGTAGTTCAGCTCCTGCAAGGTAGCAAGCAGCGATGGGGTTAGCGTGAGTGAGGCAAAATCAGATGCAGTCATAGGTCTGGCTCCGTGACGATGGCAAAGAGCCAGCGGGGTTTAAACAGCCGGCATTATAGCAGTTTTGGCCCTCGTAAACACCGACAGTTCAGGTTGATATTATTGCGGTGCTCCCTAGAGCAATTTACCAGCCAACAAGTCGTCAAGCCATTGGCCAAAAGCGGCCAGCGCCAATTCGTAACTGGCATAGTCTCCTTTTACTGTCAGCCATTGATTGCTGACATAATCTGGTAAGCTAATCATCAGAGTACCACGGCTGCCATTTTGTACCCGAAACAATGAAAGCAAGGAATGCCCTTGGTTTTGCCAATGTTTCAACAAAGCGATCGCTTCTTTTTTACTAATTACTGCTGCCAACGTACATACACCTTTTAAAAATGCCCCAGCACTGGGGGCACAGTTACAACTTCCGGAACCCATTAGTTCAGCATGTCAACCGCGCGGCGGGCTTTGCTGTACATGGCTTCCAACGTGACTTGAAATACCCAGCGAATAAAGCGTGCGCTCAGTTCAGTAATGGTGACTGCAAGCTTACCGGCAAAAACCAGCATATGGCCGAGCAAACCCAATACCTGCGCTTCAAGCTGTGGGGACATTAGAACGACTTTCTCAATCGTGGCGGCCAGGTGATCGTAAAATGTCATGATGCCGCTAGTCGCCATTTGCAACGTTACACCAGCTAACACACCGGCATCCTTCAGCAGGGTGATCAGTGCATGCATCAGTTTTTCCTGCCAATGGTTGCTAAAGTGGCACTCAAAACGCCGGTCGTAGCTTAAGCGCACGGCCTTGATGGTATCGCCACGGCGCTGCAAGTCTTCCCATTGGCCGCGAGCCGTGGTGACATAGCCGGGGGTAGCCATCATGGAATGAGAAAAAGGGTTAATACCGGTTGCCGAGGTAAGCAACACACTGCTGCCATTCAGCGGGGCGTGAAAAAACGGCCATACCGGCACCATAGGCACAGGGTCATCCCCATGCACACAACGGTAAATTTTATCAATGCTGCCGGATGATTTCAGCGCAAAGTCATTCAGGCCAACCCGTGGCGCACCAAAGGTATACAGCGCCACCCGGTTGCCAAAATGTTGTTTCACCCAAACAGCGGCCAGGTGGGCAAGCGCACCGCCCAGACTATGGCCGGCACAATGCACAAGCCCATTGCTACTGTTGCGTAATAAAGGGGCAAGCTGCCGTTCCAGTGCAGGCTGCATGCTGTGAAACACCTTTTGAAAACCGGCATGCACCCGGCTTTGGTTATCGGCGACGGCAATACCGGCATTCAGGTTACTAAACCAGTCCCGGCCACTGGTCATATTGGTACCACGGATCCCGATAGCGACATCGCCACTAAAGCGGCCTTTGCCCTTGCCAACAACAGCAAAGCCAGTGGTGCGGTTAAATAGTGTCGAAAGTATGCTGCCCGACACAGCATGGACTACTCCACCTGTTTGATTGAAATCAAAGTGTTCAGTGATAAACCTTTGACCACCAGTAAAGCTTTGTCCAGCTTTCACACCTTGTACTTCATATGGTGCTCTTGCTAGCCATACTGCTGCTCTCGGAGTGATTGTCTTCATAGTCGAGTCGTCCTTGTTGTTAAGACTTAAAAGCTTTCTATATTCTTTGAGTCTTCATCTATTATTTGTTGCAGTTCTTCATCTGAGAACAAAGCCTTACTGGAATGAGTAAATGAGCATTTAGAAGTAAAAGACGGTGCTATCTCCAAAAGCTCTGGGTTCTCCAGATATTTAAGTTGCTCGTTTTTGGACGGGGCTGTTAATTCGCATTGCATGTCACTGAGAATGAGATTAAGGCTTTGGTAATTAAGATGGTTCAGATTACCGATACTAAAAACCAGATCTTCATCCTTTTTGTCAGGATACTCAGTTACATATAACTCCATGGCAACACTAACATCAAATAAGACACGACGAACCTTAAGTGTTTTACGGGGAAAGTAAAAATGACCGTGTGCATCGGTGGCCACGCTATCGTAGCGCTCTTTACCTTCATAATATAACCTGCGCTTCACTTCTCTATTAGTCACAGGCTCCCCCTGATTGAAGAGAACCCCTCGAATCTCCGGTGACCACTGAATTTCTGTTCTTTTAAACCAACCAAACACACCTGCCTCCACCTTGGTTGCGATCATCAACAGTAGTAGCGCTAAGCCAACGGCTACGGCCTGACGCTTGATTAATTGCCATCCCAGCATTGCAATCATTCTGTTAATGTAATAATGCGGGTATTATAGATAGTTAAATAGATATATCAACGCCTGCATAACTGCTTGGTGCGTACTAATTAACAATTTTGTGAGCTGGTAGAATATATTAAACAATTCAATCCCGGCTATTGGTCATTTTTGTGCCACGAACGCCCTAAGCGGCATAGCAGAAAGCCAGCCTTCACAGCATGGCTTTTACATGCGCTACCACGCTGCGCCCGAGTGAGCTTAAATCGTAGCCGCCCTCCAGCATTGAGACCATGCGGCCATGGCAGTGGCGGCTGGCCAGTTGTTTCAGCTCTCCGGTCAGCCAGGCGTAGTCGTCTTCTTTGAGTAAAAACTGCGACATCTCGTCTTCGGCATGGCCGTCGAAGCCGGCGGAAATAAAAATCAGCTGCGGCGCAAAGGCGTCCAGCGCAGCAAACCAGCGCTGTTGCACTGCTTTACGCCATTGCTCACCTTTGCAGCCAGCGGGCAGAGGCAGGTTCAGAATGCGATCGGTGCTGCTGTCATCGCCGCTGTTGGGGTACAGGGCCTGCTGATAGGACGAGCAAAACAACACCCGCTCATCATGGCGGAAAATCGCTTCGGTGCCGTTGCCATGGTGCACATCAAAGTCGACGATGGCCACGCGCTCTAGCTGATACCGATCCAGCGCATAGCTGGCCGCGATGGCGATGTTGTTCAGCAGGCAAAACCCCATGGCCTGATCGGCGGTGGCATGATGGCCCGGCGGCCGTATCGCACAAAAGGCCTGTTGGTTGTCGGCCTGCATCACCTCATCCACCGCCTGAATGCCGGAGCCCGCCGCCAGCAGTGCGGCTGGCAGGCTTTTCGGCGTCATTGGTGTATCCGGATCCAGCCAAATCTGGCCTTCGGTTGGTGCTTTGGCAAACAACTCATCAATGTACAGCTTGCTGTGGGCCCGGTACAAATCAGTGACTTCGGCCGGGCGGGCATCGGCTTGTTTAATCACATACTCAAGGCCGGAGCGGACCAGCTGGTCATTGATGGCATGCAGCCTGGCCGGCTGCTCCGGATGCTCCGGGTCCGGGTTGTGCAAGGCGCAGCGGGCATGGCTGAATAAGGTCAGTGGCATCGGTTACTCCTTGCTCTTATGCGGCAGCGTCAGTTTCAGGGTGACTTCGCCCGGTTCATCGGCAGGCAGGCGGACAAAACCGGCTTTTTCAAACACGCTCAGCATGGGCTGGTTATCGGCCCGTACATAGGCCAGCATGGCATCTAAACCCCGCGCTTTGGCAATGGCAATCATTTCATCCAACAGCCGTTTGGCCATGCCCTGGCCCTGGTACTTTTCCCGGGTGACAAAGGCGACTTCGCAGCTGTTGGCTGCGGGCAGCAGGTAATAGCGGCCTACCGCCTGAATTTGCACCGCCGACCCTTTTTGCCGCACGATGCACAGGGCCAAGTCTTTCGATTGATCGACACTGACCAGGTTGCAGGATTTTTCCCGGCTCATCTGGGTGGGCACGGCGTTGTAGCGCAGTTGCAGGGTTTCTTTGGTGTGTGAATAAAAGAACTCCTGCAAGCGCCGTTCATCGGATGGGTTTAATGGCCTTAGATCAAAGCTTTCGCCTGCAATACGTAACTCTTTAAAACCTACCTTGCCAAGCTCCGGCACATCTACCGGCGTTTGTTGTTGGTAATGCGGCACCCAGTAATGTTCCCGCACTTTTTGCAGCAGTTGGTGGCGAAACTTGGGGTGGGCAACCCGGATTAGCTCCAGCGCCCGCTCGCGGATGCTTTTACCACGCAAGGAGGCCACGCCAAACTCGGTGACTACATAGTGCACATGGGCCCGGCTGGTCACTACACCGGCGCCTTCGCGGATATGCGGTACAATGCGCGAGGTTTTGCCATCTTCGGTGGTGGAGGGCAGCGCGACAATGGGTTTGCCGCCCACGCTCATCGAAGCACCTCGACTGAAATCGACCTGGCCACCAATGCCGCTGTAAAACTGATGGCCAATGGAGTCTGCCACCACCTGGCCGGTCAAATCCACCTCAATGGCGCTGTTTATGGCCATCATTCGCTCGTTGCGTGCAATGTTGGCGGGGGAGTTGACGTACTCGCTGGGATAAAAGCCGATATGCGGATTGTGATGGACAAAATCGTACAGCGCCTTACTGCCGACGAAAAAGCTGGTCACCACTTTGCCCGGGTGAAAGGTTTTGCGCCGGTTGGTGATCACGCCTTTCTGGATCAGCGCCATGATGCCATCGGTGATCATGTCACTGTGCACGCCCAAGTCTTTGTGGTTGCCCAGGTACTTCAGCACCGCATTGCAAATACGGCCGACACCGAGCTGTATGGTGGCACCATCCTCTACCAGCAGTGCAATGTACTGGCCGATACGTTCACTGACCTCATTGTCGGTATCCATCGGCGGTAGCTCGGGTAGTGGCTGCTCGCATTCGATACTGAGGTCAATCTGGTCGCGGTGAATAAAGCTTTGGCCATAGGTCACCGGCATCAGCGGGTTTATCTGAGCAATGACTGTTTTGGCTGCCTTGGCGGCAGCAGCCACCACATCCACCGACACACCGAGCGAATGGTAGCCATGTTGATCGGCCGGACTCACCATAATCAGGGCGGCATCCAGTGGCAGAATATCGTCGGTAAAAAGATGCGGAATATCCGACATAAAGCAAGGGGTGTAATCGGCCCGGCCCTCTGCCACGGCCTGACGAATGGTGTCACCGCCAATAAAAAAGGTATTCACTTTAAAGCGGTGTTGCTGATCCGGGTTGGCCCAGGCATTGTCGGACAGGGTGAGCAACTGAACAATTTCGATATCATGCAGCTGGCGGGCATGGGCTATCAAGTCGTCCATCAGTGCGTTTGGCACCGCCGCATGCGAGCCAATAAAAATGCGCTGGCCGGATTTCAGATGTTGTTTCCAGTCGATGCCAAGGGCAGAAGGCATAAGGGCTCCTATTTTGTACCAGTATCTATCAGCAAGCTGTTGGTAGCCATGCGACTTTAGGCGACGCTCACCGCGTTGGGCAAGGCTAAAGGGCACTTTTCTCCAAACAGTATGGTACTCTAACCGGATGGAGGCAATGACACGATGATCAGGATCAACGACCAGCTTGAGCTGGCAGAAGACGAGCTGGAATGGCAGTTTATCCGGGCCAGTGGGCCGGGTGGCCAGCATGTCAATAAAACCTCGACGGCGGTGCAGTTGGTGCTGGATATACGGCAAAGTTCGTTGCCCGATTGGCTGCAGCAGCGTTTGCTGCACCGGGCCGATCACCGCATTACCCAAAGCGGCAAAATTCTGATTAAGTGCCAGCAAAGCCGTAGCCAGGAACAAAACCGCGAGCTGGCGCTGGCGCAGTTAACCGAGCTGATCGCTGCTGCCGCTGTGCAGCAAAAAAAGCGCAAAGCCACCAAGCCAACCTATGGCAGCCAGCAGCGGCGCATTCAGCAGAAAAAACAACGCGGTGCCACCAAGTCGCTGCGGCAGAATAAACCACGCCCAGATTAATTGCGCGCTGCCATCGGGCGTTTGGGCTGCTATAGTTGCAGTAACTTCAGAGTACTTTGGTAGCCTTCCATTATGCGATTAGTAGCTGGGTTTTACCTGAGTTTGGTGTTGGCAGCCAGTGTGGTGGCTGAAGTTACAGCCGAGCCTGAACTGCATTTTCTGACGGAGCATAGCCCACCATCTCAGTACATCAATGAAGCGGGCCAAATCGATGGTGTCACGATTCAGCTGATTCAGCATTTGCAGCAGCAGCTGGGCGAACGGCTGCGCTTTTCGCTGTTGCCCTGGGCCCGCGCCATGGAGCTGGCAAAAGCAGAACCAAATACAGTGCTGTTTGAAACGGTGCGAACCCCAGCGCGCGAGGCGCAGTTTCAGTGGGTTGGGCCGCTCAAATACTTTGATATGCAGTTGTATACCTTGCCGGAAGTGGTAGCTCATCCGGCGGATTTTGCTGCAGCTAGACTTCGTGGTTGCGCTTATCGTAGCTCAGCGCAGCTGGGGTATTTTAAACAGTTGGGCTTTGAAGAAGGGCGTAATTTGTCGGTGGTGGCCAATGCGCATGAATGTCAGGTGATGGCTGAGCGAGGCAGGGCGGAAGTGATTGCACTGAATGCTCTGCGTTACGGAGAGTTTTTCCACATGGGAGATGTAACGCTGCAGCGTTGGCAACCGCTGTACCACTCGTATTTGTATCTGGCATTTTCTCCGGCTATACCGGTAGAGCGGGTACAGCGCTGGCAGGATGCGCTTCAGCAAAGCTATCTGGATGGTACGATGCGCCGTTTGTATCAGGCGGATTATCCTGCGGATATGATTGAGCAACTGGAACAATACTGGCAAGCAGACTATTAGCCTGCTTACCAGTGCTGCAGTTAGTTGGCGCTGAGTTGCCGCACCTGATAACCACGTTCAGCCAGTAAGTCCAGCACATTGTCCGGCCCGGCCAGGTGCAGGGCGCCTACCAACACAAACTCCACTTGTGAATTTTGCAGCATGGCATCGATTTGCTCGGCCCAGTTCTTATTGCGCTCGGTGAGCAGGCGCTGATAAAAACGTTGGCCTACTTCGGTTGCCTGCATGTCGCTAACCAGTTCCGCCAGTGCTGCCTGATCACCACTGCGCCAGGCTGCCAGGGTTTTTTGCATAAACTGCTCGGTTTCATCCAGTTGATCCAGATTCTGCGCTATCCAGTCGTCTTCATAGCCATCAGAGATAGAAAACAGCAGTGCAAATTGCTGCTCGATGGTTTCCAGAAAGGCTTTGCTTTTATTATCTTGCGCACCTTTGGTGAAAAAGTGCATATCGACGCCTTCACCGGCCATGCCCAGTTGTTGCAGTTTGAGCTGCAGCATTTGGAGCAGTACAAAATCCGGTTTGAAGGGGGCCAGCGCCTTGGTATCCACACCAAGCTCAGCCGCGGCCTGCTGCAGACGCTGATAGCTGTCCGGGCTTAGTACGGAGTTCAGGGTGCGACCATCCTGGTACATGGCATAGTTCAGCATCATGGGACCAATGCTGGGATCCATCATCTTGCTCATATCCACTTCAAACACCAGTTTTTCTGCCTGCTGGTAGGCTTTATCGAACTCGGCTGGTAGCGGAAATTCGTTGGCTGGCAGTAAATGCACGGTGCCACCAATAAATAGCTGATGCTGGTCGTTACTGACTTGCCAGACAGCACTTTGTGCCAGCAGCGCCTGGCTGCAAAACAGCAGGCCAATCACAACCAGGCGGGAGATAATGTGTGTAATCATAGAGACGCTCCTTGTGCGCTAAAAACATTATCATAATGGTAAATTACCGATAACAAAAGAGTCTGTCCCCAAGTAACCTCAAGCAATTTATCTCCTAGTGAAATTCGCATCGTAAGACTCGTTGGGCATATTCCCTGCCAAAAGGCAGAATGTCGCTCTCTTGGTAAGCTATCATGCTTGAGTACAGCTCTCCTTGGCATTAGGGTATAGGCATAGCAAAGGGTAGGGAGAGTGTTATGGAACATTATGCAGCCTTGCGAGCCAATGTCGGCTTACTGGGAACCCAGTTGGGTGATTTGATCCGCCAGCACTTGGGTGAGGATGTTTACCAACGCATTGAACAAATTCGCCAGCTCTCCAAAGAAGCGCGGGCGGGTGATAGTGACCGTGAGCAGCAATTAAAGCAGCTGCTGCAATCGCTGAGTGATGATGAGCTGCTGCCGGTTGCCCGTGCGTTTGCCCATTTTTTAAATCTGGCCAACCTGGCCGAGCAGCAGCACAGCACCAGCCAGGAAGTGCTGGCGGAAGATCCGCAGGCTGCGCCCTTGCAGGCGATGCTGAAACATTTGCAGGCTGCCAGGTTGGATCCGGCAGCCATCGCAACAGCTGTGGATAAGCTGGCGATAGAGCTGGTGCTGACCGCGCACCCCACTGAAGTATCGCGTCGCACCGTGATCCATAAGCTCACCGAAATCGCCGATTGTTTATCTGCACTGGAGCAACAACGCGCCGATTGTGAGCAGCTGCGGCTGCGTGAACGCATGCAGGAGCTGATTGCTCAGTTGTGGTTTACCAATGAAATTCGCGAGCAGCGCCCAACGCCGGTGGATGAAGCCAAATCCGGCTTTGCCATGATTGAGAGCTCGCTGTGGCAGGCTGTACCCGCTTTTTTACGTGAGCTGGATAGCTGGATGCGGGATGCTGCCGGCCAGTCACTGCCGCTGGATGCGACTCCGGTGCGTTTTGCCTCCTGGATGGGCGGTGATCGCGATGGCAACCCTTTTGTCACGGCCAAGGTCACCCGCCAGGTACTGCTACTCAGTCGCTGGAAAGCGGCCGATTTGTTTATTCAGGATCTGGATGTGCTCAGCAAAGAGCTGTCGATGAACCAGGCCAATGATGAGTTGCAGCAGCTCAGTGAGGGGGCCTTCGAGCCATACCGTGCTGTGCTGAAACAGTTGCAGCAGCAACTTAGTACCACCCGCGACTGGCTGACAGAAGCGGTCAGTCGGGATCGGCTGCAGCGACCGGCGGATTTAATCTGGCAGCGTGAGCAACTGCTGGAGCCTTTGCTGCTGTGTGATCGCTCGTTACGTGAATGCGGCATGGCGCAAATTGCTGATGGCAGGCTGCAGGATACCATCCGCCGGGTGTATTGCTTTGGGGTTACCCTGCTTAAACTGGATATCCGCCAGGATGCCGCCCGTCACGCTGCTGTGTTCAGTGAGCTGACCCGTCATCTGGGGCTTGGTGACTATGCGGCCTGGAGCGAAGAGGACCGGCAGGCATTTTTACTGCGCGAGTTGCCCAATCGCCGGCCTTTGTTTCCCAAGCAATGGCAACCATCGGCAGAGGTGCAGGAAGTGCTGGATACCTGCGAGATGGTGGCGCGTCATGGTGAAGAAGCCTTAGGCACCTATGTGATTTCAATGGCCGGTAAGCCATCTGATGTGCTGGCGGTGCAGCTGTTGCTCAAAGAAGCCGGCATTGGGTTTGGCATGCGGGTTGCTCCCTTATTTGAAACTTTAAGTGATTTGCAGCAGGCACCGCATTGCATTGAGCAGTTGCTGGCAATTGATTGGTACCGTGGTTATATCCAGGGCCAGCAGGAAGTGATGATTGGCTATTCCGACTCCGCCAAGGATGCGGGTGTGCTGGCAGCTTCCTGGGCACAGTACAGCGCTCAAGAGGCTTTGGTGAAAGTATGCAGTGATGCCGGTGTGCAGCTTACCTTGTTCCACGGCCGTGGTGGTACCATTGGTCGCGGTGGCGCTCCGGCCCATGCGGCTATTTTATCACAGCCGCCAGGCTCCTTGGATGGTGGCTTTCGAGTGACCGAGCAAGGCGAGATGATCCGCTTTAAATTTGGCCTGCCCAAACTGGCTGAGCGCAGCCTGAGCCTTTATGCCAGCGCGGTGCTGGAAGGTATGCTGTTGCCACCGCCGGTCCCAAAGAACAGCTGGCGCCGGGTGATGACGGAGCTGGCTGAACGCTCCTGCCAGGCGTATCGAGCCATGGTACGTGAGCATCCGGATTTTGTGCGCTATTTCCGCGCGGCCACGCCAGAGCAGGAATTAGGCCAGTTACCACTTGGCAGCCGGCCCGCCAAACGTAACCCTAAGGGTGGGGTTGAGAGTTTACGTGCTATTCCATGGATTTTTGCCTGGTCACAAAACCGCTTGATGTTGCCCGCCTGGCTGGGTGCCGGCAATGCGCTGCAGCAGGTGCTGGATCAAGGCGAGCAAGCAGTGCTGACCGAGATGCAGCAAGCCTGGCCATTTTTCGCCACCCGCTTATCGATGCTGGAAATGGTGTTCTTAAAAGCCGATAGTGAGATTTCTGCTTATTACGATCAGCGGCTGGTGCCTGCCGAGTTGCATGGGCTCGGTGAACAACTGCGCAACCAGCTGGCGCACGATCAGCAATTGCTGCTGAGCCTGACGAAGCACCGGGAGCTGATGGAAAATGAAAGCTGGATCCGTGAGTCCATTATGCTGCGCAATACCTATGTCGATCCCTTGCACTTACTGCAGGTTGAGTTGCTGCATCGACAGCGCAATCAGCCAGAGCAGTTAAGTCCGCAGATCCAGCGTGCCTTGATGGTCACCATCGCCGGTATTGCGGCAGGGATGCGGAATTCGGGGTAAGTGGCGCACTTTCGGTAACGGCGCCACAGCAATTTTGGGCGGTTGGCTCAGGATTCAAACAATTCCTGCAGCACGTGGCGGTAATTGCGTGACATCTGCACCAACTGGCCATTTTTTAGCACCAGGGTGGCATCGCCCTTATCGCCAGGTCGCAGCTCAATGATCTCGCTTTTGCGCACCAGAGTGCAGCGGTGTACTCTGGCAAAGATAGCCGGATCCAGTTGTTGCTCCAGCCGGGTCATGGTTTCACGCAGCAGATAACTGCGCTCGTCGTTTTGCAGATGAAACTCGACGTAGTTGCCTGAGCTGCCCACCCAGCAGATGTCTTTGACCGGAATGATTTTCACCCGGCCCGGATCCCGAATGATAATTTTCTCTTTATAGCCTGATTTGGCTGCCAGTTGCTGCGAAATAAGTTGCAGCTGCTGCCAGGATAACGTATCCCGTTGTTGCAGCTTCTGTCGGCAGCGATTGAGCATCTGCAGAAAGCGCTCATCGCTAAAGGGCTTTAGCAGGTAGTCCTGTGCAGAGAGCTCAAAGGCGGTGACGGCGTGCTCGGCATAAGCGGTACAGAATACCACCACAGGCGGCTTTACCAGTTGTTGCAGCAGCTCCAGCCCATCCATACCTGGCATATCAATGTCCAGGAATAGCAAATCAGGTTGCAGGTCTTCGATGGCTTGCAGTGCTTGCTGGCCATTTTCAGCTTCAGCGATCACTTCCATATCGGCATGCTCTGCTAACAAATAGCGAATGCTGGCACGGACTAATGGTTCATCATCGACAATCAGGCAGCGGTAACTCATGGTCTATCTCCAGCCTCTTTTGCATCTAGTATCATTGGAAAACGCAGTGTGGTGGTGTAGTGATCCGGCCCGCTAGGTCCATGTTTTAAGCTGGCTTCAGGACCAAAAAAGGCTTGCAAACGGGCTCGGGTGTTACTTAGTCCGATGCCAAAGCCCTGGCGTGGGTTATGGGAGGCATAGCTGTTTTGTACCAATACTGTCACCATCTGTTGGTCTGGATCCAGACTGATACGGACGGCAATTGTTGACGTAGCACTGACCAACTTGCAGCTGTGCTCAATGGCATTTTCAAACAAGGGTTGCAACAACAGCGGTGGTACCAGGCAGTTATCCAGCTGTTCATCCAGTGCAATATCCAGCTGCAAGCGCTCGCCAAAGCGCAGTCGCTGCAGGGCGAAGTACAAATCCATAAATTGCCACTCATGACGCAGAGGCACTGCCTCTTGCTGTTGGGTCTGTAGCACAAAGCGTAGCAGCTGACTCAGTTGGTTGGTGGCTTGCAAGGCCTTGGTTTTATCCTCGGTGCGTATCAGGCTGACAATGGCATTTAAGGTATTCAACAAAAAATGCGGGTTCAACTGGGATTTGAGTGCTTGCAATTCAGCTTTTAACAGGCCTTTTTCCAATTGTTGTGTGCGCAGCTGGCTTTGGTGGAAACTGCGATAGTACTGCAGCAAAAAACAGGCGGTGACAGTGCCCAGATACACCCCCCAGTGAATATGAAAGGGGTTGGCAAAATAACGGCTGAGCACATAACCAAAACTCAGCTGTTGCTCCGGGTTGATGAACAAGTATACGTAGCTAGCGATGAGCAACCAGTTCAGCGCCAGGAAAACGACAGCCGCAGTCAGCTGCGTCAGCAGGCATTGCCAGCGCTTGCTTTCATTCCAGGGGTAATGCTGAGTAAAACGGACAATAAACGGCGTCAGCAGGGCCCATATCAGCCAGTTAGGGGCAACCCGATGAAACACCTGACTCCAGTCGCGCTGTACGCCCATGCTAAGCAACGAGTGGTAGTTATGACTGGTGGCAATGAGCGTCACCAGCAAATACGCCAGACTCGCCAGTAAAAACCAGCGCGCAGGTGGCAGCCAGGATAAGCCAGGTGTTTGTGCAGAGGATTGTTTCATCAAGTCACTTTACGCAAAAGCCAGCACGATTGGAATTCTGTTTCGCACCTGCAAACCCCCATTTCAACCCGAGCGATGGAATGGGCCTTGGAGCCGAGCGAAATCCTTAGGGCGCTTTGCCCCCACTCGGTCACGATGCAGCTCCCTTTGGCGGAATAGCGCTAGAGTCGGGGAACTCTCAGGTTTAGCTTTTGCAAGCAGGTGCGAACACAGCACCCCAGCTGGACAAGCATTTGTCTGCAACCATGGGAGAATTACATGAAAAGCTATAATAAATTATCGCTGGCAATCCGTACGGGATTGCTTACCTCTGTAGCAGCCAGCCTGAGTCTGGTTGCTGCGCCTGCGCTGGCACAAGAGGACAGCGAAGCCAGGGTCGAGCGTATTGAGGTCACGGGGTCACGTATCAGGCGGACCGATTTTGAAAGCTCAGTACCGGTCACTGTTATAACTGCGGAAGAAATTCGTCTTACCGGTGCTACCAACGTGGCTGATGTACTGCAAAAAACGCCAGTTGCAATTGCAGGTACGGATCAGTCCAATTCAACTTTTTCGCTAAATACATCGGGTATTAATACTACATCTTTGCGTAACGCAGGAGTTGCCAGAACTTTGGTGTTGGTAAATGGTCGCCGCTTTGTTTCGGGTACAGCCCCATCAGCTGGTTATGCAGTTGATTTGAACATGATACCGACATCGACGATTGAAAGGATCGAAGTCCTAAAAAGTGCTTCATCCGCTGTGTATGGTTCTGATGCAGTTGCCGGTGTTATCAATATCATTACAAAAAGTGATTTTGAAGGGGCTACGCTGAATGTTCAGGCCTCACAGTCGGCAAAAAGTGATCGTGAGCGCTTCGATATTGATATGACCGTTGGTCGTAGTTGGAATACTGGTAGTGCCTGGGTTTCATTTGGCTACCATGACGATCAGGGGATTGATGGGCCAGGGAGACCAGACCAGACAACAGATATAGCGTTGGTAAATGGTGCCTGGGTACCTGTTTTATCTTCTTATGCTCCGATTGGTTGGGTAAATACTGGCCCAGGCAAGCCAAACTTTCGTGGAGATGGTGAGGCTTTTACTGCTGCCGATCAATATGATCGTGGTTCACGGCGTCAGCTAATCATTCCTTTGGAAAGAAAGTTCTTTGCAGCAAACTTGCAGGAAGAATTAAACGATGATTTAAAGTTTTACAGTGAGTTCAACTGGATGCAAGTTGGATCATCTTCTCGCTTTGAACCAACGCCGTTGAATTTACTTGATGTTTGGCTGAAGGACCGTGGTGGTGAAGGAGGCCATAATATTGAAAGCTCTCTTATCATGCCTCAACTGCTTAAAGACAATTTATTAGCGAATGGGTTTACTGACCTTAATCAACTGAGTGCTTTTGGCCGCCGTTTGACAGAGTTTGGTGACCGAGGAAACGATGCTACAAGAACCTCATCCAGATTTGTTGCCGGTTTAGATTGGTTTATTAATGATAACTGGCGTTTAGATACCCACATCAATTGGGGGCAGACGGTTGTGAATCAATTTGGATGGGGGGAGCTGAACATGGATCGTGCTCTCTTCGCACTCGATCTTATTGAACAGGATGGTCAAGTCATTTGCCGTGATCAAACCGCCAGGTTGCAAGGATGTGTGCCATTTAATGTTTTTGGCGAAAATACCATCACACCAGAAGCAGTCGAGTATTTATCCGCACCATCAAAAACCATTGGTTTGGTTGAGCAGCGCATAGTTGGCTCTGTACTATCCGGTGAGTTAGATGTTGAGTTGCCCGGTGGTGCAATAGGTCTTGCCGCTGGGGTTGAGTATCGTCAAGAACTCGGGCGGCAGGAAGCTAGCGACCTAGCACAAATTGGAGCCACCTCATCAAACAGACAGCTGCCGACGAACGGAAGCTTTACTGTACGAGACCTTTTTCTGGAAGCACGCTTGCCTGTGCTGGACAATCTAGCTATTGATGCAGCAATACGACATGGTAATTATTCTACTGTTGGTAATGTCTTTACCTGGAACTTAGGTGTTGAGTTTTCACCAACAGATCGTCTGAAACTTCGTGCTTCTGCAGCCGATGCGGTCAGAGCCCCAAATGTGTCGGATCTGTTTGCCGGTAATGCAGAAACGTTTGCTTCTGTAACTGACCCTTGTAATGGGACAAAAGTAGGCGATACTGGCACTGTCGCAGAGAACTGTTTATCTATTGCGGAGATTGCTACGCGAGCAGCAGCATTTCCTGATACAGGTTTCTTGCTAAGTCAGACAGAAAGTCAGACAACGGGTGGCTTTATTGGAGGAAATCCGGATGTTAATGAAGAGACTGCCAGAACTTACAGCTTCGGTGCTGTCATGGAGTTTATGGATGGCCTGTCTGCAACAGTGGACTGGTACTCAATCTCTATCGAGGATGCAATAGCAACTACGTCCAGAACATTGGTTGTTCGCCGTTGCTTCGAAGCAACAGATTTCGATCCTACCTGTGGTGGTCGCGTCCAGAGGAATCAAGATGGTGTTTTGGTACAAGTAAATTCTGGCTCTGGTAACGAGAACCATATTGACGTCGAAGGTTTTGATGCTGAAATTCGTTACAGATTGGATTTGGGAGCAGTCGGCACTTTGACGACTGACTTAGTGTACTCTTATCTGCATGAATACAATATTACCAGCATAGAAACTGGTAATGTCAATAAGTATGCAGGCGAAACTTTGTACCCTCGTCATCGCGCCACTTTGAATATTGGGTATAAATTGGAAGACTTCAATGCCTTCTGGCGCATGCGTTATTGGCACTCCAACGTGAATGCTCGCACAGATCAGCCAGCCAGAAATATGGACTGGGGCACAGGGGGACGTTTCGATGATCATGCGAATAATGTTTCAGCTGTTGTCTATCATGATCTACAACTAAGCTACCAGCTAACTGAGTCTTTGAATTTTTACGCTGGAATGAATAATGTCTTTGATAAAAAGCCGCCTTTACTAGGCCAAAATGCCCAGTATGCTGGAACAGGGACGAATACAGTGTCAGAGGCTTATGATATTACCGGTCGCTACTATTACCTTGGCCTGAGAGCTTCATTCTGATTGATAGCGTAAAGTAAAGTTGTACGCTTGGGGGCAGACTGTAAAGTTTGCCCCCGCTTACATCTGCAGTCTATGTGTGTCAAAGGGTGACAAAAGACGAAGTTCCATACATTTTGTTACCAAATCGGCCCACTTCGAGGAAGATCTTTACAGTCGTTTAGGTACAGAATAAGCGATAAGACAGCCATTGGAGCAAGTTATGATAACGCACAAACAGAGCCAGATCGCATTGGTTGCCAGTAGCTTACTAGTACTTTTGATCATTGCCCTGCTGATGAGGCAGGGCGATGGGCGATTGAAACAAGAAACAACCGGGCACGCACTGGCACCATGCTGTATGGAGCAGGAGGCTGGGTTGTCTGTCCGTTGGTATTTGCAGTGTGATCCTGCGGCCTATCACACCGACTGGCAATTGCTGATGTGAGTACACAGTTTGAAGGCCACGTGAAGATAACCCTTTAAGGGGTGGCAATGGCTTCACCTTCGATTAAATAACCTTACTTGCCAGATGAAGTGATTTCTTCAGAATCCTTAACTTGTACCCGACTCCGTAAGCTGCACACTGCATACCAACCTTATGCTCGCTCGTTGGCCAATCTGACTAATTGGTTGGTGATTCCGACCAATACAATCGAATCAGTAACAGTTGGCTTAATGTATGATTCTGATTTTAATAATAATTAAATTTGGCATGAGGTTTGATTATGACTGTTTCGTTATGATGAACCCTCGATAAAGGACAAGACATGAATGTAAGAATATGGGCAGGCATCTGCCTGACAGTTGCAAGTATCAGTGTGCCAGCCATCACAGCAGAAGCAAGTTACCATGATTTGTTTAGCGCCCATTTTGCAGCCGATGAGCCCGGCGCTGTGGTGTTGGTAAGCCGGCAAGGCGAGACCTTATACCGAGCGGCCATTGGTAAGGCGGACTTGAGTCTGGCTGTGGCGTTAACGGATGATATGGTGTTTCCCATTGGCTCTGTGAGCAAGCAGTTCACTGCGGTTGCCATTTTGCAGCTGATGGAGCAGGGTAAATTAACGCTGGATGATACCATTCAGCAGCATTTGCCGGATTTTCCGCAGTTATCCCACCCGATCACTATCCGGCAGTTGCTAAGCCATACCTCAGGGCTTGAAAACTACATTGCACGGCATGAGTGGCGTGAGCACTGGCGCAATGACTTTACCTTGTCTGAGATGCGTCAACATTATGTACATTACCCGCTTAAGTTTGCCCCTGATCAGCACTTTGATTACAGCAACTCCGGCTATCTGGTGTTGGCGGAAATCATTGAGCACTTGTCGGGTCTGTCGTATGGCGATTATGTGACTGAGCGGTTGTTTGCTCCGGCAGGCATGGAACAAAGTTATCAGCTGGACAATTACACGGTGATCCCAGGGATGCCCCGCGGCTACATCCCGCACGGCTCAGGGTACCGGCTGGCTGACTTTGTCAGCATGACGCACATGATAGGGCCAGGATCACTGGCCAGTACTCTGGATGATCTGCAGCGCTGGGATCAGGCACTCTTTAGCGGACAGCTGATTACAAAAGAAAGTCTGCAGCAGGCGCTTAGTTCTCACACCTTAAGCAATGGTTCTGCCACCGGTTATGGTCTGGGCTGGGAAGTACGTTCTATTCGTGGACGTCCTTCGTTTGAGCATGGCGGCTATATGTATGGTTACTTTAGTGCGGTTTTGACTATGCCGGAGCAAGGCATTATGGTCGCTATTTTAACCAACAGTCGCAAAACCGACCCACGTGAGCTTGCAGTGCGGGCCGCGGCAATGGCACTAAATGAACCGTTCCCACAGCCGGAGTTGGTTGCCTTAACCAGCGACATGGCAGAGCAATGGGTGGGCGTCTATCTGGACGAGCATGGCGTGGAGCGAACCATTGGACTGTTTAATGATGAGCTCTATATCCGTCGGGGTGCCGGACGGATGTGGCCATTGCAGCCCTCAGCAGCCGGATACCTGCATTATGACGAAGGGCTGAGTTATCTGGCTTTAACCGGAGATGGCACGCTCGAATTGCATCAAAGGGAAGGGGTGATGTCTCGTTCACAGCGGAAAACGGCTCAGGTAGCGCCTTTAAATACTGTGTCTTTAACCTCTGCTCAGCTCAAAGCACTGACCGGCGTTTATCAATTGGCTGAAACCTTTGCACTGCGCGTTTTTACTGAAGACAATCGATTGTTTATTCAGGGTACCGGACAAAATGCCGGTGAGGTGTTTGCGTTATCCGCCACGCATTTGATAGCAATCACGGATGCGGTGGAGTTTGAGTTTGAACTGGATGCAGCCGGCGCTGTGACTGCGCTGCGCCTTTTGCAAGGTGGGCAGACCTTCCGCGCGCCGAAAATATAACTAATGACCTGGGCCACTGCGTTCTTAGCTGAGCGCAGTGGTTGGATACGATGAGTGACAGTGTGAAAAGTAGCGACAATTCAGCGGTCTGGTTAAACAAGCACTGGTACTTTGATGCCAGGCATAATATTTTGCGAAAAAAAGATGGCGCAGCACAAGACATGGAGCATCAGTTGTTTGTGCTGCTTGATTATTTTATCCGGCGTGAACAGCAGGTGTTGTCCAAGGACCTGCTGCTGCAGGATAACTGGCCAGGACGGGTGGTTAACGAGGACAGTCTGACGGTCGCCATCAGCAAGCTACGCAAAGTCTTTGGTGAGAAAGCCAGGCAACCCAGCCTTATTAAAACCATACCTGGTGTCGGTTACCAGTTTATTGGTCAGGTTCAGCCAGCGGAGTATGCAACAGAATTTAGTACAACCCAGTCGGATCGCGCTTCGTTGCTCAGAGCCTGGCCTTTGTTTGCTGCAGTATTGTTGATGAGCTGGCTGGCAGTGCCACTGCTGTTGCATGAGCCAGCCCCTTCGCAAACGATGCATCCGGATGCGGGTGCTAAGAAAGATTTAGTTATGCTGCAGGAATTAACGCAGCAGTCGGAGCAGGCTGCGCTTAGTCAGATCCCAGAGCTTTTAGCGCAGTGGCGTACTTTTTTGATCGCAGAACCAGAGCAGGTGCAGGGGTACTGGTATCTGGCCTGGTTAAAAATACGTTTGCTGGGACAGCAGTTGCCTGAGCAACCGCAGCACTTTGGCGAACTGAACGCCTTGCTGCAAAAAGTGGTGACGCTGGAACCCACGCATGCAGAAGCATGGAGCTGGTTAGCGCGGTTGCATTTTTGGCACCAGGCGGATTATGCGCAAGCTGCCAGCTATTACCAGCAGGCGTTGCAGCTCAAAAAAGATGCGGGTTTCTACTATGGCTATGCCGAAATGCAATTGGCTCGGGGCAAATTTGACGAGACCGTCGCCCTGGTGGACAAGGCACGGCAGCTAAGACCGCATGATTTTGCCTTTCCCGGGCTCGCCTGGGCCTATCAGCTGAGCGGCAGAAGTGAAGAGGCCTGGCAAGAATTGCTGCGCATCACGCAAACAGAGCGGGCTAGCGGGTTGTGGCACCGCTCAGCGCTGCGGATTACTCACGAACTCGGGCTTGATCAGCAAAGCTTTGCCTCAATGCGCTGGTTGTTGCAACAAACGGACGAAGGGCAGGAGCAGCTTGCGGCAGTAGAGCATCATTTTCATCAAGGAGGGCTCACCGCGGTTTACCGCTACTTGCTTGGTGTGCAATTTAGCGGGGATATCGGCCACTACCGACCACCTTTATCCTGGGCACGTTACGCGATCCTGGCGGATGAGCACGAAACTGCTCTGCAGTATTTCGAGCAGACGGTAGCTATCCGGCAGGCTCCGCTACTGTGGGCGGCCGTGGATCCATTTTACCAGCCTCTTCACTGCAGCCCTCCCTTTCAACGCTGGCTGGAAACGCTTCAGTTGGGTGAGTTACTGCAGCGTGCAGCATGTCTGCCAAAGCCATTCCCGGCAAAGTGACCTTGCTCACTCCAACTGCTGCTTGTTTTGGCTTGATATCAGAATGTGTAAGCCCAGCCGGCTACCAGGGTGTAAAAACTCTGGCTGTCTACCATCTCACTGCGATGTTCTCCGATGAAGCGGGCAAACTGGCTGCTGACAATCAGCTTGCTGTTGGTTGACGTTGCTTTCATCAGGGTGATGCCCGATTGCACTCTAAAACGGCCTTTGGCCTGATAGTGGTTCAATCCGGTTCGGTCCGACTCGGTCTCACTGATGCCAAAGTAATAATTGCCGATCTTGCTATCCCAGTAATGCACACTGAGTTCTGGCACAACAACCAAACCAAGTTTATCCCACTGAAAAGCGCGCCCCACCGTTACGGCCGAGGTCACTCCATGGTGGGTCCCGGTGATGTCTGTCATCAGCGAGGCTTTGGTATGGTAATCGCCGTATTGATATGCCAGCTCTATGCCTGCCAGGTAACTGAAGCGGCGTTTGTCCAGAGCGCTGATCGCTGGATCGCTGGCTTTTTTGGGATCAAAGTAACCCGCAGCCGGGGCTAACTTCGCAGAAAACCGGATCGGCTGGTTCTTATTCAGCTGGTAAGCAGCTTCCAAGCCATGAATACTGAATCGATCGCCCTGATAGCTGAACCAGGGGAGTACAAATTGCTCCGAAGTAACGCTTTTGTAGGGGGTGGCATAGTGAATCATACCAATACCCAGCTCGCGTTCGGCAGCCTGCACTGCTATAAATTTACCAGTGATGATCATGGCCACTGCCGTCCAAAGAGTCATAGATTTCATAGGTTGTCCTGTTACTGTATACTGATTAAATCGAGGTGGCCTGGTATGCTCAGTGAGCCAGGCCGGGAGCGCGGATTGTAGAGAACTGGCGTGCAGCTGGCTTATTAAATGCTCTGAATTATTCTGAAGTATGGTCTTCAGGATCCTTAGCTTGCCAAGAGTAAGAGGGAAAGCAGAATTCGCGTCTCAGCTATGAGTGCAGCCAGGACTATGTCTGGTTGCTTTCTGGTTCCAACAATGAGTACGATCATGAATCACAATGCAAGTCGCCCAGTTTGGCTGAACGATGATTGGTATTTCGATGCAACCCGCAATATCTTGCGAAAAGATGGGATGCAGTATGAGATGGAGCATCAGCTGTTTGTATTGTTGGATTACTTTGTGCAGCGTGAACAGCAGGTGCTTGGCAAAGACCGGCTCATCACCGACAACTGGCCTGGCAAGGTGGTGAACGAAGACAGCCTGACGGTGGCTATCAGCAAGTTACGTAAAGTCTTTGGTGAACAAGCCAAGCAACCCACCCTGATTAAGACTATTCCTGGTATCGGTTATCAGTTTATTGCCTCTGTGCGCCAGGCTGAAGATGCCGCACCAGAGGCTATAGCAAAGGCCAGGAGGCGCTCTATCCTGAAAGCCTGGCCTCTCTTTGCTGCAGTATTGCTGATGAGTTGGCTGGCATTGCCCTGGCTGTTGCAAGAGCCTGAGCCCATGGCCCAGCCGCAGCAGGATGCGGGAGTTACCGCAGACATCACACCACTGCAGCGGTTGATACAGCAATCGGAGCAGGCTGAGCGTTCACAGATCCCTGATTTGTTGGATAAGTGGCGGAATATGTTGCTGCAAGACCCGGAGTTGGTGCAGGGGTACTGGCATCTGGCCTGGCTAAAGATCCGCTTACTGGGCAACGACTTGCCAGAGCAACCGCAGCATTTTGCCGAGCTGAATGCCTTGCTGCAACGAGTGGTTGCGCTGGAGCCTGGGCATGCTGAAGCCTGGAGCTGGCTGGCGCGCATTCACTTCTGGCACCGCTCAGACTATGCCCAATCGGCGGCCTATTTTGAGCAGGCCTTGCAGCTCAAAGAAGACGCGAACTTTTATTATGCCTATGGCGAAATGCTGCTGGCCCATGGTCAGTTTGAGGCAACTTTTGAGCTGGCTAACCGGGCGCTACAAATGCTGCCGCATTTGTACGCTTTTCCAGGGATGGCCTGGGCCTACCAGCTGAGTGGTCATACCGATGAAGCCTGGCGCGAATTGCAGCGCATTGGCCAAACAGAACGACAAACCAAGATGTGGCACTGCTCTGCACTACGAATCAGTTACGAGCTAGGCTTGTACGAGCACACTTTCCAGTCATTGCAGTGGTTATTGCAGCAAAGTGACGAAGGGCGTCGTCATCTGCATGAGGTCACTAAACTTTATCAAACCGAGGGCATGCCGGCGGTGTTTGGCTACTTACTGGCCCATGAGTTTACCGACGACATTGGCCACTACCGGCCACCCTTGTCCTGGGCGCGCTACGCCATTTTAACTGGCGACCTGGAAACAGCTGAACAGCTTTTTCAGCAAGCCGCAGCACTTAGGCAGATCCCTTTGCTGTGGGCGGCCGTTGATCCTGTGTATGCCCCCCTGCATCAAAGCCCTGTTTTCACCAACTGGCTGCAGAGCATTCAGCTTTCAGAGACGATGCTGGCACGTTAGTGCGGTTGTGTATTGGCCTCTAGCCATTGGCGGATTTTGTCCCGGCTCTGTGTTGAGAATGGAAGCGCGCGCCAGCTGCCCTGATAACAGCTGGGGGCTATTTTAAACGAATGCTCTTCGCCTGCGGCGACGTAATAGTCCATGTTATCGGGTAGACTTTCGGGGAATAGGCGCTCCAACGCTTGCAGACTCCATGTTGGGCTAACCAAGGGATCGTTTTCGCCAAACATCATTAAAAACGGTTGATGGATGGCTTTGAGATAAGCATCCGGCTCGAAATCTTTGATCAGATTCAACTGGCGCAGATTCCCTTTCCAGCCTACCAGCGAAATAAAGAACAGATTGCGGCTGACTTGACGGCTGGCTTTACGCTCAGCCTCTTGCTGCGACAAGCCTTGCTTGCAGTGCAGAATGCTGGCGGCATCGTTGATCATTTGCCGCCGCACGCCAAAGGTTGGCCCGGCCATGCTGATGCCACCGGCAAATAATTCCGGATAGTCTGCCAGGGCAATCTGCACGATCCAACCACCCTGGCTATGGCCCACCACAAAAATTTGCTCATGGTCGATAAAATCGTACTCCCGCAGATGAAGCGCGACATTGCGTGCATCCAGCGCTCTTTGCTCAAAGCTGGTGCTGTACCAGACACCTTCGGAGTCGCCCAGGCCCCGTTTATCAAAGTACACCATGGTGAATCCTTGCTCGACCAGGTTGTGGTCAAAAAAGAACTCCGTAGTGCTTTGGTAATTTTTAAGGGTGGATCCTGTGCCAGAACCAACCAGGAAAATAATGGCAGGTTGCTTACTGCGAATGGTGTTGTCACGGACCATATAGCCATCGAGTAAAGCACCTTCGCTCGGCGCTTTAAATGGGATCCGTTCTATGGTGCTTGTTGCCTTTGCTGTATCAGCCTGGGCTGGCTCGTTTATTTCGTGCAGCCGTGAATGTGCTGGTTATTTTCTATACAACCCGGCTTGCATCAAGTTAAATCTACCATTCAACACATTTAATAAGGTTTAATGCAGGTGTTTTATCTGAGTTTGTCTAGCATGTCTGCGGAAAAGACGACAAAGCTTGTGATGGGGTTTCAATAAGCCTCATTTGAAACAAAGCCTTACACTCTATGACAACTTTCGGTTGCCTGGAGTATTACACTACTACCGGTACTTTTTAGCGGTTGGTACGATTTGGAGAAAACCGGATGCGATTACTATTCATGTGCTGTGCTTTGTTGGTGGCAGGCCCCTCGATGGCAGCGACCGCTTTGTTGAATGGTCACTGGTATCAGGAGGGCACCTTTGTTGCCCAGACCTGGTATGTGCGGGATGGTGTGCTGACCCAGCAGGCACCTGCTGAAATCCACCGAAGTGTGGATTTGCAGGGTGGTTTTGTGGTGCCGCCTTATGCCGAAGCGCACAATCACAACCTGCAAAATCCCTGGCTGGCGCAGAACTTTCATCAACGCTACCTGCAAGATGGGGTCTTTTATGGCCTGATGATGTGTGGCAGCCATCAAAGCTATAGCGATACCCAAGCGGTGCTGGCGGAGCTGACCTTGGATATCGAGCTGGTTGGAGCCTGTATTTCCAGCTCCGATGGCCATCCGCTGCGCATGGCGCTGCGCACTGAGCCGGGGCAGCCTGAAGTGACGGCCGAAGAGGTCTATGACCAGTCCTTTATTGTGATCGACACCCTGGACGATATCGCTACCAAGTGGCCGCTGTTTGCACACAATAACGCCCGTTGGGCGAAGATTATTCTGGTGCATCATGAACGCTCAGAGCGTCGTGGCGAGCAGCAGTACTTTGGTGTCAATGGTTTGCAGCCAAAGGTGGTGAAGCCGCTGGTGGCTTTTTTGCAGCAGCAAGGGGTGCGGGTGGCGGCGCATGTCGAGTCGGCGGCAGACTTTGCCCTGGCGGTGGAAGCCGGTGTGGATTTGATTGCCCATCTGCCTGGTTATCAGTGGTGGCAGGGCTATGCGCCAGAACTGTACCGACTGAGCGATGAAGCCATTGCTTTGGCTGCAGATAAGCAGATCCCACTGGTTGCCACGGCAGGCGTCAGTCCGCTGTTTTATGCCAGCCAACCAGAGCAGCTGGAGCGCGTGAAGGCACTGCAGCGGCAAAATCTGCAGCGCCTGTTGCAAGCCGGAGTGCCCATGCTGATGGGGTCGGACCGCTTCGATGCCAATGTGCTGGCCGAGGTGGATTATTTGCATAGCCTGGATGTTTTTAGCGAACCGCAGCTATTGCAATTGCTGGTATCGGATACGGCGCGCTTTTTGTTCCCCGGGCGGGCACTGGGCCGGTTTGCCGAGGGGTATGAAGCAAGCTTGCTGGTGCTGGATGCCAACCCACTGGACGATTGGTCGGCCCTGCGGCGTATACAATTAAAGATGCGGCAAGGTCAGTTGCTGGATTAGCGTTTTAGCATGCTTCAACAGATTTAAGCTGCTAATTGAACATGCGTGATGCAAGCTGCCGCTTTTGAAATAATTTGATGGACCTTTCTATGATTCGAAAAGCAACTCAGGATGATTTTGCCGAGCTGTCTGAACTCTGGTTGCGGGCATCCTGCCAGGCGCATCCTTTTATTGCGGAGGATTTTTGGCAGCAACAGCAGATGGCGATGCAGCACAACTACTTGCCGCTGGCCAGGAACTATGTCTACCAGGCCGCGCCTGCATCACCTATCGCGGGCTTTGCCTCGGTGGTGCAGCATAAGCTGGCCGCACTTTTTGTTGCCCCGGAGCAACAAGGGCAAGGCATTGGTTGGACCTTGCTGACCCATGTCACTCAACTGCAGCCTTTGCTGGAACTGGATGTGTTCGAACAAAACCTGGATGCACTGCGCTTTTATTATCGCTTTGGTTGTCGCTTAAAAGAGCGTGGCCTGCATCCGGAGACACAGGCCTGGCAATTAACGTTGGTCTATCCCTGAGTTACTCGTTATCCACATATAATACAAAGCGCAGCAGCACACCATCGGTACTGGTGATGTACAGCTGGTTATTGTGTACGGTTGGCGTGGCCAGGAAACCGCCATTGTGCAAAATGCGCTGCATAATGGCATAGCTATCGTGGCGCCAGTCGTTTTGTCCCAGGCGCTGATAATCAAAGCGGCCGCTTTCGGCATGCATCACCTGATAGCGGTCTGCTGTCGCCGTCTCCGTGCGATAAGCTTGCAGCAGCTCACCGCTGCTGCTATCGAGCAACAGCATGTCACCGCGCATACTGGCGATCAGCACCTGGCCGTCAAACACCAGAGGGGAGCTAAAGGTCCAGACAAAGGTACGGTGGCGCCAGCGCTCTTGACCCGTTGTTTTATCAAGCGCCAGTAACCAGCCAGTATCCGAGGTGCCGACATAGAGGCTGTGGTCATCAAACGAAGGGGTACCGACAATCCAGGAGCGCTCCGCGTCGTAACGCCACAGCTTAGCGCCTGTTTGGAGATCAAGGGCATAGAGGTAGCCATCGCGAGAGCCCATATAAACGCGGTCGCCATCCACCACCGGGCTGGACTGAATACCGAACCAGACCTTGAGCCTCTGCTCGGTTGCTGTTTGAAAGCGCCACTGCTCTTCGCCACTGTGTCTATCCAGGGCGTACAGTGCGCCATCCCAACTGCTTACCAGTACTAAATCACCTGACAGCGCCGGTGAACTGTGTACCATACCACCGGTTTTAAAGGCCCAGCGTAATTTGCCGGTATCGGCATCCAGCGCATACAGGTGTTGATCGCTGCTGCCAAAGTACAGCATGCCATCGTGAACCAGTGCGGACGACAGGAAGAAATCCCAGGGATCGGTAACAGGCTTATCGGCCTGAATGCCCAGATAACCCCAGCCAGCGAAACGCTGCTCACCCAGGGTACGAAAACGCCATAATTCTAGCCCTGTGGTTAAATCAACGGCATAAAGGTGATCATCCAGACTCAGTTGATACACCGTGTTGTTGTGGACGGTAGGCGTGGCGCTCAGGGCCCCTCCGGTTGGGAAAATCCACTGAATGGCTTTGGTGGGATGGTGAAAGGCATACAGATTGCCGTTCTCTGAGGCCAGCAGCACTGTATCGCCAGCAATTACTGGTGAGCTGACCACCAGGCCTGGTAATCTGAGCTGCCAGTCGGGTTCATCCTGCCAACCCTTCATCGAGGCATGAATATAACTGTTACGGTCTGTGTTGTGTTTGAAGCCGCTCTGTCCATCAGCCCATAGCAGGAAGCTATGGCTCAGCAGGTACAGGGCCAGCAGATAGTGTGTGATTTGTTGCATAGGTTGTGCTCCATCAAAAGGAGCTGTGAGTCTGCGGTGGGTTAAGGAGGATGTCCTGAAGATGATGTTAATTCGTGCCTTCAGTTTTCTTAAGGTGCGCTTTAAGCGAGTTTCAGGACTATTTATCCGCTCAGGGGGCATCTTGCAGTCATGGAGACGAACCAAGGTGTCATGCGATGACAAAGCGCTATGCAATGCTGGCCATGATCTGTCTGGAACTACTAAGTGGGTGTCGGGCAGGCTGGCATGACCATGTCGCCAGCATGTCTGAAGGGGCAGATGCTAAGGCTTTTACTCTGGGCCCGGTTAAACCGGCAGAGCCGGTGGCCTGGCCGCTCTTGATGTAACCAGCCCGACATCCTGCCGGGCCTGGTTTCCCTGTAGTAAAATTAACGCTGAGCAGTCAGACTTTCCAGCCGGCTGGAGAACTGCTGCAGATTGTGTTGTACCAGTTCGCTGTCGCTCAGCTTGGCGGCGCGCTGAAAGTCTTGTTGCGCCTTGGCTAGATCCTGCGCTACCCAGTGCATCACACCGCGGTTGCTCAGTGCCAGCGCTTGCATTTCGCGCCGCTCGGTTGCTGAAGCCTGAGCCTGGCTGCGCGCCAGGTTAATGGCGCGGGTGCAGGCCGAGCTAGCGCCGCTGATATCGGCCAGCTGGGTATTGGCAACACACAGTGCCATGGTTCTGGCAAAAACATCGCCATCGGCTTTACTGCTGTGCAAGGTGCTCAGGCCTTTGGCTGCATCGCCCTGTTGAATGGCGTTGGCGCCGGGCGTTGCTTCTACAATAGCCATCTGATAGTGGTCACTGGCGCTCACCAAGCCTGCGTTGCAGGCAAGCAGTAAAGCTGCCACAGGTAAACCAATCATAGAATATTTCGCGTTCATGGTGATTCTCCAGTTGCTGTCAGCTAAAGGTGCTGACAGCCCTAACTGTAGAGATTGTTCCTGAATCCGACAAAGGATAAAAATATGGCCGACGGTTGAGAAAAACTCATCTGTACTGCTCAAAACTGGCCAGCACCCAGTCAATCAGCCATTGAACTTCTGGCCTATCAGGCTGTTGCCGGTGCTGGATCAGGTAATACTTATCGCGGGTAGTCCAGCTGCCATCAAACAGAGCCACTAAAGCGCCGCTATGAAACCAGGCCTGGCTGATCGGCATTGGGATCAGAGCAATTCCCAATCCTTGCTCTGCGGCCCGAGCCATACCAAACATGCTATCGAGCTGCAGGATTTGTTTGGGGCGAAAATATTCGATGCCGGCAAGCTCGGCCCACTGATGCCAGGCATGTGGCCGGGATTGGTGTAGCAGCAAGGGCAATTGATTCAGTGCATCCAACCCCAGCCGACTGCATTGTTCATACAGGCTGGGGTTGCAGGCGGGTTGGTAACTGATGGCAAAGAGCTCATGGCAAAGCACGGCCTGAGGCGGGCTGCCAGACAGGATAATAGAAACATCCGTTGGCCGACTTGGATCACTGCGGGTTTTTACCGTATCCACGCGCAGGTTAATGGCCGGGTATTGTGCCGACCAACCGCGTAATCTGGGCATAAAGAGCTCGCTGGCAAAAAACTCCGGCATACTGATACTGACCTCCTTGCTGCCGGTATTTTGGCTGAACTCGCTGATGGTATGTACCAGCTGCTGCATCACAGGCTGAATGGCCAGGTAAAAACTCTTGCCGGCCGGCGTCAGCTCCAGCGCCCGGGTCTTTCGCACAAACAGGCTCAGGCCCAAATCTTCTTCCAGTTGCCTGATCTGATGGCTGACCGCCGATGGGGTGATGTACAACTGTTCCGCCGTATGCTTGAAACTGAGATTGTCGGCAGCCAGACAAAAACAGCGCAGGCCTCGAAGGGGCGGCAGGCGTGTCGACATGAAAAACTCCTGATGGTTATGTTCGTAGTAGTAACCGAAAAGGTACAGCAAGACTTGTGCCTTTCTTACCTGCGGGTTTTCGTCTGAATTTTAATCAAAACAGGGGTTGCTGGCGCACCTTTGTGGTGCATCTCACCCGATTGGTGCAATCGGGGCTGGTCGCCTATTTTTGGGGTCTAGTCGCAGAAAGGCCTGCATGCTTGATCTCCCCCCTGTAGGATGGCGTACACTGAACTGCCGAATACTACGATGTGTGACCGCATGATCCGACAGTTATTGATGGTTTTTTTGTGTTTGCTACTTACCGTTTTGGCAACAAGCGCGCAGGCAGTTTCGACGGGCTGGAAGCAGGCACCGCATATTCAGGTAGAGCTGGTAAGCTCGCACCAGACGGTATCTCCTGGCCAGACATTTCTGCTGGCGCTGCACTTATTGCCACAAGAGCATTGGCATACCTACTGGCAAAATCCCGGTGACTCCGGTATGCCCACCCAGATCCGCTGGCAACTGCCAGAGGGAGTAACGGTTTCAGAGATTCAGTGGCCAGCGCCACAGGCTTTTTCCATTCCACCTTTAATGAATTACGGCTTTGAAGGCTCCACCGTGCTGCTTAGCGAAGTGACCTTACCAGTCGATTACAGCGGCACCGGCTTGCTCGTCAAAGCCGACGCCTCCTGGCTGGTGTGCGAAGAAATTTGTATTCCGGGCGATATGACGTTTGAGTTGCCGTTGGCGGTGGCGCGTCAGCCAGCTGTTTCGGAGCATTATCGTCCTCTATTTGAACAAGGTAAGGCAGCGCAGCCCGTTGCTTTGCAGCGCACAGCCTCCTATCAGCTGCAGGATGGCGTGTTTTCAGCAGTGATCGAGTCCAAAGACGATTTGCTGGTGGACGCCTTTTTTGTGGCGGCCACTGATCTGGTTGAGCATGCCCGTGAGCAGGAGATCAGCTGGCAGGATGGTAGTTTACTGATCCGACAGCCACAGAATACCTATTTTCATCAGGCACCAGAGCAGATTGAGATTGTGCTGACCAGTGGTCCTCAGGCTTTCGTGGTGCAGGCGCAGCGGTTGGATGCAGGCGGCGCTGCGCAGGCGGGTACCGACTTTGGTCTGGCTGCTTTCTTACTGGCGCTGCTGTTGGCGGCGGGTGGCGGTCTGATCCTGAATTTGATGCCTTGCGTTTTCCCCGTGTTGTCGTTAAAAGCCATTAGTCTGGCCAACGCCAGTGGCGATGCCGCGAGGCAAAAGCGCGATGCCTGGAGTTATACGCTTGGTGTGCTGGCGATGTTCGCCGTGTTGGCATTGGCGTTAATTGGCCTGCGGGCGGCGGGTGCCGCTGTGGGCTGGGGCTTTCAGTTGCAAAATCCCTGGCTGGTAGGGGCTCTGGCTTATTTGTTCTTTGCGCTTGGTCTGAGTTTATCTGGGCTGGTGCATTTTGGCAGCCGTTTGATGCAGTTGGGATCAAACCTTGGCCAGCAGCAAGGGGCCAAGGGTTCCTTCTTTACCGGGGTGTTGGCGGTGATCGTTGCCAGCCCTTGCACAGCTCCATTCATGGGAGCTGCGCTGGGCTATGCGGTCACCCAATCGGCACCGGTGGCGCTGCTGGTGTTTTTAGCCCTTGGTTTTGGCATGGCGTTGCCGTTTTTGCTGCTGGCATACAGCCGAAGGCTGGCGCGTTTACTGCCTAAACCCGGTGCCTGGATGGACACACTGAAGCAGTGGCTGGCGTATCCGCTTTATTTAACCACCGTCTGGTTGCTGTGGGTATTGGGTCGCCAGGCCGGGGTCGATGCGCAGGCGCTGGTATTGGTTGGTTTGGTCTGTCTGGCTGCTGCGCTGTGGCTCTGGGGCCGTCAGCAGCTGGGGCGGGGCTTTCGGCTGGCACCACAGCTTAGTTGGGTGTTTGCTTTGCTGGCTATCTTACTGCTGGTGCTGCTGCAACCACAGCAAGGGGCGCAGCAGAGTGCGGAGAACCGGCATTGGGAACCCTGGAGCCCGGCACGCCTGGCTGAACTGCAAGCGGATCAGCAGCCGGTACTGGTGAATATGACCGCTGACTGGTGCATTACTTGTCTGGTCAATGAACGGGTGGCGCTTAATACCGACAGCAGCCGCCAGGCACTGACGGACTATGGCGTGACCTACTTAAAAGGTGACTGGACGCTTAGAGGCGCTGAAATCCATGCTTATTTGCAACAGTATCAGCGTGATGGTGTGCCCTTGTATGTGCTGTACTGGCCGGGTCAGGAGCCAAAAATTCTGCCACAGATTTTAACGCCAAATACGCTACGCGATCAGCTGGCGCTGTTGGCAAATGCATCGTCGGGTAGTTAGTGCCTGACACTTATCATGCAGCCAGAGCCGTAGTGGCTGCTTACGTAAAAATGAAACGGAGTAATACCATGAAACTTAAGCAACTCTTCAGCGCCCTGGCGCTGGCTGGTACGGTGACAGCGGTGGCTGCCGCGCCACAAATCGGCGCTCCGGCTCCGGATTTTACCGTGGTCGATAGCCATGGACAGACCCATTCACTGGCCGATTTTGCCGGCAAGAATGTGATTCTGGAGTGGACCAACCACGAATGTCCCTTTGTCGTGAAACATTACGTCAGCGACAACATGCAGGGACTGCAGCAGCACTTTGCGGATGCCGATACGGTTTGGCTGAGTGTGATTTCGTCCAAGCCGGGCAGCCAGGGCCATGTTAGCCCGGCAAAGGCCAATGAGCTGACCGCCAGCCGTGGCGCCCAGCCTGCCGCGGTATTGCTGGATGAAAGCGGTGATATGGGCCGAGCCTTCGATGCCCGCGTTACCCCGCATATGTATGTGATTGGTGCCGATGGCAACTTGCTGTACATGGGCGGCATCGACAGCATCCCTACCGCCAATCCGGCGGATATCCCTAAGGCAGAACCCTACCTGGCCAATGCTGGCAACCAGGTTATCGCTGGTCAGCCAGTCGGCAAGCCTGTCACCCGGCCTTATGGCTGCAGTATTAAATACTAATGCTGACTATTAATCCATGTAAGCCGGCTTTTGCACATTAGCAGCCGGCGAAGTGCATGTTTCGCCATTTTTGTGTTCAAGCACAGCCTTCATTGCTTCCCAGCGAGGGCTGTTACTGCCTAACCGACTTTGCGTCAGAAAACATCTGATAAATACCCTATATTCTTGTGATATCTTGCCTTTTTGTGTGTTTTTTTGTTGTCAGGTGTTATTAGAATGGTGGTCTGGCATGGTCCAGTTGATGTGTTGTAATTTAATAAAACCCAATTAAGGACATAATAAATGAAACTCAACCTTAAGAAATCGCAACTTATTAATTTGTCTCAGGATGATAAAGCATTACCTAATGACTAGACACCACAGGTAGCGGGTGGTACAGCAGGCTGCTGGACAATTACTACTACGGTCACTGTGTTTGCATCTCATCCGATAATTGGATGTGGTGGTGGCTGCGATGACGGTGGTGGAGAAGACGTTGGACAACCAATACCTGAAATACCTGACGTTATTTTCACCAGGTAAATTTATTTTATCCATAACTATAGATTTTGCAGGTGATTATTTACCTGCAATATTTATTTGGCATGCGTTATTGTATTGGGTGGATTAAGTAATGTTGCTAAATAAAATATGTTTGCAGTGCATGTTATTCTCAGTATTTTTTCTGTATGTATTGCCCGCTTTTTCAGCCAGTAACAGTTTGACGGGGTTTCTCCCAAATAGTATTGGGGCTATGCCTATTTCAAAAGGTTATACAGGTGACAGACCTGCAATTGAGTTTGAAAATACGAGGGGTATAACGGTTATTGTCTATATGCACGGTACGAATAACTCAAATAAAGCTCAAGATTGCTCCGCCCCATCTAGCAGAGTTCCTGATGCTCTAAAGCGGATTACTGGAGCGAATATCGTTATATTTTATTTATGCTCTTCAGCGGTTGAAACGCTTAGTTTTATTCCGGGAAGTTATATTTTTAACCGTTTGAATGAATTAGAGCCAATTCTTAATGAAATTTTAACTGCTGGTGTTGACTCTTCCCAAATATTCCTTGCCGGGCATTCTGCTGGAGGTTGGGTTGCATTGATGGCTGCTCACCGATTCCAAGAAAAATATGCAGGCTCTATTGCTTTTGCTCCGGCATTCTCTGGCAGGAAGAAAACGGTGTCATTTTGGTGGCGAAACATAGCAAGGCCACATCAAATAAGGAAAATGTTAAGCGCTGAAGATATTCATGCTCTTGTTTTTGCTTATTACAACGACCCTTTTGAAGATCCTGAAAGTCTGAATTTTTTAACCAAAAAACCTAGTGTAAAGTTGATTAGTTATAACTGCCCATTTCCTCATAGCGCAATTTTTCGAGGATGTAAGCTAGAGGATGTTCGCGCAGAAGTTCATGACTTTATTAAAGAAACCCAACTTAAATTGGGAGTTGTACCTTGAAATTTTTTTAGATTCATGCACGAAAATTTTGATTTATCCGTGTCTTTTAATCTGAATGTTGCAAGAGGAATTATGCAAGCAAACCTGAATAATATAATTCAGCATTTAGTAAATGCAACTCAGTCATTTGATATTTCTCGTGAAATAAATTTATCCCTTCTAAGTGGTTTATCAGGTCGCTTATTGTTTCATTGGTATGCAGCAAAATCACCGTTTATTTCCATAGACAAGGTTCAACTTGGAGCTCAAATACAGCATTTGACAAGTCTGGCGCCAGCATTGCGTAATTCCATAAGCTTTGGTTATGGAATTGCCGGCGTCGCATGGTTAATTGAGGTGCTGTTGGCTGAGAGAGATGATGGTTATGATCCTGCTTTTAACCAAGAAATTGAAGATTTACTCACCTCAAGAATAAGTAAATACAACCAATGGAATGGGGAAATAGAACTTATGTTTGGGCTCAGCGGATTTGCAGCTTTTGCCGCGCGTCGTTTGAAATACAACAAAGGCTTAGAGCTATACAGCTCTATAGTAACTCTCTTAAAAAAACTTGCCGTTTATGAATCTACTGACGTTTGCTCTTGGTCTGTACCTGCTCAATCGGTGTATCGTTTGGATAAGAAATATCCTGATAAGCCTGAATACAATATGGGGCTGGCGCATGGAGTTCCAGGAGTAATTTGTGCGTTGCTTCCAGCAGTCAAGCATCCCTTACTAGGACAACAGGCAGCAAAGCTGATTTCTGATGGTTGCAGTTGGTTGTTCAAACAGCAATTGACCGGCTTAGATACAATAAGTATGTTTCCGAGTTTTAGTGGCGATCATAAGCCAAGTCGGTTGGGTTGGTGTTATGGTGATCTTACGATTGCTTTGACTTTAGCAAGAGCTGGTAAAGCGATAAATCGGCAGGATTTATTAGACTATGCATGTGACATTGGTATGCATGCAGCTCAGAGAACCTGTGATACTGCAATGGTTTATGATGCAGGGTTATGTCATGGCAGTGCAGGCTTAATGCTTATTTTTCAGTTATTGCATCAAATTATCCCAATGGCGGAGTTTGAACAAGCGTCTGACTATTGGTTTGAAAACACCATGAATCGTTACAAGGAACACGCGCTTGAAGGCTTCAATGCTCATAAATCGGGCAAACTTGTTGAGGAAACTGGCTTATTAGAAGGTTACGCGGGGATAGGTCTTTGTTTACTCGCTAGGCAAGGTATTTCGCCCGATTGGGCTGATGCCCTGTTACTTGCCTGACTTAGAAACAAATAAAAAAAGGTGTGTCATGAGCAGTAAGACCGATTGTGTGACTGACTTTGTGGTTGTCCGTGTACCAAGGTTGAGTCTGGATAAAATAAGGGAACTTCCCAAATCTGAAGCAGGTTTATGCGACTACCTGGCAAGCTGGCTGGCTTCCCCCGGTGTTTTGGAGGCTATTTATTTAGCCAGCCCATCGTTGGTTGAACGCTTGGATCTATGGCGTAGCAAACCTGATAGTAAATCGGGCCGCAAAGTAACAACGGCGCTGATGAAATACCTGATTCGAATGAGCAGCAGGCCTACTCCCTTTGGTTTGTTTTCCGGGGTTGCCCTAGGTAACTTATCCGATGAAACGCAATTAAAACCGGCCAGTTTGCAACAGGATGGCCGTAAAACCCGGCTGGACATGTTTTATCTGAGTACCATTCATCAGCAATGGGCGCAGAGTGATGATGGCCGGAAGCAACTGCGTTATGTGCCGAACAGTACCCTGTACCGGCTTGGCTCCTACCTACACTATATTGAATCCTACCAGTCTTCTGAGCAGCGCCAGTATCGGCTTAGCTCGGTAGAGCTGGATGAAGCGCTGGAGGCCATGTTACGTTTTGGCGCAGGGGGAAAGCTGGAAACTGAGTTGGTAGAGCTATTCGCCAATGATTATCCAGAAGCTGCACCAGCCGACATCGAAAATTATATTCAACAGCTGATTAAAGAGCAGGTATTGGTCGCTGAGCTGAAACTTCCCATCACCAGTGGCCAGCCCGATCAGGCTTTTGTACAGCAACTATTGCAAGCCAATAATCCGCGTGATGGTGAACTGCTGCAAACAGTGATTAATCGCCTGGCGACGCTGGATCTACAGCAAAGTGGCCAGCCGGAGGATTATCAGGCCATTGTGCAACAGTTAAAGCAGTTGCCTTACCCGGTATCGGAAAACAAGTTATTTCAGACCGACAGCTGGCGCGCGATGTCGCAATCGCAGCTGGATCAAAGCCTGCCCGCTTCGCTGGAGAAAACGTTGCTGGCATTAAAAGCTCAAACCAGTGCGTCAGACAGCCCGTTCGAAGCCTTTATCAAAAGCTTCCAGCAGCGTTTTGAGGGCCAGTTTGTGCCCTTACTGCAGTTACTGGATGACGAAGCGGGCATCCCGTTTTCAAACGACACCGGCTACGAAACTCCATTACTGGCGGGGATTAACATTGCCAACCGTCAGCAGCGTAACGCTAAGAGCCAGCCACAGAACGCGCTGGAACAGCACGTATTAAAAGCCATGCAGCAGCAAGCGAGAGCTAAGTGCATTCAGCTAAGCAGTGACGAGCTACTGAAACATTCGAATACAACGGCGCTATGGCAACAACTACCGGCATCTTTTGCGGCCAATATCAGTTGCTATCTGGATAACGAAGGTCAGCCATTACTGCATTTCCATGGTTGCTCAGGGCCGTCAGGCGCCAATTTGCTGGGGCGTTTTTGTCATCTGAGTCATGAGTTGCAGCAACAAGTACGTGATTATTTAGCTGCAGAAGAGGCCTTATCGCCCGAGGTGGTGTTTGCTGAAGTGGTGCATATGCCAGATGGGCGCCCTGGCAATGTCATTGCCAGGCCACCATTACGGCAATATGAAATTGTCTTTCTGGCCGATACGGTGCTGCCAGAAGAGCAGCAGATCCCGGTGCAGGATTTGTATGTGTTTATTGAGGCGGGCCAGGTAAAGTTGTGGTCTAAGCGGCTGCATAAACAAGTGATCCCACGGTTAACCTCTGCCCACAATTATTCTGCCCGCAGTCTTGGTGTGTACCGCTTTCTTTGCATGCTGCAACATCAACAGGGTCGATTGCCGCACTTTAGTACCCCAAGCAGTTTTATGCAGATGGACTATCAGCCGCGGGTGCAACTTGATCATGTGATATTGCAAGAAGCGCAGTGGCAGGTTGAACGCAGTATGCTGGACGCTTTGGTGGTGGATCATAAATGGCAACCTGACGCTTGGGATGCCCTTGAGCAGCGCTATCAGCTACCACGTTATGTTTGTTATGCCATCAGCGATAATGTATTAACCATCGATTTGCATAATCCGGCGATGATCATGGTGTTGCTCGGGGAGACAACCAGGCAGAAACATATTCAGTTGAAAGAGTCGCTGGCTATGCAGTATCAGAGTATGGTGGCCAACGAGGAAGGGGATTTTGCCCATGAAATTCTCGTCCCGATGCTGAATGAGAAAGCCAGGCCCTTTGTAACCTTGCATCCGAATCCGGTCAGGCAGCTTGAAATGTCGATCCAGCGCCGTTTTGCCCCGGGCTCACAGTGGCTTAGCCTGAAAGTGTATGCCGCACAAAGCACAGCTGAGTTAGTGTTGTCGGAAACCATCACACCTTTGCTGCAAAAGTGTCAGCAGCAGGGGCTGTTTCAGCAGTGGTTCTTTATCCGTTACGGCGATCCGGACTGGCATTTGCGCTTACGGCTCTATGGCGAGCCAGCGGTGCTTTATGGCCAGGTGCTGCCACTGCTGCACCAGCAGCTGGCCCCTTGGCTTGAGAGTGGCCGGGTGCATAAAACAGAGCTGTTTACCTATCAACGAGAAGTCGAGCGCTATGGCGGGGACGCTGCGATGGCACTGGCCGAGCAAGTGTTTCAGGCGGATAGCTATTTTGTGCTTCAGAGCGTGTCCTTGTTACGTCAGCATGGCGAGTCAGTGCGCTGGCGCATGGCGCTGCTTGGGGTAGATACCATGCTCACTGCCTTTGGCTATGATTTAGCGCAGAAGCTGGAATTAATCAGTGGGCTACGACAAGGCTTTGGCCAGGAGTTTAAAGAGCATGCCCAATTACGTACCCAATTGGGTAAGAAATACCGCAACTACCAGGCAGAGCTGCAGCAAGATTTTCAGGCGCTGGACTCTGGTACAGACGAACAGCCCCGGCAGCAGATGTTGGTAATACGACAGCAATTTCTACTGAAACTGCAACCCATCGCTTCAGGTATTTTGGGCTTACAACAACAGGCCCTGCTTAACTGCACACTGGATACCCTGATGCACTCATTGCTGCATATGTTTAACAACCGGATGTTTAAAGCCTACGGCCGCGAGCAGGAATTTGTGGTGTATGACTTTTTACGGCGTTTTTATTTGTCGTGCCAATCGCAACAACAAAAGGGGAGTCTATGAAATTAGAGGAGGTTAAAAAGCGAGTCTTAAGTTCGAAGGAGCTACAGCTTGTATTTGGTGGTAGTTCACAACCGCTTAAATATCTAAATCCTGTTACGCCTCTGTCAGCTGGTGGAACAACTTTACCACCTTGGCCGCCAAAGCGGCCTGTTTGAATCATAAATGATTTATAGCTCCATAGTAAAAAGGCAACTATCACAAAGATTTGCCTTTTTACTTAACATTGCCATGGTGGTGGGCTACATTGGCTGCAATAAAGTACAGAAGGATTGTATAACGTTGAGTTTTTATGAAATCACTTTTCCGTGAGCAGGTGCTGGCGCAGCGATCATCGCGTATGCAGGGCGAAGTTAGTTTGGTGCAGGTGCCAGCCTTTGCCTGGCTGACCGGCCTGATTGCTTTTATTGTGGTGTGTTCAGTTATCTTTCTGCTGAGTGGCAGTTACAGCCGTAAAGCGGTGGTATTTGGTGTGTTGCAACCACAACAGGGTGTGATTCGGGTGCAAACCTCCCAGCCAGGGACGGTTCAACACTTGTTGGTGCAGGAAGGGGAGCGGGTGGAGGCTGGTCAGCCTTTATTGGAGTTGACCATGCAACATTTTTCATCGGAACACTCTGAGCTGAATGCCTCATTACAGCAGGAGCTGGCCGCTATTCTGGCCAATATGGCACAACAAAAGCAGCAGGAAATCGACCGTCAGCGCATTCGTATGCTGGAGGTGGCTGAACGAATTGCCAGTGCGCAGCAACAATTGAGTCAGATTGAGCAGCAACAAAGAACGTTTCAACAACGGTTGGAACTCAACCAGCATTTGGTCGAACAAATCTCCCAGTTATCAGGCACGGGTTTCATTTCCAATCTGGAATTGAGTCGCCAGCAAGATACCTTACTTTCATTGCAGCAGCAGGAGCAGGTGTTGCAGGGCCAGCGACTGACGTTGGAAGAGCAATTGAAGCAGCAACTGAGCCTGCAACAACAATTACCGTTGGATCACCGGGCAACGCTGGGTCAGCTGGAGAATCAAATTTCAGAGCTACGTAACCAACGGACACGCCTGCAGCATGAGCAGCGCAGTGTGATAACAGCACCCAAGGCTGGTGTGGTCAGTGGCATTCTGCCAAGGCCGGGTCATTTCATGAGTGCTGGTAGTATTGTACTGAGCTTACTGCCGGAGGGCGCCGAGTTGGAGGCCATCGTTTACGTGCCAACGCGGGCGATCAGCTTTATTGACTCCGGGCAGGAGGTTCGCTTGCGTTTTCACGCCTTTCCTTACGAGCGCTTTGGGGTGCATCAAGGTCGTGTGCACGAAATCAGTCAAACGGTGCTCTTGCCTGACGAAGTCATTGATATGCAGCTGACTGAGCCCAGTTATCGGGTTCGGGTGCGATTGAGTAAACAGCAGATACAGGCTTACAACCGCGAGTTACCGCTGCGGGCTGGTATGACACTGGATGGCGATATCATTACCGAGCGTCGCAGTTTGCTGCAATGGTTGTTTGATCCGATTTATAGCCTAAAAGGACAGTTGTAATGCAGGCCATGACTGAGAAACTCACATTCTGGCAGCGTAGCAGCCTGCCGATGGTCCATCAAACCGAAGCGGCTGAGTGCGGACTGGCCTGTATGGCCATGGTGGCTGGTTTTCATGGTTATCAGGCCAGCCTGAATGAGTTACGGCAAAAGTTTTCGCTGTCGATTGAAGGCTGTACTTTGCTTGATCTGATGAATTTTGCTGAAAAATTACAGTTATCCAGCCGGCCACTTAGAATTGAGCTGGACGATCTGGCTGCGTTGAAAACGCCCTGCATTTTGCATTGGGACTTAAATCATTTTGTTGTGCTGAAGTCCGCTCGGGGCGGTCAGGTTGTGATCCATGATCCTGCGATGGGCTTGCGTAAGTTGACTTGGGAAGAAGCCAGCAAACACTTTACCGGCATAGCGCTCGAGCTACTGCCTACCAATGAATTTACGCTAAAGCCGGGCCAAACCCGTTTGGGCTTGTCGAACTTCTGGTCGAAAATTACAGGTCTTAAGCGTTCGCTGGTACTGCTGTTTACCCTGTCGATTCTGCTGCAGGTGTTTACCCTGGTAGCACCCTACTACATGCAGTTGGTGGTGGATGATGTGATTCTGACCAGTGACACCAGCTTGCTACTGGTGCTCGCTTTAGGCTTTGCCATGGTGTTGCTGTTTGAAGTGACGACCAGTGCCGTGCGTGGTTTTGTGTTGTTGCACTTTGGCAGTCTGCTTAATATTCAGATGGCGGGGAATTTATTTCATCACCTGATCCGTTTGCCGCTGAGTTACTTTGAAAAGCGCCATATGGGCGATGTGGTATCCCGTTTTGGTTCCTTACGCCAGGTCCGGGAGCTGTTAACTACGGGAGTGATAGAAGCCATCATCGATGGCCTGATGGCGATAGCGATTCTGGCGGTGATTCTGATGTATAGCCCTATGCTCAGCCTGGTAGTGCTGATAGCGGTGCTGCTGTACGCCGGTTTTCGGCTAGCGATGTATCGCTCCTTGCGGGCGGTTTCTGAGCAGGAAATCCTGGCTCAGGCCAAAGAGAACTCCAACTTTATGGAGACGGTGCGCGGCATTCAAACCATCAAGCTGTTTGGCTCTGAGGCCAAACGCGAAGGACTATGGCAGAACCATTTTATCGATGCGACCAACCAATCCATTCGCCTTGGGGTCTTCAACATTTCTTACCAAACCGTCAACCGCTTGCTCTTTGGATTGGAAAATATTCTGGTGGTCTACCTGGCCGCTCGGCTGGTGCTGGCCGGCGGTTTTAGTACCGGTATGCTGTTCGCTTTTATGGCGTATAAAAGCCAGTTTATGGACAGAATGGCCCGCCTGGTCGAGAAGATGATTCAATTCCGCATGCTCAGCCTGCACTTTGAACGCTTGGGTGATATTGCCCTGACCAGCAAAGAGCAGGTCCACCCGGAGCAAGAGCGCGAACCGCGATTGCTGGATGGACGACTGGAACTGCAGAATATCTCTTTTTCCTACAGCGATGTTACCAAGCCAGTACTGCAGGATATTAGCCTGGTGATTGAGCCTGGTGAGTCGGTTGCTTTGGTTGGCCCTTCCGGTTGTGGTAAAACCACCTTAATGAAAGTGATGCTGGGCTTGTTGCAACCTGGTAAGGGGGAAGTGCTGGTGGATGCGATACCGTTGCCTCAGCTGGGTTTAGCCAACTATCGGCGACAGATTGCTGCTGTGATGCAGGACGATCAGCTGTTATCCGGCTCCATTCGCGACAACATCGTGTTCTTTGAAGAGCAATTTGATATGCGCCGGGTGGTGGAGTGCGCCCAGATGGCCGCGGTGCATCAGGATATTGAGCAAATGCCGATGGGCTACAACAGCCTGATCGGTGATATGGGTTCGGCCCTGTCAGGTGGGCAAAAGCAACGCATTTTGCTGGCCAGGGCACTGTATCGCCAACCACGTATCTTGTTTATGGATGAAGCAACCAGTCATTTGGATACCAAAACTGAATCTTTTGTCAGCAAAGCCATTCAGCAGCTTAATATCACCCGGGTGGTTATTGCGCACCGGCCAGAGACCATTGCTTCGGTGGATAGGGTGATCGAGCTAAACTCGAAGCAAACGTAAAGAGTTGGTTTAAAGTGTCAGTTGCGCCAAATAAATCCGGCTCTGGCCTTCATGCGACGAGTAGTAGCTGATATAGACTTTACTGCCCTGAAGTACCATGCCGGCATAGCTGCAGTCGCCACCGGAGGGCAGGGCCTGCCACTCACTTAACTGGCCGCTTTGTCGGTCAATCCAGCACAAACTGGTGCGCACCTGGCCATCGTACAGCCGCACACAGGCCAGCAAGCGGCCATCTGGCAGCTCCAGCCACTCGGGTCCGCCAATACGGCAACCAATATCGCGCCAGTCCCACTGCTGATAGGGCGGCCTGGCGCGACCATAAAGGCCATGTTCTGGGTCCCGGCGCAGCAGGCACAGCGCGGTTCCATCAGCTTCAAACAATAAACCACTTTCGTTGGCGTAGCTGCCACTGTAGCAATCTGGGCTGATGGGTTGGTAATTACGGCCGTTGCTGGTGTGATAGGCCCGAATGAAATGTGGTTTGCCGCATTTGTAGCCAATGGCCAGACCTTGCTGCTGGTGCCAGCTGAGCCGCCAGATCCAGATATTTGGCTCGCCTACTGGCACAGCCTTTGACCAATGCAGGCCATCATCCGAAAACCAGGCATAGCTTTGGTGGCTTTGCTGACTTCGGTCATGCAAAGCGCCGGCACCATAGAGCATTAGCCGGCCATCGGGCAAAATACTAAATTTGGCATCGCGCAAATCGGCACCTGGCCACTGAATCACCGCTGTGCTAAGCCAGTGCACCCCATCCAGTGAGCGCAAGATACGGAATTGCCCGTCCGGCGAGATATGGGCACTGCCTTCCCGGAACACGCACCAGAAAGTACGGTGAAAGTGGATCAGATCGGTAAAGGCATTGTGCGCTGCCTGCTGCCAAATACACTGATGCTGGATGCCCATACATTTTTCCAGAAAAGATCGAATGTCACAATCTTATCAGGTTTTGTACCTCGATATCAGTTGATCCAACTCGGTTGCAAGTGCTGCCAGCTGTTCACTGATACTGACGGCTTGACTGGTGCCTTCAGCCGTTTCCTGCGCAATGGCAACAATGGCGTGCACATTTTGATTGATGGTTTCCGACACGGTGGTTTGCTCTTCGGCGGCACTGGCGATTTGGTTGTTCATATCATTGATGGTACTGACCGCACCCTGGATTTCGCGCAGGGCTTCATCCACCTTGGATGCTTCAGTCACGGTATGCTGACTGCCCTCTTTGATCTGATCGATGGCCGATACCGCTTCTTTCGCACCTTGCTGCAGCCGGCCAATCATATCGTTGATTTCCTGCGTACTGGCTGAGGTTCGGGCTGCCAGGGTGCGCACTTCATCGGCAACCACGGCAAAACCACGCCCCTGCTCACCGGCCCTGGCTGCTTCAATGGCTGCATTCAGAGCCAGCAGGTTGGTTTGCTCAGCGATGCCACGGATGACTTCGACCACACCACCAATGCTCTGAGATTCAGTACCAACCCGGCTGATCACCTCTACACCAGTCTGTACTTGCTTTTCAAGGCCATGAATGACTTCAATGGCATTTTGCAAGGTGACAGCGGCCTTACGCACCTGGCTATCAGCATCGTTGGCTGCATGAGCTGCGTTGCTGGCACTGCTGGCAACATCCTGAGCCGTGGTCGCCATTTCATGCATAGCAGTGGCTACCTGATCACTTTCACTGTGCTGTCGTTGCACGCCTTGCTCGGCCTGATGCATTAGCCCGGATAGTGACTCGCCGGATTCGCTCAGGCTATTGACTGAGTTGCGGATATTGGTGACCAGCTCTGCCACCTGAGCGGCAAATTCATTAAAAGCGTGTGCAAGCTCACCGAGTTCATGTCCTTGGTCATCCAGCCGCTGCGTTAAATCACCATCACCTTGTGCAATCTCTTTCATTGCCTGGACTGCCTGAGCAAGTGGTCCAAGAATACTGCTTGCCAGCGTCAGGCCGAGTGCAATCATGGCCGCCAACAGCAGGAGTGCAATCAGGCTAAGTTGAAAAGTGCCCGCTTGTACCTGTCGGTTGGTTTGCTGTTGCAGGGTTGCCAGCTGTTGATTGAGATCGTCAATGTAAAAACCTGTAGCCAACACCCAATTGGTACCGGGAACCAGCATAGCTTTCGCTAGCTTAGGGGCAGGGACTGAGCTGCCAACTCTGGGCCAGTTGTATTCGACATAATCACCACCACGCTGTGCTGCCTGAATGTATTCTCTGACCAAATGACGGCCATCCGGTGTGGTGCTATTGTAGAAGTTTTGCCCTTCCCGTGCAGGGTTGTCGGCGCTGACTACCTGTACGCCTTGCGTATCGTAAACGAAAAAGTAGTTTTCCCCTTGCTCGTAACGCAATTGCCGCAGGATCCGTTTACGGCTTTCTTCATCAGGAGCCGTGGCACTGGCGGTGATGGCCAGTTCTAAAAAGGCATCAAGTTGCGCCCGTCGTTCGGCAAACAGGGATGCTTGCATTTGGGTAATACTCATGTCGGCAATCGCTCTGGCCTGACGAATGGATTGCCAGGTCAGAATCAGAGCCAACAGCAACACTGGCAGAATAGCCAGTACCATGATCTTTTGTTTGATGGATAAAGCTTGCATAAGAGACCTCGAGTTGGCTAAAAGTGCCACTTCACCAGCAGATTGACATTGTTTTCATGGCTTCTGGAAGCAGGGCTGTCGGCAATACCAAACTTATTGCGCCAGAAGACATACTCGATACCAAGCCAAAGTTGACTTTCCATGCCAAAAGACGGGCTGGCAAGCCATTTCAATTGGGGGGTAAGGTTTAAATTGGCACGCTGATCGTCACTGCTGCTGGCCCAGTCCATAAAGCCATCCAGTAAGAACTGCTGCTCAGCGATACGAAAAGGGTAGGCCCAAACCAGTGTCAACTGCCAGTTGTTGGCAACTTTATCATTGTTGCGACGGTAGACATTGGCTTGCACGAAGCGAAAACCGGGCACGGCTAAATCCACGCCGACACCATACAGATAATTGGTGGCCAGGCTGCTCATCTCAATATGAGCGGCCAGCAGTACATCCTTAACCGGACCAAACTGGTAGTTGCCACTGGTATTCTTGCCCAGGCTAAAACGGGGTTGCAGCTCCGCATAGTTGCTGCGGGTACCGTCTTTAAACCGCATATGGTCGAGGAAAAAGAAGTTATCGCCCCAACTGGTATTGGCGGCGTGTTCAATGGTAAACACATGGCGGGTTGGATCGCCAATCCGGTAGTTTTCGCCATACAAATAGGTTAAACGGAAGTCCTGCCACAACACCTTAGCTTGGACCGGCAATAGAGACAAACTCAAGCATATCAGTAAGATGCGCATAAAAAGTGCCCACAGAACGCAGATAGATTGAGTTAAGACCTGAATCGGCGTTCTGGCAAGTTATTTTGATGGCATGGCGTTAATCCGTTTGCAGCGCAGTCATGGGATCCAGCTCGGCAGCGGTATCCGCACCATTGGACAGCTGCAGGCGAAAGGCGTCCAGCTCGTGGGCCAAAATTCTGCCACAAAAAAGTCAGTGCAGCTGCTTACGACTGCACTGACAGGTTGTTAAATTGTAACAAAATATTGGCTGATAGCTTACGCCGGGATTGGCAAGTGCTGCACCAAGGTCAACAACTGTTGGATGGTGGTTAGACCGTGCCGTTGCAGGATCAGCTGCCGGCCCAGCGCCAGTGCAAAGCGCTCGCAGCGAGCGCGCAATTGTTCATTGCGGATCTGTTCTAAATCCGCTACATGAGCAAGGCCTACAGTGCGCCGGATCAGCTCACATCCGGCATAGCCGATGCTGTCAGCCAGCACCTGTTGCAAGTAAAAGCTTTGGTAGCGGCTGTTGGCAAAGCTGCTTTCTTTGGTCTGGGTTTGCATCAGCTGGCTAAACTCACTGGCAAAGTCTTGCCAAAGTGTTTCAATTTGTCCGAGCAGATACCTTTGTTGCTGCTCGCGGGCAGCGGCGTCTTCCTGCAAACCAAACTGACCGGCATAACTGAGTAATAAATTACCCAGCAGGCTACCAACATCAAAGCCTACAGGGCCGTAAAAGCCAAACTCGGCATCGATCACCTTGCACTGCTCGGCACTGACAAAAATACTGCCGCTATGCACATCGCCATGCAACAGTGCTTGTGGCTTGGAAAGAAAATCCGCTTTCAGTCGCGCGACTTCAGCCTGCAAGGCCTCATCGTGCCAAAGCTCACGAGCCTGTGGCAAAATGGCCTGATGAATGCTGTTGCGTTCGTGATTGCAGTAGGGATCGGTAAAGAACAAGTCTTCGGTGATCAGGCAGAGCTCCGGGTTTAAAAAACGGGCCACCTCGGTTTTTTTCTGCAAGCCATTCAAGACAAAATCGCTGGTATGAAACAAAGTATGGGCCAGGTAGTGCGCCATCTGACTGGCCAGTTTGGGGAACTGTTTGCCGGCAACCAGGGCACCGCGCAAAATGTCCCACTGGCCTAAGTCTTCCATCACAATGGCGGCCAAGGCCGCATCGTAATGCAACACCTGCACGGTATGCTGCGGGCAAATGCGGCCATGACGCAGCAGCACCTCGGCTTCAATACGGGCACGATCGATGGTCAGAGGCCAGCTTTCACCAACACAGCGGGCATAGGGCAGGGCTTGTTTTACAATCAGGCTGCGACCCTGTTGGTTCTTCACCCGGAACACCAGGTTCAGGTTGCCGTCACCAAACTCTTCGGCTTCCAGTTGGTCGCTGTCACGAAAGGTGTCACCATGGGTCAGGGCAAACAGTCTGGCATCGTCTGCGGTAAAGGTTTGGTAGTCACTCATTGGGTATCCGCACTTGTCAGGCCAATAGAAGAGCTGCATAATCGCAAACATTCTAGACGTCTGCAAGGCTAAAAAAGGCATAAGGCATGAAAAATATGACGGGTCTTAGCATCAAGACCGAGCAAGGCCAATTGTATATTCTGGATCAGACGCTGTTACCGCATCAGCAACGCTGGCTGCATTGTCAGCAAGTAGAACAGATGGTGGTGATGATTCAACAGCTGCAGGTGCGGGGTGCCCCGGCTATTGGTATCGCTGCATCCTTGTTGCTGGCCTACCGGGCCGGGCAGGGCGATAGCCGTGCGCAACTGCTGTGTAGTGCTGAAGTGCTCAGAGCGTCCCGACCTACCGCGGTTAATCTGATGAATAATCTGGATGCGATGGTAGCCACCTTACAGCAGTCCGATTATGTCAGCGCGGCGGTGGCCTGCGCCGAGCAGCTGTTTGCCGAAGACGTGCAGCTGTGCCTGCAGATGGCTGAGCATGGCGCAGCTCTGGTGCAGCCGGGCGAGCGCTTGCTGACCCACTGCAACACCGGTGGTTTGGCCACGGCTGGGGTTGGCACAGCGCTGGGCGTAGTGCGGCTGGCGCAGCAGCAGGGTAAAGGCATCAAAGTGTGGGTGGACGAAACCAGACCGTTGTTGCAAGGCGGCCGTTTAACGGCCTGGGAATGCGAGCAACTGGGTATTCCTTATCAGCTGATTTGCGATAATATGGCCGCCATGCTGATGGCACGGGGCGAGGTCGACCGCATCTTTGTCGGCTCGGATCGCATTGCTGCCAATGGCGACTTTGCCAACAAAGTCGGTACTTACAATCTGGCAGTATTAGCGCATTATCATCAGATCCCGTTTTATGTGGTGGCCCCGCATACCACGGTCGATCCCAGCTGCAGCGACGGCAGCCAGATCCCGATTGAGCAGCGCCCAGCGGCGGAAGTGCGCGGCGTGAGGGGGAGTTTTGGCCAGGTTTACTGGGCGCCGGAGCAAGCACCGGTGTTTAACCCGGCATTTGATGTGACCCCGGCCAAACTGGTCACTGGCTGGGTACTGGATAGTGGCGTGCTTGATCAGGTGGCTGTGGCAGCGGGTGCTTTAACCCGGTTAACCGTTTCCTGATAAAAAATGCCCGGAGCAAGCTCCGGGCAAAAGACAAGGATAGACAGGGTGGAACCGCCTTTTCTGGGCGACAAAGCCAGACTAAGGTGTTTCTGCTTTGTTGACAAAGGAGATAAATCCATCCGTCGGGTGAAAAAAATTCACGTATAACACCTTTGGCTGTTCATTAAGCCAACAGCGGAAAACGCGACGCAATATCGCTGCCGGTAAAGTTGGCGACCCAGCCTTCCGGGTTGTTGAATAAGCGGATGGCGGTGAAGTTGGGCTCGCTGCCCATATCGAACCAGTGCGGCGTATTGGCGGGTACGCTGATTAAATCGTTTTGCTGGCACAGTACCTGGTAGATGTGCTCGCCCAGGTGCAGGCAGAACAAGCCTTCACCACGCACAAAGAAGCGCACTTCGTCTTCACTGTGGGTATGTTCGGCCAGAAATTTTTGCCGCAGCGCCGCTTTATCCGGGTGATCGCTGCTGAGCGAAATCACATCCACCGTGACATAACCACCTTGCTGCTTCAGCCGCTCGATATCATCGCTGTAGGCTGCCAGAATACTGGCGCTGTCGGTACTGGCATCGATCGGTTGATTGGCTTGCCATTGCTCAAAGCGAATACCCGCCTGCTGCAACTTATCAGCAATGTCAGCTGCGTTCTGAGTCTGGTACAGCACTTCTTCAGGTGCTGAGCTGGAAAACACGGTTAATGCGGACATAGTGAAACCTCGAATAGCTATAGGTTGACTTGGTAGAAGTCCTCTGCCGTTGGATGGCTGCCGGCCGGTTGGCCTTCACGGATCAACTGGCAGGTGGCAATACCCAACTTGCGGGCGGCATCCAGTTCGGCTACGACATCGGATAAAAACAACACCTGGCCAGGGGGTAGCTGCAAATGCTGCAGGATGGCGGCGTAGGATGAAATTTCTTTCTTGCCACCCACCCGGGTATCGAAATAGCCGCTAAAGAGTGGGGTTAAATCGCCAAAGTCACTGTAACGAAACAGCAGTTGCTGGGCTTCTACCGAGCCGGAGCTGTAGATAAAGAGTTGCAGGCCCTGTGCGTGCCAGGCTTTTAGTTGCTCGGCAGCATCTGGATACAGGTGGCCGGTGAAATGACCCTGCTGATACCCCAGTCGCCATACCATGCCTTGCAAGGCCTTTAACGGCGTGATTTTTTCATCGGCGGCAATCCAGGCCTGCAGTTGGGCAATGACAGCCTCAGTATCAGCGTTTGGCTGCTGCATCTTTTGCCGAACGGCCTTCAGCTCAAGCGCCACCTCGGCCTGCTCGCAACGTTGGCGGATAAAATCCGGCAAGTGTTTGGCAGCATAAGGAAACAGCACCTCGGTAACAAAAGCGATGCGGCTGGTGGTGCCTTCAATATCGGTGATCAGGGCGCGATAGTTCATAAGGTTCCTGTGAGTCGGATACGTTCCAGTTCACAGTGTATAAGAAATTCCCAGCCCTCTAAATGCCTTTTTGCTTCTTCCAGGCTTTGTCCCCAGACATAAAGGCCATGACCCCGTACCAGCAAGGCCGAAGCTGTCTGCACCTGAGGCCAGCGCCGGGCCACTTGCGCCGCCAGTGCCGGTATATCCTGGGTATTGTCAAAGATGGCCAAGGGGCAGTGCTGATCATGGCTGAGCTGGCCACGAATCGCTTTTTGCATTTCATAGCCGCTAAACACGTGTTGTTCAGCCTGAATCAGTCGTGAAAATACGGTGGCTTGCACCGAATGGGTATGCAATACCGCTTTGATTGAATCATCCAACTGGTAGAGCCGGACATGCAACGCAGTTTCAGCCGAGGGTTTGCCAGGGCAGAGCAGCTCGCCCTCCGGCCAGCTGACCGGCAGTAAGTCCTGTGGGCTTAACTCACCTTTGTCTTTGCCAGAAGCGGTAACCAGCGCTCTGTGCTGCCCACTACGGATGGAAAAGTTGCCGCCTGTGGCCGGAACCCAGTGGCGGCTGGCAATCCAGCGGCCAGCGGCACACAAGGCAATGGCGTAGGGGTTGAGCTGATGCCCTTGCTGAGCGGCATGATTCATAAAATTACACTCCTGAACGCCCTGACGTTTAGATGTCTATACATGAAAAGGTCTGAAATGATACCATGCCTGACCAATTTGGCAACTGGTGTGGCTTTCTATCTGGCAATAGGTGGTTGCAGAATGGCAGCAGCAGACGCTAAGGTAAAGATAGTTCATGTTCAGGGCAATTTATGCACAGCACCTTTCCATCCAAACTGCCTGATGTTGGCAGCTCTATTTTCAGCCAGATGTCGCAACTGGCCAGCGAGCAGCAGGCGATTAACTTGTCGCAAGGCTTTCCGGATTTTGGCTGCGACCCTTTTTTATTGCAGCAACTGGCGGCTTTTAGTCAACAGGGGCTGAATCAGTATGCGCCTATGGCCGGCATTGTGCCGCTGCGTCAGCAAATAGCCGCTTTGATTGCGCGCTGTTACCAGCAAAGGGTGTGTCCGGAGCAGCAAATTACCGTCACTTCCGGTGCCACCGAAGCGCTGTTTTGTGCTTTCCAGGCGCTGGTTCGCCCCGGCGATGAGGTGATCCTGTTTGATCCAGCCTATGACAGCTATGCCCCTGCGGTGCAATTGGCCGGTGGCCGTTGTGTACACCTGGCCCTGACGGCACCGGATTTTAAGGTGGATTGGCAGCAAGTAGCTGACAGCATCAACCGCAACACCCGGCTGATCATCGTCAATAGCCCGCACAACCCTAGCAGCCAGGTGTTTACGGCAGCGGATTGGCAACAGCTTGAAACATTGGTCTGTCAGCACGGTTTGTATTGCCTGAGTGATGAAGTGTACGAGCACATGGTGTTTGATGGACGGCCGCAACTCAGTGCTTTGAGCTTCACGGAGCTGGCGGCGCGTAGTCTGGTGGTGTCGTCTTTTGGCAAAACTTTCCATGTGACTGGCTGGAAACTGGGCTATTGCGTAGCGCCAGCTCTGTTGATGACGGAGTTTCGCAAAGTGCATCAGTACGTGACTTTCTCCAGCTTTACCCCGGCACAATTCGCCGTAGCCGCCATGCTGGAGCAGCATCCGGAGCAGGTCAGCGGCTTAGCTGCTTTTTACCAGCAAAAGCGCGATTGTTTTGTGGCTGCGCTTGCGACCAGTCGCTTTCAGTTGCTGCCGGCGCAGGGCACCTATTTTCAGCTGGCCGATTACAGTGCCATCAGCGATCAGCCGGATGTGGAGTTTTGTCGCTGGCTCACCATTGAGCACAAGGTTGCGGCTATTCCACTCAGCGTGTTTTACCGCCAGCCACCGGCTCAGCGCTTGATTCGATTTTGCTTTGCTAAAAATGAGCAGACGCTGCTGCAAGCTGCGGAGGTGTTATGCCGGCTCTAAAGGTGGCGGTGCTGCAAACCGAACTGCATTGGCAGGATCCAAAGACCAACCGACAGCAGTTGGCTGGGCAGATTGCAGCACTGAACGGTCAGGATTTGATTGTGTTGCCGGAAATGCTGACCACGGGTTTTTCGATGCAAAGTGCCGCCATTGCCGAGCCTGCTGGCGGTGAGACCCTGAGCTGGTTAAAGCAACAGGCAGCCTGCAGCGGCGCCGCAATTTGTGGCTCGGTGGCGGTCAAGGAGCGTGGTCAGTATTACAATCGGTTGTACTTTGTGACCCCCAGAGGTGAGAGCTTTCAGTACGATAAAAAGCACCTGTTTCGGATGGCAGGCGAGCACGATGCTTACCAGGCCGGCACGGAGCGGGTAGTCGTGCCCTGGCGCGGCCTGCGTTTTTGCCTGCAAATTTGCTACGACCTGCGTTTTCCGGTGTTTAGCCGCAATCGCAATGATTACGATGTGCTGATTTATGTCGCCAACTGGCCGGCGCCGCGCCGCCTGGCCTGGCGCACCCTGCTGGCGGCCCGTGCCATTGAAAATCAGGCCTATGTGATTGGCTGTAACCGCATTGGCCGCGATGGCAATGGCGTTGACTACAGCGGCGACAGTTTGGTCATCGATTATCTGGGCCAGCCGTTGGCCGACGGTGCTGATCGGGCGACTGTGCTACGGGTAGAGCTGGATGGGGCAGCGCTGCAGCAGTTTAAGGATAAATTTCCAGCCTATTTGGATGCCGACACCTTTGAGCTCACGACAACAAGGAAACACGAATGAAATGGATTGGGATAGTCATGGTGCCGCTGATGCTGATTGCTTGCGGTGATGCCGGGGCCCTGAACAGCACTGAAAAAGGCGACCTGGATGCGGGCTTCTGGCGTTATGCCACCGATCCGCATGGCAGCAGTGCCGACTATAGCGGCGATCTGGTACAAGCAGGCATTGCCCGTATTGCATTTCACCGTGTGCCCAGAGTGGATGCGAAAAACAATTCCTGGGTGGAGCTGATTTACGATCTGCCCGCCGGCAGCCTGCCACAGCAAGCCGTGATTGGACTGACGTATCAAAGCAGTACCGATCTGGTGGTGAAGCTCGCCCAGCTGGAGTACGGCGAGCAGGGCGATCAGAGTTACGCCCATTACCAGGCGGTGCTGCCAGCGACCACCGGCTGGCACAGCGAAGCGCTGAGCTTGGCTGATTTTCAGCGGCCAGATTGGACCCCTGCCAGCTCGGTGAACAAGGGCATAGTGCCGGAGCATGTCAGTGCCATTTATCTGGTGCCGGATTTGACGGATGAACAGGGTGGTCAGGCAGTGTTGAAAGTTCGGGCCATTCAGCTTGAATGAATGCAATAGTTCCACCCTTCCCTTGATCTGAGTCTGGTTTGCCGTCATAACTGTTGGTCCGGGTCTTTATGACCAGTTTGGATGAGAACAACGAATGACAGCACTAACTCCAGAGCTTGAACCCTTGTATCAGGCCGCCAAAGCGGCCGCAGACCAGGCTTATGCGCCTTACAGTCAGTTTCCGGTAGGGGTAGCGGTGCGCGCCCAGGATGGTCGTATATACACCGGCTGCAATGTAGAAAATGCCTCCTATGGCGCTACCGTCTGTGCCGAACGCAATGCCATTGCCGCAGGTGTGGTGGCTGGCAAGCGCCAGTTTGATGCCTTAATGGTCTACACCCCGCAAGATAAGTTAACGCCACCTTGTGGCCTGTGCCGTCAGGTCATTGCCGAATTCTTTTTGCCGAACACCAACATATACAGCAGCAATCATCTGCAGCAATTGCAGAGCTGGACAGTACAGCAATTGCTACCAGATGCCTTCACCCCTTTGTATTTAGCCAACAGCACCAAGGTGCCGACGGAGTAAGCTATGCCAATTCCACAGGAAATTATCAAAATCAAACGTGATGGCAAAACCCTTAGCCAGGCCGATATTCAGCAATTTGCCAAAGGATTAACCGATGGCAGCTTCAGCGACAGTCAGGCGGCAGCACTGGCGATGGCGATTTACCTGAATGGCATGTCGGTGGATGAAAAGGTCGCCCTGACTTTGGCGATGCGCGACTCCGGTACCAGCCTGAACTGGCAGGGGCAGTTGAATGGTCCTGTGGTGGATAAGCACAGCACCGGTGGCGTTGGTGATAAAGTGACCCTGATGCTGGCACCTATGGTAGCGGCTTGTGGCGCCTATATGCCAAGCATTGCGGGCCGGGGATTGGGCCATACCGGCGGTACCGTCGATAAATTGGAAAGCATCCCGGGTTACAGCTGCAATCAGTCGCTAAGCCGCATTCGTCAGTTGCTGCCGGAGTTGGGTTGTTTAATCGTCGGTCAGACCGATGAGCTGGCGCCAGCCGATCGGCGTTTGTATGGCATCCGCGATGTGACAGCTACGGTTGAATCCATTCCGCTGATTACTGCCTCGATTTTATCGAAAAAACTATCCGAAGGGCTGGATGGCCTGGTGATGGATGTCAAAGTAGGCAATGGTGCCATTATGGCTACGGCAGAAGATGCACGTGAACTGGCTTGCAGCATTGTCGATACCGCCTGCGGTGCCGGTGTACCGACCGCAGCGCTGATTACTGATATGAATCAGATCCTGGGCGATACTGCTGGCAACGCCCTGGAAGTGTTGGAAACGCTGGATTATCTGACCGGCAAAAAGCGCGAGCCGCGGTTGCATCAGCTAACACTGGCGCTCGGGGCTGAAATGTTGGTGCTGTCCGGGGTAGCCAAGGATCAGGACAGCGCCATCAGTGCTCTGGAACACAGCCTGAGCAGCGGTAAAGCTGCTGAGTACTTTGCCAAGATGGTGGCTGCCCTTGGCGGGCCGACTGACTTGCTGGAAAAGCCGGCACAGTATTTAGCTCAGGCACCTGCGGTGCTGGATGTACCGGCACCGGCCAGCGGCTATCTGCAGATCAGGGATACGGTAGCACTGGGTATGGCGGTGGTGCGCTTAGGTGGTGGCCGTTCGCATCCGGAGCAGAAGATCAATCCGGCGGTTGGTTTTAGTGGCATCTGCGCGGCGGGCAGTCCGATCAGCCAGGGCCAGCCGTTGTTAACTGTGCATGCTGCCAATCAGCAGGATGCTGAGTATGCGGCGCAGGAAGTGTTGGCTGCCTGCGCTGTGGTGGCAGAGCCGGTTAGCGTCAGTCCTTTGCTGCATCAACGTCTGGCATAAAGGGGTGTTGCAGTAGCCAATACTCAGCCAGTTCGGCAATGGCCGCGGCGCTCGGATGCAGGCCTGACAGGTTGGACAGAATCAAAATTGCCTGCTGCTGGTCAGGATCCAGCAACATAGCGGCTGTATAGCCGCCGGTGGCGCCGGTTTGCTCCAGCCAGCGACGTGAGCCTGCCCGACGCTTTTGCCAGCCAAGACCAGCTGTCGGGTGATGTGCATGCTGCATGTTGCGGATAGCCGGATGATCGGTGGTCAGTTGTTGTGCCAGCCAGATCCCAAGTTCATGGCTGCTGCTGTACAAGCCCCCAGAGCCGGTAAAGGCGGCAAAATCCCAATCTGGCGTGATGCTGCCATCCGGGTTCTGCCCAGCTACCCGCTCAGTCGGTTGCTCAGTGCTGCTGTCTTGCAAGCCCATAGGCTGCAAAATGGCGGCTTGCAGCAGCGCTTCATAATCCAGCCCGGTCATTGCTTGCATGGCAAGTGCCAGATAGGCATAACCGAGATTGGAGTAGCGATAGCGGCTCTGCCGCTGTTGGATGGCAGAGTCTGCCGGGCAATGCTGCTGCAGTCTGAGGGCATCGTAGTCAGCAAAAGGATTACTGTCGATCAGCGGCATATCGCCGATATCGTCTGGCAAAAAGGGCAAACCAGCACTGTGGGTCAGTAAAGCGCCCAACTCCAGCTGTGCCAGGGCTGGGCACAGCTCTGGCAGCAAGGAACCCAGGGGTTGCTCCGGCTCCAGGCTGCCATCAACAAAGCGCAGCGCAAACCAATGCGCAGTAAACAACTTGGTCATGGAGCCAGTACCAAACAAGGCGTGCTGGTTGTGCTGGCGTTGCCACTGCCCCTGCTGGTAACGCAGCCCAATGCGCTGACTGGTAGAGTCAGACAGCCATAGGATACTCAGCTCGGTATGCTCCGGTACCTGATGCAGCTGACGAGCCACTTGCTTTGTGGGTGACACACTGCTGCAAGCCGTCAATAGCAGAGCAACCGTGAGGGTAAAAAAGCGCATAGCAGCTTCCGCAGTGGGTGGGTAGTGCTAAGCTTAGCGAATTCTGTGCTGGCTTGCAGAGAGATAAAAAAGCCAGCCTGAACCGGCTGGCTTGCTAAAGCTTTTAAGGCGCTTTAAGTACGTTGGCGTTTCATTGACTCGAAAAACTCATCGTTGGTTTTGGTCATGCTGAGTTTGTCGATCAAAAACTCCATCGCATCGGATTCATCCATCGGATTGAGGATTTTGCGTAAAATCCACATCTTCTGCAATTCTTCCTGCGATACCATCAGCTCTTCACGGCGGGTGCCGGAGCGGTTAAAGTCGATGGCCGGGAAGATGCGTTTTTCGGCAATTTTGCGTGCTAAATGCAGTTCCAGGTTACCGGTACCTTTAAATTCTTCGTAGATGACTTCGTCCATCTTCGAGCCGGTATCGACCAGGGCGGTAGCGATAATGGTTAAACTGCCACCCTCTTCGACATTCCGCGCGGCGCCAAAGAAACGCTTCGGTTTGTGCAGGGCGTTGGCATCCACACCACCGGTCAGTACCTTGCCGGAGCTTGGGATCACGGTGTTGTAAGCACGGGCTAGACGGGTGATGGAGTCGAGCAGAATAATGACGTCTTTTTTGTGCTCAACCAGCCGCTTGGCTTTTTCAATCACCATCTCAGCCACCTGAACATGGCGGCTGGCCGGTTCATCGAAGGTTGAGGCAATCACTTCGCCTTTCACCAGTCGCTGCATCTCGGTGACTTCTTCCGGCCGCTCATCAATCAGCAGCACCATCAGCACGCACTCAGGGTGGTTGGCGGCAATCGACTGAGCAATGTTTTGCAACAGCAGGGTTTTACCGGCTTTCGGCGGGGCCACAATCAGGCCGCGCTGGCCACGGCCAATCGGCGAGGCCAAATCCAGTACCCGGGCCGTGATGTCTTCGGTACTGCCGTTGCCACGCTCCATTCGCAGGCGGTCATTGGCATGCAGCGGCGTTAAGTTTTCGAACAGGATCTTATTGCGGGCGTGCTCTGGCTTGCCAAAGTTCACTTCGCTTACTTTTAGTAGCGCAAAGTAACGCTCGCCTTCTTTCGGAGGCCGGATCAGGCCATCTATGGTGTCACCGGTACGTAAGTTAAAACGGCGGATCTGGCTGGGCGAGACGTAAATATCGTCCGGACCTGCCAGGTATGAGCTGTCGCCAGAGCGCAAGAAGCCGAAGCCATCCTGCAGAATCTCCAGTACGCCACCGCCATAAATCTCCTCACCTTTTTTGGCGTGAGATTTTAAAATGGCGAAGATGATGTCCTGCTTGCGCAGACGAGCCATGCTGTCTAAGCCCATGGACTCGGCTAATTCCACCAGTTCATTGATTGGCTTACTTTTTAATTCTGTTAAATGCATAATTGATGGGTTCTAGTTGATCAAAATAAGGGTTGTTAGCTTATCAGCGGGTTTGAAAAGGTTTGGAGTTGGTCTACTCGACAGACAAGCGTGGTCATGGGTGTTGTACTGCCAACAACAATAGCAGGTGATGGCGCAGTCGTCTATATGTGATCCATAAAAACTGTGTAAAAAGTCAGCAGCATGGCAGAGACTGATGTCGTCTGCCATGCTGTTACTGTGATCAGATGTTGCTATCGAGGAACTCTTTCAGTTGTGTTTTGGACAAAGCACCAACCTTGGTAGCTGCAACCTGGCCATTTTTAAACAACAACAGGGTAGGAATGCCACGAATGCCGTATTTAGGCGACGTATTCGGGTTTTGATCGATATTCAGCTTGGCAATGGTGACTTTTCCTTGATATTCACCTGCTACATCGTCCAGAATGGGCGCGATCATTTTACAAGGGCCACACCATTCAGCCCAAAAATCGACTAAAACAGGTTGTTCAGCGTTCAGTACATCGGTTTCAAAACTATCGTCTGAAACATGTAAAATCAGGTCACTCATTGATTGTCTCCGTTATTGAACTGGGCAGATCGACTGCAAAAAATGTCATCAATTTAAACGCGGCTGTTTCCTAATGCAAGGCGAACAGTTATGCTAGGCTGGTATGAATAAAACACACTTAACATCGCACAAATTCGCTGATTTCGCATTGGCACCACAGATCCTGGACGCACTGAACAGTCTGGGTTTTAGCTATTGTACTCCAATCCAGGCACAGTGTCTGCCCCTGGCGCTAAAGGGCAAAGACATTGCTGGCCAGGCACAGACCGGAACCGGTAAAACCCTGGCGTTTTTAACCGCTACCTTTCATTACTTACTAAACAATGAGCCCAGAGGCTCGGGGCAGCCACGCGCCATCATCATGGCTCCTACGCGTGAACTGGCGGTTCAGATCCATCAGGATGCCATGGCACTGGCAAAAAGTTCCGGTTTTCGCCTTGGCTTGATCTATGGGGGCGAAGGCTATGATTCTCAACGGCAGTTGCTGGAACAAGGCGTTGATATTCTGATTGGCACCACCGGCCGCTTGATTGATTACCAGAAACAAGGCCTGTTTCAGTTGGATCAAATTCAGGTGGTGGTTCTGGATGAAGCCGATCGCATGTTCGATCTGGGCTTTATCAAAGACATCCGCTTTTTATTCCGTCAGATGCCGCCGGCCAACGAGCGTCTTAGCTTGTTATTTTCGGCCACCTTGTCCTACAAGGTGCAGGAGCTGGCCTTTGAGCAAATGAACGAGCCGGTGCATATCCATATTGAACCGGATCAGATGACCGCCAGCCGGATCAGCGAAGAGCTGTTCTACCCGTCCGATCCAGACAAAATGAAGCTGTTGCTGACCTTAATGGAAGAAGAGTGGCCGGATAAAGCCATTGTCTTTGCCAACACCAAGCACAGTTGTGAGAACGTCCATGCCTGGCTGGAGGCCGATGGCCATCGTGTTGGCTTGTTAACTGGTGATGTGGTGCAAAAAAAGCGGCTGAAAATCCTGGATGATTTCACCCAGGGCCGACTGGACATTCTGGTTGCAACCGACGTGGCTGCTCGTGGCTTGCATATTCCAATGGTTAGCCATGTGTTTAACTTCGACTTGCCGGACGATTGCGAAGACTATGTGCACCGTATTGGTCGTACCGGCCGGGCTGGCGAAAGCGGCAAGGCCATCAGTTTTGCCTGTGAGCGCTATGCTCTTAACCTGACTGCTATTGAAGACTACATCCGTCATCCGTTGCCAGTCACCCAGTACGATGCGGATGCGTTGTTAACCGATTTAACCACGCCTAAACCCCGGGCTCGCCGTCGTACCACTACTGCACGCAGTGGTGGCGGAGGCCGTGGTCGTAGCGGATCCAACCCAAATGCCAGCCGACGTCCCCGCAGTCGCTGAGCCAGCGCGCTCAGATCAGCAGGATATCTACGCCGTCATCGATCTTGGCTCCAACAGCTTTCATATGCTGATGGTCAAGGTGGTTGGCGGCAGTGTGCAGGTGATAGGCCGGGTCAAACGCAAAGTGCGGCTGGCCGCCGGTCTGAATGAAAATCTGGTGCTTAGTCGCCGGGCCATGAAGCGGGGCTGGGAATGTCTGGCCCTTTTTGCCGAGCGGCTGCAGGATATCCCGCCGCAAAACGTGCGTATTGTCGGCACCGCAACCCTGCGGCTGGCGCGCAATGTCAAAACCTTCCTACACGATGCCGAGCACATTTTGGGCCACCCCATCCGGGTGATCAGCGGGGAAGAAGAAGCCCGCATTATCTATCTTGGCGTTGCTCATACCTCCAATTGCGAACAAAACCGCCTGGTGATTGATATCGGCGGTGCCAGCACTGAAATTGTGATTGGTAAAGGTTTTGAACCCCTCAAGCTCAGCAGCCTCCATATGGGCTGTGTCACCTTCCTCGATGCCTACTTTGCTGATGGTTTGCTGACCGAAGACAACTTTAACACCGCGATTGCGGCCGCTGAGCACACCCTGGCTCCGATTTTACCGGAGTTTACCGGGCTGGGCTGGCAGGTAGCGGTAGGCGCTTCCGGCACCGTGCAGGCCATGCAGGAAATTCTGATTGCTCAGGGCATGGATGAGACCATTACCCTGGAGCGGCTGGAAGCCATTATGCAGCAGGCAGTGGTCTGCGGCCGGCAGGATCAGCTTAGCTTGGTGGGACTGGCGCAAGAGCGCCGGCAGGTGTTTCCATCTGGCCTGGCCATTCTGATAGCTTTGTTCCGTGCTTTAGGCATCAAAGGTATGACCTTATCGGGTGGCGCCTTGCGCGAAGGCGTGCTGTACAGCATGTTGCCCGAGCTGCAGGAAAGCGATGTGCGCCACCGTACCATTGCCAGCCTGATGGTGCGCTATCATATCGATCAGCAGCACGCCAACCGGGTGGCGGATATGGCCCAGTCATTAGCACAGCAACTGAGCCCGCGCTGGTCGCTGACTGCCTTCGATGGCTTGGGCTTGTTGCATGGAGCGGCGCTGCTGCATGAGCTTGGCCTGTTGATCGAATACAAAAATCACCACCATCATGGTGCTTACATCATCAGCCACTCCGATTTACCCGGTTTCACCCGGGCTCAGCAGCAGCTGCTGATGGCACTGGTGCACAACCACAGAGCCGATATCAATCGTGAGCTAATTGCCAAACAAACCATGACTTCGGTGTTGCTGACGGTCCGACTCAGCCGGATCCTCAGATTGGCAGTAGTATTGTCCATGCGCCGACGGCACGAGGCCTTACCCAATGTCACTCTGACTGGCAAAGGCGAACAGTTGGTGCTGCAGCTGCCCGCTGGCTGGCTGGATCAACACCCGCTGATGCGGGCTGAACTGGAGCAGGAAGTGCAGTACCAGCAAGCCGCTGGCTGGGAGCTGGAGCTGCAGTGATGGTCTTGCTGCAGCCGTGTTCAACCCCTATTCCACCTGAGCTCTGGCAGCTCAAGGTTGCTCCGGACCAACAAGACTTTGTGTTGCCCATTAGCTGCATTATTGCTGAGCAGCAGCCGAACGAGCACTTTCAGCTTGTGCATCACCAGCAGCAACTGGCAGGCTTTTTTCTGCTGGATACCGGCTACAGCCAGCAGCATGCATTTGCAGAGCCATCCGATCTTGGCCTGCGCAGTTTCTTTATTGACCAGCAGGCTCAGGGGCGGGGCATCGCCAGTGCTGTATTGCGTCAGCTGCCTGCCTATTGCCGGCAGCAATTCCCCGGTTTCAAGCGGCTGGTACTGACCGTCAATTGCCGTAATCAGTCAGCCGCTCGCTTGTACCAAAAACATGGTTTTGCAGACAGTGGCCAGTTGTATCTGGGTGGTTCAGCCGGGCCACAGCATATTTTGTGGCAATCTCTGAGGAATGAACATGCGCTACGCCATTGAGCACCAACCCGAGTTGCAGCGCTTTCGCATTGTGCAGCAAGGCGAAGAAGCTTTGCTGGAGTACCAGCTGCTTGGTGATAGTGTCGACTTCTGGCGCACCTTTGTACCGGATGCGCTGCGCGGCCAGGGCATGGCTGAGCAGTTGGTACGGCATGGGCTTAGCTGGGCGCAGCAAAAGCAACTGGCGGTACAAGCCAGCTGCTGGTATGTGCAGAAATTTTTGTGATCTGAACTTGTAAAAAGGAACATGCGGCCTATTAGTGACTGCTAAGGAACCTGACCATGATGAACTTTTACAACCGCTACGCCAGCAAGCATTACCAAAACCGGCCATTTAAAGCTTTCATGCTGATCTTTGCTTTAATCTTAGGCTGGTTTATGAGTTACCTTGCGGATCAGTTGTATGCTTACACTGGAGCTGTGATTGTTGTAGCGGTGGTCACTAAGCATATACTTGAGTATATAGAAATGACCTATGAAAAACGTGATCAGTCTGTGGCACCGCGTGATGGTGAGAACTGACAGTGACTGTCAGTTCTTTTCTTCCTTTAACCAAATGGCTACTTTCTTAGCAAAATAAGTCAGGATGCCATCGGCGCCAGCGCGTTTAAAGGCGAGCAGGGATTCCATAACCACCGGTTTTTCTGCCAGCCAGCCGTTCTGGATGGCGGCCATATGCATGGCGTATTCGCCGCTGACCTGGTAGGCGAAGGTGGGTACGCCGAATTCGTCTTTGACCCGCCGCACGATATCAAGATACGGCATACCGGGTTTGACCATCACCATATCGGCGCCTTCGGTTAAATCCAGCGCTACTTCGCGCAGTGCTTCATCGCTGTTGGCCGGGTCCATCTGGTAGGTCTTTTTGTCGCCACCTTTTAAGTTGGCAGCAGAGCCGACGGCATCACGGAAGGGGCCATAGTAGCTGGAGGCGTATTTGGCGGAATAGGCCAGAATGCGGGTATTAACGAAACCGGCCTCTTCCAGCGCTTCACGAATCGCGCCAATGCGACCATCCATCATATCCGATGGCGCTACCACATCGGCGCCGGCTGCGGCGTGCGATAGTGCCTGTTTCACCAAAGCGGCGGTGGTGACATCATTCACCACATAGCCGCTATCGTCGATAATGCCGTCCTGGCCATGAGTGGTAAATGGATCCAGTGCCACGTCGGTAATGACCCCAAGCTCCGGCACTGCGGCTTTCAGCGCCCTTACTGTCCTTTGGGTGAGCCCATCTGGATTCCAGGCTTCTTCGGCTTGCAAAGATTTTTTTGCAGCGGGTGTCACCGGAAACAGCGCGATAGCAGGGATCCCCAGCGCCGCCAGTTGTTTGGCTTCTTCGACCAGCAGATCTACACTCAGGCGTTCAATGCCTGGCATGGAAGCAATGGCTTCGCGCTGCTGTTCGCCTTCCAACACAAAGACCGGGTAAATCAGGTCGTCGACTGTGAGTTTGTGCTCGGCCATCAGCCGGCGGCTGAAATCGGCCTGGCGCATCCGGCGCATACGAGTCCAGGGAAAGTCGTTAGGGTGTGACATGCTTGGATTCCTTTGTCTCGTCGTGCTGCAGCCTGTCTTGATGCAGCGGGGGCTGAGTGAGCACCTGGTTACGACCAGAGCTTTTGGCCTGGTAGAGAGCTTTATCGGCATGATGCACATAGAAGTCGATGCTGCTCTCGGCATGGGCTATAGCTGCGTAGCAACCGGCGCTGATGGTGATGCTTAGCTGGTGTTGTTGCACGGGTAAAGGCTTCTCTGCCAGCAGTGAACGAATACGCTCTGCCACTTGATAAGCGCCTGCATTATCGGTATTGGGCAGGATCAACGCAAACTCTTCACCGCCGTAGCGGCAGACCAAATCACTGCAACGTTTCAGCTGGCTTTGGATAAAGCCGGCAACCTGACGAATCACCTGATCACCGGCCAGATGGCCGAAGTCATCGTTTACTTGTTTAAACAAATCTATATCCAGCAGCACTAAGGCCAGTGGACGTTGCTCCCGGCGGCTGCGGTTAATCTCCGCCAGCATTTTACGATCAAAATAAGCTCGATTTTTTACACCAGATAGCGCATCGGTAGTGCTTTGGGTCTCCAGCAACTGATTTTTTTCAGCCAGCTCCTGCAGGGGGATTTGCAGTTCCAATGTACGCTCAGAGATAGTATTTTCAAGCTCAGCCTCCAGTTGCTGCAGATGTTTGCGATGCAGCCAGAGCAGCCAGGGGGTGATCAGCAAGCAACCAAGCAGGAAGCCAACACCAAGCGCCAGCAAGGTATAGGGGTGTTGCCAGAACTCGACCATCAGAGGCTGACTCCTGTGCGGTTTAATAACTGCAGGCTATTTAGCCGGCACTGCTCTTGCACCTGCTGCAAAGGCACGCCTTTTAGCCTAGCCAGTTGCTCTGCAATGGCTGGTAAATAGGCCGGCTCATTGCGCCGGCTTTTGGGCTTTGGTGCCAGATTACGTGGTAGCAGGTAAGGCGCATCGGTTTCCAGGCAGATCCGATCCAAGGGTAGGAAATGCAAAGCGGCAACCAGCTCCTGATTACGACGCTCGTCACAGAGCCAGCCAGTGATGCCAATGTAGAGCCCTAAATCCAGATAGGCTTTCAGCTGCTCGGTGTTGCCGGTAAAACAATGGGCAATGCCATGCTGGATCTGGTGTTCTTGCAGCAAGTCGTATTGTTGGTGAAATGCATCGCGCTCATGCAGGTAAACCGGTAATTGCAGCTCTTTTGCCAGCGACAATTGCTCAGAGAAAACCTTAAGTTGGCCCGCTTCCGAAGAAAAGTTGCGGTTAAAATCGAGCCCACACTCCCCGACAGCAACAATGGTATGGTCTTTCGCCAACTGACGTAACTGTTGTTGCCAACCTTCGCTGACCTGATCGGCCTGATGGGGATGTACGCCAGCTGTACTGAAGCAGACGGGATGTTGTTGACACCAGGCGATGTTCTGCTGCGCTTCCCTCAGATCCGAGGCAATCAGCAGCCAATGTTCAACCCCGGCAGCCTGAGCACGCTTTAGCAGCTCAGCCCGATCGTGATCAAACTGCGAGCTAAAGAGATTCACGCCCAGATCAAACCAAGCCATCGGTTACTCTATCCTGCGCACACGGGTCGAGCGGTTGCTGTTATCGTTGCTAAGCACAAAAGAACCCAGCATCGCTCTGCGAATGTAATGAGTTTGGCCTACCTCGATCGGGTAATACTCAGCCGAGCTTTGCCGCCAAACCTGGCCATTGTCAAAATGCACAACAAGGTGCTGACGGGCATCTTTGTCTACCTTGGTGACGGTAGCGTAAATCCGGTCCAGCTGTTCGGTTGGTCGCTGGGCCGTTTTACCAAAGCCAGCCTCAGCAGCCTCGGCGACTGCTGGTGGCTCAGGTTGGCGCTCAGAACGACGCTCTGCGGCTGCAGCAGCTTGACGCTCTGTACCTTGTTCGGTTGCCCGCTGTCTGCCGACAGCTTCTGTACTGCTTGCTGTGGCCAGTTGGTCATAACAATGCAGCCGCTCAGTGGCATTTTGCTGTTGCAGGCACTGTTGCAAAGCAGCCCTTAGGGTTGACTCCGAAGCCTGCAGCGGCAGTGTCCATAGCAATGGTAGCAAAAGGCTCAGCCAGCGAAGAGACTTAACTTTCATCCTTGACCTCCGGGTCAGTGTCGGTTTGCAGTTGGTCTTTGGGCTGGTAAAAGCGACCCAGCAATAAACCACATTCAAACAGGATCCACATTGGGATCGCCAGTAACGTTTGTGAAATGACATCCGGTGGTGTCAGCAGCATGCCGGCAATAAAGGCACCAACTACAATGTAAGGGCGCTTTGCAGCCAGAGCTTGCGGAGTGGTGGTACCTGACCAAATCAGCAGTAAGATCACCACCGGGATTTCAAAGGCAATACCAAAAGCGAAGAACAACTTCAGCACAAAGTTCAGATAACTGCTGATATCGGTAGCGATGGTGATGCTTTCCGGCGCGTAGTTGCTAAAAAAAGCAAACACAATCGGAAACACCACATAATAAGCAAAAGCAATCCCAGCGTAAAACAACAAGGTACTGGAGATGACTAAAGGTGCAACCAGGCGACGCTCTCGTTGGTACAAAGCCGGGGCAATAAACTGCCAGAACTGGAATAGAATATAGGGAATGGCGAGTGCGATGGCGACCATAAAAGTCAGCTTGAAAGGAGCGAAAAAAGGCGACGCCACATCAGTGGCAATCATGCTGCTGCCTTCTGGCATGGTGGCAATTAATGGCATGGCCAGTAGTTCATACAAATCGGTGGCAAAGTAAGCCAGGCAGGCAAAAACCACCAGTACAGCAATAATGCAGCGTAATAGTCGGTTACGCAGCTCGACCAAATGCCCCAACAAGCTGTCAGGTTCCGCTTGAATCGTCATGATGCTTGGCTGTGTTCTCTGTTGGGGCAGTGCTGGCTTTATTGACATCTTCGGCAGCTTTCTTGAGTTCAGCGACCGCTGCTTTTTCATCATCCGTCAAATCAAGAAAGCCCTTTTGCTCTGCCTGTTTTAGTTTTTGGTGCAGTTCATGCACGCGCAGGTTATCGTTTAGTTCAGCCTGCATCTGCTGACCAAACTGTTTGACCGAGTTGACAGTGCGCATGACTGAGCGAATGGCCCCGGGCAGCCGCTCGGGGCCGAGCACCAGCAAGGCAACCACCCCAATGACAAGTAGCTCCCAGAAACCCATTTAGTTTTTTTCGCGTTCTTTGGTTTTTTCAGTGTCCGTCTGTTCACGCTCCGACGGCTTATTGAGCTGTTCCGGCTCTTCCTTGTTAGTTTCATCATCTTTCACAGAGTTACGAAAGCCTTTGATGGCCGAACCGAGATCAGAGCCAATGCCACGTAATTTTTTGGTACCAAACAGCAATACGATGATTGCCAGCACAATCAATAATTGCCAGATACTAATGCCACCAAATCCCATATCAATGTCCTTTTACACCAAGAAACAGTTCAGGTTACGACCATACTGCTTTCGCAGCAAAAAATAAAGCGCCAGTTGCTGCCAATGCGGTAGTGAGCAGGCTGCCAGTGCTTAGCAGTATGCAGCTGGCTATCAGCAGAGAGCCGGCCGCTATGGTCGCCAGCAAGCGACTTTGATGCTGCTGTCGTTGTTGCAGTTGTTGTGCCATCAGTTCGGTCATGGCTTGTTGCTGTTTTGGCAGTTGCTCTAAGGTTCGGTGCAGCAGAGTTGGCATCTGCGGCAACTTTTCTGCCCAGAAGGGCGCATTTTCTTTCAGTTGCCGCCAAAGCGCTGGTAAGCCGATTTGTTGTTGCAACCAGTTTTCCAGGAAAGGCTTGGCCGTTTTCCACAGATCAAGTTGCGGGTAGAGCTGCCGGCCCAGGCCTTCAATGTACAGCAGGGTTTTTTGCAGCAGCACTAACTGTGGTTGCACCTGCATATTAAAGCGACGGGCGGTACTAAACAGGTTTAGTAGTACATGGCCAAAGGAGATATCGGCCAATGGCTTTTGAAAGATGGGTTCACAGACGGTGCGAATAGCACTTTCGAATTCTTCCACATTGGTATCAGCGGGTACCCAACCTGAGTCCAGGTGCAGCTGGGCAACTTTGCGGTAATCGCGATTAAAAAAAGCGACAAAGTTTTCTGCCAGGTAGCGTTTGTCTTCACTATTGAGCGTGCCAACGATACCACAATCGATGCCGATGTATTTGGGGTTCTCCGGGTGCTCGCGTGAGACAAAAATATTGCCTGGATGCATATCAGCATGAAAAAAGCTGTCGCGAAACACCTGGGTAAAAAATACCTCGACGCCGCGTTTGGCCAACAACTCCATATCGGTGCCTTGAGCTTGAAGTGCTGCAATATCGGAAACTGGAATACCATAGATGCGCTCCATCACCATCACATTGCTACGGCAATCATCACTGTAGACATAGGGGATATACAGCGAGTCGGAGTCCATAAAGTTGCGGCGCAGTTGAATGGCATTGGCGGCTTCACGTTGTAAGTCCAGTTCATCAAGGATGGTTTTGCGGTACTCAGCGACCACCTCGCGTGGCCGCAAACGTTTGCCATCTGGAAAAAAACGCGCGGCTGCTTCGGCGGCGGTTTCCATCAGCGATAAATCGGCCAGGATCTGCTTGCGAATGCCCGGGCGAATGACTTTCACGACCACATCGGCATCCGGGCCATCCGCTTGCTTCATTTTCGCAGCATGCACCTGAGCAATCGAGGCTGAAGCGAGTGGCTGCAGCGAGAAATCGCTGAATTTATCGTGAATCTGCTGCAGCCCCATGGCCCGCTCAATCAAAGACTGAGCTTGCTCGCCAGGAAAAGGCGCGACTTTATCCTGCAGCTTGGCCAGCTCGTCTGCCCACTCGGCGGGCAGCAGATCACGACGGGTAGAGAGCATTTGTCCAAGTTTAATCCATACCGGCCCAAGGCTTTGTAAAGCCAGTCGCAGTCGGACCCCCTGGGGTGCTTTCGGATGCTGATTACGCAGCCAAAAAGCACTTTTACGCAGCAGTCGCATGTACCAGGGGCGGTGCTTGATAGGTACCAGCTCATCCAGCCCATATTGCAATAAGGTTTTTTGGATTTGATAAAACCGACCGATGCGCATCGGTTACTCCTGCCATGGTTTTAGTTGATGCTGCAATCGCTCCAGCCGGGCATGCAGCTGGCTTACTTCGGCACTGAACTGCTCCACTTCCAAACGATTTGGCGTCAGCTGCAGTTCATCCTGCGCCAACTCCAAACTCATCTGCTGCAGAGCTTGCTGCTTTTGCTGGATGAATGTTGTTAGCTGTTGCAGCAGTCGATTTAATTTATGCGTCAGACCATCGCCAAGATACTGAGCAGTCCTCACTTGCCAATCCGGTTGCAGCTGCTGAAAAAAACTGCTGAATTGCTGCGCTACCTGAATATCACCATCAATCTGCACTGCATCTTTTTTAAGCAAGTGGGTCAGCTGGTTGGGATCGCGCAACTGCTTCAGGCTGGTCAGATCGGCACGGATGGCACAATCTACAGCTTCATCATGCAGGTTAAGCAGCAGGCTATTTGGTGTGGCGGTTAACACCAGCCGCCAGTCGAACTCGCTGAGCTGAAACGCCAATTGCCGGCCTGCCAATCGCTGCAATCTGGCCGCAGCCGCCGGATCCATTGCAATGATTTCAGCCAAAGCTTTTTCAGCCAAACCACAGAGCAATTGGGGGGCCAGCTGCAGCATCAGAATTTGTAGCCCCGGTGCAGGGCGACGATGCCGCCTGTAAGATTATGGTAACTGACTTCGGCAAAACCGACCTGTTCCATCATCTGCTGCAGGGTTTCCTGATCCGGGTGCATCCGGATGGACTCGGCCAGGTACTGATAGCTGTCGGCGTCACCAGCAACCAACTGGCCCATTTTAGGCAGTAGATTGAACGAGTAAAAATCGTAGGCTTTGTTCAGCAATTCGGATTGAGGTTTTGAAAACTCCAGCACCAGCAAGCGGCCACCAGGCTTCAGTACCCGGAACATCGAAGCCAGGGCAGCATCTTTGTTGGTGACATTGCGCAGGCCAAAGGCGATGGTAATGATATCAAAGCTATTATCAGCAAAGGGGAGAGCTTCGGCGTTGGCTTGCACGTACTCAATGTTATCTACCAGACCTTGATCGCGGAGTTTATCGCGCCCAACGGTCAGCATGGAAGCATTGATATCAGCCAGTACCACTTTGCCCGTTGGGCCAACCCGCCTGGAGAACAAGGCGGTAAGATCGCCAGTACCACCAGCCAGATCCAGTACCTTTTGCCCAGAACGAACCGCACTGCAGTCGATGGTGAAACGCTTCCAAAGACGGTGAATGCCAAAAGACATCAAATCGTTCATCACATCGTACTTGGCGGCTACTGAGTGAAATACGTTGGCTACCAGCGAGACCTTGTCGTCTTCTGCCACGGTTTTATAGCCAAAGTGCGTGGTTTTCGAGTTGCTGTCGGACATGTCAGAGCCTTGCAGATAAATTCAGCCGCTAGTGTAAAAGATCTGGCGGCAAGACGCCATCGGATCCGCGTCCCTTGCCGACAACCATGTTGTTACAACATAGCTTCGGTAGCGACCTGATTACGGCCACGGTGTTTGGCAATTTGCAGGATTTGGCTGGTTCTGGCTAAAAACTGTTGCCAGTTTTCTTTCGCCTGATACAAGGACACCCCGAGCGAGATGGTTACTTTGGGCAGGGTTTTTTTGCTGCGAGATGACACAAAACGTAACTTCTCCACGCCTTTACGCACTTGTTCCGCAATTTCGCCAGCGGTACGTAAGTCGACATCCGGCAGCAGAATCAAAAACTCTTCGCCACCGGCTCGAACTGGCAGGCCACTGTCTTGCACATAGCTGCGTACCTTGCGGGCGACTTTACTTAAAATAACATCGCCAATGGTATCGCCATAGTCCTGATTGAATTGACGAAAGTGATCCAAATCGACGGCAATTGCTGCAATTTGTCGCTCTGGTTGTTCGGTGAGCCAGAGTTCCAGGTGCTCCTGCATTGCCAATCGATTGTACAGGCCGGTTAGCGGATCCAACAACCGCAGTTGTTTCATTTCTTTTAGTTCGGTACGAAGTTGGTGGCTTTGTTGATTGGCCAAATCCAGTTGTTGGTTCAATTGCAGGTGGCAGCGTCGAACTTTCTCAGTAGCCTCGATCAGCTGCATCATATTAAGTTTCAATGCAGGGTCGCTGTTACTAAGCTCGGGCAATTGATGATCCAGCAGTTCCAGGTAATCACTGGTGGCTTCATGGGCCAGATCGGTGCAACCAGATAAACGGGTGACCATGGTACTGACCCGTTGGACCAATTGTTCGTTTTGTTGATGAGACTTTTCGATCCAGTGGCTGTAGAGTTCTGCCATAATGAAGTCATCGAATGGCAGCTTAGCGGAAACGCGTTGCTCAATCGCCTGACATAGACCAGCATTTTGGCCACTGCTGTACTCATAGCTGACGGTATAATTGACCGGGTGAGGCGCTAGATTGTGCCTTAACAGGAAAGCCGCCGCCTGAGACGATTTTTCTCGTGCCAGTGCAACCGGGTCATTATACATCATGACAAGGTAAACTCCGTTTGATACTACGTGAAATCGAGCGCAGCAATGATACAGCGATGACTACGCGACTTGTTGTTTTGCTTGGCAAAGCAATCGTATCGCTTGTAATTTCCCATAACATAACGACTTCCACAGCGTTAGCCAAGTGTTTTTTAACATTTCATCGCATTCTTGCCGGCAAAGTGAACTTTGTACAGGAAACCTTGGCTTAAATGCGTTTAACGGTCCGTTGCAAGCGTCGGCAGAGACTGGATTTGAGATGAGATCTGGGTAGAATTCATTTACAAACAAGAAACAGAGGGTACACCATGCGAGTAATGCTTTTAGCGGCCTCAGTGGCGTTGATGCTTGGCTGCGCCAGCCAGACAACGGCACCGGTCATGACAGATCAAGCCTTTAGCATCTTTGCAACCGATTTATGGCAAGCAGAGCAAGAGCGTAGCCGTCAGCAGCCAGGCCAATTGGCGGATTTATCGGCAGAGCGATTGGCTGAACTGGCCGCCGAACGCCGTAACTGGTTGCAGCAGTTGGATGCGATGGAGCTCTCTACACTCTCCGAGCAGAATCAAATTAATCACGCGATTTTGCGTTATCGCCTGGCCAACAGTTATGATCAGTATCGTTTTGGCGCGCACCGGATGCCGTTAACGGCAGAGTCTGGCTTTCACAACAGCCTGGCATTTATGGCGCAACGGGGTGGGTTCAGGCAGCAGAGTGATTTTGACAATTACCTGAGTCAGCTGGCACAAATGCCACGTTACTTCGAGCAGCAGATGCAGTGGATGCGTCAGGGCCTGGCCGATGGCATGACTCAGCCTCAGGCTGTGCTGGCAGGCTTTGAGCAAAGTATCAGTGCCTATGTGACCCAACTGCCTGAGCAAAATGTGTTTTATACCCCTTTCCGCCGTAAGCCTGACAGCATTTCTGATGCCGATTGGCAGCAGTTAACCGAGCGCGCTAAAACGTTGATCAACGAAGCAGTTAACCCAAGCTATCAGGCATTTTATGACTTTTTTGTCAGCGAGTATTATCCTAATGCCCGTCAAAGCATTGGTGCCAGTGAGTTACCTGATGGCCGTGCTTACTATCAGAACCGACTGGAGTATTACACCACGCTGCAAATGACACCTGCGGAAATTCATCAGATTGGTTTGGATGAAGTTGCCCGCATCCGGGCCGAAATGCAGCAGGTGATAGATGACTTGGGTTTTGAAGGTAGCTTTGCTGATTTCGTTAATTACTTGCGCACTGACCCGAAGTTTTATGCCGAAACGCCGGAGCAGCTGATGCGCTATGCCGCCTACTTATCAAAAAAAGCCGATGCTGCCTTACCCCGCTTTTTCTTACGTGAAACCTTACCAAGAACGCCTTACGGTGTGGCGCCAGTTCCAGATGAAATTGCGCCTAAATACACCACAGGTCGTTATTTAAGCGCCAATACCGATCGTGATGCCGGTTATTACTGGGTGAATACCTATGCGCTCAATCGCCGGCCTTTGTATGAAATGGAAGCCCTGACGTTGCATGAAGCGGTACCAGGCCACCACTTGCAAATTGCATTGTCGCAGGAGATGGCGCAATTGCCGGACTACCGTCGCAGCTTCTATACTTCGGCCTTTGGTGAAGGCTGGGGCTTGTATGCCGAGTACCTTGGGTTGGAGATGGGCTTTTACCAGAATCCATACGACAACTTCGGACGTCTGTCTTTTGAAATGTGGCGGGCGGTGCGACTGGTGGTAGATACCGGATTGCATGCCAAAGGTTGGAGCCGGCAAGAGGCCATCGATTTTCTGGCCAGCAACAGTGCGCTATCCATGCATAACGTCGTGACTGAAATCGATCGTTACATTAGCTGGCCAGGTCAGGCGCTATCGTACAAGCTGGGTGAGCTGACCATCCGCCGACTGCGCCAGGAGGCAGAGCAAGCTCTGGGTGAGGACTTCGATGTACGCGAGTTTCACCACCAGGCGCTTAAAAACGGCAGTGTACCGTTGCAGGTCCTGGAGCAACAAATTCGCCAGTACATTGCGGAAAAAAGGAACTCATAGTGGTGCTTTTTCGCACCGGCTAACAAAAAAACAGCAGTCACGGCTGCTGTTTTTTGGATCGATTGCTTGGTTAATGCCGGACGGTGATTTTCGGCTCAGTGTCGATTTCACCATCCTGATCGATGGCTGCGACCCGGGTGCCGGCTAATAAAATAGCAAGATTGCCCGTGGTAGAATGCCGGACAAAGGCAAGTTCATAACCATACCGTTGCAACTCGGCTACCGAGAATTTTTGGGCCAGATTCAGCTCATCCCAGATTTGTTGCATCTCCCTGCTCGACTGGCGCCTTTCAATAAGTGCTGCTTGCATAGTAAAACACCCTATCTTCAGTTGCGTCGAAAAAGATTCAGTCCTGATTGGACAATGCGGTCAGGCTGAGAATAGTACACCATTCATCATCTGTCACGGGCATGACCGACAAGCGGTTGCCTTTTCTGACCAGTGGCATCTGATTGAGTGTACCTATTTTTTTAAGTTTGTCTAGCGTTAAAATCAAGTCAAATTTTTGTTCAAACTTTACATCAACTGCTATCCAGCGTGGTGCCGCTGGATTGGATTTAGCATCAAAATAGCTGCTGTTCGGTTGAAACTGGGTGGGATCCGGATAAGCTGCTTTCGTGATCCGGGCAATACCGGCAATACCTGGTGGTTTACAACTGGAATGATAAATAAAGACTTTATCGCCCAGTTGCACCTGATCGCGTAAAAAATTACGTGCTTGGTAATTACGCACCCCATCCCAAAGAAAATTACGCTCAGGTTCCACTGCCAGATCATCAATACTAAGTTCATCCGGTTCGGTTTTAAACAACCAATAGGCCATGGGGGATGTGCTACCGCTGGTGGATTTGTTGTTATACTAACGCTACCGTCGGGGTAGATAAAGCAAAATGCAGGGTGCTATGAGTCAGGTATTGGATAAGTTGTTGTCGTTACTGAAGCTGGAGCCGATAGAGCTTGGGCTCTACCGTGGGCAGAGCCAGGACCTGGGTTTTAAAGCTGTGTTTGGTGGCCAGGTGATGGGGCAGGCGTTATCGGCCGCTAAAGCCACCATCGATGAAGATCGCAAGGTGCATTCGTTTCACTCCTATTTTTTACGGCCCGGCGATGCCAGCAAGCCGATTGTGTATGAAGTGGAAAGCATTCGTGATGGCAAAAGCTTCAGCACCCGCCGGGTAAGAGCCATTCAGTTTGGCAAGGCCATTTTTTACATGACGGCTTCTTTTCAGCGTGAAGAAACTGGTTTTGAACACCAGGACAGCATGCCTGAAGTGCCAGGACCGGACGAGCTGGTGTCGGATCTGGATTTTTACCAGCAGCATGCGGATAAGATCCCGGAAGCGCTGCGCAGTAAATTCATCTGTGAAAAACCGATTGAGATGCGTCCGGTCGATTTTCAAAACCCGTTCGAGCCAAAGCAAAGTGAGCCTAAACGTTATGTCTGGTTTAAAGCCAATGGCACCATGCCGGATGATTTACGGGTGCATAAATACCTGTTGGCCTATGCCTCGGACTTTAACTTCCTGCCAACGGCGTTGCAGCCGCATGGCCGATCCTTTTTAGCTCCTAATATGCAGGTGGCTACCATCGATCATGCGATGTGGTTTCATCAGGATTTTCGTTTTGACGATTGGCTGCTCTATGCGGTTGATAGCCCCAGTGCCTCTGGTGGCCGGGGCTTGGTCCGAGGACAGTTTTATGATCGTGCCGGCCGTCTGGTTGCCTCGACCATTCAGGAAGGGGTCATTCGGCAGTACCCGGTGGCCGCGAAACCTGCTTAGCTGGCTTGCTGACACTGCTCACAGCTAGACACCAAACGCTGAATGCTTTGCAGTACATCCGAGTGCAGCATGGCATTTACCGTTTGGGTGAGTTTACTCAGTCTGGCGGTTGCATGCAGGCTACCATTGTCGGCTACTCGCAGCTGCTGCTGTTGACGCAGCGCTTTGATTAAAGTAGCAAACAGCTGCTTATCCAGGTACTCCGGTGCTGTTATGCCATGCAGCGTCAGTAGTCTGCCGGCAAGCGCCTGACTTTGTTGCTCCAACTGAGCGCGCTGCCAGCCAGAGCCTTGTTGTAACAAATTCAAGACGATGGCGTAGCGCTGCAAGGTGTCGGTGGCGATACCTGCCAGCAGACCTAACTGGCGATAACCAGCATCTTGCTGGGGCACTGGCCTTGGGCCTTGCGCCGACTGCTCGATTAAACCGGTTTCAGCCATAAAGTCGAGCAATGGCCCGGATAGGGTGCTGTGCTCCGTTTTTAGGTAGAGCTCGGTCGCGAGCAGGGGATACAGCAGTGCCATAGTTTCGGCCAGTTGCTGCCCACTCAGATCACGTTGTCGCAGTAGTGCCGATGCCAGGATGGCCGGTAAAATGAACAAGTGGATGATATTGTTGCGAAAGTAACTGAGCAGGATCGCCTGCTCGGGCTCCAGCGTAATGATCTGGCCAAAATGATCGCTGCTTTGCTGGATTTTTCCAAGGGCCAGGGCGTGCTCAATCATCTCGGCGGCACTTTGCTCTGGCAGACTGATACGGTGATGGTAGGGCAGGGACTGCTGCAGTTGGATATACAGCTCCAGCTGTTGCTCCAACTCTGAGCGAGCCAGCGCTTTATGCCGGGTGGCCAACAACACCAGCGCAATCAGATTGATGGCATTAAGGGCTGCAGCCTGGTTGATGTGCACCATAATGTCAGTCGCCAGCTCATCGACCATGCTTCCCAGCCAGGCTGGCTTGGGCACAGTGCTGTATTCACGCAGACGTTTCCAGTCCGGCACCCGTTCAGTCAAATAGCTGTTCAGTGAAATAGGTTCGGCAAAGTTGATGTAGCCATAGCCATAATTGCGCAGTTTACGAATGGCTTTAAAGACACCAAATACCGACTCCTTTTGTTTGGCCGAGCCTTTTAATTCACTCAGGTAGGTATTGACCTCCATCACATGCTCATAACCCAAATAAACTGGTACAAGCGTGATGGGCCGGTCACTGCCTTGCAACAAGGTTTGCACCGTCATGGCCAGCATGCCGGTTTTCGGTGTCAGCAGCCGGCCGGTTCGGCTGCGGCCGCCTTCCGGGTAAAATTTCACCGCATAGCCTTTGTTAAACAACTGGCTTAAGTACTCGCGAAATACCGTGGAGTAGAGTTTATCGCCGCTAAAACTGCGGCGAATAAAAAATGCTCCGCCCCGGCGAAAGATAGGCCCCGCCGGCCAAAAGTTCAGATTCACTCCGGCGGCAATGTGCGGAGGTACTAAGCCCTGATGATAAATAACATAGCTAAGTAGCAGGTAATCCATATGGCTGCGATGGCAGGGTACATAGACAATTTCGTGTCCTTTTTGCGCCAGCTCCTGCAGTTGTTTGCCGTGATTAATTTTCAGGCCATGATAAAGCTTGTGCCATAACCAGCTCAGCACCCGATCGCCCACCCTAAGGGTCGACTCGCGATAATCGGCGGCAATTTCCTGCAGTAACTTTCGGGCTCGCAACCGGGCTTTTTCGATGGAGATTTGGTGGGTTTTGGCTTCGTCGGCAATCACCTTCTTTACCGCCGGCCGAGCCAGGATAGCATGTTGCAACTGGCTTCGGCTCATCAGGCGAGGACCGGTCGCTGCCAGTCGTTGTCTATAAAAATGAATGCGTGACATTCGAAGCAGCTTTCGTGCTACTACCGGATTGGCACCAAATTGGGCGGCCATCTGCTGCAGTTGCACCGGAGGGCTGAAGCGGATCAGGGTATGACGACCGGATACCAATACAATCAGCAGTTTAGCCAGCCAATTTGGCGAGTGTGCTTCACCAAGCAGCCATTTGATACTGTTTTCCTTGCCCGGCGTGCGGCCCCATAAAATAGCAGCCGGGATCAACTGCGCCTGCAAGTCAGGCTGCTGCTGATGGGCCTGCAGCAGCGTCAGGCCTTGTAATAGAGCCTTGGTCTTTGGACGCCCCCCGATCAGCCGGTGCGGTTTTTCCAGAAACAGGATGCGATCCAGTTGCTCTGAACCCAGTTGCACCGGGCTAAGCGGGTCGGGTAAGCGCAGTTGCAGACAGACCCGGCGTAAGGTAGCCAGATCACTGGCCGATTCGGTATGGCAGATATAAAAAATCGGTCGGGCTGTGTCCAGTTGCAACTCGACAACCGGATCTGCAGGCAGTAATTTAAAGCGAACCAAAGGGCGCAGTGGCCATTTCAATAAGGATGCGAACCACTTTAATCGCAGCAACATAGCGCATGTCCGTCATAATAAAACCATAATTTTAGCATGGTCCAAAGGGCGGTGGCAGTCCAGGCACCTTTCAACTTGGCATTTTACCAAAGACTGTATATACTGACAGTATTTACTGTATGGGTAACCAGCACTATGAGACCACTTACTGCACGCCAGGCCGAAATTTTACAGTTGCTGCGCGATTATCAGGCAGAAACCGGTATGCCACCGACCCGGGCAGAAATTGCCCACCAACTTGGCTTTAAATCGGCCAATGCTGCCGAAGAGCATTTAAAAGCTCTGGCGCGTAAAGGGGTGATTGAAATGCTGCCGGGGACATCCCGCGGTCTGCGTATTATCGAAGATGAGTTGGCTGTACCAGAGCAGCTTGGCTTGCCGCTGGTTGGTAAAGTGGCGGCGGGCCAACCTATTCTTGCAGCTGAGAATATTCAGGATCACTATCAGCTGGATGCCCACTTGTTTAAACCCCATGCCGACTTCTTGCTGCGGGTGCAGGGCATGAGCATGCAGGACATTGGTATTCTGGATGGCGATTTGTTGGCGGTGCACAAGACCAATCGTGCCGAGCAGCGGCAGGTGGTGGTAGCAAGGGTGGGTGAGGATGTGACTGTTAAACGCTTTGAGCGTCAGGGCAATACAGTGCTACTACATCCAGAGAATCAGGACTTCGAAGTGATCAAAGTCGACCTGAGCCAGCAGGATTTTCAGATCGAAGGCCTGGCCGTCGGAGTGATCCGTAATGGCAGTTGGCTTTAGGGATTAGCACAAGCTATTTGCTAAGCTACTGACACAAAAAATAGAAAGAGCGCTGGTATGACCACTTGGTTTTGCCAGCGCTTTTGTTATTTAGGGGTTTACACTGAGCGCGATTTGGATAATTCTTAGGCGAGAACTGATGAAAAAATAAGTACCCAAAAAGGGGCGTCGTCTGTTCCGCTTTGTGCGACAACAATCATCTAATTAATTGTGCGCTAGCATTGCGAAAATAATTACAACAATTTCAAATCAGCAATTGCGAAATGTTGCCATGGATTAGGGTGTACTATGTGCTTCGTTTCGGCAGTTTGCTTTTGCAAAATGTCAGAGGAGAAGTAAACGTGGCGAAAACGAGAAGTTGGCGTTGGTCGCTACCGGCCTTGTTGTTGGCAGGCCAGGCTCATGCAACTGGGATCCAGTTCAACATGACCCCTGGAGTAACCGATATCAGTCAGCAGGTGTACGCCCTGCATATGACGATTTTTTGGATCTGCTGCGCTATTGGTCTGGTGGTATTCACCGCGATGTTTGTGTCCATTATCCTGCATCGGAAATCCCGTGGCGTAACACCTGCCACTTTCCATGAAAGCACCAAAGTCGAGATCATCTGGACAGCGATCCCTGTGTTGATCCTAATTGTGATGGCCATTCCTGCGACCAGGGTACTGATTGCGATGGAGGACACCAGCGACTCGGATGTGACGGTACTGATTACCGGCTCTCAGTGGCGCTGGCATTACGAGTACCTGGATTACGACATTGACTATTTCTCCATTTTGGCTACGCCACGCGGCCAGGTTGAGGGACGTTTGCCTAAAGGTGACAATTACCTACTCGAGGTAGACCGGCCTTTGGTCATTCCTACCGGCAAGAAAGTCCGTTTTCTGATGACCTCCGATGATGTGATTCATTCCTGGTGGGTACCCGCATTTGCCATTAAAAAAGACACCAACCCGGGCTTTATTAACGAAGCATGGACTCAGGTCAATGAACCTGGCATTTACCGTGGTCAGTGTGCTGAGCTGTGCGGCATGGACCATGGTTTTATGCCCATCGTGGTGATTGCCAAAGAACCTGACGACTTTGCCAAGTGGGTCGAACAGGAAGAAGCCCGTATTGCCGCTATTCGTGAAGAAGAGCAGCGTTTGCTGGCACTGCGGATGAACATCGAAGAGCAAATGGTACTGGGTGAGCGGGTGTATCTGGCGCACTGTGCTGCCTGTCACCAGCCGAATGGTACAGGCTTACCACCGATGTTCCCGGCACTGAAAGACAACTATGTGACGACCCAGGACCGTGCCGAGCACATCAAGGTGATGGTAGATGGCCGGCCTGGTACTTCGATGGCATCTTTTGCCCGTCAGCTCAGTTTGCGCGAGCTGACCTCTGTGATCACCTACACACGCAATGCCTGGGGCAATGATACCGGCGACGTGGTGCAGGCGGTTGAAGTCTATGAGTACATGCAGGGCAAGGGGGAGTAAGGCATGAGCACAGTAACCACTGCAGATCATCATGATGAGCATCATGATCACAAGCCAACCGGCATCAAACGTTGGCTCTTTACCACCAATCACAAAGACATTGGCAGCCTCTATCTGATTTTTGCGCTGGCGATGTTTTTCTTAGGCGGTGCCATGGCGATGGTGATCCGGCTGGAGTTATTCCAACCAGGTTTGCAATTTGTCGACCCGCAATTCTTTAACCAAATGACCACCATGCATGGTCTGATCATGGTGTTTGGCGCTGTAATGCCGGCGTTTACCGGCCTGGCCAACTGGATGATCCCAATGATGATTGGAGCGCCGGATATGGCGCTGCCGCGAATGAACAACTGGAGTTTCTGGATCCTGCCGTTTGCGTTTTTAATCCTGATTATCTCGATGTTTCTGCCTGGCGGCGGCCCAGACTTTGGCTGGACTTTCTACGCGCCTTTGTCTACCACTTACAGCAATGACAGCACTGCCTTGTTTGTGTTCGCGGTCCACATTATGGGGATTTCCTCCATCATGGGCGCCATCAACGTCATTGTCACCATCGTCAATATGCGGGCACCAGGCATGACCTGGATGAAGCTGCCATTGTTCGTTTGGACCTGGCTCATCACTGCCTTCCTGTTGATTATGGTCATGCCAGTACTGGCTGGTGTGGTCACTATGGTGCTGACCGATAAATACTTTGCCACCAGCTTTTTTGATGCGGCCGGCGGTGGTGATCCTGTGTTGTTCCAGCATATTTTCTGGTTCTTCGGTCACCCGGAAGTGTACATTATGATTTTGCCGGCTTTTGGTATTGTGTCTGCAATCGTGCCAACCTTTGCCCGTAAGAAGCTGTTTGGTTATGCCTCTATGGTGTATGCGACCGCCAGTATCGCCATCTTGTCGTTTTTGGTCTGGGCACACCATATGTTCACCACTGGCATGCCGGTATTCGCGACGCTGTTCTTCATGTACACCACCATGTTGATAGCCGTGCCGACCGGGGTGAAGGTCTTTAACTGGGTAGCAACCATGTGGCGCGGTGCCATGACCTTTGAAGTGCCGATGATGTTTGCTTTGGCCTTTATCGTGCTCTTTACCATCGGTGGCTTGTCTGGGGTGATGCTGGCGATTACCCCGGCTGATTTCCAGTACCATGATACCTACTTTGTGGTGGCACACTTCCATTACGTGTTGGTGTCTGGTGCCGTGTTCTCCATCGTCGCAGCGGTCTATTACTGGCTGCCGAAATGGACTGGCCATATGTACGATGAGAAGTTGGGCCAGTTGCATTTCTGGTGCTCGTTGATTTCGGTCAACCTGTTGTTCTTCCCGATGCACTTTGTCGGCCTGGCAGGTATGCCGCGTCGTATTCCAGACTATGCACTGCAATTTGCCGATTTCAATGCTTTTGTCAGCGTCGGTGGTTTCTTGTTTGGCTTGTCGCAATTGATCTTCCTCTGGGTGGTGATCAAGTGCGCGCGCGGTGGTGAGAAAGCCCCGGCTAAGCCATGGGAAGGAGCCGAAGGGTTGGAGTGGGAAGTACCGTCACCGGCACCTTACCATACCTTTGATACCCCACCTCAGGTGAAGTAGGAGGCCGTTATGAATGCGAAGCACAGCACCCTGATTGGCAAGCTTAGCTTGTTGGTGGTCGCCATGTTTGCGTTCGGCTATGCCTTGGTGCCGTTGTACGATGTCTTTTGTGACATCACCGGCATCAATGGCAAAACGGCGTCCGAGCCGGTATCGGCTGAAGCGGCCATCATTGACACCAGCCGGGAGATCACCATTGAGTTTATCGCCCGGCCCAATCAACAGATGCCGTGGATCTTCCGGCCTGAAGTGCGCCGGATGCGGGTGCATCCGGGCGAGATCCACATTATGAACTATCTGGCAGAAAACCCGACCGGCCGTGCAATTGTTGGCCAGGCTGTTCCGTCAGTATCGCCGGGACAGGCAGCACTGTTCTTTCATAAAATTGAGTGCTTTTGCTTTACCCAGCAGTACCTGGCCGGTGGCAACGATATGCTGATGCCATTGCAGTTTTATGTCGATCCGGCACTGCCAGCACAGTTCAGTACCATTACATTGTCTTATACCCTGTACGATGTCACTAGCCAGTGGCAGGACAGCGGTCAGGACACTGCAACAGAATTTGGGGAATAACAATGAATAACGAAGGCTACCAAAAGTATTATGTGCCCGATCAAAGTCCCTGGCCGCTGGTTGGCGCCATAGCTTTGTTCTTTATTGCCTTAGGCGCAGGTTTTTTTGTCATTGATATGAGCAAGGACCAGAGCGGTTGGGGGGCTATATGTTCCTGCTCGGCGTCGCAATTTTATTTGTGATGCTGTACGGCTGGTTTAAGAACGTGGTGGATGAATCCATGGCTGGGCTCTACAGCCCACAAATGGATCGTTCCTTTAAACAGGGCATGAGCTGGTTTATCGTGTCTGAGATTATGTTCTTCGCAGCTTTAATCGGTGCTTTGTTCTACGCCCGCTTTATTGCCGTACCATGGTTGGGTGGCGCTAGTAACAACGAAATGACCGGCGCTATTTTATGGCCGAACTTCGAAGCGGTTTGGCCCTTGCTTACTACGCCAGGTGGTACCGAAACCCAGGCGATGGGCTGGGGCTTACCATTAATCAACACTATGATTCTGGTGACTTCGTCTGTGACACTGCATTTTGCGCATACCGGCTTGGAGCAGAATAAACGGAGCCAGTTGACCGGTATGCTGCTGCTTACCTTGATTCTTGGGGTTATTTTCCTTGGCTTGCAAGGCTATGAATACGTGCTTGCTTACCGGGACCTGGGGTTGCGTCTGGATTCGGGAATTTATGGCAACACTTTCTTTATCCTGACTGGCTTTCACGGCATGCATGTATTCTTAGGAGCGCTGATCCTGTTCTTTGTGCTGCTGCGTGTGCTGAAAGGGCATTTTACCCCAGAGAAGCATTTTGCCTTTCAGGCTGGCGCCTGGTACTGGCACTTTGTCGATGTGGTGTGGATCATCGTATTCTGTTTGGTCTACGTGTTCTGACCGGCCGGGGCATTAGCCCCGGCGCAAAGCCATCTTCCCTTTTTAATAAGGGCGAGGGTTGGGTGTAAGCACACCGGTGGCAAGCGCCACCAGTATCAGCAGTAAAGCCAGCGCGGAAAACAGCACCCGCTTCCCTAAAAACTGGCTCATTCGAACAGTGCCCTGTTCGCTACGTAACATGGTAAAGAGCGCACGGAACAAATTAAATACAATAAAGAGCAGTAGTGCGATGATGACAAGCTTTAACCACATAGTGTCAGATCTCCTGGATTGGTGTAATGCAATTTAGGGTTGCGGGTACATCTGTATCGGTGCATCCGGTCTGGTTACTGATCACTTTGACGGTATTTGCCGTTTTAATCAAGCTTGGCTGGTGGCAGCTAAGCCGTGCCAGTGAGAAAGCCAGTCAAATGCAACAGTTGGCCAGCTGGCAAGCCGAAGGTCCGCTTAACTGGCAACAGTTGCGACAGCTACCTTTGCAGGAAGCGGACTTGGTGCAATTTGCCGATGAAGGTCGTTGGCTATCCCCAATGGTTTGGTTACAAGACAACAAGATTGTGCAAGGGCGTATTGGCTATGATGTGATCATACCGGTCCAGTTTAGCCGCTTTGATCCGCCGGTGTTAGTGAATCTGGGCTGGGTAGAAGCTGCCCGGAATCGTGCCGAGCTGCCGGAGCTAACTATTCCCGAGCAATTACCGATCCGCGGTGTGCTCCGGACCTCGTTTGGTAGTTTTCGGCTGGGGCAGAACCTGGAGACCGGGGATAGCTGGCCAATGCGGATCCAACAAGTGGAGCTGGATAGTGTAAACCCATACCTGCCACAGCCGGCATTGGCTGCCGTGATTTACCAAATGGAAACAAGCCCTTTTCAGCCCCACTACCAACCGGTGGTAATGCCTCCGGAAAAGCACCGGGGTTATGCCGTACAATGGTTCTTGCTGGCCGTTGCTGTGCTTGGCGTGGCCCTGGCTGCCAGTTTGCGTAAAGAGGAAACCAATGAATAAAACGAAATTCCTGAGCATCTTTCTGCCATTGTGTTTGCTGCCATTGCTACTGGCAAAATTGGCGCTGCATTTTGGCTGGTTTGAAGGCGGCACTGTCAGTAAAGGGGAGTGGATGCCGGAAGAGGTCTTTGCACTGCCGGCCCTGGCTGCGCATGAAAAAGTTTGGCGCTTGGCGGTAGTGCCAGCCAAAGATTGCGAGCAGCGCTGTGAGCAGGGCCTGCATACGGTGCAGCAGCTGTTTATTGGCCTGGGTCGCAAGCAAGTGCAGGTGCAGCCGGTGTTGCTGGCCGCTAGCAAAGACACCGCAGTATTGCAGCAGTTCCCAGTGTTCCAGCACCAACACCCAACTCAGGCTGACACGGCTGCCATTGGCAATTACATTGTGATTGTCGATGTGCAGGGCCTGGTATTGTTGCGTTACCCACTGCCAGATGCGGATCATTTACCGGCGGACATTGCCCGGGACATTCGCACCGACTTATTAAAACTGATGAACTACGATCGGATCCGGGTATGAACAAGACACTACTGCAAAAACTATCCACGTGGACCATTCTGCTCACCATGGTGGTGATTATTCTGGGCGCTTATACCCGGCTCACTGATGCCGGCCTAGGGTGTCCGGATTGGCCTGGCTGCTATGGTTTTATTAAGGTGCCGATGACCGAAAGTCGCATTGCGCAGGCTGAAATGGCCTTCCCGGAGCGCCCGCTTGAGCCCTTCAAGGCCTGGAACGAAATGATTCACCGATACTTTGCCGGCACTTTAGGTCTGATGATCGCAGCTATTTTCTTTATTAGCTGGTTTGGTAAATTCAGTGCCCCACGATTATTACCCAGTGTGCTGGCTGTGCTGGTAATTTTTCAGGCAGCCTTAGGTGCCTGGACGGTGACGCTCAGTTTGTTGCCCATAGTGGTGATGGCGCATCTAATGGGCGGCTTTACCTTGCTCTGTCTGCTGGGGCTCTATTGGCTGCAGTTGCGACCGGAGTTGCTGCAAGGCATGGAACCGCAGCTGCACAAATTAAAGCCTCTGGCAGTGCTGACCACCGTGGTGGTGGCGCTGCAGATTGCCTTAGGTGGCTGGACGGCGGCCAACTATGCGGCGTTGGCTTGTCTGGAGCTGCCCATTTGCGAACCGGGCTGGGCCAGTCGGTTGGAACTGGGCGAGGCCTTTAGCCTGCATCTTGGCTATGACGATTATGAGTTTGGTGTGATGTCACAGGATGCCAGACAGACCATTCATGTTTTTCACCGCATCGGCGCTGGTATCACGCTGCTGGTGACGGGCTTGTTTAGTTGGTTGTTGTGGCAACAGGCAAAAACAGACTTGATGAAAAAACTGGCGCTGGCGCTGGGGGCAATATTGCTGCTACAGTTTATCTTAGGTGTGCTGAATATTGTGCTGCACCTGCCACTTTTAAACGCAGTGGCGCATAATTTTGTCGGAGCCAACTTATTGCTCTGCATGGTGGTGATTCTGTATCAACTCAGGCGCCGCACCAGGGAACAGGAGACTTGATCATGGCCATTGCCAAACAACTGAACCGGCATGCGCTTGGCAGCTGGCGTGATTATTTGGAGCTGACTAAACCTAAGGTGGTGGCTTTGCTGGTGCTCACTGCCTGGGTTGGCATGATGCTGGCGGTTCCAGGCTTGCCTGATTTAACCGTGATGCTGCTGGCGACGCTGGGCATCGGTTTGTTGTCGGCTGCTGCTGCTGCCTTAAATCATGTGGTCGATCAGAAGATCGATGCCAAGATGGCACGTACCCATAGCCGACCGGTGGCCAAAGGCCGTATCAGCTCCAGTCAGGCCATTGCCTTTGCGTTGCTGCTGGCCAGCAGTGGCTTTGCCATGTTGTATCTTGGAGTGAATGCGCTTACCGCTTGGCTGACCTTGCTCAGTCTGTTTGGTTATGCCGTGGTGTACACCATGTTTTTAAAGCGCGCCACACCGCAGAATATCGTCATTGGGGGCCTGGCCGGTGCTATGCCGCCGCTGCTGGGCTGGACTGCGGTTACCGGTGAGCTGCACGGCTATGCGCTCTTGCTGGTGATGATTATTTTTACCTGGACGCCACCGCATTTCTGGGCGTTGGCCATTCATCGCCGGGATGACTATGCCAAAGTGAACATGCCAATGTTGCCGGTCACCCATGGCATTGCTTTTACCAAAAGCGCTATTTTGCTCTATACCATCATGCTGTTTATTGTTTGCTTGCTGCCCTATGTGGTGGGCATGACCGGGCTGATTTACCTGCTGGGTGCCTGCCTGCTGAATCTTCGTTTTATGCAGCACGCCTGGCGCCTCAAGTTTGCCGACACCCCGGGGCAGGCGATGGCAATGTTTCGTTTTTCCATTGTTCATTTGATGGTGCTTTTTCTGGTACTCTTACTGGACCACTATCTGAAAATAGCACCGATTTATGGCCAATAAGATTCTCTATCCACTGATTGCTGTGCTGGCATTGGTTGCCGGCTTGGTCGGCTACCACTTGTTGCAGCCCAGTCATACGCCTGAACATACCTTGTTGTATCCTCAGCCGCGGGTGTTGGCCGATTTTCAGCTAACCAGCCATACAGGTTCCGCTGTCACCCGCGAGCAGCTCTATGGTCAGTGGACGCTGGCCTTTGTTGGCTACACTTATTGCCCGGATATCTGCCCATTAACACTGGCACAACTGGCTGGTTTGCATGATGATCTACAACAGCATGTAGCGGAGCCGCTAAATATCTGGTTTGTCTCGGTCGATCCGAACCGGGATACACCCGCGCAAATGGCCAGCTATGTGCAGTATTTCCAGCAGGCAGCCATTACCGGTGTCACGGCAGGCCATGATCAACTGTTTCCTTTTGTGCGTCAGCTGGGGCTGATGTATGCCATGTCCAGCACCACCGATGAGCACTACCTGGTCGATCACAGTGCTTCGATAGTGCTGATCAATCCCAAGGGCCAGTTGGTGGCCATGTTCAAACCGGAACTGGCCGAAGGGCGGGTACCCACGGTACGCAGCCAAGACTTGCTGGCCGATTTTCCCTGGGTTATTCGTCAGCTGGCAAAAAGCTAGTGCTGTCTAAAACAACCTATCCGAGTGCGGATGCTCACCGCGCTTTAAGGCTGTAAGCAAACTAATCGCTCGAGCGGCCAAACAACCAGGGCTGGGAGTACCAGTAAAAATAACCGCGCTTGCTTATAGATGGCGCTGTGCAGTTGTAACGACTGCGGCCGCGGTTCACCGGCTTGCTGGCTTTGGCCACGAAGGTTTGGCCATCATCCAGCCAGTCTGGCTCTATCACTTCCATCCCGGCAAAACAACGTAGCTGGGATGGCCGGAAATCCTCAACCTGCAGGCGCAGTGACAGCGTTGGTGGGTTGTGCTCAGCAGTTACCATCGGATCGGCCTGCACATGCTCTAAGATGGTAAATGGCAGGGTGCGCAGCTTCTGCGCCAGATCCGACATCTCAGCAAAGCGGCCGGCGGCTGGATAACGCGGTACCCGGGTGAGTTTGGTGCTGGGACCGACTGCGCCTGACTGCTGGCCAATGCCGATAAAACCAAGTTCTTTCACCAAAGCTTCCAGTTTCGGGCTGAATTCACCATAGGGATAGGCCAGAAATCGGTGGCTTTGGCCGGTTTCTTCTTTAATGCGCTGCTCTGCATCCAGAATGGTTTGGCGCATCCGTTTTAGCCAGTCGGCTTCGGACTCGCCCGGTTCCGGCTGAGCCATTTTTTCGTGATGCATGGCATGATTCGCTACCAGTACACCATCGTCGCTCATACGGCGGATTTGCTCCCAGCTCATCACCGGGCCGGTACGGCTATCAATATCGCCTGGGCTGATAAAAATGGTGTAGGGCATGCCAAACTCCATCAAAATGGGGTGTGCTGCGGTGTAATTGTTGGCATAGCCATCATCAAAGGTGATGGCTACTGCATTGTGAGGGACAGGCTCACCAGCCTGAAGTTTGGCAAGCAGTACATCCAGCCCGACTACGTCAAAGCCATGCTCCTGCAAGTACGTCAGATGCTGACGAAACTCGTCTTCGGTGGTGCTGCTGACTCTGGGGGTATCCTCAGCGATATGATGATAGATCAAGATCACTGCCGCCTGAGCTGGTAGTAGTGCTAACAGGCCAAGCAGCAGCAGAGCATGCAGGGTGGATTTCATGGCTTCACCTCTGATGGCAGTTTAGTAGTAAGAGTGTTCACCACGCTGATGCTCGGTGATGTCTTTTACGCCCGTCAATTCGCCGGCAAAGCGATTCAGCAGTTCTTTCTCAATGCCTTCTTTTAAGGTCAGATCAACCTGAGCACAGCCATTGCAGCCACCGCCAAATTGCAACACGACGACACCCGCATCGTTTAGCTCGACCACACTGACGTTGCCACCATGGTTGGCAAGTTGCGGGTTGATCTCAGCATCAATCATGTACTGTACCCGTTCACGTAATGGCGCATTGTCACTCACCTTACGCACTTTGGCGTTCGGCGCTTTTAGCGTCAGTTGAGAACCCATCTGATCGGTGACAAAATCGATTTCAGCATCCACTAAAAAGGGCTGGCTTTCGGCATCCACCACGGCAGAAAAACCATGAAAAGGCAGCTGTAGATCGCTTTCTTCCACCGAGTCAGGCGGGCAGTATGACACGCCGCACTCCGCGCTGGCCGTGCCGGGATTGACAACAAAGACCCGAATATGAGTGCCTTCGGGTTGCTTCTCAAGCAGTTTAACAAAGTGGCTTTGTGCACTTTCAGAAATCGAAATCATCGGCAGTACCTGACTAATTTACTAGGGTATAGCCTATCATACTCTTCCTTGTAGCTGGTTTCCAGCCCAGCTTGAGTTTGCCATGGCTTTATTGGACACTATAAGCAATGAGATTGGAGACTTTGCTATGAAAAAAATCCTGCTTCTTCTGTTGCTTGCCTGCAGTTTGCCCGCAGTTGCCGTTTGGCCTGAAGCATCTTTCGATGCTGACGTACCTCGGCCAGAGCAAACGGCCGGTTTTGCCATGGGGGAGTGGCACTGGCGGCACGACCAGATACAGCATTATTTTGAGCGTCTGGCGGCCCATTCAGCACTCGCCACTTTGCAGGTAATAGGCTATAGCCATGAACGTCGTCCTTTGCTGCAGTTGGTGGTTTCATCCGAGCAGAATCTTGCACGGCTAGACAGCATCCGGCAGCAGAACCTGGCGCAAAGTCAGGGCCAAACGTTGGCAGAGGATGCACCAGTGATTATCTGGCTTGGGTATGGTGTGCATGGCAACGAACCTAGTGCGACCCATGCCGCAGTGGCACTGGCCTATTATCTGACTGCAGTCCAAAGCAGTGAAGTAGAGCAGTGGCTGGACGAAGCCGTGATCATCATTCAACCCAGTCTCAACCCGGATGGGCATGATCGTTTTTCGCATTGGGTCAATATGCATCGTGGTAAGACACCTGTGGCCGATCCGCAACACCGCGAGCATGTTGAGCCCTGGCCCAATGGCCGGCCGAATCATTACTGGTTTGATCTAAACCGGGACTGGTTGTTGCTGCAACACCCGGAAAGCCAGGCCAGAATTAGCGAGTACCATCGCTGGCTGCCACAGGTGTTGGGTGACTTCCATGAAATGGGCACCAACAGCACCTATTTTTTTCAGCCTGGGATCCCAAGCCGCAATTATCCGCTAACGCCAGAACGCAATTTTGAACTGACCCGCACCTTGGCTGAGTTTCATGCCGCCAGCCTGGACCAAGCCAAAGAGCTGTATTACACCGAAGAAAGCTTTGATGATTTTTACATCGGCAAAGGCTCCACCTATCCGGATGTGACCGGCGGCATTGGTATTTTGTATGAGCAGGCCAGCAGCCGTGGTCATGTGCAGGAGTCCATTCATGGGCTGTTGACCTTTGAACGCACCATTCGCAACCAGTTGCTGACGTCGTTATCGACCATCCGCGGAGCGGTTGAGTATCGCTCCGAGCTCCAGCGCTATCAGCAAGACTTTTTCCGGCTCGGCCAAACGGAGGCCCGTCAGGAAAGCTTTCGTGGTTATATGCTGACCGAGGTGGATGACAAAACCCGGCTGCATGCTTTGTTGCGGCTTTTGCGCCAGCACCAGATTGAGGCTTTCCCGCTGCAACGCGACTGGCAGGATGGACAGTACAGCTACAAGGCTGGAGAAAGTTATTTTGTACCCTTGCAACAAGCCCAGTACCGCTTACTGAAAGGCGCTTTTAGTACCCGGAAAAACTTCCCTGACAATACCTTTTACGATGTTTCCAGCTGGACTTTACCTTACGCCTACAACATCGAGTATCGACAGGTACAGCGTGATCCAGCCAGAGCCCTGGCGAATGAACCCTGGGTTGAAGCTGTTCAATCTGTGCCTGCACCAGAGGCCGGTGCTTATGCCTATGCGTTTGGTTGGCAAGACCAAAAGGCCCCATTGTTGTTGCAGGCTCTGTTGGCTGAGGGCGTGGTGGCCAGAATGGCTCAGGCTGATTTTACGGCCATCACCAATGATGGCCCCCAGTCTTTTGTCGCCGGCTCGGTATTGATTCCAGCCGGTTTGCAGCAAGAGTCCGATTGGTTTGCCCGTTTGCAAGCAGCTCAGCAGCGCTTTGCGTTGCCGGTATTTGCCATTCAAACGGGTTTAACGCCAGCAGGCAGTGATCTAGGCAGCTTCCGCTTTGTGCCGGTGCAGTTGCCTCAGGTGCTGCTGATTGCCGGGCCCGGTATTAATTCGACCGAAGCTGGTGAGCTTTGGTACAACCTGGAACGTTTGGCAGGGATCTCACCGAGTATGGTAGAACCTGAGCGTTTTAGTCGCATCGACCTCAGCCGTTACAGCCACATCATCTTGCCAGATGGCAGCTACCAACAATGGAACAGTGCAGAGCAAGAGGCACTGCGGCGCTGGTTGAATGACGGTGGTATTGTTTGGGGGCAAAAACGCGCGGTGAGCTGGCTGGTGCAGCATGAGTTGCTGCAGGCTCAGGTTTGGCAACCGGCGGAAATGAACCGGATGATTTCCCACCAGCAGCTCAGATACAGTGATCAGGAAGCGCTGGCTGCCCGACAACGCATTGCCGGAGCTATTTTTGAAGCAGAGCTGGATCGCAGCCATCCGCTAACATTCGGTTTGCCGCGTGACCGCCTGCCATTGTTTAAAAACAGCACCTTGCTGTTGCAGCCTTCGCATGCACCCTTTGTAAATGTTGCTCTGTACAGTGAGCAGCCGCATCTGGCTGGTTATACCGCGCCGGAGTTTGTGCCGCGAATTGGTCAGGCAGCGGCTTTGCTGGCACACAATCATGGCCGTGGCCGGGTGATTGCAATGACGGATAATCCGGTATTTCGTGGCTACTTTAAAGGCTCCAGTCGTTTGCTGGTCAATGCCATCTATCTTGGGCACAGCTTCAGCGCCCAATCCCAGGCTGAGGACGACGAATAAAGCTGCTAACACCTAAGCAGGAGACAACAAAGATGTGGTTTCAGCATGCGATCTAACGGTGACGCCTGTCTTTAGCAGTAATGGCTAAAGTCCAGAGTTGCAGCGGTTTGGCACCGCCCCGCTGCAGGCAGCCACCAGCCTGCTTCAGGGTACTGCCAGTGGTGATGACATCATCCACCAACGCGATTTGGCCAAGTTGACTTAGCTGCTTTCGATAGACAGGGTTGAGTTGAAACAGCCGCTCACTGTTGCGTTGCCGTTGCCAGCGTTTTAGTTGCCGCTGATGCAGCCCACTGCGCTGACGTTGCAGTAAGGGCAAAACCGGTATCTGCCACGTCTTTGCCAGCACCTCTGCCAACAGTTCTGCCTGATTAAAGCCCCGGTCGAGATAGCGCCAGGTCGGCATGGGGATGAAGCAGAGGCAGTCGGGTAGTGGGAAACCCGCTGCCTGATACTGCTGGGCTAACTGACGGAATTGTTGCAGCAGCCAGTGGCCGGCTGCCAGCTGATGTTGGAGCTTCCACTGGCTGATGGCATAATCGTAAGGTGGTTGATACCAGCTCAGACTCACTAAGCGCTCGGCGTATAACGTGGGTAACCCTTGCTGCACAGCTGGCAGCCAGAGCAAGTTGCCGTGATAAAAGACGATGTCAAAACCGGGCAATGCCTGCTGGCAGCAACTACACATTTGCTGCCCGGCCTGATGCACAGGTAAATCACACCAGAGACAGCGGTTAGGCATCAGTTGATGCAATATCTTTTGTAGCATAAATGTGTATCTAATGTTTATTTCGGAGTATGGTTCAGGTGAGCAAACAGAGCAAGCCGAATTTAGTATTACTGCATGGCTGGGGCATGAATCAGGCCGTTTGGCAGCAGTGGCTGCCGTTACTGCAACAGGACTGGCAAGTGCATACGTTGGATTTGCCTGGGTTTGGATTGAGTAAAGATTGTCCTGAACCTTACACTTTAACTATGTTGGCAGAGTTGTTGCAGCCACAGCTACCGGCCAAAGCCGTGCTTTGCGGCTGGTCACTGGGGGGCTTGGTTGCCATTGAGTTGGCACGTTGTTACCCGCAACAGGTGCAAGCACTGGCATTGTTGGCGGCATCGCCTTGTTTTATGGCGCAAACCGACTGGCCTGGCATGTCAGCGCGTATCTTCACCCAGTTTCAGCAGCAGCTCAGTAACAATATACCTTTGACTATCCAGCGCTTTTTAGCTATTCAGGCAATGGGCAGTGCCAGTGCTAAAGACGATATCAAGCAGTTGCGTCAGGCTATTTTGCAACTGCCGGAACCAAAGCCAGAAGCTGTCACTGGTGGTTTGGCGCTGCTGCAAAGCTGTGATCTGCGTGCTGAGCTGGCAAGTTTACCGCTGCCGGTGCATGCCGCTTTTGGCCGGTTGGATACACTGGTTCCAATTGGAGTAGAGCAAGCCCTGCAGCAACTGATGCCCTCCGCCCAGACCCATTGTTTTGCCCATGCTTCGCATGCGCCCTTTATATCGCACCCAACAGAAAGTGCGGCCTGGTTACAGCAAATCCGACCGCAGTTACCTGGTGAATAAAGCAGCAAAGCTTTATTTTTTACCCGAAATGGTTAATAATTAACCATTGCAGTCGTGGTTTAATGAGGTGCTTATGAATATCCAGTCGGCTTTTGCCTCCGGCATGCAAGGCGTGCAGTCGGCCACTGACGCTATGACGCAAAGCACGCTCACTATCAACCGTCAAACCCAACGACCAGCTGATCCGGTAGTCGAAGCCGAGGCTGTGCCCACTGCTCAGCCACCAGTGCCATCGGCAACAGCAGCATTGCCCAGCCTGGAATCCAGTCTGATTGATCTCACCGTTCAACAGCGGCTGGCGGAAGCGAATGTGCGCTCCATTGAAACAGCCAGCAGTGTGCTCGGTACTTTGATCGATACCAAGGTGTAGCTGTTATGCTGATCACGTCGCATTATCCCAATGTCAGCCTGAATACCGCCAATCCGGCGACGGAGATGGCGCGCCGGGATAATCAACGGCGGGATTTGTTTGAGCCAGTGCAGGAAGCTGCCAAGAACTCGGCGGAAAAGCCGATTGCCAGTGATGATAAAGCCAAACAACAGCAGCCTCTGGCCAACAGTAATCAACAGCGCAATGAGCAAGCACAGACTGAAACCAATGCTGCCGTGCGCGGTCGGGAACAGGATGCCGAGCGAGATCCAGAGAGCCGTTCTGATAAGGAGCAACAGCGCCAGCAAGATCGGGCCGAGCAACAGGAGTTGCGCGAGCTGCAAGCCCGGGATCGTGAAGTGCGTGCCCACGAACAAGCCCACGCGGCTGTAGGCGGCCAATACGCCAGTGCGCCAACTTACACCTATGAGCGTGGCCCCGATGGCAATCAGTACGCCGTTGGTGGCGAAGTACAAATTGATCTATCGGAGATCCCGGCTAATCCTCAGGCCACAGTACAAAAAATGCAGCAGGTGCGTGCCGCGGCATTAGCACCGGCTGAGCCCTCAGCAGCCGATCAGCGCATTGCCGCTGAAGCCAGTCGCAGGATGCTGGCAGCCAGAGCCGCGATGGCCAAAGAAGCGATAAGCCGCAGCAATGAGCCATCAGCGCCGCGGCGGGCGATGGCTGACCGAGCCGCCGAAGCACAAATTCGTGTACCAGAGGCCAATACGCCTGCTGTCTCCGACACCGAAACCCTGCAACGGCGCAGCCAGGTGATTGCCGGTTTTTATCAGCAAGCCACCCAGCCTTCGTTAAGCAGTCTGCGTCAACAAGCCTGAGTCTCGATGAACCGGGCAGTAAGTTCTAACCGGGTTTTACCCTACTTACTTTTTCAGCTTTGCCAATGCATCGGCAAAGGCATTGCCCATGGCCGCGTTGGCTGGTGCTGCCGCCTTGGCTGGTTTGGCTGCCCGAGGCGCTTGGCTTTTGCCTTTGCTGGCTGGTGCCTTGGTTAGTGCCGCCTGAGCGGGCTGTTCATCCATCCGCATGGTCAGGGCGATGCGTTTGCGCTCTTTATCTACATCCAACACTTTGACCTTGACGATGTCGCCGGCCTTAACCACCTTGTGTGGATCACTGACAAAGGTATCAGACAGCGAGGAGATATGCACCAGACCATCCTGGTGCACGCCAATATCGACAAAGGCACCAAAGTTGGTGACATTGGTGACTACACCTTCCAGCAACATGGCAGGTTTTAAATCGTCGATGGTGTTGACACCCTCTTTAAAGCTGGCCATTTTGAACTCAGGGCGCGGATCCCGGCCGGGCTTTTCCAGCTCGCTTAAAATATCGCTGATGGTTGGAATACCAAAGTGAGCATCGGCAAAGTCTTCCGGTTTCAGTTGGCTGATAAAATCACTATTGCCCAGAATGTCCTGCACCGACTTTTGGTGTTGAGCCAGAATTTTCTCCACCAGCGGGTAGGCTTCCGGGTGCACACCAGAGGCATCCAGGGGGTTATCGCCCGCACTTATGCGCATAAAGCCAGCAGCTTGCTCAAAGGCTTTGGGGCCCAGTCGGGCCACTTTTAGCAACTCTTTGCGGTTGCTAAAGCGGCCATGCTGCTCGCGGTGTAGTACGATATTTTGTGCCAGGGTTTTATTCAAGCCTGCTACCCGGCTCAATAGGGGCACCGAGGCGGTATTTAGATCGACGCCGACCGCGTTGACACAATCTTCCACCACCGCTTCCAGCGACTTGCTGAGCAGGCTTTGGTTGACATCATGTTGGTACTGACCAACGCCAATGGCTTTGGGCTCAATTTTCACCAGCTCTGCCAGCGGGTCCTGCAAGCGACGGCCGATGGAAACAGCACCACGGTAGGATACATCCAAATCCGGAAACTCCTGCGCAGCAAACTCCGATGCTGAATACACCGAGGCGCCGGCTTCGGACACCATGATCTTGGTCAGTTTCAACTCCGGGTGCTTTTTCATCAGCTCGGCCACCAACTGGTCGGTTTCACGTGAAGCCGTGCCATTGCCGATGGCCACCAGCTCTGGTTTGAACTGCTGACAGAGGTTTTGTAAGGTACGCAGCGACTTATCCCAGTGATTTTGTGGTGCATGTGGAAATATGGTCTGGCTGCTGAGCAGTTTGCCGGTCTCATCCAGCATCACAACTTTCACGCCGGTACGTAGACCAGGATCCAGCGCCATGGTGGGGCGCAGGCCGGCTGGTGCTGCCATCAACAAGTCTTTCATATTGCGGGCAAACACCTTGATGGCTTCTGCTTCGGCGCGCTCACGCAGTTCGCTCAGCAGATCATTTTCCAGGTGTAGATGCAGCTTCACTTTCCAGGTCCACTGCGCCACGGTTTGCAAGAAAACATCAGCTGCCCGGCCTTGATTGCTCAGGTTAAAATGGCTGGCAACCGTTGCGATACAGCGTTGGTGTGCTTCGGCTTCATCGCTGTCGGGCAGTAGCTGCAATTGCAGGAAGCCTTCATTGCGGCCACGGAACATCGCCAGCGCCCGGTGCGATGGCAGTTGTCGCCACAGCTCACTGTGCTCAAAATAGTCGCGAAATTTGGCGCCTTCCTTTTCTTTGCCAGCCACCACAGTGCTTTTTAGCACCCCATGCTGGCTGAGTTGTTGACGCAGCCTTGCCAGTAGGTTGGCATCTTCAGCGAAGCGTTCCATCAAAATGTACTTAACGCCATCCAGCACGGCTTTGCTGTCGGCATAGCCAGCGTCGACATTTAGATAGGATTGCGCTTCCTGCTCAGGGTTTAGCTCAGGATTGGCCATCAAGGCATCAGCAAGTGGTTCCAACCCAGCTTCAATCGCCATCTGGCCTTTGGTTCGGCGCTTAGGTTTGAATGGCAGGTACAAATCTTCCAGCCGGGTCTTGTTGTCAGCGGCCAGAATGTCTTGCTGCAGCTCGGGGCTTAGTTTGCCCTGATCAGCGATGGTTTTTAAAATCAGTTGACGCCGTTCTTCCAGCTCGCGCAAGTACGATAGACGCTGTTCCAGGGTGCGTAACTGGGTATCATCCAAACCGCCGGTGACTTCTTTGCGGTAGCGGGCGATAAATGGGACGGTGGCACCATCGTCCAGCAATTGGATGGTCGCAACGACCTGCTCCGGACGAGCTGCAATTTCAGCGGCGATTTGTTGTTCAAGCTTTACTATCATGCGTGTTTCCTGTGACCAGTAGCTAAGCTCTGGCATGGGCCCGGCATGTCGCCGAGCGATGTTGTGTTAGCTGGACGAATTGTCCCTGTTCTTATGGCAAAAATCCAATGGCAATTGCTCAGGCGTTGCTATCTGTTTCAAGCCGGTACGCTATGCTATTGATGATCCAGTTTTTCCGGCCGGTTGGTGTGGGCACCTGCACCTCGTCATCGACTTGCTTTCCGAGCAAAGCGCGCGCCATGGGTGCATCAATGGAGATGTAATCACGCCGACCGTAGATTTCATCCGGCCCAACGATACGAAAGCAGCGTACCTCGCCATCGTCGTTTTCTACCTCCACCCAGGCACCAAAAAACACCTTGCCCTCTTGCTCCGGTGCGTAATCCACCGGCCGCAATACTTCCAGCCGTTTACGAATAAAGCGAACCCGGCGGTCGATTTCGCGCAGTTGTTTCTTATTGTACTGGTAATCCGCGTTTTCACTGCGATCCCCCAAACTGGCGGCCCAACTGACTTTTTGCGTCACTTCAGGGCGTTTAACCCGCCATAGCTGGTCCAGCTCTTGTTGCAGTTTAAGGTAACCTTGCCGGCTGATTAAGTTGGTTCTCATGCGAAGCCCGGATTGTTCCAATGACTAGATTCTGCTTCATGGGGGCTGAAAGACACAATTTAAAGCCTTTGGTGGCAGTTAACCGGCAACTGGTCACAAAGTCTTTTCCTAAATATTGATCGTATAAAAAATGAACTATACTTAGGTGGGATTTGGAGGTATATGCAGATGAAAAAGATGATACTCTCTGTGTGTTCTGCAGCGCTGCTTGGTCTGAGTGGTTGTTCTTCCATTACAAAGCCAGATTATGTCTGGGTGATGGATTATGAGCAAATGCGCTTGGTTGAAGCGGCAAATCGTAACAGTGCTTTGCCGAATCAGATGCATTGGGTCAACCCACCTATGAAGCGTATTCCGCGCGCTGAGTATGAACGCATGCAGCAGCAGTGAACACTGACAGAAAAATTTTGTAACACTGTTTTCAAACCCGGGGCTCTTCCCCGGGTTTGTTTTGGTTTATAGTGGCAAAAACGTGATGGGGTGGCAGGGCATGACCACGGAAACGACAAAAATTCTGGTAGTGGATGATGATGTGCGTTTGCGCGCTTTACTGGAGCGCTATCTGGTCGAGCAGGGCTTTCAGGTTCGGGCTGTGGCAGATTATGAACAGATGCAGCGAGTGATGGAGCGTGAGCACTTTCATCTGATGGTGCTGGATCTGATGCTGCCCGGCGAAGATGGCCTCAGCATTTGCCGCAAGCTACGCCAGCAAGAGAATTTGATCCCTATCATTATGTTAACGGCCAAAGGCGATGAAGTGGATCGCATTATTGGTCTTGAAATGGGTGCTGACGATTACCTACCCAAGCCATTTAACCCGCGTGAGTTGCTGGCCCGCGTACGTGCTGTGCTCAGACGCAAAAGCAAAGAGCTGCCTGGTGCGCCATCACAGGAAGAAACCATCGTATCTTTTGGGCCTTTTCAATTTAATCTGGCTACCCGGGAAATGCGTAAGAACGATGAGGTATTGCCATTAACCAGTGGTGAGTTTGCGGTGCTCAAAGTGCTGGTAAGTCATCCGCGTGAGCCTTTATCGCGCGATAAACTCATGAATCAGGCCCGTGGCCGCGATTACTCGGCGATGGAGCGCAGCATTGATGTGCAGGTTTCCCGTCTGCGACGTATGCTGGAAGATGATCCGGCGCACCCTCGCTACATTCAAACGGTCTGGGGATTAGGTTATGTCTTTGTGCCGGATGGTGCCGTCAGTAAATGAGATTACTGCCACGTAGTGCCTTTGGTCAGACGGTATTGCTGATCGGTCTGCTGCTGCTAATCAATCAACTGGTGTCCTATGTCACGGTGGCTTTTCATGTGATTAAGCCTACAGCCCAACAAATCAATCATTTAATTGCTAAGCAAATCAAAGTGGTCTTTATTGACTACGATCAAGACGAGCCGCTGCTGACGGAAGCTATGGCCAGGCGTTTTCAAGATGCAACCGATATAGAGGTCTACCCTGAGACACTGGCATTTAGCCACGGTTTAGAGCAAGCTCGATTTTATCAGTTTATGTCGACCACCATGTCCGAAGAGTTGGGAGGACCGGCCGAGGTACGTATCGAGCAGGGACAACAGCTGGCATTTTGGGTTCGGGCACCACAGGCACCGGACTTTTGGATCCGCATTCCACTTTCCGGGCTGGATGAAAGCAGCTTCTCCTTATTGACCTTCTATTTACTGATGATTGGGGTGTTGAGTGTGGCTGGTGGCTGGTGGTTTGCCCGCACCCTGAACCGCCCCCTGAAAAGTTTGCAACAGGCTGCGCTTCGCGTTGGACGTGGTGAAATTCCCGAACCACTGGCGGAAAATGGTTCCAGTGAAATTCGCGCGGTAACCAGGGCTTTTAATCAAATGGCCACCGGCATCAAGCATTTGGAACAAGACAGAGCTTTGCTCATGGCCGGGGTCTCCCATGATTTGCGCACACCGCTGACCCGTATCAGACTTGCCAGCGAGATGCTGCCGGAGCAGGATGCCTGGATCCGAGATGGTATTATCAATGATATCGAGGATATGAATGCGATTATTGATCAGTTTATGGATTTTATTCGCCATCATAAAGATGAAGCACTGCAATGGTTGTGTCTGAATGACTTGATTGAAGAGCTGCTGGAGTCGGAGCATTTGCAGCAGCGGCAGTTATTGCATGAGTTGGCAGCAGATTTGCCAAAAGTACCGGTTCGACGTATTGCCATGAAGCGGGTATTGAACAACCTGCTGGAAAATGCGCTGCGTTACAGTACGGGTGATATTGAAATCAGTACCGGCTTTGAGCGGGGCCGGCGCATGGTTTATCTGCAGGTTCGCGACCATGGCCCGGGTATTCCCGAGGCCAACATGCAAGCCATGTTTGAGCCCTTTACCCAGGGCGATATTGCCCGTGGGTCGGGTGGCTCGGGGTTAGGTCTGGCCATCATCAAGAAAATTATCGACATGCATCACGGTGAGATCACCCTACACAACCATGCCCATGGCGGTCTGGTGGCGCGGGTGTATCTGCCGCTAAAAGCCAAAGCAGGCAACTAGTCCATGGCTGCATTGCTGTCCTGAAACTGCCTCCTGGGCCATGCGGGTACCCGCCTGTCAGGACGGGCACTAGCCAGCCTGGTCAACCTTCAAAGGATTGCAGCAAGTCTGTTAAGTCAGCGGTATCAAACCGGTAGTTGGTCAGGCAGTATTCGCACTGGATATCCAACTGGCCTTCAGCCAGGTGCTCCCTGATGGCATCGGCACCAAGATTGACAATGGCAGAGGCACACTTCGTCCGAGAGCAGCCACATTCAAATCGCACCGGCTGCAGCGGAAAGGCTTCCACAACTTCCTGATGAAACAGTCGGTGCACCACTTCAGCAGCCGGTAAATTCAACAGTTCATCAGCTGTGATGGTATCGGCCAGCATCACCAGGTCGTCGAAGTCCTGCCGGGACTTTTCTTGTTCAACCGGCAACACCTGCAACAGCATCCCGGCTGCTTTAACCTGCTCGGACTGCATATCGGTGAACAAATAAACCCGGGTAGGCAGCTGCTCAGACTGAATAAAATAGGCCTCCAGAGTTTCTTTTAAGCTGTCGCCGGTTAGTGGAATAATGCCCTGATAGCGTTCGCCCTGATGTGGTGTGATGGTGACCAGCAAATAGCCTTCCCCTACCAGCGCTTTTAAGCCTTCGCCCTGAACTTCGGCTTGCATGCGGACCACGCCACGAAATACTTGTTGATCGCTGCCATTCACAGTGGCATAGCGGATGGGGCCATCGCCTTGGAGTTGCACCGAGATGTCGCCTTCAAACTTCAGCGTTGCGGTGAGCAGGCTGGTTGCTGCCACCATTTCGGCTAAAAGTTGTTTGACCGGGAAAGGATAATCGTGATTTTGCAACATCTGCTGCAAGCTGGCGGCTAAATCGACGATTTCACCGCGCACGTTACGTTCCTGAAATAGAAAGCGAAATAAAGTATCTGAACTCATCATGTTTCTCATTGCTGGGATTTGATCAGCAGCAATTGCCGCCGCATCTTTTTGTCGGGTTTGGTGTCTGGGTGCGGCGCAAATAAGCTGTTGGTTTTGCGCAGCTCAGCCCGCTCTTGCCTTAAGGCCAGGCTGTCGCTGGTTTCTTCGTACAAGGCTTGTGCCAGAGGGGCGGACAAGCGCTTCTCTGCCAAGGCTTTGACCCGCACAGTTTTTTCATCATAGCCCTGCGCCAGTTTAATGGTGGCCCCTATCTCAACCAGTTTACTGGCTTTGCAGCGCTGGCCATTGTAATGCACTTTGCCACCATCGATCATGTTTTTTGCCAGGGTTCTGGTTTTGTAAAAGCGACAGGCCCATAACCATTTGTCCAGCCGAACGGTTGGTGAGTCCTGGCTTGATTGTGTCTTCATCATAATCCTCTGGTCGCTTGAACTCATCTGTTATACAGTAGGTCATCGACGACGGAATCACAGTTAACAATCTGTGAAACTTTGTCGTGCCCCTTGTTGTCTGAGTGACAACTCAGTAAGATGAGCCGTCACCTATTATAAGAATTTAACCGATGAATTGGCAGTCCCTCACCCTACAACTGAATCATTTGACCCAGCGTTTACCGCAAAGGTTGCTAAGCCGTGTTTTGTCGGTGGTGTTGATTCTGTTGCTGGGCTGGTTGCTGGCACGGTTAACCTGGCAGTTGTTGCCACAGCCAGCTGCGGAACCCTGGCAGGCTGGCAGTGAGCGCATTACAACGACAGCGCGCAGTGGAACCGACTTGCAGCGCTTGCTCAGCTTTTCCCTGTTCGGTAAAGCCAGCGAACAAGCCGAGGTTCGGCCTGAACCGGTGGTGACCGAAGCACCCAAGACCCGCCTGAATGTCAAGCTGACTGGCTTGGTGTCGGGCAGAGATCCTAATCTGGGCAGTGCCGTCATTGAAAGCCGTGGCTCTGAGCTTGCTTATAAAGTAGGCGAACAAATTGAAGGCACCAACGCCAACTTGTATCAGGTATTTAATGACAGGGTATTGCTGCAGGTGGCGGGTCGTTTTGAAACCCTGATGCTGGATGGTATTGAATTTACCCGTATCGCCGAGGCCAATGTGGGTTTGGGCCGGTCAGATCAAGACGATGAGCCGCAAATGATTAGCCCACAAGCGGAGGCGCCTAGTCTGGATCAAGCCGAATTTGCAGCGCAACGGGAGGCTATTCTGGCTGAGCCGACCCGATTTTTCGATTTTATTCGGGTCACGCCCCATCAGCCTGATGGGCAGTTGCGTGGCTTTCGGCTGATGCCTGGTCGGGATCCGGGCTTATTTCAGCGACTGGGCTTTCGGCCCAATGATCTGGCGGTCGAAATCAATGGTATTCCATTGACCGACCTGCAACAGGCCAATCAGGTACTTGGACAACTACGCGAAGCAAGCGATGCTTCCGTGCGCATAGAACGGGATGGTGAGCTGATCGACATTCAGTTTAACCTGTCCCAATAATAACGATTCAGCAGATGGTGATAGTCAACATGCAGTCAGGGTCTTTTGTCACGCGGCTTTGCCGCAAACTTGCCGTCGTCAGCCTGGCGGCTGCGCTTAGTTTTTCGGTGCACAGCAACGAAGAAGTGATGTATTCGCCCAATTTCCGTGGCACCGACATCAATGAGTTCATCAACATTGTTGGCATGAATTTAGAGCGCACCATCATTGTTGAGCCGCAGGTGCGTGGTCGGGTCAATGTGCGCAGCCATGAGATGCTCAATGCTGAGCAGTACTACCAGTTCTTTTTAAATGTGCTGGAGGTATACGGTTTTGCCGTGGTGGAAATGGAAAGTGGCATTTTAAAAGTGGTGCGAGCCAAAGACGCCAAAACCTCCAATATCCCGGTGGTCGGTGATGAGAACCCTGGCGTTGGCGATGAGATGGTGACCCGGGTGGTGCAGGTGCGCAATGTGTCGGTGCGCGAATTGGCCCCTTTGCTGCGGCAGTTCAGTAATCAGGCCGGCAGTGGCCATGTGGTCAATTACGATCCGTCCAATGTGATTATGATGACAGGCCCTGCGGCCGTGGTAAATCGTTTGGTTGATATTATTCAGCGGGTCGATCGGGCGGGCGATCAGGAAGTCGAAATCATCCGGCTGAACTATGGATCAGCCAGCGAGATGGTGCGGGTGCTGGATAGTATTTACCGCTCCCAAGGGCGTGGTGAGCAACCAGACTTTTTAATCCCTCGCATCGTGGCCGATGAACGCACCAACAGTGTGGTGGTGAGTGGTGAGCCGCAGGCGCGGCAGCGGGTGGTGGAGCTGGTGCGCCGGCTGGATGCCGAGCTGGAAACCAGCGGCAATACCCGGGTGTTTTACCTGAAGTACGCCAAGGCCGATGAGCTGGTGCCGGTGTTGAAAAGTGTCGGTGAAAGCATCGTCAGCGAAGTGAGCAGCTCGCAACAGCAACAACCGCAGGGACGGCGCAGCCAGCAAGGGCGTGGTGTTAGTATTGAATCCCATGCCGATAGCAACTCAGTGATCATTACTGCCCAGCCGGACTTGTTACGTTCGCTGGAGGAAGTGATCCGCCAGTTGGATATCCGCCGTGCTCAGGTGCTGGTGGAGGCCATTATTGTTGAAGTATTCGATGGTACCGGCACCGATTTAGGCGTGCAGTGGATCAACGAGCATGGCGGTGGCACCAACTTCCGCACCGGCAATGTGGTGCCTATTGTCGATGTGGCTGCTGGTGCAGCTGTCGCCTCGCAAATTACCCGGGGAACAACAACCACTGTTCGTGACCCAACCACAGGTCAGCCTATCACCACAACTACACCTGACTCCAACCGTGACTACTCGTTACTCGCACAATCGTTGCAGGGGTTGAATGGTGCTATGCTGGGGGTTTACCAAGGCAATTGGGCGGCATTATTGCAGGCAGTACGTACCAGTACCAGCTCCAATATTCTGGCCACGCCGCATATTACCACCATGGACAACCAGGAGGCTTTCTTCCTGGTCGGTCAGGAGGTGCCGGTGATCACCGGTTCGACCGTGGGCTCCAACAACACCAACCCCTTCCAGCAGGTCAACCGGCAGGAAGTGGGCATTAAGCTGAAAGTGACGCCACAAATCAATGAAGGCAACGCAGTACAGCTGATGATTGAGCAGGAAGTCTCCAGCATAGGCGGCGCTACTGCAGTGGATATCACCATCAACAAGCGGGAAATCCGTACTTCGGTGATGGCTGACGATGGTGCTGTGGTGGTGCTCGGTGGTCTGATTGATGAAGATGTGCAGGAAAGTGTGTCCAAGGTGCCACTGCTGGGCGATATCCCGGTGCTGGGTCACCTGTTTAAATCCACCAGTGTCAGCAAGCGCAAGCGCAACCTGATGGTGTTTATCCGGGCCTCCATTGTTCGTGATGGCGCCACTATGTCGGATATCAGCCAGCGCAAATACAACTACATTCGCGCCGAGCAAATGATCCGCGATGAGCGCGGTATTCCGTTGATGCCGCGCACACCGCAAGCCGTATTGCCAGAGTGGGACGACAGCCTGATTTTACCACCGAGTTTTAACGAATACCTGCAGCAACAGCAGAAAGGGAAGCGTGACTGATGAGTGAGCTGTTGCCTGCAGATGTGGACGCGCTGATGGATGACGAGCTGCAGGCTGAAGTGCAGCCGGTCAGTACCCGCATCCGCCTGCCTTTTGCCTTTGCTAAACGTCACTCGGTCTTGTTGCAGCAGCTGCAGGACGGTTTTGTACTGTCAGTGCAACCAGCCACCAAACCTGAAGCGGTGCTGGAAGTGCGGCGCATGCTGAGCGAGCCATTTCGCATTCAGAAGCTGGGTGCCGTTGAATTTGAAAGTCTACTCGAAGCCAGCTACCAGCGCGACTCCTCGGAAGCGCAGCAAATTATGCAGGACATCGGCAACGAGGTGAATCTGGCGTCGCTGGCAGAAGATATTCCGGAAAGCGAGGACTTGCTGGATAATGAAGACGATGCGCCCATTATCAAGCTGATCAATGCCATGCTGGGGGAGGCTATTAAGCTGGGGGCATCCGATATCCATGTCGAAACCTTTGAAAAAGCCCTGGTGGTGCGGTTTCGGGTCGATGGCATTTTGCGTGAAGTGCTGCGACCCAACCGCAAACTGTCCAGTTTGTTGGTATCGCGGATTAAAGTCATGGCCAAGCTGGATATTGCCGAAAAGCGGGTGCCGCAGGATGGGCGTATCAGCCTGAAAATTGCTGGCCGGGCTGTTGATGTGCGGGTATCCACCATGCCTTCCAGCCATGGTGAGCGGGTGGTACTGCGTTTGCTGGATAAAAATACCTCTCATCTGAATCTGGCCGATTTGGGCATGACACCGGCCATACAACAGCAGTTTTCCAAATTAATTTTAAAGCCACACGGCATTTTGCTGGTGACCGGCCCCACCGGCTCGGGGAAAAGTACTACCCTGTATGCCGGCCTGACCGAGATCAATACCAAAGATCGCAATATCCTGACGGTGGAAGACCCGATCGAATACGAGCTGGAAGGCATTGGCCAGACCCAGGTTAATACCAAGGTCAATATGACGTTTGCCCGCGGCCTGCGCGCTATTTTACGGCAAGACCCGGATGTGGTGATGGTGGGGGAAATCCGCGATCTCGAAACCGCGCAAATTGCGGTGCAGGCCAGCTTGACCGGCCATTTGGTGATGTCGACCTTGCACACCAATACCGCCGCCGGTGCCATTACCCGGCTGGAAGATATGGGCATTGAGCCCTTCTTGTTATCATCCAGTTTGTTAGGCGTCTTGGCGCAGCGGTTGGTACGTACTTTGTGTCCACACTGCAAAGAAGCACACAGTCCGGACAAAGAAGAGCGTAAGCTGCTTGGGGTGGAGAAAAAAGATGAAGCCATTATCTACCGGGCCAAAGGCTGTGAACACTGCAATTTTACCGGTTACCGCGGCCGGACTGGTATTCATGAACTCTTGGTGATTGACGATCACAGCCGGGAAATGATCCACAACCGTGAAGGTGAGCAAAGCATTGAAAAGTATGTGCGGCCAAACTGCCCCAGCATACGTCGTGATGGTTTTGACAAGGTACTGGCCGGTCAAACCACGCTGGAGGAAGTGCTGCGCGTGACCCGTGAGGATCTGTAGTGGCAGCTTTTACCTACCAGGCGCTGGATAGTCGCGGCAAAAAGAGCAGAGGGGTACTGGAGGCTGACAACGCCCGCCAGGCCCGGCAGTTGCTGCGGGAACGCAAGTTAACCCCGCTGGCAGTGGAACTGGCATCCAAGCAGGAGAAGTCGACCGCCCGTGGCAAGAGCTGGTTTAAGCGCTCTATCCCAACCGCCGATCTGGCGCTGATTACCCGTCAGTTGGCAACGTTGGTGGCAGCGGCGTTGCCCATCGAAAATGCCTTATTGGCGGTAGCCGAACAATGCGAAAAACCGCGCCTGAAGAATATGCTGATGGGGGTGCGCTCCAAGGTGGTGGAAGGCTATAGCCTGGCTGAAGGGTTGGCTGAGTTTCCGCATGTGTTCGATCACCTCTATCGCTCCATGGTGGCGGCTGGTGAAAAATCCGGTCATTTGGATCAGGTGTTAAACCGGCTGGCCGATTACACCGAGCAGCGTCAGCATATGCGCAATCAGATCCTAATGGCATCGATTTACCCGGTGGTCATGGTGATGGTCGCACTGGCCGTGATCGCGATCTTGCTGGTGGCGGTAGTGCCGCAAATTACCGAGCAGTTTGAGCATATGGGCCAGCAGCTGCCATTGCTGACCCGTATTATGATTTCAGCCAGCGACTGGGTGCGGGATTACGGAATTTGGCTATTGCTCGGGATATTACTGCTGGCCGTGATGGTCGAACGGTTATTGCGCCGGCCAGACATGCGTTATCGCTACGATCAGTTGATCCTGCGCAGCGCGCTTTTTGGTAAGGTGATCCGCAGTATCAATACGGCCCGCTTTGCTCGTACCCTGAGCATTCTGAACGCCAGTTCGGTACCTTTACTGGAAGCGATGCGGATCAGTGGCGATGTGCTCGGCAACAGCTTTATGAAGCAGGCGGTGGCTGATGCGACCTTGCGGGTGCGGGAAGGCAGTTCCTTGCGCAATGCTCTGGAGCAAACCAAGCTGTTTCCGCCGATGATGCTGCATATGATCGCCAGTGGCGAAAAAAGTGGTCAGCTCGATACCATGTTGATCCGCACTGCGGACACACTGGATCGGGAGTTTGAAATGACCATGACGGTGACGCTGGAAATCTTTAAACCTGTGGTGGTGATCACCCTGGCGGTCCTGGTGTTTTTAATTGTACTGGCAATTTTGCTGCCAATCTTAGAACTTAATCATATGGTAGGTGGGTAATATGAACAAACAACGGGGCTTTAGCTTACTGGAACTGATGGTGGTGATCGTCATTTTGGGCATCATCGCCAGTCTGGTGGTGCCCAATGTCATGGGCAATAAAGAAGAGGCCGATCGGCAAAAAGCTGTGGTCGATATTCAGCAACTGGAAAATGCATTGGATATGTACCGGCTGCGTAATGGTTTCTACCCAACCAGCGAGCAGGGCTTGCGCGCCCTGGTCGAGCCTGCCACGACAGAGCCGGTACCACGCTCTTTCCCGGAAGGTGGCTTTATTCGTCGCTTACCGCGCGATCCCTGGGGCCGGGATTATCAATTGGCAAGCCCAGGCCAGTTTGGCCGCATTGATATCTTCAGCATGGGACCAGATGGTATTCCAGGGACTGATGATGATATCGGCAACTGGGACATCGATAAGTAAACCGCAGGCAGCCGATGAAACAGCCACAGCAACATAGCCAGGGGTTTACCTTACTGGAAATCATCCTGGTGATTTTGTTGCTGGGGCTTTTGGTCAGTGCCGTGGTGGTAAATTTCTCCTGGGATAGCCGGGACGACAAATTGGAGCAGGAAGCCCGGCGTTTTCAGCAGCTGTTCCACTATGCCGCTGAGACCGCCCTGATGCGCCAGCAGGAATGGGGCGTGCAGATCAAGCCCAATGGCTATCAGTTTTTGGTCTATCGGCCGGATGAGGATAGCTGGCAGCCCGCCGATTCACCGGCCAGTCTGGGCTGGCATGATGTTGCCAGCCATCAGCGCTTAAAGCTTGAGCTGGAAGGGCTGCCGTGGCAGGAAGACAGCATGCTCGGAGCGCTGAACTGGCAGAACGAGCGGCTGGAGCATCTTGAAACCGATGACGAAGAAGAAACCGTGCTGCCGCATATCTTTATTCTATCATCCGGTGAAATTACCCCCTTCGAGCTGCTACTGCAAGACGAAAGCCAGCGGCCGTTTTGGTATGTGCAGCTGCGGGGTGAGTTTAGCATTCCGTTAAAGCGAAGTACGGTTGAGAGCACGCCACCATGATGCGCCGTGGCTTTACCCTGATTGAAGTCTTGTTTGCGCTGGCCATTTTTGCTACTGCCGGCCTGGCCGTGATGCGCACCGTGACCGAGCATATCCGGGCCGTGTCGATGCTGGAGGATTTAACCTTTGCCAGCTATGTTGCCGCCAATCAACTGGTGTTGCTGCAACTGGAAACTGATTGGCCGCCTGCCGAGCAAAGCCGTGGTGAGGTCGAGATGGCTAATCGCCTTTGGCAATGGCAGCAACGGGTGAGCCGGGTCGAGGACGATGATTTACGTCAGGTCGAAGTAACGGTTGCACTGGCAGAGCAGCCAGAGGATGTGTTGTACCGTTTAACAACCTTTGTTGGGCGGCCTCATGGCGGTTAGTAAACCGGACTGCAAGCAGGCTCGCTATCCTGTTGGCGGCTTTACCTTTATTGAAATGTTGCTGGCGGTCGCTATTTTCGCCATGGTAGGGCTGGCTTCGGTCGCTGTCCTTAGCAGCGTGACCACCGGTGATCGCTTGTCGCAACAAGCCGCTGAGCGGTTGCAGCAGCTGCAGTTTGCGCTGATGTTGCTGGAGCGTGATCTGATGCAAATCAGCAGCCGGCATATCCGGGTGCAGGGCGAAGCGCCGCGTAAGGAGCGTTTGTTAGGAGGACGCTTTTTGCTGGAAAGCGAGGCCGATGCCATTGCCTTTACCCAGCATGGCTGGCGCAATCCAGGTATGATTTTACCGCGCAGTGAATTGCAGGCGCTTGGCTACCGGGTGCAGGAAGAGCAATTGCAGCGGTTGTACACCTTGTATCCGGATGCGGTCACCGGTACCGAACCCAGAGTGCAGGTGTTGCTGGAGGGGATAACTGAGCTTGAGATCCGCTACCTGGTCGGGGAGCGTTGGGAAGAGCGCTGGGCGGATGCCTTATGGCCGGCGGCTGTGCGGGTGCGGCTTGAGCATGCGGAACTGGGCGAAATCGAGCGGGTGATTTTGTTGCCTGATGGCAATGCCCAACCTGCGGAGAGCAACCGATGATGGCGCTTCAGCGGCAGCGAGGTGTGGCCTTGGTGATGGTGCTGATGATCGTCGCCATCGTGGTGGTGATAGCCGTGTCGATGAGTGGCCGTTTGCAGCTGACCTTGCAACGCCAGCAGAACCTGCAACAGCAGCAGCAGGCATTTTGGTATGCGATGGGGGCGGAAGCCTTTGCCCGCCAGATCTTGCGTCGCTCATTGCAAGGCCAGGAGACTAGCCATTTAGGGCAGGACTGGGCGCAGCAAGGGGCGCAATTTCCAGTGCCGGATGGTACCATCAGTGGGGTTATTACCGATCTGCGCGGTTGCTTTAATCTGAACGCGCTCTATCAGCCGCCGGCACCGGCAGGCCAGGCACAGCCTGAAGCCACGGTGGAGCAGCAAAGCTTTCAGCGTTTGCTGGAGCTGGTCGCGCCGGATTTATCGATGCCAGCCGAGTACCTGATGGCCCGGATTGCCGACTGGCTGGATGACGATAGTTTGTTGCGTACAGCAGGCAGCGCCGAAGATGATGACTATGCGGCCTTGCCATTTCCGTATTACACCGGCAATACGCTGATGGGAACGGTGACCGAGCTTCGGGCTATTTTGGATGTGACACCGGATGATTACAAATTGCTGCAACCTTATGTGTGCGTAATCCCGGATAATCAACAACTGCGCATCAATGCCAATACGCTGACCGAAGAGACGGCTGTGCTATTAAGTGCCCTCGTGGCAGAGCTGGATCAGTCGGCTGCTCTCGAGGTGATTGCCAGTCGGCCAGACAATGGCTTTAGCAGCACGGAAGAGTTTTGGGGAACAGGCCCGTTGGCGGGGATCCAAGTCGAGGACAGTGTGAAAGAATTAGTGACGGTAACGTCGGATTTTTATCAATTAACAGCCCGTATTGGCTACCAGGAGACAGGCATGCAAATGCAATCCATCCTCAAGGTTCAGGATGGTGAGCGTGTCACTGTGCTGGCCAGACGTTTTGGAGGTGCTGGGTGAGTGAACAATTGCTGATCCGCCTGGGCAGCCGGGCCGAGCAACCCATTAGCTGGCTGGTCTGGTCGAATACCGCGCAGGAGATCATTGCTTCCGGCGATTTGACGTCGGCGTCAGCGCTTGAGCAACTGGCCGAGCGGCTGGGGCCACGGCCGGTGCTGGTGTTGGTACCTGCGGCCGATGTGGTATTAAAAGAGGTGGCGCTGCCAGCCAAACCCAGCCGGCAAACTCTACAGGCCTTGCCCTATATGCTGGAAGACGATGTCACGGAAGACATTGAACAGCTGTGGCTGGCGCTTGGTTCGGTGCGTAAAGATCAGGACCAGTATTTGCAGCAAGTGGCACTGTGCAAAAAAGCGCAGCTCGAGCAATGGCTTAGCTGGTTAACCGAGGCTGGTTTTCAGCCACGGCAGTTGGTGCCGGATGCGTTGTTGCTTCCCGCTGAGTCGTTACCGGCTGCGATTGAACTCAATGGCAGTTGGTTGCTGCGTCAGGGCGACTGGCAGGCGACCAGTGTAGAAAATGAATGGTGGCCGGATTATCTGGAGCTGGCCGCATTGCCTGAGCTCACCAGTTACAGCCCTTGGCCAGGCTACATTGCTCAGCCGCATCAGCTGGCGGAGCCCGAGTTACCGCTGGCGCTGTTAGCTCGCCAGGCTCAGCAGCCAGCATTGAACCTGCTGCAGGGGGAGTACGCCCCGAAGCGCGCTGTGAATAAAAGCTGGCAGCTGTGGCAGCCAGCGGCGGTATTGGCGGGAGTATGCCTGACGCTCTATCTAACCTTAACTGCGGTAGAGGGCTGGCGCTATGGCCAGCAGGCCAGAGTCTTACAGCAGCAAGCGGTGCAGACATATCAAGCGGCTTTTCCCGGTGAGTCGGTGGTAAATTTACGGGCACTGGTGCAGCGTAAACTGCAGCAAGCCGGTTTGTCACAGCAAGAACAGCACTTTTTAGCCCTGTTGCTCGATTTACAAAACAACCTGGCCAGCGTTTCGGATATGCAACTGGAGAATTTACGCTTTGATGCCAGACGCACCGAGCTGCGCTTTCAGGCCAAGGCCGATGGTTTTCAGAGTTTTGAACGGCTGAAAAATCAGCTGGAACAAGCCGGCTATCAGGTAGACCAGGGTGCCCTGAGCAACGATGGCAGCAAGGTGCAAGGCACCGTCAGTATGAGAACGGCAGCATGAGGACTGGAGCATGAAACAGCAACTGGAGCAGCAATTCCAGCAGTGGTGGGGTGGGCTGCAACAACGTGAGCAGTATTTGGTGCTGATCTGCGCCATCGCCTTACTGGTGTTTGTGTTTTATTACCTGATCTGGCAGCCGGTGCATCAAAGCAAGGCACGCAATCAACTGGCGCTGCAGCAGGCAGAGCAGCAACTGGAATGGCTGAACTCAGTTTTGCCACAGTTGCAACAGGCCGGAAGCTCGGTTGAGCGCAGCTCCGGCAGCTTGTCGCAGGTCCTCACCACCAGTGCTCGCCAGCATGGCATCCGCGTTAGCCGGATGCAGCCACAAAACCAGCAAATGCAGCTGGTGCTGGATGATGTTCGTTTCGAGCAGCTGGTGAGCTGGTTGCATGCGCTGCATTACCAGCATGGCCTGCAACTGGTGAATCTGGATGTCAACGCTGCCAATCAGCCTGGCGTAGTGCAGGTCCGACGAATTTTGGTTGAATAAGCTTATGTCGACAAAGAAATTGGTGGTGCTGGGTGTTGTCAGTTATCTGCTGTGTTTGCTGGTGCTTACTCCGGCCAGTTGGTGGCTGAAACTGGCGCCGATGCCAGCTGATGTGCGGCTGGGGCAGGTTCAAGGTACTTTATGGCAGGGCCGCATTCAGGTGTTGTCGTATCAGCAGCTGGAGCTGCACCAGCTGCAGTGGCAGCTTAGTCCATGGCGTTTGCTGGCCGGTCAACTGGCAGTGCAGCTTCAGGCCGGCGATCTGGCCGAACAAGAACGCGCTTACCTGAAAGGCCAGTTGCGCTATGGTTTCAGCGGCTTGCAGCTGCAGGATACTTTAGTACGCTATCCGGTGCGGGACATAGCACCCATGCTGCGTTTGCCCTTACCGGTTGGTGCCGATGGCATGTTGATGCTGGATATTGATCACTACCAGCAGGGCGCGCCCTGGTGTAAAACCCTGAATGGCCAGGCCAGTTGGCAACAGGCGCGCTTGCAACCGCCGACCGGCTGGATTGATTTGCAGCATATTTTTGCCAGCCTGGCCTGTGACAATGGCGAACTGGTGCTGATCACCGATGGCCAGAACCCGCTGGGGCTGGATGTCACCGCCCGCTTGCAGGCAGCAGGGCGCTTCGCGGTGGATGGTACCTTAAAACCCGATGCCAGCATGCCGGAAGAAGTGCATCAGGCCATGCAGTTTGTTGGCAGCCCCGATGCCGAAGGACGCTTTCGCATCCGCTTTTAGTATTTCAGCAATGAATGCCCGCTATCAAGCGCAATCAGCAGCGAAATGAGGCGGGCTTTGCTAGGCTAGGGGTTTTCCGCTTTTGTTGCAGGAGACCCTGATGATCCCAGCCCCTGAATTTGCTTCTTTTACCCCGCCGCGCCGCATTCTGATGGGGCCCGGCCCGTCCGATGTCTATCCCGAGGTGTTGGCTGCCCAGGCCAGGCCGACGGTTGGCCATTTGGATCCGCTCTTTATTGGCATGATGGATGAACTGCGCAGTCTGCTGCAGTATGCCTTTCAAACCGAGAACCCGATGACGCTGGCCGTCTCTGCGCCGGGTTCTGCCGGCATGGAAACCTGTTTCGTCAATCTGCTGGAACCCGGCGATACGGTGCTGGTGTGCCGCAATGGTGTTTTTGGCGAGCGCATGCGGCAAAATGTCGAGCGTTGCGGTGCTACCGCCATTGTGCTGGACTTTCCCTGGGGTGAGCCGGTCGATCCGGCGCAGGTTGAAGCCGCGCTGCAACAGCACCCACAGGTGCATTTTCTGGCTTTTGTCCACGCCGAAACCTCAACCGGTGCGCTGTCGGATGCGCAGGCGCTGTGCGCGCTGGCGCAACAGTACGATTGCTTGTCCATTGTCGATGCGGTGACCTCTTTAGGCGGGGTGGAACTTAGAGTAGACGCCTGGGGCATCGATGCGATTTACTCCGGCAGCCAGAAGTGTTTGTCCTGCGTACCGGGCCTATCGCCGGTATCTTTCTCGCCACGAGCGGTAGCGCGGATGCAAAGCCGCACGCGGCCGGTGCAAAGCTGGTTTTTGGATCAAAGCCTGGTGATGGGCTACTGGAGTGGCAGTGCCAAACGCAGCTACCACCACACCGCTCCGGTCAATGCACTTTATGCCTTGCACGAAAGCCTGCGTCTGCTCGCCAGCGAAGGGCTGGAGCAGGCCTGGCAGCGCCATGCTGCCATGCATCAGGAGCTCAAAGCCGGCCTGGAAGCACTGGGGCTCAGCTTTGTGGTGAAGGAAGCGCATCGCTTGCCACAGCTGAACTCAATCTGGATCCCAGCAGGGGTGGATGATGCCGCGGTACGCAGCCGCTTGCTGCAGGATTACAATCTGGAAATTGGCGCTGGCCTCGGTGATTTAGCCGGTAAAGCCTGGCGCATTGGGTTGATGGGCTATGGTGCCCGGCGGGAGAATATCGCGCTGTGTTTAAAAGCCCTGTCGGATGTGTTCAGAACATAGTTTTCAAGTTGATTTAACCAATATTTAAACATAAAATCCAATGCTATTATAGAGAAGGAGCTTTGTATGGCATTGGAGATTTGCATTACCACGAATCCCGTTACGCGCGAGTGGATTACTTGCCCGGAAGGTTATCAATTTTCGACTAAGAACGAGACTGTGCCACAGGTGCTGGCTACAGGCACTCCCTACCTGATAGAGAGTCCTGAAAATCATGCGCAGGATCACAGGGTGCTGCAGCAATTTCAACAGTTTCAGCGTTTAGCTCCCTCCATTCGTCGCGACTATGTGACCTTGCACCAGCAGTACGGTGAGCCACAATTAAATGCGTTGTCAGCCTTTTATGCGCAGCAGATGGTGCCAACCGCCAGAGCGCTGCGCACGCAATCTGCAAAGCTCAGTAAAGAAATGCCAACCTTGACCGGTGCAGTGATGACATCGGTTGAGCGTCGGTTGGATTTGTTTGGCAAATACACCTTGCGCTATCAGCAAGCGCTGGAAAACTATCGGGTAGCTTTCCAGTCCAAGGTACGTGGGGCGCCACTTCGCCAGCTTGCAAAGAATGTGCATCAGGCCCATCAGCAATTAAATGCCAAGTTTCGCAGTGAAATTCAGCGGCTGGTGATGCAGCAGCAGACCACCAATGCCAAAGCCAATGCCTGGACGGATCCAAACCGGGCACTGAATCAGGCCCGCTCTGGCCGCAGCGATCAGGCCATCCGTTTGCAAGAGCACACCAATCTGCAGCGCATGCACCAGTTTCTGCGAACGGCTAATCAGGTGGGGCGAGGCATGCTGGTGCTGGATGCCGGCATCCGGGTCAGTGATGTACGGCAGGTGCAGCAGGATGGTGGTGACTGGCATCGCAGCCTGGCGCAGCAAATGACTGGTTTTGGGCTTGGGGGTGCCGCAGCCATGAGTTTAGGTGGTTTGGCGGTTCAAGCCTTAACCGTTATGTTAATGGCAACTCCGTATGGTTGGGTTTATGTGATTGTTGGTGGTGTAGTTGTTGGCTTGACTGCAGGTTATTTAGCTGATGCATGGGGAAAGTGGGCTGCTGGCACTTTGTATGATCAGAGCCAGCGTTTGTTCGCGACAGGAGGTTAACGATGGAGTGGGGGATTGAAAGTGTATTACTCTTGGTGTCCCTGTTAACTATTATAAATGTTGCCGCGGCTACGCTTTGTTTTGGCCGTATTACGGTGCGTTACCTAGATAGAGAGCTGTTGGCACAGGGGGTAGATATGACTGAAGCGGATGGCCTCGGCATGCGTTTCCCTTGGTATGTTTTGGCTATTTTATCCAATCGGCCAGAGCACCAGCCTTTTGTACCAGGTGAAGCGATTATGCGTTTACGGCGGCCTAAGGATATTGTGCTGGCTCGCTGGATATCTTGGTCCTTCTTCCTAATGATGGTCTTGGCCATAGTCGTATTCCTTGGCTGTCGTATTTTACCAGGTTGGGACTGTGAGTGAAGTCAGGCCTTGGTTTGTGGTAATTTCATTGTTGGCAAAAAGCGCACAAGGGGTAACTTGTGCGCTGTGTTTCGGCAAAGTAGGGCGATTAGAAGCTTAAACTAATGGTAAAGCTGGCGGTACGGCCGGCACCAATCAGGTAAGCGCCTTCACTGCCACCGGTGATGTAGCTTTTGTCGGTCAGGTTGTTCAGCACAAAAGCCAGATCAACGCTTTGGAACAAACCGCCGTTGCCAAGCGACTTTTCATAACCGAGGTAAGCATTGTAAATGGTGTGGCCGGAAATGCGGTCGCGGTTCCAGACCTCACTGCCATCGCTGGCAAAGCTGTGTTTGGCGGCACCATAGTAGCTGCCGGTGTACTTGCCGCTGAAGCCTGCCCGGTAGTTGCCATCATGGTAGTTCAGCGCCAGCGACAGCATCTGCTGCGGAATACCGGCAATCTTGTCGCCTTTGCGGTAATCCTGTACCAGCACCGGCTCACCAGCCGGGTTGACTTTGCTGGTCAGCACATCTTCTGAGTACTCGGCCTTGTTCAGCGTCAGTGAGCTGGTCAGGCTCAGGTTCTGACTTAAGCGCCAGCTCAGGCTGCTTTCCAGGCCGCGGGCACGGACACCACCGACGTTGTCAAAATTACCATCCCCGGCTGCCAGGTAGTTCGGCGTGCCATCCTCTGCGGTGGCGTAGCGAAGCAATACTACCCGATCGTTGAAACGGACATTGTACAGTGCGGAAGAAAAGCTGATGCGATCGCCAAAGTAGCGCAGTCCCAGATCCATGTTGGTGGCGGTTTCCGGGCGCAAGTCGCCAAGATCGTCGGCTTTCTGGCTTTCCAAAATGCTGTCGGCAATGGCTTTAAAGTTTTCCGAGTAGCCGGCGAAGACTTCCAGCCGATCCGTCAGACCATAGACCAAACCAGCACTTGGCAGCCAGGACGAATTGCTGCTGATGCTGTCTTTGCCCAGGCCATTTAGATTGTCAGTGCGGCTGATGTCCACCAGATACTTTTGCAAGCCCACTGTCAGCTGCAAATCGCCAAAAGTCATGTGATCCTGCAGATAGAACTTGGCGACCTTATGGCGGTAATCGTCATCAAAGTGCACCCAGTACGGGTGTTCATCAAAGTGGTGGTAGACCTGTGGGTCGATCACTTCGTGCCAGTCGCGGGTTTGATTGCGCTGTTGCGACTCCAGCCAGAGGCCAGTGCGCAGCCGGTGAGTACCAAGCTCCCAACTCAGGTTGGTCGTCGCGCCATAACGGGTTTTGTCGTAGTGAGTATGCCGGTAAGACGAAACCCGCTTCGCCCCTGGCTGACCGTTGTTGCCATCCAGGATCGGATTGCCGGCACTGTCGACATGGGTGTAGGTAGTGCGGCTAGCGCCGCTGCCGCGTGCAATGCGATTGCCATCGGCATCAGCAGCAAACACCTGATAAGGCGGCAGCCAGTCGCCACGGCCATTTTGCAGGTGCAAATAAGGCGTGATGTCCAATTCCAGGGTATCGGTTAAATAGAATTCGCCTTTGACATAAAACAACGTATTTTCCCGCAGCGTCGACCAGGCTTCAGCAAAGTTCTGATCGATATCCGGATCGCCGGTCCAGACATTGGTCAGGCCATCCCAGCGTGGGGTTTTGTTAAAGTGTGCCAGTGAGACCGGTTGGTAATTGTCTTCGTGGGCATCGTTGTAGGACAAGCGCGCGGTAAAACGGCTGTCGGCCAGCTCGGTGACACTTTTAAATTCGACATGCAGCCGGTCGGCATGGCCGTTGCTACCAGATAACATCCAGCGGTTATTGAAGCTGTCGGACACACTGAAATAAGCACTGGTGTGGCCAAACAGCTCACCGGTATCAAAGCGCGCAAAGTAACGACGGGCATTGTGGCTGCCGGTGGTGTAAGCAAAGCGGGCTCCGCGCTCCAGCTCCGGGTTGTCGGAGACAAAGTTGATGGTGCCACCCAGTGCATCCAGTGAGGCGGAGGCAATATCGGCACTGCCCTGGCCTACCTCGACAAAACGGGTATTTTCAATATCCAGAAAGCGATTGGCCTTGCTGCCACCGGCATAGGCCGAGCCGCCATTCGGGATGCCATCGATGGTGATGCCCAGTTGCTGATCGGCGCGGTCAATGACAAAACCACGCATGCTGATGGTGGTGGTGTAGTCATCACCGCCAAAGGCATCGCCCTGGCCAACATTGATGCCCGGCAGATGATCAATCAAGTCCATCACATTGCCGATGGGGGCTTGTTGCTGCTTCATGCTGTCATCGGTGCTGTTGTTGGCATAGCTGACCCGCTTACCCAACACGGAAATGACTTCCATCGCTTCGTCTTGCGCTGTTTGTTGTACTTCTCCGGCATAAGCGGTGGCCGATAAGGCGGCGATAATCGCCAGGCTAAGGCGTTTGGTTTTAAAAGACTGCACAGGGCTCTCCGTCTGATCAAAAATGTTGTGGCGCGTTATGGTTGTTTTGTGGTCGGATCAGATCCCGACAGCGGGCAAGTATGGCGGGTAAAAATGACGCTTTCGTGAATTTAAATCAAAAATTTTACTTTGGGTTATCTTGAGTTGTTACATTGTAACCTTTGTCATCTTGTTGTCATTATTCAATGCCAGGCTGCACGGTTTGTTGTCGTAAGCCATCTGGTTTTAAGTTTTGGAGTTGAAAAGAGAGTGACTAAAATGAGCAAAGCTGTGTTGTTCGCACTGGGGGTATCGCTGATCGGACTGGCTGGATGCCATCAAGCTAGTAGGCCTGTGCCAGCAGAGGCACGTGCTGGCGTGCAGGCGGTGGAGCTTGGACCCAGGCCAGCCTTTTTAGTGGCGAAATTGCCGCAAGGGCCGCTAAAAGAACAGCTAAGCGCTTGTGAAGGTCCTTTTTCGCCACACGACTTCTCCATAGGTCATCGTGGTGCACCCTTGATGTTCCCGGAGCATACCGAAGCTTCTTTTCGGGCTGCCGCCTTGATGGGAGCCGGCATTTTGGAATGCGATGTCACTTTTACCCGCGATCGCCAGCTGGTGTGCCGTCATGCCCAGTGCGATTTGCACCAGACTACCGATATTTTACTGCGCCCGGAGCTGGCAGCCCGTTGCAGCGTGCCTTTTACGCCGGCCGACCCAGTCTCGGGACAGCCTGCCAGTGCCCGCTGCTGCACCAGTGATATCGATCTGGATGAATTTTTAACCCTATGCGGCAAAATGGATGGAGTCAACCCTGCCGCCAGCACGGTACAGCAGTATCTAAAGGGCACACCGGACTGGCGCACCGATTTGTACGCGGGTGCCTGCCCGGCGGTGCTGTCGCACCAGCAAAGCATCGAACTGTTTCAGCAGCTGGGCCGCAAAATGACACCGGAACTCAAAGCCGCCGAAGTGCCGATGCCGTTTCAGGGGCACTACAGCCAGCGCAACTATGCCCAACAGCTGGTCGATGAGTACAAAGCCGCTGGGGTGCCGCCGGAGCAGGTGTTTTTGCAGTCGTTCGACTGGCAGGACATTGTCTATTGGCTGGAGGCAGAACCGGAGTACGCCAAACAAGCAGTCTGGTTGGATGGGCGCTACGAAGAGCCGACCTTTGATCCGATGCAGCCAGACAGCTGGCAACCCGCTATGGCAGAGCTCAAAGCCGCCGGCCTGACGATTATCGCCCCGCCGCTTTGGGTGCTGGTGACCAGTGACGATGGGCAGATCCGGCCATCGGCCTACGCCAAAGCAGCGCGAGCTGCGGGGCTGGAGATCATCAGCTGGACGCTGGAGCGCTCCGGCCGGTTGGATGAAGGCGGCGGCTGGTACTATCAGAGCATTGCTGATCTCACCACCGATGACAGCGTCGCCTTGCAACTGCTGCATGTGTTGGCGCAGGAGGTCGGTGTCATTGGCGTGTTTTCCGACTGGCCAGCCACCACCACCTTGTATGCCAATTGCATGTTGTAGGGCTGAGCATAAAAGGGTGAAATGGATGTCTGGATGTCTTTTTTATAGCTGATCCATTGCCAGTTTGGCCCGGATCCGTTATCGTATCCATCTCTTAAAGCGCCGCCAGATAGGTCTGGTAGCGGATGCAACACGGTGAGGCAAGTGCATGCGGCATGAGATCTGGCAACAGTTAAAACAGGAAGCCTTCGAGCTGGTGACTAAAGAGCCTTTGCTCGCCAGTCATGTTTATTCCAGTGTGCTGAACCACGATTGCCTGGGATCGGCGCTCAGCTTTATTGTCGCCAACAAGCTATCCGATGCGGTGGTCTCTGCCTTTACCATTCGTGAGCTGTTTGATCAGGCTTTTGTCAATTGCGACGAGATGCTGACCCATGTCGCCCATGACATCAAAGCTGTGCTGGATCGCGATCCGGCAGCCGATACCTACCTCAATGTATTGCTGCACTTAAAAGGCTTCCACGCCATTCAAACCCACCGGCTGGCGCATTGTTTGTGGCGGCAAAACCGCAAAGAGCTGGCGCGCTTTCTGCAAAGTCGCTGCTCGGAAGTGTTCGGCGTCGACATCCACCCTGCCTGTCGCATCGGCCATGGCCTGATGTTTGACCATGCCACCGGTATAGTGGTGGGTGAGACGGCCGAAATTGGCAACAATGTGTCGATTTTACAGGGTGTGACTTTAGGTGGTACCGGCAATCAGCAAGGCGATCGCCACCCGAAAATTCGCTCCGGCGTGATGATAGGGGCGGGTGCCAAGATCCTGGGTAATATCGAAATTGGCGAAGATGCCCGCATTGGTGCCGGCTCAGTGGTACTGAATTCTGTACCAGCTCATTGCACAGCCGTTGGGGTTCCCGCTAAGATCACCGGCAGCAGCTGCGAATGCCCTGCTGAGTCGATGGATCAAAATTTTTTGCAAAGTACTGCAATTTCGGACCAAAACGGATAGATCATTACTGACGAAGTCATCGTTTGGTAAGAACTTCTATTGAACAAGGTTAACTGAGCGTGAGGGCTAGCCCATGGTACTGCCCTCATCGGTTCATCATTCGTTCAGCTATGTTTGTATAACCTCCTGAGTCAATAATTAATTTACTCTTAATTTACTCATGGATGTTGTATGAAGACATTGGTAGCCAGCTTTTCTTTTTTTTGTTGCGCAGCTGTATTAGCAGCACCTTTTTCATCTGAGGTAAGCCTCGACCGTTTCGATACCAATTACGACAGCTTTACCAGTCATACTCTTGGCTACCGTTATTTTATTCCGGGTCAGCAACGATCGCAGCCCTTGCCGTATGGAGCGTACACCACCTTTGCTGGTCGCAGCTCAGTATCCGCGCAGTACCTGATAGCGGATTTCTCCTGGCGGCTTTATGGTTTGGATCACTCCGAGCGCTTGAAAGCCTGGCAAGTCGGCGGGGTTTATCAATCCAGTGAGCACAGTCTTTATGCCTCGTTGCAGCACAGCCAGATGAGCTCCTGGTCGGGCAACCGCACCCAGGGCAAGTTGGGATATTTTCTGCAGGATAACTGGCTGGTGACGGTCGATGTCGAGCACGAAAAGTTTTCTGGGGGCAAAAACCACTGGCACACCGGCATCAGCACTGAGAAGCTTTGGGCTTTGCAACATGGTCATTTTATCGGTTTTGATTTTGGCTACCTAAGAGCCAGAGGACCGCGCCGGGATGGCTGGGATCTGGGTGTAGACTATTACATAGGGCAGCCCTTGTCATTTGGCGTCTTTGCTACTCGCGACCGGCAGAGCCATTATTTGGTCAGTACCAATCGGCTGGGCGTCCGCTCGCAATGGTTTATCACGCCAAACGTTCAGCTGCGCGGCAGTCTGTCACTGGAAGATAAGTCGGACTCGGAGTATACCTGGGACCTTGGTGTCAGCTGGCGCTTTTAATGGCCTTTTAGCCGCAGCTATGACTTGGGTCATAGCCTAAGGCGTGTTGAAGTGCTAGGCTAACTGATAGTTAATGCCGCCTTCATGGCGGCATGCAAAACACACAACCTGAGGAGCTAATGATGACACAAATGGACATCGGTATTACCAAAGCAAATCGTGAGACCATTGCAGAAAGTCTGAAACACTTGCTGGCGGATACTTACACCCTCTACCTGCAAACCCATAATTTCCACTGGAATGTCACAGGCCCTCAGTTTCGCGAGCTGCATCTGATGTTTGAAGAGCACTACACCGAACTGGCGGTGGCGGTGGATGATATCGCCGAGCGTATTCGTACTTTGGATGTGGCGGCGCCTGGTACTTACAAAGAGTTCGTTCGCTTGAGCAACATCAAGGAAGTGGATGGGGTGCCGGCGGCAAAAGACATGGTCGACTTGCTGACACAAGGCCATGAGACCATCGTACGAACCTGCCGTGAGGTGCTGAAACATGCCCAGGCCGGTGATGACGAGTCCACCGCGGCACTGGCTTCCGACCGGATGCGGGTGCATGAAAAAACCGCCTGGATGCTGCGGGTACTGAATAAGTAAGTTTGCTTAGTGATAGCCCGGCTTTTTTTGCCGGGCTTTTCTTAAAGGACCACTTCCTCACCTTCATTTAAAATATAAAGCGGTACCTGGCTTTGCATCTGTTGCTGCATATGCAGCAAGCGCAGCAGTGGTGAGTGCGAGCTGATATCGCCCATCTGCCAGCTGGCATTGCCGTAACCCCAGGGGATCATCACCTTGCAGCCCAGCTCTTCGGCGGCCACCAGCGCATCTTCCGGCGTGGTATGCACATAGCGGTACCATTCCCCTTCATCCTCATGGTGGTAAGACGCAATGGGCAGCAGGCAGATATCTATCGCACCATAGCGCTGCTGAATAGCACGGAAGTGAGGTGAATAGCCGGTATCGCCGGCAAAGAACAAGGTTTTCCCGCTATGCTCGATGACCCAGCCGCCCCATTTGGCGCGATTGTGATCATTGAACAATTTGCGGCTGTTAAAATGGTGCGCCGGGACTAAGTGCACCGTTAGTTCTCCAAGTTCACTGCTGCTGTACCAGGCTTTTTCCAACACCTGATAACCGCCTTTCGGCATGTAATCGGCCATCCCCAGTGGTACATAGTAAAGCGCTGCGGTGCCGATTTGGCGGATGGTGGCATGGCTGAAATGATCGTAATGCAGGTGCGAGTAAAGCACCGCATCGCTGGCAGCCAGTTGTTCCCGAGCCAAGCCCGCCGGCATGGGGCGGCGCAGTCCAATCAGATGCGCTGCCCAGCTAACCGGCCGGTCAAACTGGCCCATCACAGGGTCAAACAGCAGTTGCTGACCATCCGGGGTTTTCACTAAGAAGCTGGCATGGCCTACCCAATGCACCAGAAAGCCGCTGCCAAGCTCGGGCGCGCTTTGCTCACCCGTAAACTGGCAATCCTGGCCATGGCTTTGGCAGGCTACCTTGGGGTGAGCGGGGTAACAGTCTTCTTCACAAGTGATCGGATAGTCCTGCTGACCACGATACAGATTGCGGTACATGCCCTGGTGCTTGCCATCCGGGATCTGCTCGATCACTGCTTGTTCGCTGATCAGCTGCTGCACGCTATTGGGGGTACTGCAGGCATTGAGAAGCAGGGTGCTGCCAAGCAGCAAGCCCAGTGCGCCAATCGTTAGTTTCATCCATCGTCCCTTGAAGTTCATGCTGATGTTCCGCTTAGTACTGTCTTAGTACCATGGCGGGCTTACGCCCTGCAACCTGCCAGGCCAAAGCCGCCACCGTGCACCAACAGATGGCGAAGGTAATGCCTGCTGCCAGCACGTAAAGCCAGGGGCTTTGCTCTACCCGCACACTAAAACCGGCCAGCCAGGCATCGAGCGCCAGATAGGTACCGGGGATGGCCAGCATAGCACTGATCGCCATTAGCTTCAGGTATTCATTGGCCAGCAGATTCACCAGGCTGAAGGGGCTGGCACCCAGCACTTTGCGCATGGCCACTTCACGCGAGCGCTGCTCAGCGCTAAAGGCCGCCAGGCCAAACAAGCCAACGCAGGTCAGTGCTATGGCCAAAGTGGCGAAGATAGCGATGACGGTGCCCTGGCGCTGCTGGTTTTGGTACAGGGCGCTGTAATCATCTTGCAGCCAGCTTAAGCGGATATCCTGGCGCTGCAAGCGCTCAGTCAGCAGCTGCTCAATCTGCAGCCGGCTTTGCATGGCCTGCCGCGGGTCCAGTTGCAGCAGAATATGGCCGATGTTCATCGGCGAGCGACCACAAATCAACAACAAGGGTTCGGGCTGGCGGGTGGCCGCACCCACCTGGACATCGGCAACAACACCGACGACTGTCACGGTGAGTGGCAGATAATCCTGCAGTAGCCACTGCTGGCCAATGGCATCGGCAGGGGTGTCAAAGCCAGCCCGGCGGGCCAGTGTCTCGGTAATGATAGCGGCGGCGGTGGCCTGGCCGTCGTGTTGCTGGTACCAATCGCTTTGGTAGTCGCTGCTAAAATCCCGACCAGCCAGCAAAGTAAAGCCGGCGGTTTGCACGATAGCAAAACCGGTACCTAGCTGGGGAATAGGTGGCAGACTGGTATCCTCGGTTTGGCCCGGTAACTGGATCGACATGGCTTGCGAAATGGTGTCGGTCAGCTGCATATCCAGCATGCTGGCATTCTGCACGCCTTCAATGCGTTGCAGGCTGCTCAGCAGGCCTTGTTGCTCGGCCCAAAACAGCTGCTCGTTGGCAATATTGTGCACCAGCAGGCGGGCGTCGCGTTGATAGCCGGTGTCTTGTTGCTGCAGCAGCTGCAGTTGTTGCTGCAACACGGCGGTAGCCACCAGCAAGCCAATGGCGATAGCGCCTTGCAGCACCAGCAGCCCTTTGCGCAGCCAAATGGCGGTGCTGCCACGCTGAAAATCGCCGCTCAGCACTTTTTTAGCATCAAAGGCCGAGATAAAAAGCGCCGGGTACACGCCGGCCAGCAATCCTGTGGTCAGCACGGTCGCGAGGGTCAGGCCACCAAAAGCGCCCAGATAGCTCAGCGCCAGCGGGCGATTGACCAGGCCACTGAACCAGGGCAGCAGCAGCTCGACCAGGACCAGAGCCAGCAAGCCAGCAGCGGCGGCAATCAGCAGAGACTCCAGCATAAACTGGGCAAACAGCTGCCAGCGACTGGCGCCCAGGGTTTTCCGTACCCCGACCTCTTTGGCGCGCTGACCGGCACGGGCGGTGCTCATATTGATGAAGTTAATGCCGGCCACCAGCAGCAATAAGGCCGCCAGCAGCAGGCCAATGCCCACGGTGCTGGCCGAGCCATTCACTTTCATCTCAAAGCTCAAGTTCGAGTGCAGGTGAATAGAGGTTAACGGCTGCAGCTGCAGCGCCATCATGGACTGGCCCTGATAGGCCTGGGCATTTACCTGTTCAGTAAAATGCGCCAAAAAGGCCTCGAGATCCAGCCCGCCGGGCAGCTTGACGTAACTGTACACAGTGTTCATCGGCAGAGGATGCGCATTGACTTCATCGCTTAGACGGCGTAGCGAGTTTAGCTGCAGATGACTTTGTGCCGGCAACCGGTAAACGGCGGTCACCTGATGGTTGCTGCCATCAAGTTGCAGCTGCTTGCCCAGCACCTCGCTGTGGCCAAACAGGCGAATGGCCTCGTGCTCAGCCAGTGCCAGTCGATTGGGTTGGCGAAGTGCAGCCTGCAGATCGCCGCTTAGCACCTCAAACTGAAAGAAGTCGGTCAGATTGGCATCTGCCTGGAAGGCGTGTGTCATGGCGATTTGCAGCGGCGAACCTTCCAGTTGGATCAGCACATCTTCGGCAAAGCCTGCCAGCCGGGTGACCTCAATGCGGGCATCGAAATCCTGCAGTAAAGCTTTCATGGCCGGGCTGGTCACCGGGAAACGTTGCTCCAACGGAATAAAGGTTTGCTCCAGTCGGAAGGTGCTGCTGGCATCGGGGTGCATCCGGTCAAAGCCTTGTTCGTGTTGCACAAAAAGCAAAATCAGCAAGGCTGCGGCCAGGCCAATGGCCAGACCGCCCAGGTTCAGTGCCAAGTGGGTTTTATGCCGCAGCACGGCCCGAACGCCGGTGGTCAGGTAATTGCCTAGCATGGAAAGGGCGTTACGCATACTTCACCTCCGCTGCCGGGGCCAGTGCCCGCTCGCTGACAATCTGGCCATCCAGCATTTGCACCATACGGCTGGCGTAACGGGCTTCGTGCTCCGAGTGGGTCACCATCACGATGGTGGTGCCATCCTGATTCAGCTGGCGTAGCATCTGCATCACTTCTTCGCTGTTTTTTGAGTCCAGATTGCCGGTTGGCTCATCGGCCAGGATCAGCGCCGGATTGATCACCAGGGCCCGGGCCACCGCCACCCGCTGTTGCTGGCCCCCTGACAGCTGCAAGGGCAGATGATCGGCACGGTGATCCAGCTGCATCCGCTTTAAAATGGCTTCGACCCGTTGTTTGCGCTCGCTCGAAGCGACGCCCTGGTACTGCAGCGGCAGCTCGACGTTTTGAAAAACTGTTAGCTCATCAATCAGGTTAAAGCTCTGAAAGACAAAGCCGAGCTGACTTTTGCGCAGTTCCGCCAGCTGTTTTTCGCGGTAACGGGCAATGTCCTGGCCTTTAAAGTTGTAAACGCCGTCGCTTGGGCTGTCCAGCATGCCCAGAATGCTTAGCAAGGTAGACTTGCCACAACCGGACGGCCCCATAATAGCGACGAACTCGCCGGCTTCAATGGTCAGGTTGATGGTGTTCAGGGCTGTGGTTTCGAGCTCTGCGGTGCGAAATACCCGTTGGATCTGTTGTAACTGAATCATGGGATGGTCCTTAGCGTTGTAATTGAATGATATCGGCTTGTTGAAATTCGCGATAGCCGGAAGTAATAACCATGTCGCCTTCACGCAGCCCCTGGCGTACTTCCACCAGCTGGGCACTTTGCCGGCCCAGTTGCACGGCTTGTTTGCGAGCGGTGGCCGTGGTCGGGTCCAGCACATAAACAAAGTGACCACCGCCATCGCTTAGAAAAGGGCCCCGGGCAAGGGTCAGCACCGGGGTTTGCTGATCGTCCAGCTGCAGCGTCAGGTTGACCGACTGACCACGCTTGGCCTGCAGCTGCTCGGGCAGGACAAACTCCAGCTGGAACTGGTTGTTCACCACCCGGCTGTCGATGCGGCTTACCTGAAGCTCCAGTGGTTGCTGCTGCAAGGTAACCCGGGCAGTCATGCCCAGCTGAATGCGGCCCAGGTAAAACTCATCAACACTGGCCACCAGCTTGTACTGATCGGGTTGGTCGATTTGGCCTAGCCGGCTGCTCGGTGAGCGGGATTCACCCACTTCGACATTAAACTCGCTCAGGTAGCCACTGATCGGTGCCCGGACCAGCAGGTTTTGTACATTTTGCCGGGCAAAATCCAGGTTTCGGCTCAGCATCTCGACGCTTTCCGACAGCTGCTGCAACTGCAGCTGGCGAATGGCTTCTTCCTGCTGCTGGCGCTCGTGCGTCAGCAGCAAGCGGTTTTGTTGATAGTGCAGCTCTTCAGTCAGGTTGTTCAGGTGCTCCTGTGCCAGCACGCCCGTTGCCACCAACGGCTCACTTTGCTGCAAATGCCGTGTTAAGGTGGCAATACGAAACTCAATATCCAGCACATCGCGCTGCAGGTTGAGGCGGTTGGTTTCAATGGTCATCTGGGTGTTGCGCAGAAAATTCATCTGCTCGGTGACCTGCGCTTCGCGGCTGATTAAATCAAGCTGCAGCTGAGTGTTGGTCAGTTGCACCAGCGGCTGGCCTTGTTCGACATAGCTGCCTTGCTCGACCAGGCGCTGCTCGACCCTGCCGCCTTCAATCACATCCAGAAAGACGCTGTGCTGTGGCATCACCGTTGCGCGCAGCGCAATGCTTTCCTGCAGTGGCTGCGGTTTCACCACAGCGGTACTGACGGAACTCATTGGTAAGTGCAGCTGCACCGAGGCATTGGCCTGGCCCTTGCTAAACCACCATAAGCCAGCGGTAATCACCACAGCGGCAGCCAGCAACCAGTGAGGGCGTTTCGAGCGGCGGCTAATTTTTTTATCCATGGTCACACTCCGTTCAATAGCATTGGCTGGATAAATACAAAGGCCATGCCAAATTAAATACTTAATAAAAACAAATACTTAATATTTACTGTCACGGAAAAGTGTCCGCTGGTGGTACAGCCGACTGTCCGAAAATGAACACTTTCGTGTTGCGGGGTTGTGCTGTGACCCGGTTGGACGGTATCCGCCTCTTGCATGGGCCAGCCGTTTTGTTTAGGGTGACGCTTACGTTTTGCTAACACCCTGATGCGACTCAAAGACGATGAACAATGCAGCCACAGTGCTCGTGCTGGACGACAATACCGACTTACTGACGGCGGCCAGGCTTTGCCTGAAACCTTATTTTGCCAAGGTGCTGACACTGAGCGATCCCAGCCAACTGCAATCCTGCCTGCAGCAGCAGCCGGTGCAGTTGCTGCTGCTGGATATGAACTTTCAGCGTGATGTCAGCAGTGGCGAAGAGGGCATCTACTACCTGCAGCAGGCACTCAAATGCCAGCCTGATCTGAAGGTGGTGATGATGACCGCTTACGCCGAACTGCCACTGGCGGTGCGGGCCATGCAGCTGGGCGCCTGCGATTTCATTGCCAAGCCCTGGAGCAACGAGCAGTTGCTGCGTACCTTGCAAAAGCACAGCAGCGAGCAAACAACCAGAGACAAGAACGGTGCAGTCCCGGCGGAAGCGATTTCGGCACAGCCCGCTGCGCCGATGCTGGGTCAAAGTGCTGCCATGCAACAGGTGCAGCGCCTGATTGAAAAAGCCGCTGCCACCGAGGCCAATATTTTGCTGCTCGGGGAAAGTGGGACCGGCAAGGCACTGGCGGCTGAAGCCATCCACCAGGCATCACCCCGCCGGCAGGGCCCTCTGGTGACGGTGGATCTGGGCGCTGTACACAGTAATTTGTTTGAAAGCGAGCTGTTTGGCCATAAAAAAGGCGCTTTTACCGATGCCAAAAGCGATTACAGCGGCCGTTTGCGCCAGGCCAGCGGCGGCACTTTGCTGTTGGATGAACTGGGCAATGTGCCGCTGTCGCTGCAGGCCAAATTGCTGACCGCGCTGCAAAGCCGGGTGGTGGTGCCGGTCGGCAGCAGTCAGAGCCAGCCGTTTGATGCCAGGCTGATCGCGGCGACCAACGAGGATTTGCTGGCAAAAGTGGGGCGGGGCGAGTTTCGGCAGGATTTGTTGTACCGCATCAATACGGTGGAAATTTGTTTGCCACCACTGCGCGAGCGCGAGGGAGATATCCCGCTGTTGCTGGACTGGTACCTGAAGTTTTACAGCGACAAGTACCAGCAAAGCGGCTTGCGCATTCGGCCAAGCGATCAGCGCCAGCTGTGCCGTTACCGCTGGCCTGGCAATGTGCGTCAATTGGCGCATGCTGTTGAGCGGGCTGTGGTGCTGGCCGAGCAGAGCGAGCTGGATTTTAGTCAATTGGAAAGCTCCGCCGGCTCAGCGCCTGCCGCTGCTGCTCAGAGCCCGGAGGGCGGTGATTTTGTACTGGGCGCTACGCTCGATTACGTTGAGCAAAAAACCATTGCCCAGGCGCTGCAGTATTATCAGGGCAACATCAGCCAGGCGGCGAAGGCGCTGGGTCTGACCCGGGCGGCCTTGTACCGGCGCATGGAAAAGTACCGGCTATGACGCGCCTGTTGTTGCCGCTTAGTTTGCTGCTGGGCAGCGCCTTGCTGCTTGGCTGGTTGGGGCTGGCGCTCAATGCAGTCACCTTACTGTTGCTGTTATTGTTGGGGCTGGCTTGCTGGTTGTTGCTGCAACACAGCCGGCACCTGCAGCGGCAAACCACGTTATTGTTAAAGGCGCTCAGCAATCAGGATGTCAGTTTCCGCTTGCCGCAGCAGCCCGAATTGCAGGCGTTGTGGCAGCAGGTGCAGCAGCAATTGATGCAGAGCCGGCAGCAGGCCGAGGCCAGAGCGCAGTACCTCAATGCCTTGCTGACCCAGCTGGAAGTGGCGGTGCTGGAGTTTGATCAGCACAATGTGTTGCAGCAGGCCAACCCGGCTGCCGAACGCTTGCTGGGCAGCCCGCGGCTGGAGCAGGCCCGGCAGGGGCTTTGTGAAGACAGCCCAGGCTCGTTGCCGCTGCTGTGGCAAAAGCTGCAGCAACCAGAAGCGCTGCAACAAGGCGAGTTGCTGTGGCAGAGCGAAGGGGGCCAGGACCGGTTAGCCTTTAGTTTGGTGCAAAGCCAGCTGCTGGGCCAACCGCGTAAACTGTTGACCTTGCAAAGCATTCAGCAGCAATTGCTGGCGCAGGAAGTGCGGGCCTACCAGCAGCTGACCCGTATTTTGACCCATGAAATCGCCAACTCGATCAATCCGATGGTGTCGCTGGCGCAAAGCAGCCTGGCGATGTTGCCAGAGCCAGATAACGTGCTGGATGCCGAGCGCCATGCCGACTTGCAACTGGCCAGCAGCACCATTGCCCGGCGTGGTGAGCACTTAAGCCAGTTTATTGCTGCCTTTAAAACGTTAAGCACCCCTGTGCAGGCTGAACTTGCTGCCGTGAGCCTTGCCGACAGCCTTGTTCGGGTGCAGCGTTTGCTGCAGCAGGAGCTTGCCGGCATAGAGCTGTGTACTTTGCTGCCGGCTGAGCTGCCGTCACTTTGGCTGGACCCGGCGCTGCTGGAGCAGGTGCTGATTAACCTGTTAAAAAACGCCGCCGAAGCGCTGCAGGAAACGCCAAAACCACGGATTGAATGCCGGGCGCATTACCAGCACCCACACTGGTTGCTGGATATCACCGATAATGGCCCTGGCATTACGGCTTCCGCCGCCGAGCAGTTGTTTGTGCCCTTTTTTACCACCAAGGCCAGCGGCTCTGGCATCGGCCTGAGCCTGGCCCGGGCCCTGATGCAGGCGCAGGGCGGCGAGTTGCGCTACCTGCCCAAACCAGAAGGCGCCTGCTTTCGGTTGCGGTTGAGTTAATGCTGGGACAAAAGAACAGCTGCATTGCTGCGTAACTTAATCGAATCTGGCAAGCGACCTGTGCCAGCAGCGCCAGCTATTGCCATCGTTAAAGAACACTATCCAGCCTTCACCTCCAAGTGGTTGATAAAGGTATTGATCATTCGCTTTGTGCCCCATGTACCAAGCGTTGCAACAATGAAAATCGGTGCAAATAACTGCACAACGAGCATAGGCACCAATTGAGTGAAGAAGCAGAGCAAGAATACAAAAACCCAAAAAAAGCTGATGTTTCTATTGATCCTGATAAATGCAGGATCGTTCCAATCATCTGCTGGGTATTCGAGACGTGAGAAATAGTATGTAAAACTGCCTCTCCATAAAATTGGTGGTACAAGAGCCATTAGCAACAGGCCAAAATATAAAATCAGTTGAGGCCTCTCCAGAAGAAGGGTGACAGCTTGCGACATGCTTTCAGGACTTTTGAACTGGCTGATGTCTACAGCAAATAGAATAAGCATGTTCACCAACAATACGAACAGCATGGTTGGGACGAAATAGTTTTCGTCTTTTACTGCTTTCTGAGCAATAAGTAACAATAATGATAAACCGAAGAATATCGAAACCAACCAGCGCATACGTTCCGGATACTCTGGGAATGAAGACGAGATGACGGAAGTGTATAACGTAAATAGAATGAATGGTGCAGTTACGAACAGCCATCTTCGCTTATTCATTTATCAAACTCAACTTTGCAGTATGCCCATGTTTTTCTGATCTTTGGGGTCAGATCCCGAAGCTTGAAAGCTTGTAATGTCCGCACAAAAAATAGAACTACAGGTTGCAATCAGCGTCTGGAGACTTGCTTTGGTAGTCTGCGACCAAACAGATTTACGGCCTGTACTTGGCCAGCAAGACTACGATCAAAATAACCGGTAATCCCCTTTATTGGATTGCTGGCAAACACATACCGATCGGGATACCCTTCAACAGGCCATGCCTCCAGCACTGCTGGCTCTGCCCTGATGACGGGTTCCTCTCCAGTCATAAGTTGCAGCAACTCGGGATCGTTGTAAAGTGTAAACAACAGCTTTCCTTTATCACCGGCATTTATCTGGCAATGCATCCCAAGAGCACGATATTCCCCCTCATACGCGGCTAACTCGAGAGTATTTACAGAAGCCGGTCTAGCTTCTGTCTCTGCGAGCCCGGTACAGGCCGAGAGTACCCGCGTCCGTGCTGCTTCACAAAGTGCGAGCCCACCAGGGCTCGAATTGGTGAGGAGCGCGAGCGCCCAGTTGTGTTCAGGAAGCAGCGACAAGTTGGCTTCCTGTCCATTGGTACTTCCACCATGGCTAACCAAGTAGCTGCCACCAACCTTGCTCAAGAACCAGCCGATACCGAAAGCATCACCGAATCCGCAGCCGGGCATATGCACAGTGGGTTTACGCATCGCTGCTAATCTAGAGCCAGTTAGCTGTGGTAATTCATACCCATCAGAAAGATCACCCAAGTGGAATCGTGCCCAACTGAGTAGGTCGGTGATGCTGGTGACAATACCACCGGCTGGTGCGCCGTTTCGTGGTAAGGCCCAAGGTCTGGCAACCTGCAAGATGCCATCAACAGCAGGCTTGTGGCCAACCACAAACCGGCGCGTCATCACTTGATCGCGGAAAAAGAAAGACTCACGCAAGCCAAGGGGTTCAAGCAAAAGCTTACTAACTGCAACCTCATAGCTAACCCCGGTCACCACCTCGATAACTCGGCCGGCGAGGCAGAAAGCCGCGTTGTTATAAGAGAAAGCCGCACCCGGAGGCATCCATTGCTCCAGCTCCTTCATGCGTTCAACGAACCGCATCAGCGCTTCATCCCCATCCCCGGTATCGGGGAAAAAATCGCCTTCCCAGCCAGCAGTATGATTGAGTAACTGCCGCAAGGTAACCTGATCTCTTGCCGCCTTATCCTTGAGTTCCAGATCCGGCAAGTAATCGCGAACCGGCGCATCCAGCTCAACCCGTCCCTGGGTTGCTAGCAGCATCAGCAAGGTAGCCGTAAAGTTCTTACCTATGGAGCCAGCCTGAAATAGCGTATGCTCATTTATAGGTAGGGGGTTATCGATACTGGTTATGCCATAACATGCATAGGTAGCTGTGCCTTTATGCCATAAGCCTACAGCAACGCCTGGGACTTCGAGTTCATCGGCAAGTTCAGAGATTAAACTGAGCAATTCTTGGCTCTTCATATATCATTCCAACCTTCTTCAACCTTCAACCTTCAACCTTCAACCTTCAACCTTCAACCTTCGGGGTCAGATCCCGCAGCTCCGATAGCGGTGTTACAGACGGTTTTTGGTTTGTTGATTCATCATCAGGCCCTTAAACCAAAACTATTCAGAGTATAGTGTGAATAGTCAGCGCATAAAATCCGCGCATCACTTTATAACTGTTCGCTCGATTTGCTGCCTCAGGACTGAGGCAACAAATAACGACTGTGAAAACGCAGATGGTCTTCAATAAAGCTGGCGATAAAGTAGTAGCTGTGGTCGTAGCCTGGCTGAATACGCAGTTCGATGTCAGAACCGCTGATGGTACTGGCTGCCAGCAGGGCCTCTGGCTTTAATTGTTCGGCCAGGAACTGATCGGCATCGCCCTGATCCACCAGGATCGGTAGTGCAGTTTTTTGCGCTGCCAACAACACCGAGGCATCGTAGGCCTGCCAGGTGCTTTCATCCTTGCCTAGATAACCGGCCAGTGCCTTGCGGCCCCAGGGGCAATGGATGGGGTTGCTGATTGGGGCAAAGGCCGATACCGAGCAATAACGACCGCTTTCCCGCAGTGCCATTACCAGGGCACCATGGCCGCCCATCGAATGGCCGGAAATCGACCGCTTGGTACTCAGTGGCAATTCGGCTTCCACCAGCGCTGGCAGCTCTTTGCTGATGTAATCGTACATCTGGTAGTGCTTGGCAAAAGGTGCCGCGGTGGCATTGACGTAAAAACCAGCGCCCAGGCCAAAGTCGTAGGCCCCTTCAGGATCGTCTGGCACGGCATCGCCGCGCGGGCTGGTATCCGGGATCACCAGGGCAATGCCAAGCTCTGCAGCAACCCGCTGAGCACCGGCTTTGGCCGAGAAGTTCTCATCAGTGCAGGTCAGGCCTGATAACCAATACAGGGATGGTACGTCTTGTTGCGCCGTTTGCGGCGGCAGAAACACCGAGAACTGCATCCGGCAATTCAGCACTTTGGAGTCGTGGGCAAAGCGCATCTGGCGGCCGCCAAACAGTCGCTGATCGCTGATTTTTTCTAAGGCTTGCATGCCGGCCTCCTTAAAAGTGGATCACGGTGCGAATCGACTTGCCCTCATGCATCAAGTCAAAGGCTTCGTTGATCCGCTCCAGTGGCAGGGTGTGGGTGATAAAGGTATCCAGTTCGAATTCACCGGCCAGATAACGCTCCACGTAATCCGGCAGCTCCGAGCGACCTTTGACCCCACCAAAGGCAGTGCCACGCCAAACCCGGCCTGTCACCAGCTGAAATGGCCGGGTGGAAATTTCCTGGCCAGCTCCTGCCACGCCGATGATCACCGACTCGCCCCAGCCTTTGTGGCAGCATTCCAGCGCCGAGCGCATCACCTGCACATTGCCAATGCATTCAAAGGAAAAGTCCACACCACCATCGGTCATCTCCACGATCACCTCCTGAATGGGTTTGTCGTACTTTTTAGGGTTGACCACATCGGTCGCGCCAAGCTGCCTGGCGATAGCAAACTTGCTTTCATTGATGTCGATGGCGATGATGCGGCTTGCTTTGGCCATCACAGCACCAATAATGGCCGACAAACCAATGCCTCCCAGGCCAAATACGGCCACGGTATCGCCTGGTTGTACTTTGGCGGTATTCATCACGGCGCCCATGCCGGTGGTGACCCCGCAGCCCAGCAAACAGACTTTTTCCAGTGGCGCACTTTTGTTGATCTTGGCCAGCGAGATTTCCGGCAGCACGGTGTACTCGGAAAAGGTCGAGGTGCCCATGTAATGGTAAATCGGCTTGCCATCTTTGGAAAAACGGCTGGTGCCATCCGGCATCAGGCCTTTGCCCTGGGTAGCCCGGATGGCCTGGCATAAATTGGTTTTGCCGGATAAGCAGAACTTGCATTTGCCGCATTCCGGAGTGTACAGCGGGATCACATGATCACCCACGGCCACCGAGGTGACGCCCTCGCCAACGGCCTCCACAATGCCACCGCCTTCGTGACCTAATATGACCGGGAAAATGCCTTCCGGATCATCGCCAGACAAGGTATAAGCATCGGTATGGCAGACCCCGGTGGCGATGATGCGTACCAGCACTTCACCTTGCTGGGGGGGCATTAAATCAACTTCTTCTATCGAAAGGGGCTGGCCTGGGCCCCAAGCTACCGCCGCACGGGTTTTAATCGGTTGCATACTCTGTTCCTGTAATCAGTGATTTTGTCGTTGTGCTCTAAGTTTAGTGCATTGTAATTTTTTCTGATTGCAGGATAATCTGGCTGTTTATCAAATCAGTTTTGCATATATGCAATAAATGAGGTTGTATGAGTGATTGGCAGGGCATCAGTGAATTTGTTGCTGTGGCCGAGCGGCACAGTTTTACCGCAGCTGCCAGGCAGCTGGACTGTTCGGTGGCACAAGTCAGTCGCAATGTGGCCGCGCTGGAGCACAGGTTAGGTTTAAAGTTGTTGTTTCGCTCGACCCGCAGTGTCACCTTGACCAAAGAAGGTGAGTTGTATTTGCAGCATTGCCGGCATTTGGTTACCGGTTTGCAGGAAGCCAATCAGCTACTGGCTGACTTTAATCAGACCCCGCGGGGCCGCTTGCGTATTACCGCACCGGTGTATTATGGCGAGTACCGCATTGCGCCTTTGCTGCATCAGTTTTTACGGCAGTACCCCGAGCTGGAACTGCAACTGCAGCTCAGTAACGAGCGACTGGATCTGATCCAGGGCAGCTACGATTTGGCGATACGATTGGGGCAGTTGGAGGACTCCAGTCTGATGGCCCGGCGCTTAACCTCCCGTCAGTTGCATCTGGTGGCTGCACCGGCTTACCTGGCAACCGCCGGTACGCCAAAAAATTTGACCGAGCTGCAACATCACTCTTGTTTGCCGGGTACTTTGGATCACTGGCGGTTTCAGGAAGCAGGGAAAGCGGTCAGCTTCCGCCCTCGGGGCCGGGTGCAGTGCAACAGTGGTTTGGCTTTGTTGGATGCTGCCAGCTGTGGCCTTGGCCTGGTGCAATTGCCAGATTATTATCTGAGCACGGCACTTGCCAAAGGCGAACTGATTGAAGTCTTGTCAGAGTTCAGGCCCAAACCCGAAGGGATCTGGGCCTTGTATCCGCAAAATCGTCATTTGACAGCGAGAGTGCAGTTGCTGATAGATTTTCTGCATCAGCAACTGGCGCTTGATGTCAGTTAGTTGGCGGCCTCCAGCACTGCTTGCTGCGTATGGGGCTGGCCAACCACATCGTGGAAGTAGCTCTGTTGCAGCCAGAAAGGGCGCTGTGGCTCGTTGGCCAAATCCACGGCAATATTAAAATTAATCTGGGTAAAAATAGCCCCAAAATCGTAGCGGATGGCACCGTATTCGCGGGTTAAATCGGCAATGGAGTCGGTAGGTTTGTGGTAATGCTTGCTAAAGAAGCTGCCCCAGATGGCGGCTGCATCTTGCTCTGGATCCTGCGACTGAAAGCCGGTCATTAAAAACACCGCTGGAATGCCCTGACGTACCAGCGTGTAGTGATCGGAGCGGGTGAAAATAGCCTGCTCTGGCATCGGATCCGGGCTTAGACGAATGCCTTCCCGGGCGGCGGCACGCTCTACCACCGGGCCAAGTGACGAATGATTGGCACCAAAAGCAATCAAGTCAGCAAACGGATACAGCAACACCGGCATGTCCATATTGACGTTAGCAATCAGGCTCTCAATGGGCCGGGTTGGGTTGTGCGCATAGTAATCCGCTCCCAGCAGGCCTTTTTCTTCGCCGGTCACCACCAGAAATAAAATCGAGCGTTTTGGGGGTTCTGCCAATTCGGTGAACATGCGGGCAGTTTCCAGCAAAATGGCCACACCGGCGGCATTGTCCATGGCACCGTTATTGACTCGGTTGTCGCTACGGACATCCTGGATCACACCGATGTGATCCGAGTGCGCCGTCAGTACCACGTATTCATGACGCAAGCTTGGATCTGAGCCAGGTAACACCGCCACCACATTGGGGCTACTGATGTCGTCATGCGTGGACTGACGGCTTAAGGTGGCGCTGATATTGAGCTCAAAGCCCTGTGGCATTTCTTTAGCATCCAGCATGGCAAAAATAGTGCTGAGTGGCGTGGTTGCTTCGGCAAACAAGGCTTCCGCCGCTTCATGATGCACATAAGCACCACCGCGTAGCTGGCGCTGCACACCACCTGGCTGGCCATCGCTATCCAGCCAGCGCATCGAAGGGGTATTCAGATACAGGATACTGTTGGCATAGGGACGCATCGCCTCTCGCTGCGGCGTATGAATGGTAATGATGCCCACAGCGCCTTGCTCGGCAGCAAAACGACTGCGCTCACGGCCTAAATGGGCGGCTTCTTCGCTGGGAATATGCTCTGGCAGACCCGGCAGCATGATGGCGATTTTACCGTTCAAATCCAGCCCCTGGTAATCGTTGATGCCAAATTCGTCCGAGATCAGGCCATAACCGACAAACACCAGCGGCGCTGTAATGCTGGACTCGGTGGCAACCGGATCGGCACCGCTGAAAAAAGCTTTCGGGTAGGCCAGCTCCTGATCGCCATCGGCCGTGTGCAACACCATGCGGGCACTGTTCGGTACCAGGCGGCTGCTGCGTAGCGGCACCCGTTGATAGAAGGTGCCGTTATCACCGGCTGGCTCAAGGCCCAGGGCTTGCAGCTGAGTGGCAATGTACAAGGAAGCAATTTCATGACCACGACTGCCGGTGTCACGGCCTTCCAGCTCATCCGAGGCCAGAAACAGCATATGGCCTTCAATGGCAGCGGCACTGGCTTGCGGCTCAAGCTGCTTAACGGTTGAAAGCGAGCTGCAGCCAAGCAATAACACTGAGGCTGCAGCCATCAGACTAAGATATTTCATAATAGAAACCTGTGTGGGTAATGAGCGGTTTATAACCTGGCCCGACAGCGAAAGACCAGTCAGAATCGGTCAATCGCCAAGCAGTTACGCCTGATGACGTGGTGTGGCGACAATGGCCGCCAGCAACTGATGGTAATCGCTGATGGCCGGGTACTGTTCAATAGTTCGCAGAGCTTGTTGGCTGTCCGGGTTGGCGACCGCCAGCAGGTGGCGGATGCCAAACTCCTGAGCGGCTTGCAAAATGGGCAGGCTGTCATCCACGAACAGGGTTCGCTCAGGATCAAAACCGAGCCGGTCCTGCAGCTTTTGCCATAAGGCCCAGCTTTCTTTAGTGACACCAAATTCGTGGGTGGAAATCAATTGCTCGATGTACTTGGCCAAATCGGTATGCTCAATTTTCAGCGACAAGCTATCCGGGTGGGCATTGGTCACCAGTACAATGTGGCGGCCGCTATCTTTTAAGGCCGATAAAAACGCTGGCACATCATCGCGCATGCGGATTTTATCCATCACTTCGCGTTTTAACTCGGTGATTGGCAATTGCAGCCGCTTGCCCCAGTAATCCAGACAGTACCACTCCAGCTTACCGGTCAGCTCGGCGTATTCAGCCCGTAACTCTGCCTTGGCTTGTTCCACGCTGCGGTCCGTCAGCTCGGCCCAGCGTCGTGGCAGATGCTCCAGCCAGAAGTAGTTGTCAAAGTGCAGATCCAGCAGGGTGCCATCCATATCCAGCAGCACGGTATCAATTTGATCCCAGTTCAGCATCGTTTTTTCCTGTCATTCGTTTTATCATGGGGCAGAGCGCATCGTTGCTTAGGCAACAGCCGCCTGGCGGCGCTATTGTAACAGAGGGAAGCGGATGGCTGAATCAAAGCAGACAAAACAAGCACCAGAGATCCTTCATCAGGAAGTGGTGGCGCAAAGCCGGCTGTTTAAAATTGAGCAATTACAACTGCGTTTTAGCAATGGTGAAGAGCGGCTGTATGAACGCATGCGTGGCACTGGTCGTGGCGCCGTGATGGTGGTGGCCATGCCGGATCCGGAGCATTTTTATCTGGTGCGCGAATACTGTGCCGGTACCCATGATTATCAATTGGGTTTTCCAAAAGGTCTGATCGACCCGGGCGAAGATCCTTTGGTTGCGGCCAACCGTGAATTGAAAGAAGAGATTGGTTTTGGTGCCAGGCGTTTGATCCCGTTGAAGTCGGTGGCACTGGCTCCGGGCTATTTTAATGCTACAATGCATATAGTGCTGGCGCTGGATTTATTCCCGGAGCAATTGACTGGCGATGAACCCGAACCGCTGGAGCAGGTCAGCTGGCCCCGGCACCATCTGGACGAGCTGCTGCAGCAGGTTGACTTTACCGAAGCCCGCAGTGTAGCCGCTCTTTTTCTGGCAGACGCTTACCTGGCAAGGAATCCCGATGTTTTTGAGCTCACTGCTTGAACCGATCAAAACGGCAGCCAAAGAGGCCGGCGATCGGCTCTGGCAGCTGTATCAGAGTGGTGATTATCAGCAAGAAACCAAAGACGACCAGAGCCCGGTGACCAGCGCCGATCTGGCCGCCAACGACATCATTATGCAGCACCTGCAGGTGCTGACTCCAACTATCCCCATTATTTCTGAAGAAGTGCAGTTATTGCCGTTGGCAAAACGCCAGCACTGGCCGCGCTATTGGCTGATTGATCCGATGGATGGCACCCAGGAATTTGTTGCCCGTAGCGGTGATTTTGCCGTCAGTATTGCTTTGGTAGAGCATGGTTGGCCGGCACTTGGGGTGATTTACTGGCCCAAGGAACAAGTGCTGTATTACGCCACTCGTGGCCATGGTGCCTTCAAACAACAAGGCTCTAAAATCCGCCGCATTCAGGTGCATCAGCATCAGCAACCCGACCCCTTGCGGGTAGCGGTCAGTCGGCGCCAGGCCCGTGAACCCATCGAGCAACTGTTACCGCATGGCCAACAGGTGCACTACATTCCGCTTGGCAGCTGTTCGCTAAAAAGCTGCCTGGTGGCGGAAGGTAGTGCCGATTGTTATGTCCGGCTGGGACCAACGGGTGAATGGGATACCGGCGCTGTGCATATTATCGTCGAAGAAGCTGGCGGCAAAATTCTCGATAGCAGCTTTGCACCACTCAGTTACAATCAGCGCGAAAGTCTGGCCAACCCGAACTTTGTGGTGATGGGGCAGGCGGATTTACCCTGGCCACAATTGATACAACCCCAGTAAACTTTCAGCCCTTGCAACAAAAAAATGCGCATGCTTATGCAGTAAATCCGCATAGGCCGCGGCCTGCCTTGGTTAGCGCCGATTTGGCTGCGATCAAAACCTATCTTTTTGGCAGCAAAAACGGTATCATGCGCGGGTGTTTTTTAGGCAGCGGAGCTGCCGGCACCTTGAAAGATGAACGTTGAAGTCCGCCTAGAGACTGCACCCTACACCTACAGTACCCTTAGGAGCCTACATCATGTCCGATTTGGATCTGAGCCAATACGGCATCACCGATGTCACGGAAGTCGTATATAACCCCAGTTACGACCAGTTGTTTGCGGAAGAGACGCGTGCGGATCTCGAAGGTTATGAGCAGGGGAAAGTCACCACCCTGGGCGCCGTAGCCGTGGATACCGGTATCTTTACCGGCCGTTCCCCGAAAGACAAATACATCGTCCGTGACGACACCACCCGCGATACACTGTGGTGGGCTGATCAGGGCAAAAACGACAATAAGCCGATTTCGCCGGAAGTCTGGGCCGATTTAAAAGGCCTGGTTACCCAGCAGCTGTCTGGCAAGCGTTTGTTCGTGGTGGATACCTTCTGCGGTGCCAACCCGGACACCCGCTTATCGGTGCGTTTTATCACCGAAGTGGCCTGGCAGGCGCATTTCGTCAAGAACATGTTTATTCGTCCAAGCGACGACGAACTGAAACATTACACGCCGGACTTTGTGGTGATGAACGGTGCCAAGTGCACCAACCCGAACTGGCAGCAGCATGGCCTGAACTCCGAGAACTTTATTGCCTTTAATCTGACCGAGCGCATCCAGCTGATTGGTGGCACCTGGTACGGTGGTGAGATGAAAAAAGGCATGTTCTCACTGATGAACTACTATCTGCCACTGAAAGGCATTGCCTCGATGCATTGCTCAGCCAATGTCTGTGAAGACGGCAACGTGGCGGTGTTCTTCGGTTTATCCGGTACCGGCAAAACCACCCTGTCAACCGATCCGAAGCGTAAGCTGATTGGTGATGATGAGCACGGCTGGGACGACGATGGCATCTTCAACTTTGAAGGCGGCTGCTACGCCAAAACCATCAATCTGTCGCAGGAAAACGAACCGGATATCTACCAAGCCATTCGCCGTGATGCCCTGCTGGAAAACGTCACGGTACGTGACGATGGCAGCGTTGATTTTGACGATGGCTCGAAAACCGAGAATACCCGGGTGTCGTACCCGATTTACCACATCGACAACATCGTCAAGCCTGTATCCAAGGCCGGTCATGCCAAGAAGGTGATCTTCCTGACGGCCGATGCCTTTGGTGTCTTGCCGCCGGTTTCAAAGCTAACCAAAGAACAAACCAAGTACCACTTCCTGTCTGGCTTTACTGCCAAACTGGCGGGTACCGAGCGTGGCATTACCGAGCCAACACCTACCTTCTCCAGCTGCTTTGGTGCGGCTTTTTTAAGCCTGCACCCAACCAAGTACGCCGAAGTATTGGTGAAGCGGATGGAAGCGGCCGGTGCAGAAGCTTACCTGGTGAATACCGGCTGGAATGGTACCGGCAAGCGGATCTCCATCAAGGCAACCCGTGCCATCATAGATGCCATTTTAGATGGCAGCATTGAAAACGCTGAGTTTATGCAGTTGCCATACTTTAATCTGGCCGTGCCGACGCATCTGCACGATGTGGAAGATGGCATTCTGGATCCACGCAACACCTATGCCGATGCGGCCCAGTGGGATACCAAAGCCAAAGATTTGGCCCAGCGTTTTATCAACAACTTCGAGAAATTCACCGACAACGACGAAGGCAAAGCCCTGGTCGCTGCCGGCCCGCAGTTGTAAGCGTTAGCGCAGAATAAAAAAACGCAGCCTGGTCGCTGCGTTTTTTTATGCCTGCTGTTGCGGCAAAAAAACGGCGCCCTCAGGCGCCGTTTGCTAGCTGAGAACCATTAATCCAGCTGGGTTTTCAATCCGCGACGAATTAACAGCGCGTCGGTGGTTGGTTCCTGGCCACGGAACTGAATGTAGGATTCCATGGTTGGCCGGGTGTTACCCACTTCCAGTATGTTTTTGCGGTAGTGATCACCGTTCTCACGGGTTAAGCCACCACGGCTTTGCACGAAGGCAAAGGCATCGGCAGCCAGAATTTCACTCCACATGTAGGCGTAGTAACCCGCCGAGTAACCACCGCCAATCGAGTGATTAAAGTAAGTGGACTTATAACGTGGTGGGACGGCAGGCAAATCAACACCGTATTTTGCCAGCGCAGCGGCTTCGAACTGCTCGACATCCTGCAGTGGGGCATCAGCGCTTAGCATATGCCACTCCATATCCAGGAAGGAAGCAGCGATGTACTCCAGCGTGTCGAAGCCTTGGTTGAAGCTGCGTGACTGCATGATTTTTTCCAGCAGCTCGTCTGGGATAGGCTCACCGGTTTCATGGTGTTTGGCATAATTAGCCAGTACTTCCGGATGGGCGGCCCAATCTTCTTCAAAGGTAGACGGGAATTCTACAAAGTCACGTGATACAGCAGTACCTGCCAGGCTCGGGTACTTCACATTGGAGAACATACCGTGGATACCATGGCCCAGCTCATGGAAGATGGTGGTGGTGTGATCGTAACTGATCAGGGTTGGCTCGCCTTCCGGTGCCTTTGGAATGTTCATCACATTCACCACCACCGGCTTAGAACCAAGCAGGTGCGATTGGGTCACAAAAGCAGTCATCCAGGCACCACCACGTTTGCCTTCGCGGGCAAAGTAGTCGGCGTAGAAAATCGCCAGGCTGGTGCCGTCGTGATCAAACACCTCGTAGGCTTCCACATCCGGATGGTAGACCGGCAGATCTGGCCGTGGCTCGAAACGAATACCGTACAGGCGGTTCATGGTGTAGAACGCGCCGTCATGTAGCACGCGGTTGAATTCGAAGTACTGCTTCACTTCGTTTTCATCCAGATCGTATTTTTCCTGACGCACCAGTTCGGCGTAGTATTCCCAGTCCCAAGGTTGCACGTCAAAATCGCCACCGTGACGACGGATCATTTCCTGAATGTCGGCTTGTTCCTGCTTGGTATTGGCAACCACGGCCGGTACCATGCTGGTCAGCATATCCAATACATTTTGTGATGTTTGCGCCATGGTATTTTCCAACTGATACTCAGCCCAGTTGGTGTAGCCCAGCAACTGGGCCCGCTCGGCGCGGATTTGCGCCAGGCGCGATACGATAGGCCGTACATCATGGTCACCCTGAGTACCGCGGAAGGCTGAAGCCTCCCACACCCGCTGACGCAGTTCACGGTTGTTCAGTGAGGTCAGAATTGGCTGGCGGGTGGTATTGGTGATGCTGAGCAGGTATTTGCCTTCATGGCCCGCAGCTGTTGCGGCATTGGCAGCGCTACGAATTTGACTCTCAGACAAACCATCCAGCTCGTCGGCACTATCGACAATCACAGCGATTTCACGGGTGATTTGCAATTGTTTTTGCGAAAACTCGGTGGTCAGGCGGGAGTGCTCTTCGTTCAATGCGCGGATTTTCACTTGTTGCTCTTCGGTTAAGGTAGCACCAGAGCGTACGAAGCGATCGTAAGAAATATCCAGCAAACGGGCCGATTCGGCATCCAGCCCCAGATTTTCGCGCTGGTTGTAAATGGCTTCTACCCGGGCAAACAACGCCGGGTTCAGGCTGATATTATCGGAGTGAGCCGATAATTTAGGCGACAGTTCGCGGGCAATTTCCCGACGCTTTTCATTGCTGTCGGTACCTGACAAGTTAAAGAATACCCGTGATACCCGTGTCAGCATGTCACCGCTGCGCTCCATGGCGACAATGGTGTTTTCAAAGGTCGCTGGTTCCGGGTTGTTGGCGATGGCTTCGATTTCAGCCATGTGACGCGCCATGCCTTCTTCAAAGGCTGGAATAAAGTGGGCGTCATCAATCAAGCGAAAATCTGGGGCTTCGTATTGCAACGCAAACGGCTGGAAGAAAGGATTATCGCTGATCACATCTACCATGGCTTCAACAGCAGTATCGGCAGATAAGTCGGCTGGGGTACTTGGTTGTTCAGAGCAGGCACTTAAAGCCAGTGCTGCACCAATTGCAGTAGCAATTAGGGTCTTGCGCATAATGGTTCTCCTTCGGGACGAAGTCTGTGAATGCATCGTTTTATTTTTTAAGGTACCTGTTCGTGAATGCACGACAAGACGAGCAGGTGATCTGGTCGAGTATGCCAAAAAAAATGGCAGAAATCATGTTTTACCGTCAATCAGCAGGTGCCGCGAGGTTAACGGCTTTTTTAGCGTAGCCGCTTAACGGCATGGTGAGATAAAAGCAGCTACCATGGGGCTGTAACGGCTGGTACCCGATGTCACCATCCATTGCCAGCATCAGCGAGCGGGCAATGGCAAGGCCAAGGCCAGAACCTTGCTGCAGCTTGTTATCGGCGCTGTCGGCCTGGGCGAACTTCTGAAACAGGGAGGGCTGAAAATGTTCTGGCACACCCGGGCCCTGATCCATCACGTCAAGCCGGACTTTGTTCACATCCAAACTCAGCCGCAGCACTACAGTGCTATCGCGCGGTGCGTATTTGATGGCATTGGACAGCAAGTTGGTGATGACCTGCTGCAATCGCAGCGGATCTGCCCGCACCTGCAGGGCATGCTCCCTGGTCTCCAGCTTCAGCTGCAGTCGATTTTCAGCTGCCAAAGGCCGGTTTTGTTGCAAACATTGCTCAATAAGCTCGACCAGCACGATAGGTTGCAGCTGGAAGCGCATTTTGCCAGCTTCCAGCCGTTCCATATCCAGCAAATCATTAATCAGGTGGGTGAGCTGATTGCAGTTGTCGTAAGCCGTTTGCAGCAATTGCTGCACTTGTGGACTGACCGAACCCATCACCCCGCCCAGTACCAAGCCAATGCTGCCATTAATAGCCGTCAGCGGTGTGCGTAGCTCGTGGCTGACGGTGGAAACAAACTCATTTTTCAGACGATCCACTTTATGCCGCTCTGTCATATCCCGCAATAAAATGACGTTTTTTATCAGCTGGTTAAACTCAATTTCAGAGCGAGACAACTCGAGTGGGAAGGGTTGATCGAAGCGGTTGCGTCCCTCGGTTTTGGCGACCTTACTTGGGGTGTTGGTGGCCAGCAGCAGTTGGTGTTGCTGTTGTGGGTCATCCAGCAGGGACGACCAGTGCACGCCTTCCAGCTGCTGCATGCTCAGGCCAAAAATATCAGCCGCTGCCTGGTTAATGCGCTCAATATGACCATGAACATCGGTGGTGATGATGGCATCGGCCACGTTGTCCATCACCGTACTGAGATACTGTTGTTGCACCTGCAGTTCACGGCTGGATTGCTGCAGTTGCTGGCGGGAAAAGGTCAGCCAGCTAATCAGCGCAAACAACAGCAAGGTCACCGAGTAACCAACCAGCCGGATTTCCGTGGTACGGCCTTTGAGCGGATCGCTCGAGCGAATGGCCAACTGCCAGTTGGCGCCGCGAATGGTGACATCCAGCAAAAGACTGTCGTCATAAAACAGCGCATTACTGCCAACAAAGCTTTCACTGAAACGGCCATTCTCCAGCCGGGTGCGCAGTGCAGCTTCAATGCCATAGCGATCCATGATCAGTTGCAGCTCGTGCCATAGTTCGGTAGGGTCCACCACGATGCTGATAATGCCCCAGTACTGGTCGTCAATAAACACCGGTAAGCGGTGAATAAAGCCAATACCGCCCTGCAGCAGCTGTACCGGGCCTACCAGCCTTGCTTTCCTGCTTTCGATAATCGCTTGTACTGCAGGCCATTGTTCTGGCAGGTCGGGGTAATAAAGACCAACAGCGGCTTCGTTGCCTTCAAGAGGGTAGACATACGTCAGCCTATTGCCGGGGGCGACGCCAATATTACGGATGTACTGCCCCAGCTCCACCAGCTCTGGCAGCAGCAGATTAAACTCAGTAGCAGAGACCTCACCTTTATTGGCCTGCACATAAGCGGATAAACCAAAGGTCAGGTACAAAGCCCGGTTAAGCTCAGTTTCCAGAAATGAACGTAGATGGCCGGCATTGGCCACTTGCTGTTCCAGCTGCTGGCCTTTGGCATAAGCAACATCCTGCCGCACCAAATTCTCGGTAATCAGCACGCAAGCCACTAAACACAGTAGTAGTAACAGCCATTGCCAGTAAGACAGCAGTTTTCCTGAGGGTTCCATGCAGGCTCCGATGCAAGATTACGCCTTAGCATAGCGGTTCAGCAGCGCTTCGAAAAGACAAGCCTGAAAATACTCCTGCTGGGGTAGTACCTCCAAAAAGATGTAAAGATGGCTAACAATCCAACTAAGGTAGGGTTGAACCTGAAGCAGGAATGCAGGAAAATGGCGCCGCCAGGCCAAATGGCTGTCTTTCCATCCAGAAATCGGCTTTTGATTGGAAGCTGGCTAACCTCTGTCAGAACTAGGTTCGACATGACTTTATTACTGATATTACTGCTGCCCATCCTTTTCCTACCGGCTCCTTTGGTGCTGCGTCATGCCCCGCGGGCTGCGGTCGTGTCGGCACTGCTGGCGCCGGCCATTATCTTTTACCTGTTGCTGCAGTTACTGCCAGCGGTGCTGGCGGGTCAGGTATTGCTGTTTCATTACGATTGGATCCCGGCACTTGGGCTGGCGGTCTCCTTGCGGCTGGATGCGCTGGCGGCTCTGTTTGCGCTGTTAATCAGCGGTATTGGCATCAGCGTTATTTTCTATGCCCACCATTATTTTGCCGGTAAACCGGATGCACCGCGCTTTTTTGCCATGATCCTTGGTTTTATGATGGCGATGCTTGGCATCGTGTTGTCTGAGAACCTGCTGTTTATGCTGGTGTTCTGGGAAATGACCAGCCTGATTTCTTTCTTATTGATTGGCTTTTATGGCCAGAAGCAGATTTCCCGTCGTGGCGCCCGTTTGTCGTTGTTTATTACCGGCGGAGGTGGCCTGGCGTTGCTGGCGGCCATCTTGCTGATGGGCTCGATTGTGGGCAGCTTCCAGCTCAGTGATATTCTGGCTGAACGAGCCCTGCTGCAGCAACACAGTGTTTTCCCTTGGATCCTCGGTTTGTTTTTAGTGGGAGTCTTTACCAAATCGGCGCAGTTTCCCTTTCATTTGTGGTTGCCGCATGCCATGTCGGCGCCAACACCGGTATCGGCCTATCTGCACTCGGCCACCATGGTCAAAGCCGGTATCTTTTTGATGATGCGGCTTTACCCGGTATTCAGTGGTGCCGAAGTTTGGTTCTACTGGGTGGTGGCTATCGGCTTTATGACCTTGTTGGTTGGCTCCTTCGTGGCGATTTTTATGCACGATATGAAGGGGCTGCTGGCGTATTCCACCATCAGTCATCTCGGTCTGATTACCTTACTACTGGGCTATGGCAGCGAAGCCGCCCTGACCGTGGCAGTGTTCCATTTGATCAATCATGCCCTGTTTAAAGCACCGCTCTTTATGATGGCTGGCAGTATTGATAAAGCCGCTGGTACCCGCGATCTACGGCAAATCAATGGGTTGGCGTGGCATTACCCATGGCTGGCTGTGCTCAGCTTTATTCCTACGGCCGCGATGGCTGGTTTGCCGTACCTGAATGGTTATTTCAGTAAAAAGCTATTTATTGTCGAGAGCTTTCAAAGTACCGACTCAGGTTGGTTAGCTGTGCTTATTCCGGCGCTGGCGATTCTGGGTGCTGCTTTCTCGGTCGGTTATGCCATCCGGTTGTTTCACAATACCTTTTTCAATGGCAAACCTCGGGATATTCCAAACTGGCCTTTACCGGCTATCAGTGGCTGGGTCTACCTGCCGCTGGCTTGCTTTGCGGCGCTGTGCCTGTGGATTGGCTTTTGGCCCGAGGTGCTGCTGCATCAACTGGTACAGCCGGTGGTGCAGGCGGCACAGGGCAATGTCGCCCTGACGACCGATTTCAGCCCTTACGATTTGGCGATCCTGCAGCAGCACCCCTGGCTGACCACCATTTCTATGCTGACCTTTGCCGGTGGTCTGGCGGTGTACAGCGCCCGCAAGGCATTGTTTGCCTGGCACGCCGCTTTGCCAACCGTGGATGCTAAGGATATTTTTGAAAGTCGTATGCAGTGGCTGATTGCGCGTTCTCAGCAAGGTGTGCATCTGGTTGAGAATGGTTCCTTGCAGCGCTATGTAATTTATCTGGTGTTAACGGCGTTGGTCTTTACCAGCTGGCCACTGTGGCAGTTACAGCAATGGCGCGGTGAGCTTGCCCTGATGCCGGTAGACGCTATGTCTGCTGGCGCCTTGATACTGTTGATGGTGATGGCCATTTCAGTGGCCGTGTTGCATCGGCAGCGCCTGATTGCTTTGCTCTTTACCGGTGCCACCGGCCTGCTGATTACGGTTGGTTTCGCGCGGTTTTCGGCACCGGATCTGGCGCTGACTCAGTTCTCGGTCGAAGTCATGGCGATTTTCATCATGATGCTGGCGCTGTCTTTTTTGCCACAAAGCTCGCCACAAGAGAAAGTTCGCTATCGGGCAAAGCGGGATGCCGTGGTAGCTACAGTCGCTGGTATTGGCGTGGCGGTGCTGAGCTTTGCCGTGATGACGCGGCCGCAGCAGAGCATTTCCGACTACTTCTTAGCCAACAGCGTGCCGGGTGGTGGCGGCAGCAATGTGGTCAATGTGATCCTGGTGGATTTCCGTGGCTTCGATACCCTTGGCGAGATAGCGGTACTGGCCATTGCAGCGCTGGCGGTATTTGCCTTAACCCGTAACCTGCGTTTAAAAGGCCATAGCCCCAGTGCAGAGCACATCGATGCCTGGCATGGCTATGCTCAGCCTTACCCGCTGATCCTGCGTACTCTGGCCAGGCCTTTGCTGCCAATGGCCTTGCTGGTATCGGCCTATATCTTTTTGCGTGGCCACAACCTGCCAGGTGGCGGCTTTATCGCCGGCCTGATTACCGCAGCCGCGCTGAGCCTGCAATACGTGGCCTGCGGCATTCGCTGGGCCCAGGTACGGATGCTCACTCAGTTCCGGCCGCTGATCGGCGCTGGCTTGTTGATTGCTGGCCTGACTGGCCTTGGCAGCCTGCTGTTTGATCACCCCTTCCTGACCAGCTGGTTTAGCTACTTCGAACTGCCTGTGATCGGAAAGTTTGAGCTGGCAACTGCCTTGCTGTTTGACCTTGGGGTCTATGCCACTGTAGTGGGCTCGACCATGCTTATTCTGGCCAATATGGGCCGCCTGATGACCATTCATGGCCCAGGTAAGGAGATCGGCTGATGGAAGTTTTGGTGGCCCTGATGCTGGGCGTGTTAACCACCTGTGGTGTCTACCTGGTGCTGCGGCCGCGTACCTTTTCGGTGGTGTTGGGGCTGACCATGTTGTCGCATGCCGTCAACTTGTTTTTATTTAGTATGGGGCGTTTGCACAGCAATGCGCCGGCAGTGATAGGTGCGGCACAGCAGCATGCCGATCCGCTGCCACAGGCACTGGTGCTTACGGCCATTGTGATTAGCTTCGCCATGACTGCCTTTGTGGTGGTGCTGGCGCTGCGTTCAGCACTGGAGTTACGCAACGACCATGTGGATGGGGTCGATAAGGAAGAGGAGCCCATCTGACCATGCATCTGATGATACTGCCTGTGCTTATCCCCTTGTTTGCCGGTGCGCTGCTTACGCTGTTGTACGGCCTGTCGATGCGTCAGCAGCGGGCCTTAAGCCTGCTTAGCATTCTGGGCCAGTTGCTGGTGGCGCTGCTGTTGATGCAGCAGGCGCTGAGTGGCGATTACTTTTTCTATCAGCTCGGCAACTGGCAGCCGCCTTTTGGCATTGTGTTGGTGCTGGATCAGCTGAGCGCTATGATGCTGCTGCTGTTGGCGGGCCTGGCTTTGTTCAGCACCTTGTACGCCTGCGTGGGAGATGATCGCAAAGGCGCGCACTTTCATGCCTTAATTCAGTTTCAGCTGCTCGGTTTAAACGGCGCTGTGCTCACCGGGGATCTGTTTAACCTCTTTGTGTTTTTTGAAATTCTGCTGATCGCCTCGTACGCTTTGCTGCTGCATGGTGGTGGCCGCGAGCGCAGCCGGGCCGGTTTGCGTTATGTGATTATGAACCTGGTCGGCTCTGCGTTTTTCCTGATAGCCCTTGGGGTCTTGTACGGCATCACCGGCACCTTGAATATGGCTGATATGGCGGTGAAAGTGCAGCAATTACCGGCTGCAGACCGGCCCCTGATCCATGCGGCTGCCGCACTGTTGCTGGTGGTGTTTGGCATCAAGGGGGCTTTGTTGCCACTGTTGTTCTGGTTGCCGCGAGCCTATGCCGCTGCCGCCGCGCCGGTGGCGGCCTTGTTTGCGGTGATGACCAAAATTGGCATCTACGCCATGATCCGGGTGTTTTATCTGGTGTTTGGCGGCGAGGACGGCATCCACCTTAGTTTATGGCAATGGTTATGGCCACTGGCGCTGGCCACCATGGTGATTGGCGCTATCGGTGCCTTGGGCGCCCGCAGCCTGCGCGGTTTAACCGCCTGGATGGTGATTGTCTCGGTTGGTACTCTGATGGCGGCCATTGCGGAAGCCAGCATTCCGGCGCTGGCCTCAGCTTTGTTGTATCTGTGCCACAGCACCCTGCTCACCGCCACCTTTTTCTTACTGGCGGATCTGGTGCAGCGTTACCGGCCCGGCCCACGAGATTACTTTGTGACCGGCGCCAGGGTTCGGCATCCGGTGCTGCTTGGCGCCTTGTTTTTCACAGCCGCCGTTGCCTTTGCCGGCTTGCCGCCGTTATCGGGCTTTATCAGCAAAGTCTGGCTGCTGAGCAGTGTCACCAGCTTTTGGGGCTATGCGGTGTTTTGGCCGCTGTTGCTGGCGTCGAGCCTGGTGATTATTGTGGCACTGAGCCGGGCCGGCAGTGCCCTGTTATGGCGGCAAAGTAAGCAGGAGCCACTGCAAGCCAAAGCGCCGGCCAGCGCAACCTCGCTGGTGGTCTGTTTGCTGACGCTGAGTGTACTGTTCAGTGTGTTGGCCCAACCCCTGATGACCTTTGCTACCAGCACGGCCACACAGATCCTGACCACCGAACGTTATCTGCATGCTATTCCACTGGGGGGCGGGCTATGAAAAACTCAACGCATCATCCACGTAAGCTTTTACCGCACCCCCGTTTTAGCGCTTTTTTGCTGGTGCTGTGGTTGTTGATGGTAGAAAGCATCGCCATGTCACAAATTCTGCTCGGCCTTGGCCTGGCCTGGCTCATTCCGTTCAGTACCCAGCAATTTTGGATCGAGCAGTCCAGCATGCATCATCCGTTGTTGATGTTACGTTATGCCGGCCGTTTCGCCGTTGATATTGCCCGCTCCAACTTACTGGTGGCTTGGCAAATCGTCAGCCCGGTGGAACGGCTGCAGCCTGGTTTTGTTTGCTACCCACTAAGCCTGCGGGACGATTTCGCCATCACCATCCTGGCCAGTACCATCACGCTCACGCCGGGCACGGTATCAGCCCATATCAGCCGGGATAAAAAAACTTTATTGCTGCATGTACTGCACCTCAAAGACGAAGCGGCGCTGATCCATGAGATCGCCGAGCGCTATGAAAAACCGTTAAAGGAGATCTTCCAATGCTAACCTATGCGGTTTATATCGCCCTGCTGCTGTTTGCTGCTGCCATCTTGCTCTGTCTGTACCGGCTGTTAAGGGGACCGGACATTGTCGATCGCATTCTGGCGCTGGATACACTGGCCATCAACCTGATCGCCATTATCGTGCTCACCGGGATTCTGATGGGCAGCAACATTCTGTTTGAAGCCGCTTTGCTGATTGCCTTAATGGGGTTCATCAGCACGGTAGCGCTAACCCGTTACCTGTTGCGCGGCGACTTGATTGAATAGGAGGTAGCGATGTTTCTGGTTGAACTGATCATCAGCCTGTGTCTGGTGTTTGGTGCCCTGATTGCTTTTATCGGCGCGCTGGGGCTGGTACGGCTGCCTGATATTTACAGCCGGCTGCATGGCCCAACCAAAGCCAGTACCCTTGGCGTTGGTGCCACCTTGTTTGGCTCTTTTTTAGTGTTTACCTTTTTCCATGATGGCATTAGCATGCAAGAAGCGCTGATTACCGCCTTTATTTTTACCACAGCGCCGGTCAGTGCCAACATGCTGGCCAAGGCCGCTCTGCATCGGCAGCTGCCCTGGGTGAAAGGCACCCAAAACCCGCCAAAGCCCGTTGGCAATGGTGCGGAGCAGCAATCGGCGGAAAATTAAGCATCCCGCTGCAAAGCCAGCCAACAGCGCTGGACAAAGCATCGGTTATTCCCTACAATCTGCGCCTGCATTCATGCAGCCCATGATGCACCCGTAGCTCAGCTGGATAGAGCGCTGCCCTCCGGAGGCAGAGGTCTCAGGTTCGAATCCTGACGGGTGCGCCAAAACAAACAACCGCCATTTCGGCGGTTTTTTGTTTTGTTGTACCCTCAGATTTGAACCTC
>NZ_FNRM01000005.1 GCF_900107845.1 Alkalimonas amylolytica
GTATCAACACAAGTACCCACACAGATAATTGATTGCGAATTGTTAAAGAGCAGTGCTTCATTCCGAAGCAGGACGCGCATTTTACATCGTCCTAGTAGCAAGTCAAGCCGGTTTCGAAAATATTTCAGCAAACCACTTCACTTCACATCGCTTTTTGAGGGCTTTACTGCCATCTGCAAGCGAGGGCGCCATTTTAGGGATTTAAAACGCGCTGCCAAGGCTGATAATCAACTTTTTCGGCACTTTTCCATCCCGCTGCAAGGCTCTGTTATCTGCACCATCTCGCGTGCTAACCGGGCCCTGCTGGCTTGGGTCGGCATTATAGGGAGCTTTTGATGGCTTGCAAGCGGAAATTGATTAAAATAGCTGTTTTTACTACTGTTTGCTTAAAGTTCGCCCGAGACGCGCATTTTAGCTGCAGCTGTTGCATACTATTGCAGCATAGGAGGATTTATTATGGCTACCCGCTCGTACCGAGGCATCTGCCCCAGCTTTGATCACAGTGTATATATTGATGCTTCTGCCGTTATTGTTGGCGATGTGCAGTTTGCTTCGGATGTCAGTATCTGGCCGCTGGTGGCCGCTCGTGGTGATGTCAATCACATCCGCATTGGTGCCCGTACCAATGTGCAAGATGGCACTGTGCTGCATGTCACCCGTACCAGCCCGAGCAAACCGGATGGCTCGCCCTTGCTGATCGGCGAGGATGTTACGGTCGGTCATAAATGCATGCTGCATGGCTGTCAGCTGGGTAATCGTATTCTGGTGGGTATGGGAGCGATAGTAATGGACGACGCTGTGGTGGAAGATGATGTTATCATTGGTGCCGGTAGCCTGGTGCCACCCGGTAAGGTCCTGCAATCAGGCTATTTGTATGTTGGCAGTCCGGTCAAACAAGCCCGCCCTTTAACGGAAGCAGAGCGCGCCTTCTTATCAGCATCCGCTAAGAACTATGTGCTATTAAAAGATGAATACCTGGCGGAGCAGGCTTAGCCTGTTACCGGAAGCCAGAATTCACCGGCAGCATTCCAACCCTCTGCGGCTACAGCTTGCTCGGCCGCATCTTCCCAATCAAACGCATCAGCTTTGATCTTGGCTAACCAATCTGCTGGCAAGGTGTTATCAGGTCGGGCAATAAAAGCCGTCAAGCGCAGGCCGGCCTGCAGACAGCTAAAGCCAACCGCATCGCGCGCGCTGTCGTAATAAAAGTCATGATTGAAAATCAGTTGTTGGTTCATGCCAGTGCCTTCTTCAGAGCAGCGATCACCGGCTCCACCGCCGGCCTTTTGCCACGCCAGATGGTAAAGGCTTCTGCCGCCTGACCGACCAACATGCCAAGACCATCCGCTTGTCTTGGTACCCCGAGCTGAGCGCACCACTGCAAGAAAGCTGTTGGCTCTTTGCCGTACAGCATATCGTAAGCGAGCTGACAGTCAGCCAATAGCTCTGCGGCAATAACCGGTCGCTCACCCGATAAACCGGAAGACGTAGCATTAACTATCAGTGGATAATGCCCGGCTGGGATTTCGGTTAAAGCGCAGCCGCTCACCTTGCTACCAAATTGTTCTGCCAACAGCTGCGCCTTTGCTGCGGTTCGGTTTGCCACCGTAATAGACGCTGCCCCTGCCGCCAGCAAAGGCCCGATCACACCCCGACTAGCACCACCAGCCCCCAGCAGCAACACCGACTGGTCCTTGAGCGGTGCAGCAAGTCGCACTAAATCCTGCACCAGCCCAGCACCATCGGTATTGTCGCCACACAACCGGCCTTGCCGATCAAGATACAGGGTATTAACAGCTCCAGCTTGTGCGGCCCGGTCGGTCAACTGCTCAGCCAGGGCAAAGGCCTGCTCTTTAAACGGTACGGTCACATTGCCGCCCCGGCCACCGGAGGCAACAAAAGCCTGCCAGCACTCGGCAAAACCATCCAGCGGTGCTAAAATCGCCTCGTATTGCATGGCCTCAGCAAACTGCTGTGCAAAGAGCGCATGAATCATCGGTGACTTTGAATGCGCAATCGGATGTCCAAATACAGCGTAACGGTCCACTTTCATGTCCATCAAAAAAATCCTGCAGCAAGTATTTCATAAAAAACAGCCTGAGCGCCAGCCTGAGCACCCAACGCCAGAACAAACACCTTATGCCATCATCGGCGGGGAAGACGCGGTCCGTCGTTTAGCCAATCGCTTTTACGATGTGATGGAAACCGCACCAGAGGCGCGTGAGCTTTATGCTATTCATCCCAAACCTTTGGACGATATTCGGCAAAAGTTTTTTGAGTTTCTGTCCGGCTGGCTGGGTGGCCCCGCTTTATTTGAAGAAAAATACGGCCATCCACGGCTGCGTGCCCGCCACCTGCCTTTTACCGTCAATCAGCAATTACGAGATCAATGGATGTTCTGTATGAATCAGGCGCTGGACGAAGTCGTTGAGCACCAGCTATTGCGCGAAGGGCTGCGCCAGTCGCTGGGGCAACTGGCGAGTCATATGATAAATTCTGATTAATGTCGGGCCCTCAAGCAAAGAGGTTCAAAGTCTCATTTTTTGTCTTTCAATTTATCGCGGATGACTAGGGCACCATACCGTCAGATTAACCCCAGCTCAATGCCTCTAAGTACAGCTCGAACCCGATCACGAACACCCAGCTTGGATAAGATACTGGAGACTTGGTTTTTAACGGTTCCCTCACTTTTAGAAAATGCCTCAGAAATTTCTCTATTGCTTAGCCCGCTTGCCATCATACGTAATACCTCGGTTTCCCGGCTAGTTAGCTTGTCCGGCAACGAACTGCTTTCAAAGTCCGTTTCTGATCCCTGCACGGTCTGGAACAGCCGTTCTGTGATGCTTGGACGAATAACCGATAAGCCGGACGAGACACGCCTGATATCTTCAGCCAACCGCTCTAAGGAAATATCCTTTAGCAAAAATCCGCGAGCACCAGCTCGTATTCCTCGCAACAGAGCTTCATCATCATCGAAGGTCGTTAGAAGGATTGTCGGAGGAAGCCGGTCGAGGGATTTTAATTCTACTAACAACTCAATTCCGGATCGTCCTGGCATCCGCACATCCAACAACATCACATCCGGCTTTACTTCCTCAAGCAGAAGGATTGCGTCTTGTGCATTGCCAGCCTCACCGGCAACCTGAATATCAGAAGTCATGGCCAGTAAGCCGGCTATGCCACTACGCACCAACATTTGATCATCAACCAGGATAACTCTAATCATTCATTCGATCCTTCTAAAAGCAGCCAAAAAATGACCGTGAAGCCTTTGTTAAACTCAGAGTAAATCTCCAGTCGTCCTGCACATGCTTCAATACGTTCGCGCATCCCTTTTAAACCATTGCCAGCGTTCAGATCCTTAGCTCCGATGCCATTATCTTTGATTTCAACCTTTAGTCTATTTTCCTCTGTCCTCAACATAACGGATAGCTTCGTTGCATTTGCATGTCGCATGGTATTTGAAATGGCCTCCTGAATACTACGAAATATCGTATGCGCCATAACTGGATCGCTAAACTCATACTTGCTTGAGTAGTCAAAAGTTACTTGAAGGGTGGGTATACCAGCACACATGGTTCGCAGACTCTGCTCCAGATTTAGTGCTAACTCTTTTCGCTCTCGCCCAACGGCAATTCTTACATCGCTTAATAAGTCCCGAGCAATTCCCTTGGCTGTTTGCAATGAAGCGATGCCCATGTCTGAAGTTTGTCTTGAAGCAATTTCCAGGTGCAGCCCTAATGCGGTAAGGTGATGCCCCAGGCTGTCATGGAGCTCTCGGGCAATGCGTATCCTCTCTCCATTGCGAGCGTTCTCTGCCAGCAACTGTTGGGTGGCAAGTAGCTGAGCATTTACCGCTGTTAGGTGATCTCTGTGAGTTCGCTCCGATACCCCGATATAACCTAAGCAGAATGCAAATATCTGCCAAACCAAAAACATCAGTAAAGATGAAGCGATAGCTAGTCCCATCTCTAGCCGGGACTCCTCTGGCAGGATAAAAGGGGCAGGTTCCAGCCAGCTATAGGGAAGTACGTATGCGCTCGCAAATATATAACCCCAAAGCAAAAACATTCCCGCACTCTGCCCCACCATCCAAAGAAGGGCTTTGGGAAGAGCATAAACAAATGGCAGTTGCGCTGCCACGATGAGCAGCAAATCATTGGTAACCAGTAACCCAATTAAAATTTGTAGCACAACAAGAGCTCCGGTTAATTTTCCGGGTCTACGTCTACCGGTAATGAAGAACAAACAGGCCACGAATACGCCAAATATAACCGCCATAACATATGGGCTTTGATAGGATACCGATTCATCAAATAATCGACCCAAAAGTTGATTGACGATGCCTTGACTGCCAATAGTGAGGTCATGATTGCTCATTCTGTCGCCCGATGAGTGCTGTATCTGGGCTACATAGATAGCAATGCATGCCAAAATACCAATAATTTTAAATACGTTTTTGGGCTGTCTGGAATAGGTAGCGAAGCTGATTGCCAGGCGCGACATAAAAGCACGTTTTTTATTGGTGTGGCTGGTCAGCGCTTCCAATGATGCCATGTTCAGTCTTTTCCTCTGGTTGAGAGCAACCTCTATACATTTTTTGACGCCACTCTCTCTGGTATAGCTCGACTGAAAGTAGCGACTACGCCTTCTTTGTAACAGAAGGATGGGTGAAGATCAGAGCCCTGCAAGGCAAAGGCTGTGCACCCAGAAGCAGGGGGTGGTAATGTTTAGAATAAAAAAGCGCGCCAGGAATCTGCGTCATTGCCTCTTACCTACCCGCGATAGACGTCGCGATGCGAGGAAAAGTCACAAAACTACCCATTAGACTGCTTGCTCCAGGTTGATTATAGTTTGTCCAGCGAAGTGTCGCATGTGCCTAAAGTCATGGGTAATTCGCTGCCTTTTAGCACATGTATTCATCGCCGACTGAGTCCACTATGGGTGCTCCAAATCAAACCGATCATGGCGGTCGGTAACCCCAACAAGGAGCACTAAGTATGAAAAAGTTCACTATTAATGCCTTAATATTGGCTAGCCTGGCAACTGGTATTGCAGCAGCTCATGCCCAGGTCACACCCGAAACTGACTTCTTTGGTTACGCTAAGCTTGGCACCCAGGGTATCACGGTGGGTATGGGTTACGTTATCAATGACAGCTTTTCAGCCCGTATCGGCGCAAGCAGTGGTTCCACCTACGATGGGACTCGCCGCATCGATGATATTCGCTATGATGTCTCGCGGAAAACGGGAAAATCGATGGAAGCTCTTATTGATTGGTATCCTTTCGCAGATAATGGCTTCAGGATTAGTGGTGGAGCGATCTTCAACGACACCAGTAGCAGTCTAACTGCAAGACCTGACGCTAGCGGAAACTTAACTATTAACGGTAACAGTTACGCTGCAGCTCAGATCGGAAATCTCGAGGGCAGCTTACGAGCGAGCCGAGTATCGCCCTATCTGGGCGCAGGGTGGGAGTCCAAGCGTCCCAATAAACCTGGACTTAGGATTTTCGTTGATCTGGGCGTCATCCATTATAAAACGGAAAGAGCCTCACTCCTAACCTCCAACGAAGTAGACTCAACTCAGCTGTATAATGACTTGCAGGCGGAGCGCAGTCGGATCAAAGCCGTAAACGATGCAGCTCTTGTGGCATCCATTGGTGTAGCCTTTTCTTTCTGACTGGACTGGTTTACCCCGATAGCGCGGAAGGACTCATTTCTTGATTGTGCCCGGTCACCTATTATTGGCTGACCAAGGGCATGCTCAATACACCCTGCTCCCGGATTAAACCCAGTTCACTTTTAATCTGTACCTCTAACACACTATACCTAACCAGTCTTGTGGCTGCAGATAACGCTCGTACAACAGCGCCTCCGGACTACCTGGTTCAGGCTGATAGCCATATTGCCAACGTACCAGTGGTGGCATTGACATCAAAATGGATTCGGTGCGGCCGCCACTTTGCAGTCCAAATAAAGTACCGCGATCAAACACCAGATTAAACTCGACATAGCGGCCGCGCCGGTACAGCTGGAACTGACGCTCACGCTCACCATACGGAGTATCTTTGCGTCGCTCCACCAGAGGGAGGTAAGCGGGTAAAAACGCCTCACCGACCGAGCGCATCAGTGCAAAGCTTTGGGCAAAGCCAGGCTCGTTCAGGTCGTCAAAGAACAGGCCACCCACCCCCCGGGTTTCACCGCGGTGCTTTAAGTAGAAGTAGTCATCACACCATTTTTTGTAGCGCGGGTAATACTCAGCGCCAAAAGGGTCCACCGCTGCTTTAGCGATCTGGTGCCAATGCACCACATCTTCTTCATAGGGGTAAAAAGGCGTGAGATCAAAACCGCCGCCAAACCACCAGACTGGCGCTTCACCTGGTTTTTCCGCAATAAAAAAACGCACATTGGCATGAGTGGTCGGTAAATACGGGTTGTTTGGGTGAATCACCAACGAAACACCACAGGCATGAAAGCTGCGCCCTGCCAGCTCAGGCCGGTGCGCCGTGGCCGAGGCTGGCATCTGAGCGCCATAGACATGCGAGTAATTCACACCAGCCTGCTCAAACACCGCGCCACCGGTTAACACCCGGCTGCGGCCACCGCCGCCTTCAGCGCGCTGCCAGGCATCTTCAACAAACTGTGCCTTACCATCGGCTTGCTGCAAGGCCTGGCAGATGCTGTCCTGCAATTGCTGTAAAAAGCGTTGTACTTCGGCCAGTTGTTGCTGACTGCTGCTGGACATCTTAGCTCCTTAAAATTTGGCCATTGATGGCATCTCGGATCTGGCTGGGCTGGGCCGCACCGCCAAGCTCACCGGCTACCAGCGCGGCAATATCCTCCCCCAGTTGCTGCAACACCTCTGAGGCGACGGTGATGGCCGCCTCACCGGCCTTATTGGCACTGGTCGATACCAGCGGTCCGCCCAAAGCCTGACACAAAGAGCGCACCACTGGGTGGGTGCTTACCCGCACGGCAATGCATTGATGCTTGCCTGTGATCCAGCCCGGTGCTGCAGGGCTGGACGGTAGCACCCAACTGATATGGCCGGGCCAGCTGGAGAAGATTTCGGCCCGGCGCTCCAGCGGGATAGCAGCGTCATCGACAAAGGGCAGCAACTGCGAGTAGTCGGCAGCAATCAAAATTAAGCCCTTTTCAACCGGGCGCTGTTTGATCGCCAGTAAACGCAGTACAGCCGCTTCATTGCGCGGATCACAGCCCAAACCAAACACCGCTTCGGTTGGGTAAGCAATTACTTTGCCGGCCTGAACCAGCCCGACAGCCACCTCAGTTGATACAATTTCAGCCATCGTCATTTCAGTAAAAATTTAATTCGAGGTCAGTTGCCGCTATAATAGCGCTTTCGTACACACACTTCATTCTCTTCAGAAGGAAATACCAATGCTGGTTGGGATTATCATGGGCTCGACGTCGGACTGGCCGACCATGAAGCATGCGGCTGATATGCTGGATCATTTTGGCATCGCCTACGAAACCAAGGTGGTCTCTGCCCATCGCACACCACAACTGCTGGCCGACTATGCTTCCAGCGCCGCAGAGCGTGGCCTGAAAATCATTATTGCCGGTGCCGGCGGTGCAGCTCACCTGCCAGGTATGACAGCGGCTTTCACCAGTTTGCCGGTACTGGGTGTGCCGGTGCAATCCAAAGCCCTGAAAGGACTGGATTCTTTACTATCGATTGTGCAAATGCCAAAAGGCGTCGCTGTCGGTACCCTGGCGATTGGCGATGCCGGTGCCGCCAATGCCGGCCTGCTGGCTGCTCAGGTGCTGGCCACTCAGGATGCCGCGCTGATGAAAAAAATCGATGCTTTTCGCCAGCAGCAAACCGATACCGTATTAAGCCAGCCTGATCCGGCGGAGCTGTCCTGATGCGAGTGCTGGTGTTAGGCGCAGGCCAGCTGGCGCGCATGATGGCGCTGGAAGCCATCCCGCTAAACATCGAGGTGCAGGCCTTTGATGTGCGCAGCGATCAAATAGTCGATCCCATCAATCAGCAGGTATTGGGCGAAGGGTTGCAGCAAGCGCTGCGTGATGCCGATGTGGTCACGGCTGAGTTTGAGCATATTCCCCAGGTGGTGCTGGAGCCATGTGAGCAAAGCGGTAAATTCCTGCCTGGCAGTCGCGCCATTTTATCCGGTGGCGATCGCCGCATAGAGAAAGCTTTATTGCAACAAGCTGGGGTCGCCAGTGCCGCTTATGCTGAAGTTCACAGCAAAGCGGAACTGGAAGCGGCTGTGCAACAACTTGGCCTGCCGCTGGTGCTAAAAAGTGCGCTGGAAGGCTACGATGGCAAAGGTCAATGGCGCTTAAAGCAGATAGAACAGATCGATGCGGTTTGGACAGAGATTGCGCAGTTTTTAAAGCAAGCCTCGAAAAAAGCCAAACAAGGCATTGTCGCTGAACAGTTTATTCCCTTTGATTACGAAGTCTCTCTGGTCGGAGCCCGGGGTAAGGATGGTCAGTGCGTCTATTACCCGCTGACCGAGAATCATCATGTCAACGGTGTACTCAGTGTGTCACTGCCACGATTGGCTCACCCGCTTCAGGCTCAGGCGGAGCGCATGTTTCAGTTACTGGCCAATGAACTGGATTATGTCGGTGTGTTAGCGATTGAGTTTTTTGCCGTTGGTGATCGTTTACTGGTCAATGAAATAGCGCCACGGGTGCATAATTCCGGCCACTGGAGCCAGCAAGGTGCAGATACCAGTCAGTTCGCCAACCATATCCGTGCTGTTTGTGGCTTACCACTGGGGGACACCACCTTGTTGCGCCCTACCCTGATGGTCAATATTCTAGGGCTGGACCAATTGCCTGATTGTGTGCTGGGCATTGCGGGGGTGCATCTGCACTGGTATGGCAAAGCACCACGTCCAGGCCGCAAAATGGGCCATATCAACCTGGCTGCGGATTCGACCAACTCATTGGGGCAGCGCTTTGCCGAGCTGATTGCCCTGCTACCTGCGGAAGACTTTCCGGAACTGTCGCAAATGCAAAGCCGTATTAGCATTAGCTAGTATCCGTCCTGAAAGGCGGGCACTAGCGTAGCGCATGAATGCCGTTTCAGGATGATGACGAGCCAGGCAGGGTCTGCTGCTCAGCCTGGCAGCTTTTGTCAGCGCATAGCAGCTTGTCGCCTTTTGCTGTTTGCTTACGAACCAGCAATGGGTAACCGCAACACTGACAGCGGCCAACAACAGGCTGATCATTCAGTAAGAACTTGCATTTGGGGTAACGGTTGCAGCCATAAAAGTGCTTGCCGTACTTGCTGATCCGCTCCACCAACTGACCCTTTTTGCAAGCCGGGCAGTCGAACTGCTCGGTTTGCCTAGCCTCTTCATGCACCACAAAGTCACACGTCGGGTAATTGCTGCAGCCGATAAACATGCCATAACGCCCATTTTTTACCGCTAACGGCTGGCCGCAGCTTGGGCAAGGCTCGTGTGGTAACACTTTAACCAAGCTGTGCTCATGTTCGTGCAAGGGCTTAAGGTAATGACAGGCCGGGTAATTGCTGCAGCCAAGAAAAGGGCCACTTTTGCCAGATTTGATCTGCAGCGGATGTTGGCACAACGGGCAGTCGCCCTGATGCTGAGGCAGTTTGAACAGTGGATCTGGATGCGACGACATGACTCAGGCTACCAACTTGAAACGAAGGCAGCCAGTATGCCATAACCTCAGGCCGGACCCAACCAAGCCATTGCTATCAGTGCAGCTGGCCGTCCGGCTCGTCAAAGATCAGATCTTCCATCTGGGCATAGGCACTTTCCCGGCCGGGTACATTAAACAATACCATCAGCACCACCCACTTCAGATCGTCCAGGCAAATGCTCTGGCCGTCCAGGTCCATGACCCGATCCAACACCATCTCCCGGGTACTGGCATCCAGCACATTGATTTGCTCCAGGAACATCAGGAAACCCCGGCACTGCGCATCCAGTTTGCGGCTTTCTTCCACCGTATAAATACGGACAGAGCTGACCGTCAACTTTGTCAGATAGGGCTTAACGTGACTTTCCTGCAGTTTGGAGAGACTGTCGAGCCACTGCAAGGCCCGGAAAATATCGTCATCATGAAAACCGGCCAGACTGAGCTCTTTGGTCAGGTCGGCACGATCCGCATAAATTTCCGATTCATTGTGGATGTAGTTTTCGAACAGGTAAACGAGGATATCAAACATACTTAGGTACTCCTCACTCTGATGTAGCCACCAGGCACTACTGCCACCAGACCTGCCAGCTCAAGCTGCAGCAAAGCAATGGTCGTATCCGCCACCGACAGTTGAGACCGTTCTGCGATCTGATCAACCGCAGTAGCTTCATCTCCTACGTTAGCTAACAAAGTGTCATCGAACAAGTCCGGCGTCGAGTTTTTTTCACTTTGCTGCTGTTTTAGACCCGATTTTGCGAAAAAAGTCCATTCCTCCAGAATATCGGCAACGCAGGTGGTTAATTTAGCCCCTTGTTGGATCAGAGCATGGCAGCCGGCAGATTGTGGATGGTATATAGAACCTGGAATGGCAAACACATCCCGATTGGCTTCAACAGCCAAATGCGCGCTGATCAATGAACCACTTTTAAGCGCAGCTTCCACTACCAAAGTGCCCTGCGACAAACCCACCACAATACGGTTTCGCTGAGGAAAGTGAGCTGGCCTCGCATCTACCTCCGGGAAATACTCTGAAACCAGGGCCCCTTGCTGCATAATCTGTGCTGCCAGAGCTTCATTGGATTTAGGGTAGACCCGTGATAAGCCATGGCCTAAGACGGCTATGGTTGGCCCTTGTACCGACAAAGCTCCTTGATGGGCACAACTGTCGATGCCACGCGCCATGCCACTGGTGATCACATAGCCATGTCGCACCAACTCGGCCGCAAATTGATGCGCGGTTTTTTTGCCGGTAGGACTAGGCTGACGACTGCCAACGATGGCAATTTGAGGCTGACTGAGTAAAGCTGGGTTGCCGGCGACAAAAAGCAGAATTGGAGGTTGTCGACTTTGTTTGAGCAAAGCTGGATAGCGCGCATCCTCGAAGCCAATAAGCTGATGCAGCTCACTTTGCAGCAGCCAGCGTTCGGCTTGCTGCAATAATGCGGGATCTGGTTTTTGTATCGCAGAGGCCTGACGTTCAGTCAGGCCTAATTGGCGTAAGGTACTGGCTGGTTGTCGGCAAAGCTCAGCAAGCGTGCAATACGGTACTAGCCGCTGCAGGTGATAGCCATTGATGCCAGCCTGAGCCAACACCAGGTAATGCAGTCTATCTTCCATGATAGATTTCCTATTGCATTAAAAACTCTCTGGAAAAAAATGCTAGGGGCTAACGATATGATCGCCCACCCTCACCGGCCGATAGGTATCCGTGACAATGGCAAAGCTGGCTCGTTCTGTCACCTTGAAAACCATTAAATGACCTACTCTTTCTCGCGGCATTTTGATTTGCTCATGACCGAAATTACTGGCCAAGCGCTGATAGCGGCTTGAATCTTCCAGATACACCGGCTGACCATTTCGACTGTCCACTACGGTCGGGGAAGGCCGTAAAATATCCAGCATGTGTCCAGGCTTTAACTGATCGTTTGCACCACGGTTGATGATCACAATATCCCACTTTGAAAACTCACGTAGCTTGGAAGTGGTATCAATAATAAGACCGTTCAGTGCCGAGTCTGGCCGAGCCATCTGAAAATACGCCGGCAATAATTCACCATCAATGGCTGGTAAAATAAGGTCGCCCTGACGAATTTCTCGTTTTACATCCAGAATGTGCAAGGACGCAGGCTCATTCCGTTCATCGTTGCCAGCACGGAATGCCCGGCTGGTGGCAACCAACGTCATGGCAAAGCCCAGATTATCCCCTGTTTCCGGATCGATGTAGGGTCGTCCTTTCCGGTAAATGGCATAGCCTTTTCCAGGTTCCAGCTCACCTCTGACGTAAAGTGTATGACCTTCAGTGGCATTTTTTACATTGCTGCTGGCACCGAGAATATACGGCTTGCCAGCCAGCTCTTCGGCACTCAATAACTTATCGTGCGTTAAAAATGGTCGTATCATCGCCAGTGGTACTGTGGTGATCGCATCCGGCCGGGTGTCGGTGACACGGCTCTGCGGCGATAAACGCCGGACCCTATCATCACGCACCAGCATGGGCCGGCCATCGGCATCATAAATCAGCCGCAATACATCACCGGGGAAAATCAAATGTGGGTTTTCGATTTGTGGATTCATTTGCCACAGCTGCGGCCAACGCCAGGGCTGGCTGAGGTAAATAGCTGAAATATCCCAGAGGGTATCGCCTTTTTTCACCACATAGCGCTCCGGTGCATCCTCGCGCACCTGCAGCACATCTGCAGCAGCAGTAGCAGTAACAGCAAAGCAAAAAGCGCAAAGCGCTAAAAAGTGAAGGACAGGTTTTAACATGCCAGCATCCCCAGCGTGATCTTGTTGTAATTATGACAGACGAAGCTGTTCATTGCGCACATTAATGGCTAAAATTAGACCTTAGCACAGTTATTTCCTTTAAGCATAGTATTTGTGGAGCCTATGAGCGTACTACGAGTGTTGCATTTTCCCGACGACAGACTGCGAACCGTCGCCAAGCCGGTTGCAGAGATTACTCCTGAAATTCAGCAGCTTGTCAACGACATGCTGGAAACCATGTACGATGAGAATGGCATCGGTCTAGCGGCAACGCAAGTTGATCGTCACGTCCGGGTGGTGGTGATTGATGTCTCAGAGCAACGGGATGATCCTTTGGTGCTGATTAACCCGGAGATTATCAGCAAAGGTGGCGATACCACCTACGAAGAAGGCTGTCTGTCGGTACCAAACAGTTACGCCAAAGTAGAGCGTGCGGCGGAAGTTACCGTGAAAGCGCAACATGCCAATGGTGACTGGTTCGAACTGCAAGCCGATGGTTTATTGGCTATTTGTATCCAGCACGAACTGGATCATTTAATGGGCAAACTTTTTATTGATTACCTGTCGCCGTTAAAACGTGATCGGATCCGCAAAAAGCTGGAAAAAGAAGCCCGGCTGGCTGCCCGCCACGCCCTTTAACACAGGATAGATTGTGACTGCCTCACTTCGAATCATCTTTGCCGGGACACCCGACTTTGCTGCCGAGCACCTGAAAGCGTTGCTCGACAGCGAACACCAAGTCATGGCGGCTTATACCCAACCAGATCGCCCGGCTGGTCGCGGCCAGCAACTCACCGCCAGCCCGGTCAAACAACTGGCGCAGCAACATCAGATCCCGGTCTTTCAACCTGCCAATTTCAAAGACCCTGCTGCTCAGCAACAACTGGCAGCGCTGCATGCCGATGTCATGGTGGTAGTCGCCTATGGCCTGTTATTGCCACAAGCTGTGCTGGATACGCCTCGCCTTGGCTGCATCAATGTGCATGGCTCTTTGCTACCACGCTGGCGCGGTGCGGCTCCCATTCAACGCGCTATCTGGGCCGGCGATCATCAAACCGGTATTACCATCATGCAAATGGATAAGGGGTTGGATACCGGCGCCATGCTGAGCAAAGTGGCCTGTGCCATCAGTGATCAGGATACCAGCGCCAGCCTGTATGGAAAATTAGCAGAGCTTGGCCCTCAGGCCCTACTGAGCGCCCTGGATAATTTACCTGCCTTGCAACAAAAAGCCGAAGTACAGGATGAGCGCCAGGCTTGTTATGCAGCGAAACTCAGCAAAGACGAAGCCGAGCTGGATTTTCATAAAACCGCAGCCCAATTGGAGCGGGAAATTCGTGCATTTAACCCCTGGCCAATCAGTGTGCTGGCGCATGGTGCCCACCGCATCAAGGTGTTAGCGGCACAGATAGAGCCAACGGTTGAGCAAGCCCCTCCCGGCCAGATCCTGGCACTGAACCGCCAGGGCCTTAAGATTGCCACTGCCGAAGATGTGCTGGTGATCACCAAGCTGCAACCAGCCGGCAAAAAACCCATGACCATCGCCGACTTTTTGAATGGCCGCGCCGACTGGTTTCAAGTCGGCAGCCTGATCCAAATCAACAATGCCGGTTAATCTGCGTGCGCTGGCAGCGCAATCCTGTTATCAGGTGGTCGATCAGGGACGCTCGTTATCCGAAGTGCTGCCCAAAGCGCAACAACAATTGCCAGACAGCAAAGATCAAGCTCTGCTGCAAGAGATCTGCTTCGGTGTGCTGCGCCATTTGGCTCAGTTGGATCATGTCTGCCGTCAGTTAATGGATAGGCCGCTGGTGAAAAAACTGCGGCCACTGCAATTTTTGCTCTATGTCGGAATTTATCAGCTGCACTGGCTCAGAATTCCGGATCATGCCGCCATCAGCGAAACTGTGGATGGTGCCAGGGAGCTAAAAGGCAAATCCATGACGGGCCTGATTAACGGCGTGCTGCGCTCGGTACAGCGGCGACCAGAATTATTGCAGTTTGAGCACCAGCCCCCGGCTATTCGGTACAGCCATCCAGGCTGGCTGGTGCAACAGTTGCAGCAAGACTATCCCGGGCAATGGCAAGACATCTTACTGGCGAACCAGCAGAAAGCCCCGCTTTGGCTTAGGGTCAATCAACAACAGATCGCCGTCACCGACTTTACCGCCGCCCTGAGCGCGGAAGACATTGGCTGGCAGCAGCCACTGGCCGAAGTGCCGGAAGCTATTTTGCTGGAACAGGCCCGCGATATCACCAGCCTGCCAGGCTATCAGCAAGGCTGGTTTGCGGTGCAGGATGGAGCCGCCCAATACGCCGCCCATTTGCTGGAACCGGCCAATGGTCAACGCATTCTGGATGCCTGTTGTGCGCCAGGCGGTAAAACCAGTCACCTGTTAGAACTGGCACCTGAAGCCCGGGTGCTGGCGCTGGATGTCGATGCCAGCCGTCTGGAACGGGTGCACGCGAACCTGGCACGTTTGCAGCATAAGGCTGAAGTTCGGGCTGCCGATGCCAGCGAACCGAACCAATGGTGGGATGGCGAAAGCTTTGACCGCATCCTGCTGGATGCCCCCTGCTCGGCCAGTGGCGTGATACGCCGCCACCCGGACATACGCTGGCTGCGTAAATCATCCGATATTGCCGCTTTGACCGGGATCCAGGCGCGTATGCTCCAGCAGCTCTGGCCTCTGCTCAAACCAGGCGGCATCTTGCTTTATGCAACCTGCAGCGTGTTCAGCGCCGAAAATCAACAACAATTGCAGCGTTTTTTACAACAAACCCCGGATGCCGAACTGCAGTCCAGCCAGCAGCATGCCAACAGCTGGCAAATCCTGCCAGGCCAGCAGCAGATGGATGGCTTTTTCTATGCTAAAGTGATTAAACGGCTTGAGGCAGAACAAACTTCATGAAAATCATCATTCTTGGCGCAGGACAGGTCGGCGGTACCCTGGCGGAAAATCTGGTCGGGGAAATGAATGAAATCACTGTGGTCGACACCCATATGGAGAAACTGCGGTTATTGCAGGATCGATTCGACTTGCAGGTGATCCATGGTTACGGTGCGCACCCGGATATTTTAAAAAAAGCCGGCGCTGAAGATGCCGACATGCTGGTTGCTGTTACCAGCAGCGATGAAGTCAACATCGTTGCGTGTCAGGTGGCCTACAGTATTTTCCATACCCCGCTTAAAATTGCCCGCATCCGCAGCAATCAGTACCTGAAATACCGCGATCAGCTGTTTCGCCGAGAAGACATGCCGGTCGATCACTTTATTGCGCCGGAAACCCTGGTTACCGACTACATCCGCCGGCTGATTGATTACCCTGGAGCCTTACAGGTGGTGGAGTTTGCGCAGGGCAAAGTCAGCCTGGTCGGTTTGCGCGCCTATTATGGCGGTATGTTGGTTGGGCATGCGCTGTCGACCTTAAAAGTGCATATGCCCAATATTGATGCCCGGGTTGCTGCCATTTATCGCCGGGGAACCTCGATCAAACCATTGGGAACCACGGTGATCGAAGCCGACGATGAAGTGTTTTTTGTCGCTGCCACCAAGCATATCCGGGTAGTGATGAGCGAGCTGCAAAAGCTGGAAAGCAGTTACCGCCGTATTATGATTGCTGGCGGCGGCAATGTCGGCTATGGGCTGGCAAGAGCACTGGAAAACAACTACAGCGTGAAGTTGATTGAACGCAGCAAAGAGCGGGCTGAGTTTCTGTCCGGCGTGCTGGATAATACCCTGGTCTATGTCGGGGATATCTCGGATCCGGAGCTGCTGGAAGAAGAAAATATCGAGCAAATCGATGTCTTTATTGCCGTTACCAACGACGATGAAGCCAATATTATGTCGGCGATGCTGGCTAAACGGATGGGTGCACAGAAAACCATCGTGCTTATCAAACGTGGTGCTTATGTCGATTTGCTGCAAGGAGGTGAAGTCGATATCGCAGTTTCGCCCCAGCAGGCTACTATCTCGGCGCTGCTTACCCATATCCGCCGTGGCGATATTGTCAATGTGCACTCGTTGCGCCGCGGCGCAGCTGAAGCCATCGAAGCCATAGCCCATGGCGATGAAACCACCTCCAAGGTAGTTGGCCGCGCTATTGGCGACATTAAACTGCCACCGGGTGCTACTATAGGGGCTATTGTAAGGGGCGATGAAGTGATCATTGCCCACGACCATATTCCCATCCAAACCGACGATCACATCATCCTGTTTTTGGTGGATAAAAAACACATCAGCGAAGTGGAGAAGCTGTTCCAGGTCAGTGCGATTTTTATTTAATTTTTCCAAAACGCCGGCGTAAAGAGCACCAGCAAGGTGAAAATCTCCAGCCGGCCAAACACCATCGCAATCACCAGCAAATATTTACTTGTATCAGGGATATCACCAAAATGCGATGCTACGTCACCCAGCCCGGGGCCAAGGTTATTTAAGCAGGCTGCGGTCGCTGAGAAAGCGGTCATATTATCCAGCCCGGTCATAATTAATAGCAGCATAATAATCACAAACACCAAGGCATAGGCGGCGAAAAAGCCCCAGACTGCTTCGACCACCCGATCCGGCACGGTCCGCCGGCCCAACTTAATGCTGTAGATGGCCCGCGGATGCACCAACCGGTTCAGCTCACGCTTGCCCTGCAAAAACAGCAACAACACCCGCACAACTTTCATACCGCCACCGGTAGAGCCAGCGCAGCCGCCAATGAAACTGGAAAAAATCAGCAAAATCGGCAGATACAAAGGCCAGTAGGCAAAGCCGCCCGTAGCGAAACCCGCAGTCGTTGAAATAGACACCGCTTGAAACAAGCCGTGATCAAACGCCTCCCAGGTAGTGTCGTACACCTGGCTACGCAGTAAACCGATAAAAATCAGCAGCACCAGGGAGCCCTGAATAAACAAAAAAGCCCGCAGTTCAGGGTCACGCCAGTAGGTCAGAATATTTTTGCCACGCATGGCGGCAAAGTGCAGTGGGTAATTGATGGCGCTCAGCAACAGGAACACCACGCAGATCATATTTATGGCGCTGCTGTCAAAATGGCCAATACTGGCATCGTAGGTAGAAAAGCCGCCAATGGCAACTGTGGAAAAGGAGTGGCCGACGGCATCAAACCAGTTCATACCTGCCAAACGATAGGCCAGGGCACAGGCCAGGGTAAGCACCACATAAATCAACCACAAGTGTTTGGCGGTATCGGCAATGCGCGGTGTGACTTTGTTGTCTTTGACCGGGCCCGGGGTTTCCGCTTTATACAGCTGCATGCCCCCGACGCCCAGCATCGGCAAGATAGCTACCGCCAAAACGATGATCCCCATGCCGCCCAGCCATTGCAATTGCTGGCGGTAAAACAAAATGGCTTTCGGCAGGGTTTCAATGCCGGTCAGAACGGTGGCCCCGGTGGTGGTAAGGCCTGAGAAAGCCTCAAAAGTGGCATCCGCCAAATTCATGCCCGTTTCAGAGGATAAGTAGAGCGGCAAGGTACCGACAGCCCCCAGCACCAGCCAAAACATCACCACAATCAAAAAGCCGTCACGAACTTTCAGATCGCGCTGATAACTGCGGTTGGGGTACCAAATCAGCAAGCCAGCTGCGATACAAATCAGAAAAGACAACAGAAAAGGGACACCGGCACCATCCTGATACCAGAGCGACACCAGGGCTGGCGGCAGCATGCTGACGCTGAACACAGCGACCAGTAACCCCAGAATACGGATAATGGAGCGATATTGCATAGTTCCCCGAACTGGCCCTGTGCCAGACGGCTGCCGGCTGGTTAATCCAGCTGCAGCTCTCTGGTCATATTTTCATTGCGCTCCCGGTGCACGATGACGTTGTCTTCGATCCGGATGCCACCAAAAGGCTTAAATGCCTGAATTTTATCCCAGTTTAGCAGTTTTTTCTGCGCATCAGGCAGTTCATCCAGTAAGGAGTCGATAAAGTACAGACCAGGTTCAATGGTATAAACCATGGACGGTTCAATGAAGCGGGTGCAGCGCAGAAACGGATGCTGCTCAGGCGGCGGTAAATGGGTACCACGCTCATCCAGCATAAAGCCACCGACATCGTGCACCTGCAAGCCAAGGTGATGCCCAAGGCCATGCGGGAAAAAGGCCTGGGTGATCTGTTGCTCCACCATGGCTTCGGCGCCCAGGCGGACAAAGTCAAAATCAGCCAGCACTTCGGCAATCAGTTGGTGCGTTTGCAAATGCAATTCGCTGTACTTGATGCCAGGCTTCAGACCATCGACCATCTGCAGCGTAATGGCATCCACCCGCTTGATCAGCTCAGCAAACTCGTGGCCGCTATCAAAACTGTAGCTGCGGGTAATGTCGGCAGCATAGCCATGAAACTCAGCCCCGGCATCGATCAGAAAACTGCGATGCTGTGCCGGTTTCTGCCGCTCCAGCGCCGTGTAATGCAAGATAGCGCAGTGCTGGTTCAGCGCCACGATGTTGCCATAAGGCACCTCGTTTTCGGTTTGACCAACTGCAGCCAGGTAGGCCAGCTGAATATCAAACTCACTGCCACCGCCATAAAATGCCGCTTTGGCAGCTTTATGGCCAGCCACCGCCATGCGATTGGCCCGGCGCAGACACTGCAGCTCGTACTCGGTTTTGTAAGCCCGGTGATAATGCAGGAAGTTCAGCACCGGCTCCGGATTAATGTCGCTAAAACCGAGCGCCTGGGCAACTTCCAGGTATTCACCAAGATAGGCCAGCCGCTCTTTGTCATAGGGCAGCAACTGCTCTACCTGGTTGGCTTTTTCCAATAGTTGAATATCAAAATGCTCGGCCCAAAAATCGCCCGGTACATCCGGCACCTTGTGCCAGAAATCTTTTGGCCGGTAAAAAATCAGTTTCGGTTTATTAACACCATCTATCTGCAGCCAGCAGTGCGGGTTATCCACCACCGGCAGCCAGGCCTTAAAGTGCGGGTTGGCTTTAAAGGGATAATCCATGTCATCAAGGAATTTGCGCTTGGTCTGGCCGGAGTGAATCACCAACCCGTCCAGATTTTCCCGCTCCAGTAACTGGCGGGTTCGCTGTTGCAAAACCTGAATATGGCTGGCGTAGCTTGCAGGATCAATCACCGTCATAGCATCCTTTTTCCTGTGTTGTAGCGACGAGAAGACAATGCCTCATGATAGCATCAATCCTGACTCTGCCCAATCCGCATACCCACCAGAGGGGCAAACACATCCACCGGTTGATCCATGCGGATATTGTAAATCTGGTAATACGCCATGACGGCTTTGACGTACTCGCGGGTTTCCCGAAACGGAATGGTCTCAATCCAGATATCGGCCGGGATGGCTTCATCTTTCGGGATCCACTGTCGTACCCGGCCATAACCGGCATTGTAAGATGCAGTCGCAATCAGCAGGTTGCCATCGTTACGGCGCATCAGGTAATTCAGGTAGTTGGTGCCATAGTCGATATTGGTGATCGGGTTGTACAACTGCCCCAGCTGCACCGGCTGGCGGGCAATGTAATTGGCAGTATCCGGCATAATCTGCATCAGACCGCGGGCGCCAACCGGTGAGTTGGCATCCACCATAAAGGAGCTTTCACGCCGGGTAATCGCCATGGCCCAGGCCGGGTCCACCTCTGCTTTGCCGGCAAACTCCGCCATCTCTTCTTTAAAGGCCAGCGGAAAGCGCAGTTCAATATCATCCCAAAAACCCACATCGGCCAGGGAGAAAATCGACCGCTCATACCATTGCATCTGCGCCGCTAAGCGGGCGGAAGCCAACTTGGTTTGCTCATCAGCCGTGCGCTGCAAGTGGTTCCATTCGCGCCGGGCCTCTGTCATCCGTCCCAGTGCCAGCCACTCCTGCGCCCGCCTTACCGAAGGGTGCCCTCCCAGCTCGGCCACTTCACCATCGGTCACCGGTACCGGCCGATGCGATAAGCTGGGCGGCAACCCTAAGCGCGATGCCGCCATAAAGCCATAATAATTGCGCCGCTGCGCCAGCTCACGCCACAGCACATCGGCCTGCGTTTGCTGGCCCTGCTGTTCCAACGCGCGCGCCAGCCAATATTGCCAGGCGGCGCCTTGCTGCAGTTCCTCTGGCATGGTTTCTATCAGCTGCTGTACTCTGGGCCAATCCTGCTGCTTCAACACATGGGCAATGCGCCAGTGCGCCAGCGTATCGTCCATATGCTCAACCGGTACCTGTACCATCCAAACATCCGCCCGCTCATCGCCGCGACTAGCCAGAGCTACAGCAAAAGCACGGATCACCATCTGGCGCTGTGCATCGGTAAAATGCGGATCCTCAGCAAATCGCTGCCAGGTGCTAAGTGCCTGGTCCGGATTACGCCATATCAAACGGCGCAGGCCATAGGCCAGCACCTCTCGCTCACGCGGGTCGCGGCGTGGGAAAAAATTACTCTGTGCCACCACAACAGGGTTGCGCCTGGCCCGGATCCATAAATCCACCAGATACTGATCACGCGCCGGCAGCAAACCACGCAAGTAGGGCAATAAATTGGCCTGCCCCCCATCGGCTACCTTGCCTACCCGCTGCCAGATCACCTCCGGCGTCATCTGACCGGCATCACGCCAACGGGCGAATAGAGGATCACAAGCCCTTGGCTGCGACACCCCTACCGTCCAGAGTTCACGCACCTCTGGCCAAATCTGCGCTGGCGCTTCTTTTTCCAGCCGAAAGCGCAGCGCATGGCAATGCAGTTCGGCATCCTGGGTAGGACGATAATTGGCTAAAAATAATTCAGCTGAGCGGCGCTGCGCCAGATACAACAACCAACGCTTGCGCAAAGGCCAGTCCATCGGCGTACCCTGATAACGGGTTAAAAAACGCTCTATAGCATCACTGGCCGATAAGCGTCCTTCCAGCCAGCGTTGCTCCAGATAAGGTTGCAATGGATAGTCAGCCAGTTGCTCAAGCCATTCTTCGGCTTGGGCTCGGTTGGTCGAGCCAATCCGCAGCTCCGCATGCAGAAATTGCTCGCGTTGCTGGCTCAGCAATAAGGCGTCTTCGTCCACGGGTTCGCCAGCCAACAGTCCTGCCGGCAACACCAGCCAGGCACTGAGTGCCATCCACCATCCCGCCCGCTGTTTTATCGAACGCTTTAGCATGCTTTCAATCCATTTCCTGCCTATAGTTAGTTGCATTGTCGTGCTAACATCGATGGATCTGGCAAAAATCAAACACCTGTTTAAAAAATAGTTGAATTTTTCAGGCATCCACGACACACTGAACAGAACGCTATCTCATCGTACCAGTTAGCGCGTGACCGTACGCAACATGACCTGACTTAAAGGGAGACCATGCATGATGTATCAAAGTCCACGCATTACCGTCGAAAAACTCGCAGACGGCATTGCCAAGTTTACCTTCAATGCTGAAGGCTCCGTCAACAAGTTCGACCAACAAACCTTAGCAGATTGCAAGGCTGCTTTGGAACAGCTGCAGCAAGATAAATCGGTAACTGGTGTGCTTTTCACCAGCGGCAAAGACAACTTTATCGTTGGCGCCGATATCACCGAGTTTTTGCCTATCTTCCAGCGTGACGAACAAGAACTCATCCCCTGGATCAAGCAGGCTTCCGATGTGTTTGATCTCTGCGAAGACCTGCCGGTACCTACCGTCGTTGCTATTAGTGGCTTTGCCCTTGGTGGTGGCTGTGAGTGGACCCTGGCCTGTGATTACCGGGTCGGTGACAGCAGCACAAAAATTGGTTTGCCGGAAGTCAAACTGGGCCTGATGCCAGGTTTTGGCGGTACCGTGCGTTTACCCCGCATCATTGGTGCCGACAATGCGATGGAGTGGATCACCACCGGCAAAGATCGCAATGCGGTCAAAGCGCAGCAGGAAGGCCTGATTGATGCAGTGACCACCCCGGACAAACTGGAAACAGTGGCCCTGTCGATGTTAAAGGATGCCATTGCCGGCAAGCTCGACTGGCAGAAAAAACGCGCCGTGAAGCTGCAGCCACTTAAACTGAATAAAACCGAAGCCACCATGAGCTTCACAACCGCCAAAGGCATGGTGTTTGCGACTGCCGGCAAGCATTACCCGGCACCTATGGTCGCAGTTCAAACCATTGAAGCAGCGGCCGGCCTGGATCGCGCTGGCGCTATGGCGCTGGAAAACCAGGGCTTTGCCAAACTGGCGAAAACCGATGCAGCCACCGCACAAATAGGCCTTTTCCTGAACGACCAGTTGATTAAGAGCAAAGCGAAAAAAGCGGCCAAAACCGCCAGCAAAGCTGTGCACAAAGCCGCCGTACTGGGTGCCGGCATTATGGGTGGCGGCATTGCCTACCAGTCAGCCAGCAAAGGCGTGCCGGCGGTCATGAAAGACATCAATCAGCAGGCACTTGAACTGGGCATGGGCGAAGCCACCAAGCTCTTGGCCAAGCAGGTTGAGCGCGGCCGGCTGGACGCTGTCGGCATGGCAAAAGTCATCGCCAGCATTACCCCATCGCTCAGCTACGAAAGCGTGAAAGACGTCGATATCGTGGTGGAAGCGGTGGTGGAAAACCCGAAAATCAAAGGTGCGGTGTTAAAAGAAACCGAAGCTTTGCTGAGCGACGATGCTATTTTAACCTCCAATACCTCGACCATTTCTATTAACTCACTGGCAGAAAACCTGAGCCGGCCGCAAAACTTCTGCGGCATGCACTTCTTCAACCCGGTGCACCGGATGCCATTGGTCGAAGTGATCCGCGGCAAAGACACCTCGGATGAAACCGTGGCCGCCGTGGTAGCCTATGCTGCCAAGATGGGCAAGTCGCCCATTGTGGTGAACGACTGCCCGGGCTTTTTCGTTAACCGGGTGCTGTTCCCTTACTTCGCTGGCTTTAGCAAGCTGGTGTTGGATGGCGCCGACTTCACCCAGATTGATAAGGTGATGGAAAAGCAGTTTGGCTGGCCGATGGGTCCGGCCTATTTGCTGGATGTGGTCGGCTTAGATACCGCCTTCCACTGCACCGATGTGATGGCGGCAGGCTTCCCAACCCGCATGGCCAAGCTGGACAATGATCCGGTAGCAGCCATGTACCAGGCCAACCGTTATGGTCAGAAAAACGGTTTTGGCTTTTATGCTTACAGCAAAGATGCCAAAGGCAAGCCGAAGAAAGCCGTGGATGATGCCAGCCGTGCATTGCTGGCCGCTATCTGCCATAGCACTACGGAATTCAGTGCCGATGAAATCATTGCCCGCACCATGGTGCCGATGATCAATGAAACCATTCGCTGCCTGGAAGAAGGCATTGTTGCCAGTGCCGCTGAAGCGGATATGGGGCTGATTTATGGCCTGGGTTTCCCACCCTTCCGAGGTGGCCCGTTGCGCTATGTCGATACCATTGGTTTGGCCAACTTTGTCGCCCTGGCCGACAAGTACGCCCACCTGGGCGAGATTTACCAGGTTACCGACAAAACCCGCGCCATGGCCGCCGATGGCCAGCGTTTCTTCCCGGTCTAAGCGCAGGAGATAACAAATGAAAAACGCAGTAATTGTAGATTGCATCCGCACCCCGATGGGACGTTCTAAAAACGGCATTTACCGCAACATTCGTGCTGAGTCGTTATCAGCCCATGTCATGGCCTCCTTGCTGGCTCGCAACCCGCAACTGGATGCCAGCGAGATTGATGACATCATCTGGGGCTGTGTGCAGCAAACCCTGGAGCAAGGCTTTAACGTCGCCCGCAATGCATCCCTGCTGGCTGGTATTCCACACTCGGTTCCTGCCGCCACCATCAACCGCTTGTGTGGCTCTTCCATGCAGGCGTTGCACGATGCCGTCAAATCCATTCAGACCGGCATGGGTGAGGTCTACCTGATTGGTGGTGTCGAGCACATGGGCCATGTGCCAATGAACCATGGGGTGGATTTTCACCCTGCCTTGGCAACCTCGGTGGCCAAGGCCGCCGGTATGATGGGCCTAACCGCCGAGCTATTGGGCAAGATGCATGGCATTAGCCGGCAGCAGCAGGATGCGTTTGCCGCCCGTTCACATCGGCTGGCGCATGAGGCGACTTTGCAGGGCCGCTTTAAGAATGAAATCATCCCGACCGAAGGGCACGATGCCGATGGCGCTTTGCGGGTGTTCGATACCGACGAAGTGATCCGGCCGGAAACTACGGTGGAAGGCCTAAGCCAGCTGCGGCCAGTGTTTGATCCGGCCAATGGCACCGTCACTGCCGGCAGCTCTTCTGCCCTGTCCGATGGCGCATCCGGCATGCTGGTGATGAGCGAAGACAAAGCCAAGGCGCTGGGCCTGCCAATCCGTGCTTATGTCCGTGGTATGGGCGTGGCTGGCTGCGATCCGTCCATCATGGGCTATGGCCCGGTGCCAGCGTCGAAAAAAGCGCTGAAAATGGCCGGTGTTAGCATCAGCGACATCGACTACGCTGAGCTGAACGAAGCCTTTGCTGCACAGGCCTTACCGGTAATGAAGGATTTGGGCTTGCTGGAAGTCGCCGAGCAAAAGGTGAACCTCAATGGCGGCGCCATTGCGCTGGGCCATCCACTCGGCTGCTCAGGCGCGCGCATCAGCACCACCTTGCTGAATGTGATGGAAGCTAAAGGCGGTAAATACGGCCTGGCGACCATGTGCATCGGCCTCGGTCAGGGCATTGCTACCGTGTTTGAGCGGCCTTAAGCTGGCAGCGACAACCACAATCACTTAGAATAAGGGGGCCGTTTAACGGCCCTTTTTCATGCTCCCGATAAATCCCGAACCAGGCAGCATTTTTTTACGGCCGCCTAAGGGTTGAAATTTGGCAGCTCCCCCCTATTTACTGAAGTGAGCACTATGGAGTATTGATGCAACAACTGTTTGATAACGCCAGCCAGACCCTGGATGCGCTGGGCCTGCGCTGCCCGGAGCCGGTGATGATGACCCGGCTGGCCATCCGGAAAATGGCGGTGGGTGAAACCCTGCTGATTATCGCCGATGATCCGGCGACGACACGCGATATCCCCAGCTTTTGCCGTTTTATGGATCATCAGTTGCTGGCCAGTGATACTACCGCTCTGCCCTATCGTTATCTGGTAAAAAAAGGCGGTTAATATGGTTTGGTTCCTGATTAAAGATTCGCTGCCGATCAAGGCACTGCTATTGTTGCTGATTGGCTTACTCATTGCCTGGCAAGGCTGGACAGCCGTTTCCATCATAGCACTCTCGATAGCCGTTGATGGCATTCTGGCCTATTATCAGCAACGCAACACAACGAAGTGGACCACCTGCAACGATATCCTGGCATTGCTGGCGATTGGGAATGATGGCAATCTGCGTGTTGGCATGGAAAAAGCTTCCAATCCGCAATCGGTAAAAGTTGAGCTGCAGCAGGACAACCGTTACGGTTATCTGCAAATCACTTTATCTAACAATGGCCCTTTGCATTATCGCTTTCCGCTGAACCAACTCGAACCACTGCAGCAGTGGTTTAGCACAGAGCTCCCTGACATAACGATAGCGCATCAACTGAAAAGCTAAGCCGTCTTCACTTGCATCGGTTTTGTGCTAGCATCAATGTACCCGGTTGAAACAGGACTCTGCATTGACGCCAAGCCTGAACCAGAAGCGCAGCCAACAATCTCAACACATCGATGCCCGCCGTCGGCATCATATTCTTGCTTTCGTCAGTTACATCACCAGTGCCGTGATGTTTATTTACGGCTTTAAAAACCTGCACGCCGAACTATGGCTGTTACCGCTGATTTTGTTTATCACCGGCAGCTGCTTTTTAGTAAACGTCCTGGTGTACCAAGCCACCAAAAAGTTGCAGCGCGCCTGCACCATAGAGGCTCTGCTGGTTGGTGCCTTTGTGCTTAGCCTGGTGTATCAGGGTGGCCACAATAACACGGCCTTGTACTGGGTGTTTCCATTTCCGGCTATTTTGTTTGGTTTACTGGGCGTCCGGCATGCGCTTATCAGTAACGCCTTTTTGGTGCTGACCTTAGCCGTCATGTTGTTCACGCCTGATCTTATTCTGGCTGAGTACAAAGATGCTGAGACCAGTCGTTTTCTTGCTTCCCTGATCATCGTGATCATCGTCTGCTGGATCAATGACCATTACCGCGAACGCAGCCATGAGGCCATGGAGCTGCTGCAGCAAAGCAAAGAGTTGCAGGCGAATACCGACGCGCTGACCGGATTGGTTAATCGTCGTTTTCTGGACTCCAGCCTGCTACCCGCCCTGGCACAACAAAGCGATGAGTTCTTCCCGCTGGCTGTTATTATGTGTGATATCGATCACTTTAAACGACTGAACGATCAATTTGGGCACGATGTGGGCGATGAAGTACTAAAAAGCGTCGCCCATTTATTTCAACAGAACCTGCGCCAACAGGACATTGCCTGCCGAACTGGCGGTGAAGAGTTTTTGCTCATCTTGCCTCATACCAGTGCAATTGATGCCCGTAAAGTGGCGGAAAAAATCCGCCTGCAATTCCCTCAACAGCGCTGGGTAACCAACGACACCAACTATCCGGTCACTGCCAGCTTCGGGGTCGCCGAGTGCAACCAGACCGAGCAGTTTTATGAGGCCGTCAAGCTGGCCGATCAGCAACTGTATCAGGCCAAACACCAGGGGCGAAATCAGGTCTGTGGTTGATGTGCTTCGCCTAAAAGCAATCATATCGCAAAATAGAGGGCTTTCACGGCCTGCAGCTGGCTTTCGCTGCAGGTGCTTGCCACACTGAAAAGAAAACCTGAGACTGCTATGCGTACTTTCATTTTTTGCTTACTACTTGCCGGCCTGCTATTCCCGCTTTGTGCTACGGAGCGCACCCCCTCAGCACCAGAGCGTGATCAGGGCGATGGACCTTATGCGCGGCTCATCTTGCGCGGGGGCACCCTGATCAGCGGTGAGGGCGCACCTGCAGTGGGCCCGGTTGATATCGTCATTGAGCAAGACCGCATTGTGCAGGTCGCCATTGTCGGTTACCCGGACGTGCCTGTGCTTGAAAACCGCCGGCCAATAGCTGCAGCCGGTGACAAGGAAATGGATGTCAGCGGCATGTACATCCTGCCCGGTTTTGTTGATATGCATGCTCATATTGGTGGCTCAGCCCAAGGGATCCCAGCTGACTATGTGTTCAAACTGTGGCTGGCCCATGGCATTACCACAGTACGTGAACCAGGCAGTTTTAATGGCCTGGATTGGACCTTACGCCACGTCAGGGCAGCCAAAGAAAATAACATCGTAGCACCCCGCATTATTCCCTATGTCGGCTTTGGTCAGGGCTTAGGGCGCCCCATTGGCAACGCCGAGCAAGCCCGGCAATGGGTGCGGCAGATCAAACAGGCCGGTGCTGCTGGTATTAAGTTTTTTGGTGCCACCCCCACCATCATTTCCGCTGCGCTGGATGAAGCACAGCAGCAAGGGTTGGGAACCATGATGCATCATGCTCAGCTCAATGTGATGCGCACCAATGTACTCGACAGTGCCCGCATGGGCCTGAATTCGATGGAGCACTGGTATGGCCTGCCGGAAGCTTTATTCACCCGCCAGGTGATTCAGAATTATCCGGCAAATTACAATTACCAAAACGAACAGGATCGCTTTGGTGCCGCCGGAGAGTTGTGGCGTCAGGCCGCCGCGCCAGGCTCCGACAAATGGAATGCGGTGCGGGATGAACTGATTGCGCTGGACTTTACCATCAACCCTACCCTCACCATCTATGAAGCCAGTCGGGATGCCGCATCGCAGCGCAATGCTGAATGGCATCAGCACTATACCCTACCTACCCTGGAGCGATTTTTTACCCCCAGTCGCTATGCCCATGGTTCTTACTGGTTTGACTGGACCACAGACCATGAAATCAGCTGGCGCGAAAACTACCGCATCTGGATGCAGTTTTTAAATGACTACAAAAATCATGGCGGCCGGGTCACGGTAGGCTCGGATGCTGGTTACATCTACAAAATTTATGGTTTTGCATTTGTGCAGGAGTTGGAACTGCTGCGCGAAGCCGGCTTTAATGCGCTTGAAGTCATTCAGGCTGCCACCTTAAATGGCGCCATTGCCCTTGGTATGGAGGAAGAGATTGGCAGTGTGGTTCCCGGCAAGAAAGCCGATCTGTTGATTGTGGCCGAAAACCCACTGGCCAATTTTAAAGTGCTGTACGGTACCGGCCATTACCGGCTGGATGAGCACAACCAAGCCATGCGCACGAAAGGCGTGCGCTTCACCATCAAAGACGGCATTGTCTATGATGCCCAGCGCCTGCTGGCCGATGTGCGAGCCATGGTAGAGCACGCCAAAGCTGCCGAAGCTCAGCCTTAAATTCCAGGATATCGTCATAGCGGCTCCCTCGGGGTCGCAATTCCCCTACCCGCACCGCAGCAAATTTCTTTTCATCAATCGCTTGCTTTTTTGAATTACAGATGTAATCTTAATTGAATTACAAACGTAATCATTGAGGTGATTCATGTTGGATATCAGTAATGCCGAACTGGATGTGATGCAGGTGATCTGGCAACAGCACCCTTGTACCGCAGCGGAGGTAATCACCCGCTTGCAACAGCAAAAAGACTGGCACGAAAAAACCATCAAAACTCTGCTGAACCGCCTGGTGACCAAAGGCGCGCTTAGCTATCAAACGCAGGGTCGTGCTTACCTGTACAGCCCCTGCATAGCCCGGCAGGATTATCAACAACAAGCCAGTGGTAGCTTTGTGCAAAAGCTGTTCGCTGGCCGGGTGGCCCCCTTGGTCGCCAGCTTTGCCCGTAAGCACGAGCTAAGCGCAGCCGATCTGGCTGAGCTGAAGCAATTGGTGGCTGAACTGGAGCAGCAAGAACAGGAGGATAAACCATGATGCTATGGCTTTTACAAAGTAGCCTGCTGCTCACCTTGGTGATTGTGCCCTTGTTGCTGCTGCATCCCTGGTTACTGCAGCGCTTAGGAGCCCGCAGTTGCTATCTGCTGTGGTCAGCTGCCCCACTCACGCTGCTGTTGCCGCTGCTGCCCGGCATTCAGCTGGCTCAGACGCAACAACCGGCACTGCTAGAAACACTGCAGATTAATGCCGGCCAATTGCAGCAGGTGGCTCAAGCAAGCACCGGCACATCAGTTCTTTTCTGGCTATGGCTGGCTGGTGTTGGTTTGCTGGCCAGCGCCTGCCTCAGCTGCCACTGGCGACTGCACAGGCAATTACGCACTGGCCGCCAACGTCAATACCGGCAACTGCGCTGTTACCTTAGCCACCACAATCTGGGACCAGCTATTTTTGGTGTGTTGACACCAAGTCTTATTCTACCGGTGGATTTTCACCAGCGCTTTAACAGCGCACAACGGCGGTTGATCTTAGAGCATGAGTTGGCGCACTGGCAGCGGGGCGATTTGCACGCCAACTTGCTGGCTGTATCTTTGCTGTGCCTGTTCTGGTTTCACCCCGTTGTCTGGCTGGCTTACCGGCGTTACCGCGCCGATCAAGAGCTGGCTTGCGATGCTGAAGTGCTTCAGCGACACCCGAAATCCACGCCATTTTGCTATGCCAATGCACTGTTGGCAGCAATGCAGTCGGTGCCCACCCCATCAGTGCAATTGCAACCCTTTTGCCACCATTACGGAGTAACAAAAACGATGAAAGAACGACTGCAGCAACTGAAACAACAACATGGCAACAGCAAAACACCAGCCCTCCTGCTATTAGCCACTCTGGTTAGTTGCGGCTTGCTATGGCAGCAGCCATTAAAGGCAGAAAGCACCTTAGAAAAGTCAGCTTCTGTCGCAACCCCTATAGTGCGGATTGAACCACGCTATCCGTTAAAAGCAGCTCAAGAAGGAATTACTGGCTGGGTTACTCTCAGTTTTACCATCGATGATAATGGGGTTCCTGAAAATTTGCGTGTGGTTGCTTCTCATCCGGCAGATGTGTTCGATGCGGAAGCTTTACGAGCTGTTAGTCGCTGGCGCTATCAACCAAGAGAGACTTCGAGTTCAATGACGATTCAGCTCAATTTTGAAATGGACGAAGCTGACCCATCTTGATTTGACCAAACGTCACTTAACCTCCTTGCGATGCCGCTTCATTCTGAAGCGGTATCGTCATATCCATAAAGTCTAGCGCAATCTTTCCTTCACTTTGCCATGAATTGCTAATTGGCTTTATACTGCCAGTGACGTGTGCCAGAATAACTTTTTTGCAGTAGGGATCAGTATGCAGCTTTCAACTCAGGATCTGGATATTTTGCTGGCCGAGCCTTCGGATGTGCAGCGCAAAATTATCCGGCAAAAACTTAAAGCCGAAGACGTGCATCAGGTGGCTGAAGCGGCCAGTTTACAGCAAGCCATCAGCGCCATTCGCCAGCACCGGCCGGATGCTATTGCCAGTGCACTGCATTTTGCTGACGGCACTGCGCTGGAGCTGCTGCAGCAGCTAAAAACCGAGCCTGCCACCGCTGATATACCTTTTTTGCTGGTTTCCAGCGAAACCCGCAAAGAGCAGTTGGAAGCCTTTAAGCAATCCGGCGTGATTGCCATTTTACCCAAACCCTTTGATGCCGAGCAGCTCGGTAAAGCACTTAATGCCGCCATCGATTACATCAGCCCTTCTGAGCTGGAACTGGATTTGTTCGATGTGCAGGATGTGCGGGTGCTTATTGTTGATGACAGCCGGCTGGCACGCAATCATATTCGCCGGGTGCTGCAAAACCTTGGCATGCAGCACATCAGTGAAGCAGACGATGGCAAGGCTGCGATGGAGTTTATGCAACAACAATTGGTTGATCTGGTGGTCACCGATTACAATATGCCGGAAGTAAATGGGGAAGAGCTTACCCGCTTTATCCGCGAGCACAGCACCCTGTCACACATCCCCATCCTGATGGTGACCAGTGAAGCCAATGATGCCCATCTGGCCAATATCGCTCAAAGCGGTATCAATGCCCTGTGCGATAAACCCTTTGAGCCAGCCGCGGTGAAAGAGTTGTTGTATCGCATTCTGGGTCAGGATTAAACCTGCTGGCGACGTGTCACAAAAAAGCCAGCGTCGATGCTGGCTTTTCAAATCTTACTCCGCTGTTAGCTTTGTAACAGGGAAATATCAGCCACCTGCAAAAACAACTCACGTAGCTGCTTCAGCAATGCCTGGCGGTTGGCACGAACTGCTGCATCCTCCGCATTAACCATCACTTGATCAAAGAAGTCATCAATGGCCGTACGCATCGCAGCGAGATGGGCCAGCCCGTCGCTGTAGGATGGAGATGTCGCCTGGTACTGCTGCTCAGCGAGGATGGCTTGATAGAGCGCCTGCTCTGCCGCTTCGGTCAGCAACTCCGGCTGCACTGTATCGGCAATGGCGCCATCCACTTTGGCCAGGATATTGGCGACCCGCTTATTGGCTGCCGCCAGTGCTTCAGCAGCGTCCAACTCACGGAAGGCTGCTACGGCTTTGACCCGCCGATCAAAATCAGCCGGCGTGGTTGGCCGACGAGCCAGCACCGCCTGGATTACATCCACCGCATAGCCCTGCTCCTGATACCAGCTACGGAAGCGCCCGAGCAAAAATTCCAGCACATCCTCTGCTACCTGAGTGTTGCTAAGCTTGCTTCCAAAGCTCTGTTCGCTGGCATCAATCAACGCCACCAAATCAAGGGGTAATTGTTTTTCCACCAGAATACGCAAAGCACCAATGGCCGCCCGGCGCAAAGCGAAAGGATCCTTATCGCCTTTAGGCGCCTGGCCAATACCAAAAATACCAACCAGCGTATCCAGTTTATCGGCAATGGCTACCGCGCAGCTTTCCAGCTGCGTTGGCAGGCTGTCACCGGCAAAGCGCGGCATATACTGCTCGTTGAGTGCCAGCGCTACGGCTTCGGCTTCACCATCCAGCCGGGCATAATGCATACCCATAATGCCCTGCACTTCCGGGAACTCACCGACCATGTTGGTCATCAGGTCGGTTTTCGACAACAAGCCAGCCCGGCTGGCTGCGGTCGCATCGGCTCCAATTTGTCCGGCGACCCAACCTGCTAACTGACCGATCCGCTCGGACTTTTCAGCCAGGGTACCGAGCTGCTGTTGGAATAACACAGTTGCCAGGCTTGGCAAGCGATCCGTCAGCTTGGTTTTCTGATCGGTGACAAAGAAAAACTCAGCATCGGCCAAACGCGGCCGTACCACTTTTTCATTGCCCTCGATGATTTGCTGTGGATCTTTGCTGCGAATGTTGCTTATAAAAATAAACTGATTCAGTAAGTTACCAGATTCATCTTGCAGTGGGATGTACTTCTGGTTGTCCTTCATGGTGGAAATCAGCGGCTCGGCTGGCACCGCCAGAAAACGCTGCTCAAAACTGCCAACCAATAGCTCGGGCCATTCCACCAAAGCAGTAATTTCATCCAGCAAGGCCTGGTCCAGCAAAGGCACAGCCTTCAGTTCTTTGGCTTTGCTGGCCACTGCGTCTGCAATCAGCTGTTGACGCTCGGCAAAATCGGCCACCACAAAAGCCGCTTTGAGCTGTGGCAGGTAGTCATCAGCATGGGCAAAGCTGACTTTCGCGGGTGCATGAAAGCGGTGACCATAGCTCTGCCGGCCAGCCTCACGACCCAGGATAGTGGCTGGTACCACCTCCAGACCATACAGCATAACCACGGTATGTACCGGGCGAATAAACAAAGCATCGGAATTACCCCAGCGCATGGGTTTGGCAATGGGTAGCTTTGAGAGTGCCGCCTTTACGACATCGGCCAGCAGTTGCCTGGTATCGCTACCCGCTTGATGCTGCTTGTACAACAGCCAGGCACCTTTGTCGGTTTCCAGCCGCTCTGCTTCAGCAACGTCAATGCCCAGGCCTCTGGCCCAGCCGGTCGCTGCCTTGCTGGGCTTTCCCTCGGCATCAAAGGCGGCACTAAGCGCCGGGCCGCGCTTTTCTACCAGCTTATCGGCTTGCTTGGCCTGCAGCTGGTTAACACGTACCGCTAAGCGTCGTGGGGCTGCGTACCAATAAACCTCGGCGTGTGCTAATTCCAAAGCTGCCAACTCCACCTGAATGTTATCGGCAAAGGCCGTTGCCAATGTTTTCAGCGCCTTAGGTGGCAGCTCTTCCGTGCCAATTTCAACCAAAAAATCCTGCGCCATTACGAAGCCTCCTGCACAGCGGTTTTACAAAGCGGAAAGCCCAAGGCTTCACGAGCGGCGTAATACGCTTCGGCACAGGCTTTAGCCAGGGTACGTACCCGCAGGATATACCGCTGACGCTCAGTCACCGAAATCGCGTGGCGGGCATCCAGCATATTGAACGCATGCGATGCTTTCATTACTTTTTCATAGGCTGGCAACGGTAAGCCCTGCTCAATCAGATAGTGGCTTTCTTTTTCGCATTGGTCGAATAAGGCAAACAAAGCTGGCACATCAGCATGCTCAAAGTTATAACGCGACTGTTCTACTTCATTCTGATGGAATACATCGCCATAGCTGACTTTACCCAGCGGACCATCTGCCCACACCAGATCATAGATGCTATCCACACCCTGGATGTACATGGCCAGGCGTTCCAGGCCATAGGTGATCTCACCAGACACCGGCTTGCACTCCAGACCACCGACTTGCTGGAAATAGGTAAACTGAGTCACTTCCATGCCATTGAGCCAAACTTCCCAGCCCAAACCCCAGGCGCCCAAAGTGGGTGATTCCCAGTTGTCTTCCACGAAGCGGATGTCATGCACCAGGGTATCGATGCCAAGCTCACGCAAAGAGCCCAGATAGAGCTCCTGAATATTGTCTGGCGATGGCTTGAGCAGCACTTGAAACTGATAATAATGCTGCAAACGGTTCGGGTTTTCGCCATAGCGGCCATCGGTTGGCCGCCGACACGGCTGTACATAAGCAACATTGGTTGGTTCAGGGCCCAGGGAGCGCAAAAAAGTCATCGGGTGAAAGGTACCGGCCCCCACTTCCAGATCCAGCGGTTGCACGATGACACAGCCCTGACGCGCCCAGTAATCCTGCAAGGCTAAAATCAGGCCCTGAAAGGTATTTAAGTCATACTTTTGCATGGGTTTTGTATTCCATCTATGTAAAAAGGGGCAGGCAGATGCTGGCCCCTTCTGGCTTCGTTTCGTCAATCGCTAACCAGGCCTAAACGTCCAGGTTGGCTACCCGCAACGCATTCTCTTCGATAAAGGCCCGACGCGGCTCAACATGATCGCCCATCAAGGTGGAGAACAGCTGATCGGCACCAATGGCATCTTCGATGGTCACCTGCAGCATACGGCGGGTATTCGGGTCCATGGTGGTTTCCCACAGCTGGTCCGGGTTCATTTCGCCCAGCCCTTTGTAGCGCTGAATATAGAGCCCTTTCTTCGATTCACTCATCAGCCACTCCAGCGCCTCTTTAAAGCTTGTGACTGGCTTGGTTTTTTCACCACGACGCACATAAGCGCCCTCTTCCATCAGATCGCGGATTTCATTACCTAGCGCTGCAATGCTCAGGTAATCGCGTGAACTGATAAAATCGTGGTGCAATACATAATCGTATTCGATGCCATGTTGACGAACCGTGATTTTCGGCAAGAACAGGTGACGCTCACGATCTTCATAGACCTGATGCACATAGCTGGTGCCATTACCTTCCAGCTGTTGCAGTTGTTCAACCAGATTCTTCACCCAGCCACTGACAAAATCGTGATCCTTGCATTGCTCGACACTAATTGACGGCACATAAATCAGTTCATGCAACAACAGATAAGGAATTTTCCGAGCCAGGCGGTCCAGCGTATCCATCACTTTATGGTATTGCCGAACCAGAGTTTCCAGCTGGGCGCCACCGATGCCTGGAGCATTCTCATTCACGTGCAAACTGGCTTCATTCAGCGCCAGCGTGGTCAGGTACTCGATGCGAGCCGCTTCGTCTTTCAGGTATTGTTCCTGCTTGCCCTTTTTCACTTTGTACAGTGGCGGTTGGGCAATGTAGATATAGCCTTTCTCAATCAGTTCCGGCATTTGACGGTAGAAGAAGGTCAGCAACAGCGTGCGGATGTGTGAACCGTCGACGTCCGCATCCGTCATCAGAATAATGCTGTGGTAACGGATTTTATCCGGGTTGTACTCTTCGCGGCCAATACCACAACCAAGTGCTGTGATTAGAGTGCCGACTTCCTGCGAAGAAAGCATCTTATCGAAACGGGCTTTTTCCACGTTCAGGATCTTACCTTTCAGTGGCAAAATAGCTTGATTCTTGCGGTTACGGCCTTGTTTGGCGGAGCCACCGGCCGAGTCACCCTCTACGATGTACAGTTCAGATAAAGCAGGATCTTTTTCCTGACAATCGGCCAGCTTACCGGGTAAGCCAGCGATGTCTAAGGCGCCTTTACGTCGCGTCATTTCACGGGCTTTACGGGCAGCTTCACGGGCTCGGGCAGCATCCACAATTTTGGTCACGATGATTTTAGCATCGTTCGGGCTTTCCAGCAGGTACTCGTTCAGGCGCTCGTGCATGGCACTTTCAACAGCCGATTTTACTTCCGACGACACCAGTTTGTCTTTGGTCTGCGAGCTGAACTTTGGATCCGGTACCTTGACGCTAATGACTGCCGTTAAGCCTTCACGAGCATCATCGCCCGAAGCAGCCACCTTCATTTTCTTGGCGTAGCCTTCTTGGTCAATGTAAGTATTAAGCACCCGGGTCAATGCAGAGCGGAAGCCAGCCAAATGCGTACCACCATCGCGCTGAGGAATATTGTTGGTAAAGCAGAAGATGTTTTCCTGATAGCTGTCATTCCACTGCATCGCCACTTCAACTGAAATACCATCCTCTCGCTCTTGCGTGAAGGTGAAGACTTTGGGGTGAATGGCGGTTTTATTCTGGTTCAGATAAGCAACAAAGGCTTGGATACCGCCTTCGTATTTGAAGTGATCCCGTTTGTCGGTGCGCTCATCGGTCAGAATAATGCTAACACCTGAGTTCAGGAACGATAATTCACGCAATCGCTTGGCCAGGATATCGTAGTGGTAATTGATGTCGGTGAATACGGTAGGACTTGGCCAGAAACGAATTTCGGTGCCACTGTCTTCGGTTTCACCAATCACGGCCAAAGGAGCTTGTGGTACACCCAGGTGGTATTCTTGCTCAAACACCTGGCCTTTGCGACGGATGGTCAACGCTAGTTTATCGGACAGCGCATTCACCACCGATACACCTACTCCATGCAAACCGCCGGATACTTTGTACGAGTTGTCGTCGAACTTACCGCCGGCATGCAGCACCGTCATAATGACTTCGGCTGCAGATACGCCTTCCTCGTGCATATCAGTCGGAATGCCACGACCATTGTCACGCACGGATACCGAGTTATCGCTGTAGATAGTGACCCAGATATCGCTGCAATGCCCTGCCAGCGCTTCGTCAATGGAGTTGTCCACCACCTCGAATACCATGTGATGCAAGCCTGAGCCGTCATCGGTGTCACCGATGTACATGCCCGGGCGTTTACGAACTGCATCCAGTCCTTTTAATACTTTGATACTCGATGAATCATAATCATGTTCGGCCATAATCGTCTGTCCGTAGTGTCAATGTACCATGTTCCACGTGAAACACCGCTGTACTGTCTTGCGGCATAAATTGCAGAACTGGTTCAGGTTCAATTGCGGTCACAAAAACCTGTGAGTTAATTGTTTTAAGTAATTGAAACACCTGTTGCATGGAGTCCGCATCCAGCTCGGAAGCCAGATCATCGATCAACAGGATTGGTTGCTTACTCGCAACCGCGCCAATTACATTGCTCTGAGCAATTTTAAGTGCAAATAATAACATCTTTAGCTGCCCACGTGATAACACTTCTTCCGCGGGCTGTTGCTCAACTTTAATCCGTAAATCCGCTTTTTGCGGGCCAGCTTGGGTAAAGCCCATTTTGGCGTCGGTGGCTCTGTTCTGCAGCAGTAGTTCGGCCAGGCTGTGCTGTTGGTTCCAACCCGGATAAAACTGCAATTGCACATGACTGAGCAACACATGGCTGGCGACTAGTTGCTGAAACTCATCACTCAGTTGCTGCAGATAGCTTTCCCGCAGCAAGGTGATCGCCTCGGCACTTTGGCAAAAGAAGTTATCCCAATAGCGAAACTGTTCGGCCGAGGCACCTTGTTTCAATAAGGCATTGCGCTGCTTGTTCGCTTTGCTGAACAGCTGCCAATGCTGATAAAAAGAAGGTTCCACGTGGAACAATCCCATATCAAAGAAATGCCGTCGCTCTTTCGGGCCACCAAAAAAAATGCGAAAGCTGTCTGGGGTGATCAGTTGCACTGGCAGCAAATGAGCAATATCGGCCAACCGTTTGGCTGTTTCGCCATTCAACCGCAGCGTCAGCTCGCCCTGCTTACTGCGCTGCATGCCAACCACATTCAACTGGCCGGATTGCATGATTTTGGCATGCACCACACTGAGCTCAGCATCAAAGCGAATCATGCGCTGCAGCCTGGCAGTCCGAAAAGAACGGCCATGCGCTAAAAAATAAATGGCTTCCAGCAAACTGGTTTTGCCGCTGCCGTTAGCGCCGCAGATTAAATTAAAGCCGGCTGCGGGCTGAAATTGCTGGCTGGCAAAGTTCCGAAAATCGGTGACGGATAACAGCTGAAGCGACATGCCGGTGCGAATTCTACAGACGCATCGGCATGACTACGTAGGACGCCTGGGCATTGCCAACCCCTTCAATCAACACACTGGAATTGCTATCGCTTAAATGCAGCATCACCAGATCGGTATTTAAGCTGTTAAGAACATCCAGCACATAGCTAACATTAAAACCAATCTCGAGTGCATCACCTTGATACTCGACCTCAATCACTTCTTCCGCTTGCTCATGCTCTGGGTTATTGGCGGTGATTTGCAGCTCACTGGGTGCCAGATTAAAGCGCACACCACGGTATTTTTCATTGGATAAAATTGAGGCCCGGGTACAGGCATCTTTTAACACGGGTCGATGAGCCGTTACCTGCTTGGTGCTATTGCGCGGGATCACCCGACGATAATCTGGAAAACGCCCATCAATCAACTTGCTGCTGAAACTAAAAGCAGCATCGACCAGACGGATGTGATTCGAGCCCAGGCTGAGCGACAGGCTACCATCATCATCTGGCAATAAGCGCAGCATTTCCAACACGCCTTTGCGTGGAATAATCAGTTGTTGCTGGGCATTGACCGGCTCGTTGAGCTGCAACTGGCTCATGGCCAATCGATGCCCATCGGTGGCGACTGTCCGCACCAATTGCTGATCCACCTCAAACAACAGGCCATTTAAGTAGTAGCGCACATCCTGATTGGCCATGGAAAAGGCGGTCTCTTCCAGCAATCGCTTTAACTCAGCACGTGACAACTGCAGATTGACCTCGCCCTGCCAGCTTTCAAGATTCGGATAGTCCAAGGCTGGCAAGGTGGTCAGAGTAAACTTAGCTTTGCCGGAGCTTATCACAAAATGCTCGCCAACCTGTGTCAGCTCGATTTGACAGCCATCCGGTAGGCTACGACAGATATCCAGCAATTTTCGCGCCGGTACCGTAATGCGCCCTTGCTGATGCACCTGACTGACTGCCACACTGGCCACCATTTCAATTTCCAGATCGGTTCCGGTTAACGACAACTGATCCTGCTGCACATCCAGCAGTACATTGGAAAGGATCGGCAGGGTATGACGGCGTTCGATGGCGCCCGAAACCATTTGCAGTGGCTTCAACAGTGTTTCTTTGTCGATACTAAGGTGCATAACGGGTCCCTATTATGACGATAAGGTGCGCAGTAAATTCTGAAAATCTTCTTTGATTTCGTGCGTTTCTTCTTTTAATGACTCAATCTTACGACAAGCATGCAATACCGTGGTGTGATCGCGACCACCAAAAGCATCGCCTATTTCCGGCAGACTGTGGTTGGTCAACTCTTTTGCCAGTGCCATCGCCATCTGCCGTGGCCTGGCAACCGAGCGACTGCGACGTTTCGATAGCAAATCAGCGACACGAATTTTGTAATATTCGGCTACGGTCTTCTGGATATTTTCAATGGTAACCAACTTGTCCTGCAAGGCCAGCAAATCGCGCAGTGCTTCCCGCACAAAATCGATGGTGATCGGGCGGCCGGTGAAGTTGGCATTGGCAATCACCCTATTGAGCGCTCCTTCTAGCTCCCGCACGTTGGATCGTAGCCGCTTGGCAATAAAGAAAGCGACCTCTTCTGGCAAGCGGATCTGATTTTCCTGCGCTTTACGCATTAGGATCGCCACCCGGGTTTCCAGCTCCGGCGGCTCAATGGCAATGGTCAGGCCCCAGCCAAAGCGACTTTTCAGACGATCTTCCACGCCGTCAATTTCTTTCGGATAACGATCGCTGGTTAAAATGATTTGCTGATTGCCTTCTAGTAACGCATTAAAAGTATGGAAGAACTCTTCCTGCGAACGTTCTTTGTTGGCAAAAAACTGAATATCATCGATGAGTAAGGCATCCACCGAGCGGTAATAACGCTTAAATTCTTCAATGGCATTGTTCTGCAGCGCTTTTACCATATCCTGCACAAAGCGTTCGGAATGCATATAAATGACTTTGGCATTTTCTTTCTGCGCCAAAATGCCATTACCTACCGCATGCAATAAGTGGGTCTTACCTAAACCGGTGCCACCATAAATGAACAGCGGGTTGTAGGCCGTACCTGGGTTATCCGCTACCTGACTGGCAGCAGCCCTGGCCAACTGGTTTGATTTACCTTCAACAAAGTTTTCAAAGGTGTAACTGGCCTTGACATTGGATTTAACGATTGATTTAGGCGCTGGCTCTGGCATGGCAGGGCGGCTACTGGCAGGTGCAGTTGCCGCTGCCGAATGCGGCTGATCGTTCTGATGACCTTCCTGAGGTTGTGGCCGGCTGCCAACATCAAATCGCAGCCTAGGGGCATTATCCCCACAGTAATCATGAATCAACTCATTGATTCTATTTAGGTATTTCTCACGAACCCAGTCAAGCACAAAACGATTAGGCGCATAGAGTGTCAAAGCTTCATCAGAGCTTGCGGCTTGCAGCGGTCGGATCCACATGCTGAAATGTTGTGCTGGCAATTCCTGCTGCAGCGTTTGCAGGCAATTTTTCCATACGGACTGGTACACCCTGGCTCCCTGAATCGTTTCTTATGGCTGTAGCGCATCTTCAAATGGGTAAGCGAGCATTATGAGCCTAGTTATCCACAACTTCAATATTGACTTTTTATAAAAAGCGCCTCGCTTAGACAGTTAATAGCAAAGCATTGAATATATTAAACATTAATTTCTTAGTAACGGTTTTTTATCCGTGAGGTCGGAGCTGCTGCCAGTGCCCGACGCCATCGCTGGACAAACCAAATTGCACACACTTTATTCAAAGTGAACGGCGCGCCTGTGGAAAACAGTGGATCGGCCAGGATCTCGACAGATATTCCTTAGGATTGCATTGACTTTCAAGTCAGGACTACGTAAAATTCGCGCTCATTTTTATCAACTGTGTTTTGGTGTTTCACTGAGGTAATACTAAAACAGAGCTAATTCTTAGTATTATCTTAAGCGGACGGACAAGAATATGAGCAAAAGAACTTTTCAACCTAGCGTATTAAAGCGTAAGCGTGTGCACGGTTTCCGTGCTCGTATGGCGACTAAAAATGGCCGTCAGGTCCTGGCGCGTCGTCGTGCCAAAGGCCGTAAGCGTTTAGCTGTCTAACCCGACAGCTAAGTGCTACGTGCAAAACTTTAAATTCGGCAGGGAGTTACGTCTGCTAACTCCTGGCGAATTTAATGCCGTTTTTCAACAGCCTTTTCGGGCTGGCTCGCCTCTCTTTACCATCCTTTGCAGCAACAATAACCTCGATCATCCAAGGTTAGGTCTGATTATTGCTAAAAAACGTGCTAAATTAGCCGTGGATCGCAATCGCATCAAACGCTGCATCCGGGAAAATTTCCGTTTGCAACAACATCGCCTGCCCGCCATTGATCTGGTGGTGATGGTAAAAGGCCCGATCTCAGACACTGAGAACCAGGAACTCAGCAAGCAACTGGAGCGGTTATGGAACAAAATCTGTCGCCATTACAGCGTCTAGCTTTGGCCTTGCTGCATGGCTATCAAAAGCTGATCAGTCCGTTGTTTGGACCCAGCTGCCGGTTTCATCCCAGTTGCTCCCACTATGCCATTGAGGCCATCACCCGCTTTGGGGTGCTCAAAGGGACTTGGTTCGCAGCGAAACGTCTATTAAAATGTCACCCCTTACACCCTGGGGGTCACGATCCCGTTCCTGAAAAGCACAATGAGAAAAGCTAACCTATGGACTCGCAACGTAGTATTTTAATCCTCGCGCTCGCTTTCGTCAGTTTTCTGCTATGGCAACAATGGCACAAAGACTATGGACAAGAGCCTGTCACCAGCCAGCCTCAGGCTGAGCAGCTGGATAGTTCCGGCGAGCTGCAACTCTCTGCTGATGAGTTTGGTACCCAACCGGTAGCAACTTCGCCAGCTGTTGGACCTGCCAGCAGCCAGCACGAACAGATTGTGCGGGTTGAAACCGATGTGCTGCAGGTAGAAATCAGTACACGTGGCGGTGACATTGTTGGCCTGAAGCTCTCTGAGTACGAGCTGACCAAAGACAGTCAGACGCCTTATGTGATGATGCGCCGACAGACCGGCTTCAACTACATTGCCGAGTCGGGTCTGATTGGCCAGCATGGGCCTGATGCCCGCAGTGGCAACCGCCCGGTGTATCACACCAATCAACTTAACTTCACGCTTGCGTCCGACCAACAAGAGTTGGTAGTGCCTCTGCATTACGAGTATCAGGGACTGCAGATTGAGAAGCGCTTTATCTTCCGCCCAGGTCAGTACGATGTCAGTGTCGAATACCACCTTAACAATACCAGCGATGAAGTGCGGGTGATTCAAAATTACCAGCATTTACGGCAAACCATCGATGGAGGCAAAGACAGCAGCTTCTTTATGCCGATTTACCGCGGTGCTGCCTATGGTACTGCCTCGGATCGGTATAAAAAGTACAGCTTCAAAGACATGCAGAAAAGTAACCTGTCAATCCCGACCCAGGGAGGTTGGGCTGCCATGCTGGAACATTACTTTGTGGCTGCCTGGGTGCCAAATCAGCAGGTCGATAATCTGATTTACAGCCGTTATCATCAGGGACAAGGGCTGATTGGTGCATCAGGCCCGATGTTGCAACTGCAACCCGGAGAACAAACAGTTATTGCCACCATCTTCTACGCTGGTCCAAAAGTTCAGGACAATCTGGCCGAGCTGGCCAATGGTCTGGATTTAACCGTCGACTATGGCTTCCTGTGGTTTATCTCCCAGCCATTGTTCTGGTTACTAACTTTGATCCAGGGCTTTGTGGGCAACTGGGGTGTGGCTATCATCCTGATCACCATCGTGGTTAAGGGAGTGATGTACCCACTGACCAAAATTCAGTACGAGTCGATGGCCAAGATGCGCAACCTCAAGCCAAAAATCGAGGACTTGCAGGCCCGTTACAAAGATGACCGCCAAAAGCTTGGCCCGGCCATGATGGAGCTGTACCGCAAAGAGAAAGTCAACCCAATGGGCGGTTGCTTGCCGTTGCTGCTGCAAATGCCGATTTTCCTGGCGCTGTACTGGGTCTTTGTCGAGAGTGTTGAACTGCGTCATGCACCCTTTATGCTGTGGCTGCAGGATCTGTCGGCGCCAGACCCATGGTTTATCCTGCCAGTGTTGTTTGGTGCCAGCATGTTTATGATGCAAAAACTGACGCCAATGACCGTCACCGATCCGATGCAGCGTAAGCTGATGATGTGGATGCCGGTCGCTTTCTCGGTGTTCTTTATCTGGTTCCCAAGCGGCCTGGTACTGTACTGGCTGGTCAGTAACCTGATCTCACTGGCCCAAATGCTCTATATTTACCGGGGCATGGAGAAAAAAGGCCTGCATAGCCGTAAGGCGTAAGCCAAGCGATGCAGAAAAAAGCCTGTGACTCACAGGCTTTTTTTATAACCCCAGACGAGGACCTTATGTACAGCACCGATACCATAGCCGCTATAGCCACTGCCACCGGCCGCGCCGGCGTGGGCATTATCCGTATTTCCGGCCCGGCTGCCAGCCAGGTTGCAGAGGCTGTGCTTGGCAAGGTCCCCAAAGCCCGCACAGCCGAGTATCTGCCATTTCTGGATACCGATGGCAAGGCATTGGATCAGGGTATTGCGCTGTATTTCCCTGGGCCCAACTCCTTTACCGGCGAGGATGTGCTCGAGTTGCAAGGTCATGGTGGCCCGGTGCTGCTGGATATGTTACTGCGCCGGGTCATTGCCCTGGCCCAGGTGCGCATTGCCCGGCCCGGCGAATTCAGCGAACGCGCCTTTTTAAACGACAAATTGGATTTGGCTCAGGCCGAAGCCATCGCCGACTTGATTGATGCCAGCTCCGAGCAGGCAGCTCGCTCCGCCATGCATTCATTGCAAGGTGAGTTTTCCGCCCGCATTCATGCGTTGGTGGAAAAAGTGATTCATCTGCGTATCTATGTGGAAGCCGCCATCGACTTCCCGGATGAAGAAATTGATTTTCTATCCGATGGCAAAGTGGCGGACGATCTGGCGGGCATCATTGCTGATTTAACAAAAATTCGCCGTGAAGCCAATCAGGGCAGCATCCTGCGCGAAGGCATGCGGGTGGTAATAGCCGGCCGGCCCAATGCCGGTAAATCCAGCTTGCTGAACGCCCTGGCAGGCCGGGAAGCAGCCATTGTCACTGATATTGCCGGCACCACCCGGGACGTATTGCGCGAGCACATTCATATCGATGGCATGCCGCTGCATATCATCGATACGGCCGGGCTGCGTGAAGCCAGCGATCAGGTGGAACAAATTGGCATTGAGCGCGCCTGGCAGGAAATAGAGCAAGCCGATCGGGTGCTCTTTATGGTGGATGGCACCACCACAGCAGCGACCGATCCCCACAGCATCTGGCCGGATTTTATCGACCGGCTACCAGCAAAGCTTGGCATCACGGTTATTCGTAACAAAGCCGACTTAACCGGCGAGCCGATGCAGGCCGAACTAAACCAGCCAGTACCAGTCTTTCGGTTATCAGCCAAAACCGGCGCCGGCATCGATGCGCTGCGTGAGCATCTAAAACAATGCATGGGCTTTGAGGGCACCAGCGAAGGCAGTTTTCTGGCCCGCCGCCGTCACCTGGATGCGCTGCAGCGTGCCAGCGAACACCTGGCAACCGGCCAGGAGCAGCTGCACAGTTTTATTGCCGGTGAGATCCTTGCCGAAGAGCTGCGCTTAACGCAGCAACACCTGAATGAAATCACCGGCGAATTCAGCTCCGATGATTTGTTGGGGCGGATTTTTTCCAGTTTTTGTATCGGGAAATAGCACTACCACCAGCCCCTTCGGCGGAAATACCACAGCAGGCCACCGCCAATGCAGGCCATTAACCCCAGAATCAAGGCATAACCGTATTGCCAGCCAAGCTCTGGCATCACTTCGAAGTTCATGCCGTAAATACCGGCGATAAACGTCAGCGGAATAAAGATGCTGGCCATCATGGTCAGTACTTTCATCACCTCATTGGTGCGGTTGCTGACGCTGGTCAGATACAGATCCAGCAAACCACTGAGCACATCTCGCAGGGTTTCCATGGTGTCGATGATGTGCACGCAATGGTCGTAGACATCGCGCAGAAAAATCCGGGTCTCCGGTTTGATCAAAGGGTTCTCATCACGCAGCAAACTGCTGAGTAGCTCTCTGAGCGGCCAGACCACCTTGCGTAGCAGCAGCATTTCGCGTTTAAAGTGGTGGATTTTCGCCAGCACAGCCGTAGTAGGTGCAGTCATCAGCTCATTTTCCAGCTGCTCGATGTGATCACCGCACTGTTCCAGCAAAATAAAATAGTGATCGACTACCGCATCCAGCAAGGCATAGGCCAGGTAATCAGCGCCAAAACCACGTAAACGCCGGCCAGCCAGCAGACGCTGTACCACGCCATCGAAGTCATTACCCGGTGTTTCCTGCAAACTAATCACCGTCTGCTCCATCAACACCAGGCTGATTTGCTCGGCCCGGATCTCCCGGCTGTCCGGATGAAAGCGCAGCATTTTAAAGACCACAAACAAATAGTCCGGATGGGCCTCCACCTTTGGCCGGTGATCGGTATTCAGCATGTCTTCCAGCACCAGCGGATGCAGCGAAAACACCTGGCCAAGCTGCTCAATAGGGGCAATGCCCGGCAAACCGCACAGATTCAGCCAGCGCACACTGTCCGGCTTTGCCGGCGGTAATTGCTGCAGGCTGCTTAAATTGAGTTGCTCAATGCTGTCCAGATTGTATTGCAGCAGTTGCCAATGAGCTTCTGCATCGGGGCTGGCACCACTGAACACCAGGGTACCGGGTGCTGATCCCGCTTTTTTGCCTTTTTTACGAACCAGTTTTCCTGCCATATCATCCCTCAATGCTTCTACTGTACTGCTGTAGATGCCCGCATTCGGATATCCGGACATCGTAACAGTCAAGGGTTAAAACGGAATATGTACCTGCACATTACCACCACCAAAGGACAGACTGTGCAACTCGATGGTCGGGTTGAGCCGGATCACGGCACCGCTTTGCTGGTGCAGATGGAACTCGATCACGGGCACCAGCTTGGCCAGTACACCGCTGAAATGAAGTGGCTCGTCATCGTCCGGCCGGGCGCCCTGCATATCGGCATACCCGAGCATCAAGCTTGGTCTTAAGCGGATCCATGGGCGCCAGTCCCAGGCCATACCAGCATAGAGCATCCATTCATCCCGCTGCTCCAGCACAGTCAAACCGGCCTGTTGCACCTGATCGCGCTCGCGCAAAGATAGGTAGCGAACACCGCCCCAATACGTCACCGGCTGTGCACGGCGTGAACGCAGCTCCAGGCTGGTGTCGGTAAATTGCCGGCGCAGCTCAAGCGCCAGCGCATCGTCTTGAAACTGTTGCCGCAAGCCATAGAGCCCCTGCGTTTGCAACCCTAGCTGCCAATTGGCCGTAACAGGATACAGCCAACCGAGGCCAGCGGAGTACTGTTTATCGGTCCACTGCTGCGCTAAATCCGGTTGATGGTATTCCATCCGGCGGTTCAGGTTGGTAAAGCCATACAGCTGTTGGCCATCCGCAAAGACCGTACCTGCTGCCAGGTGCAACGTCAGTGGTTTTTTTTGATAGAAACTGCTGTCGTAGGTTTTGCTGTTGTACATGGCATCGGGCGAAATCAGGGTTGCACGCAACCACTGCTCAGGGCCGGGCCGCCAGTAGGCTTCCAGCTGCAGATCCACTTCATCCTTACCACCACGAACATCGCCCCAGACACCAAGTTCCAGGCTGCCATCGGCAGTGACATAACCACTGCCAAATAAGGTACGATCATAGCGGCCATCCAGGTCTTCATCCCGGCGAAAACGCACCCCGACAAACATAGGTACATCAAACTGCACCCGTTTTTGCAGATGCGACTGCACGTAAAATTCGCGGCTACGGGTGCTGCCGGCGGTGCCATACCAGCCGTCTTCGGCCCAACTATCCTGCATTCGCACTACCGGCAAGGGCTGAAAGCTTATCCGGTGCAAAAAACTTTCTTCGGTCAGCACAAAGTTACGGCCTTCCAACCGCTCCAGCCGAAAGGGCTCTGGCCCACCCCAGCCATAAGCCAGCACTGAACTGCTGAGAAAAAGCGTGGTAAAAGCGGCCACCGGACATCGCATGCATGCATCCTTTTGCAAAGTTCAAATCCGTTACAGCCTAGCATAATAGCTCACTAGCAGGCGATACCGGGCTGGTCTGATACCATAAAACCAACGTACACAGTGCTCAAACAGACAGGAGACCTGCATGCATCGGTTGGGTTTATTTTGGTTTCAACAGGATTTACGGCTAAGCGATCAACCGGCGCTGACACAAGCCTGCGCCGAGTGTGATCAACTGATCCTGCTGTACTGCGCCGAGCCAGGCTGGTTCAGCCCGGGCCGTTATCACAGCAAACGCATGGGCATGCAGCGTTGGCGCTTTCTGATGGATAGCCTGCAAGAGCTTAGTCACCAGCTGAAACACCGTCAGCAACACTTGGTACTGCGCTTTCAGTCGCCGGTTGAAGCCATCAGCCAGCTCATCAGCCAGTACAAGGTCGATGCCATCTACCAAAGCCGCCAGCCGGGTTATTACGAGGCCCGTCAGTGGCAGCAGTTACAACAGCGCTTTCCTTATCTGAGCTTTCAGACCCTGGACAGCAACACCCTTTTTAGCCAACAACAATTGCCCTTTGCCCTGAAGGATCTCCCTGCCAGCTTTAGTCAGTTTCGCAAGCAAGTGGAGAATTTACCGCTGAGAACAGCCATCGCTGCACCGCAACGGCTTCCACCCGCACCCAAAGGCGTAAACAATGACCAGCTCCCCGGCTACCCGGCCTGGCTCAGCTCGGTGTTCTCCGGTGGAGAATACAGCGCCCAGCAGCACCTGCAGCGTTACTTTGCCAGCACCCGGCCCGGTTTTTATAAGGAAGTGCGTAACGCACTGGACGGCTTTGATAATTCCACCAAGTTTTCGCCCTGGCTGGCGGCCGGTTGTGTCTCAGCCCGGCAGGTGGCCACAGCACTGCATGGCTTTGAAGCAGAACATGGCCGGAATGACTCCAGTTACTGGATCTACTTTGAACTCTTGTGGCGTGACTATTTTCATTGGTACAGCCACCGCCATGGCAAAGCGCTGTTTCTGCGTCAGGGCATCAAGCAAAGGGCGCCACTGACCAGTTTTTATCCACAACGTTTTCGCGCCTGGTGTGAAGGCAATACGCCTTTCCCACTCGTCAATGCCTGTATGCACCAGCTAAAACAAACCGGTTACCTGTCCAACCGGGGCCGTCAGTTGGTAGCAAGCTGTTTTGTACACGAGTTGCAACTGGACTGGCGCTATGGCGCCGCCTGGTTTGAACAGCAACTGATTGATTACGATGTCGCCATCAACTGGGGTAACTGGCAGTATCTGGCCGGTGTTGGCGCCGATCCCCGCGGCCATCGCCAATTTAACCTGGCCAAGCAACAGCAACTGTACGATCCGGATGGCCGCTTCATCCGCCAGTGGCAAGGAGAAGCCAATACCCTGCCGCTGGATAGCGTGGATGCAGCCGATTGGCCCTGTTCTGGCTAACTGCTGCGCCCGGTTGCTACTTTTCGTGTCTTTGACTCTTGTTCAGGCGTCATGATAAGCCTGGCATCGCCGCTACTGAGTAACTGCTTCAGGCTGGTTTTCAGCTCACTCCAGGTGGCAACAAAGAATGCCGTCAGCGGCACCGCCAGTACCATGCCAATGATGCCACCCAAAGCCGTGCCCCAAAAGAACAGCGAAATAACCACCAGGGCAGGATGCAAACCCGAGCGGTTGGCCATGATCTTCGGGGTCAGCAACCAGCTTTCAATCACCTGCACCACAACAAACACCAGGCCGGCCAGCACCATCAACTCAACGCCGCCCTCCGGCTGCAAATAAGCCATCGGCAGCACGACCAGCAAGCCAATCAGACTGCCAAGAAAAGGAATGATATTTAACAGCCCCAGCACCAGCCCAATCAAGACACCATACTCCAGACCAAGCAAGCTAAAGCTCAGGGCATACAACACCCCCATGCAGACCGCAATGATCAACTGCCCCTGAAAAAAAGCCGTGATGTAACCGACAAACACATCCATGAAATACAACACTTTTTGCTGCGTGGCGACGTGAAAGATGGACAACAACTCGGCTGCTTGTTGGCGCAGCTGTCCACCGGACAGCAAGCAGAAGAACAGGAACAACGGCACAAAGCCAATGCCTGCCAGCAGCCCCAAATAGGACACAATGGTACGGCTGCTTTGTTCCAGCCCGGGCAAGGCGGACTTCGCGTCATCACCAGTTTGCTGCAGGCCCGAGGCAATCATCTTGCTAAGCTCTGGGTTATAAAAAGAAAAGTTTTCTTTCCAGCTGGCCAGGCTGTCGGGCAAAGTACTCATCAATTGCACAGCCTGGTTTACCAGGGTTGGTACCAGCAAGACCACCAGGCTGCCAAGAGCGGCGAAAAAGAGCAGCAACACCGCGCTAATGGCCAGCAAACGAGGCAGCCGCAACCGGCTTTGCAAAAACACCACCACAGGATAAAGCACCAGAGCCAGAATACCGGCCAGTGATAACGACAGCAGCAGGTTGGAGAACACACCTAAAAGCCAGCCAAATAACCAGAACGTAATGCCAATCAAAGCGGTCAGCAATACCAATGAAAACAACACGGCCGTGTAACGGAACAAGCGCAGCTCCACCGCACTAAATAGTGAGGGTGCCGGTGTGGGTGCGGCAGGGCTTTGACTGCTCGCCTTAACGGCTTCCGGCCCAACCTGGTGCGTATCTGTCAGCATCAAGAGTTCCTGCGTAGACGTCCGGCCAGGCCGCTGTATCAGCTTACGCCAGAGAAAACCTGGGATAGCACGGCACAACTAAGCACGGCCGTTAGAGAAATCCATAGGAAAGGCTCCCTGTACCAAGCAGATACAGGGGGCGCTGGTTAGGAATGGCGGGCGGTTTTACCAAGTACCAGCATGGCAATGCCAGCCACAGCCGCTGCTGCACCAAAGATCAGAAACCAAATGGTCGAGTCCGTAAAACGGCCGGTGACAGCCTCTGAGACCTGATCCCCCAGGCTTTGCGATGATTGATAGGCAAAGAACAACAAGATCACCCCAACCACCAACAACACAATCGCCAGCACTTTACTATTCATCAGTTCAGTCATCGTTAATTTCTCCTAATACAGCGCCATCCTTGTTGCTCTGCTTTTTGGTTTTTCCTTTCTGGTCGGTGTGCTTGTCATTACTCTCTTTTTCTGCAAGCTCCTGTTCTTTGCCTTTGCGCTTGTTTTTGTTCCAAGGGTGCTGATTCTGATTCGAGTGCATGAGCCTTTCTCCAACTGGTTAGGTGGTTTCAATCTGCCGCTTGCATCTACGTCTGGAAGGCAGGGTGGAGCCATCAGAATAGGTGAAGTGCGCGCCCTGGTCTGTACGCTGCCGCACTTATACTGCTCGCTTTTTGACCACATCAGAGCCACTGCAGCAGCTTGCTCAGCGCGGGTTATCTTTTTGCTACCAGCCGTTCATAAAGAGAAAAGTGCGGATAACGGGTGCGGTATGCGCTCGATTTGGGCGCGCAGCAAACCCGCAGCCGAGGAAACAAGCGGCAAACTTTCCGTTGCAAGCCTGGCTGCCTTCAGCCCAACCGAGCGATCACGCCTCGCCGGAATATCGCGGTCATCGTCTTCACCACCAACCAGCAACCGGCCAGGTCATGCTTGTGCTGCTGGATGGCGCAGAGCTGCCCTATCAACGGCTCCCACTTTGCAACGACCACCAGCAGCACTAGGCCGAGGCGGATCTGGATTAAACAAAGCCGGCCTTTCGGCTATCTGTTCGCTGGCGCACTGAGCGTGCAAGCCAAGCCGGCGATAATTGCAACGGACTGGCGCTGAACCATCGACCTCGGCGCATCGGGTTCAACCACTTCGGTTCAGCCACAAGGAGAAGACGCATGGCGACAAAACAAAGCGGCGACACCCCAGCCAAAGCCGCAAAAAAACAAGGCAAAACACTGAAAACCAACGACATCGTTGCACAACAGGCCAGTGCCAGCGAAGGACTGGTGGCCGCGATGCCGCACAACAGCAACAAAGAGTTCGAGCATGGTCACGCCAACGCCTTAGCACCCATGCCCGGAACGACTGTGACGCCGGATTCCGACGAGATAACCGCCAGTACCGCGACCGAACAAGATGGCAGTACCAAAACCGGCCATGCAGCACCAGCAGGAAGCAATGCGCTTCAGGCTTCGCTGGAGCGAGTCCGGGTGGATGCCAGTGAGCAAGCGTTAACCAGCAATCAAGGGGTGGCGGTTGGCACGAATCAACACTCATTAAAAGCGGGGCTGCGTGGTCCCTCACTGCTGGAGGATTTTATTCTGCGGGAAAAGATCACGCATTTTGATCACGAACGCATTCCGGAGCGCGTCGTCCATGCCCGGGGCTCGGCCGCCCACGGCTATTTCGAAGCATACGACGCCCTCACCAAGTACACCCGCGCCGCGCCCTTTGCTAAAAAAGGCAAAATCACCCCGGTGTTTGTCCGCTTTTCCACCGTACTTGGCGAACGAGGCTCAAAAGATACCGCCCGCGATGCCCGTGGCTTTGCGGTAAAGTTCTACACCGACGAAGGCAACTGGGATCTGGTTGGCAACAACATACCAGTGTTCTTTATTCAGGATGCGATGAAATTTCCCGATCTGGTGCATGCTGCCAAGCCAGAGCCGCATCATGGCATGCCGCAAGCCGCCGCTGCCCATGATACCTTCTGGGATTTTGTTTCCCTGATGCCCGAGTCCACTCATATGTTGCTGTGGCTGATGTCCGATCGCGGTATCCCGCGCAGTTACCGGATGATGCAAGGCTTTGGGGTCCATACCTTTCGCTTAATCAACAAACAGGGCGAATCAATATTTTGCAAATTTCACTGGAAGCCGCTGATGGGCACGCATTCCCTGGTGTGGGACGAAGCCGTAAAAATATCGGGTGCCGATCCGGATTTTCATCGCAGGGATTTGTGGGAGGCCATCGAGTCGGGCGAGTTCCCGGAATGGGAGCTCGGGCTGCAACTTTTTACCGAGCAGCAGGCCGATGCCTTCAGCTTCGATGTGCTGGATGCGACCAAACTGATCCCGGAAGAACTGGTACCATTGACCCCGGTCGGCCGGCTGGTGCTGAACCGCAACCCGGACAACTTCTTCGCTGAAACCGAACAAGTCGCCTTTTGTACCGCCCACATTATTCCGGGCATCGACTTTTCCAACGATCCATTGCTGGCCGGTCGTATCCACTCCTATGTGGATACACAAATTAGCCGGCTCGGTGGGGCCAATTTCCACGAGATCCCCATCAATGCGCCCCTGGCGTCGGTGCAGAATAACCAACGCGATGGCATGCATCGCCAGGCGCTGCATCGTGGCCGTGTCGCCTACGAGCCAAACTCATTGGCCGGTGGCTGCCCGTTTCAGGCTGGCGCCAGCGGTTTTGCCTCTTTCCCTGAACCCTTAAACGCAGACAAGGTACGGGGCCAGCCAGAGAAATTTGCCGAGCATTACGCCCAGGCCACCCTGTTCTTTGACAGCCAAACGGCGGTCGAGAAAGAGCACATTGCCGCGGCCTTTCGTTTTGAGCTTAGCATGGTTAATGTGCCTGCCATCCGAAAGCGGATGCTGTCTTCGCTGGTCAATGTGTCTGCAGAATTGGCCAAAGGCGTAGCGGCTGGCCTGGGCATGGATGTGCCCGAGGCCATGCCCAGAGCCTGCAACCAACCACAACCGCCCGAGGTGACCCTTTCCCCGGCCTTGTCGCTAAGAGCCCTGCCCGGCCAGTGCGGTATCCGCAGCCGAAAAGTTGCTGTGTTGATTGAAGATGGCGTCGACCATGTGTCATTGCGCACCTTGTACGATGCGCTGCTAGAGGCCGGTGCCGTGGTGCATTTTGTCGGGCCACGGCTGGGCATCTTTGTTGGCTCAGCCGGCGAACAGATAGAGGCCAATAAATCGATGGAAAATGCGCCGTCCGTGCTGTTTGATGCGCTGCTGGTACCCGATGGCAGCACAGCCATCCAGGCACTGGCGGGGCATGGCCATACCATGGAGTTTATCAAGGATCTGTTCAGGCACTGCAAAACCATCCTCGCGCTTGGCGCTGGCCAAAAGCTACTGGAGATGGCTGGTATTGCGCTCAGCATGGACGATGACGAGGGCGTTTTACTGGCAGAAGCGGCCGATGCCGCCACGGTGGCGGCTGCGTTTATCAAGGCGATAGCCGCCCACCGTCATCCCTCTATCGACAGCACAGCTGCCACGGCATGACACAACCCAAGCATGGGTTGTGTGTCAGCGCACCGAGCAACGGCAGCGATGCCATCACCCTGGTGAACAACGTTCATCAGTACTAAAGAAGGAAAGTCTTATGTCAGAAGTCAATACAGTTGCAAGTCCGGCCAGAGCACGTCAGGTTCCGGCACAAGTCACCGAGGGCCCCAGCAAGAACAGTGCTGTCTCCTGGGCAGCCATTTTTGCCGGCGCAGCAGGCGCCGCTGCGTTATCCCTGATCCTGGTGATTCTGGGCACAGGGTTTGGTTTTAGCGCGGTGTCGCCCTGGAGCATGGAGGGTGTCAGTGTAGCGAAGATTGGGTTTGCCGCCATTCTCTGGTTAAGTTTCACCCAGCTTGCCGCATCCGGCATGGGTGGTTATCTGGCCGGTCGCTTGCGCATCAAGTGGGCCGCGGTGCATACCGATGAGGTGTACTTCCGTGACACCGCGCACGGCTTTTTGACCTGGGCCATCGCCACCTTGCTGACCGCGGCACTGCTCACCACCGCGGTGGGCACAGTTGTCAGCGGAGCAGCCAGTGCTGGTGGTAAGGCAATCGACACCGTTGCCACCCTGGCGGCAAGCGATGATGGCAACAACGAGGGCAATCACACCATCGGGTATTTTATTGACTCGATGTTCCGTAGTGCTCAACCAGCATCAGAGCAGCGAAGTGCTGAAGCAGATACACCGTCTGGCGAAGTTGTTCGCATCGTGCTGCAAGCGCTGCGTACTGGCAACCTGGAGCAACAGGACGAGCGCTATATCGCTCAGCTGGTCGCACAACGCACCAACCTGAGCCAGCAAGCTGCCGAGCAGCGCGTTGCTACCAGCTTTCGTCAATTGCAAACAGCGCTGGATGAAGCAGAAACCAGTGCCCGCGAAGCGGCAGATGAGGCACGCAAAGCCACTGCTTATGCCGCACTCTGGATGTTTATCGCCTTGCTGATGGGCGCCTTCACGGCAAGCCTGATGGCGGTCTATGGTGGTCGTCAGCGCGATGCTTAATATACCACTAACCCACTGAAAGGAGATTGTTATGCGAGCTATATTGCTGTTGTTTCTCGGAGTACCTATTCCGATTGTTATCTTACTTGCCTTGCTGTTGTAAGGCACAGCACCAAAAGAAAGCGGCAGAGGATTTCTCCTCTGCCGCTTATTTACTCAGGCTTTGCCAGCCTACGAACGCTTAATTACGGCCAGCAAAAGTCGGTGCAGCACGTAAATCATCACGCGTCACATCGACCCGCAGTTCCTGCTTATCGCTAGAGCCTGAACGCGTGACATTATCCCAACCGATGGCCACATCTTTTTGGCCCATGCCGAGAAAACCACCGACACTGACCAGAATCGCCACCACCCGGCCATTGTCGTCAATCACCAGATCATCCACCGAGCCGATGTCTTCGTTGTCGTTGGTACGCACATTGGTGCCAATCAAGTTGCTGGCATGCATGCCATCAGACGGTGCGGAGCTGATGTGTCCGCGGTGTTGCATGCGGGATTGATCGCGCGTGTTGTGGCGATTGGTCTCTGCATGCCTATCAGACTGTTGTCCGCTTTGCTGAGTACGATGCTGCGTATCTTGTTGGGTACGTTGCGCAGTTCCTTCCTGGGTACGTTGCTGCGAACCTTGCTGATACCGCTGCTCTGTTCCTTGCTGTTGACCACGTTGCTGGCTGCCTTGTTGAGCACTTTGATCGCGCGAAGCAGAGCGAGCCGTTCTGGATTGATCACGTTTTTCAAAGGTAGGTGCCGCGTTCAGCTGCTCACGGCTCACATCAACCCGTAGCTCCTGGTTATCCGACGTTCCTGAACGCGTGACGTTATCCCAACCAATGGCCACGTCTTTTTGGCCCATGCCGAGAAAACCACCAACACTGACGATAATAGCCACCACCTGGCCATCTTTATCAATGACCAAATCATCCACCGAGCCGATGTCATCATCGTTTCTGGTCTGCACATCCGCACCAATCAGATTGCTGGCATGCATACCATTTGTGGGGATGGCATCGATGTGTCCACGATTTTGGCTGCGGGACTGGTCGCGATGTTTACGTTGCTCGTTTTCAGTCTTGCGTTCGGACTGCTTGTGTTGATCATAACTGCTGGTATTTGGGGTACTGGCCGTATTAACCTGGGTACTTTGCTGTGCGCGACCACTATCCTGGTCGGTGGTGTACTGAGCCAGTACAGAGCCAGCACCTAGCGTTAGCGCTGGCGTAACCAGTGCATAGAAAACAAGTGAATGTAACTTTTTCATGTGAATCTCCTTTGGATCGGCTGTGTTAGCCGGACAAAATGCCCGGGATAACGGCTTCATCACAGCATTACTTGCCCGGTTTTATTACCGCGAAAGTTCTGAATCGCCATGAGGTATGGAATTCAGGATGAGGTTTAAAACTACACCTTTAGAGCTAACCGATCGGTGCGTTGCAGCACTTAACACAGTAATGACCGTCAACTATCGCTAAAGCACTGGGGAAATCAGCGCAAAACCGTTACAATAGCCGTTTGCAAAAAATTCGCGGACCCTTGCTTCATGCCCGATCCCCAGACTCAGCTGTTTCCACTGTCGGATTACGAACTCAAACTGCGTTATGGCGCAGCCGTCTATCAGCGCGCTCAACCCTATCTGGAGCAAAATAAAGTGTTCCGGCTGGAGGTAGCCGATGATTACAGCCGGATTGATGCCCAGGTCTGGGGCAATTCGTTGATACCCTACCGTCAGACCATCCGGCTGCTGCGTCAGGGCCGAGACTGGCAACTGCAGGCTCGTTGCAGCTGCCCGGTGGCAGTCAATTGCAAACACACCCTGGCGGTGTTGCTCAAAGTCATCCAACTGCAAGAGCAGCAACATCAGCAGCAGCAAGACAAAGTCCAGCTCTGGCTCAATAGCTTGCAGCAACTGGAGCAACAACCGGTCGAACTGGAATACAAAGATCGGGTATTGTTTTTACTGGATCTGACTGAGCAAGGCCTGAGTGTTAGCCCACGCCGTGCCAGACGACTGAAAAAAGGCGGTTTTGGTCAGGGCAGCCTGCTTAGTGAGCACGATTACCGTCAGGGCTATATCCCGCACTGGGGCTGCAGCGAAGATTTCCGTCTGCTTGGGCTTATCAGCAGCCAGAATCGATTTGGCCAGATGCTGTTAAAAGAGCGCTGGGGAGCCCTGGCGCTGCAAACCATGCTGCAAAGTGGCCGCTGCTTCTGGCAAAAAGTACAGCAAGAAATTAAACCAGGCCCCAACCGACCGTTGCAGCTCAACTGGCAGCAACAAGATGAACACCACCTGTTGCAACTCACCCTGGAGGGCTTGCCGAGCTGGCGGCTTGTAGATACCACACCGCCGATGTACCTGGATGAAAGCCGCTTTGAAATGGGGCTGATCCAAACGCGGCTCACTGGTGAACAGCTGCAGCACCTGCTGAAAATCCCCAAGGTACCCGAAGCCGAACTGGCACAGCTTTGGCTGGGCATGCAGCAGGCATTACCAACCGAACAACTGCCGGCACCGGCCGATATTCAGATTAACAGCATTCAAGAAGTACCCAAGCCAGTACTCAAACTCGGTATGCAGCGCCAGGGCCGGCGCAACCTGCCGGTGGCAGAGCTTTGTTTTCGCTATGGTTCGATAGAGCTGGCGGCCATGCCAGCCGATGCGCCGCTGGTGTTTCATCATTGCCAGGGCCAGCAGCATTTCGCGATTGAACGCCAACCCGAGCAGGAACAGGCCGCCATTGAGCAATTGCAAGATACCCAGTTGTACCCGCAACATTCGCAGCACAGCGCTGAACGCTTTTTTACGGTGGTGGACGACAGCCCAGTGGCCTGGCTGGAATGGCTGGAGCGTGACAAGCCCTGGTTGCAGCAGCAGGGTTGGTCCATCATACAAAATGCAGACTTTGATCTCGGCATTATTGAAGCCGACACCGAATTTGAAGTGCACACTGATCAGCCGGGTTGGTTTCAGCTGGATATGCATGTGCAATTAGGCGATGAACGTCTGCCAATGCTGCCTTTGGTGCAGCAATGGCTGCAGCAGCACGGTGAACCCGAGCCCGGCAGCATCCTCTGGCTGCCCCTGCCGGATGGCCGTACCCTGAAGCTGCCAGCCAATCAGCTGCAACCGTTATTTAGTACCCTGCAGGAATTTTTGCAGCAAGGCAGCGAGCCCAGCAGCCTGCGCTTGCCTTCGTATCGCAGTGCCCTGTTGCAGCAACTGCCTGAACAGCAACTGAGTTTTCATCAGGCCAGTGATATTCGGGCACTGAGTCAACAATTACAAAATTTCCAGGGCATTGAAAGCATCGCTGTGCCGGCGGGTTTACACGCCGAGCTTAGACCCTACCAGCAACAGGGCCTGAACTGGCTGGTCTTTTTGCAGCAATACGGCTTTGGCGGCATTCTGGCCGATGATATGGGGCTGGGTAAAACCCTGCAAACGCTGGCGTTTTTACTGCAACAAAAAAAGCAAAGCCGGCTGCAGGCGCTGGTGATTTGTCCTACCAGCCTGATTGGCAACTGGCAGCAAGAAGCCGAGCGCTTCACGCCCGAACTGAATGTTCAGGTGATCCACGGTCAGCAGCGTGGCAAAGCCTTGCAACAACTGGCCGAAGCCGAGCTTATCATTACCACCTACCCCTTGATGGCACGGGATCTGAAGTACTATCAGCAGCACCAGTTTAGTCACATCGTATTGGATGAAGCCCAACAAATTAAAAACAGCCGCAGCCAGACCACAGCGGCTATTCGCAAATTACAGGGCCATTTCCGCTTGTGTTTATCCGGTACCCCGTTGGAAAACCATCTGGGCGAGCTGAAATCCCTGTTCGACTTTGCCCTACCTGGTTTGCTGGGCAGCGATGCCTTTTTCCGCAAACAGTTTCGCCGGCCGATAGAACGTGAACAGCACCCGCAGCGCGGGCTGGAATTGCAGCAACGGGTGGCGCCGTTTTTATTGCGCCGAACCAAAAGCGAAGTGATGAGCGAATTGCCAGAGAAAGTCGAGATCGACCAGTATCTGGCGATGGAAGCCGATCAGCGCCAGTTGTACGACAGCATCCGGCTGAGCATGGAAAGCCATATCCGCCAGTTGTTTGCGGAAAAAGGCCTGGCCAAAAGCCAAATTGAGTTCCTGGATGCGCTGCTGAAATTACGCCAGGCCTGCTGCGATGCCCGCCTGGTCAAGCTCCCCAGTGCCCAGAAAGTACAAAGCAGCGCCAAACTGGACTGGCTGACACAAAATGTACCGGAGATGATAGAAGAAGGGCGTAAAATCATTATTTTCAGCCAGTTCACCAGTATGCTGGCGCTGATAGAAGAGGTAATGCAGCAACTCAGCATACCTTACGCCAAACTGACCGGCCAAACCAAAAAGCGCCAGCAGCAGATCGACAGTTTCCAGCAAGGGGAAGTGCCGCTGTTTCTGATCAGCTTAAAAGCCGGTGGTACCGGCTTGAATTTAACCGCCGCCGATACGGTTATTCACTATGATCCGTGGTGGAACCCGGCCGTGATGCAGCAAGCCACAGATCGGGCACATCGGATTGGCCAGGACAAGAAAGTCTTTGTCTACAAGTTGATCGCCAAAGATACGGTCGAGCAAAAAATACAACTGCTGCAACTGCAAAAGCAGGCGCTGGCAGATAGCCTGTTCAGTGGCAGTCAACAAGGCGTCTGGCAAGGCAGCGCCGACGAATTGCTGCAGCTCTTTAGTTAGTGCAAATTTTGCCGTAACCACTGCAGCAGTTGCTGTTTTGGCATGGCCCCGCTTTGCTGCGCCAGCAGCTGGCCCTGTCGAAACAGCATCAGTGTTGGGATCGAACGAATGGCAAAGCGGGCAGCCAGTGCCTGCTGTTGCTCGGTATTGATCTTCGCCAGTCGAAGCCTTGGTTCCAGTTCGCGGGCCAGGCTGGCAAAAACTGGTGCAAATTGCACACAAGGGCCACACCAGGGCGCCCAGAAATCAACCAGCAAAGGCAGCTCAGACTTTTCAGCGTGCGGTGCAAAATTAGCGGACGTCAGCTCCAGCACCTGGCCGGAAAACAGCGGTTGTTTGCACTGACCACAACTGGGCTGCGCGCTCAGGCGCTCCTCGGGCAGGCGGTTTAAACGGTGGCAATGCGGGCAGGCAAGGATCATAGCAAACTCCAACAAAGGGTATGACGTAGATCTATGGGGCCCTATGGCATTTTTCAATAAAAAAACCTGCCGCTAAGGGCAGGTCTTTGGACAAACATCCGAACCGTAGTTTACTGTGAACGACGCTTGGGCGCTGCACCAGGACGTGGACCGGCACCCGGACGAGGGCCAGGTCCTGGAGCACGACGCTCTGTGCTGCCCTGATCGACCGAGATGTTCAGCTTTTGCTTACGCACATAGACTTTTTTCAGGTGCTGGAAAATCTCTGCCGGCATGGTCGCTGGCAGTTCAACGGTACTGAATTGATCAAACAACTTGATGTTGCCGATAAACTGGCTATCAATGTTGGCCTCATTGGCAATAGCGCCAACGATATCACCAGCCCGCACACCATGCTCTTTACCTACTTCAATCCGGTAAGTGGTGTAGTCGCCTTTCATTTCGCGGCGCGGCTTAGGGCCACGCTCAGCGCGATCAGGCCGCTCACCACGCTCGCGTACCGGGCGATCACTGCGTTCCCGATCACGCTTATTGCTTGGCTCACGCAATGCTGGGAACTGAGCTGCCACATTCAGCGGCTGATCTTTTTGTGCCATGAAAAGCAGAGCCGCTGCCAGCTCGTTATCCGCACAATCCAGCGTTTCCTGCCACTGTGCTATTAATCCCTGGAAGAAGGTGAGATCCTGGGTTTCAATCGACTGCGCCAGTTCAGCCCGGAAGTTTTGGATCCGGCGTTGCTCGATCACCGCACCGGTAGGCAGTGTCATTTGCTCAATCGGCTGCCGGGTGGCCTGTTCAATGCTGCGCAATAAACGACGCTCACGTGGCGACACAAACAAAATCGCTTTGCCTTCACGACCAGCCCGGCCGGTGCGGCCAATCCGGTGTACATAGGCTTCGCTGTCGTATGGAATATCGTAGTTCACCACCAGGCTGATACGCTCCACATCCAGACCACGGGCGGCAACATCGGTCGCCACGATCACGTCCAGCTGGCCATCTTTAATACGACGAATGGTTTGCTCACGGTGCGTCTGGTTCATATCACCATTTAAACTGGCCACCGCATAACCGCGGGCGCCCAGTTTCACCGCAATTTCTTCAGTGGCACTTTTGGTACGGACAAAGACGATGCTGGCATCGTAATCTTCACCTTCCAGCAAGCGGGTTAATGCATCCAGTTTCTGGTTGTTCTCCAGCAATACAAAGCGTTGGGTAATTCGCTCTACGGTGCTGGTTTTGGTGACAATTTTAATTTCATGCGCATTGCTTAAATGCTTCTGGGCAATGGCACGGATTTGGGTTGGCATGGTTGCTGAGAACATCGCCACCTGACGGCCTGGCGGTGTTTTATCCATGATCACCTGCACATCATCGATAAAGCCCATCCGCAGCATTTCGTCAGCTTCATCCAGCACAATGGCTTTGAGTTTATCCAACACCAGGGTACCGCGATCCAAATGATCCATGATACGACCGGGCGTACCTACCACCACCTGGCAACCACGTTTCAGCGAGCGCAGCTGGTTGCTGTAGCTCTGGCCACCATAAATTGGCAGCACATGAAATTGTGGTAGGTACTTGGCGTAGGATTGAAAAGCTTCTGCCACCTGGATTGCCAATTCACGGGTTGGTGCCAGCACCAGAATTTGTGGCTCACGCTGGCCAGCTTCCAACCGTGCTAACAGTGGCAAAGCAAAAGCCGCTGTTTTACCGGTACCCGTCTGGGCCTGACCAAGCAAGTCATTGCCCGCCAGGAGTTTCGGGATCGACTCGGCCTGAATAGGCGATGGCGTTTCATAGCCAAGTTCAGCCACAGCCTTTAATAAAGCTTCTGGCAGATCCAGTTCAGCAAAAGATGTCACTTCAGACATAAATAATAAAACCTCAATACACAGGCAGGCAGCATGGTTGTGCTATTCTGGTCTTTACCTTGCCTGCCAGGCAGTAAAAACACCAAAAATCCGGCAATGCCCAGTGCACCGCCAAATCATCTTCCAGTTGTAGTATAGTCAAACATCCAACAAACTTAAGGACAGATCAATGATCCAAATCCTTGTCGGCAGCCAGATGGGTGCAGCGGAATATGTGGCAGAACAGGTTGCGGAAACCATGGCTTTAGGAGGCTTAGAAGCGCAGCTTCAGTTAACTCCTGAATTGGATCAACTCAGCGGCAGTAACAGCTGGCTGGTGATCACATCCACTTATGGCGCAGGGGATCTGCCTGATAATATTCAACCCTTCGCGGATCGATTAGCACAAGATCAACCAGATCTTACCACAATTTCTTTCGCTGTGATCACTTTAGGTGATTCCAGCTACGATACTTTTTGTCAAGCAGGGCGAACCATGGCCACTTTGTTGCAGCAACTGGGGGCAAAACAACTGCTGCCAGCGTTGGAAATCGATGTGCAAACACCAGAGTTACCAGAAGATCAGGCCCTGATCTGGTTGCCTGATTATTTGGCCACACTCAGTTAGCCTGATCCTTTGATCGTGATTGATCACCGCTTACCAGCAGCTTATACACAGATATCATCATTAAAAATTATTTTTGTGTATAAAGAATGTATAAACCCAAGGATAAGCTGTATTTATCCTCTTTATATAATTCAAGCAGCCTGACCATGTGGATAAGTAGACTGGTTATCCATAGGTTCGATCCTACAGGATCCGGTCTTGATCACAGGATCCGATCGGATCTAATACAATGATCTTTCTTAGAAAAATGACCTTACACACTGAAAACCAGCTGCTTAGTAGTAACAGTAATAAAAGATCTTTAAAAAAGATCCTTTAATTAGATCTTTACTGATCCATAGGATCTGAGTTGATTTTCAGGTTGGTTCCATCCGCTGAAACAGGGTACAATACGTGCCCTTTTTGCTTAGTAGCGAATTAGTAGCGAAATCATTCGAGGCACCAAATGCACTACCAAACCACCTTTGATGTGATCGTAATTGGCGGCGGCCATGCCGGTACTGAAGCTGCGCTTGCTTCAGCACGCATGGGCATGCAAACGCTGTTGCTGACGCACAATATTGATACGCTGGGACTAATGTCCTGTAACCCGGCGATTGGTGGTATTGGCAAAGGTCATCTGGTAAAAGAAATAGATGCCTTAGGTGGTGTCATGGCGCTAGCTGCTGATCAGGCCGGGATCCAGTTTCGCACTCTGAATGCATCCAAAGGCCCAGCGGTTCGAGCCACCAGAGCCCAAGCCGATCGTCAGCTCTACAAAGCAGCTATTCGACACAGCCTTGAAAACCAACCTAATTTGTTTATTTTTCAGCAAGCCTGTGACGATCTGATTGTCGAACAGGATCAGGTCAAAGGTGTGATCACTCAGATGGGCTTGCGCTTTATGGCAAAAGCCGTGGTGCTTACCACAGGTACTTTCCTTGGTGGTCAGATCCATATCGGTTTGCAAAATTACAGCGGCGGACGGGCAGGTGATCCACCGGCTATTGCGCTTGCCAGACGTTTGCGGGAATTACCATTACGGGTGGATCGGTTAAAAACCGGCACACCACCCCGCATTGATGCCAGAAGCATTGATTTTAGTGTGATGCAACCACAGCCTGGCGATACACCCTTGCCGGTGTTTTCCTACATTGGCTCAGTAGCTCAGCATCCACGGCAGATCCCGTGTTACATCACCTACACCAACCAGCATACCCATGAGGTGATCCGGGGTGGTTTGGATCGCTCACCCATGTACTCTGGTGTGATTGAAGGCATTGGCCCCCGTTATTGCCCATCGATTGAAGATAAGATCATGCGTTTTGCTGATAAAGATCAGCATCAGATCTTTGTCGAACCAGAAGGCCTGACCACGCATGAAGTCTACCCAAACGGCATCTCCACCAGCTTACCTTTTGACGTGCAAATCGAGCTGGTACGCTCCATCAAGGGCTTCGAAAATGCTCATATCACCCGGCCGGGCTATGCCATTGAATACGATTTCTTCGATCCACGCGATCTGAAACACTCGCTGGAAACCAAATTTATCCGTGGCTTGTTCTTTGCCGGACAAATCAACGGCACCACCGGCTATGAAGAAGCTGGAGCTCAGGGGCTTTTGGCAGGTTTGAATGCCGCTTTGCAAGTGCAAGGCAAGGACAGCTGGGCGCCTGGTCGGGAGCAGGCTTATTTGGGCGTTTTGGTAGACGATTTGACCACCCTGGGTACCAAAGAGCCCTACCGCATGTTCACCAGTCGGGCCGAGTACCGGTTGATGCTGCGGGAAGACAACGCCGATGCCCGTCTTACTGCCAAAGGCCGTGAGCTTGGCTTGGTGGATGATCTGCGCTGGGCCCGATTCAATGAGAAAATGGAACAGATTGCATTGGAACGTCAACGTTTGCAGCAGCAATGGATCCACCCGCAACATCCGGCACTTGCCGATGTCAATGCCTTGTTGAAAACACCGCTTAGCCGTGAAGCCAGTTTGGAAGAGTTGATCCGTCGCCCTGAGGTGAACTATCGCGATTTGGTGACGATTGAGGGGCTAGGTGTTGAAGGCATCGATCCTTTGGCCGCTGAGCAAGTAGAGATCCAAATCAAATATCAGGGTTACATCGAGCGGCAACAGGACGAAATTGACAAACAAAAACGTCATGAGCAAACACGCTTACCGGCTCAGTTTGATTACAGTCAGGTCAAAGGCTTATCCAACGAGGTGGTGGCAAAATTAAATCAGACACAACCGGAAACGGTTGGACAGGCAGCGCGGATTTCCGGCATTACCCCGGCAGCGATTTCCTTGCTATTGGTGTATCTGAAAAAACAGGGTTTGCTGAGGAAAACGGCCTGATGCTGCGAGCTGAACTTGATCGTCAGCTGGCGCAAACCAACCTGAATGTAAGCGAGCTGCAACGTGACCAATTGATCGGTTTTTTGCAGTTACTGCACAAGTGGAACAAAGCCTACAATCTGACCTCGGTGCGTGAGCCGCTACAGATGATCAGTCGCCACTTGCTAGACAGCCTGGTGGTAGGTCCTTACCTGCAACAGTCGGATTGTCAGCGAATTATCGATGTCGGCACAGGCCCGGGCTTACCCGGTGTACCGCTGGCGATTTTATTTCCGGAAAAAAACTTTGTATTGCTCGATAGCCTGGGCAAACGTATTCGTTTTTTAAACGAAGTAAAACGCCAGTTGGGTTTAGCCAATATCGAGCCAGTACAAAGCCGGGTTGAAGATCACTTGCCATTGCAAGGCTATGATGCGGTTCTTAGCCGTGCCTTTGCCAATCTGAGTGATATGCTGCACTGGTGTCAGCACCTGCCGGCCAGCCAGGGGCGTTTTCTGGCGATGAAAGGCGCTGCGGTGGAAGAAGAAATTGCAGCTTTAGCGGATTTTGTTAGAGTAACGGCTGTGCACAAACTGAAGCTGCCAGAGCAGGATGCTGAGCGCTATCTGGTGGAACTGAAAAAAATTACAGCCTGACAGTAGGCATACAAGGGGTTGGTGTGGGAAAAGTCATCGCAATTGCTAACCAGAAAGGTGGGGTCGGAAAAACCACCACAGCGGTGAATCTTGCTGCTTCGATGGCAGCGACCAAACGCAAGGTTTTGCTGATCGATTTGGATCCGCAGGGTAATGCCACCATGGGCAGTGGCGTCGATAAATACGAGGTACCTGCTACCGCCTATGAGTTGCTGGTGGATGAAAAGCCACTGGATCAGGTGGTGGTCAAAGAAACCAGCGGTGGCTACCATCTGGTGGCCGCCAATTCCGACGTAACTGCCGCTGAAGTGCGCTTGATGGATGTATTTGCCCGTGAGCTTAGGCTACGCAATGCACTGAAACCCTGGCGCAACAGCTACGACTTTGTCTTTATCGATTGCCCGCCATCTTTAAATATGCTGACGGTAAACGCCATGGCTGCTGCCGACTCGGTGCTGGTCCCGATGCAGTGTGAGTACTATGCGCTGGAAGGCTTAACGGCACTGATGGACACCATTCGTCAGCTGGCGGCTGTGGTGAATGCCGATTTGAAAATTGAAGGTATTTTGCGCACCATGTACGATCCGCGCAACCGCTTGGCCAACGACGTATCCGAGCAGCTGAAGCAGCATTTCGCCGACAAGGTGTACCGTACGGTGATCCCGCGTAATATCCGGTTGGCGGAGGCACCAAGCTTTGGCTCACCGGTGATGTACTACGACAAAAGCTCGACCGGTGCCAAAGCCTATCTGGCTCTGGCCGGTGAGTTGCTGCGTCGGGCCGATAGCAAAAGCAGCCAGCAGCCCAAAAGTACTCTGACAGAATCATAAGGAATCACAAGCAGATGGTGGTAAAAAAACGAGGGCTTGGCCGCGGATTGGACGCACTGTTGACCGCTAGTCAGCCGGCTGATCAAGGCAATCGCAGCAACAGTACGGAGCTGCAAAAGCTGGCCATCGAATTCTTGCATCCTGGCAAGTACCAACCACGTAAAGACATGTCACAACAGGCGCTGGAAGATTTAGCGCTTTCCATTCGTGCCCAGGGAGTGATCCAACCGATCGTGGTACGTAAAGTGGCCACCGACAGTTACGAAATCATTGCCGGTGAACGGCGCTGGCGTGCATCCCAGCTGGCACAACTCAGTGAAGTGCCTTGCATCGTCCGCGATGTACCAGATGAAGCTGCCGTTGCCATTGCCCTAATCGAAAATATTCAGCGCGAAGATCTGAATGCGATGGAAGAGGCGGTCGCACTCGAGCGGCTCTTAACGGAATTTGATTTAACGCACCAGCAAGTAGCCGACGCTGTTGGTAAATCCCGTACCAGCATCACCAATTTACTGCGCCTTAATCAACTGAATGACGATGTCAAAGTCCTGCTGGAGCATGGCGATATCGACATGGGCCATGCCCGGGCTTTGTTGGCGCTGGGTGGTGAACAGCAATCCGAAGCCGGCCGCCTGGTGGCTGCCAAACAGCTGACGGTGCGTGAAACCGAAAATCTGGTGCGGCGCTTGTTGCAGCCGCCGGCAGAAAAACCAATTGTGCGTAAAGATCCGGATGTGGCAGCGCTGGAAACCCGGCTTAGCGAGCATCTGGCGGCGCCGGTGCAAATTGATTACAACCGCAAAGGCAAAGGCAAAATGGTGATTGCCTATTCCAGTCTGGCAGAGCTGGAGCAAATACTCAGTAAAATGCAATGGCAAGGCCAGACAGATTAAGGCGTACGGGCTTTGTGCTTATCCTCGGGACTATACCGCTTTTGGTTGCAAATTAAGGCAAGATAAGTATACTTACGCAGGTTTTTTACCCCTGAAAACGGCACTGTGGTTAACAATGGAGCCAGGATGCAGCCAACAGCACGTCAGGTACGAGTTTCTGCCTACCAGTTGATTGCTGCACAAGTGCTGGTGGCAGCCTTGATGTCGCTGCTTTTTTTGCTGTTGCAGGGGGCACAGGCGGCCTATTCCGCCTTGCAGGGCGGCCTGATTGCCGCTTTGCCGAATTTAGTATTTGCACTCTTTGCGTTTCGCTACTTAACGCAAGGCAGTGCCGATCAGGCCCGCACATCGTTTATGCGTGGTCATGCGCTAAAAATTTTGCTGACGATTGGATTATTTATCGGGGTGATGCGACAGGATGATGTGGTGGCCTCTGCACTACTCACCAGCTACATCGTCACCCTGCTGGCGCAATGGTCGGCCGTTTTTTTCTTTAAACATTGATAATTAGGATGAAACATGGCTGATAGCAACATTTCAGTCCAGGGTTACATTAAGCACCACTTAACCGATCTCACCATAGGGGAAGGCTTTTGGGCCATCAACCTGGGTGCGCTTGGCTGGTCTTTGTTCCTGGGCTCACTCTTCATCATTTCTTTTGCCTGGGTTGGCCGTAAGGCGACTACCGGTGTGCCTGGCAAATTTCAGTGTATGGTGGAAATGATCATCGAGTTCGTCGGTAGCTCGGTCAAGGAAACTTTTCACGTTAAAGACAAACTGATAGCCCCGATTGCGCTGACTATCTTCATGTGGATCTTCCTGATGAACCTGATGAAACTGGTTCCGGTGGATTGGTTCCCAACGGTAGCAGGTATGGCAGGCTTGGCGTTTAATAGCGGTTCTTTGCCTGAATACGCTGCTGAGTATGGTTTCCTGGAGCGGGTGATGGCACATCCGTGGAGCTACCTGAAAATTGCGCCCACCACAGACGTGAACATCACCATGGGCATGGCGCTGGGTGTCTTTATTCTGATCCTGGGTTACTCCATTTACTACAAAGGCCTGGGCGGTTTTGCCAAAGAGCTGGCCACTACTCCTTTTAACCATTGGGCACTGGCACCATTTAACTTGGTATTAGAACTGGTAACGCTTCTAGCTAAGCCGATCTCTTTGGGACTTCGTTTGTTTGGTAACCTGTATGCCGGTGAAGTTATCTTCCTGTTGATTGCTCTGGTTGGTCTTGGCCAATTGCCATTGCACTTTGCCTGGGCGGTGTTCCATATTTTAGTTATTGTTTTGCAAGCTTTCATTTTTATGATGCTGACTATTGTTTATTTAAGCATGGCGGCAGAAAAGCACTAATTTGTACGTGTTTTAACCTTTAATTTTTAACCTTAACTTTTGAAAACTGGAGAAACTCAATGAGTATTGAAACTGCAACTTTATTCGCTGTAGCTATTATTCTGTCTACTGCGGCTTTGGCTACGGCTATCGCTTTCGCCCTGATGGGTGGTAAGTTCCTGGAAGCCAGTGCGCGTCAGCCGGAAATGGCTCCTCAGCTGCAAACCAAAATGTTCATCCTTGCAGGTCTGATCGATGCGATCTCCATGATTGGTGTGGGTGTTGCTCTGTTGCTGTTGTTCGCTAACCCGTTTGCTTAAGAGTCCCCCGATAACCAACTTTTAAAGGAGGCTCGTTGTGGATATTAACGCAACCCTTATAGGTCAGTCGATTGCGATGGCTGTCTTCGTGTGGTTCACACTGAAATTTGTGTGGCCACCGATCAACGCAGCGATTGAAGAGCGCCAGAAGAAAATCGCCGAAGGTCTGGCACATACTGATCGGGCAGAAAAAGATCTGCACATCGCTCAGGATAAAGCCAAAGACATTCTACGCGACGCGAAAGAGCAGGCAGCTGCCATCATCGAGCAAGCGCGCAAGCGTGAAGGCAAGATGATTGACGAAGCAACCAGCAAAGCCAACGAAGAGCGGGATCATATCCTGACTCAGGCGCGGGCTGAAGTGGATGCCGAGCGCAGTCGCTTACGCGAAGACTTGCGCAAGCAAGTGGCGGCTCTGGCGGTTGCAGGTGCTGAACGCATTCTGCAGCGCGAAATTGATGACGCTGCGCATAGCGACATTCTGGAAAAACTGGTTCAGGAATTGTAACGGGAGCGAGCCATGTCAAACTTGACGAATATTGCTCGTCCTTACGCAAAAGCCGCTTTTGAGTACGCGCGTGACAACAACGCCCTCAGTGGCTGGCAACAGATGCTGGCTTTTGCTGCCGAAGTAGCAAAAGACCAGCAGATGGCTGCTTTTTTGCTAAGCAACAGTACCGCCGACACTCAGGCATCGCTGTTTAATCAGGTTTGTGCTGATCAGCTGGATCAGCCAGCACAGAACATGATTCGGTTGATGGCTGAAAATCAGCGCTTGCTGGCACTGCCTGAAGTTTTTGTCCAGTTTACTGAGCTGAAAGATGAACACGAGCGTGAAATAAACGTGGATGTGATCGCGGCAACCGAACTGAGTGCCGCTCAGCAGGAAAAACTGGCTGCTGCGTTATCCAAGCGTCTGGCGCGTAATGTGAAATTGAACTGTAGCGTTGATCCGAATGTGGTCGGCGGTATGTTAATGAAAGCGGGTGACATGGTCATCGATGGTTCGATCCGTGGCAAGCTGGATCGCCTGATCACCACGCTGCAGTCCTAATTGGGGAACAGAGTATGCAACTGAATTCCACTGAAATAGCCGAACTGATTAAGCAACGTATTGCTCAGTTCGATGTGGTCAGTGAAGCTCGCAATGAAGGTACCATCGTGCAGGTCACGGACGGTATTATTCGGATCAATGGCCTTGCGGATTGTATGCAAGGTGAGATGATCGAGCTTCCTGGCAACCGATATGCGATTGCGCTTAACTTAGAGCGCAACTCGGTCGGTGCTGTGGTGATGGGTCCGTACGCGGACTTAACCGAAGGCACCAAAGTTAAAAGTACCGGTCGTATCTTAGAAGTTCCGGTAGGTGAAGCCTTGCTGGGCCGCGTAGTGAACACTCTGGGTGCTCCTATCGATGGTAAAGGCAGCATCGAAGCGGCTCGTTTTGAGCCGGTCGAAAAAATCGCCCCTGGTGTTATCGATCGTCAATCGGTCGACCAGCCACTGCAAACCGGTTACAAATCAGTCGATTCGATGATCCCAATCGGCCGTGGCCAGCGTGAGCTGGTGATCGGTGACCGTCAGACCGGTAAAACCGCGCTGGCCATCGATGCCATCATCAACCAGAAAGGCACCGGCGTAAAATGTATCTATGTCGCCATTGGTCAGAAAGCCTCGACCATTGCCAACGTGGTACGTAAGTTGGAAGAGCACGGCGCCCTTGCTCACACCATCGTCGTGGTAGCTTCTGCTTCTGAAGCGGCGGCGTTGCAGTTCCTGGCACCTTATGCCGGCTGTACCATGGGTGAATACTTCCGTGACCGCGGTGAAGATGCGCTGATTGTCTATGATGATTTGTCGAAGCAAGCCGTTGCGTACCGTCAAATTTCGTTGCTGTTACGCCGTCCACCTGGGCGTGAAGCTTATCCGGGTGATGTCTTCTATTTGCACTCCCGTTTGCTGGAGCGTGCATCGCGCGTTAATGCTGACTACGTCGAGCGCCTCACCAATGGCGAAGTGAAAGGCAAAACCGGTTCACTGACCGCACTGCCGATCATTGAAACCCAAGCCGGTGACGTCTCTGCTTTCGTTCCAACCAACGTGATCTCCATCACCGATGGTCAGATCTTCCTGGAAACCGATTTGTTCAACGCCGGTATTCGCCCTGCGGTGAATGCGGGTATCTCGGTATCGCGGGTTGGTGGTGCAGCTCAGACCAAAGCCATCAAAAAGCTGGGGGGCGGTATTCGTCTGGCCTTGGCACAGTACACTGAACTGGCTGCTTTTGCTCAGTTTGCTTCCGATCTGGACGACGCAACTCGTGCCCAGCTGGAGCATGGTCAGAAAGTGACCGAACTGATGAAGCAGCTGCAGTATGCGCCAATGAGCGTAGCGGATATGACGCTGTCGATTTATGCCATTGAAAAAGGCTTTATGAAAGACGTAGCAACCGACAAGATTGGCGACTTTGAAGCTGCCTTGTTGTCTTATGCCAAGTCTGAGCATGCTGGTCTGATGGCGGAAATCAACAAAACCGGTAACTACAACGACGAGATTGAAGCAGGTTTGAAAAACGTGGTTGAGACTTTCAAGTCCACCCAAACCTGGTAATCAGACGTGGGTGGCTGCGGCCACCCTTCGTCGTTGAATGAAACGGAGACAACGTCATGGCCGGTGGTAAAGAGATAAAAAGCAAGATTGGGAGTATTAACAATACTCGCAAGATCACCAGCGCTATGGAAAAGGTTGCGGTCAGCAAAATGCGCCGCGCGCAGGAGCGAGTCGCTGCATCCCGCCCATACGCTGAAGGTATGCGCAAAGTGATCGGTAACATGGCCGGTGGTAACCTGGATTATCGTCATCCTTATATGGTGGAACGCGAAGCAGGCACCGTTGGCTACATCATTATCTCAACCGATCGTGGACTTTGTGGTGGCCTGAACAGCAATGAATTCAAAGCTGTGGTTCAGGAGCTAAAAAGTTGGAAAGAGAAAGGCGTGTCAGCTGAGTTTGCTTTAATCGGCAACAAAGCCACTGCTTTTTTCCGTCGTTTTGGTGGCAAAGTACTGGCCCAGCAAGCCGGTTCGGGTGAAAACCCGAAGCTCGCGGATATCATTGGGTCCGTGCAGGTGATGCTGAAAGCCTATCTGGAAGGTCGTATTGATCGCCTCTATCTGGTGTACAACCAGTTTGTCAACACCATGAAACAAGAGCCAACGATTGAGCAACTGTTGCCTTTGCCAGCCCATGATGCGCCTAAGCGTAAATACAAGTGGGATTACATTTACGAGCCGAAGCCAGAGCCGATTATCGACATGCTAATGGATCGGTACATTGAGTCGCTGGTGTATCAGGGGCTGGTGGAAAACGCCGCCTGTGAACACGCTGCCCGTATGGTCGCCATGAAAGCGGCCACCGACAATGCCGGCAACCTGATGGATGAGCTGAAGTTGGTCTACAACAAAGCCCGTCAGGCCGCCATCACTCAAGAGCTGAGTGAGATTGTATCGGGTGCAGCTGCGGTTGGTTAAGTGAACAGTTTTGAGACATTTGAGGAAACAACATGAGTCAAGGTAAGGTAGTCCAAATTATTGGCGCCGTTGTGGATATCGACTTTCCACAAGATGCGGTACCTGGTATCTATGACGCGTTGAACGTAACTGACGGTGACCTCTCAGGTCTGGTGCTGGAAGTACAGCAGCAGCTGGGTGGTGGCACAGTGCGTACCATCGCTCTGGGCACAACTGACGGTCTGCGCCGTGGCGCTACTGTCAGCAATACCGGTAAAGCCATTCAGGTCCCAGTTGGCAAAGCCACACTGGGCCGTATTATGAACGTACTGGGCGAGCCGATCGATGAAGCTGGCCCTATCGGTGAAGAAGAGCGTTGGTCCATCCACCGCGAAGCACCAAGCTACGAAGATCAGGCGGCGTCCAACGCCCTGCTGGAAACCGGCATCAAGGTTATCGACCTGGTATGTCCGTTCGCCAAGGGTGGTAAAGTTGGTCTGTTCGGTGGTGCTGGTGTCGGTAAAACCGTCAACATGATGGAGCTGATCCGTAACATCGCGATCGAGCACAGTGGTTACTCGGTATTCGCTGGTGTGGGTGAGCGTACCCGTGAAGGTAACGACTTCTACCATGAAATGAAAGACTCCAACGTACTGGATAAAGTATCGCTGGTGTATGGCCAGATGAACGAACCACCAGGTAACCGTTTGCGTGTTGCTCTGACCGGCTTGACCATGGCGGAAAAATTCCGTGATGAAGGCCGTGACGTGCTGTTCTTCGTCGATAACATCTACCGTTACACCCTGGCCGGTACAGAAGTATCCGCGCTGTTGGGTCGTATGCCATCGGCAGTAGGTTATCAGCCGACGCTGGCCGAGGAAATGGGTGTGCTGCAAGAGCGTATCACCTCGACCAAAACCGGCTCCATCACCTCCATTCAGGCGGTTTACGTGCCTGCGGATGACTTGACCGATCCATCGCCAGCGACCACCTTCTCGCACTTGGATGCGACCGTGGTACTGAGCCGGAACATCGCTTCTTTGGGTATTTACCCGGCGATCGATCCGCTGGATTCAACTTCTCGTCAGCTGGATCCACTGGTGATTGGTAAAGAGCACTACGAAGTGGCTCGTGGCGTACAAACCGTACTGCAGCGTTACAAAGAGCTGAAAGACATCATCGCCATCCTGGGTATGGACGAGCTGTCGGATGAGGATAAAACCACGGTATTCCGGGCACGTAAAATTCAGCGTTTCCTGTCACAGCCGTTCTTCGTGGCGGAAGTATTTACCGGTTCACCAGGTAAGTATGTGTCACTGAAAGATACCATCCGCGGCTTTAAAGGCATCCTGGAAGGCGAGTTCGACCATTTGCCAGAGCAGGCTTTTTACATGGTTGGTTCCATTGAAGAAGCCATCGAGAAAGCGAAGAAGCTGAAATAATCAGCTGAGGAGGCAAGATGGCGATGACAGTGCATCTGGACGTAGTCAGTGCAGAAGATAAAATCTTCTCCGGCCTGGTCGAGTATGTCGAAGTAAGCGGCACCGATGGTGAGCTGGGTATTTTACCCTTCCACACCCCGTTGCTGACGACAATCAAGCCAGGCATGGTGCGCATCGTCAAGCAATTTGGTGAAGAGCACTTCATCTATGTTGCTGGCGGCGTGCTGGAAGTGCAGCCGGATGGCGTCACCGTATTGGCCGATGTCGCCAAACGGGCGGAAGATCTGGATGAGCAGGCTATTCTTGAAGCACAAAACCGTGCGAAAGAAGCCATGCAACACGCCAGTGCCGACTTCGACTACGCTGAAGCGGCGGCTCAGTTGGCAGAAGCCATTGCGCAGCTGCAATTGATCCGTAAATTGCGCAAAACCAAATAAGCAGGCCCCGCGCCTTGCCAAAAGCCACCTCCGGGTGGCTTTTTTTTTGCTCTTGCTAAGCCTGCTATTTGAAACGCTACAGGCGCGCTGCCACATATCTTCACCAGTTTGGCTTCATAATAGTTAGATAATAAATTTAATTCATTTTAAATCAATTGCTTATTTAAATATTATTCTGGATGAATTGCTAAGAGTTTCATAAGCGACAGCTGGCCACTCCCACTTTATAGTTTGGCTATCCGGACCTGAACACAGGCTGGTCATTTACCAAACCATGGATACCAGGGAGTCAAGATGCGCTATTCATCCTCGTTAAGCCGTCTCAGTAAACTAAGTACGATGGCAGCTTTATTGTTGTCTGCCTCAGCCATTGCTGAGCCTTTATCTGGCGCTCGCAGTGCCATGCTGGAACCTTGTCATGCCAAGGGGCTCAGTGATCGCATGCTGTGCGGACGTATCAACCAACCCGTATCAACCGACAATGATGGCAGCGATCAAGGCAGCATTGGCATTCATTTTGCCGTGCTACCGGCCATTAAGCCCGTCTATCCGAATGAAGCGGTGCTGGCTTTTGCCGGTGGCCCTGGCCAATCCGCTTTTGACGTTGCTGCAAGCTTCGCGCACTCGTTGCGCTATGCCCGCGAGACGCGTGATATTGTGTTGGTTGACCAGCGTGGCACTGGCCGATCCGGGTTATTGCAGTGCGATGCGATGGATCTTGTCACTCAGTTTGCGCTCGATGAGAGTTCAATCGACATGTCAGAACTGATACGCAGCGAAATGAAGGCTTGCCAGCAACAGCTTCAGGTTGATTTACAGCACTACACCACTCAGGCTGCAGCCAGTGATTTCGAGGCCGTCCGGCTAGCACTGGGTTACCAGAAACTCCATTTATACGGCGGCTCTTATGGCACCCGCATGGCGCAGGAATACATGCGCCAATACCCGCAAGCCGTGTTGAGTGCGACTTTGGATGGCGTGGTTGCCTTTCAGCAAAGTTTTGCTGCTATGGGGCTGGCATCGGATGCCTCTTTGGCGGCATTGTACCGGGACTGTGAAGCCTCACCGGCTTGTAGCAAGACATTTCCTGAAGCCAGCCAGCAGTTGCAGCAGCTGATCACACAGCTTGAGCAAGCACCCATCCACACCGTAGTTCGGCACCCCCGCACGTTTGAGCGCATCGAGCTGACATTAACCCGCTCCAAGTTGCAGCAGGCACTTCGGTTTGGCCTCTACAGCAACAGCACCCGCGCTTTGATCCCATTGGCTGTTGAAAAGGCCAGTCAGGGTGATTACAGCGCCTTGGTTGGTTTGATGCTGGCACAGGACATGGTGACCGACTTGTCCATTGGTGTGAATACTGCAGTGGTTTGCGTGGAAGACTGGCCATTTTGGACCGAAGAAAACCGGGCTTACTACAGCGACAGCTATCTGGGACGGGAATGGATGGCAGCGGTCGATAGCATTTGTCCGATCTGGCAGCTAACACCTGCAGCAGCGGACTTTCTTCAACCGCTAAGCACCGAGATACCGGTGTTGCTGCTATCCGGTGCGTTGGATCCGGTCACGCCGCCCGAGGGAGCAGAGCTTGCGATGACCCGAATGCGTCATGCCAAACATCTGATTGCACCGGAAGCAACCCATATTGTTGCCAGCCAAAGTCGTTGTGCCCCCAAATTAATCAGTCAGTTTATTGCTGAGCAGTCGGTCGAAGCGCTGGATGGTAGCTGCCTGGAACAACCACTTCGTCAGTCATTTTTGACCAACGCCAATGGTATCGCGATGCCGACGGCACCAGCGTCAATACAACATCAGAATCAGGAGTAAGCCATGATCAAAGTCACGGATTTGTACAAAAAAATAGGCGAGGTTCAGGCGTTGAATGGCCTGAGCTTCCAGGCAGAAAATGGCACTATAACTGGCTTGTTGGGGCCAAATGGGGCAGGGAAAACCACTTGCTTACGTACCTTGTTTGGCCTGCTAAAAGCCGACCGTGGTCAGGCTGAAATCGATGGGCTGGATATCGCCAGGCAACCACTGCAGGCGCGAAAGCAGCTGGGGTTGTTTCCGGATCCTTTTGGCCTGTACGAGCGATTAACCCCACGTGAGTATCTGGAGTTTTTTGCCGGGATCAATGGCATGGCAACAGCTGATGCTCGGCAGGCTGCAGCCAAAGTGCTGCAAGTACTGCAGATGGACGACATTGCCGACCGGCGCTGTCAGGGGTTTTCACAGGGCCAACGGATGAAAGTGGCCTTGGCACAGTCCATTGTGCATCAACCCACCAATATTGTGCTGGATGAACCCACCCGTGGTCTGGATGTGATGAGCACCCGGGTATTGCGCGAGCTGCTGCTGCGCCTGAAGCAACAAGGGCATTGTGTGCTTTTTTCCAGCCATGTGATGCAGGAGGTTGCAGCCCTCTGTGATCAGGTGGTGGTGATGGCCAAAGGCAGGGTATTGGCGCAGGGCACGCCGGCTGAACTTTGTGCCAGCACCGGTAAAAATAACCTTGAAGAAGCATTTATTGCATTAATTGGAACCGATGAAGGAATCGCAGCATGATCGCATTAATTCGCACTTTGTTACGGAAAGAACTGCTGGATGCCAGTCGTGATAAACGCTCCGTGATGGCGGGCCTGTATTACGCTATCGGTACCCCGGTGCTGATGTGTCTGTTGTTTGCGGTACTGCTGCAGCAATTGAGCTCGAACGATGAACTGTACATCCGCATCGATAACGTCGATGCTGGTCCTGCTCTGGTGCAGTACCTGGCCAACCGTGACATTCTTCATGGCGATGAAAGTAAAGCCAGAGCGATACGACTATCGCTGGCGGATAACTTTGAACAGCAGATGCAGCAAGGCAGGCCGGCGACCGTGATCTTGGATGCGGATCATTCAGATGATCGCTTGCTAAGTTCCATCCGGCGCATCGAGCGGGCTCTGGGGCACTACAACAGCGAGGTGGCTCAATTACGGCTGATGGCGCGTGGTATTGATCCGGCGCTGATGCAGCCGGTGGATGTGCAAATCCATGATCAGGCAACGCCGGATTCGCGTGGTGGCATGTTTTTGGGGATTGCTACGCTGACCATCATTCTGACCTTGTTTTATGCCGCCATGAACCTGGCCATTGATACCAGTGCCGGTGAGCGTGAACGCAACTCACTGACTTTGTTGCTGAGTCAGCCTTTGCTGAGCTGGCAGCTGGTTGTTGCCAAAGTGCTGGCCATTACCAGCTTTTCCATGCTAGGTCTGGTGGTCATTCTGGTGGTTTCTAAGTTTGCCTATGGCCTGGTACCCTGGGAGCAATTGGGTTTTACCATCCGTTTGAATGCCGACTTTATGTTGTTCACGCTGTTGATTGGCATGCCATTGGCGCTGTTGTCTGCTAGTCTGCAAGTTTTGGTGTCCTTTATGGCCAAGTCGTTCAAAGAGGCGCAAACCTACGTCACCATGGTGCTTTTTATTCCACTGACGTTGAGCATGGTGACCACCTACAACATCGCCAGCGACTACGTGCAATGGCTGCCAATAGCGGCACAGCAGCAGGCGATGATCGAGTATTTAAAGGGCAGCGCTTTGCCACTGCCGCAATTGCTGGTATCCACCCTGCTAACCTTGTTGCTGTTTGTCCTGTTCAGCTATGGCAGCAGCCGGCTCTTAAAAAGTGAAAAAGTTGTCTTTGGTTTATAATGACCAGCCCCGGTGGTATGACCGGGGCTGGTTTTAGCGCCACTCAACAAACTTAATGGACTGCTCTGCCGGCTGGTAGATGGTTAGAAAAACGGTGTTTGCCGAGTGCGGATCAGGTTGCAGTTGTATAATCTGGTAAGGAATATCCCAAATTTGGGTTTGCTCTGGATTGCCCGGCAAGGTTCTGGCCAAAGTTCCCATGATGTTGAAACGATAGATGGCATCTTGCTGGAACCGCATCACCGGGAACCATTGGCTTCGTTCGTCAGCAGCCAGTACGGGGCTATCTTGGCGGCCACCATCGACATAACGCATCAGTTGACCCGCTCTGTGGTAGTGCAGCTGGCCTGTCGCATCCACCACCGGATGGGTGGCAGGAAGATGGCTTTTTTGCTGCCATTGCTCGCTGAACAAATCGTATGACCAGACATACTCACCGCTTTGTTGCACTTTCACCAGATAAAGCCCGCTGCTGTCAGCTTTCCAAACTGGCCGCCCAACATTGCTCTGATCACTTTTTTGCCTGAGATGTTGTTGCTGAATATCCAGCACATACAAATTGCCCGCCTGAGAAAACGCGACCATACGCCCGTTGGGTGACCAGGACAGATCGGCAATGGGACTGCTGGATTCTGCTAGTTCTGTCAGCTGTTGCAAGCCATCCTTGTTCTGCAGCCACAACTGCCAGCTGCCGGTAAAGTCTGCCGAAAAAACCGAGCGATCGGTTTGGGTCGGATCCAGTGCAATGGCCATGGTGTTGCCAGCCGCATGCAGCAAGGGTGTGACTTCAACTTCTGCATCATCGTCATCAAGACTAACTTTTACAATGTGAAAGTTATGTTGGTTGCTGCTGATGGTTAATGGCGAGGTGTACGCCTGATGGTCGGAATAAAGGCTAAGCTCGCCAATCTGAGTGCCATCGGGTAGCCGCTTTAACTGCATCTCTTTGGTGTGCACATCGACGTAGACCAGAGCGTCGTTGGCAGGAACAACCAGATAGCGGTCATCCAGGCTCCAGCTCAGATCAAGCAGCAGTATGCTAAAGCTAAAGCGATACAGCAATTGATGCTCCCGGCTGGCCGGATCGTAGAGGTAGAGGTGAGGTATACTTTCATCGTTGTAATAGAGGTAAGCCAAACGCTCACCCGAGCGGGACAGTGCCAGGACAGAGGCACCAATGCCGGATTCCGGCGCACTTAGCAGCACGCGATGATTGCCAGACTCCAGTTGCTTCGCCATCAGGCTGGCGGGTGTAAAGGGACCGTTGGCCGACTCGGTGTAATACAGTGTCTTGCCATCGCTACTCAGTTGTGCGACCCCAAATACCAAACCTTTGCAGGTACTTAAGGTGCGCGCCTCGTAAAGCGGATAGTGTTCCAGCTGATACAGCCGGTAGGAACAGCTGCCATCCTGAGTGCCAAGCTCCATGGTTAAAAGCTGCCGGCTGCCGGGTTGCCAGCTTTGCAGACTGATTAGGGTATGCTCCCGTTCCAGCACCAGATCTTGCAAGCTCAATGGGTTGAGCAACGAGCGGACTATGGTCCGGATACTGCCGTCTGGCTGGGTGTGGTTGAAGGCGAGTAAGCTTTTATCCGTTGACAGCAAAGGCCTGGATTCAACGCCTTTGTACCAGGTTACTTTTTGCTGTTGGCTAATGGTCAGTTCTGAGCGCTCGATGCCAGCAGGCTGCGAGCTGCTGGTCGCAGCTTTATTGCTGCTACCCTGCCAAAAAGCCAGGCTGCTGATAAGGATCAGTAGAGTCAGAGCGCTGCCCCACCACCATTTTTTCGCGATGGGTAGGCTGTTACCTGCCGATAGAGCCGGTGCTGACCCGGCTTCGTGCGTCGCAGAGGACTGACTTTGCAGGCTTGAGCTGGTAGAAACATCCAATTGCAAGCTGTAGCCTTTGCGATGATGCGTTTTTATGGGGGACTGAGGAAGATCCGGGTGCTGCAGTACTTTGCGTAGCTCAGAAATAGCGCGGTTAATGGCGTTATCATCAACATAGCTTTGCTGCCAGACGGCATCAATCAGTTGCTGTCGGCTAAGGATTTGCCTGGGATGCTCCACAAAGTAAAGTAGCAACTTAAACAGCAGAGGCTCCAGCTCACAGCGTTGTTGTCCATGCTGAATGCTGTAATCCTCCGGGTTTACTTTCCATGGCCCTAAATACACCGTGACTCCCTTATTCGTAACATCATGCCCACCACTCTGCTGCTACTGTAATGGAATTGCTGATAAAACGAAACAGTGACCACCAAAAACCTTATGAAAACCAGATAATATTTCCATAAGGTTTTTTATGTCCTTTATTTTCAAAAGCTTATTTTTTGATCGTTAGATATAAATCCATTAGACCTTGATAAGCGACACCTGGCGAGCGAGGCGCTAGAGTTGGTACCAGTAGTTCAGTTGACCTAGGTTAGTAGTCAGGAACACTGGTATCCCTGATTTTTAATTTGGACCTCGCGGTTTTTAAGGAGCACAACAATGGAACACAAACAATCTTTGCAAGATGTGTTCGTTAAGTTTTTTATTTATGGGGCTGTGTTTGGTGCTCTCATGGTGTTTCTGGCTTGGTACTTCATGTAACAACACCAGGGATAAGTTGCCCATTAATGATATGACGAATTGCCCGGTAAGAGTTTCTTTGGTGCTTCGAATCGCCAACAAAATGTTTGGATTTTTGTCGGGCTTTAAAAGAGGAAATTAAAATGAAAAAATTAACATTTTCTGCCATTGCATTGATTTCAGCTGCTGTACTGTTGGGGAACTCGGTTATTGCCGAGTCAACCACGAACTCCGAAGCTGAAAAAAAGACCGCATCTTACGTGCAGGTGATTGCTGATGAAAGTAGCTCTTTAATGGAGGAGGTGCGTGCAGAAATTCAGCGCGAGTTGAGCCGCCGGATCCGTGATGCCATTCGAGAGTTGCCATTGTCGTTGAATGGTCCGGGCTAACTGCATGCGGTGTGTTCGAATTGGGATCCGGCTGGCACAGTTAGTGATGGTGTCAGCCAGTCTGTTCCCTGTGTGGTTGCAGGCGGAGTCGGTTGTCTGGAAAGTCAGCAAGGATCAGGATTATCTGTACCTGGCTGGCACCGTGGCCATGCTGCCAGAGCGGGAGTTTGCCTTGCCGACAGCCATTGAGACGGCTTACAACAAGAGCAACCGGTTAATCCTGGCAGTGCAACAGCTGCAAAGCCCGGATGCGCAGAACACGCTTGCCCTGTTGCAAGTATTGCACTATTCGCAGGGACAGCAACTGCTGCCGCAACTAACTGCAGCAACAAGACAACAGCTGCAGCAGCATCTGCTGGAAGTTGGTGTGGACTTGCAGCAGCTGAATGACTACAAGCCGGCGATGGTGATGGTGCAACTCTTGGCCATTGAAAAGCAGCGCCTGCAGCTGAGCGGCTTCGCTGTGGCTGAGCATGTCGCCGCCCAGGCCCGCAAAGAAGGCCGGATGATTGAGCACTTAGAAAGCTTTGAGCAGCAACTGCAGTGGCTGGCAACCTTGGGCCAGGGGCATGAAGAGGCGTTTATCCGGGCCACTCTGTTGCAAGCAGAGCGTTTTGCAAAAGACTACCACCGCCAGCTTGATGCTTGGCGCAGCGCGGATTTACAGCAACTTACTCCGGTTTTGCAGTGGTTGCAGCAAGTCGATCCGATCACTTACCAGATCGTGTTTTGTTCGCGTCAGCAACAGTGGGTGGATCAGATCGAGGCCTTTTTCGGCAACGGTTACCGGGAGTTGGTGCTGCTGGATGTACTGCATTTGGCTGGTGAGCAAGGGGTATTGACTCAATTGCAAGCGCGGGGCTACCAGCTGGAACCCATAATAGAATCTTATTAATGCATTGATTTTTATAGAAGTTATACTTTGGTTACAGCGAAATCATCGCTTAATCCGCTGCCTGTTATCGCTGCATCGGCCTAAGCGGGTTAGGCTTGCAGCCAATGACAAAACACCAAAAAAGGATGTAACAATGAACAAAAAACTATTTCGATTAAAAGCAGTGAGTTTGGCTTTATTGGCTGCCAGCAGCAGCGCTTGGTTGCTTAGTGGCTGCAGCAGCGCACCTACCCAAACGGTTGCTGCTGAGCAGCTTGCAGCCCAGTCCATTATCACCAGCCCGAACGATGCGCGTCAGTACCAAACGATTACTTTGCCCAACCAGCTGCAGGTGCTGTTGGTATCGGACCCTTCGGCAGAGAAATCGTCCGCAGCGCTCAGTGTCGATGTGGGCTGGCTGAACGATCCTAAAGAGCAGCAAGGGCTGGCGCATTTTCTGGAGCATATGCTCTTTATGGGTACTGAGCGTTTTCCCGACCCGGATGGCTACCATACTTTTATCAGCCAGAATGGAGGCAGCAGCAATGCCTTTACCAATCAACTGACCAATTATGCCTTTGAAATCAACAACAGCCATTTTGACGAGGCGCTGGATCGTTTTTCCGACTTTTTTAAATCGCCGCTGTTGCTGCCGGATTACATCGAAAAAGAACGCCATGCGGTGCATTCCGAGTGGTCGATGATGCGCACTATGGATGGCTGGGCCATGCTGGCATTGGGTGCCAAGTTGCTGGGTGACCATCCATCCAACCAGTTTTGGGTCGGCAACCTGGACACCTTAAGCGATAAAGAAGGCAGCAAACTGCATGATGAGCTGTTGGCGTTTTATCAGAATTATTATTCGGCCAATCGCATGCAGCTGGTGTTGATTAGCCCGCAGCCACTGCCTGAGATGCAATTGCTGGCGCAGCGCTTTTTTGCCGACATTGAAAACAAAGATCTGGCCAGCCCTCGCCCAGACCGCTGCATCAACTTCGAACAGCATGGACCGCGCCTGGTGCACTTTGTGCCAAGCAGTGAAATGCAACTGGTTCGGCTGGGTTTTACCATCAAAAATAATCTGGAGCACTTTGCCAGCAAGCCGAATGAGTTTTTGGCGCATCTTATCCGCTCGGAAATGCCAGGCACGCCGGCTCAGCAGTTAAAAGCCATGGGCTTGGTAGATGTTGTGTCTGTTGACTATGATCCCAAGTTTTATGGCAACTACGGCCATTTTAATATCGATATACATTTGACCGCTGCTGGCATGCAGCAACGCGATGCGATTGCAGCCATTTTTATGCAGTACCTGGAGCTGATCCGCCAGCAAGGCGTGGATGAACGCTACTACCAGGAAATACGCACCTCGCTGCAAAACCAGTTTAATTTCCTGGAAAAGCGTGATGGTTTTGGTTATGCCCTTCAGCTGAGCGATGCCATGCAGTATTACCCGGTGGCCTCGGTGGTCAGCGCACCTTTTCAGTACGATGGTTTTGATGCCGAAGCCATTGATACCTTGTTAGCGCAGCTGGTACCGGATCGTTTGACTGTCTGGCACATCAGTCAGCAGGAACCAGCCGAGCAGGAACTGACCTTTTTTGACGGGCGCTACTCGGTGCAGCCGATTGGCGAAGAGCAACTGCAGGCTTGGCAGCAGCCATTGTTACCGCTGAATTTACCTGCACTGAATCGTTTTCAGCCGGAAAGCTTTGCTGTGCAGCACAGCGAATACAGCCAGCCGACGCAGGTACTGAACGAAGGTGGCGTTGAGGCCTGGTTGATGGGCAGTGCGCATTTTTCCGACCAACCCCGTGGTCATCTGCTGATGCAATGGCATCAACCCACGGCGAAGACCACAGCGCAAGAAGCCGTGATGCATGGTTTATGGCAACTGATCTTTATGATTAATAACCAGGCATTGCTGCAAGAGGCCAGTGCCGCAGGCATGCAGTTGCAGCCAGAAGGCGAGGAGTACGATCTGGTCTGGCGCTTGGCCGGCTTTACCGATAAACAACCTGAGTTGGTGCAGGAAATAGGCCGCTTATTGGCCAGCGAGGTCAATGCCCAGCAGTTTGCTCAAGGCATGGATTTGTTGCAGCGGCAATTGCGCTCTTTTGAGCAACAGATGCAGGTGCGTCAGGCCAGTGAAGGGATGAGAACCACCATGCTCGGCGGCCGTTTTGAGCTAAGCGCCATGCTGGAGGCCAGCAACCAGATCAGTCTGGAGCAGCTGAACGCATACATCCAACAGACATTGGCCGCAAGCCAGCTGCGCGTGCTGGCCCAAGGCAATTACAGCCAAGCCGATGTTATCGCCATGGCGCAGTCGCTTCGTGGCAGCCAGCAAACAGAGCGCGCCTATCAAATTTCGCCTCGTTGGCAGCCCAAAGCGGGGGAACGCTTGCTGGTGCTGCGCAGCAATCCACAGGACGACAGCAGCCTGGCGCGTACCCAGTTGCTGCCCAATGCTGGTGTCAGCGGTCAGGCAGCAGCCAAAGTGCTGTCGGGTCATCTGCATCAGGCTTTCTTCAATCAGCTCCGTACCGAAGAAGGTTTAGGCTATGTGGTGCAGGCAGGTGAGTTGCCGTTTAATGATCATGCCGGGTTGGCGTTTTACATCCAGAGCCCGGTCCTGTCAGCTGAGCAACTGCAGCAGCGGGTTGATCGCTTTTTACAGGAGTACAGTGAGCAGGTAGCAGCACTGACCGAAGAGGAGTTCAACCGCTTAAAAGAGGCCCAATTGCTGGAGCTGCGCCGGGCACCAAACAACCTGACCGAAGAGTTTGCCTCGATGCGTCTGGATTGGCTACGTAACCGCATGGGCTTTGACAGCAAAGCGCGCTTAACCGCAGCGGTGGAAGCCCTGACACTGCCAGAGTTGCAGCAGTTCTATCAGCAAGTAGCCTTATCGGAGCAAGCCGCCGCCTTGCAAGTGATTTTGCAAGGCCAGGCGCAGGACCAGGCATTTAGGCCACTACCCGGCTTCAAAGCGCTGACTGACTTGACGGAGTTTCATCAAAACTTTTGAGAGCCACTATTAAGACAGCCCTTGCTTTGCAAGGGCTAGCTCACGTTTTAAAGGCTTATTTAAACAGCTATCTTTTTAACGGAACTTAAGTAAGATAGACACAATGTAACTTATGGTGTTGACAAGTAAGGTGTTCATTATGAGGTTTTTTCTACTATGCATAGCGGTGTTGGCTTGCCAGGCTCCTGCAGTGTTTGCCAGTGCTCTCAGCCTGGAGGAGTATGCCCGGCATCCGCAGTTTCTTGATGTCAAAATTTCGCCGCAAGGAGGGTATCTGGCGGCCAGTAACCGCATGGATGATGGGAATATCCGCGTGGTTGTATTGAACCGTAATACCCTGGAATTGGTTTCACAAAACCATTTTCGTGGCGCCGAGACCATTATTGACTTTAATTGGGCGAATGAGGATCGGTTAATTCTAAATTTGGGCCGTGAAATTGGTGCTTTGGAAACGGCTGCCTCCACGGGTGAAATCTATGCGGTGAATGCCAATGGACGCCGAAGCACCATGCTTACTGGCGCTCGTTCGGCACAGCGAACCACAACCTTTTCACAAATTATTGATTGGTTGCCGGATGATGATAAACACATTGTGGTCAGCAGCAGAAACTGGCGCCAAAGGGAGCCATTTGTTGAGTTCTTCCGGGTTAATGTGGATACCGGCCGGCATCGCAAGGTAGGTCAGGCGCCTATTCGGGCGATGCGAGGCACCAATCCTTATGTACTGACTGACAGCAGCGGAACCCCCCGATTGGCAGTGGGTATTGACCCGGAAAAAGATACTGACTCAGTGATGTTGCTTCGGGTTGATGGTTTTGAGTGGCGGGAGCTTGCTCGATTTTCGACCGACAGTGATCGGGAGTTTCGCCCCTTTGCTTTTTCCTCCGATAACACCAAGGTCTTTGGCCTCAGCAACCTTGAAACAGACACCTACGCAATTGCTGCCTTTGATATAGCCAGTGGTAAACAAGAGGTCGTGCTGCATCACCCAAGAACCGATGTCATGCCTATTTTTGCCATGGAGTCAGGCAATGTGGCTGCGGTAATCGGTGCTGGTTATGAATATGAGCAACTGGATGCTGTTTTTTTGGAAGATGAAAAACACAGTCAGCAAATTGCTTTACTGGCTGGCTTGCAGGCTGCTTTCCCGAACCAACATGTTGAGCTGACCTCAATGACTAGAGATCAAACGCTTAGCGTGGTGAAAGTTTCCTCTGCCAATCAGGATCCAACCTTTTATCTGTACGACACCACCAAAAACCAACTGGCTTATTTACTGAACCAGCGCCCCTGGATGCAAAACCGCCCATTACCACAAACGCAAATTGTGTTTTACGAAGCGCGTGACGGGCAGAGAATCCGCGCTTTATTAACCTTGCCTGAAGGCAAAGAGGCGAAAGATTTGCCGCTGGTTGTTTTTCCGCATGGTGGACCTATTGGTCCAAGGGATAGTTTTGCCGACTTCAATGCCTACACCATGTACATGAAAGTTCTGGCTGAGCATGGTTATGCTGTGCTGCAGCCTAATTTCCGTGGCTCTGGAGGCTATGGCTTAAAGTTTCAACAAGCAGGTTATCAAAACTGGGGCACTGTGATGATCGATGATATGACCGATGGGGTTTTGTCATTGGTTGAACAGGGCATTGTCGATGGTAGCAGAGTCTGTACCTTTGGTGCTTCCTATGGTGGTTATGCCGCACTGCAAACTGCCGTCCGGGAGCCTGACTTATACAAATGCTCCATTGCTTATGTGGGTGTGTTTGATTTAGGCATGCTGTATACCGAAGGCGATATTCCGGAGACGGAGTTTGGCTTGCGCTTTATTCGTCGTACCGTGGGTGAGGATGCAGAGCTGCTCCGGGCACAATCACCTTTGCAGAACCTGGACAAGTTAAAAGCTCCGGTCTTTATTGTGCATGGTGCCGAGGATCAAAGAACCCCGATTAGTCATGCCAATGCGCTGCGTGATGCGCTGCAAAAACGCAACCACCCTTACGAGTGGCTGGTCAAAGAGAAAGAAGGCCATGGTTTTGTCAAACCAGAGCATAATGTCGAATTATGGGAAAAAGCCGTTGATTTCCTGAACCGCCATATTGGTGATACAACACCTTAATTGATAAACCCCGGTGCCATAAAGCGATAGCGCTCCGACAACTCAAAGCCCCTGCCTGTCAGGGGCTTTTTCATCTGTCTTTTTTGTGGTCAAACTGTATAATCGGTGCAACAAATAACCACAGCGGTTTGCTTTTTGTGTCAACAAATCTCCCTTCGACGCTGCAACTCAACGACATCGTGCTCGACACCGTGCAGCAAGCGCTGCGCCGTGGCGATGAGACCATTCAGCTGGAGCCGCGGGTATTTGATGTGCTGTGTTATTTGCTGGCGCACCGGGAGCGCTATGTCAGCTTGCAGGAGTTACACGAGCAGGTTTGGGTCGGCAGGGTGGTGTCGGATACCGCGGTCAGGCGCACCATCAGCAAGTTGCGGGCTCAGCTGCAGGATACCAATCTGGAGCAGCCGGTCTTTATTCGCTCGGGCATGAAGCGAGGGTATCAGTGGCTGGTGGAGCCGGTGGCTATTACGCCAGGCACCGATCAACCCAGTGCGGCTGCGCTGCCGGAGGCGGCTCCCTCAGCCAGCCCAGCCAGGCATCACTTTGCCATCGGCGCCGAGCCGGCAACACCAGAATCACCCAGCACCCCCGTTGGCCGCACACTCTTTGCGGTGGCTCATCGCCGCTGGTTATGGCTGCTAAGCCTGGCAGTACTGTTTGCCGTGGTGCTGTGGGCTGTGACAAACCAAAGACCTGACACCGGGTCAGCAACCGAGCCAGCGCCTGATTCATTGGCGCTGCCGTACCAGGTGCTGCTGGATATCCCAGGACTAAAAACCAACCTGGCTGTCAGTGACGATGGCCAGTGGCTGTCATTTATCGGCGCTTTGGAGGGCATGCAAGGCTTGTTTTTGCAGCACACCGAAACAGGACGACTGCACAAAGTGGAGACGGCAGCAGGTGGCGCCCATTCTCCCGAGTTTATTCAACAAGGTGAAGTCCTTCTTTATGGTACAGCGGATACAGGCACCAGTAGTTGGCATATGCAGGACGTCGGAGATTTACAACTACCAGCAAAAAAAATAGGTTTGGATAACCTTCAATCACCAGCAGCCTTTTTGAGTCTTGGCACTAATCAGGTGCTGATTAGTGCGCAAACAGAACTTACAGCACCGCATACGTACTATCTCTACGATTTAGAACAGCAAAGTTGGCAGCCTTTTAGCTATAGCCCGGATGCCAATACTTTTGATTTTGGGGCGCGCCTCTCGCCTAATGGCCAGCAGGTAGCGCTGCTGCGTATATCCCGATTAAGCAGTGTTAGCCTGATTTTGGTGTTTGATCTGCAGAGCAAAGAATTGGTGCAGCAGATCCCGCTGAGTGAAAATATTGGCTTTTTAGAGTGGCAGGATGACAACCATTTACTGCTCACCCATCGCCTAGGCAAGCCCATTCTCTATCGGGTGAATTTGGTCAGTCAGGCCATAGAGGAGCTTGCTACCACCAAGCCCTGGTGGCAACTCATGCGCAGCCGTAACGATCAGTGGTTTGGCATCAGTTACCCGACGGATGAATCGGCCCGTTTTTTTCAAACGGCTGTCACGCTGGAGCAAGCACCACAGCGGCTGTTTAATGTGCCCGCCACAGCGAAGGAGCTGGCACTAAGCCATACCGCCGGCTGGTACTATCTGGTGGAGCTGCAGCCGGATTCTTGGTCCCTGGCACACTTTGATGCCAGTAGTGGTGAGCGGGTCGAGCTTTATGCAACGAAAGACCCCATCCGTTTTATTCAGGCCCACCCCAGCCAGCCTTTGGTATTGCTTGGGTTGCAAGGGCGTTTGGCCTTGCTGGACACCAGCTCAGGTGCGCTGCAATGGGTCACCAACTCGCAGCAACAGGTTGCCTATAACAGCAGTTACCTGAGTCAGGAAGCGTTGTACTATGCTGAAGAGCGTGCCGGCCGTTGGCAGGTGACACGTTATGACCTGACCAGCGGGCAGCAAAGTGCGGTGGTGGGCTATCGGTTTCTGGCCCCCTGGCAGCAGCAGTATCTGGCGATGGATACCGATGGCCAGTTCTGGCGGTTAAGCGCTGAGCTGGAGCCTTTGCAGCCACTGCCTTTAAAGCTGCTAGCGAATCAGCTTCACCTCAGAATGCTGTTGGACACTGATCAGCTAATGGTCGTAGCAAGGCGGTCTGACTTGGGTTTTGATCTGCATCGGCTCGACTTACACACACAACAAGCAACTACCCAGATACTATCCCAAGGCACATTGTTTAGTTTACGCTACCTGAACGTGGTGAATGGCACCCTGGTGTACCGGGATAACCCACCCGAGAATAGTAAAATAGTGCGTTTTGAAGGCACGCCTTTCGTGCATCAATAATATATAATTTATTGATTTTAATTTATTTATTCTTGGTTATAACCCGGTTATAACCAGCTGCATCACTCTGTCACAGCAAAGTCCTGCCACCGTTATCGTCTTTGTACCCTGCTCTGCCTAAGCTGGCGTTGTCTTAATCAAACGCCATTGGAGGCACTTATGAAAACATCACTAAAACGCTATGCCGCTGCTATCGCCATTTTGTCTGTAAGCAGCTTACCTTTGACTGCTGCGGAACTGACCGGGCAAGACGATGCTTTGCCGGAACTGACACAATACATTCAGCAGGATTTACGACAACAACTGCAAGACCAACTGGTAGTGCTAAAGCAAAGCACGAAACAGCAATTGCAGCAGCAAGTAAAACAGTTGTTGCAGCAGTCCATCCAGCTGGTGTTGCCAGAGCGCAACTAAAAAATAAAACATGGCAGGTAGCGCTTTATGAAACCAGTGATCGATAAATGCATGCCCGTTTTGAGCTATGGCTGTTGGTTGTTGCTGTGCCTGGCTCTGCAGCAGGGGCTGATTGCGCTGCTCAATACCATGGTGCCATTGGGCTGGTACCTGCCGCTTTGATAACAAGGAACACAACATGACAACTCAGACACTGAACGAAGCGCTGGCAGCTGAAGCCATTGAGCAGCCGCAAACATCGACAAAGGCTCAACCTTTTAGCCGCTCCATCAAGTTTTTGCTGGCCATGGTGGTGACTTACTTTGTAGCAGCATTTGTGTATGGAATTGGCGCTGTGATTTATGGAGCAGTGACTCAGCCGGATTTGTCACAGGCAGAGAGCCAGGCCTGGATAAGTGCGCATTTGATCAGCCCCAACGGCATCACCTGGATGTATTTGGTGACCGCCATCCCTGTGCTGCTGGTGCTGCTAAAAGCAGCCAGCTTGCCGCAGCAGCGCTGGACACAAACCTTGGCGTTAACACCGGTCGCGGCCAAGCGCTACTTGCCATGGCTGGGTGCTTTTGCGCTGTATTACGCGTCGGCCTGGCTGATCAACTGGTTGTGGCCGGTAGAGTCGGGGGAGTTTATTGAAGCCCTGGTGGGAGTGCGTCATCTGGGGCTTTTTGTCACCATGGTGCTGGTGGCGCCGGTGGTGGAGGAGCTGGTGTTTCGTGGTTACCTTTTTCAGGCCTGGCGCAACAGCTTTCTGGGTTTGTGGGGTACCTTGTTGCTGACCTCGGTGCTGTTCACCTTGATTCACGCCGGCCAGTACCCGCTGTTAATTTTGGCCATGCTGTTTAGCTTTAGCTTCATTCTGGGACTGGCGCGGGAAAAAACCGGTTCGGTCTATGTGCCGATGGCAATGCACGCGGCGAATAATCTGCTGGCATTTATCCTGATCAACTGGCTAGGTTATGTCTAAGCGGCGCCTGTGCATCGCCTTGCTGTTGGGAAGCCCGGTGTTGAGCCTGGCTTCGCTGCATGGCTGGCAGTGGTATCAAACGCCCAGAGTGACGCTAAGCCAGGAGCTGTGGCAGCCGGCTTCCTCAGCCAGCACGGGTGACATGGATCTTAGCTTCTGGACCGAAAAGCGGCATGCTCACCAGTTGCAACTGTCAAAAGACTTTGTGCTGCAAAGCCATGGCAGCAGCATTGGCATTCGCTTAACCTCGATCAGCTATCCCAGTTTGTATCCGTCCAAGGTTCGGGTTGGCTTTGAGCTGATCGAGCAGGAGGATATAGAGCCGCTTAGTCAACAGCAGAACTTTGTGCTGCGTCCACTGGGGTAAATGCTCTGTCATCGGGCAGTAATTTCGGTAGAATAGTGCCATTACGAACAAAGGAAGCATCGTTATGGCATTAAATGTAGTGATACTGGCTGCCGGTAAAGGCACACGGATGAAATCGGACTTGCCCAAGGTATTGCACCGGGTGGCCGAGCGGCCCATGGTGCAGCATGTGATTGATACTGCACGCGCTTTGGGCTCCGACAAGCCGCAGCTGGTGTATGGCTATGGCGCCGAAGCGTTAAAAAACGTCCTTGGGGAGCAGTCGCTGCACTGGGTACTGCAGGCTGAGCAGCTGGGCACCGGCCACGCGGTGGCACAGACGGTGCCGAATATCGCCGATGAGGATACCGTGCTGGTGCTCTACGGCGATGTGCCTTTAACCCGGCAGGAAACCTTGCAGCAACTGTTGGCAGTTAAACCCGCCAATGGCCTGGCCATTCTAACCGTCCATCTGACCCACCCAACCGGCTATGGGCGCATTGTGCGTGAAAACGGCAAAGTCGTTGGCATTGTTGAGCAAAAAGATGCCTCACCCGAGCAGCTGCAAATCAACGAAGTCAACAGCGGCATCATGGCGCTGCCCGGCAAGCAGTTAAAAGACTGGTTAAGCCGCTTATCGAACAACAATGCCCAGGGTGAATACTATCTAACAGACATCATCAGTATGGCACACGCCGAAGGCGTTGAAATTGCCACTGCCCAGCCGCAAGATCCGATGGAAGTGGAAGGTGCCAACAATCGGGTGCAGTTAGCCGCGTTAGAGCGCGCCTATCAGCAGCGTAAAGCGGAAGCCTTGATGCTGGCAGGTGCTAACCTGCGTGATCCTGCCCGTATCGATGTGCGCGGCAGCGTTGAAGTGGGCAACGATGTGATGATCGACATCAATGTCATTTTTGAAGGCAAGGTCGTGCTAGGTAAAGGCGTGACCATAGGTGCCAACTGCATGTTAAAAGACTGTGTGATTGGCGATTACAGCGAAATCAAACCCAATTCCATGGTCGAGCAGTCGCAAGTTGGCGCGCACTGCTCGGTGGGCCCTTATGCCCGCTTGCGGCCCAACTCGGTAATGCTGGACGACAGCCATGTCGGCAACTTTGTCGAGATGAAAAAAACCACCCTCGGTCAAGGCTCCAAGGCCAATCATCTGACTTACTTAGGCGATGCGGTGATAGGTGCCAAGGTCAATGTCGGTGCCGGTACCATTACCTGCAACTACGACGGTGCCAATAAGTTTGTTACCACCATCAAAGACGGTGCTTTTATTGGCTCAAACAGCGCCTTGGTGGCACCGGTCACGGTTGGCGAAAATGCCACCATAGCCGCCGGCTCGGTGCTGACCAAAGACGCCGGTGACCACGAACTGGTCGTCGCCCGTGCTAAACAGCGGCATATCACGGACTGGCAGCGGCCGGTGAAGCTGAGCTCCGGTAAAAAATAATGAAGTGGCTTGCAGTACTTCTAGTGTTGCTTTCAACGGGTGCTCAGGCACATTGCTTTAGTTTGGCTGAGACTGTTAGCTTCGGTTTTTGTGGTGAAGGCGGCACGGTTTACCCGTTGACTTGGGTGTTTATCCTTTGGTTGTTTGTGGTGATTACCTTTGGTCTGCTGCTTTTTAACCCCAGGGTGCATCTGCTGATTAAAGTAGTGCTCTTTATGTTGGCCTTGCCGGTAAGTCCGGTATTGCTGCCATCGCTGTTTGCTTTGCAGTGGTTGCAGCAGCGTTTGGGGTGGTTGCAGCCTTTGGCTGCACCAAAGCAGCAAGCGCAAGAGCCCGCTATGCTCGTTGCCGGAACGGGTATCGGCGGGCAAACGGACTTGCCAACACCATTGCTGCAGCTGGGACAGTGGCAGTTGAACCCGGTGACACACCAGCTTGGGGTGGAAGACGAGTGGCAAACGCTGGAGCCAAAAGTGTATCAATTGCTCGCCTATTTTATCGAGCATCAGGGTCGGGTGATCAGTCTGGAAGAGCTGCATCAAAATATCTGGACCGGTCAGGTGGTCACCGATACGGCGGTGCGGCGCAGCATCAGCAAATTACGCCACGCCTTAGGGGACACGGATGCGAAAAACCCGCGTTTTATCCACTCGGTGATGAAGCGTGGCTATCGCTTTGTTATGGATTAACTTATTGAGAGTAAACAAGGTTATAGCTTGGTAGCAACTCCTTCCACGCTAAGTACACCCTTGGTTGTCGTGATTATCAAGCGCTGGGGGTAGCCTGCTGGCATCGGCTGACACAGGGTCAGTCAGAGCAGGAGGACTACCCATGGATATCTTAACACTCATCAATATTAGTGCTGAATTGGGCACTATCGTCACCAGCAGCCTTGAAACCGCCAGCAACACACAAGTTGTCACAACAACTGAGCCAGCAGCAAGCGGCCCTTGTTATCGACAGGGCAGCTTTAGTTTTGGCAATTGCAGTATGTCTGAAGCCGCAACATCGGCTGGCGCCACCAGTTTTAGTTGGCTGTGGCTGAATGTACTCTTTGCCATGATGTTGTTACGGCGTGATATTCACCGCTTTTGGAAAGTCGCCACTTTCCTGTTTGGCTTACCGGGCACCGTCCTGATTGCGGGCTTCTTGTGGTTGATGCGCCGAAGTCGTGCTGCAACGGATTCTGGCCGTTAGAGCCCGATAAGCGACTTACCAGTTGACGTGGCGTTGGTAATTTAGTTTGCTTGTCGATGCAGCTGCGGTAACATCTGATTATGGTGTGTTGAGTTTTTGAGTGCTGTGTCTAACATCGTTGTTGGTGATTACATCCTGGATACGGAGCAGCAACTGCTGTTTCAACAGCAGCAAGAAGTAGCGATTGAACCAAAAGCCTTCGCCTTGCTGCTGTATTTGTATCAGCATCGTGAGCGCTATGTCAGTTTAGAAGAGTTGCACCAGCAGGTCTGGACTGACCGGGTGGTCAGTGATTCCGCCGTGCGCAGTTGCATTAAAAAGCTGCGCACCGTGCTGGATGATCATGATGTTCGCCAACCGCGCTATATCAAGTCGGTCGCCAAGCGTGGTTATAAACTGGTTTGTCCGGTATGTGAGATTGAGGCAGAACCAGCGATGGAGGCAGCTACAGTAGCCGATATTGCAACGACGACTCCTGCTCTGGCTTCCGGCTCACCGGCTATCGTGATGGCAAAGCGCCCTGCTAAATTAACCCCATGGCTAATACTGTCTGGTGTTGCACTGGTGCTGCTGTGGTTGCTGTTGCTATGGCTTCAGGCTTCCAATACTGCTGAGCAATTACCACCATCGCCATTAGCAAGCCAGTTACCATCCAGCTTACTACTATCGGGCCAGCATATTTCCACCCCGGCCGGAGAAAAGCGTGGTCTGGCCTTGTCCCCGGATGGGGCCTACCTGGCATTTCTCGGCCGCTCCAATCAGAGTGAACCTTGGCAAATTTATCTGATGGATCGCCAAAGCCGCGATATTCGCCTGTTGCCTACGGCTGCGCAGCAGCCAAGCCTATTGGCATTTGCTGATCATCAATCCATTTTTGTGGTTGATGCGCTGATGGGTGACTCCACTATTTATCGTTTGCAACTGGATACCGCTATGCAGCTCGTGGCTGAGCAAAAAGTGGCGGCTTTTCCTTTTATTGGTCACTTGAGCCCGGCAACCGGAGAAAACAGCTGGTTAATTAACGCTGCAGATGGCCTGCAAAAGCCGGTTACGTTGTATCGCTGGCAATGGGGAAGTGATCAGCCAGAACTGTGGCAGGCGCGTAGTAGCGCTATAGATCATATTTATCGTTCGATGCTTTCACCTTCGGGTCAACGTTTGGCCAGTGCGATTGCTGTCAATGCTGTTGAATTTCGGTTAGAAATTCAGGATCTTCGGTCAAGTCGACAGATCTTGTACTCAGTGAAAACGTTAGGCACGCTCTTTAGGCTCGAATGGTTGGATGAAGAGTCGCTTATTTTACTGGATGACAAGCAGGGGCTGATACTCCTTGATCTGCCGTCACAGAGTCAGCAGGTCATCATGGCGCATGGTGACGAAAAAATTGAAGACTTTTCCATTATAGGAACGGAGAGGCGGCTGTTGGTACTGCGGAATGAGTTTTTGTCAGAGCCGTTGTTTTATGAGTTGCTGCCTGGTGCAGGCTTCGCTCTCGATCGTATTGTCAAGGTGCCCACTGGTATCCGAATGGTGAATTACGCCGAGAACGAAAGGTATTTGGGCGTTGTACAAGACCAAGATACCCGGATGCTCGTGCAATACGCTCAGCATGGCGGTAGCAAAGAGGTGCTGTTCAGTGCACAGCAGCGTATTGAGCTGTTGGATTATCATGCCAAACAGGCTGCATTGCTGTTGAAGGTCGGCCAGCAACTGATGGTGCTTAATCTAAACACTAAGCTGATTGAGTTTGTCCCTACGTCACAAAGTTTACTCGATCACCATGCTGCTTTTTCGCTGGATGGAAACCTTGTTTATTTCGGCCAGCTGATAGCTGGAGAGTGGCAGCTGCACCAATTTGAGCGCTTTACTCAGCAAAGCCGGGTTTTGCTAAAGGGGTATCGCTCACTGCGGGAAGCGCCGGATGGCTATCTTGCGGCAACAGGCCAGGGGGACTTGTATCGGTTGGATCCGCAGTTACGGCCAATTAAATCACTGGGACAACGCATCAACACCGAGTTTGTCAGTCGCTGGTATGTGCGGCAGCACAAGCTGATCTGGAGTGATTTTGACTTAGCATATACCTGGTTAAACCAGCTAGATTTGGTCAGTGGTGAGTTGCAGCAACGCCGTTTTGCTTTTGAGGAAATGCATCCGCTTTTTGCCATGAGTCAGGATGGCAGCCGTGTGTTGGGGTTTAGCCGTCGCACGCGAACGACCAATCTGGTCGAAGTAGACTTACCCGCCCAGTTCTTTACGCCTTAGCCCTCGCTGTATGGTCTTTTTCTTAGCGTTTTCATGAAATTAAATAGCGTGATCGCGTGGTGATAAAAAAGCGATCATAAATTTATTGTGTTCACTCCCCTTTATTCATACCATCAAATGTAAAAAATAATACACCATAGGTGAATTTAGGGAGTGCTATGAAAACCAATCTAAGTACGCTGGTCTACAGCGCTGTTGGTTTGGTGTCTGCTCTATTGCTGATCAGCGGCTGGACCATCGGCTTTGCCGGTGGTTTGCACTATATCAGCGCGGCCAGTGTCAGCGTGGCGACAGTGCAAAGTGGCGATTTTACCCAGCGTGTGACCGGCTATGGCAGTTTGCAATCGCAAAATCAGCGCTTGCTGACCGCCAGCAGCATGGCAACGGTGGATGAAATCAAGCTGCGCCCGGGTGCTGTGGTCGAGCCGGATACGGTGATCCTGACCTTAAAAAACCCTGCCTTGGAAATTGCCGCCCAGCAGGCGCTGGCCAATCTGCACAACAAGCGCAGCAACAGCCGCCGGCTGGCGCTGGAGCAGCAGCGCGAAATTCTGGAGCAAAGCTCGCGCCTGGCGGAACTGAAATCCGATTCTGAACTGGCCGCCTTGCAGGTTGAAGCCGAAGCTCCGCTGGCCGCAGCCGGCATTATTTCGGCGATGGATGCCAGGCGCAGCCGGGCCCGCGCCGATCAACTGGCCGAGCGTTATCAATTGGAGCAACAAAAGCTCGCCACCCTGCAGGAAGTGCATCAGCAGTATTTATTGATCCAGCAAGAAGATATCCAGCAAGCAGAAGCCGAGCTGAGTAATGCTACCAGTCAGTTGCAACAACTGGTAGTACGGGCAGGGTTAGCTGGTGTGCTGCAGCGCTTGCCGGTCAGTTTAGGCCAGAGCGTGAATGTTGGCGATCAGCTGGCACTGGTTGGCAGTTTGTCTCCTCTTATAGCCGAAGTTAAAGTGCCACAGATGCAGGTACGGTTGCTACAGGCGGGTGCCATTGCTGAAGTCGATACCCGCCATGGCATTGTCACCGGTCAGGTGGTGCGGATAGACCCTGTGGTAGCCGATGGCGCTGTGCAGGTGGATATTTTATTGCCCGAGCAATTATCCGCCGATATCCGGCCGATGCAGATGGTGGATGCGCGTATTCATGGCCAAAGTCGTGGTCAGGTCAGCTTTGTCGACCGCCCGGCCGGGGTGGCGGAAGATGCGCGGGTCGAGCTGTTTAAACTGGATGCCAATCAAGTGGCCAGTCGGGTACCGGTGCAATTTGGTAAGGCTTCTGGCCAGCAAATCGAAGTGGTGTCGGGCTTAAACCCGGGCGACCGTATTATTATCAGCGATCTGCAGCTCGATAGCAGCGTGCGGCAACTGAAACTGACTCAGTAAGGATTGGACGATGAAAACCGATGTACTCAAAGTAAAACAACTCAAAAAAATCTTTCAATCCGGCCAGCAACAGCAAGCGGTGCTTAATGGGGTTAGTTTCAGCGTGCAGCAAGGCGACTACGTGGCGATTTGCGGCCCCTCTGGCTGCGGTAAATCCACCCTGCTGAATATTCTTGGCTTGCTGGATACCGCCGATGGCGGTGAATACTACATTGATGGCCTCTTGGTATCCGATATGAACGCCGAGCAACGGGCGCAGATGCGCAGCCGCCGTATCGGCTTCGTGTTTCAGGCCTTCAATCTGATTGATGAATACACGGTACTGGATAATGTTGCCCTGCCGCTGAAATACCGTGGCGATAGCATCCGGCAGCGCCAGGCGCGGGCGCTGCAGTGTCTGGAGAAAGTTGGACTGGCCGATAAAGCCGCGCTTTTCCCCAACCAGTTATCCGGTGGTCAGCAGCAGCGGGTGTCGATTGCCCGGGCGCTGGCGGCCGACTCCGGCATTATGCTGGTGGATGAGCCGACCGGAAACCTGGACTCTAAAAATGGCGATGCGGTGATGGCGCTGCTGGCCGATTTGCACCAGCAGGGCACCACCATCGTACTGGTCACCCACGACCCCCGCTACGCCACCATGGCGCACCGGCAAATTCATTTGTTGGATGGTCAGGTGGTGTCAGCAGAAACAGTTCACGCTGAACAGCAGGAGAGTGCTGCATGAACTGGCAGATGATTTGGCGCAGCTTTCTGCAAGCCCGGCAATACTATTTGACCGTCGTGGTCAGCCTGGTGTTTACCCTGACCTTGCTGTTTAGTGTGCTAAGTTTGGTCAATATTACCTTCTTTGCGCCCCTGCCTTATCACAATGATCGCGAGCTTTATTTTGTCGGCGGTGAGCTGAATTATCAGGGGGCCGTGCATCAAGCCAGCAATGTACAGACTTTGTTTGACCTGCAGGAAAAAAGTCAGTTGCTGCAGCAGATGGCGGTGTATTTTAGCTTTCAAACCGATTACAAACTGCTGGATCAGCCAACACGGCCAAGAGTTCCGGTACTGTTTGGCGCGCACGATATTTTTGAGGTGATGGGGGTAGAGCCTTTATTAGGACGACTTTTTAACGAGCAAGAACAAATGGGCAATAAGCAGCCCTCGGTGGTACTGAGCCAAGCCATCTGGCAGCAGCATTATGGCGGTCGTCCGGATATTGTTGGCCAAAGCATTCAACTCAATCAGCGCCAGTTTACCGTAATTGGGGTGGTGAAGCAGGCGCTGGAGTTGCCGGGTTTTACCGATGCGCATGAAGCCATCTGGCTGCCGCTGGATATGGATGAGTTTGTTGATATTCGCGGTTTTGATGGCTACTCGGGAGGTTTTGCTGGGCTAGGCAGGTTAAAACCTGGAGTTAGCGCGCAGGAGGCCAATGCCGAAGCTTATCAGCTGCTGAAGCAAGCCTCTGCAGAGCGGCATCCTGACTTTCAGGGGGTGTTTGAGTATTACGGCAAAGTGGTGCCACTGCGCCAACAAATTCAGGGCGAGTCCGGTCGTTTGGTGCTGATGCTGCTGGCCGGTGTGTCGCTGCTGACGTTAATTGCACTGGTGAACTTATCCAGCATGCAGCTGGCTCGGGCAGTCAAGCGGCTGCAGCCGCTGGCGGTTTGCTATGCCTTTGGTGCCAGTAAAAAGCAAATGTTTCTGCAGGTGTTTCGCCACAATATCGCCTTGCTGGCCGGTGCCGGCTTACTGGCGCTGCTGCTGACCTGGCTGGGCTTTGGCGTCATTGCCAGTGTGGCCAGCGAGCAATTGGCACGCATCAGTGCGCTGCGTATTGATGGCATGATGTTGCTGTTCACAGCCCTGGTGCTACTGGGAATAGCCTTGCTGTTTAGCTGGATTGAGCTCAGCGGCGTGCGCGAACAGCAGTTGATGGCCAGTTTGCAAAGCAGCGGCAAAGGGGCCGGCAAGCAGCTCAAGCAAGGAGTGGCGCACAGTTTAATCGGGGTGCAGCTGATGCTGTCCTTGCTGGTGCTGCTGGCGACCGCCCATGTGTTTGTTGCCGCCTGGACGGAAGCCAATCGACCCACTGGTATCGATAGCAGCGGTCTGTGGTCGCTTACCGTCAATTACAGCGATTTGGACAACCGCGAGCAGCGGCAAAACCTGCATCGTGCTTTAATGCAAAATCTGGCTGCCTTGCCCAAGGTGCAGGAAGTTACTGCTGTATCCGAGCCGCGCGCCCCCCGGGTGCGTAATCAGGATACGGTTAACAATGCGCAAGGGGAAGTCATCACCTCGGCCCGTATCATTCGGGTGCTGCCAGGTTATTTCCAAAATTACGGCCTGACACTGACTGGTCAGGACTTTACTGCTGAGCAGGTGGGGCTGGAGCATTACACGCTGATTGTTAATCAGCGACTGGCCGATCGCATTGCCCGCACCACCGGCAAGCCTGCGCTGGGGCAAACGCTATCCATTTACCAGGACAGTACCCAGCGGCCGATTATTGCGGTGGTGGCCAATACCAACTTTCCCGGCGATCCAGGTTATGAGGTGGATGAAGTCTATTACCCGGCAGAAAACCCCGGCTGGCGTGACTACAGCTATCTGCTGAAGCTCAATCCCGGTGATACCCTAACCGATACCGCCTTGCTCGAGCTGTTACGTCAGCAAGATCCGCGACTCGATTTGATTGAGCTCACCACAGTAGAGGCCGCTTTTGCCCGCTTTTCGCTATCGCACCGGCTGGCGGCGGCTTTGGCCGCAACCTTGGCACTGATGAGCTTATTGACGGTGCTGGCCGGTATTGCCGGTATAGTGAGTTATCTGGTGCAGGCTCGGCGGTATCAGCTGGGGGTAGAAATGGCGATGGGGGCCAGCTTAAAACAATTGCTTAAAGACAACCTGGTTAAGCTGGCGCAGCCAATAGCGGCGGCACTGCTGCTCGGCTTTTCCTGCTTCTTTTTCCTGGCCGGCATCAGCCGCACCCAACCCGAATTGATGTTTCAGGCCAACTGGTTGTTGGTAACGGCCTTGCTGGCGCTACTGGCATTGGCCGCCCTGCTCTGCAGCTTTGTGCCGCTGCGCCGGGTGCTGCTGACCGATCCGGTGAAAGCGCTGCGCAATGAGTGATAATAAAATGAGTGAACCTGGCAAGAAAACCGTCAATTGGGAAAAGTACACCGCGCTCAGCTCGATGCTGGTTGCGGTTTGTGCGCTGGTCATTTCCATCTGGCAAAGTTACAGCATCCAGCAGCACAATAAGTTGTCGCTGCGGCCTTATTTGGAGGCGCACAGTAATTTAGATGAAGATGGAAGTTGGGATCTTTATATCCATAATCAAGGGATGGGGCCCGCACAAGTAATTGCAGTGCATTTTGAAGTGGATGGAAAGCCCTATCCAAATCGTGAAGAATTCCTTTTGGCGCTTGGCGAGCTACCTGAATGCTATGCTAGGGGGAATATTGATCGTTTTTATAAAGTAGGAGATAGACAGATGGCATTTCGTGCCCAGAAAGAATCCTGCTTTAAGACTGAACCAGAACTTTTGATGATGTTTAGCCGTGTGCACATTGTACTGGAATATCAGTCACTTTATGGTGAAAGCTATCGGTTGGTGATCGGTGGGCAGCAATATGCTGGTTAGCCCGCCAACAATGTCGGCGGGCCTTTCGGTAAACATACTCAGCTGGCTTTATCCACCAATACCGCAATAGCGCCATCGCCGGTGACATTACAGGCAGTGCCGAAACTATCCTGCGCCATATAGAGCGCTATCATCAGGGCGATGGCGGCGTCGCCAAAGCCCAGCATCGAAATCAATAAGGCAACGGCCGACATCACGGCGCCGCCCGGTACCCCTGGCGCAGCCAGCATCACCAGGCCCAGCATTAGGATAAAGGGCAGCATGGTGATAAACGATGGAATGGCCAGGCCATCCTGCATCACCATCACTGCGACCGCGCAGGCAACGATGGTGATGGTGGAGCCCGCCAAATGAGTGGTGGCGCACAGCGGTACGGTAAAGTTGGCGATGTCGTCTTTGACACCATTGTTTTTGGTGGCCTCAAGCGATACCGGAATGGTGGCGGCGCTCGACATGGTGCCCAGTGCGGTAAAGTAAGCGGGTAGCATGTTTTTCACCAGGCCAAAGGGCGAGCGGCCTGCTTTAATGGCGGCCAGAGTAAATAAAGCAAAGATCCAGACCCAGTGCAGCGCAATCGACAATAGCAGTACCACACCAAAGGTTTTCAGGGTGGCAAACACGGTACCAGCGACCGCCATTTCGGCAAAGACACCGGCAATGTAAAATGGCAGCAGCGGGATAATCACCTTGGTCAGCAGTAATTGAATCACATCCCGGCCCTGATCGGATAATTGTTTCAGTTGCTCGGCTCTGGTGGCGGCAATGCCAAGACCAAAAATAAAGGCCAGCGCCAGCGCCGTCATCACGTTAAACACCGGCGGAATAGCCAGCTCGATAAAGGGGCTTAGTACCGTGCCATTGCCACTGGTCGCCGCAGCACCGGCCGAGCCTGCCAGCATCGGCACCAGCAAAGCGGCGATAAAAAACGCCAGGCTGCCGGCTAAAATGGTGGAAAGGTAAGCGGTGCCCAAAGTGCGGCCCAGCAGCTTGCCGGAATTTTGCGGCAAATTGGCAATACCGCTGGTAATAAAAAACAGGATCAGCAGCGGAATGGTAAAAAACAGCAGCTGAGCAAAGAGGCCTTTGAAGGTGATTAGCAGTTGGGTCAGCACCGTGGGGGCATAAAGCCCCAGCAGCATGCCAAGCACAATGCCAGCAATCAGTTTTAGAATAAGCAGCATGGTCGTTTCTCGTTGTTCTACACCAGCCCGGTGCTGGTGGTCCCCTGGTAACGGTCAGAGCATACCATAAGGCAGCGGCAGAGATCTGCACCTGCTGGTAGAGCCAGTACAGCTGTGTTGTTACCTCACTGTTCCTCATTATTTTGTATCAGCAACTCACTCAATGCTGATAACACACTTTGCCTGGAAAGTTGCAACTGGCGGGCAGCGGTGGCAAGTGCTTCCAGCTGAGGCATGATTTGTTGCAGCCGGGCCTGCTCGCTGTGCTTGCTTTGCGTTTGGGCAGCTACCGTCATCGGTTTGCCGCGCTGGCGCTCCAAGATGCCTTCGGCCTCCAACAAGCTGTACGCTTTTGAAATCGTCATCGGGTTGACCGTATAGTGAGCCGCCAGCTCGCGCACCGATGGCAATGCATCGCCGGCACGCAGTTGTCCTCCAGCCACCAGGCGTTTAATTTGCTCGGTCAGCTGGCGGTATATGGGTTCGCCGCTATTGGGGGTGATGCTAATGATGGACATAGCGGCCCCAGTTGTTGTGGATGATAGCTAGCATCATAATTTGGTTTGCCTTTGCTGTGTGGGAGGCCGCTGCAGACTGCTCCAATTTTGCTGCGCGCATTGTTGCCTAGCTTTGAGTCGTAGCAGCAGCGTCATGGGTGCCAATCCGGCAGTCAGTAGCAGTAAGTGCGTCGGCTGCTCACGCCAGGCTGCCAGCAACGACAGTATCAGGACAAACAGCACAGTAGATGCTATATGCTTGAGAAGATTAGTTTTGTGGATCAGCCACCAATTGAAGTAGGTGTGGCTTAGCAGGCACAAGGGCCAGAGCAACAACAGCACCAGGGCAGTGGTAAAGGGTAGCAACCAGAGGATGACTGGTGTTATCGCAATTAAGCCCAGAAATAGCTCCAGAAACGCTTGCCGTTCCAGCTGGTAAAATAGTTGCTGTCGGTTGGAAGCAAGTTGCAACCAGGCAGATCGAACCCGTAGCATCATGGTACTCAGGTTGGCTGCAATGGCAATGACAGGAAATAGCACCGCAAAAGCACTCAATGCCAGTTTGCCATCGAGCTTGGGTATTGCAGTCAAATAAGCCAGTACGATAAAAATAACCGGCAGGTACCAGCAAAGTGCCCAGGTGCGGCAGCATCGAAGCAACAAGTTGTCGTTGGCACCCAGCAGCAAGCTGCCTTGCAGGCTGGCCGGCTGGCAGCGCACCAGCCGGGACAGCTCCCATGGCATGAAACCTTGTTGCCCTTTGCTGCGTTGCAGCCGGCGTGCGACGTTTGAGGGCTGCAGCCAGCTTAGCGCAAACCAGCCAAGCAACAGCGCATTTAGCAAGGCAATAAGCCACCAGGCGAATGGGGGCAGCTGCGTTAAAAAAAGATTCAGATTGAGCAGTTGGGCCAGCAGTAAGGTGCTGAATATCAGCAGCGGCCATAACCGCGCCAGCAGCAAGGACAGCAAAATAACCGTGCAAAACGCAAGCAATCCGAGCTGCAAGCCTTGCCAGAAAATGGCCCCGGTTAGATGCAGCAAGCTACCGCTAAGTAAACCGAATACCAGCGCCACTGCCAGCAATAGGTGACGACTGTGCTGCCGAAAGTGTGGCAACAACAACCAGCTGCGAGCTAGGGTTAGCGGTATAAACTGCAGGGGGATAAAAAATAGCAGCAGCATCATGGCAACCAGGGGCACCACGATAATCCCTTGCCAGTCGCTGCTTAGCATGGCAGCAGCGCTGGCCGCGAGCAGCAGTACCCAGAGGATTTGTGTCATCCTGCTGGGCCAAAGCAGGCGATGCGCAATAGAAAGCCAGGCGTTCATCGGTGAAACTCCAGGAAAATGTCTTCTAACCCAAGGTGTTCTACTCGAATCCATGCCTGCAGAGCTTGCTCCAATTCCTCCTTCTGCTCAGGATGCCACTGCGCGAGGGTGATGGTGCCCTGATGGTCCTGCATATGCTGGTACAGACAGTGAGGCAGTGACAAATTTTCTGGCAGTGGTTGTCTGGCGCTGATATGCAGCCTTACTACCGCCTCTTTCAGGGTATCCTGCTCGTCTTGCCACACCAGCTGCTGATCTTTTAACAGCCAGATTTTATTGGCGACCCGCTCCATATCGGTGACGATATGGGATGAGAAAATAATGGCGCTTTGCTGATCAGCAGCGATGGTGACCAATTCGGTTAAAAATTGGCGCCGGGCCATTGGATCCAAACTGGCAACAGGTTCATCCAGGATCAGCAGCTCAGGCTTGTGGCTTAGTGCAAGAATAATCGCCAGCTTTTGCCGCTGACCGGGTGATAATTTGCTGACGGTGCGTGCCAGTGGGATATCCCAGCTCTGGCAGAGACGCTGGCACAGCGCATGGTCCCAGCCTGGCTGGCAACGGGCAAACAGTTTGAGGTGTTCTTCGGCGGTTAATTGCTCTAGCAGTTCATCCTGCTGCGGTACGAAGCCTATTCGTTGCTTTTCGTTTGGCCCTATCTCGGTACTAAGAGTCCCAAACAGCCGTACCTCACCCTGTTCGGGCACCGCAAAGCCAAGAATGGTTTCGAGCAAGGTGGTTTTGCCAGCGCCGTTCTTACCCAGCAGGGCAATCACATCGCCTTGCGTTGCGCTGGCGGTGATGTCCTTCAGTACCTGGCGGCCTTCGTAGGCACGTCTTAACGCGGTAATTTCCAAAATAGCTGGCATTGAGCACTCCTTGCAAATCAGTCTGTATTAATACACTAATACACATGTGGCCGGACTGCAAGTGTAATTTTCTCTTCTAGCTGGTCCCCAACAAACGCCCAATGCTGTCACCCAAAACGGCAACACTGTAACCAACAATGCCACCAAAACTCATGCCGATGACCAGAGCTCGGGGCAAGGTGCGGCCTAAGTAACGAAGCGGTGTTGTGGCTGCTGGCTTATGAGCTGATCGTGGTGGTTTGAACAGCCAAAACAGGCAGAGCAGGCAAAGCGCAGCCAAACTGAGCAGGGGCACCAGCACACTGCGGGCATCGAACAGCAGCAGCGCCACCATCAAGGCTAGCGGTATCAGCAGCGTCAGCACAAAAGGCAGTTTCAGCTCGGCCAGCCAGGCGGCGCTTTCAGGCTCAGCCAGCAGCTTCTGATCGGCGCCTTCGTACAGCACGATTTCCTGTTGACTGAGCAGAGCGCCACCACGCAAAAATTCAACCTTGATGGTATGCATCAGGCCAGGCTCTATGCGAATACGGATGTGTTTGCCTGCACTTAGCTCGACCAGATAATTGCCGTTCATGGTCCAGTTCAGCCGGTTGATCTTGACGTCGCCATCCACCAGCACGGTTTCACGACCGGTTAAACCATTCAGGCGTACTTCGATCTGATGGCCATCAATCTGTTGCACTACGGTTGGTTTATAGCTCATCGGTTCCCTCCTGATCCTTGTCTTGTTCTGTCTCGGTATAGGCCAAAATATCGCCTGGCTGACAGTCCAGTACCTGGCAGATGGCACTTAAAGTGCTAAAGCGAATGGCTTTTGCCCGGCCGCTGCGCAGCACGCTGAGGTTTTGTGGTGTGATGCCAATCTGTTCCGCCAGCTCGTTGGATTTCATTTTGCGGATAGCCAGCATCACATCCAGATTTACGGTAATCGCCATGAAGTTCTCGTCTGTAGTCAGATCGTCAGATTTTGCTCGTCTTCCAGTTGCGCGCTCAGCTTGAGTTTGGCAACAGCCAGCGGCACGATGCAGCCAAGGCCAATCAGCGGCAGGTTCAGCTGTGCCAGTAAGCTAAGCAGGTGCAGCTCTTCGCCCCAATACAGCAATAAACTGCAAAGAAATAGGGCCGGAAACAGGGCTGCCACCAGACAACCGCTGGCCAGTTGCATCCAAAGCCTGCGACTTTCTTTTTGGAACAGTTGGCCCTGGGAGGCGCTTAGCAGCAGGCGCTGGATAATCAGCCCCAGCCCAAGCGCGGTAACCAATTGGGCCAGCCACAGCGCTCGTTGCTGGGCCCGGTCCAGCTGCTCTGGTGGAAACAGCAGGTCCGGTAGCAGGGCAAGGGTATGCACCAGGCTAAAGGCAAGCAAGCCCCAGATCACAAAGCGGCTGCGCTGGTAAAGTACATTGGCATATTGTTGAATGATCATGCTGGCCTCAGTGGTTGTTCAGAAAATGATCAAGCTGTTTCAGCACAGGGCGCAGTAAATGCAAGCCATAGTAAATGACACAAGCGGCGATGATCAGCAGGCCGTTAAAGCGCCAGCTGTCATTGGCGATCCAGCTGCCGAGCTCATAGCCGAGCATCAGGCCGCCGAACATCAAAAACAGGATGGCGGCCAGGGTTTGTTGTTTTAGTGAGTTGGACATAAGCGACTCCATGCGTGTTGTTTTATCTATAACCGCATTAAAGCCAGGAATGGATTGAAAAGCAATTACTGTTTATCGATAAACGATGATTAATTATTGCAAAATGTTTCTGGCCGTATGGGTCCTGGCCTAAAAGTAAGAAAAATCAGCTTACAAGCAGCTGTGTTGCTATTACACTGCGAGCTGACGGAGCTGCAAGGAGAGAATAGAATGACATTATTACGCATGATGTGGCTGGGAGTAGGGCTGTTGTTGGCAGGTTGCGCGCAGGTCAGTGACTTAGCCAGCTACAGTGTGACCGAGCAGCAATTGCAGCAGTTGATGTTGCGTCAGCTGGATCAGCTCACGCAGCAAACCCGGTTGGCAGGCATGCCGGTGGCACTGGCGGTGGAGGATATGCAGGTGCGTATCGGGCCTGATAACAGTGATGTTGTGCGGCTTGGTACCAAAGCCAGTGCGGTGTTCTCGGCTTTTGGCCTGCATTACCCGGCCAGTTTGCAGCTGCAGATAGAGGCTTCCCCTTACTACGATGGTGAGCAAAATGCGGTATTTTTGCGCAATCTACGCTTGCTGGATTCCAGTATCGATGCCGCCGGCTATCGTGGCAATTTAGCACCACTTAGTACCGAGGTACTGCAGCTGGTCAATGCCTGGTTGCAAGATCAGCCGGTGTACCGGCTGGATGAAAATGATCCGACCCAGCGGCTGTTGATGCAGATGCCGCTGAATATGGCGGTGCAGCAAGGTCGTATTCGTTTTAGTCCTTTGTAAGCGTTCTTAAACAACACTAATACAGATCGCGCCGATACCGCCCCTGTTGCTGCAAGGCCTGCAGCTGCTCAGTACTCAATTCAGTCTGCAGCAGCTGCTCTACTTCCTGGCCCATGCCATGCAGACTGCCGCACAGATAAATAGCCGCACCTTGCTCCAGCCAGGCTTTCAGTTCCGGCATGCGTTCAGCCAGCCGGTGTTGTACGTAACGCACTTCGGCCCCATCGCGGGAAAATACCCGGTCCAGTTCGGGTAAAAAACCCTGCTGTTGCCACAACTGCAGATCTTTGGCAAAGAAGCTATCCACGTTTTGCTGGCGCTCGCCGAAAAGTAGCCAGTTTTGTCGGTGACCACGCCTGACCCGCTCCGCCAGCAAGCCGCGGATACCCGCTATGCCGGTGCCATTGCAAATAAAGACCATAGGCCTGTCATCATCGGGCAGGTGAAAGTTTGGGTGAGAACGAATACGAAACTGAATGGGCTGGCCTTCCAGTGCATAGCTGGTGAGCCAGCCTGAGCCCAGCCCAAGGCCCTGCGCTGTTTTGACCTGCCGTACCAGCAAGGTGAACTGATCTTCCTCGGCAATGCTGGCGATGGAGTAGCTCCGCAGAGGCAATAGCGGTTGTTGCTGCAACCAATGCTCCAGGTTTTCAGTGGCGGAGGGGCCTTGCTGTGGTAAGACGATTTGTGCCAAAGCCCGGCAAAGTGGTATCTGTAGTTGATGAAAACGAACCGTCTGGCAACCGAACACTTTATGCTCTGTTAGCCATAAGGCCACCGTACAGCGGCTATGCTCCGGTTGAATCTCCAGCAAATCGCCGGCCTGCCAGTGCATGCCGTCTTGTCGTGGCAGCTTAATCACAAAGCAGGGATTGCCCTGACTACCGGGGTTAGCGCAATAACGGCTTTGCAGTGGCACTTTTAGCCAGGGTTGGTCGTCTGTTGGTTCCGCTTGTCCTGCGCCCAGCTTTTGCAACAGCTGCTGCCATTGCTGCCAGGGGCTGCTGTCTCGCTGACTTTGATCCCAGTGTACTAAGGGTTGTATGGCTGAGGCATGTTGTTGCGTTAACCAATTATGCAGCCAATGACCAAAGGCACAAAAATGTTGGTAGCTGCGATCGCCTAATGCCAGTACGGCAAACTTTAACTGAGATAGATCGGGCTGTTGTTGTAAGGCCTGGCGCCAAAAGTGCTGGCCATTGTCCGGTGCTTCGCCTTCGCCATAGGTACTGACAATAAAGAGTGCCTGCTCAAAGTTATGCAGTGGCATAGAGGCTAGCGCATTGAGAGGCAGCAGCTGGACTTTTTTGCCCGCCGTTTGCAGCTGTTGGGTGCTGTGGCGAGCCAGTTGCTCAGCCGTGCCGGACTGGCTGGCATAACCAACCAGCCATGCTGGTTGCTGCTGATCCCGCCGACCAGCTGAGCGTTGTTGATACCAAAACGTCAGATAATGCCAGCCAAGCAGCAACAGCTGGGTGAGCAAGCACCAGAGCAGTACAAACTGCAGATTCAAGGGATGGGCGGTCAGCCAGAGTAAGGCCAGCAAGGCGATAAAAGCCAGCAAGCTGACTTGTTCAAACCAGGCCGCAGAAAAAAAGCGTCCGGATGCTCTGACTTGGGTGCCGGTCAGGATCCAGCCAAGGAAGAAAATGGCGGCGGAGAATACGGCTTCATGTAAAAAAGGCAGTGACAGTGAAAGCATAACCAGCACCCGGGATAGGAAAAAAGGGGCAGCTTTCGCTGCCCCAAAATGCAGGACAAGTTAACAACGACCAGGAAATAACGCTGTAAAGCGTACGCCAGTTTCCCGACAAGAAGCATCATAGCGAAGAATAAATCTAAATGCAAATAGTTATCATTAATTATTTTGCTCGATTTGAATTTGTTAACAGCAACTGCAATACTCAAAGCATCCTGCTTTGTGAGACGTGTTATGTTCCGGTGTCGTTTCAATGCACTCCTGTGGAAGTTGAGTTTATGGCTGCTGCTGTTATGCACCGGATCTATTGTCTGGTCTGCGCCACAGGTCTATAGCCGCTTTATCCATCTGAATGATAACTTCGATATTTCGCCATTGGCTACCCGCATGGTGCAGGATAACAATGGTTTTCTTTGGCTTGGGACTCAGCATGGCTTGTATCGCTTTGATGGTGGTGATGTAACGCGTTTTCAGGCTGATGCAGCAAATGCCAACAGCCTTTCTGCCGACTGGGTCACCAGTTTACTGGTAGAAGGTACCGATACACTGTGGATTGGTACCCGCTATGGCGGCTTAAACCGACTTGATTTAAAAACAGAGCGCTTTGAACAGCTACGCTTTGCCATCGATACCGATGATGTCACGCAGAACGAAATAGCTGTGTTGTATCAAGATGCAACAGACAGAATTTGGGTCGGTACCTATGGAGCCGGGGTGTTTTATTGGGAGCCGGATAAGCAGCGCATCCTTGCTTTGGAAATACCTGCTGAGATTGATGGTGTCTCCACGGCATACATCAACGATATCTGGCTGGATGATAGCCAGCAACTCTGGTTGGCAATAGGCGATGCACCATTGCGAACCAAGGGCCGCGCAACAGGAGGGCTGATTCGTTGGGATCTGAGGTTGCAACAAGGCCAGGGCTGGCATCCAGGGAATTCCGACTTAAGCCATGATTCAGCGACTAGTCTGGCAGCACATCCTGAACACGGCTTACTCTTTGCACTCTATGGTGGTGGCCTGTGGCGTATGAATTCTCTGACTTGGCAACCAGAGCCGATGGCAATGCCGGAAAGCATGCTGCGGATACAGGCGACGTCTATTGGGATGGATGCTGCTGGCAATATTTGGCTTGCCAGTGATGGTCAGGGCCTTTGGTTGTATCTGACCGCAAGTCAGCGCTGGCAACAATTTCAATACCATCCTGAGTTTAACGCCGGTTTACGCAACGCTACCATTAGCAAGCTGTATTTTGATGCTCAGGGCGCCTTGTGGTTGCTGAGCCAGTCGGGCTTTAGCTTACTGGGGCCTGTTGCGCAGCAGGTCCGAACTTTGCCCTTTGGTAGCCGTGATCCGAACTTGCTTGGTGCTGCCAATGTGTTTGGTGTAGAGGCTGTCAGTGAGCAGGAAGTTTGGATCGCCAATCGTGAGGCTGGCGTCGCTTTGTTTAACCCGTTATCCGGCCAGCTGCAGCGCTTTGCGCTGCCTGAGGATGCGATAGGACCAAGCATCGTCAGAGCTGTATTAAAAGAGCAAGACTGGCTTTGGGTTGGCACCGACCGCGGCTTGTACCGCTTGTTACCGGATACAGCCGATTGGCAGTATATGGCGTTGCCGGAGCTGGGTGGGCCACCAACGATCTCCATTATTTACCCGGATGCGCAAGGTCGCTTGTGGTTAGGAAGTCGAGGCTCGGGTTTGTATTTGTTGGATCAGCAGCGTCAGTTCATGCGTCATTACCATACAGGCTCCGAGTCATATCCACTGCCTTTTAACACCATCACCAGTATGGTGATAGATCCTAAGGGGTACTTTTGGCTGGGGTCGTTGGATCGCGGGGTGATTCGTGCTGACCTGGAGCTATCTGACTGGCAACACTGGCGCCAGTTTGATGGCAGTGAGCATGGTTTGGTATTTAACGGCATTCAGCTTATCTATCCGCAAAATGGCCATATTTGGATACGGGCTGGTAATCTGAATCATCGTTGGCTGGATCGCAGCGAGCCGCCTTTTTTTAAAGCCTACCCAACGGATGAGTCCGTCGATGCGGCACTGATTGCTGCCGATGAGTTTCGTCTGCTTTATCGCTCGCACTGGTTACCAGCCAGTCGTTCCTTATTAGAGCTAAATGTATCGCATGGCATGCAGGAAACAACCTGGATTGGTGCCTGGGAATTGGCTGATGGCATGATTTACCGAGGAGGGAGCAGTGGCATGGATTACTTCCGGCCACAGGATTTACCTCAGGATCACACCATACCGGCCGTACAACTTACCCGGTTTAGTTTGTTCAACCAGACCGTGCTGCCAGGCAGCAGTAAGCTGTTGCCGCAGGCATTGCCGTACTTGGACCGGCTGGTGCTTAAGTACAAAGAAGATATGTTCAGTATTCGGTTTGCGGTGCCATCTTTGTTGCATCAGCAGCAATTGCAGTATCGTTATCGGCTGCAGGGTTTTGATCGGGATTGGATTATGACCAGCGCCAACGAGCGCATTGCTACCTATACCCGGCTACCACCTGGCTTGTATCAGTTTGAAGTAGCGGCCAGACTGGGTAATGGCGAATGGCAGGAATCCGCAATACTTCCTATTCAGGTGTTGCCGCCTTGGTGGATGACCTGGTGGTTTCGTGGGTTGATCATTGCCGCTGTGATTTTTGCACTCTGGCTATGGCTGCATCTTAAAATGCAAGCCGAGCGGACGATGCGCCGTGAATTGCAGCATCAGGTTACTAAGCGGACCCTGGAGCTCAGGGAGAAGCATGATGCCTTAGAGTCTTCTAATAAAGATTTGACCTTATTGCAAAAAATTGGCCGGGAAATAACTTCCTCACTGGATCTGGATCAGGTGTTATCACGTTGCCACCAGATGCTTAGTGAGCTGATTGATGTGCATGTGATGGTCATTGGCCTGCACCGGCCTCAACTGCAACAGATCGAGTTTGTGTTCTGGTTGGAGAATAACCAACAATCACCCAGCTTCAGTATTGATAAAGATGACCCAGCCGTGTTGGCGTCCTTGTGTTTTAACCAAAGGAAAGAAATTCAGGTCAATCAGCGCTCGGATTTTTTCAAATTCTTTAGCAGTATGCCTCAGCCCCTGTCTGGTGAGCCGATGCAATCTGTGATTTATATCCCGTTAATGGTCAATCAGCAAGCCGTGGGGGTTTTTTCAGTGCAAAGCCCCAGACCCTTTGCCTACAGTGAGTCACAACTGGATTTATTACGTACCCTGGCCAGCACCATCGCTATTGCGGTGGTCAATGCCGATACCTTTACCCGCCTGCAGCAAACTCAGCAGCAACTGGTGATGCAGGAGAAAATGGCTTCTTTGGGGGGCTTAGTGGCTGGCGTTGCCCATGAAATCAACACCCCGCTTGGCATCTGTGTCACTGCCACCAGTCATTTAAAAGCCGAGTTTGAGCTACTGCAGCGTGCTTTTGTCGAGAAAAAGCTGCAGCAGTCACAGTTCAATCGCTTCTTACAGCATATGCAGGATGGCCTGAAAATTCTGGAAGTGAATACCGAGCGGGCCGCAGCCCTGGTACAAAGCTTTAAGCAAGTCTCGGTTGATCAATCGGCCGATGGCAGCCGTGATATCGAGTTGGCCAGTTATCTGCGGGATGTGCTGCTGTCTTTGCAGCCGCAATTGAAAACTGTGGCTTGCCAGTTTGAGCTGAACTGCCCGGATGGTATCCATTGGCATACTGATGCCGGAGCGGTAGCACAGATCATTACCAATCTGGTCATGAACAGCATCAAGCATGCCTTTACCAATATCAGCCAGCCACAAATTTCACTTGATATCAGCCAGCAAGGCCGGCAGCTGCAGTTGAATTTTCGGGATAATGGCCAGGGCATGGATGCGGTCAGTCTGCAGCGCCTGTTCGAGCCATTTTATACCACCAAGCGCTCGCTGGGTGGCACCGGCCTGGGTGCTCATATTGTCTATAATCTGGTGACGGCGCGGCTAAAAGGCCAGATCAAAGTCAGCAGTGAACCGTGCCAGGGCTTGCACTACCAGATTACCCTGCCAATGGATGCTTGCTAAAATCTTTCTTTTCGTTAAAATATCTTTCAAACCGAAACTTGTGGTGCTGAATGAATAAACGCAATACCCAACAACGTCGTCATTTGATCATGGCCGAGCTGCAGCAGCATGGTGAGGTTTCGGTGGAGCAGCTGGCCGAGCGCTTTCAGACGTCGGAAGTAACCATTCGTAAAGATCTTACGGTGCTGGAAGAAGCCGGTTTATTACTGCGGCGTTATGGCGGTGCTGTGCTGGTGCCACAGGATTTTGTGACCGAATCCAGTCTGGAGCAAGTTTCGAAGCGAAAGATGGCGATTGCCAAAGCGGCTGCCAGTTTGATCAAAGATCACTACCGCATCATCATCGACAGCGGTCGTACCACCGCCGCTTTATTGCCCGAGCTGGCGCATAAGCAGGGCCTGGTGGTGATGACCAATTCGCTGGCAGTGGCCAATGCGCTGCGTGAGCTGGAAAACGAGCCTACCTTATTGATGACCGGTGGCAGCTGGGACTCGCAGTCCGAATCCTTCCAGGGCCAGCTGGCCGAGCAGGTGCTGCGCGCCTACGATTTTGATCAATTGTTTATCGGTGCCGATGGGCTGGATTTGGCGCGTGGCACCACCACCTACAACGAGTTGTACAGCCTAAGCCGGGTGATGGCCGAGGTTGCGCGTGAAGTTATTGTGATGGTGGAGTCCGATAAACTGGGCCGCAAAATTCATAATCTGGAGCTGCCCTGGCAGGCGATTAAAGTGCTGGTGACCGATACCGGCTTGTCCAAAGCCGATGCAGCCATGATTGAACAACAAGGTGTCAGCGTGATCCGCGCTGAGGTCGATAGTTAACCATTTAAGGTATCAGAACATTTTTAGGGAGTTTCTATGTGCGGAATCGTAGGCGCTGTGGCGCAAAGGGATGTGGCAGAAATTTTACTGGAAGGCTTGCGCCGGCTGGAATACCGCGGCTATGACTCCGCCGGTTTGGCCGTGCTGAACCCGGAAACCGGCTTGCAGCGCTGTCGACGTCTTGGCAAAGTCAAAGAGTTGGTGGATGCAGTTGCGGCTGAGCCGCTCAGTGGCGGTACTGGCATTGCCCATACCCGCTGGGCCACCCACGGCGAGCCGAGCGAGCGCAACGCCCATCCACACGTCTCCAGCCGCATTACCGTGGTGCACAACGGCATTATTGAAAACCACGAGCCGCTGCGTCAGCAACTGCAACAGCAAGGCTATGTCTTTAACTCCGATACCGATACCGAAGTCATAGCGCATCTGGTCGAGCAAGAGCTGCAGCAGACCGATTCGTTACTCACCGCCGTGCAAAAAGCCGTGGCTCAGCTGCATGGTGCTTACGGCACTGTGCTAATGGACAGCACCGATGCCAGTCGTCTGGTGGTCGCCCGCTCCGGCAGCCCGCTGGTGATAGGGGTTGGCATCGGCGAGCACTTTATTGCTTCCGATCAACTTGCCTTGTTGCCGGTGACCCGTCGCTTTATCTTTTTGGAAGAAGGCGATGTGGCCGAAATTACCCGCCACAGCGTGCAGATCTTTGATAAAGACGGCCAGCCGGTCGAGCGCGAGCTGCACGAGTCCAATGTCAGCTACGATGCCGGTGATAAAGGCCCGTACCGTCACTTTATGCTGAAAGAAATCTATGAGCAGCCGCATGCGGTCAGCAATACGCTGGAAGGCCGTTTAAGTGCCGACTCGGTGCTGGATGAAACCTTCGGTAATGGCGCCAGCGAGCTGTTTAAGCAGGTGCAGCATGTGCAAATCGTTGCTTGTGGTACCAGCTACCACTCCGGCATGGTAGCCCGCTACTGGCTGGAAGCCATGGCCGGGGTATCCTGCAATGTGGAAATCGCTTCCGAGTTTCGTTACCGCAAATCCTTTGTGCAGCCAAACAGCCTGCTGGTGACCATCTCCCAGTCTGGTGAAACCGCCGATACGCTGGCGGCACTGCGTCTGGCTAAAGAGCTGGGTTACCTGGGCAGTTTAACCATCTGCAACGTAGCGGGCTCTTCGTTGGTGCGCGAATCCGACTTAGCCTTTATGACCCGGGCTGGGGCCGAAATCGGCGTGGCTTCCACCAAAGCCTTTACCACCCAGCTGGTGGGCCTTGCCATGCTGAGCCTGGCCATTGGCAAACACCATGGCATGGATGCGGCCACCCAGCAGCAGCTGGTGCAGGCATTGAATCAGTTGCCGGCGGTGCTGGAACAAAGCTTAACCCTGGCCGGCCAGATTGAAGCTTTGGCCGAAGAATTTGCCGACAAGCACCATGCGCTGTTTTTAGGTCGTGGCGATCAGTACCCGATTGCGATGGAAGGGGCGCTGAAGCTAAAAGAAATCTCCTACATTCACGCCGAAGCTTACGCCGCCGGCGAGCTCAAGCATGGCCCGCTGGCGCTTATTGATGCCGATATGCCAATCATCGTGGTGGCGCCGAACAACGAGCTGCTGGAAAAACTGAAATCCAACGTCGAGGAAGTCCGCGCCCGTGGCGGCATCCTGTACGTGTTCGCCGATGCCGACGCCCGATTCCAGTCCGACGACACCATGCGGGTGATCAACGTACCACACAGCCACCCCTGGTTGGCCCCGGTGCTCTACACCATCCCGTTGCAGCTGCTGAGCTACTACGTTGCCATCATCAAAGGCACCGATGTGGATCAGCCGCGGAATTTGGCTAAGAGCGTGACGGTGGAATAACAGCCTCTGTTGTGTGGTTAAGCATTAACCTTTTAAACTATGCAGGCCCCGATATTCGGGGCCTTGCTTATTATGCTGCCTGCGCTTGAACCCAAAAGCTCTTTTCCTTTTTCACGGCTTGGCTTAGTTTAGATAGAACATCCTTAAGGACTTGAGCCCTCAGCAGTAAAGGGAAGTTATGACTTAGTTGAATTATGTTTTTCAGCGTAGACTTTAGACCTACTCAAAAATATCCAACAAATCAGTTTCGAATTTCAACCCACCAAGGTTGTGTTTTTCGCATAGCAACCTGAACTTCTCACTGGCGTACAGCGCGGTGCAACCTTGCAACTTTGAGCGAAATACACAGCGGTTATTGTTGGCGATATCCGCATTGTCAAACACCAGCGATCGCACGCCGTCCGGTTCACCATCCAGATAGTTGCGCTCTGTCAGTGACCGATCTTCAGCGGCGAATGACTGACAGTTAAATAGATAAGTAGACTGGCCATCCACAGTGATTGGTAGAAACTCACCTTCATGTTTTAAATCCGCGGCAAGTGCGTCATACGCTAGCTGATACGCCATCTTATTCACCTGTCCACTGAGGAAGGATGATCCGCTTTTAACAATGAAGCCAGAAATTTCGTAAAGGGCACGATGTCCTGTTGCACGCTTGCCGCTTCTAAGGCATTCATGTATTCCGTGCGTCTCTCTACCGGTATGATGGTCCATGGGTACTGACCTGCCGCCATCATCAGGTTCATGAGGAACCGCCCCATCCTGCCATTGCCATCAAAGTAAGGGTGAATATAGACAAACATGAAGTGGCCTAATACCACTCTTACCGCGGCATTGTCCTCTTCCGCCAACAAGTCAAATAAGGTTGGCATCATATCCCTTACTGCTTCCCGGCTTGGTGGGGTATGCTTTGATTGGCGAATATAGACTGGCCCGGTCCGGTAGCCTGCCAGGTCGGCTGTTTTTAGGATGCCGGCTGCCACGCTTGGGCCAAATAGAGCCAGGTACCAGTCGCTGTGGCTTTGCTCTAATACCTCGCCCGGGTTTTTGCCTTCAAGTACCGCTCGAATGGCCTTTTTGACTTGCTGAAAACTATCCCAATACCCTTTTGCAGCCATGGCATCCAAGTGCTGTTTGCTCTCATCCGATGTTTCTGGTTGCCAGTTGCCCGAGCGGACGAGTTCAATCAACTCACGGGTTACCCGATAACCTTCAATGGATAATGAATGGTATGCATCAGTCACATATTTGTCGTCAACGTGTGCCATGTAGCTTTCAATATTCATAGCCTGGTTTGCTGAAGCAGGAAAGTGCTCAATGATTGCTGCACGCATAGTCGCCCACATTAAGCGTATTCGGTTCATAGAAGGCGAAATGTCACGGCGGCCAAAGTGGACACTTATTGCTTCATTAAATGGATCGTCCTCTTGTACCTTGAAGTCGGCTGCTTGCATGCCTTTAAGCAGGTTGTCTGCAATCAGATCCCGGCCAATATTTCGAAAGGCTCCGGCTAAGCGGCCAGCAACAACGCTATGGCCACCCTGCAGCAAAACGGATAACAGGTCTGATGCATCTGTCACCATCGACAGCGCTGTTCTCATTTGGATTGGGGCCTGCACAAACTGATTGGCGGAACTGTACACCAATGCAGCCGCTAAACTGTATACATTCAGACCTGCTATAGTTTCAATATTGCCAGCATCAGGCAGCTTGAGTCTGACATCAAAGACAGAGGTATTGTGCAGCAAGGTCGTTGGCTTATTGTTGCCTTTGGGGGAACGTACCAACAACTGTTGTGGCACGGTCCTGTCGCCAATATGTAAGTGGATGGATTGCTCCGGTGATAAACACCACTCAGAGCCAAAGCGTTCGGTTAAATAGGTCGCACAGAAGTCCCAGTAGGATGTGTACCAGGAGGTGCTATCCCCAGGCTTCTCGTCAGGCATGGCAGGAATGTACCAGCCGCGAATGACTTCCTGGATAAAGCCATATTTTTGTAATCGTTCACGATGAAGCCGGCTCAGCTGTTTAGACTGAATGGCAACGGCACCATTGTCCTGCAGCAGTTGTAATTGCTCAAGTGAATCAGCCAGCTTTTGTGTTACATCGTTCATGATGCTTTTTCCAAATGGTATCTAGCAACCCGATTATAGGTTTTAGTGTTATACTACTTATAGGTTTTAATGTCATTTCATTTGTAGGTTTTAGCGCTCAGTTGTTTGTAGGTTTTCATGCTTGATTCAAGTTGTGAAATTAAAGATGTCGGATCATATCGATCATCCGGTTCAAGCCGGCTGGCTGGCTTTGGCTGCTACCAGCGTGCTGGCGCTCTGGCGGGGTGCCCGATTTAGTGTTGCCAGCTATCAGCAGCATTATGCGCCTGTCGAGGTTGGTGCCTGACGCTTTACTTTTGCTGCAGCACTGATTAGAATTTCACCACTTCCCACTTTGGAGCCGATGCCGACATGAAGCAATGACACCTGACAATCCGCACTTGTTTATTTCTGGATTCTCGGGGGTCTTCTGGCATCGTCCTGCATTGCAGCGGTTCTGGCTGCGGTGATTGATACCCACTACTGATTTGCAGGCTATGCCGCCCCCGTAAGGAGGCTGTATGTCGTATTTTTTTGCCCATCACCTCAGTTATACCCTGCCGGATGGCCGGCTGTTATTGCAGTCGCTCGATATTAGCTTGCAGGCCGGGCTGCAGGGGCTGACGGGGGCCAATGGCAGTGGCAAGTCGGTGCTGCTGGAGCTGTTGGCCGGGCAGCGTCCGCTGCAACAGGGCAGTATTCAGCGCCAGGGCAGTCTGGGCTATTTTGCCCAGTTGCAGCAACAGGGCTGGCGTCAAGCTGGTCCTGTGGCCGATCTGCTGCAGCTGCGCGAGCCGCTGGAAGCTTTGCAACGGATCATGGCAGGCAGCTGCGCCGAAGCCGATTTTGAACGGCTTGCTGAGCAGTGGACCCTGGCAGAAGAGCTGGCTGCGCAATTGCAAGCCCTTGGTCTTAGCGGTGATGTCTGGCAGCCCTGTGCTGAGCTCAGTGGCGGCCAGCTCAGCCGTTTGTTGCTGTGGCAGTTGTTTCGCCAGCAACCGGACTGGTTGCTGCTGGATGAACCAGGCAATCATTTGGATGCCAGTGGCCGCGCCTGGCTTCAGCAACAGTTGCTGGCTTACCCCGGGGCCGTTTTGCTGATCAGCCATGATCCCGCTTTGCTGGAGGTGGTGCCGGTGCTGTACCAGTTGCAGCAAGGTAAGCTGCAGCGATACGGCGGCGGTTTTTCTTTGTACCAAAGCCAGCAGCGTGCGGAGCAGCAAGCGGTGGCGCAGGCGCTGGCGCAGCGTAAAAAAGAGCAGCGTCAGCTGGAGCACAGCATTGCACAGCGCGAGCAAAAAGCGCAGCGGCGCGCGCGCAGTGGCAAGTTGCAACGTGCCAGTGGTAGTCAGTCTAAGCTGTTGCTGGATGCGCGGCAAAACAGTGCCGAGCAGTCCGGTGCAGCCAGAAAACGCCAGGCCGATGCCGAGCGCCGGCGTTTGCAACAGCAGTTGGGCCAGCTGATGGAACGCCAGCACAACGAGCAGGCGTTGAGCTTTCAACTGCCCACGCAGGCACAGCAGGCGGGTGAGCAGCTAAGGCTGCAGGATCTGGTGTTGTGTTTTGGTCTGGCCGAACCTGTCAGCCTGGTGGTGTCGTTTGGTGATAAGCTGTGGTTGCAGGGCAATAACGGCACGGGCAAATCGGTGTTGCTGCGCACCATCAGCGGCAGCTTAGCACCAAGGGCCGGCTTGCTGCGTTGCTCGTCACCCTGTCACTATCTGGATCAATACTTTAGCCTGCTCGATCTTGAGCAAACTGCCCTGGATAACCTGCAGCAACTGGCCCCGTGTTTGGGGGCTACCGAGGCCAGAACGGCATTGGTGGCGATTGGTTTAGCGGCGCAGCAATGGACGCAACCGGTACGCAGCTTAAGTGGTGGTGAGCGTATGAAGTTGGCGTTACTGGCACTAACCCGGCCACAGCCGCAGATGCCTTTGTTGCTACTGGATGAGCCAGACAATCATCTGGATCTGCAGGCCAAGGCGTACCTGGCAAGGCAGCTGGCCAACTGGCCCGGTAGCTTTGTGCTGGTATCGCACGATGAGGGCTTTGCCAGAGACTGTGGTTGCAATCAACAACTGGCACTAACACAACAGCCCGGCTAAACCGGGCTGTTTCAGACTAAGTGCTGGTTAGTCTGCTTTGGCATCCATATGCATCCGGCTTTCAATCGCAATGCCTTGTGCTTCGATGTCCAAACTCAGATCCAGTTGAAAGGGGGTGTCTTTCATGGCTTCAAACTCGGGCGGTAATTCAGCACCTGTGGCGGCCATACTGTCAGCCATGGCGGTAAAGAAACGGGCGTAGTTCATGCCAAAGTGCAGCAAGCCATTTTGACTAAGCGCGGTGCCTGCCAGAGCTTTGGCCTGGCGGCTGGCTTGCTCTCCCTGATAAATCAGCGCGTGATCCTGGGTCAGCATCAACTTCGGTGCCATGCCAAAGGCCGCCGCCATTGGGAAGAGTTCATTCAGCTCTAACTCTTCGCCCTGAGCAGGGAAAGGCATATCGGCCAGCGGTGGATAAAACATCAGCAGACTTTGCAGCAGGCTGTGGGCATTGTCAGCCGACAGGCTGAACAGCCCATCAACAACAGCTGGCATGCCTGTGGCCGGGTCCATCTGGATATCATTCAGGGTGAAAGAGGCACCTTTGACCGAGCCGGCCATACCGGCCATCGCCAACGCTGCCATTGGATTGCTGGCTTTCATGGCGGTTTGCAGTTCAACCAACGGAGCACACTGCAGGCTGGCATTGCTGGTGGCAGCCCATAGCTCTCCAACGGCGGGTAGCAATTGGCTAATATTCAGGCCCAGAGCAAGCTGTAGCAGGCTGGTGTCATTGGATTGCTGGACGTGCGGTGCAATAAAACCACGCAATTTGCTTAAGGAGGCGATGGCCGATTTGTCGCTGCTGGCAATCAGCATCCGGCTGCTCATGGGTTGCTTATTCAGCTGGTTGTCAAAATAAATGCCAGGCCAGTTGGCGGCAATGGCGGCGGTATCAGCCTGACAGGCGGTTGTCTGCCAGTCGGCCATGATGACTGTAAGATCATCATCGAACAGGGCATGCAGATCGCGGGCCAGACGATTCTGGTTGTTGCTGGTGATGGCTTTAAGCAGTTCGGCGCTGCGGATCATGCCAAAGCTGGCTTCTTGCAACTGGTAGCGCTTGGCCAATGGTGCGACTGTACTTTGCCAGTTCAATGCATCGGCTGGCTTGCGAATCGCCAGAGCTTCAGCGTGATGCGCCGGGTCAAAGCCAGATGAGGTCAATACCAGCGTGCCCCAGCCATGTTGCGCTGTAACCAGCAAGTCCAGACTGTGGCCATTGAAAGGAAACAGGGGGTAACGGCGATAGGCTACGCCATCCAGCTCTTCGGCTTGATGCCAAAGCTGACTTTGTTGTTCTACCCGGTCGAAAAAGCGCCAGAACGCCTGTTCATCAGCTAACTGAACCCGGCTGACCGGGGATAAACCAACCAGATAAAACAAGCTACGAAAGTCATGGCCGATGCCGGTGAGCTCAGTCAGTTGCTCTGGCTGATTCATGATTTGCAGATAATTTTCCAGCAAAGCGCCAAGGAAATGGCCGCTGTTATTATCCGTTGCGCTAAGCAGGCCAGTTAACATATCCAAGGTTTGTTGCGTATCCTGTGGATACAACTGCACCTGCTTCAGGTAGCGCACCAGATCGAAGGGTTCCTGCTGAACGGTTAACAGGGCGGTGTCTGCCGGAATGTAGCTCAGTTGCTCTGACGAGCGCTCAACGCCATTGGCAGTAAGCTTCATGTAAGCAAAAAGTGCTGCTGCCAGTAAAGCCGCCGCGATAATAAGGGTACGCATGGTATCTCCTGAACTATGCCATGGCACCACCTCGTCCTTGGGGTGTGAAGCAGTACCGATTAATGTTAAATTTGTAAGTGGTGTATCATAACTTTAGTTTTGCTTTGGTGCAATTGGTTGTGCGTGTGAAACGGTTTCACAACAGCGTGAAACCGCTTGGCCTGAACCGTTAACGGCTGATGGATTGCAAAAATGCATCATGCGATCCCAGCTTATCGCTGGTCATGGTGAGGATGGCTTTTAGTTGCTCCATCAGCTCTTGCAGTTGTTGTTCCGTTAAAGCATTAACCAGCGGGTGGTAGTCTTTGGGTACCAGCCCCTGGCCTATCATCACTTGCTGCCAGGCTACCTCGGTAAAAAGCTCGTCTTGCTCGCGGCAGACTTTACCGGATTGGGCAAACAGCTCCATTTTGCGTTGTAAGGACGCAGGAATATCCATCCGCTGGCAATCTTTCCAGTACTGGCTGTCGCCGCGTTGGTTTAGCTTGTAGTGCAGGATGATAAAGTCGCGGATCTGCTCGAACTCCACTTTGGACTGACGATTGTACTCATCCCTATCGGCCTGACTGATGCCATGGTTGGGGAAGAACTTTAACAGCCGCAGCACGCCGGATTGGATCAAATGGATGCTGGTGGACTCAAGCGGCTCCAAAAAACCGCTGGCTAAGCCAATACTGACCACATTTCGGTTCCATTGTTTTAAGCGGCGGCCGGTTTTAAAGCGGATAATGCGAGGCTCTGCCAGTGGCTCCCCGTCCAGATTGCCCATCAGGGTAGTGCGAGCTTCCTCGTCACTGCAATACTTACTGGAATAAACAAAGCCGTTGCCAATCCGGTGCTGCAGTGGAATGCGCCATTGCCAGCCCTTGGCATGGGCGATGGAGCGGGTGTAGGGGGTGATTGGCTCTACTGACTCACAGGGCACAGCCATGGCGCTGTCGGCGGGAAGCCAGTGCGACCAGTCCTCAAAGCCGGTATTCAGCGTTTTTTCAATCAGCAGGCTGTGCAGGCCGGTGCAATCGAGAAACAAATCTCCTGCCACTTGCTGGCCATTCTCCAGCAACAGGCGTTCGACATCGCCGCTGTCCGGGTTCAGCACCACCTCACTCACCTTGCCTTCGATGCGATTTACCCCTAGCTGCTCACTGAAGCGGCGTAGGTACTGAGCATAGAGGCCGGCATCAAAATGATAGGCATACGACAAGCCCGGCAGATTCACCCCTTCAATGCGGTTCAGCTTGCTGAACTTGTTTTTATGGGCTGCCTGATAGGCGAGCGAAAAGTCCCAGAAGTCAAAGCCCATACCAGCTTGCTGGCTGCGCAGCCAGAAGTGATGAAAGCTGCAGGACGGGAACTCTTTGCCGATGCCGCCAAAGGCATGCATGTACGAATCGCCCAGTTGGCCCCAGTTCTCGAACTGAATGCCGAGCTTGATGCTGCCCTTGGTTTCGCGTAAAAACTCGGCCTCATCAATGCCGAGCGCGGCATTGAACGTCATAATCGGCGGTATGGTGGCTTCCCCTACGCCAACAATGCCAATTTGCTCGGACTCCACCAGGGTGATCTGAATGGCTTTGCCCAGCATTTTCATTAGCAACGAGGCGCTGATCCAGCCAGCGGTCCCACCGCCAACGATGACCAGCTGTTGAATACGTTGTGATGTCATGGTGTTTACCCAATAAAAAGCCCCTGACTACTAAGGTAGCTCAGGGGCTGGATTCCTACTAGCTCGTCATCAGAACTTGTAACTGAAACCCAACAGGAAGTTGCGGCCGTAATCCTGATAATCGCGGATCCGCAGTGCATTGCCTTCGGTGGTGACGAAAGCTTCGTTGGTCAGGTTTTGCCCTTGCAGGAAGATAGACAGACCATCCAGTTTGTCAAAGCCCGCTTCCCCGAAGTCAAAGCCGATTTGGGCATCAACAATGGTTTCACCGTTGATATCGACTTGTTGGGTATCAAAGCCTAAACCATACACATCCCCTTTGAAAGAGCTACGTATACGGGCACTTACCCGCGCCTGGAAGCCATTCTTCTCATAGAATACGGTGTACGACTGGATATTCTTCGACAAACCAGGTAGCTCATAGGCGTTGCCATTTGGCATTTTGACATTCTGATCAATCACGGTGTAGCTGGCCAGTAAACCAAAGCCATCCAACGCATCACTCAGCTCACCCAGTGGTAAAGATACTGAGAATTCCAAACCTTGCAGAGTGCCGCCGCCGCCATTCACTTTACCAAAGCCAGTGGCGGTAGAGGTTGGTGGGATCTGGCCCGTGCTTGGGTCGGCAACGCCGTCCAGCTCGACCTGATAGGTACCATCAAAGATCCAGTTTTTCAGATCTTTCCAGAAGTAGGCAATGGCGAAGTAACCGGCATCACTGAAGTAATTTTCGTACGACAAATCCAGGCCAATGGCTTCTTTGGGTTCCAGCAATGGGTTACCACCGCCAATGCTCCAGAAGTTACCGTTGTCGTCTGGTTGCTGGTTGTAGGTTGCGCCGACCGAGGCATTCATTTCATCCAGGCGGGCCCGAGACATGGTTTTTGCAGCACCAAAGCGCACCGATTGATTTTCGGCCACATCAAAGATCAGGTTCAGGCTTGGCAACAAGTGCGAGTAGCTGTGTTTGACATCGGTCGGCGATGAGACAATCAGGCCACCTTCATTGCCAAAAGCGGTACCCTGTGAGCTTTGTTCGGTACGGATGTAACGCAAGCCGATATTACCGGTGACTGGAATAGTCCCCAGTTCCATTTCCAAATCAGCCTGGGTAAAGAACGACAATACGTCTTCCGATACTTTCCAGGTTTTAAAAGAGTGGCTGTCGTTGGTCAGGCGCTCAGACAATAAGTCGTAATAACCATCGCGCAGCATACGGCCAGAATCATAAGCAATCATATTGCCCATGCCGATAAAGTCCAGATTGACTGAACCCAGCCGGTATTCTTGCGGTACCACCAGTGTATCCGGGAAGTTGCGAAGCGTCATGTAGAAGCCATCGGAGAACTTCTCTTTGGTGCGCTCGCGGTAGGAAACACCGTAATGCATTTGGGTGATGATGCCACCGTTATCCAGCATCTGGCTGGCAGCCAGGCGGAAGGCATTCAGCTCATCATCCACGGTTGGTGTGTTCAGGAAGCCATCCTGCGCTGTATTTTGCAGTGGGTTACCGTCTTCCAGGCCATACTTGTCGTTTAGCGCGGAGCTCCAGCCCCAACTACGAGGGCCGCCCAGCTGGATCAGGTTGAAGTCGCTGTAATCCAGGGTTGGTGTGAAGACTGCACCGGAGTTACCCTGGCGCAGCTCGTAGCTTAAGTTATCGCCCACACCGAAGTTATCGCCACGGCCAGTACCAGCGTAGCTTTCAAAACTCCAAATCGTACGATCAACCGAGGAGTGGCTGACATCAAAGTTTAATGTCCAGTTGTCATTCAGGGTGTAATCCAGGTTCAGACCAAACGATTTCAACTTGGCATCACGGGTTTCCAGATCGTTCCGTACCACCAGGTACTCATCGCTGACTGAGCCTCGGGTGACAAAGCCAGTGGCTGGGTCAATTTCCTGAGCCGAGGTGCCGCGGCCATAACCCCAGGCAAAGGGGATCTCAATACCACGCAGGATTTTTTCATCACTGAAATCAACATAGAGCGCATCGAACACCAGCTTCAGGTTATCGGTTGGCAGGGCTTCTACCACCAGCATGGCTGAGTCACGCTTCAAAGTCGAAGAGCGGACAAAAGGCTTGGCGCCACCTAAAATGGCGTATTGCTGACCATCCACTTCAAAATCCGGATAGCCCCAGGCGTTCCAGCGTTTTTCCTGGTTTGGCGAGTTCATTTTGGTGTAAGCAAAGGCAATCCCAACCCGATCATCGGCGAACTGATCGATGTAGGAGAAGGTGCCACGGAAGCCAGTATCATTGCCATCCGGGTTCAGTTTGCTGTGGCCGCTTTTTTCCATCTGGCCGTTCACCTGCACGGTACGCTCACGATTTAAAGGACGCACGGTTTGCAGATCAATCACGCCGGCGATGCCTTCTGCTTCCAGCATAGCTCCAGGGGTTTTATAAACGGTGACGCCGCTCATAATTTCAGAAGGATAAAGGTCGAACTCAACGCCACGGTTGTCACCAATCGACACCTGCTCACGGCCATTGAAAGTAGTGGCACTCTCGTTCTCACCAAAGCCACGAATGCTGACCCGGCTGGCTCGTCCATCCAGTCGTTGGGCGGTCAGACCTGGCAGACGGGCAATAGACTCGGCGATGCTGGAATCCGGTAATTTGCCGATGTCTTCGGCTGAAATCGCCTCTACGACATTGGTTGAAAAGCGCTTGGTATTAATGGATTCGACCACTGAACGGCGGAAACCTCTAATTTCAATCACTTCCAGTTCGGCTTTTTCTCTGGCGCGCTCGCGTGCTTCGGTGGGTGACAGCCGTTCGGCTTCGGTATCGCTTTCCAGCGCGTACGCGCCAAAATGGCTGATGCCGACGGTGGCCATCGCCATGGTCAGCAAACTGAGTTTAAACTTGTTCATGCCCTTTATCCCCGTGTTGGTTTTTATATGCTTCTGCTTTTTCAGCAGCAGCTAATCCTGTCGTCCTGTTATTTATTAAACTTATTCGGGTGCAACAACAATATGAATACGTATTCATAGCGCCACTTCTGCACAAAAGTGGGGCTGATTTTTGTGCGATTGACCCCATATGGTGCACTTGTTGAATTTTTAGCCGTTGATTTGGTTGGTTTTTTGCCTGTTTAGTCATGAAGCATAGCTGGAAGTTGGTGTTTTAGCTGGTTTTTTGCCTACTCAGCACTGCATACGTATGCAATGCATTCCTTTCCGCAGCAGCCCTGTTTATGCTTGGCTCAGTAATTTTTTTTGATAAAGCCAGCCATGCGTGTTGGCTGCCAGCAAGCTGCTTTCCGGCAACAGGTGCACTATGGAATTACAACAACGTTTGGCCGAACTGGCCGGGGTTCAGGATCATTACATCAATGCCCACGGCCAACCCGAGACCATTCCGCAACAAGTGATTGCCGGGGTGTTGCTGGCGATGGGCTATGACTTAAGTAGCGAAAAAAGCATCGCTGCCCATATTCAGCAGCTGGAAGCTGAGCACTGGCGTCATTATCTGCAGCCGGTGACGGTGGTGCAGCAGCATCAGCCTTTGCAGGTTCGGTTGCAGCAACCCAAGCAAAGCGCTCAAAGTCATTGGCGTTGGCAGGTGGATACCGAGCATGGTCAGCAATTGCAGGGCGAACTGGAGCTGCATCAGGGCGATATCGTGGAGCAAGCCGACCTGGCGGATGGTGTCTGGCTGGCATTTCACTTGCTTATTCCGGCCGAATTGGAAACCGGTTATCACCAGCTTACATTAACTGCCGGTCAAAACCAGTTGACGCAGCGTCTCATCATCACGCCGTCGCGCTGTTTTCAGCTGCAGGATAAAGCGGTGTTTCGAAAAACCGCCGGCCCGGCCATTCAGTTGTACGCGCTGAATACCGAACACAACTGGGGCATTGGTGACTTTGGCGACTTAATCCGCTTGGCGCCTCAATTTGCTGCCGCAGGTTGCGACTTTATTGGTTTAAACCCACTGCATGCGCTTTATCCGGCCCTGCCTCAGGATTGCAGCCCGTACAGCCCGAACAGCCGTTTGTGGCTGAACAGCCTTTATGCCGATTTAACGCTGGAGCCGGAGTATCAGGCTACCGCCGTGCAGCAAGCAGTACAAAGCGTTGATTTTAAACAGCAGTTGCAGCAGTGCCGCCAGGCCGCCGATGTAGATTACGCCACGGTCAGCCGGCTGAAGCAGCGTATTACCGGTTTGATGTTTGCCCATTTTCAGCAGCAGGAACTGCAAGCCGCAACCCCCAGGGCCAAAGCCTTTCAGCGTTTTGTCGAAGACGGTGGCGATAGCCTGTACCAGCTGGTGGTGTACAAGGTGCTGCAGCAGCAGATGTTTGCCAAAGACTGGCAGATGGCCAGTTGGCAGCAATTTCCGTCCGAGTTTCAGTGGCCGCATAGCCCAGCGGTGCAGCAGTTTGCCGTGCAGCATCAGGACGCGATTCAGCAGCAGCTGTATGCGCAGTGGCTGGCCTATTGTCAGTTGGCCGCAGCTCAGCAGTCTTGCCTGCAAGCCGGTATGGCCATTGGTTTGTACCGCGACCTGGCGGTGGGCACCAACCGCAGCAGTGCCGAGACCTGGGCCGAGCCGGAAAACTACTTTCTCAAGCTGAGTGTCGGCGCACCGGCCGATATCATGGCGCCCAAAGGCCAGGACTGGGGCTTGCCGCCCTACAATCCGGCGGCACTAAAAACCAAAGCTTATCAGCCCTTTATTGATTTACTGCAGGCCAATATGCAGCATGCCGGTGCTCTGCGCATCGATCATGTGATGGCCTTGTTGCGATTGTGGTGTACGCCGGTGGGTAAAAGTGCCACTGAGGGGGCTTATGTGCGTTTTCCGGCCGATGATTTGTTCGCAATCCTGGCATTGGAAAGCCAGCGCAACCACTGCGTGGTGATCGGAGAGGATTTGGGCACAGTGCCAGCGGAAATCAGCCGTTTGCTGGAGCAATACCAGGTACTGTCGTACCGGGTATTTTTGCTGGAACAAAAAGACAGCAGTTACCAGCACAGCGACGCCACCTACCCAGAGCGCTCGATGGCGACGGTCACCACCCACGATATGCCAACCATGGTGGGCTACTGGCAGGAACACGATTTAGCACTGCGCCACCGGCTGGACTTGTACCCCAGTGCTGAGGTTGCTGGGCAGCTGCATCAGTTGCGCGAGCAAGAAAAGCAGATCCTGCGCCGGCAGTTTGATTTGCCCGAGGGTGACTATGCGGCCCTGATCCGCCACAGCCATCGCTTTGTCGCGGCTACGCCGGCTAAACTAATGGCCTTTCAGTTGGAAGACCTGGTACTGGTGGATACGCCGGTCAATGTACCAGGCACCAGTACCGAGTACCCGAACTGGCAGCGGCGCTTACCCGAGCCGGCTGAGCAATTACTAAAGCGCGCCGATGTGCAGCAGTTGTTGGCAGAGATCAAAGCTGCCCGGGGAAATTAATGCCGGGCAAGGGGTGCAATGGTGTCCAGGCGATGTTGCTCAAGTTGCTGTAGGTTATAGCGATAGCAATCCAGGCTACTGGAATGATTCAGCACTTTACCTACTGGGTTGTATAACCAATGATACCAGCGTAACTCCGGAAGCTGGCTTTCTCCAAGGCAGGCTAAAAGCTGGGTGGCATAATCATTAGCGGTAGCTTGCGGTAACAACAAAGGCATTACAAACCGCATTCTCAGTTGCTCATACCAGTTATCCCCCCAATGATTGAACGGTGAAGCCATAGCCTCTTTCACTAGACTGCTACGCAAAAACCATTCGCCGGCAATGGCGTTTCTCAGGCTTAATTCATCAACACTGAAGGGTTCATGCCAGGCTGAAGGAGCTAAGGCGACTTGCTGCTCCGGTTCTAACTGCGCTAACAGCATCTGGCTGAAAAAAAAATGCCTTTGCAAAGCCGCGCGGCTGATCGAAATCCCCAGCAAATGGTTGTTATGGCGAATAACCAGGCGCCAAAACTGCAGATCCTGTTGCAGTAACTGCCGTGCGGCTGTGGCATCATCGGCCTGAAGTTGTAACCAAATATGCAGCAAGTACAGACGGTGAGCGCTCGCTAACGATTGGTATGAAGGAATTTGTGAGTGGTGTCTAAGCGGGGGTTCTTGCCAGTAGCGAAACTGTAGCAGATGTTGGTAAAAGCCCAGCAATGCTTGGTGCTCTTCAATCAGAGTGTATACATCTGGGCTGGCTGCCGAAAGTTCGACATAGCAATCTTTACGGTCGCATGCTGCAAACAAGGCCCTTAGTTTATCCGATACTGGCAGCAATGCTTGGGTATTGTGCCGCAAGAAATAGGAATAACCATTGATGTTATCAGCAACTGGTGCGTTCATCTGAAAAGTGCTTTGCAGTAAGTGCGCATTGGCCGAGGGTGCTTCGTCCTGCCAGTTGATTGCCAGCAGCAGCACATAAAAGCTAACTACCAGCAGCAAGGTGCCGAGTGTCAGCCATAACAAAGCTTTGGTCAGTTTCTGCAGTAACAGCATTTATTAATTTTGAATGCACTTTTAGATCAGATATTTAACAGCCTACGGCTTTTAGTAAGGGAGCGCAAATAAAAAAAACCAGCCGCATCAGGGCTGGTTTTTTATTATTTATTGGCAGTGATCTAGTCGGCTGAGCGTGGCTCGGCGTTTTTGACAAATTCATCCAGCCAATTCACGGTTTCCCATAGCATATGCAGCACCGATTCGCGGGCGCGGTAGCCGTGCGACTCCAGCGGTAGCATCACCAGCCGGGTGGTGCCACCATTGCCTTTGATGGCCTGGTACAAACGCTCACTCTGCATCGGGAAGGTGCCGGAGTTGTTGTCTTCGGCGCCATGGATCAGCAGCAGCGGTGTTTTGATGTTGTGGGCATGGAAGAACGGTGACATGCGGATGTAGAGATCGGTATCGTCCCACAGGGTGCGCTGTTCGCGCTGAAAGCCAAAAGGCGTCAGACTGCGGTTGTAAGCACCACTGCGGGCAATGCCGGCGCGGAACAGGTCGGAATGCGCCAGCACATTGGCGGTCATAAAGGCACCGTACGAGTGGCCGCCAAGGGCGACCCGCTCCGGATCCGTGACGCCACGGCTCACGCCGGCTTCAATCGCTGCTTTGGAGTTCATCACCAGCTGTTCGATAAAGCTGTCGTTCGGCTCTTTATCGCCTTCACCGACGATCGGCATGGTGGCGCTGTCCAGTACCGCATAGCCCTGGGTGGCCAGAAATTGCGGGTTCCAGTAGCTGATGCGGTTAAACCGATAGGGTGAACCACTGACCTGGCCGGCAGCGGCGCTGCTGCGAAACTCGCGCGGGTAAGCCCAGATAATGGTGGGCAGTGGGCCATCGCGTTCTTTATCGTATCCGGCCGGCAGCAGCAAGGTGGCAGACATCGGCACGCCATCTTCGCGCTGATAGTGGATCATTTCCCGGCTGATACCAAGCGTATGTGGCATGGGGTGCGGCGTTTGGGTGACTGCGGTCAATGCACCGCTTTGCAAGTCACGCAGATAAAAGTCCGGTGGTGTATCCATGCTTTCACGCTGGGTCAGCAAACGGCCATCGGCGCGCAGGGTGATGGGGTATTCGTAGTAAGGCGCTTCCGAGCGCCACAGCCGTTCGGTCTCACCGCTTTGCAGCTGCATGCGATCAATAAAAGGGCGATCACCCTCATCGGAAGCACCGGCACCGGTTAACAAAATGGCGCCATCATCCAGTCGCAGTACCCGGTTGCCATTGGCATCCTGGCGGGTCAGTGGTGTGCCTGGATCGCCGTAGCGGTCTTCGTAGGAGCGTTCCCACAGCAGCTTCGGTTCGGCGTCGGTCAGCAACCAGAGTTTTTCCTGCCGATCTTGCCACCAACGCTCCCACACCAGGCTGGTGCCATCTTCGGCACTGAGCAAACTGGCAAAACGGTACTGCATGTCCAGCAAAGGGGTGGGTTCGGCGCTAAAAGGTGCTGCCAGTTGCAGCAATTGATCGCGCGCCTCGGCCGGTTGGCGCGGGTCGCCACCGTCCTGGGCTTTGGCCCACACCAGGGTGGCGGGCTGATCGCTGCGCCATTGGATGGCGCGGCGACTATCGACTACGGCATCAAAAGCAATCGGCAGATTGTCGGCCAGTGGCTGTTGCTCCACGGTGTACAGCAGCTCACCACGGCGGTTCAGTACTTCGGTGGTACGGGCAAAGCGGAACATCGGTACTGCATAGGAATAAGGCTCGGTTAAGCGGGTGGTGAGCAGGTGCTGGTTGTCCGGCGCCAGTGAAAAACCTAAGTAAGGTTTGGCGTCGGTAATCACCTGAATGCGGTTGTTCAGACCGACCCTTACCAGCTGGCTAGCCATGTAGTGATTAAACAGCGCTTCATCGTGGCTGTTTTGCAGCAAATCCTGGTAGGTGCGGGCCGGTGCGGTGCGGCCACGCACTTCGGTCACCACCGGGCCTGCCGGCACGGCTGGCTCAGCGCCGCGCTTGGGATCGACAGCCAGCAGATACACCGCCTGGCTATCGGCGGCCCATTGCAGCTCACCACCGCGGATGGCATTTACGTTGACCTTTGACCAGCGCTCAGCGTGGCCGCGTTCCACATCGACCCGCCACAACGCGGTGTGATCCTGCTCCAGTTGCAGCAGGGCCAGGTAGCGACTGTCCGGCGACCAGCTGGCTGATAGCACCCGCAGATTGCGCGGCAGGCCACGGATTGATTTGTTTTGCTGGTTAGCCAGCTCAATCAGCTGCACACCGGATAAATAGCGCGGCTGCGATGGGCCCTGATTACGTGGATTAAAACGCATGCCAGCCAGCCGGTACTCCGGCTCGGCCAAGTCGGCCAGTGACGGCAAAGCCGGGCGTTCCAGCGACAACAACCAGCGGCCATCCGGGCTTAGGCTGGCAGCCGGTGGTGGTGGCGCATCCACAATGGCGGTGATTTCCGCGGCAGGCTCCATATAGCCAATATCAACGGCTTCCGCCCAAACGGGGTGGCTAAGGCTAATCAGCAGCCCCAGCAGAAAGAGAGAGAGTGTTTTCATCAGGCGCCCTTGAGCATTTTCATCCCTTTTTGTAACAAAAAAAAACAGCCATAGCGAGCCTGAGACGTTGATTGGTGTGGAATTCAGGATAAAGTGAAGCGAGCTGACTGCACAAACAGTAAACAACTGTGTCTTACGTTAAGTTATTGTTCATTTTTGACTTGTTAGGATGCAGTTGTTTCCAACCAAACCAATAATGAAAAATGCCGGCAAAAAGCGCCGGCATTTTTTTATCGATTGGGAAGCTTTACCAGATTTTCACCCGTACAGCTTCCTCACGGTACATGCCATCGCCTGGTTGCACATCAAAAGCCTGGTAAAATTCCGGCATATTGGACAGTGGCCCCAGTACCCGGTATTTGCCCGGTGAGTGTGGCCCGGTGATCACTTGCTGGCGCAAGGATTCATCGCGGAACTTGATGCGCCAGATCTGGCCCCAACCGATAAAGAAACGCTGCGAGCCGGTAAAACCATCAATCTCTGGTGCTGGCTGGCCTTGCAACGAGTTCTGATAGGCACGATAGGCCACGGTTAAGCCGCCTAAATCGGCGATGTTTTCACCCAAACCCAATGCGCCCTGCAGGTGCAGGTCGTCAATGGGATTAAAGGCATTGAACTGCTCGATCATCAGTTGGGCCCGCTCACGGAACTGCCGCTCGTCTTCTTCGGTCCACCAGTCGCGCAGGTTGCCCTCGCCATCGGAGCGGCGACCCTGATCATCAAAACCATGGGTGATTTCATGGCCAATCACAGCGCCAATAGCGCCGTAGTTCAGCGCATCGTCGGCATTCACATCAAAGAATGGCGGCTGCAAAATGGCGGCCGGGAACACGATTTCATTCATGGTAGAGCTGTAATAGGCATTGACGGTTTGCGGTGTCATGCCCCACTCATCCCGATCCACCGGCTGGCCTAAACGACCAATCATGCGCTCGTATTCGCACTCGGCACTGCGCCGGGCATTGCCCATCAAATCATTAGCAGCGATGGTGAGACAGTCGTAGTCGCGCCAGACATCCGGGTAACCGATTTTGGTGTTAAAACTGGCCAGCTTGGCCTGAGCTTCTACCTTGGTGGCATCGCTCATCCATTCCAGTTCATCAATGGCCTGGCTAAAGGCGACCATAAAGTTTTTCACCAGCTCATCCATCCGTGCCTTGGCTTCTGGCTGGAAATGGCGCTCGACATACTTTTTACCGACCAAAAAGCCCAGCATCCGCTCGGTGGCCTGGACCGCCCGCTTTTCCCGGCTGCGCTGCTCTTGCTGGCCACTCAGGGTGCGGCCATAGAAGTCAAAACTGGCTTCATCAAAAGCGGCTGGCAACATGGAAGCGCTGCTACGCAGCAGGTGGAAACGCAGATAGGTTTGCCAGTCGGCCAACGGAATTTGTTGCTGCAGCGCGGCAAAATCGGTGAAGAAGCTGGGCTGGCGGATCACCAACGCATCGATGTCACCCAGCTGGGCGGCATTCAGCAGCGCGGCCCAGTCAAAGCCGGGTGCACTTGCCGCCAGTTCCGCCGGCGTCATTTTGTTGTACGTGGCATTGCGATCGCGGTTCTGGATGCGGCTCCACTGGGCTTTGGCCAGTTGCCGTTCAATCGCAACGATGGTTTCAGCAGCTTGCTCACCGTGCTGCCAGCCAGCCAGTTGCCAGAAGCGCTGGATCAGGTTTTGGTATTCCTGAAGAAGTTGCAGCGAACGCTCGTCATCTTTCAGGTAATAGTCACGATCGGGCAGGCCCAGGCCGGACTGGCTGGCAGCGCTGATGTACTGATCGGACTGACGCTGATCCTGGCTGACAAAAAGTGCTACCGGCACACCGGTACGAATGCTTTGCCACTCACCCCACAGAGTGGCCAGCTCAGCATGGTTTTGTAGCGCATCAATGCGGGCCAGGTCTTGTTGCAGTGGGGTCAGGCCAAGTGCTTCGATGGTATCGGTATCCAGAAAAGAGCGGAACATATCGGCTATTTTCTGCGCATCGCTGTCTTTGGCATGCTGCTCTGCCGCCAGCTCATGGATAATGGCCAGCACATGCTGCTCGGAGACTTCCCGCAGTTCATCAAAACTGCCCCAGCGGGCGCGGTCGGCTGGAATTTCAGTGCGCTCCAGCCACTTACCGTTGACGTAACGGAAGAAATTTTGCTGTGGCGCCACACTGGTATCCATATTGTGCAGCTCGATGCCAGAGCTAAGCACACTCTGCTGTTGATGCTGCTGATTGTTGCTGACAGGGGCTTCGCCGCTGCAGCCGGTTAAAGCAAGACTAACAGCCAGTGCCACTGAGCTGATAAGAGATTTGGTCATAACACCTTTCCTGTGGTTGTGTTGGATCGTATTGTCGTTGTTTTACGTTCGATGTTTACTGTGTGCCGCCTGATCACGATCAGTGCTTGCTAAGCCACAGTGTATAAAGTTCAGCCGCTATGTAAAGCCGGACGCGCTCTGTGCCTTACCATGAGCGGTTAATCGCAGTGTTTAGGCGCTCGGTAGGCGTAAAAAGCTTGTGCTTGGCTGTTTTTTTCGTCAGGATCATCGCTCTTTCTCAACAGACTTACGGAGTCATTGCATGGAAACGGTTTGGTTGTCGTTATCGGGAGTCCCCTATTTTCTGTTGTATTTTGCGCTGGCAGCCGCGTTGCTGCTCTGCTTTGCCCGTATTTACAGCTGGGTTACGCCGCATCACGAATTTGATTTGATCCGCGCCAATAACAGCGCAGCTGCAGTTGCCTTTGGTGGCGCTCTGATAGGTTTTTCCATTCCGCTGGCCAGTGCCATTACCCACTCCATGTCATTGATCGACTGCGCCATTTGGGGCGGGGTAGCGCTGGTGGTTCAGGTACTGACTTTCTTCGTGGTGAAGCTGACCTTAAAGCAACTGCCGGCCCGTATTCAGCAAGGCGAACTGGCCGCTGGTATTTTCTCTGCTGCCTGTTCCATTGCGGTGGGTATGCTCAATTCTGCCAGCATGAGTTATTGAATCGAACCGCCCGGAGGAGTCTCGTATGAAACGCAGTAAAAAAGCCGCGCTGGTCTTGATGGCGCCTGCTGCCACTCTGCTGTTGGCAGGGTGTGGCGAACAGCAACAGGAAGTGCATGTTTTTCATAATGCGGAAGAATGTGCCGCTTTTTATCATCCACCGGCCGAGTGCCAGGCTGAATTTGAACGGGCCGAAGCGCTGCATACCCAGGTGGCGCCACGCTATCAGGACCAATTTGAATGCGAAGCGGATTTTGGTGCCGGTCAGTGTGAAGTGGCGCCGGAGCGCCATCAGAGTGGTAGTTTCTTTATGCCGATGATGATGGGCTATATGGCTGGCCAGATGCTGAACCGTGGCAACCTGGCCGGTGGTCAGGCACAGCCGCAGCAGCAAAGCGCTGCCAGCAACCGCTCAGCCGTGCCAACCCAGCCGCTGTACAAATCGCGTGATGATCGCTCTACTTTCCGCACCGCGACCAATCAGGCGGTGGCCAGCCAGCCGGGTGTGGCCCGGGTAAGGCCTTCGGCGGTGCAGCCGCAGCGGGCGCAACTGGTACGCCGGGGTGGCTTTGGCCAACAAGCGGCGGTGCGTCAGCAAGCCGCCAGGCAGCAGGCCAACCGTCAGCGCAGTTACGGCAGTTAAAATGAAACGAGTTAAGAGTACACCGCGCCCTGGCTGGCAGGCTTACGCCGAAAGTCTGGGCTTTAAGTTTCATACCATCGATGGTGAACCCTACTGGGATGAAAGCGCCTACTATCAATTCAGCCTGCGCCAGATTGAACAGGACCTGGAAGATGTGACCGAAGAGCTGCATGCGATGGCGCTGGATCTGGTGCCGGATATTCTGGCCAATGAGCAAAAGCTGGATCAGTTGGCTATTCCGGCCGAGTACCGTGATGCGCTGGCTGGATCCTGGCAGCGCGGCGATCCGCACCTTTATGGCCGGATGGATTTGGTGTACGACGGCAATGGCCCGGCCAAATTGCTGGAGTTGAACTACGATACCCCGACCTCCTTGTACGAAACCGGTTTTTTTCAGTGGGTCTGGTTGGAAGATCAATTGATGCGCGGCGAGCTGCCAGCTGGTGCCGATCAGTTCAATTCGTTGCAGGATAAACTGGAGCAGGCCTTTGCCAATTTAGTGCTGCCGCAACCCTTCCACTTTACCAGTGTGCGCGAAAGCATCGAAGACAAAGGCACGGTCGATTACCTGCTGGATATTGCCACCCAGAGCGGTGTCGATGGCCGCTACCTTGCACTGGAAGACATCGGCAGCCTGGACGGCCAATACTACGACCTGCAGGGCGAGCCGATTACCGGTTTGTTTAAGCTCTACCCCTGGGAATTTATGCTGGAAGAAGCCTTTGCTGAGCAGGTAAAAACCTCCGAGACGCTCTGGCTGGAGCCGCTGTGGAAACTGCTGCTCTCCAACAAAGGCATTTTGCCGCTGCTGTGGCAAAAACATCCGGGCCACCCCAACCTGCTGGAAAGTCATTTTGATACTGGCAAGGCTTTGGAGAAAGGCTGGTTGCGCAAGCCACTGTTTTCCCGCGAAGGGGCCAATATCGAGCTGGTGACCGCCGATGGCAAGCGTTTCAGCGAGCCAGGCCCCTATCAGGACGCGCCCTTTATCCGGCAAAAACTTCAACCCCTACCCACCTTTGACGGCAACTACACCTTAATTGGCAGCTGGGTGGTTGGCGACAGCGCCGCCGGTATCGGTATCCGCGAAGACAACAGCCTGATCACCAAAGACAGCTCACGCTTTTTGCCGCATATTATTTTGGATTGATGGTTTAGCTCTGCAGCAAGCCCATCAAGCACAAAGCCAGCGTTACGTTGGCTTTGTGCTTGATGGGGCAGAACAGGTTGACCGGTACTAGGGTGCATGTGAATATTTGTTGATTATTTATCCTGATTTTTCGTATAATTATTCTTCTCTGATTCATCCGGCTGTCATGATGCTTTCATACAGTGGTGTTGCATCAGCCCGGGTGTTTAACCGATGAAGGATTTTGCCAAGGTGCGTACTACTGAACTTGTTTCTGGCTTTCGCCAGTCTGCCCCTTATGTCAATGCTCACCGTGGCAAAACCTTTGTGGTGATGCTGGGGGGCGAAGCCATTGCTCAGCCTGGTTTTCGCAGCATTATCAATGACATTGCCCTACTGAATAGTCTGGGCATCAAAATTGTGCTGGTGTATGGTGCCAGGCCGCAAATCAACCAGGCGCTGCAGCATGCCGGGCTGGATGCCAGTTACCACAAGCGGGTGCGGATCACCGATGACGATACCTTTCAGCTGATTAAACAGGTAGCCGGCGCTTTGCAGCTGGATATTACCGCCCGGCTGTCGATGAGTTTAAGCAATACGCCGATGCAAGGCGCGCAAATCAACGTGGTGAGTGGCAACTTTGTCATTGCCCAACCACTTGGGGTGGATGAAGGCATCGATTATTGCCACAGTGGCCGGGTGCGTCGGATTGATGTGCAGGGCATACGGCGTCAGCTTGATAGCAACGGCATGGTGCTGATGGGGCCCATCGCGGCTTCCGTTACCGGCGAGAGCTTTAACCTGACGGCAGAAGAAATAGCTACCCAGGTCGCCATTAAATTAAAAGCCGATAAAATGATAGGTTTCAGCGCTGATGGCGGCATTATATCCGATGATGGCGACATTATCCCTGAACTCCTACCCAATGATGCCGAGCAGGTCATGCAGCGCTTAGAGCTGCAGGACTGTTGCTGCGCTGCCAGCCTGGCCTTCTTGCATGCGGCCATCAGTGCTTGTCGGGCCGGGGTGCCGCGCTGTCATCTCATCAGCCATAATGCCGATGGTGCCTTGCTGCAGGAGCTATTCTCCCGTGATGGGATTGGTACTCAGATGGTGAATGAGTCGGCCGAGAAACTGCGCCCGGCTACCATTGCCGATATTGGCGGTATTCTGGACCTGATCCGGCCGTTGGAGCAGCAAGGCCTGTTGGTACGGCGCTCGCGCGAGCAGCTCGAGATGGAAATTGACTACTTTGTGCTGATTGAAAAAGAAGGCTTAGTGATCGGCTGCGCGGCTTTGTATCCTTTTGCCGATGAGCAGGTGGGTGAGTTTGCCTGTGTGGCCGTGCATCCGGATTACCGCGATGCCGATCGCGGCAGTGTCTTGCTGAAATACGTGATCCAGCAGGCCAAACAGCGGCGTTATCATACCCTGTTTGCGCTGACCACCCGCAGCATCCACTGGTTTTTGGAGCACGGCTTTGAGCTGGCGACGGTGGAGGATTTACCGGCGCAAAAACAGCAGCTGTACAATTATCAGCGTAAATCCAAGGTGTTGGCGTTGTCACTGGCCTAGCGCTTGCTATCCTTAACCAAGAACGAGTTAAGGAGAGCAAAGTGCGCTTATTGAAATGGTTGTTGTTGCTTGGCCTGGTGCTGGCTTTGATTCTGATGTGGCCGCGCAGTGAGATCCCGGCCAGTTTTTTTGAACCCCACCCAGTGCTGGCGGTACCGCCAGAGCGTGCTGGCGAGCTGTTGCAAGTCGATGACTTTATTGGCCGCACGCCACGGCCATTGGATACCTACTCGTACCCTATCCCGCTTGGTGAGGTGGGCCCATCGACGCCACTTTTTTCCGGCCCCAAGCAATACCCTTTCTACTGCGCCTGGCATCAGATGGGCATCGAGCCGCCACTGGTCGATAATGACCAGGGCTATGGCGTTGCCATTTATACCGATGATGGCGTTTTGCCGGGGTATAGCAAGGACTGCTTGCACCCCAGTCGTCTGCTCTGGTACCGGCTCAGCCAGGACGGGACTGTAGCGGCTTATCAGGGCGGGGCGCTGGCCGATGATGAGCTGTTGCTAAGGGCTGAGCTTGGCACCATTCAGCGCTATTTTTACCTGCTGGTGATGCCGGTGCGGGCCGATGAGTTCCCGCTGCGTACTGGTCAAAGCCAGTGGAATGAGAAGCTGATCTATCAGTTCCATGGTGGGGTTGGCATCGGCTTTCGTCAGGGCGAGCTGCGCATTGAGCGTTTGCTGCGCAATCGAGCCAGCCAGTTGCGGCAGGGCTATGCCGTGGTCAGCAGCAGCGCCAACCGTACCAGTCACAGCTACCACTTTTTGCGGGCCGAAGAAGTGGCACGCCAGGTAAAGCAGCACTTTATCAGCCTCTATGGTGAGCCGGAAATGACCATTGGCATTGGTGGCTCCGGTGGCGGCATTGCGCAGTATCTGCTGGCGCAAAATGCTCCCGGCTTGCTGGATGCGGCCATCGCTCAGTACAGCTACCCGGATATGCTGAGTCAGGTACTCTATGCACTGGATTGCGATTTGCTGCACAACTACTACTACTTTACTGCCGACGATAAAAGTTTCTGGCAAGACTGGCAGCACCGTCAATGGATTGAAGGGCTGAGTACAGTGCCGGATCAGCAGGTGCGCTACCAGCGGGAAATCAGTGCCATCCAACTGCTGTCTGGCATCAAGCCAACGCCGATGGACGGTGCGACCCAGTGCATCAATGCCTGGTTCGGGCTGTCGTCGATGGTGCATAACCCGCATCAGGGCCGGTTGCGGCCTTTTGTCAGTGCCAAACTGCTGCAAAGCACGCACTGGAGTTACTGGGAAGATCTGGTGGATATCTATGGCCGCGATCAGCACGGCTTTGCTCATAGCCTGTGGGACAATGTGGGTGTGCCTTACGGTTTGCAGGCACTTCGGACCGGCCAGCTCAGCCCGCAGCAGTTTATTGAGCTGAATGCCCGTATTGGCAGTTGGTTGCCACAGCACCAGATGCAGCCCGAGCGGGCGCGCTTTCTGCCCGTATGGGATACACCAATTTGGCTCAGTGCCTTTGGCCGCCACAATATGGCACCGCTTAAGATGAGCGAGGCTGGCATCAAGGTAGCGCCCCGTTATCGAGCCAACCGCGATGCGGTAGAGCGGGCCTACCGCTATGGCCAACTGTTTGTTGGTGAGCTGTCGATCCCAGTGCTGGATTTACGCCATTATCTGGACCCGGTGCTGGATATGCATCATTTGCAGCCATCCTTTATGGCGCGCGAACGGCTGGCGAAACGTGGCAATGACCAGTGGCAGCGCATCTGGGTCAGCCACCCGGATTACACACCGGAAAGCGAGGCCTTTGCTGCGGTCGTTGCCTGGGTGCGTGATGGTGAGGCGCCGGCGGCAGCTTCGGACCGTTGTTTTGCAGCCGATGGCCAGGTGATTGCCAGTGGCGATGACGTCTGGCAGCAGGATGGTCTCTGCCGCCAGACCTATCCGGTACTGAGCAACAGCCGGCAACAGGCCGGCGCGCCCAGCCATGGTCTGCTGCTGCAATGCGCACTGATGCCAATCGAGCAGGCGTTGGCGCGTGGTGACTTCGGTGCTGTCGATATGACGCCCTGGTTGAATGAACTTGACCAGCTATTTCCGGATGGCATCTGCGACTACCAGCAACCGGATCTGGCCTATCCGCTGGATTGGCGCTACGAAGAGGACTGAGCAGCCGCTTCGGCAGCGGACAGCAGCACCAGATCGTCGCGGTGAATCACCTCCTCGCGTGGGCAATAACCGAGGGTGGCGGCGATGTGCTGACTGTGCAGGCCTTTAATCCGGCTGAGCTCTGATGCCGGATACTGGCAAATGCCCTTGGCAAAGGGGGAGCCGCTGCTATCGCACAGCAGCACGGCATCGCCTTTATCAAACTGACCGCTGACAGCACTTACGCCTTTGGCCAGCAAAGAAGCGCCCTGTTGCTGCAGCGCTTTCACGGCGCCCGGGTCCAGCTGGATCTGACCCTGACTTTTTAAACCATGCAGCAGCCAGTGCTTTTTGGCGCTGAGACGTTCTTGCTGGCGATGAAATAAAGTGCCGGCAGCTTTGCCTTCCAGCAGGGTTTCGAATACCGCCGCCTTTTGGCCATTGACGATCAGGGTATCAATGCCCTGCTGCGCCGCTTTTTGCGCCGCCTGCAGTTTGGTCACCATGCCGCCGGTACCCACATTGTGGTGACTGCCACCGGCCATGGCGAAAATCTCTGGCGTGATGCGCTCGACCTCGGCAATAAATTGAGCCTGTGGGTTGCTGCGAGGGTTGGCGCTGTATAAGCCATCGATATCCGAGCAAATGATCAGCACATCAGCATCCACCGCAGTGGCCACCAGTGCGGCCAGGTTGTCGTTATCGCCTAGTTTTAGTTCGGCGGTGGCGACACTGTCGTTTTCATTGATGATGGGCAGCACCTGATGATCCAACAGGGTGCGCAGGGTGTTTTCAATATTCAGGTAGCGGCGGCGGTTGTGAAAATCATCGTGCGTCAGCAGCAACTGGCCACAGTGGCAATCGAGCAGGTTTTGCCACAGCTGCATCATCTGGTACTGGCCAACCGAAGCCATGGCCTGCTTGACCGGAATGGGCAGTGGCTGATGCGAAAAGGCAATGGCACTGCGCCCTGCGGCGACACTGCCGGAGGACACCAGTACCACTTCAATGCCACGCGAGCGGCACTCGCTGATAAAACGGGCCAGCGTCAGTAAATAGCGGGTAGAACAACCTTTTCTTTCTGGCGCGATTAAGGCACTGCCCACTTTTAACACCAAACGACGCCAACCATGACCCAGCATACTAAGCACTCAGTGATCAGAAAGTGCTCTGATTATAATTTTGGATGGCCATATGTCTATGTATTTTCGTGAGCGGATGCAAAAATAGTTCAGCCATGATTCAGCTTGTGGGATTATGCTGGTTATTATACATCAAAGGAGTTTATGCAGATGAAGTCAAAGCTTGTGATGATCGGTGTACTGACCGGCAGTTTATCATTAGGCGGCCTGGTTGGTTGCGCCAGCACGGATAACCAAAATACCACCCGTGGCGCTGCCATCGGTGCGGTTGCCGGCGCCATTGCTGGTAAAACCACGGCGAATCGCAGCAACAAACGCATGGTGATTGGCGCTGCTGTTGGTGCTTTGGCCGGTGCTGCCGTTGGCAGCTACATGGATAACCAGGAAAAGGCGCTGCGCGAAGAGCTCAGCGGTACCGGCGTTAAGATACACCGTGAAGGTGATAATCTGCGATTGGAAATTCCGTCTCAGCTGACTTTTGAAATTAACCGTTCGGATATCCGGCCACAGTTGTATCCGGTGCTGAACGATATCGCCAGGGTGCTGGCCAATTACGACAAAACCATGCTGATTATCTCTGGCCATACCGACGATACCGGCCCGTACGATTTCAACATGCGCTTATCGCTGCAGCGGGCCGATAGCGTTAGCAGCTATTTAGCCGCGCAGGGGGTGTTGCCTGTCCGGATGGAAACCCAGGGTTTTGGCCCGACCTACCCGATGGTGCCCAATACCTCGGAAGCCAACCGGGCTCTGAACCGCCGGGTGGAAATTCATATCGAGCCGGTGACTGAAAGCTAATGCTTAACACCACTAAAAAACCTGCCGCGGCAGGTTTTTTAGTGGTTGCTACTGGATGGTAGAATAACTTCAAGTTGATGTGAGCTAGTCTTAAACTCTGTAAAGTCTTGTTGAAGTTGCTTCAGTACCGACTGGTGCTTCTCTATTACTGTGACATCCACGCAATTTGTTAAAAATAAAGACACCTCTTTCTCGGTTAACCCGATCAAAGAAGTGTATTGAGCACCTGCTCTGATGGTAATAATATCGCTAATTAACTCATATGTTGGTAAGCGCTGGGAGCGGGTAAACACCGACGTAATATCAAAATCCGGGTTGCTTCGGTGTCTAAATGCGAAAATATTGGCACCATAAATCTGCGATAAAACCTCGAAGTGATTGGGGTTAAAGGAGTCACCAAAGAGAATGCTCGAAAGCTCTCTGTGCTGGTTTATTTTTGAGTTATCAAAACGAAATTCTCTATCTGAGATTTGTGTAAACTGAGCCGGGATTTGCCAGTCGCATCCCATAAAGTGATAAGTGGTCGCAACAGCATTAGTACAACTAATGCACAAAAAAGCTGTAAGAAATAGTCTGAGGAGGTTCATGGTCTGAAGTGTATCTGTTGGTTGGCATTATAAAAATGAATGGAGTCGATTTTGCAACCGACCTGACAATTCCACCAGACATTAATACTTAATGGGCTCCAGCTCGCTACTGTAGTTGGGCCTAGTATTTTAGTGGCTATGCCCAAAGCTCCTTTAGTTGTACCTGCTATAATGATAGGCGTGTTAGCACTAATGATATCCTGCTGTAAAAGTTTAACTGTAAGGGCTCTTAAATGATGTATTTCTTCACGTAACAAAAGAGTAAGTGTTAGATCATCTAAATGATTGGTTTTTTGCCCCTGCAACTCAAGTAACTGTCGAAAATCCTGCACGGATGTTCGCTCGAGTCTTATGACCTCTTTGTGTAATGCATTACGCATTCTTGCAGCTGTTAGACGGTTAATGTTGGTAGCATTATCGCCCTGTGAATTTTTTGCAATCTCGGCTTTCTTCTGATCTTTGGGAGTAACTTGGGAAGGGGAACCGAGTAAGAGTGTAATAACGCGCATTACGCCCCCTAAGAGGTTAATATTGAGAAAGGGTAATAAATCGTGCTGATTTTGTCAATAAAAAGTCAACAAAGGTTGGCTCTTGGGTTGTTGGTTGTTTGTGTTAACAAGCAGACTTTTGTAGCAAAGCAAAAAGCGGGGTTTTTCCCGCCTTTTGCTTCTTGGTAAATTGATGCAGAATTTACTTCTGATTGGCAAAGGCCTTTTGCACAAAGTTCGGCAGCGCCATGGCTGCTTTGTGAATGTCGATATTGTAGTAGCCAGTGTTCAGATTGGCGGCAGCGGCATCGGCTTCGCGAAAGCCGCTAAAGCCTTCACTCTTCCGTGCCAGCGTACAAGTCCACCAGCCGGATGGATAAATCATTTGTGGGAAATTCAGCGTTTGTAATGCTGCAAAGCCGGCATCCAGCATGGCCTGGCGCATATCGGTCAGCAGTTGCAGGTGGATAAGAGGCGACTCGCTTTGTTGCACCAGAATCCCGCCTGGGCGAAGTGCATTCAGGCAGCTTTGGTAAAAGGCACGGTTAAACAGGCCTTCACCCGGGCCGACCGGATCGGTTGAATCCACAATCACCACATCAATCGACTCTGGCGCGGCTTCGCGCATAAATTTGATGCCATCATCAAATAAGATGGTGGCGCGAGGGTCGTTGTTCGAGGCACACAGTTCCGGGAAGTATTTTTCTGCCATCCGGGTGACCTGCTCGTCAATGTCAATTTGGTGCACTGTCTCAACGCCCTGGTGTTTCAGGACTTCACGCAGGGTGCCGCAGTCACCACCACCGATGATCACCACATTTTTCGGACTTGGGTGGGTAAACAGCGCCGGGTGGCTCATCATTTCGTGGTAGAGGAAGTTTTCCCTGCTGCTGACCATGGTGCAGCCATCGATCACCATCAGCTTGCCAAAGTGGGTGGTGTCAAAAATTTCAATGTGCTGGAACGGCGATTGCACTTCATCCAGCTTGGCGGTAATGGCCAGGCCAAAGGCACTGCCACTGGGCTCAAAGACTTCGGTAAACCATTGTTGTGTATCCAGACCAGACATCGTCGTCCCCTTTGTTCGTTTGCCGCGCTATTGCAGGGCCGTTATTTTGCCTGCATTGCGCCGTTCAGACAAATTTTTGATCGTATTTTGCTGCAAGCTGCGGTGATAGGGCTTAAAATAGAGACATTGCCGCGAATTCTGTGCCATACAGCATTCGCTTTCTTTTTTCTGCAGTTTTGACAGGATAAGGATCCACCATGATTGATTGGGGTACCGAAAAAGCACGTTCTATCTACAATGTCGCCACCTGGAGCGAAGGGTATTTTGATATTAATCCCAAGGGCGAGCTGGTGGCTTATCCTGATCAGGACCACAGCAAACCGGGGATCCATTTTCCTGAGCTGGTGCAACGTTTCAAAGACGAAGGCCTGACTCTGCCGGTGTTGGTGCGTTTTACCGACATATTGCAGCATCGTATTGATTCCCTGATCACCGCTTTTCAAAAAGCCAAGCAGGAAAAAGACTACCTGGGTCAGTACACGGCTGTTTATCCGATCAAGGTCAACCAGCAGTACTCGGTAGTGAAAAAGCTGCTCAGTCACGACAGCGGTACCGTCGGCCTGGAAGCGGGCAGTAAGCCGGAGCTGATGGCCATTCTTGGCGTGTCGGACAAGCCACTTAGCATTGTCTGCAACGGCTACAAAGACAGCGAGTTCCTGCGATTGGCCACCATTGGCCAGATGATGGGCCACAAGGTCTACATCGTGGTGGAAAAGCTGTCGGAGCTAAAAACCCTGTTGCGTGAAATCGACCAGCTGGGCGCTGCGCCGCTGATAGGTATTCGTATCAAACTGAACTCGATTGGTAAAGGCAAGTGGCAAAATACCGGTGGCGAGAAAGGCAAATTTGGCCTCACCGCTACCCAGGTGCTGCAGGCCATCGAGGTATTAAAAGAAGCCGGCAAGCTGGATTTGCTGCAGCTGGTGCATTTTCATATCGGCTCGCAAATCGCCAATATCCGTGATATTCACAACGCCATTCGTGAGTGCGCCCGCCATTACGCCGAGCTGCGCACTTTAGGGGTGCCGATCGATACCGTCGATGTCGGCGGTGGTCTTGGGGTCGATTACGAAGGGTCGCGCTCGCGCTCTACCTGCTCAATGAACTACACCATGCACGAGTATGCCCGCAATGTGGTCAATGGTTTAAAAGAAGTGTGTGACGAATACGACTTGCCGCATCCGAATATTATTTCCGAGTCTGGCCGCGCCATGACCGCGCACCATGCGGTATTGGTAACCGATGCCATTGATATTGAGCGGGCGCCAGGGCTGAAGTATCTGCCAGAGCCAGGCGAGGATGCACCTTCAGTGGTGTTAGGGCTGTGGGATGCCTACACCAATGTGACACCACGCACAGCGGTCGAGGCCTATCATGATGCGGTGCATTATTTTAGCGATGCGCACACCCAGTATGTGCATGGCTTGCTGAATCTGCAGGACTGGTCTTTGCTGGAGCAAATTTATTTTGCCACCATCAACCGGGTGCGCGATAACCTGGATTTAAGCTCGCGCTCGCACCGGGCCATTCACGATGAGCTGAACGAAAAGCTGGCCGACAAGTTGTTCGTCAACTTTTCCCTGTTCCAGTCGATGCCGGATGCCTGGGGCATTGATCAGCTGTTCCCGGTGATGCCACTGGAGCGGATGCACGAGCCTTTGGATCACCGCTGCATCATTCAGGATATCACCTGCGACTCCGATGGCATGTTAAAAAGCTATGCTGATGGCAATGGCATTGAGAGCAGCCTGCCAATGCCGGTGTACAAGGAAGATGAGCAGTACCTGCTTGGCATGTTTATGGTGGGTGCTTACCAGGAAATTCTTGGCGATTTGCACAACCTGTTCGGGGATACCGACTCGGTGCATGTGGAGTTGACCGATGATGGTGGTTATCAGCTGACCAATGTCATCAAAGGGGATACCGTAGCCGACGTACTGCGCTATGTACACTTTGATGCCAACAAACTGATCCAGTCCTACAGCGATCAACTGGGAGCACTGGATATGCCGGCAGAGCGACGTGCCGAGCTGCTGGAAGAGTTGAAAGCCGGTGTGAACGGATACACCTATTTTGAAGATTAAGGTACACTAAACACTGATCGGATCTGTGCCGTTACCGCTTTGCTGTGGCTTCGCGGTAACGGCTTCAACCATAGGTGAGACTATGCTGTACTTTTTACCAAAGCCGGTGCGTGGCGTGCTGGCTTTGTTGCTTTATGCGCTGAATACCTTGTTTTGGTTTGTGCCTTTGCTGCTGCTGGCGCTGTTGAAGCTGCTGCCGGTAAAGCGCTGGCAAGCCTGGTTGACCTATCTGCTGGATGCCATTGCCGTGGCCTGGATCAGCATGAACAACGTCACCACCCGCCTGTTTACCAGGATCAACTGGCAGGTAGAAGGGCTGGATGCACTGTCGCGTAAAGACTGGTATCTGTTGCTGGCCAATCATCAATCCTGGGCAGATATTCTGGTGCTGCAGAATCTGTTTAATCGCCGTATCCCCTTTATCAAATTTTTCCTGAAAAAAGAGCTGCTGTATGTGCCCTTTATGGGGCTAGCCTGGTGGGCGCTGGATTTTCCTTTTATGAAACGTTACAGCAAAACCGAGTTGGCGAAAAAGCCGCATCTGCAAGGCAAAGACATTGAAACCACCCGTAAAGCCTGTGAGAAATTCCGCTTTAAACCGTCGACTGTGATGAACTTTGTTGAAGGTACCCGCTTTACCCAAATGAAGCATGATAAGCAACAATCACCCTATCAGCATTTGCTCAAACCCAAAGCCGGTGGTGTGGCTTTTGTGCTTGGTGCTATGGGGCAGCAGCTGCATAAAATTCTCGATGTCACCATCCATTACCCGGAGCGCACGCCGAGTTTCTGGGATTATATTTCCGGCGCTGTTCATGCTATAAGAGTCAAAGTACGGGTATTGCCCATTACCGAGCAGCTGCTCGGTGACTATCAGGATCCGGCCTTTCGTGCCTCTTTCCAGCAGTGGGTGAATGAACTCTGGCAATACAAAGATCAGCAGTTGCAGCAAATGGCTGCAGAGCAGGAGTCGTAATCGATGTCGACCTTACCAGCCTGGGTATTGGCCCCCATTAGTTTTGCTTTGTTTGCACTGAACCTGGCGTTCTGGGGATTGATTGTGCTGGTGCTGAGTCTGCTGCGTTTGCTGCTGCCTGTTGCTGCTGTGCAGCGCTTTTGCAGCCGGGCCGTGCATGGCTGTTACTATTGCTGGATTGGCATCAATGCCTTTTTTATTCGGTTGGTGAACAACCTGGACTGGCAGGAGCAATTGCCTGCCGAAGGACTGAGCCGTGAGCAGTGGTATCTGATGATTGCCAATCATCAGAGCTGGCTGGATGTCGTGCTGCTGATGCAGTTCAGCCATGATCGTATGCCGCTGCCGAAGTTCTTTATCAAAGACGAGTTGCGTTGGGTCCCTTTTATCGGCATCGGTGCCTGGGCGTTGGATATGCCCTTTATGAAACGCTACAGCAAAGCTTTCTTAGCCAAACACCCGGAGCGGCAAGGCCAGGATATTGACAGTACCCGTCGTAGCTGCGAAAAATTCCGTCATCAGCCAACTACCATCATCAACTTTGTTGAAGGCACCCGCTTTAGCAAAGCCAAACAGCAACTGAAAAACAGCCCTTTCCAGTATTTGTTACCACCCAAAGCCGGTGGCATTGCCTTTACCCTGGCCAGCATGGGCGAGCAGTTTGATGCCATGCTGGATGTGACGATTATTTACCCGGACAACCCCAAACACATCGTGCTTGCCATGCTGTCGGGCAAGTTAAAGCGGGTGGTGCTGCAGATTGAGCGCTTGCCGGTGACTGATGACATGATCGGGGATTACTTTGGTGATGATGCCTTTCGCCAACAATTTCAGCAGTGGTTAAATGACCGCTGGCAGCGTAAAGATCAGTTGATCGGTGATTTTCACCGTGCCGGTCAACGCTTACCGACCCTCCACCAAACCAGTGCCAGTTCAGGTTAGCGCTTATTGAATTTGGCGGTGAGCGCGCAGCATCAGGTTGCGTGGGGTTAGGGAGGGAGCGCAAAAAGTACCCAGCTCCACCTGATAGCCTTGTTGTTCTAAAAACAGGGCCCGATCGTACAACAGCCACAGCTCCAGCGGCCGCTGAAACAGATGCCGTACCAACTCGATACGTCTTACCAGGCGGGCATGTGCTTGTCCTTGCGCTAAATAACCGTCCAGTTTCAGCCCTGCAGGCAGTACCAATTGGTGTTGCCCGGCGGCCCACTTTGCAAAGCTGAGAAAATCGGTGCTGAAGATCTGTTTGCTCACCGACGCCAGTGGTTGGTAGTTGCTATCTCCGCTTAGTTCGGTGCGCAGCGCCTGCCAGGCTAGCCGCCATTCCACTTCGGTTTGTCTGAGCCTGGCGATACGCGCCCCGGCCGTGACCTGACCTTGCACTGCCAGTTTTAAATCGTGTTGGCTTAAGGCTAAATCGTGCTGCTGCGCTACCTGGCTGAGTGGTTGATACTGTTGCTCTGGGATCAGATGGTAACAACAGGGTACCAGCTGCAATTGCTGGCAGCCTTGCTGGCTGGCTGAGCGCAGTAATTGTAAATGCAGCTCGCCACAGGCATGCAGGGCAACCACTTGTTGCTGAGGAGCAAGCATTGCCAGGCCCTGGCTCGATAAAGCATCGGCTTGCACAAAGCGCTGCGGCAACTGGTACTGCCGGGCCAGCTGCTGCCCCTGCTCGCACAAGGTCGCCTGCCATTCAAGGCTAATCACCTCGCGTTGTTGACTGTAGGCCAACATCCGGCCTAAATGGCCTTTACCGGCACACCATTCCAACACCGGTAGCTTACTTTCCGGCAGCATCGCACAAAATTGCTGGATTTGGCCGACCTTGCGCCCGGGTATGCCATTGCTTAGCCAAAAAGGCAGCTCCGGCTCAGGCTGCCGTGGGTCAAAAGCGGGTAACTCAGGCAGCTGCGCCAACTTGGGAAAGCACTCAATAAACCAGGCTTGCCGCGCGATCGGATCACGGTCGAGCTCGGCGATAGCATCATCCGAGAGTGCTGCCAGTTTGGCCTGCAGCGCTGGGTCTTGCCAAGGCTGTGTGTCGCAGGCGAAAGGCATCAGCTTCCAGTAAGCTTGGTAGCTGCTGAGTACCTGGTGCAATTGCACAAAGTCGGCCTGGTGCGACATGGGCAGCTCCTTGGGTGTCTGGATGGTTTTGCCTGGACGAAAGAACTGCATTATAGTGGGGTTTAGCAGTAGCTCAACAGGAATTGCCTGAGATGACCAAACTGGTTCGCATTCTTCATGTGGAAGATGATCCCGCCATTCAGCAGGTGGCCAAAATTGCTTTGGAAGCTGTCGGAGGGTTTGAGGTCAGTAGTTGCAGAGGTGGCCAGCAGGCGCTGGAACAATTTTCTGACTTTCAACCTCAGCTGGTGTTGCTGGATGTGATGATGCCGGGCATGGATGGGCCGGAAACACTGCGACAATTACAACAACGCTTTGATTTAAGTGGCATACCAGTGGTCTTTATGACGGCCAAGGTGCAAAACCATGAAGTGCAGTCTTACAAGGAGCTTGGGGCCGCCGATGTGGTGGTGAAACCCTTTGATCCCATGACGCTGTCTGATCGCATCCGTCAGATCTGGCAACAATCGCTGCTGCCAGACCATGATTAATGAGCGTTGAATCAATACAACAAGCTGTAGAGTTTACGCCGGTACTGACTGGCGACTGGATCGCCTTTGGGCAAGGCCGCCAGAATATCCAGATACCGCTTTTTGCTTTCGGAAAAATTCAAATCCTGCCGTAAAATGCCGTACAGCAGCTCCAGTGCTTCAGCAGACCGCTTGACCTGCTGGTACTGAATTGCCAGCTGTTCTTTTAACAGCATGTCATCCGGAGTGCTGGCCAGAGCCGTTTCCAAAGCCTGGATTTCCGGTGTATCGGCTGCTTCTTTTGCCAGTGCCAGCTTGGACTGCACTGCTTTAAAATCCGCATCCTGATCCTGCAGCAGCACGGTTGCCAGCAAGGCTTCGGCTTGTTCCAGTTGGCCCAGCTCCACCGCGCAGTCGGCCAGCAGCAGTTTGATATCAACGCGCTCTGGTGCCAGCTGCAGTGCATCGCTGAGCAGTGGAAAGGCCTCCTGCTGCTTCGCTTCATTAAGCAGTACCAGCGCCTGTTGCAGCAACTCATCTTCAGCTTTAGGCAGGTAAGCGGCCAGCTTGTCGTCCAGGGCTTTGTCATCCAGCGGGCCGGCAAAGCCATCGACAGGCTGGCCATCTTTGATGATCAGGGTGGTGGGCAAAGCCTGAATGCCAAATTGCATGGCCATTTGCTGCTGCTCATCGCAGTTGACCCGGGCCAGCAACAACAGCCCTTTGGCTTTGCCAATACGCTGGCTTAATTGCTTGTCCAGCTGCAGCGATTCCTGGCTTTGCGCCGACCAGAATAAAAATACCACCGGCTGTTGCTGAGAGGCGGCCAGCAACTCACGCACATTGTCGATGTTGACATCAAAAATTGAGCTGGAAGACACGGTTTTTCCTTGTTTACGGGTAATGGATATACTATGAGGACAGCTCCTTGGTTTTGCAAGGCATGGCAGGGCGTTCAAGTCGCGAAAAAACAAGCAAAAGGCATCGACATGGGGTCAGTGATCACGTACATTAAAGCCATACAGACGGCTTAAAATAATTCCAACAGCCGCAGCCGCCAACGAAGCGGCACCTCCAACCAGCCACGTACAACCACAACTTTGCCTGTAAGCAGTCGAAGTTTGTTTCCAACGCCTGCGACATGCAGGCTGTATTGCTTTGCATGTTAGAACCAAAAGAGAATGAACCAATGACAAGCCAGAATACCAAAACTGAGATGCTGTCTGGCGCCGCCATGGTGATCCGCGCACTGGCCGACGAGGGCGTGGAATACCTGTATGGCTACCCGGGTGGCGCTGTGCTGCATATATACGATGCGCTGTTTCAGCAAAGCAAAGTGAAGCACGTGTTGGTGCGCCATGAACAGGCCGCCACCCATATGGCCGATGCCTATGCCCGAGCCAGCGGCAAGGCTGGTGTGGTGCTGGTAACCTCAGGCCCGGGCGCGACCAATGCAGTGACTGGCATTGCCACTGCTTACATGGACTCAATCCCGATGGTGGTACTCACCGGTCAGGTGATGAGTCACCTGATTGGTGAGGATGCTTTTCAGGAAACCGATATGCTGGGGATTTCCCGCCCGATTGTGAAACACAATATGTCGGTGCGCCGGCCAGAAGATATTCCTTACCTGATTAAAAAGGCTTTTTACATTGCCCAAAGTGGCCGGCCTGGGCCCGTGGTGTTGGATATCCCGAAAGATATGACCATGCCACATGAGCGCTACCCGTACCAGTACCCGGAGTCGATCAAGCTGCGCTCCTACAACCCCACGGCGGCTGGTCATCCTGGGCAAATTAAGAAAGCGGTTACCGCTTTGCTCAAAGCCAAGCGGCCGGTCATTTATGCCGGTGGCGGGGTCATTATGGGCCAGGCAGCCGAAGAGCTGACTGCGCTGGCCCGTAAGCTAAACTACCCGGTGACCAATACCTTGATGGGCCTTGGTGCTTTCCCTGCAGCCGATCGCCAGTTTGTTGGCATGCTGGGCATGCACGGCAGTTACGAAGCCAATATGACCATGCACCATGCCGATGTGATTCTGGCGGTGGGTGCTCGCTTTGATGATCGGGTGACCAACAACACCAAAAAGTTCTGCCCGGATGCCACCATCATTCATATTGATATCGATCCGGCCAGTATCTCCAAAACCATCAATGCGCATATTCCGATCGTTGGCCTGGTGAAGCCTGTACTTTCGGCCATGCTGGCTCAATTGGAGCAAAAGAAAGCCCAGCCCGATACGCAGGCATTGGCGACCTGGTGGCAGCAAATTGATGAGTGGCGTACCGTGCATGGCGGGCATTACGACAGCGATACGGCGGTGTTAAAACCCCAGGCAGTGATCGAGGCGGTCAGCCGTATCACTCAAGGTGAAGCTTATGTGACCAGCGATGTGGGTCAGCACCAGATGTTTGCTGCCCAATATTATAAGTTCAACAAACCGAACCGTTGGATTAACTCCGGCGGCCTTGGCACCATGGGCTTTGGCTTGCCAGCCGCCATGGGCGTGAAACTGAATTACCCCGATGCCGATGTGGTCTGTGTCACCGGGGAAGGCTCCATTCAGATGAACATTCAGGAGCTGTCGACCTGCAAGCAATATGGTCTTGGCGTGAAGATCATCAACCTGAACAACGGTTATCTTGGCATGGTGAAGCAGTGGCAGGACATGAACTACGAGTCGCGTTATGCCAGCTCCTACATGGACTCGTTGCCGGATTTTGTCAAGCTGGCCGAAGCCTATGGCCATGTTGGCATTCGGGTCACCAAACCAGAAGAGCTGCAGCCGGCGCTGGAAAAAGCGTTCGCTCATAAAGATCAGTTGGTATTTCTTGACATCCATGTCGATCCAAAAGAACACGTCTATCCGATGCAGGTGCCAGGCGGAGCAATTAATGACATGTTCCTTAGTAAAACCAAGAGGACTTAACGCATGCGCCATATTATTTCCGTGTTGCTTGAAAACGAACCCGGTTCGCTGGCGCGGGTAGTGGGCCTGTTTGCGCAGCGGGGTTACAACATCGACTCGCTGACGGTAGCTCCGACCGAGGATGCGACCATGTCGCGGCTGACGCTGGTAACCCATGGCAACGATCAGGTGATCGAGCAAATCACCAAGCAGCTGCACAAGCTGATCGAGGTGGTGAAATTACAGGACTTAAGCGAAAGCGCCCATGTCGAGCGCGAGCTGATGCTGATCAAGGTCAAAGCCACCTCGGGTGAGCAGCGCGATGAAGTCAAACGCTGTGCCGATATATTCCGTGGTCAGATCATCGATGTCACGGCCAAAACCTTCACCATTCAGGTGGTGGGCACCTCAGACAAGCTGGATGCTTTTATCGAGGCGTTAAAAGGCTCGGCCATTATCGAAGTGGTACGCTCCGGGGTCTCCGGCATCGCCCGTGGCGAGAAAACCCTGACGCTCTAACAGCAGCCTTTTTGGATCAGCTGCTGCATCCAGGCAATAAAAACCCGTACCCGGCGTGATACATAGCGCCGGTCCGGGTAAACCGCGGCAATGGGCATTGGTTCTGGTGCCAGCTCTGGCAGTACTTCGGTGAGCTTGCCTTGCCTGATCAACTCTGCCGCATCGAACTTAGGGATTTGGATCAAGCCCAAGCCAGCGCAACAGCAGGCAATGTAACTCTCCACTGAGTTGACGGCCAGTCGCCCCGACATTTTTACCCGGACCATCTGCTCATCCACCACAAAATCAAGCTCCAGCAACCGGCCACTGGCCGGAGACAGGTAATGGATGGACTGATGGGCCTCCAGCTCATCCAAGCTGGTGGGCAGCCCATGCTGCTCAATGTATGCCGGGCTGGCATAGGTGCCTTGCGGCAAGATCCCAAGGTGACGGACTACCAAGTTCTCATCATGCAGATTGCCGACCCGAATGGCGCAATCAATGCCTTCCGGGATTAAATCTACAGGCCTGTCTGTGCTGCTGATTTCCAGCTCCAGCTCCGGGTACAGCTGTAAGAAGTGCTGCAGCTGCGGAGCTATCAGATGGCTGGCCAGCCGTGAAGGTACGCTGACACGCAAGCGACCTCTGGGCGATGAACTGCCAACCCGCAGGCGCTGCTCGGTATCTTCAATATCGGCCAGCAACCGCCGGCACCAGTCGTAATACATTTCACCATCAGCGGTCAGTTGAATTTTTCGGGTGGTACGGTGCAGCAACCTGGTTTGCAGGTGGGCTTCCAGCGACTGAATGGCGTTGGATACGCTGGAACGAGGCAGTTGCAGCACCTCGGCTGCCCGGCTGAAGCTAAGCATTTGGGCAACCTGAATAAATATCTCCATGGTTTTCAGTCGATCCATAGCATCCTTGATTGTTCGTGAATTCTGAATAGTGTAGCTGGAAAACGGATATTTATCCTTGCTGATGAATAAATCATAGTGAACAGGCCTGCTGCAACCGAGATGGCAGGCACTCACTTCACATCAGAGGAACAGGTTATGAGTGCAAATCACAGTTTAAATGAAAAAGTTATCCTTATTGCCGGCGGAGCTAAGAATCTGGGGGGGGTAATCGCCCGGGATTTTGCCTCGCAGGGGGCAGGGGCAATTGCAGTCCACTACCATAGTGCCGCGACTGAGGCAGAGGCCACAGCTACGGTCAATGCCGTCAAAGCTTTGGGGGCGAAGGCCGTTGCCATACAGGCGGATATGACCAGCGCTGCCGGTGTGCAGGCTTTGTTTGAGCACGCATTGACGCATTTTGGTCGTATAGACATTGCGGTGAATACCGTTGGTCAGGTGCTGAAAAAGCCGATTGCCGATGTCACTGAGGCCGAGTACGACACCATGTTTGCCGTGAACAGCAAATCCGCTTTTTTCTTTTTGCAAGAAGCAGGCAAGCACCTGGCAGACAACGGTAAAATTTGTACCTTAGCCACCTCTTTGTTGGGCGCCTTCACCCCCTTTTACTCGACCTATGCCGGCGCCAAAGCCGCGGTGGAGCACTTTACCCGGGCGGCGTCCAAAGAGTTCGGTGTACGTGGCATTTCCGTTACGGCTGTCGCACCTGGCCCGATGGATACCCCTTTCTTTTATGGCCAGGAAAGTGCTGAAGCGGTGGCTTACCACAAAACAGCCGCCGCTTTATCGCCATTTAGCAAAACCGGGTTAACAGACATTGAAGACATTGTCCCCTTGATCCGCTTTTTGGTGACCGAGGGGTGGTGGATCACCGGACAGACTATACTGGCCAATGGTGGTTATACCACCAAGTAAGTTGGTAAGAGCAAACGGATTAGGGCCGCCTGCCAGCGGCCTGATTAAGGAGTAGGTGATGCATACGATCATGGTATTGGCCGGCGGCTTGTTGCTGCTAGCCGCATGTGTACTACTTGGCTACTGGCGTCATGCTATCGGCCTGGCGGCCCTGTGTTTTATTCCACTCTGGTTTATGGTGGCGGCGGTCAATATGTGGGTAGGGGTGACAAAGGCAGGCTACAGCTTTATGCAAGAAGTGCCGTTCTTTTTGCTGGTATTTTTACCACTAGCAGCGGCTGCCTTGCTGATTTGGCATCGTACTAAAGCAGTATAGTGGTCAACTGGGTAACCGGCCCGAGGCCATAAAGCCGCGCCCTTTTCGAGGCAAGGCTTTCAGAAAAACTGGAGAGCAACAACTATGGCAGTTCCATCATGTTTCGTGGCAGCTATTGCAGTACTAACTCTGACACTTAGCGCGGCGCTGTTAGAAACCCAGGCAGAGGAAACGGGGGTTGATGCACCGGTTCGTGCTTTGATCACGGCGATGGCCGCAGAGGATGCTGAGCAAATTCGCGCCCAGTTTTCGCCTGATGCCACCCAGGCTTACGGCGCGGATGGCCAGATGAAATCCGCCGCTGCTACCGCGAGATGGCTGGAAAGTGACATTATCGGGCGTAACGGTAAAGTGGTAAACCCTGAGTACATCATCAATGGTAACGAGGTGATAGTGCGTGGGCAGTTTCGCAGCCGCGGCTACAGCAGCGAAGCAGACTTTCTGTTCACGGTTGAACATGGTTTGATTACCAGCTGGCGGATCCGTTACTGATAACGCTTTATCTCAGCATTTGAGTATAGAAGGCATCCGCTTGTGTTACTGCAACAGCTTGCTGTACCACAGCAAAAACAGCAGCGCAAAGCCGACCAAATAAAGTAAACCCAGCCGGCTCCACCAAACCAGCAGCGTCGATAGCGGCTGGGTGCTGTGGCGGCGCATCAGTCGGTAATTAAGCCAGGCAAAGACCGGTGTGGTTAGAAATGCCAGTGTCATGGCAAAGGTGAGCATAGGGCCAAGCGCCGAGCGGAAGAACAGGATCACGGCCATGCCAGCCAGGGCTTGCGCCAGCAGCCAGCCCTGGTAACTGCGGCGCTGCCCACGCTGGTGCACGCCAAGCAAGGTAAAGGATTCATTCAGGCTTCTGGCGTAGCCATCCAGCACCGTGATGGTGGTACCAAACATGCACAAAAAGGCAATGGCAGCGACCAGCGGCCTTGACCAGTCGCCAATGGTGCTGCCGTACATGCCAATCAGCTGCTGGGCAAAAGCGGCACCGGCCAGCGCAATCGGCTGATCACTGCCGTATTGCACCAGAGCGCCCAGCGAGACAAACACCAGCGCCAGACCAGCGGTCAGCCAGTAGCCGAGGTTAAAATCAAACAAGCCTTGCTGGCGGCTGATGGGCTGCTGGCGCTGCTTGGCGGTAAGCCAAAGCGAACTGATCGCGGAAATTTCAATCGGCGCTGGCATCCAGCCCATCAGCGCGACCAGAAACCCCAGCATGGCCAGCTGCCAGGGGCTTGGCCCCTGATAATCCGCTGGCGCCATGGCACCATTCATCGCGGCAATCACCGCAGCGCTAAGGGTTGTCAGGGTGAGCAGTACCATAATGATCTTGGCGACCTTATCCAGCGCCCGGTAATGGCCAAGCAATAAAATCAGCAAACAGACCGCTAAAATCAGCCAGCACAACAGGGTAACCGATATGGGCCAGGGCAGCGCATAGTGCAGCAAGCTGGCGGTGAGCAGCAGTACCCCGGCGGTATTGACCACAGCGGCAATCAGGTTCAGCACGATAAAGCTGTAAAAATAGCCGCGGCCCTTGCGCTGATAACCCTGCAGTAAGCTTTCACCCTGCTCCAGGGTGTACTGCACGCCAAAACGGAAGAAGGGGTACTTCAGTACATTCACCAGTAAAATCAGTCCGAGCAGCTGCCAGCCAAAGAGGGCGCCAGCCTGGGTGGATGCCACCAGATGCGAGCCACCGATGGCTGCGGTGGCCATCAGCAAGCCAGGCCCGAGGGCGGAAGCTCTGTGTTTGAGTGTCAATAGCAGTTTTGGCAGCGAGTCGGTGTGCATAGCGCAGCAGTCATCTGATTTATATAGAAAACATCTTAGCAGCAAAGCAGGCAAGGCGTCAGTGCCATTTTGCATTGCTTCTTGCTGCAACAGGGCCGGACCGTTTGTGCACAGTACGCGATGTATACAGGCTGTGCCCGGGCTCTGTGCGACAACGCACCGACAACAGGCCTGTCGCCCTATAAGCTGCGCTGTTACCGCTTAGACTATTTGCTGCAGGTTGCCATGTCCTTTGCTGCGCCCCTATTTATTCGCACCTTGTATCGTCAGTTGGTCAACCAACTTAGTGGCTGGTGGCAGCGGCTGCACCGCCGCAGCTGCCGATGGCTTTCTCCGGACTTATGGCAGCAACGCAGCCCGATCCGGGCGGAGCTGTTCAGTGTTGAGCGGTTGGAGCTGCATGCCCATAGTTTGGCACAGGCGCAACTCATTGAGGCAGACAGTCGCCTGTTGCCGCAGCTGCGTCAGATCTTTCGACCCGCGCTGCAGCGGCGCTTGACGGTCAATGCCGATACCTTGCTGGCGGCTTACCGGGTCAGTGCAACTGAGCTGCAGGCGGGTCATAGCATCGTGCCCGCAGCGGAATGGCTGTTGGACAATTACCATTTGGTCGAGCAGCAAGTCCGTGAAATTCGAGACGATTTACCACCGGGCTATTACCGCCAGCTACCCAAACTGGCCAGTGGCCCTTTTCGCGGCTATCCCAGGGTGCTGGGTATTGCCTGGGCTTATGTAGCTCATACCGACAGTCATTTTGACCCTGTGATTCTGACACGCTTTTTAACGGCCTATCAGCAGGAACAGCCACTGAGTATTGGTGAGTTGTGGGCTGTGGCGATTACGTTGCGTTTTGTACTAATTGAAAACCTGCGCCGGTTAACCGATCAGATCAGCCTGGGACTAAGGCAGCGGGCCGACGCCGATCAGATAGCCGATGCTTTACTGGCCGGGGTCCGCTGGCAGGCGCTGCTGCCAGGGTGTTCGTTACCATTAAGCGATAACTTTGCCGCTCAGTTGGCGAAACGGCTGCGCGATCAGGACCCGGGGGTTACACCGGCTTTGCAGTGGCTCAGTGAGCAAATGGCCAGCCAGAACGACAGCATTGACCGGGTGGTGCTCAAAGCACAGCAGCAATTGGGCGCATCCAATGTCAGTGTACGCAATGTGATGACCAGCATGCGGCACATCTCAGCCATTGACTGGACAGAATTGTTTGAAAACGTCAGCCTGGTGGATCATCAGCTGGCTGCGGGCAGTCGCTTTGCTGAGATGGATTTTGCCAGTCGAAATCTGTACCGCAATGCCATTGAACAACTGGCACGCCGTGCCAAATGCGCTGAATTAGTGGTTAGCAGCAAAGTGCTGCAACTCATCCGTTGGGCTGATGCGTATGCCAGTACAGCAGAGCACCATCCGGTGCAGGCGGCACGTGAAGCGGATTGCGGTTTTTATTTGCTGGGCAGCGGTCGTGCGGCGTTAGAGCAACAGCTGGGGATCCGGCCCCGTGCCTTGCAACGGTTGAGCCTTGGCATCGCCAGGCAAGGCGTATCTGGTTACCTTAGCGTAATGCTGCTGCTAAGTGGTGTCTTGCTGCTCGGTGTGCTTTGGTGGCTTGAGCTGAGTGCCATCTACTGGTTGTGGCTGTTGCTGCCGCTTGGCATTGTGGTCAGTGAGCTGGCCAGCGCCTTGTTGCAGCAGAGTGCCAGCCGTTGTAACCCTGCTCAGCTGTTACCGGCCTTGGCGTTAGCCCAGGGCATCCCGGCAGAACTGCGCACTCTGGTGGCGGTGCCGGTGTTGTTAAGTGATGCAGCTGAGTTGCGCCAGCATTTGCAGCGGCTGGAAGAGCATTATCTGGCGGCCGGCCACGGGGCTATCAGCTTTGTGCTGTTGTCTGATTTTACCGATGCACCACAGCAACACCTGGCCAGCGATCAGGCGCTGTTGCAGCAAGCGATCGACGGCATTGTCAGCTTAAACCAGCAGTATGGTCCGCCAGCAGGACCGGATGGCAGCACTGATGCTGCCGGGCAGCGGTTTTTTCTGTTGCACCGCCAGCGTGAATACAATCCCAGTGAACAAGCCTGGATCGGTGCAGAGCGTAAACGCGGCAAACTAAGCGATTTAAATCAGTTGTTGCGCGGCGGCTCCAGCCGCTTTTGTCGCAACAGCGCAACCTACCCGCAGTTAACCGATGCTGTGCCAGCTCAGGTGCGTTATGTCATTACTTTAGATGCCGATACCCGACTGCCGCGCAATGCCGCGGTAAAGCTGGTGGGAAAAATGGCTCACCCGCTGAACCGGCCACAGTTTTGTCCGCAACAACAACGAGTGATTGCCGGTTACGGTATTTTACAACCGCGGGTGACACCGGCACTGGCGTTAACCGGGCAAGGCTCTCGCTATTTGCGCTTAAACTCGGGGCCGGCCGGTATTGACCCTTACGCCGGCGCTGTTTCGGACTTGTACCAGGATCTGTTTGGCGAGGGCTCTTTTACCGGCAAAGGCATATACGATGTCGATGCGTTCAGTGCCGCTTTAGCAGGACGGGTGCCCGACAACAGCATGTTAAGCCATGATTTGTTTGAGGGGATTTTCGCCCGCGCCGGCCTGGCATCGGATATCGAAGTGGTGGAAGATTTCCCCAATCGCTATGATGTTGCGGTAAACCAGCAGCATCGCTGGACCCGCGGCGACTGGCAGTTGCTGCCCTGGCTGGCTGCCGGCTGGTTGAATCGCCCTCAGGCTGCCAGCGCCAGGATCCCATGGTTGGGGCGCTGGAAAATACTGGATAACTTGCGCCGCTCTTTGCTGGCACCGGCTGGCTTTGTCGCCTTAGTGCTGGTGCTGTTGCTGCCCTGGCCGCAGGCTGTCACTGCCACTTTGTTGCTGCTGGCGTTGTTGCTGTTACCGACCTTGCTGCGGCGTCGTTTTACCTGGTTGCCTCAGCACAGCATCTTGCAAAATGGCGGTGCGGTGCAGCTGCGTAGCCTGTATGGCAATTTGCTGGCTGATTTAGGCCAAACCCTGAGCCAGAGTGGGTTGCAACTGGTGTTACTGGCCGACCAAGCCTGGCGTATGGGTCATGCCATTGGCCTTACCCTTTGGCGGTTATTGGTTAGCCGCAAGCACCTGCTGCAGTGGGTCACCAGCGCGCAAAGTAGTGCCAGACGGCCACTCAGCCTGCTGGGCTATTATCGCCAGATGGCACCAGGCCTGGTGCTGAGCTGGTTTAGTGCTGCGCTGCTTAGCTGGCAGGCATCACAGAATCTGGCGCTGTGGGCACCGCTGATTATCCTATGGCAACTGGCACCCGCGTTGATGTACTGGCTCAGCCTGCCGACCAGTCTGCAGCAAAGCCGGCCGCTGTCTGCCACCGAGGCGAGCAACTTACGGCTGGTGGCCCGCCGTACCTGGCGGTTTTTTGAACGCTTTGTCAGTGCCAGTGACAACTGGCTGCCGCCGGATAATTTTCAGCAACTGCCGGAGCCGGTCATTGCGCGCCGGACCTCGCCTACCAATATCGGTGTTTATCTGTTGTCGGTGGTCACGGCGCGCGATTTTGGCTGGCTGGGCACTCACGCCAGTACCCATAAGCTGGAACAAACCTTTGCCAGCTTGCACCGGCTTGGCCGCTATCAGGGGCATTTTTACAACTGGTACGATACCCAGAGTTTGCAGCCTTTAGCGCCGGCCTATGTGTCCTCGGTAGACAGCGGCAATCTGGCCGGCCACTTACTGGCATTGGCCAACAGTCTGGATGAGTGGCAGCAGCAACTGCTGGCACCACAGGCGTGGCAGGGGCTTAAGGATACCCTGGCATTGGCTCAGGCCAGTCTGCGGCAAAGCGCTGGTAGCTTGGCATCAAGCCAGCAACTGCAAGCCTGTCTGGATAGCCTGGCCCTGCAGTTAGCAAGTGGTCATCGGCTGGCACCGTTACACAGCACATTGATTGAGCTGGCCACAGAGGCGCTGGCCTGTTACCACAGAAGCCCGGCGCAGCCGCCAATGGATGCAGCAAGGTCGCCCGAAAGCGACAATCTGTTGTTCTATCTGCAGGCTTTGCTGCAGACGTTGCAGCAGCATCAGCAGGATAACCTGGCCAGCAGTCAGCAGCAGCACCAGCTGCAACAACGCTTGGCTACGCTGGCCACAGCAAGCCGGACGATGGCGCTGCAAATGAACTTCACTTTTTTGCTGAATACTGAGCGCAATTTGCTATCGATTGGCTATGCCGTGGCAGACAATACCCTGGATACCAGCTGTTACGATTTACTGGCATCCGAGGCCAGGTTGGCCAGCCTTTTTGCCATTGCCAAAGGGGATGTCGATAGCAAGCACTGGTTTCGGCTTGGTCGCAGTGCCACCCCGCTCGGGGCGGGTGCTGCTTTGTTATCCTGGTCAGGCTCGATGTTTGAATACCTGATGCCATCCCTGGTGATGCGGGCTGAAGTTGGCAGTCTGTTGGAGCAAAGCAACCGGCTTATCGTGGCGCGACAAATCAGTTACGGCCGGCAACACCGGATCCCCTGGGGCATTTCAGAGTCGGCCTACAATGCACGCGATCTGCATCTTACCTATCAGTATTCCAATTTTGGTGTGCCCGGGCTTGGCTTGAAACGCGGGCTGGCACAAAACCTGGTGATTGCGCCTTATGCCACTGCGCTGGCAGCTATGGTGGATGCCCCTGCCGCCTGTGGTAACTTTGCCCGGTTGGAGCAACTGGGTGCGCTGGGTGATTATGGTTTTGTTGAAGCCATCGATTACACCCCGGCCCGTCTGCCCAGCCCTGATCAGCCGGTAGTGGTGCAAAGCTTTATGGCGCACCATCAAGGCATGACGCTGATTGCTCTGCTTAATACGCTGCAACAGGGGGTGATGCGCAGTCGTTTCCATCGGGAGCCGATGATCCGGGCCTGTGAGCTGCTGTTGCAGGAGCGGGTACCGCGCGATGTGCTGAATGCCCACCCCAAAGCTGAAGCCGTGACCATTGCTGCAGACAACAGCAGCGAATCCCTGACTGAGCTAAGCTTGGACCCTGCGGCTGATGGCGCACCTCAAACCCATATTCTGAGCAATGGCCACTACAGTGTGATGCTGAGTGCTGCCGGCAGTGGTTATAGCCGTTGGCGTGATATCGCAATTACCCGTTGGCGGGCCGATAGCAGCCTGGATAACTGCGGCAGCTATATCCTGCTGCGTGAGCGCTCAAATGCTCATTTTTGGGCCGCCAGCCTGCAACCGGATGCCAGCCGTTCGTCATTCGCAGACGTTGCCCAATCGTACCATCATGCAGCAACCTTTAGTGAAGACCGGGCGGAATTCAGTGCCTGTTTTGGCGCGCAGTCGGGTTCCACACAAACAGAACCGCCAGCGATCAGTGCCCGATTGACGGTGCTGGTTTCCTCTGAGCACAACGGCGAAGTGCGTGCGATCACTTTGTGCAACCATAGCCGGCGCGAGCAAGTGCTTGAGCTGACTTCCTACGCCGAATTGGTGCTTGGCAATGCTGCCAGCGATCAGGCACATCCGGCTTTTTCCAAACTCTTTGTGCAAACCGAATTTGTCACTGAATATGGTGCCATTGTGGCCACCCGCCGCCCTCGTACACCAGATGACACTCCACTCTGGCTGGGGCACTTTGCCGTGATTGAAGGGGGGGCTAGCTCTGAGCTGCAATACGAGACCAACCGTGCACAGTTTTTTGGTTCAGGCACCTGCTTGCTGCAGGCGCGGGCCATGCAGCCTCAGCAGTCATTAAGCAACAGCAGTGGCACCGTGCTGGACCCTATCCTTTGTTTGCGCCCGACGGTCACTTTGGCCCCTGGCAAGCAGCTCAAAGTCGCGTTTTGGACGCTGTTGGCTGCCTCCCGCGAGCAGTTGCTGGAGCTGATTGACCAGCATAACGAAACCAGTGCCTTTGAGCGGGCCGCCACCTTAGCCTGGACACTGGCGCAGGTGCAGTTACGCCATCTGACCATCAGTGTGGCGGAAGCGACCCTGTTTCAGCGTCTGACCGGCCCCTTGTTGTACAACGACCTGCGCTTTCGTGCACCGGCAGCTTCCATCAGCCGCGGGGCTGGCCCACAGTCTGCTATTTGGCAGCATGGCATTTCCGGCGATACTCCGATCGTATTGCTGCATATTGATGATATCGACGATCTCGACATTGTACGCCAGTTGCTGCGGGCGCATGAATACTGGCGCTTAAAGCAGCTGGCCGTTGATTTGGTAATTATTAATGAGCGTGCCAGCTCCTACGTGCAGGATTTGCAACAGGCTATCGAAGCCCTGGTTCGTGCCAGTCAGAGTCGGCCGGCAGCTGTACTGGCTGGCAGCGCACCCCAGCGGACGGTGGGCCATGTCTATACGCTACGCGCCGATCTGATGCAGGTCGATAGCCGCAGCTTACTGGCTGCCGTGGCCCGGGTGGTGCTCTATGCCAGGCGAGGGCCGCTGCAGCGCCAGTTGCAACGACTGGCACCGCTCAGAGCTGAAGATAGTGCTGCAGAGCCAGTAGCTGTTGGTGCAAGGCCGCAGAGCGTCACACCAAACTCAGCGTCGGCGTTGGTTAACGCAGGTTCTGCCGACACAGAATATCGCAGCAGCGAGCTGGAATTTTTTAACGGTCTGGGCGGCTTTGCCAGCGATGGCCGCGAATATGTGATTCTGCTGGATAACTACCAGCGTACGCCGATGCCCTGGCTGAATGTGATTGCCAATGCGCAGTTTGGTTTTCAGGTGTCGGCCAGTGGCAGTGGTTATAGTTGGGCGCAAAGCAGCCGGGAAAATCAGTTAACGCCCTGGTCGAATGATCCGGTGACCGATCCCTGCGCTGAAGCAATCTATGTGCAGGATGAAGACAGCGGTCAGCTGTTTACTGCCACCTGTGCGCCGATCAATGATGGCGGCCATTACAGTGCCTGCCATGGCTTTGGCTACAGCCGCTTTGCCCACCAGGCGGCGGGCATTGGCTTGAAGCTGCTGCAGTATGTACCGTTGCAGCAGCCGGTGAAAATCTCCTGCCTGACATTGCACAATACCAGCTCCCATCCGCGTCGACTGCGGATCACCGCCTATGTCGAATGGGTGCTGGGCCGTGACCGTGCGCAGAATGCCCCGTACTTAATCAGTGAATTTGATCAAGAGCATCAGGCTTTGTTGGTGCACAACCCCTGGCAAACGGCCTTTCCCGGCCGGGTTGCGTTTGCCGCTTTGGGAGCTAACACTGCTCTGTCCGGTTGGACGGCCGATCGCACCGAGTTTCTTGGCCGCAATGGTCGCAGTCAAAGCCCGCAGGCGTTGGCGCAACAACAGTTGCTTTGTGCCAGCAGCGGGGCTACGGCCGATCCGTGCGCAGCCTTGCAGCACAGCGTGAGCCTGGCGCCAGGGGAGCAAATCGAGCTGGTGTTTTTGCTTGGCCAGACCGCCGATAAAGCCAGTGCCCAGGCCTTGTTGCAGCGCTACCGTGCGGCTGATTTGAGCGATGAGTTGCAACAGGTGCAGCAGCACTGGCAGACGTTGCTGCAAGCGGTGCAGGTAAAAACACCGGATCGGGCCATGGATATTATGCTAAACGGCTGGCTGCTGTATCAGACCATCGCCTGTCGTGTCTATGCCAGGGCGGCTTTTTATCAGGCCAGTGGTGCCTACGGTTTTCGCGATCAGCTGCAAGACACCATGGCGCTGAGCTTTGCCGCCCCGGAGCTGACCCGGGCGCATTTATTGCGCGCCGCCGGGCGCCAGTTTGTCGAAGGCGATGTACAGCACTGGTGGCTGCCGCATAGTGGCCAGGGCGTACGCAGCCGTATATCGGACGACCGGGTCTGGCTCGGTTTTGCCTGCGCCCGCTACCTGGCCAGCTCCGGCGATAGCGCTGTATTGGATGAAAGCGTCAGCTTTTTGCAGGGGCCGGCCCTGGAGGCGGAGCAGCACGATGCGTTTTTCCAGCCGATGCCAGCCGACGTCGAGGCATCCTTGTATGAGCATTGTGCCCGTGGGCTGGACTTGGCCATTACACTGAGCAGTGAACGCGGTTTGCCATTGATCGGCAGCGGGGACTGGAATGATGGTATGGATCAGGTCGGTAGCGGCGGCAAAGGCGAAAGCATCTGGCTAGGCTGGTTGCTGCTAAGCACCTTGCGGTCCTTTATTCCGCTGGCAAAAAGCCGGCAGGATCCCCGTGCCGCTCCGTGGCAACAGCACAGCGACCGGCTGCTGGATAGTATGGAGCAGCTTGGATGGGACGGCCATTGGTACAAAAGGGCCACCTACGATGATGGCAGCTGGCTCGGCAGCCGACAGAGCGATGAGTGCCAGCTGGACTCGTTAAGCCAGTCCTGGGCGGTGCTGTCGGGCATGGCTGACCCAGAGCGGGCGCTCCAGGCGATGAAGGCGGTGGACCACCATCTGGTGCAGGCAGAGCAGCAGTTGCTGTTATTGTTTAGCCCGCCTTTTGATAAAAGCGCCCATAACCCCGGTTACATCAAAGGGTATCCGCCGGGGCTGCGTGAAAACGGCGGCCAATACAGCCATGCTGCGATCTGGGTGGTGATGGCCTTTGCCAAATTGGGACAGGCGGATAAAGCACATCAGTTGTTTCACATGTTAAACCCGGTCAATCATGGTTTAACGCCGGCGGCTGTGGCCCGCTATCAGCTGGAACCTTATGTACTGGCGGCCGATATCTACTCAGTGGCGCCCCATGTTGGCCGCGGCGGCTGGAGCTGGTATACCGGTGCGGCTGGCTGGATGTACCGGGCCGGGGTCGAAAGTTTGCTTGGTTTGACGCGTCAGGGCGACCATATTCAGTTAGCTCCCTGTTTGCCAGCTGACTGGCCTGGCTTTAGCGCCATGGTGACCCTGGGCACTAGCTGTTATGCGATAGAGGTTCTCCAACAAGCCGGCCAAGCGCTATTGATGCTGGATGGTGCCGAAATCGCTGCAGATTCAGCCCTCTTTGTCAGCGACCAATGCATTCGTCTGCCATTAGATAACCAGACGCATCAACTGCGCTGGTGCCTGGCTGTATGACCTTAAGCAGACGGGGGTATCCATAAAAACACCCGCCGCAGCGGGTGTTTGGCAAGACGAATACCAGGTTACTCCAGATTGGAGATAATGACTTCTACCCGACGGTTTTGCTGGCGGCCCTCGGCCGAGTTATTGCTGGCGACAGGCATATCCAGGCCTTTGCCAGAGGCATTAAGCCGGTTACCGGCTATACCCTCGGCCATCAGAAAGGATCGCACGGCATCGGCCCGGCGCTGCGATAACACCACATTGGAGGCGGCAGAGCCGACACTGTCGGTATGCCCTTCAATCAAGGCGGTACGCTCCGGATGTGCGGTTAAAAACTGGGCAAGCTTTGCCAAATGGCTACTGCTGGCGCCTTTCAGGCTGGCCTGGCCGGTATCAAACAGCACATCGCCTAAGGTAACGACCAAGCCCCGGTCCGTCGGCCTGGCATTGAGCTCATCAATTTGAGCCCTTAACTCAGCCGTGGTGGCGGCTGAAGCTGCGGCTTGCTGGCGGGCACTCTGAGCATCCTCCCGAGCGCTGGCTGCCTGCAGCCGGGCCCTGTCTTCCCGGCTGGCCGCTTGCTCGGCTTGTTGTCTGGCTTGAGCTGCATCCGTGCGGGCACCAGTGGCATCAGCCCTGGCACTGGCTGCTTCGCGGCTGCGCGCTGCCAGTCGTACTTCATCGCGCTGCTGACTTAAGCCGGCTCGCTGTGCTTCCAACTGGCGGGTTTGCGCCTGGGTTTGGGCCAGGGCTACTTTCCGCTCAGCCAGCAGCACCCGATGGTCTGCCAGCGCTTTATCTTTTTCTGGCCGCTCAGCGGCGACCACGGCCAGCTCTGCTTCTTTAATGGCCAGCGGCGCTAATACTGCCAGTTGAGGGTCAGATTGCAGCTGAGTCAATTGCTGACGCACATTGGCGGCACCATCCGGGCTTTGTGGGGCACTGGAGCAGCCGGCTAACAATACTGCAGCCAAACTCAGGCTCAGCAGGGATTTGCGAAAATAGAAGGGGGGTGTTCATGGTTTTACTCCTGATGGATTGCGCTGCGCTTCCTGCTTGACTGCTTCAATGCTTTGCAGCATATCTTGATTGACCTCCCTGGCTTTGAGCAGCTCCGCCCTGGCCAGTGCCAGCTCGGCACTGAGTTGTGCTTGCAGCGCTAAACGCTCAGCCTGGGGCATATCTTTGGCCGTGATTGCCGTGCGGGCAGCCACCAGCTCCTGACGGGCGGTATTCAGTTCAATGCTGGTATAGCGTGTCACCTGGGCCCGTTCAGCCACGCCAATAGCACGCTCAGCGGCCGCCAATTCAGCACTGGGGGGTGGTTGTGAGGTAGCGCAGGCGCTGATTAGCAGCAGTGTACTGCCGATGAGCAGCCAGCGCAGGCCAGGACGCACTGGCCAGAATGCCTTGGTTGCTTGTGAGTTGTTAATGTGACATTTCATGATTGGCTCCTACCAAAGAGGGACTGGTGCAAAAGTGCGCCCAGCACTAGGTTAGCTGGATAAAACCGCCTTATCTGTACGTTGACGCGCATAGTATTGATGATTCACTCGTGGGTTGAGCGCTGCTCCTTGCGGTATTTTTTGCATCCATGTGCCCTGACAAGGGCTGTTGGATCCGTCATACTAAGGCCACGCTATTGAAACCAGGAACTCCTATGGACGATGCTCAGCTTGATCAAGCACTCTTATTTGAAGTGATTGAAAATCAATTGGCCGATCGCTACCCAAAAGAAACCACTGAAACCCTGATGCGGCTGCAACTGACCGGGCATAGCCGTGAAGACGCCATTGAACTGATGGCGTGTGCTTTGGCGCCAGAGATGGAGGCGGTGATAGAACGCAAAGAAGCTTTTAATTTACCCCGTTATTGTGCGCATCTGGCGTTGCTGCCCGATACGCCCTGGCTGAGCTAGCAACCTTCCCCGTCGCCATCCCCCCAGGTTGGCGTTCTGTCATGCCTTTGTCTATAGTTAGCTGTGTAACCGCTGGCTGTTGTCTTGCACTGAAGAGAGTGCGTCTGCTAAAAAATTCTGATGATCAGGAGCTTTTTTATGATTCGTTCAATGAAACTGGGCGTGCGCTCAGCTTTGGCTTTTGGCTTGGTCGCCTTGCTAGCTTTGCTACTAGGCTTGAATGCTATTCTACAGATGGAGCGTGTTGAGGGGATTACTGGTCAGTTGGTGACAGTTGATTTTAATGCTGCTAACGAAGCAGGCAATTTACGCCGTGATTTAATGGCGTTGATTCTGCAATCGCATCGTATTCGCACGGCTGAAGATGTCAGCGAACGACGCGGGCTGTTGACGGAGGCGGAAGACTTGGACCGGCGTTATCAAAGCGGCAGTCAGGCCCTTAGTGCTTTGCTACCTGACGGGCAGACACAAGCAGCACTGCGCGCTGCGGAGCAGCAATTTCAACGCTATCAGCAAAGCTTCCAACAATTGATACAGCATGTGGAGGCTGGCCGAACAGTCGAAGCCAGACAGCTTCAGACCGGTACGTTACGCCAGCAGGCGGATGAGTTAATGGTCGCGATTGATAGCCTGGAGGAACGCATTCGTGCCAATGCTGCTGCGACCGAACAGGAAGTGGTGCGGGTCTCCGATCAGGCCCAGCAATTGTTGGGGGTTGGCTTGGTGGTTGTGCTGTTGCTAAGCGCCCTTTTTGCCTGGCTTTATAGCCGAAGCATCATAGGTCCAATGCAACAGGCTGTGACCTTGGCGGAAACCATTGCCCGCAATGATTTAACCCTGCAGTTTGACGTCGAGGGTAAGGATGAGCCTGCCGCTATGTTACGCGCTTTGCTGGCTATGCAACAGAGCTTAAAAGAGGCGCTCAGTCATATTGGCCAGTCGGCCAGTCAGCTGGCATCCACCTCTGAAGAGCTGAGTGTGGTGACCGAGCAATCCACCGCCAACCTGCATACCCAAAGCAGTGAGTTGGAGCAGGCCGCGACAGCGGTCAACCAGCTGACGGCCGCTATTGAAAATGTGGCGCAAAGCGCCGCTGAAACCTCGCGCGAGTCCGATGCCGCTGAAGCGGCCAGCAAGCAGGGGCAGCAAAAAGTACAACAAACCATGCAGACCTTAAATACCCTGGTTAGCGGCATAGAGAATAGCCTGAGCGGTGTGGAGTCGCTGGCAGGTCGGGTCAAAGATATTGGCTCTTTGCTGGATGTGATTCGTGCCATTGCTGAGCAAACCAACTTATTGGCATTGAATGCGGCGATTGAAGCGGCAAGGGCTGGTGAGAGTGGCCGCGGTTTTGCGGTGGTGGCGGATGAAGTCCGGGCCCTGGCACACCGGACGCAGGAATCCACCAAGCAAATTGAGGCCATGATCAATGCAGTGCAGCAAGAAACCAACAGCACGGTCCAGGCCATTAGTGAAAGCAACGAGCAGGCGGTAAGTACCATGCAGGCGGCGTCGGAAACCGAAGAAGCTATCCAGCAGGTGACGGAGGTGATTGATAATATCAACCAGCAAAATGCGGCTATTGCTGCTGCCGTTGAACAGCAATCCATGGTCTCGAAAGAAGTGGACTCGAATTTGACCACGATTCAGGATTTATCCACCCAAACAGCGGCTGGTGCCAATCAAACCAGCGCTTCCAGTCAGGAGTTGGCTCGGGTGGCGGAAGAGCTGAACAACCTGGTCGCGGAATTTAAAGTGGCTTAGAGCCACATCCAGGAGATACCCAGGCCCCACTGGGTATCTGCTATATCACCAGATAAGCGCTTCAAAATGAAGCTATCCAACTGAAAGCCTGCACTGGGTCGCCATACCAGGCCACCGCCAACCACTGATGCGGAGTCATCGCCAAACCAGATGCCAGTTTCGACAAAAACAGTCACATCCGATGCGACTGGGGCACCATAGGTGGTGGCCAGAAACCAGCTGCTGCTACTGCGGCTGCCCTGCCATTGCAACATTATATCTGCGGCATGCCCATCTGCCCATAAATCCCAGCTAGTCACCAGTCCTATATCGACAGCATTGCTGGATTCGGTAAACTCCCGTTGACCGGTCCCCAGTTCAATACCAGCCTGCAGGGCCACGGCATCTGCGGCAAACCAGGGTGCCAGCGTCGGCGACGCATCGTAGCGAGCGCCTAGCCGGGCGTCACTGTAGCCTGATTGGGTGTGACGAACATCGCCCTGTCGGACCCGTTGCCGGATGTAAGGCGCCATTTCCAGTTGCAACTCCCACTGTGGCATCAAACCATAGCGCAACATGGTATGAAGCTCAGTTTCCTGGCTGCGAGTCTGCTCACGGTTGCTAAAGCTTACCTCTGGTAAACCCAGCTCAATCGACCAAGCGCCAACCGGAAGCACCGATGGAGCAAACAAAATGCCAGGGCGGTCAAAATCCGGCCACTCATCCGCAGCCAGGCCGCAGCAAGTAAAGACGGCTAAACTTAGCCAGAGCATCTTGATCATATCAGCGTTCTCCGGAGTTCTTTTTGTTAACTATAGACCACTTCAGGTGCGTTAAAATGATGAAAGCCGTGGTCTATTAGCCTATTTCGGCGTGATATTTACTATTTTAGAAATTACTTACAATTTAAGTCATTGATTTTTTTTGTTTAAATTTTTGGCTTATTTTTTGCCTGCTAACCAAGTGCATTGGCAGCCGATGGCTGCCCTGATCAATTAAAAACAAGAGGAAAGCATAATGTGGAAATTAGGTATCGCCGTTTTGGCACTGAGCTCTGGTTTGGCAATGGCCAATGAACGCTGTGCCTACAGCGCAGAGCGAACACTTAAGCTGTCGGATGTGCAGCGCTTGCAGCTGACCATGGCGTCCGATCAGCTGAAGCTGACTGGCAGCACTGGCAACGAAGTACAGGTGCATGCCCGGCTGTGCGCTTCATCGCAAAAACGGCTGGATGAATTGCAGCTGGCAAGCCGGCAACAGGGCCAGTCCACCCAGTTGCAGTTGTTGCCTGAGCGGCGCTCCAATCAATTTAGTTCAGGCCTCTTTGGTCGGGGTGGCAACTATGGCTGGTTCGATTTAACCCTGCAGGTGCCGGCGGCCATGCTGCTGGATCTGACGGTCAGCTCAGGTTCGGCCAGTATTGAAAACATTGCCGGTTTAGAGCTGGTATTAAGCTCTGGTCGGGTGCAGGCCAGCAAGGTCGCTGGCCCGGTCAGCAGTACCGTCTCCAGTGGTCAGTTCACCCTGGCCGATGCAGGCCCGGTACAGTTGAATGCACTGTCGTCTGGTCAGGTGTCCCTGCGTCAGGTCGGCGCTGTGCAGGCAAGCAGTGTCAGCTCGGGCCAGCTTAGCATTGAGCGCGCTGCCGGTGATGTGTCGCTGAACAATTTGAGTTCAGGGCAGATCCGGGTCAGTGATGTGCAGGGCTCGGTCAGGGTTGACCGCATTAGTTCCGGCTCGGCCCGGGTCAGTGATGTGACCGGCGACGCGGCCTTTGGCTCCATTGGTTCTGGCAGCATCCGAGCAGAGCGCATTGGCGGTGATTTAAGCCTGGATCGCAAAGGCAGTGGTTCGGTACGACATCAGGAGGTGCGTGGCCAGGTGCGTTTGCCATCCCGCTAAATGGACATCAGGCCAGGCAGCGCTATGCTGCCTGGCAATTTGTTTCGGCTTTATCCATACTTAGGCTCCGATTTTTTTATTTGGCAAAGCTATGGTGCGATGGCTATTGGCTCTGGTGATGTTCAGCGCCACTTCACTGCAGGCAGAACTTTGTCTGCTCAAGGTGCAGGCGCAGCATTTTCCTCCGCGCTTTATTAAGCTGGAATCGGCCACCGGCGAGGTGGTATGGCAAGGCTTTAATGCGGAGTTGTATCAGCAGCTGGCTGAGCGGATGGGCTGTCAGCTGGAGCTGTTGGAAATCCCCTTTGGCCGGGCCATGCAACTTTTGGCAGAGGGTGAGCTCGGCATGATGAGCAATGTGTCGAAAAATGCAGAGCGCGCCGAGTTTGCTCACTTTATTGGTCCGGTTAGCACCGAGCGCACTATGGTGGTAGGGGATCGCTCCTTACGTGGTCAGGTGAGCAATCTGCAACAATTGGCTGAGATCGATGGGCACATAGGCCTGATGCAGGGGGTGTTTTACGGCCAGGAATTTGCCAATGAGCTGGCGCAGAATCAATCGCTGCAAGAGCGTCTGGCTTATGTTGGCACCAGTCAGCAAAAGTTGGATTTACTGCTGCGTGGCCGGATACAGCTGACCTTTGAAGACAGTCTGACACTGCAGCAGCTGTATCAACAGCAGGTGTTGGATGAGCAGGAACTGGTGGCGCTTTTTACCTTGTATGAAAGTCCTGTCTACCTGGCGGTCAGCAAAGCTGCATTTGATGAAGACCGTTTGCTCCAGTTGCAGCAGGCCTGGCAGCAACTGGTGGCCGATGGCACCTTAGCTGGCTTACAACAACGTTACTTCTCAGCTGTGGAATCGCCTTAACTATGTTCGGGCCAGCAGGGCGAGCTTGGTCAGTCATGCATCGGTAATTTCCCCAAAACAGTGCAAATATTTCGTTAATTTGACTCTGCATACGTATTCATCTTGTTTACCTGCACCAGCTTGGCCATAACAGTATGGCTCTGTGCAAACTTTAAACACAGAGATCGTGAGGCCTGTTTAGTACAGTTGGTGGCGTCTGGAGACGCAGGGGGTAACAGCAAGGACAACGTCGTGGGACGGCAAGGCATGATGCCGGGTAGTACAACTACAGGCCGGAAATAAAACCATTTATTTTCAGGTAAAACCATGCAAAAAACAGCCAAAACTTCCATCTGGCAGAGGATGCGCCACAGCGCCATTGCCTTATCCGCACTCAGCTTATCCTTTGGCCTGCAGGCCAGCGAGTTGCCGCAAATCCCGCCGCAGCAGATCAACAACACCATGTATCAGGCGTTTTACTGGGATGCCTACCCAGGCCTTTGGGCCAATTTACCGGCCATGGCGGCCCCTTTGGCCGAGCGCGGCATTACCTCGATGTGGCTGCCTCCAGCCGCCAAGGGTATGAATGGTACTTTCAGTGTCGGTTACGATGTGTACGATTTCTGGGATCTGGGCGAGTTTTACCAAAAAGGCACCACCGCAACCCGCTATGGCAGTCGCCAGCAGCTGCAGCAAGCGCTGGCTGCACTGGACCAACTGGGTATTCAGGCCTATTTTGATGTGGTGTTTAATCACCGCATGGGCGCCGATGCACAGGAGCACATCCCCGGTTTTGGTCTGGCCTGGACCGAGTACCATCTGCAAGGTCGGCAGGCACATTATACCCAGCAAAATTGGGGCTACTTGTGGCACGACTTCGACTGGGACTGGACCGCGTTTAATGGCTCCGACAATCAGCTCTACCCCGGCAAATGGTGGGGCAATACCTTCCACTTTCCTTACCTGATGGGCGAGGATGTCGATTACAACCGCTTTGAAGTGCAGCAGGAAATGAAAGCCTGGGGTGAGTGGATCATCAACCACGTTGGCTTTAGCGGCTTTCGGATGGATGCCATTGCCCATGTCGATACCGACTTTACCCGCGACTGGATCAATCATGTGCAGTGGGCTACCAGCGAAGACGTGTTCTTTGTGGCGGAAGCCTGGGTCAGTGATATCAACGGTTATCTGGATGCCGTCAATACGCCGCACTTACGCGCCTTCGACTTTAATCTGCGCGAAGATTTTGTCGCCTTAAGTAGTGGCAGCAAAGATATGCGTTGGTGGGGTGGTCTGGTCAATAGCCAGCACCGCGATCGAGCGGTCACTTTTGTCGATAACCACGATACCAGCCGGGCTGGTAATCCTTATGGCATGCCGCAGGTGATCAACTACAAGAACCAGGCCTACGCTTACATTCTGCTGCGTGAGCATGGGGTGCCCACCGTGTTTGCCCGCGATTACGACGAGTTTGGTATGGCAGCAACGCTGGATAAACTGATTGAAGCGCGCCGTTACTTTGCTTATGGCCCCGGCCATGAATACTCCGGCAATACCGAGGCGGTCTATGCTTATGTGCGGGAAGGGTTAAGTAATGTACCCGGCACAGGACTAGTGATGCTGATGTCGGGTCGTAACTGGGGTGGCCAGCAGTCTTTTAGCATCAACAGCCACCAGGCCAATACCACCTTCTATGATTACACCGGCAATGTCGCTGGCACGGTGACCACCAATGCGCAGGGTTATGGCAGCTTCCCGGTCAATATGACGGAAAGTACCGGTTGGTCAGTCTGGGTACCACAATCCAGTGGTGGTCCGCAGCCGGGATCCATTACCCTGCGGATGACCAAGGATGTTGGTTATGGCTATTCGTTGTTCTTTACCGGCAGCAGCCCGGATCTCACCAACTGGGGTGCTGGTATTGAAGGCACCTGGACCAGTGGCCATGTGTGGGAAGTGACCATCCCGGATCCGGGCAACTTTGAATGGAAAACCCGCAAAGGCCCAACCGGTGGCAGTGGTCAGGACTGGGAAAGTGGCGGCAACCACAACCAGAACAATTTGCATCCCAGTTTTAATGGTGGCTTTTGATAGAACAGGTGGGTAAAACAACAAGGGCGTAATCTTTTGCATTACGCCCTTTTCTTGGGAGGCAGGTTGTGCTTTTGTGCTCTTACCCTGCCGTTAAAAAAGTCCGGTAACTCTGATTATCACTGACCAAACGGTATTCATAGCCCAGGGTGTTTAAATGCTCGGCGATGTCATGGTGTTCCGCTACTTCAAAGCCTGCCAGCACATCGCCGGTGGCGGCGCCGTGGTTGCGGTAGTGAAACAGCGTGATGTTTTGGTGCTCGCCCAGCGTATTCAGGAAGTTCATCAACGCGCCCGGGTATTCCGGGAAGCTGAACTGATACACCTGCTCGGTCAGCGGTCGCGGCGGCAGGCCACCGACCATATGGCGCACATGCAATTTGGCCAGCTCATCGTCGGATAAATCCAGAAAGTCGTAACCGGCATCCTGCAGTGCCTGCTTGACAGTATTCAGCTCCTGCAGCCCATGACGCAGTTTGATGCCGACAAAGATATGCGCTTTGTGATCGCTGGCGTAGCGGTAGTTAAACTCGGTGATGGCGCGCCCACCCAAGGCTTGGCAGAAGCGCCGGAAGCTGCCTTTTTCTTCCGGAATAGTGACGGCCAGCACGGCTTCTTTTTTCTCACCCAGCTCGCAGCGCTCGGAAACATAACGCAGGGTATCGAAATTCAGGTTGGCACCGCTTAATACGGCTGCCAGCTGCTGGTTGGGCTGGCAATCGCTGTGCTGGCTGTATTTTTTTAACCCTGCCAGCGCTAGCGCACCAGCCGGCTCGGCGACCGCCCGTAAATCATCGAAAATATCTTTGATGGCGGCGCAGATTTCATCGCTGCTGACGGTGATGACTTCATCGCAAAACTGCTGCGCCAGCTTGAAGTTTTCGCTGCCGATGCGTTTGACTGCCACACCATCGGCAAACAGGCCTACCCGCTCCAGGGTCACTGGTACGCCGGCTTTTAATGCTGCCTGCAGGCAGTTGGCATCATCCGGCTCGACGCCAATCACTTTGACATGGGGCAGTACGGCCTTGATGTACACCGCCATACCGGCGAGCAAACCACCACCACCGACCGGAATAAACACCGCATCCAGCTGGTTGTGCTGGGTTAACAGCTCTTTGGCTACGGTACCCTGCCCTGCGATGACATCCGGATCATCAAACGGCGGGATATAGATGGCACCTTCTGTTGTAGCCAGCTCGATAGCAAAACGATTGGCTTCGTCAAAGCCGGTGCCGTGTTGCACTACATTGCCACCCAAGGCTTTGACGGCAGCCACTTTTATTTCAGGTGTGGTGATAGGCATGACGATAGTCGCTTGCAAGCCCAGCTTGCTGGCCGACAGCGCCACGCCCTGGGCATGATTACCGGCCGAAGCACAGACCACCCGTGCATCCGGGCTTTGTTGCTTTACTTTGTGCAGCTTATGAAAAGCGCCACGTAGTTTAAAGGAGTACACCGGCTGCTTGTCTTCGCGTTTTAACCACACCTGCTGCCCGAGTCGCTGGCTCAGTTTGGCCATCGGTTGGGTCGGGGTTTCCACCGCCGCCTGATACACCGGCGACAGCAAAATCTCGCGCAGATACTGCTGCATCACATCGGTATCTGCCGGGGCGGGTTGTGCTGTTGCCAGGTTATTCATTGCTACTCCGTTGACTTAATAACTGCTAACTACTTTTTGACTGTTTTTTCTCGCCGCCTCACCCATGTCGCAAGCACAGACAGGCAGCAACACGTGGGGACGGGGTAAATACCTCCCTGTACCCTCTTGTCCGGCATCCATGCCGTACAGGCCCCGCTTAGTTGCTGCCTGTCTGCGCTATGCAGAGCCTCGGCTTCTTTTCAGTCGCTACACAGGGCTCGCTGGCGAAGACCACAAGCTGCTAAACAAGGCGTCTATAGCATGGATGCTGGAGCCGAGCCTACAGGGATGTATTCACGGCGTCCTTGTGTGCAGCTTGTGGTTGCAGCTTACTCCGATGTTGTTACCTGTCTGCGCTTTGCTGGGGACTAGCCTTCCAGCTTGGACAAATCCCGCACCGCGCCCTTATCGGCACTGCTGGCCAGCATGGCGTAGGCTTTGAGTGCATTGCTGACCACGCGCTGCCGATCCAGCGGTTTCCAGGCCTTAGCCCCTTTCGCCTCCATCGCGGCGCGGCGCTCAGCGAGTTCCTCATCGCTGATGGCAATGGCAATTTTGCGACCTGGGATATCAATCTCAATCCGATCGCCTTCCTGCACCAGGGCTATGGCGCCACCACTGGCTGCTTCCGGCGAGACATGGCCAATGGACAAGCCGGAGGTGCCACCGGAGAAACGACCATCGGTGATCAGGGCGCAGGACTTGCCCAGCCCCATCGACTTCAGATAGCTGGTTGGGTACAGCATTTCCTGCATGCCAGGACCCCCTTTCGGGCCTTCGTAGCGGATAATCACGGCATCGCCGGCCACCACTTTGCCGGCCAGAATCGCTGCAACGGCTTCGTCCTGACTTTCAAAGATCCGCGCCCGGCCGTTGAATACCAGGCATTCTTCATCCACCCCGGCGGTTTTCACGATGCAACCATTGGGTGCCAGATTGCCGCTCAGTACCGCCAGACCACCGTCCTGTGAGTAAGCGTTTTCTTGACTGCGGATGCAGCCTTGCTCGCGATCATCATCCACGCTTGGGTAGCGGCAGCTCTGCGAAAAGGCCTGGGTGGTACGGATACCGGCCGGGCCGGCCATGTAAAATTGCTTCACCTTGTCGTCCTGGCTGGTTTTGATGTCCCATTTGGCCAGTACATCAGCCATGCTACCACCACAAACATGGCCGGTGCTGGGGTCCAGCAGGCCGGCGCGGTTTAACTCGGCCAGAATACCGATCACGCCACCGGCGCGATGCACATCTTCCATATGGTATTTCTGGGTGGAGGGCGCCACTTTGCAAAGGTGCGGTACCATGCGCGACAGCCGGTCAATATCGGCCATGCTGAAATCCACCTCGCCTTCCAGCGCCGCAGCCAGCAAATGCAGCACGGTGTTGGTGGAGCCGCCCATGGCGATATCCAGCATCATGGCATTTTCGAAAGCGGCCTTGTTGGCAATGCTGCGTGGCAAAGCGCTGGCATCGTCCTCTTTGTACCAGCGGTTGCACAATTCCATAATGCGGTAACCGGCCTGCACAAACAGCTCTTTACGATCAGCATGGGTGGCCAGCAAGGAGCCATTGCCGGGCTGGCCTAAGCCCAGCGCTTCGACCAGGCAGTTCATCGAGTTGGCGGTAAACATACCGGAGCAGGAACCGCAAGTTGGGCAGGCGCTGCGCTCTATCGCTTCGCTGTCGCTGTCGCTGACGGATGGGTCGGCCGCCGACACCATAGCATCGACCAGATCGAGCTTGATGATCTGATCCGATAGCTTGGTTTTACCGGCTTCCATTGGCCCGCCGGAGACAAAAATCACCGGTACATTCAGCCGCATGGCAGCCATCAGCATGCCGGGGGTGATTTTATCGCAGTTGGAAATACACACCATGGCATCGGCGCAATGGGCATTGACCATGTATTCGACCGAATCGGCGATCAGTTCGCGCGACGGCAAGCTGTACAGCATGCCGCCATGGCCCATGGCGATGCCATCGTCCACCGCTATGGTATTGAACTCCTTGGCGATACCGCCCGCTTCGGCGATGCTGGCGGCGACCAGTTTGCCCAGATCGCGCAGATGCACATGGCCGGGGACAAATTCACAAAAAGAATTCACCACCGCGATGATGGGTTTGCCGAAGTCGCTGTCTTTTACGCCGGTAGCGCGCCAGAGCGCCCGGGCTCCAGCCATATTTCTGCCTTCGGTGACGGTGGCGGATCGTAGTTTTGGCATTGCGTGGATACTCCCTGATGCCTGGTGGCATCGTTAACATTAGCAAAAAAATTTACATCAGGCTCGTAGCGAAGCCAGTTGCTCGCTGTGCAGCTCCAGTTGTTCGACATCGACCAGTTTGTTCAGCTGGCTGGTCAGCAGATGAATGGGCTTGTCGCTGACAATCGACAGCGTCACCAACAGGCCCGCCTGGCTACCCTGAGGTTTCATTTCCAGCCCGGTTAGTTGAAAGCCGCGGTAGCGGATGACCTGCAGCAAACGCTCCAGCACTACCGTCTGGTTTTTGGTATGGATGGTCAGTACATGGTTCATTGCGGTCTCTCCGTTAGCATGTCTTCATTGGCAGCCCCAGGTGGTACCAGTGGCCAGACGTTGTCCTGTTCATCAATCCGTACATGCAGCAAATAAGGGCCAGGCCAGGTCAGCATGGCCTCAAGCGCATCCGCGACTTCATCTTTGCGGGTAATGGTGTGGCCCGGTATCGCAAAAGCAGCCGCCAGAGCAACAAAATCCGGGTTGTCCGACAAATCTGTTTCGCTGTAACGCTCATTGAAGAACAGCTGCTGCCACTGTTTCACCATGCCAAGACGCTGGTTGTCCACCACCACGATTTTGACTGGCAGGCGAAAGCGCTTGATGGTACCCAGCTCTTGCACATTCATCATAAAGGAACCATCGCCACTGACCGCCAGCACCGTATCCTGTGGCCGGGCCAGCTTGGCTCCGATGGCGGCCGGCAAGCCAAAGCCCATGGTACCTAAGCCACCACTGCTTAAATGATTGCGCGGGTGATTAAAGCGCATATGCTGTGCCACCCACATCTGATGCTGGCCGACATCGCAGCATACCACGCTGTTATCCGGCAGCCGGTCGCTTAGCTGCTTTAAAAACAGTGGCGCATAAATGCGTTCGCCCGGATGATCGTAACGCCAGCCGTGCTGCTGCTTCAGTGCCAGGCAGTGCTGCAGCCAGGGCTGGCAGTGAGTGGCTGTACTGATGGCTGGCAACACCTGTTTCATATCGCCCAGCATGGCGCAGTCGGGACGACGCAGTTTATTGATTTCGGCCGGGTCGATATCCAGCTGGATCACTCTGGCATGAGGCGCAAAGCTGTCCAGCTTGCCGGTCACCCGATCATCAAAACGGGCACCCAGACAAACCAGCAAATCGCATTGTTGCACCGCCAGGTTAGCTGCCTGGGTGCCATGCATGCCCAGCATGCCCAGGTAATAGGGATTGTTGTTGGCCACTGAGCCCATGGCTTTTAAGGTGGTGACCGACGGCATGGCACTTGCGGCTAAAAACTGCTGCAGCTCGGCGATGGCATCGGCCATATGTACGCCACCGCCTATGTAAGCTATCGGCTTTTCGGCGGCTGCGATCAGCGCGCGGGCTTGCTGCAGTTGGGCAGCGGCGACTTCCGGTAGTTTATCTTCAGGTACGCCTGGCACCGGCTTTAAACTGCAGGCCACCTCGGCCAGCTGAATGTTTTTTGGAATATCGACCAATACCGGGCCGGGACGGCCACTTTGTGCCAGGGCAAAGGCCTGATGGAGGATGTCTTCCAGCGTGTCGATGTGCTCCACCAAAAAACTGTGTTTGGTCACCGGCAGGCTTAAACCCAGCACATCGATTTCCTGAAAAGCATCGGTGCCCATCACGCCTTGCGCTACCTGGCCGGTAATGGCAACCAGCGGCACAGAGTCCAGCAGTGCATCGGCCAGGGAGGTGATCAAGTTGGTAGCGCCGGGGCCAGACGTCGCCAAACAAACGCCAACTTTGCCAGAGCTGCGGGCATAGCCAATGGCGGAAAAGGCGCCACCTTGTTCATGCCGGCACAGGTAATGCTTGATTGGGCTTTGGTAGATGGCATCGTAAATCGGCATGATAGCACCACCGGGGTAGCCGAATATGCTGTCTACCCCGTGCTGCTCCAGCACTTTCATCACCAACTCTGCGCCTTTCATTGTGTTTCCTCTGCACTGTTTGAGCCCGCTTTTTGCAAGGCCCGGAAACGAAAAAACCCCCGGTCCTTGCGGAGCGGGGGTTTTTTGGAATCTGGTTATTTAGCTGGTAAATTCCAAACGCAAGCCCCCGCAGCGACTAATAATCACCACGACTACGAGGACAATAATGTTCAGAACGGTTGCTAAACGCATCTTGTAATTCTTCACTAACTCTAACGGTTAATTGGGGCTGTGGTGAAAAACCACGCCAGTTGCCTATATAAATAGCCGTCTATCAGTCTGAAGTCAACGTTTTTTTGATTTCGCTTGCCAATAAGCGGAAAAAAAAGCGTATTCGACGATTTGCACCCCATCCGCAGGCCAGAGTACACTGCAAGCATCGGTCATTTATTTGGGTTGCAGATGGATCAGTTAGAGCTGTTTGAACTGCCTAACCCCTGCATCGGGGTCTGCGAAAGCGATAACCGCGGTTATTGCAAAGGCTGCCTGCGCTCGCGTGACGAGCGCTTTAACTGGCCACAAAAACCGGTAGCAGAAAAAGCCCGTATTTTAAAGTTGCTGGCGCAGCGCCGGAAACGGCGAGAACAAAAAAGCGGTGGCAGCGAGGCTGGATATGGCCCCGCTACCGAGCTGGATTTATTTGATTAAGTGACTGTTCAGGCTTTTTTATTAATTAAGCTCAGTAAAAACAATAACACTACCGCACCAATGGTGGCCATAATCAAAGTGCCTAGCAGATTAGTTGGCCCAAGCCCTAGTGCAGAGAATACCAGGCCGCCGATAAAGGAACCAATCACACCGACCACGATATTAACAATCAGGCCAAAGCCGCGGCCCTTCATCAATTGCCCGGCCAGCCAGCCGGCCAAGGCTCCGATTAATAAAAAAATAATGAAGTTCATGCAGTTGTCCTCGTTGTTTTCTTTATTCTAGCTGTGATTTGGTAAAAGTCACATCGTTACCAATATCGACTGTAGGACAGTGACCATCGTGTAGCGTTCTGGGTATTATCTAAGGAGAGTCGGATATCCCAGTCAGGGCTCTGACCAAAGCGATTGTGCCAGCGATACCAGCCATAACTCTGATGATTGGATAGGGCGTAAGTATTCCAGCCCAACTCCAGTTGGCTTCGCCAGCCTGGATGGATATCGATAATAGCACCAAGCCTGCCAACAGCGCTCACCAAGTTAAGTTGTTCTCCGGCAGGGTGAAGCCGTCCATCCAGCAGAGCATAGACAATTCCATGCTCTTGGAAGCGAATGGCTTTTCCCAAACCACCTTCGGCATAGAGGTGCCGGCAATCCGAACAGTTTCGGGTCAGTGGCCGGTAGCCAATTGCAACTTTCCAGGCAAAACCAGAGTCGGCAGGTAAGCCGGTGGTGGATAAATTCATTTGCTCGATGCGTAGCAGCTCAAACTGTTGGATGACGAAACGTTGCCCTTCTCTTGCCAGCGTGACATCAAACATGCCTAACCCAGAAAAAGGTGGCTGCCCTGTTTGAGCGGTCAATAAGTCGTAATAGGCCGCCCGGAATCGCATGCTGGGTATAAACTTATCGCTTTTAGACGAAGCTTGTAGTTGCCACATGGAAGGGCGCGTACTTTGATGAGGAAATTGCTCTGGTTGTGGAAATGGCGCTTGTGGTAATACTGGCAGCATTAGTCTGGTTTGCAGCAACCCTTGCTTTTTTTGCTGAATGATTTCAGGCTCACCCAAATAAGCGAATTCTACATAGTCGAATAAGGCTTCCAATACTTGTGCTTGCTGCTCTGGTGATGGCAGTGGATCTAACAAACTATGCACTTTGAAGTCATTCTGGATAATGGCCGCAACGGCTTGTTTTTGAGCAGCATTCAGTTGCTGATACTTCTGGTAGAAGCGGTGTTGTCTGGATGGGTGGAGTTTGATTGCGCTGATCAAAGGCTGCCCATGTTGTTCTATGACGGAGAGAGCGTGAAATACGGAAATTGGCATGGCCCAGGGTTGCAGGTCTGGTTTTAACCGGGCATCAATAATCAACTCCAGCAATTGAGCCATGCGAAAAGCACAATTTTCTTTAAGGAAATAATAGGTATGGTGTCGCCCAATCAACTCCCAGGCGTGGTAGGTGAGTTGCAAGACTTCACCATCTGTCAGGTTTAACTGATATTCCCATAAGTCTCTAAGCTCATGCTCACCGTACGTTAACGAGTTTTTATAAAACTCACCGTACGAGAAGGTGGACTGATAACCGCCAAAAAGTCCTTTGATAATGTAGGCAACTGGATTCTCCTGGTCTGGCACTGCCGCACCATAATTTAGGCTTTGATGCTGCAGATAAGTCTTGCTAGGGTTGCTGCTGTTTAATTTTAGCAGGATATGCCCGTAGAAAGATGCCGGGTTTCCCAAATAGCCGCTGGCAAATACCAGACTGACGGAATCAAGTTGCTCTGGCTGTGCCCACTGCTCAAAGAGCTCGCACTTTGTAGCTGGACGAGCTTGTGCAAAGCCAGGAAGTTGTTGCTCTAGCCAATGAGTGCGGGCGATAAAACGGCAGCTTGCATGAGCATTATGATCGTCACCGGGCTGGCTGAGTATGGCTTCAATGGTTGCCAACAGTTCTGTTTCAGGGTTAATAGCACCGTCTTTAGCCAGAAAAAACTCTGGGTCCAGCAGTTCGCTTTTTACGCGCTGTTTATGAATGCGACTTTTTTTGTAATGCAGCAATGCATGCCAATAAGGCGATTGATAAAGTTGCTGCTGACTTGCCTGCTGTTGGAAGTGTTTGTGTGTGGCACCAGTGGCGGGTGTTAACCAGCCAGCTAAGAATAACAGAAAGATATGAAGAAAAGCCCGCACAAAGCGGGCACATTGAGTAGCAATCAATTTAGATGATCGTGCACTGAGCGGCGTAATTCTGTTGAATGGTTGCTTCTAGCTGCAGGAAGTAACTTTCAGCTTTTGCTTCAGTGTTCAGATCCAAATTCGAGCGCATGTCACCGATCAAGCCAGGATGAGCTGCTGCTTCACAACCCATCAGGTTCAATACGGTAGTTAGGTGAACACCATCACCAATCACAGTTTCTTCTTCCACCTGTGCAATGGTGTCCTGTAAGAATTGAGCAGCAGCGACGCGTTGGCCTTTGCAAGACTCCTCAGAAGAGATTTTTGAAGAAATAGCTGTGGTGCCTAAGTCCCAGATGATGTTTGAGATGGCGGCAGCTGCACCATTGTCATCAAAAATCATGGCGCCAATACCACAATGCTTCCAAGGGTTAATCGATGAATCAGCTTGTACCGTTGGAGCAGTGCTAACTGCTGCAGTGACTAGAGCAACAGCAAAAAAAGTTTTTTTCATAAGATCTCCATAATCATTATTATTGTGCACTTGGCGCCGGCAAAAATACTGAAAGATAACAATTTAGTCAATATGGTAAATAAGCAATTACTGAGTTTATTTTCCTTTGATTTGCACCTGGTCTTTCTCCGCCTCCGTCAACAACCGGTACTCTCCTGTCGCTAAATCCTCCGGCAACTGAAAATCACCGATTTTTTCACGGTGCAGGCGCACCACTTTGTTGCCAAGGGAGGCGAACATCCGTTTGACCTGATGGTAACGGCCTTCGTGGATGGTGAGCAGGGCTTCGCGCTCGGCGATGACTTCCAGCTCGGCGGGCAGGGTGGGATCTTTCTCACCGCGCAGCAGTACGCCTTCGGCAAACTGGACTGCGGCATCGGCAGAGATGGGATCGGCCAGCCAGACCCGGTAGGTTTTCGCGACATGATGTTTTGGCGAGGTAATGCGGTGCAGCCACTGGCCATCGTCGGTGATTAGCAGCAGGCCGGTGGTATCCAGATCCAGCCGGCCCACCGGGTTGAGTTTCTCCAGTGCCGGCTCATCCAGCAACATCATCACCGTTGGGTGCTCTGGATCATCGCTGGAGCAAACATAACCGGCTGGCTTATGCAGCACCAGATAGCGTGGTCCGGGCAAGCTTAGCTCATTGTCGTCCAGTGCTACACGGTCTGCTGCCGCCAGTTGCTGCGCCCCTTGCTTGCACAGCTCGCCATTGACCAGTACCCGGCCCTGGCGAATGACTTTGGTGGCCTGCGAGCGGGTCAGGCCGGTGCAGTTGCTGATAAATTTATCCAGACGCATAGTCAGTTTGTTCTGTATGACAAAAGAAGCCTAGTTTACTGAAGTGAAGCATACAAAGCAGCCGGAAAATGTTTGTTCAGGTTCAATTAAGCTCAAAACGTTAGGCTAGAAGCTGATTATTCCTCCGGAGGATGCAGCATGCGTTTCCCTTTAGTGGTATCAGCAGTGGCTACTGCTTTGAGTTTTTCATCGGTCGCCGGTGACTGGCCAGGCCATCGTTTTGTTGAAGCCAGCTTTTTATCCTTTGAAGATAAATTTGAAGACGAGCGCAATGACTACAGTGGCTATGGCCTCAAGGGCTCCTTTTTAATCAACCAGCATTTATTTATTGCCGGTGAGTACAGCCGGGTTGAGGATACCGTCCGCTTTTTCGATGGTTACGATAATTATCGGGTGTACAATCGAGCCATCGGCCTTGGCGTGATTACTCCGGTGGCGCCAAATACGGTGTTGGATTTGGCAGGTTACTTCGGTAGTTATCGGCTGGAAGATAAAATAGTCGAAGGAAATGTGATTTTTCTGGACCGGGATAAATACGACTACCTGAAAGCCGAAGCGACGCTACGCAGCATGATCACACCGCAGGTAGAGCTCTATGGTCGTTTAGGGTACGAGTTTCTGGATGAACCCAGATTGGTGGATAAAAACCAGTTTACCCAGGCCGTTGGCTTGCACTACTTTGTAAGCCGCAACCTGTCTTTTCTGGCGGAGTTTGAGCGCGGTGATTTCTTAGGTGGCACCTACACTCAGGGTCGCTTAGGCGCACGCTTCAGTTTTTAAGGGCTGAAGCGCGCGCTGTCGCAGCTAAAGCGCGGACACCAGAAAGTTGGGGTTAAGCAGTTGCTCGCGCTGGTAAGGGGCATCGCCCAACCCTTCAAATTCAACGCGAGCACCGGCCTCTTCGGCCACGATATGGCCAGCGCCGGTGTCCCATTGCATGGTGGGGCCAAAACGCGGATAAACATGGGCGCTGCCTTCGGCCACCAGACAAAACTTCAGCGAGCTGCCTACCGGCACCATCTCGTAGCTGACAAACTGCTTTAGGTAATCAGCCAAATCCGGGCTTGGATGGCTGCGACTGCCGACCACCCGGATGGGTTCATCTGGCCGAGGCTGGCTCACATGAATCGAATACTGTTCCCCCTGGTGTTGCACCAAAGCGCCTTCACCTTTTAGCGCTGCCCAGGTTTTTTGCAGCACCGGAGCATGCACCACTCCTAGCACGGGTTTACCCTGCTCAATCAGTGCAATATTGACCGTGAACTCGCCATTGCGCTTAATAAATTCCTTGGTACCATCCAATGGATCAACCAGCCAGAAACGCTGCCAATGCTGGCGCTCTGGCCAGGGTGTGGCGGCCGCTTCTTCCGACAATACCGGAATGTCCGGGGTGAGTTGTGCCAGCCGGTGGCTGATCACCTGCTGAGCGGCTAAATCGGCATCGGTCAGTGGTGAGTCGTCTTGCTTGGCCTGAATGCCTTGCGCCGTTCTATCGCGCTGATAGACTTCTAAAATGGCTTCACCCGCTTGCTCAGCCAGCTGGATAATTTGTTGCAGCAGTAACTTCATCGACTTACTCCCATCAAACCGCCGTTGTTGGTTTGATCCAACCACGCTCAGCCAGCAGTTGCAACAGTTGGTTGATGCTGTCGGCTAATTCGCTGGCTGAGGTGTCGATCACCAGATCTGGTGCTGCTGGTGGCTCATACGGATCGGAGATGCCGGTAAAGTGGCTGATCTCACCCTTGCGGGCTTTTTGATACAGGCCTTTGACATCACGCTGCTCGCATACCGCCAGCGGGGTGGCGATGTAAACTTCCAAAAAGGAATCAGCCGGCACCAGGCTGCGTACAAACTGACGTTGGCTGCGATAAGGCGAGATAAAAGCACTGAGTACCAGCAGGCCGGCATCCACCATCAGGCCGGAAACCGCCCCCACCCGGCGCAGGTTCTCGGTGCGGTCTTCGGCACTAAAGCCCAAATCGGCGCACAGGCCGTGGCGCACGTTGTCGCCATCCAGCAAATAAGTGTGAAAGCCGCACGTTGCCAGCGCCTGCTCCAGCGCATTGGCCACGGTGGACTTGCCGGAGCCACTTAAGCCGGTAAACCAGATCACACCACTGCGGTGGCCAAACAGTTCGGCACGTTGTTCACGGTTGGTGTGGTGTTGTTGCCATACGATATTGTCAGTCATGGGGTGTCCAATCCGGGTTTAAAACGAGTAAATGCGTGGCAGGCACAGCAGCACTACTGTACTGTACACCAAAGCCATCGGAATACCGATACGGGCGTAATCTTTCAGCTGGTAGTTGCCGGCGCTGTACACCATCAGGTTGGTTTGATAACCAAAGGGCGAAATAAAGCTGGCCGAAGCGCCAAAAGCGACCGCCATAAAAAACGGCGTTGGGCTGACGCTCAGTTCCAGCGCCATGGCATAGGCGATAGGAAAGGTCAGCGCGGCGGCGGCATTGTTGGTGACCACTTCGGTAAAGAGCCAGGTGGCGATAAAAATGGCAATCAAAGCGCCATAGGCACCGTAGCCTGCCACCAGTTGATTGAGCCCTGCCGCTATCATGCCGGCCACACCAGACTGGATCATCAGTTGGGCCAGGCCAATGGCAGAGCCGACAATAATAAACAGCTCGAGTGGAAAGCGGCGTTTTAGCTCGTTCAGCTGGATAACTTTGGTGGCGATATAAAGCACCAGCAACAGTGGCAGGCTTTTTACCAGCGGCACCAGATCCAAGATAGATAGAGCCAGGGTGGCGGCAAAACTGGCCAGCACCCAGTGGCTGCGCTTGGCTGTGAGTGGTTGACTGATGGCGAGACCATTGACGTAAATAAAATCCTGCCCCAGTTCATTCTGGCCGGGAAAGTCTTTGCCGGTGGCCAGGATAAGCACATCGCCGGCATGCAGCTCCAAATCGCCGAGGCCGCCATTTAAGCGCTCATGGCCACGACGCACCGCGATCACCGCGGCATCGTACTGCTCTCGAAAGCGTAGCTGCTTCAAGGTTTTACCCACCAGCTTGGAGCTGTAGCTGATCACCGCTTCCATCAGCTCGCCCTGATGCTCGGCTTCACCGGGCACTAGCTTGAGGCCCGGGAAGTTTTGCAGGCGGGATACCGCCTGCAGGTCGCCGACAAAGCGCAGTTCATCGCCGGCTTCAATCAGCGTATCCGGTTTGACCGGGCACAGCAATCTATCACCACGTTGAATTTCCGCCAGAAACAGTGCCTGCAATTCACGCAGACCATTGTCACTGACGGTTTTGCCAATCAGTTGGCTGTCGGTATCGACGTGGGCGCTTAAGTAATAAGGGGCCGCGGCCTGCTCGGCTTTGCGGGTATCCGGCAGCCAGTGGGCACCGATCATCAGCACCACCAGGCCAGCAGCAAAGGCAATCAGGCCAAGCAAAGTGAAGTCAAAAAAGCCCAGACTGGCGTGGCCGGCTTCTTCGACAAAGCCATTGACAATCAGATTGGTCGAGGTGCCAATCAGCGTCAGCATACCGCCTAAGATGGCGCTGTACGACAGCGGGATCAGCAACTTGGAGGCAGCAAAGTGCGGGTGCTGCCGTAGTGAGGCCATCAGGGTCGACACCACGGCGGTGTTGTTGACAAAGGACGACAAGAAGCCGCTGGCCAGACTTAAGCGTGCTACCACCAGGCTGAGGTTGCTGCCCGAAAAGCTGCGGCTTAACCAGCTAACCAGTTGCGATTTCTCAATGGCCAGCGAAATCAACAAGAGTAATACCAAGGTGATCAGCGAGGGGTTGCTGAAATTGGTCAAGGCTTTGTCCAGCTCCAGCCAGCCGACCAGGTAGCTGGCCAGCAGGGCACCGCCAAACCAAAAGGCTGGCGAGCGCTTGCTGAAGACTAAGCCGGCGACCAGCGCCAGCAATAGGGCAATGACCCCAAGCTGCTGCAGTGTCACTTGTTCGTTGCACCATGCAAAGCATCGGTTAGCGCCGAGAGATCCGCCGCCTGCCAGTGCGGGAAGTGTTTGCGGATCAAGGCATTCAGCTCCAGCTCAAAGGCAGAGAAGTTAGCCGGCGCATTGACCTGCTCTTTCGCCAGTACCGTCTGGATTAAGCCGGCAGCTACCGTCGCATTGCTCAACCGATCCACCAGGATAAAGTTGCCGGTGCCGGGATGTTCGCTGGCGGTATCCAGCGGCAGTACTTCGGTCAGCTCCAGCTCCACCAGCGCGATGTCATTCATTTGCACCGTATCGGCGTCGATTTTTTGCAAGGTATTGATATTGACCTTGTGATCCAGTTTGCTGATGCTGACTGAACTTTTGCGGCTGGCCAGTTTCAGATCGTACAGCCGGCCGGGCTGCAGTGGCTGCTCATTAAACCAGACCAGATAGGCGAGCGCACGGTTGCTCAGCGTCACGGTCTCTTCCACCGGCACCAGCCAGTCACCACGGCTGACATCGACTTCATCTTGCAGCGTAATGGTCACCGCTTCACCGGCTTCGGCTGCCGGCTGACTACCAGCAAAAGTCTCAATGCTGCGAATGGTGCTTTGCTGGCCGGAAGGGTAGACCTTGACGGTTTGACCGACCGCCAGCCGCCCACCGGTAACGGTACCGGCAAAGCCTCGGAAATTCAGATCTGGCCGTATGACATACTGCACCGGGAAGCGACTATGCTGGCCACTGCGATCCGGCAGCGGCAATGTTTCCAGCAAAGGCAGCAGCGGCTGGCCCTGGTACCAGGGCATATTAGCGGATGGCGCCATGATATTTTCGCCTTTTAACGCGCTTAAAGGCACCACGTCCACTTTAGGTACCTGCAACTGACTGGTAATGGCCAGAATATCTTTTTTGATGCGGCTGAACTCGGTTTCGGCATAGCCAATCAGATCCATCTTATTCACCGCCACCACAAAGTGCTTGATGCCGAGCAGGGCGCAAATAAAGCTGTGTCGCTTGGTTTGAGTCAGCACACCATGACGCGCATCAACCAGCAAAATAGCGACATCGGCATTGGAGGCACCTGTTGCCATATTGCGGGTGTACTGCTCATGGCCTGGGGTGTCGGCCAGAATAAATTTACGCAAGGTGGTGGAGAAATAGCGGTAGGCCACATCAATGGTAATGCCTTGCTCGCGCTCAGCTTGCAGGCCATCCACCAGCATGGCCAGCTCCAGCTCGCCTTCACTGTTGCGGCCTTTGTGATCGCGTTTCAGCGCATCCAGCTGATCATCGTACAGCTGCTGACTGTCGTGCAACAGCCGGCCGATCAGAGTACTTTTGCCATCATCGACGCTACCACAGGTCAGTACCCGCAGCAGGCTTTTGTCCTGATGCTGTTGCAGATAACCACGAATACCCAGCTCGTTCAGCTGTTGCTCCAGGCTGGTGCTTTCCAGTACGGTGCTACTCATCAAAAGTACCCCTCACGTTTTTTCAGTTCCATACCCGACTGATCCTGATCAATCACCCGGCCCTGCCGCTCGGAAGTGCGGGCGCGCAGCATTTCTTCGACAATGCCTTCCAGCGTATCGGCGGTCGACTCGATGGCGCCGGTCAGCGGGTAACAGCCAAGGGTGCGAAAACGCACGGATTTTTGTTCTATCAGTTCACCCGGTTCAATCGGCATGCGATCGTCATCCACCATGATCAGGGTGCCATCGCGCTTCACCACCGGGCGCTCTTTCGCCAGATACAGCGGTACAATGTCGATTTTTTCCTGCAGGATATAAAGCCAGATATCCAGCTCGGTCCAGTTGGAAAGCGGGAACACCCGGATGCTCTCGCCTTCATTGATGGCGCTGTTGTAAATATTCCACAGCTCAGGCCGCTGGTTTTTCGGGTCCCAGCGGTGGTGTTTATCGCGGAAGGAAAACACCCGCTCCTTGGCGCGGGATTTCTCTTCATCACGGCGGGCGCCACCAAAGGCGGCATCAAAACCATACTGGTTCAGCGCCTGTTTTAAGCCCTGAGTTTTCATAATGTCGGTGTGTTTGGCACTGCCATGCACAAAGGGATTGATGCCCATTGCCAGCCCTTCCGGGTTTTTGTGCACCAGCAGGTCAAGGTTGTAATCCTTGGCAATCTGGTCCCGAAAGGCAATCATCTCGCGAAATTTCCAGTCGGTATCCACATGCAGCAACGGAAAAGGGATCTTGCCCGGTGCAAAGGCTTTGCGGGCCAGGTGCAGCAGCACCGACGAATCCTTACCAATCGAATACAGCATCACCGGCTTTTTAAACTCGGCGGCGACTTCGCGGAAAATATGGATGCTCTCGGCTTCCAGTTGTTGTAAATGCGATAAAGCCATCTGTTGCTCCTAGGCTGCCTGGCTGACGCTTGGCTCAGCCACGAAAGTTTGAAACCAGTGTAAGTTCGGCGCAAGTGCCACCACTTCGCCAATAATAATCAAGGCCGGGCTTTGCACCTGATGCTCGGCAATCAGCTGTGGCAACTGCGCCAGGGTGCCGGTGATGCTGCGCTGCTCGGGCCGGGTGCCGTTTTCAATAATGGCGACCGGGGTATCGCTGCTGCGGCCATGGGCGATCAACTGCGCGCTTAGGGTAGCGCTATTGATCAAACCCATATAAACCACTAGGGTCTGACGCGCTTTGGCCAGTGATGGCCAGTCGGGCTCATCACCATTGGCCCGGCAATGGCCGGTTACCAGTTGCACCGTTTGGGCGTAATCGCGGTGCGTTAGCGGAATGCCGGCATAGGCCGCACAGCCAGCAGCGGCGGTGACACCAGGCACCACACTGTAGCGAATACCCGCTGCGACTAAGGCCTCGCATTCTTCGCCACCACGGCCATAAATAAAGGGGTCGCCGCCTTTTAACCGGCAAACCCGTTTGCCGGCCTGTGCCAGCCGCACTATCAGGGCGTTAATTTCATCTTGTGGCAGGCTGTGAAAGCCGGCTTGTTTGGCGACACTGATGCGCTCGGCATCGCGTCTGGCCAAGGCCAGCACATCGGCGCTGACCAGACCATCGTGAACAATGACATCAGCTTGCTGCATGCACTGCATCGCTTTGATGGTTAAAAGCTCCGGATCGCCAGGGCCGGCACCCACCAGCCAGACTTCGCCCTGGTTGGGTACAAACTGCTGCAGTTGCTGCTCAAATAATTGCTCGGTTTCTTTGGTTTTACCGCTGGCCAGTAACTGCTGGGCCGGGCCGGCAAACCAACGCTCCCAGAAATCGCGCCGCTCACTGATGGACGGCAAGGCCGCTTTTACCCGCTCGCGGCAGCGGGCAGCAAACTGACCCAGCAGGCTGACCGATTGTGGCAGCAACTGCTCAATGCGTTCGCGCAAACGACGGGCCAGCACCGGGGCATTGCCGCCGGAGGAAATGGCCACCACGATGGGGCTGCGATCAACAATGGCCGGAAAAATAAAGTTGCCATGCTCGGGATCATCCACGGCATTCACCCAGATATTGGCGGCGTTGGCAGCCTGAAAAATCTCGGCATTGACCGCCGGTTTATCGGTGGCAGCAATAATGAGCTTGTAGTGGGCAATGCTGTGCTCGCCAAAGGCCGCTTCAATGCAGCGAAGCTGTTCGCCCTGCAACGCCTGCACGTCCGCACTGATGCGTTTGGCCAGCACTGTAACCTGAGCGCCGGCAGCAAGCAGCAACTGGATTTTTCGGTACGCGACCTGGCCGCCGCCGACCACCAGCACGGGTTGCTGCTGCAATTGGGTAAAAATTGGTAAATAGTCCATCGCTCACTCCAGCCCAGGGCTGCATTTATAGATGCCATTCTCTTTGTGATGGCATTGACATAGCCTGCAGAATAGCCGTCCGTATGGCTTTAATAAAAGAATGGATCGCGCTCAGATATAACCAAAAGGAATTAGTATTAAGGTATCTATGCTTTGCGCTCGGGATTACTGAGCGATGTTTGGCTGCTGTATTGTTAATGGCGCTATGCTACCACGCAAATGCGTCGTGGTCTGGCGCATAGGTTATTTAGCTTTTTCTGTTGCGAAATGAATTTTTTCATTATCAATGTTTTATTGTTGTTTATTTTTGTTTCATTGTTATGGTGGGTTTCTATTCTAGGAAAAGGAAAAGGAAAAGGAAATGAGCAAAACCCATTTAAAGTTACCGGTAACAGGCATCCTTGCTTTGCTAATGACAGGCTGTGGCTTGATGTCTTCTTCCTCTGTGGCACAGGTACATGAAAATGCACTGGTGTGTGAGAATTGCAATTATGTGCAAGCTCAGCAATTGGCCATGCAGCACGCCGTACCCGACTTGCAATGTGTGATAGTTGGTGGTGGCGATGTAGTTAATATCGATAATCAAAGCTGTACCAGCCAGCCCAAGCATATAGTGGTGTTTAATGCGCAGAGCCGTGAGGCCTATCCCTTTGAGGTGTATCATGCTCCACAAGGGGTTAACCCCTTCGAGATGCAGCTGCATACCCGTGATCGCACGGTGCATCCAGAAATCATTGCCATGCTGAACACCGGTGTGGATGAGCATGCTGCCTTTATGGCGGAAGCTATGCAAAACGCTGTGCAGGCAGGTATGGCGGCACTGCAAACTCAGCCTCTTCGGCATCCATCTTCATTAGCCATAGCCCCAGCCGCTCTTATTCCGATGGCTTCAAATTGTGCCAATGACCGTGATGCAGCTGCTGTGCAACTTGCTTTTGATACTCGCAAGATAGCGAGTGTACAGCAATATGTGCAAAATGAATTCCGTGATAATCAGGCAACTGGGATTCAACGTATAAAGAATGCTTTGAATTTTAATGAGGTGCGGTTGGATGCGTTGTCGTTTGGTTTGAGCCGGGCAGGCTTTGCTGCGAATGCAAGTTTGATTATTACCCCAGAGACCAAGCACTTTACTGTAGTGTTTAATGAGGCAGAAGATTTAAGGTTTTTTGAACGGCTAGGTGTAAGTAATTATCCAGGTTATCCACAACTAGTGTTTAATATTATGTCAAGAAGTCAAGGTGGTGTAGTTGTAGGACTGGATCAAGACTATTCATACATTGATGGACAAGCTCTTTCAACGTTAACCAATATAGCAAATAGCAACGTGCCCATCGAGTTGAGTTATTGTGTAGCAGAGCGTTTACAACAATTGAACCCTAATTTACATCTTTCTCCGCCCACACCGGTTGGAGGTAGTGAGGGTACTCCAGGAGGGGGAGGTGTTGGCGGCGGCACTGGTATTAATGAGTGTGCTGTTTTTCTTAGAAGAGGCCCAACTGGGGATACTGTCGTGGTTGGCATTATCTATGTACCTTGTTGATAAACTTAAAGTCTGAGTTTAAACTCTTTGCAAATTGCACTGCTAAGTATGGCTAAGATACTGCTTAGTGGTGCTGTACGTGTGAATGAAAGCTGCCACAAACACGCACCTATCCCAAAAAAGATAGCGACTTTAAGTCAGATTCTGTATCCTGTGCCGCTGCCAATCTGGCGATCGCTTGCACACTATGAGAGATGTTATGAGTTTTGCCTCCCTGGGCCTATCGGCCCCATTGCTTGCAGCCATTCAGGCTGAAGGCTACGACACTCCTTCCCCGATCCAGGCTCAGGCGATCCCCGCTGTACTGGCTGGTCGCGATTTAATGGCTGCGGCCCAAACAGGTACCGGCAAAACGGCGGGTTTCACCCTGCCACTGCTGCAGCGTCTGGCAGAAGGCAAGCCGGCGTCTGCCAATCAGGCGCGGGCTTTGATCCTGACGCCAACCCGTGAGCTGGCGGCTCAGGTTGGCGACAGCGTGCTGCGTTATGGCAGCCGCTTGCCGCTGCGCTCGACCATCGTCTTTGGCGGGGTGAAAATTAACCCGCAGATGCAAAAGCTGCGTAAAGGCGTCGACATTCTGATTGCCACCCCAGGTCGTTTAATGGATCTGTATCAGCAAAATGCGGTGCGTTTTTCCGAGCTTGAAATCCTGGTACTGGATGAAGCCGACCGTATGCTGGATATGGGGTTTATCCGTGATATCCGTAAAATTCTGGCCTTGCTGCCAAAACAGCGGCAGAACCTGTTGTTCTCGGCTACCTTTTCCGATGAGATCCGGGCGCTGGCCAAAACCATGGTCAATAACCCACTGGAAGTGTCGGTCAGCCCAGCCAACAGCACGGCCGAGCGAGTCGAACAACTGGTGTACCCGGTGGATAAGAACCGTAAAGCGCAGCTGCTGATTGACCTGATTGTCGATCAAAACTGGCAGCAGGTGTTGGTGTTTACCAAAACCAAGCACGGCGCCAACAAATTAACCAAGCAACTGGAAACGGTGGGTATTCAGGCAGCGGCCATTCATGGCAATAAAAGCCAGGCGGCTCGCACCAAGGCGCTGGCAGGCTTTAAAAGCGGCGAAGTGCGGGTGATGGTAGCCACCGATATAGCCGCCCGCGGTCTGGATATTGATCAGTTGCCGCAAGTGGTGAATTTTGATTTGCCCAATGTGCCGGAAGATTACGTGCACCGCATTGGCCGTACCGGCCGTGCCGGCGCCAGTGGCCATGCTGTGTCACTGGTCTGTGCCGACGATGCCAAATTGCTGCGCGATATTGAACGGGTTATTCGCCAGGCCATCCCGCGTCAGGTAAAAGCGGGCTATGAGCCAGTGCATAATGTGCCGGCATCCAATCCGTCGCAGCCAGCACGCAAACCGAAAAAGCCAAAAAAGCCAAGCGAGCATCGCGATGGTCAGCGCGCCGAGGGCTCGGCTCAGGCCAAAGCCCGCAGTCAACACCGCCGACCTGCCAGAACACCCAACGCCGGCTAGCTGGCCTGACCGATTTGGCCCTGGCGGCCAAATCGGCTAGTATGCTGGCCTTGAATGGTTATTTCGAGGCCCGGCATGCATCCCACGCTTTTCTCTTCTTACTTTGTTCGTTCCTTGCTACTGAGCAGCCTGGCTGCCTTGGCATTGGCTGGCTGTGCCCTTGATTCCACCAAGCCAGAGCCATTGGCTGGGCTGGATAGTTGGGTTGAGCAAGGACGGCAGGACTGGCAACTGCCCGGGCTGGCGGTGGCTGTGGTGTATCGGGATGCAGTGATTTATGCCCGTGGTTTTGGCACTTTGGGCCTTGAATCCGAGCTGCCCGTCAATGAGCACACCTTGTTTGGCGTGGCTTCTACCAGCAAAGCAATGACCGCTACAGCCTTGGGCCTGTTGGTGGATGAGGGCAAGTTGAGCTGGGACGATAAAGTCATCGATCATCTGCCGTATTTCCAACTGGCCGACCCCTGGGTTACTCAGGAAGTACGGATCCGCGATTTGTTAACCCACCGCGTTGGCCTTGGGCGTATTACCGGCAACCGCATTCAGTTTATGCCAACCGCAAGCCGGGAGCAGGTGATCCGCCAGATGCAGCATCACGATTTTGAACAGCCCTTTCGCGCTGGCTTTGTTTATAACAACGTGATGTATTCGGTGGCCGGTGAAGTGGTGGCGGCAGTTAGTGGCCAAAGCTGGGATGAGTTTGTGCGTGAGCGCTTATTTGCGCCGCTTGGCATGCAGCGCAGCAATACCTCCATTACTCAGTTTGCAGCGGATGATGCCAATATTGCCCTGCCGCACCAATTTATTAACGGGGAAATCGTCCCGATTGCCCGCCGCAACTTCGACAATGTTGGGCCTTCTGCTTCGGTCAACAGCAGCGTCTACGAGATGGCGCAGTGGCTGCGACTGAACCTGGGTGAGCCTGGCGTCTATCAGGGCCAGCGATTGCTAAGTGAGGAGGTGATGGCGGAGATTTTCACGCCTCAGGTGGTGGTAGGCCGGGCAAGCCAGCTTGATCCGGTACGGGCCTATGGTCTGGGCTGGTATCTGGAGGATTACCGCGGTTACGCCACTGCCAGTCATGGCGGCGCTACCGACGGCTTTAATACGCAAGTAACTTTGGTGCCTGAGCTGGAGCTGGGTATTATCGTGGTGGGCAATACCTTCGAGAACTTCCGCCCGGCTGTGACCCGCACCATTATTGACCGTATCGCCGGTTTGCCGGCGCATGACTGGCACAGCCATTATTTGACGCAATATCAGCAAGACTTTGCCGACGCCAGCAGCGCCCGGCAGCAGATTGAACAACAGCGTCAGCCGGATTTGCTCGCCAGCCTGAGCCCAGAGCAAATCACCGGTCGTTACCAGCATCCTCTTTATGGCAACGCTGAAGTTTCGCTGCTGGACAATGGTGACTTGCTGCTGCAATTCTGGGACGATGGCCTGTCCAAACTCACCCTGGAACACTGGCAGGGCGATACCTATCGTGCCCATTGGCACAACAAAGCCCAGCGGGAGAAGTTTGTGCACTTTGCCACTAGTGAGAATGGCGCCATCGAACTCAGCGTGGAATGGACACTCAGGCCACAACTGCTGCAGGTCGGGATTTACCCGGCACCTTATAGGCGCACCGCTGTTTTTGGAAAAATCGAGCCATAAAAAACGGCAGCCCAAAGGTTGCTATTGGGGCATACGAGACGATTGGTTTTGAGCTTAATGATTTATGCTGCTCAGTAGAAATTGCTGCTAATTTGTCAACGAAATTTCAGGCTACTGTGGTAGTATCCCTGACATGATTCGTCCCTTGCACTTTCTGCAAGCAGCAATGTGATAAGGAAATTGCCGCATGTCGTTGCAACATTCGGTGCAGTTTGGTGAGTTTATTCTTTGTCCTGTCAATCAGCAGCTGCAAACTCCTGAGCAGTCCATCACCCTTGAGCCTAAAGTGTATAGCGTATTGTGCTACTTGCTGGCCAATCATGAACGCTTTGTTAGTCTGGAAGAGTTGCATCAACAGGTCTGGGCAGGGCGGGTGGTGAGTGATACGGCGGTGCGGCGCACCATCAGTAAATTGCGGGCCGCTTTGCAGGACCAGACGGATACACCACAATACATTCAATCCGCTGCGAAGCGAGGTTATCGCTGGTTGCAGCCGCCCCAACCATTTCATGATGAGACAGCGTTTACAGCGCGTACAGCTGACGTAGTTGTACCATCACGCCATGTTGCGGTTGAATCAGCAAAGCCTGAGCGAAGCACGCAACCACATCTCTCAACTGGCGCGATGGATAAGGCAAGCTTGGCTGCGCGCTGGCCATTGTTGTTAGCGTTGGTGATATTGCTGTTTGCCGTGATAGCAGGCTTCATGTATCAACATCATACCTCTTCGCTATGGCAACGAGGCGATCCACTGCGAACGATTGAAGGCGAAAAATTGTCGCTGGCCATTTCACCTGATAAAGCCGCCATTGTGTTCTCCTCCAACTCGACGAATCATCCCGGGCAGGAGCTGTACTGGCATCATCGTGCTACGGGGGTAACGCGCCATCTAACATCGGGTAACCATCAAATCATGTGGGTCGAGTTTCATCACGATGGGCAATCCTTGTTCTATCATGACTTTCAGCAGGGCCTCTATCAGCTGTATCAGCGTCCTATTAGTGCCAATGGGCAATGGCAAGGGCCAGCAAAGGCACTGCTAGCGCCGCAACCGGTCATGTTTCAACTCAAACAAATCCCTAATGAAGAAAAGCTATTTATCAGTATGGGGAACAAAGACTCGATGCAAATCCAGCAGCTTGATCTCACTACCGGGGAGCTGGAACCCGTCACTCATGCTGTCATTGGCAACACTCAGGATTATCTGTTTGCCTTGTCGGGCGATAGCAGCATGCTGGCCTATTTGCGCATGACGACGGGACAGCCACAACTTTTGACCATTATGCACCGTGAGACTGGCCGGGTTCTGAAGCAGACAATTTATCCAGACAGAGTGTTCAGCATTGTTTTTGTTGATGAAGAGCGCTTACTGATTTTGGATGAACATGTGCTGCACCTGATGCATTGGCCCAGTGGCGAGCTCCAGGCACTGGATAGCAATCGTGGTGAGCATGAAAGTAGTGTGCGAGGGTTAAGTCGGTTTGTGGTCCGGTCAGGTGATAATGAATGGCTGCAAAACCGGATTGTTGGAGATGTCGGCGGATTTGTGAATCATCAGGGGCCCATTGGGCAGTTCACAAGCCGGACGTTACTCAATACGGACACGCAGACCAACGCTATGTATTTTACCACGGAGCCCGATCAATTCCTGGTGGTAGAGCGCAATGACCAGATCAGCCGGCTGTTACTGCAGTCCAGTGGTGGTCGTCGTAATACCGTGCTGGAAGTGCAAGACGAGCAACTGAGTGTTCAGGGTATCCACCCTGATGGCGAGCTGGTGTTGCTGTTGGTGAATCGCAAGCCGCATTTGTTCAATCTTCCTCAGGGGAAGTTGAGTCCACTGCCTGTCAGCTCACACTTATGGCAGCAAGCGATGTTTGAAGCATCAGGCGAGGCGGTGATCCTCAATTACATTGAGCATGGCACGCCAGTCAGTTGGCGTTATCAGCTGGATACCATGCAAAGCAGTATCTTACACCAGGGTGAGCGCGTGGTTGCCGTGCTTGCCTCGAATGAATTCATTGTGCTAAGGCAGGATGATCAGAATTTCGCCAGAGTGCGTGATGGCCAGCAGGAGATATTACCGGTGCAAACCTTACAACAGTTTGTTGGCAGTATCCATGTCCGTGATACCAAGTTGTACTGGGGCGAAACCGATCTGAAACATACCTGGATTTATCGTTATGATCTGGCAAGAGGTGAGCTGGAACAGTGGCAAGCCGATCGTCGACAAATGCTGCAAAGCTTTGATATCAGCCCGGATGGACAACGTTGGCTGTTACGCCATACGGCCAGGGTGGATACGCAGATTTATCCAGTTACTAGTAAACTTTAGTGGATAGGGGCGTTCTTAATCACGCAATATGCAAAAAAACGGCAACCCGAGGGTTGCCGCAAAGGGGACGCGCTTAATGATTAGTGACGGATCAGGTAGTCAAAGGCGCCGAGCGAGGCATTGGCGCCGCTGCCCATGGCAATAACAATCTGCTTGTACGGTACTGTGGTGGCATCGCCGGCGGCGAACACGCCTGGCAATGATGTTTGGCCGCGTTCATCGACAATGATTTCACCGCGTGGGCTTAGCTCCACCGCGCCGCGCAGCCATTCGGTGTTGGGCACCAGGCCGATTTGCACGAAAATGCCAGCCAGTTCGATGTGGTGGCTGTCGCCGCTTTTGCGATCGGTGTACTGAATGCCATTCACCTTATTGCCATCGCCGGTCACTTCGGTGGTCTGAGCCTCGGTAATGATGGTGATATTGCCCATGGAGTTGGCTTTTTTCACCAGCACCGCATCGGCGCGCAGCTCGGCGGCAAATTCCAGCACCGTGACATGCTCGACAATACCTGCCAGGTCGATGGCGGCTTCAATGCCGGAGTTACCACCGCCAATCACCGCAACTCGTTTGCCTTTAAACAGCGGACCATCGCAGTGCGGGCAGTAAGCTACGCCTTTGCCGCGGTACTCCTGCTCGCCCGGCACATTCATTTCGCGCCAGCGGGCGCCCGGGGCCAGGATCAGGGTTTTGCTTTTCAGTACAGCGCCATTGGCAAGCTCCAGCTCGACTTGCTCGCTTTTGCTTAATTTGGTGGCACGCTGGTTGTTCATAATGTCCACGTCGTACTGGCGCACATGGGCTTCCAGGGCATTCACCAGCTTCGGGCCTTCGGTGTATTGCACCGAGATAAAGTTTTCAATGCCGACGGTATCGGCCACCTGGCCACCAAAACGCTCGGCCAGTACGCCAGTGCGCAGGCCTTTACGGGCCGCATAGACCGCGGCAGAAGCACCGGCTGGGCCACCGCCTACGACCAGCACATCAAAGGGTTCTTTTTGCTTCAGCGCTTCGGCCTGACGGGCTTCGGCATTGACATCAATTTTCTGGATAATTCGCTCCAGCGTGATGGCACCCTGCGAGAACTGCTCGCCATTTAAAAATACAGTGGGCACAGCCATCACATTGCGATCGCTGACTTCCTGTTGGAACAGGGCACCGTCGATCATCACGCTGGTAATATTGGGGTTAATGGCTGCCATCATATTCAGCGCCTGCACCACTTCCGGGCAGGTCTGGCAGCTTAACGAAATATAGGTTTCAAACTCAAAACGACCGGTCAGCTGACGAACTTGCTCAATCAGCTCAGCCTCAATTTTAATCGGGTGGCCACCCGAGTGCAGCAGCGCCAGCACCAGGGAGGTAAATTCGTGACCCATCGGCACACCGGCAAAGGTAATCACAGTGCCTTTCTCGCTAGAGCGAACCTGCATGGCTGGTACCCGCTTGGAAGCGGCATCGTCACGGCGCAGGCTAACGCGATCCGACAAGCTGGCAATCTCGGTAGCCAGGGTGTTTAGTTCTTGAGCTTTGGCGCTATCGTCCAGAGATACGACCAGCTCTACCTGGGATTTCAGGTTCTGCAGATAGCTGCTTAATTGTTGTTTCAGGTTGGTATCTAACATTGAGTCTACTCCATCTCTTGACTGTGTCTTAGCGCTTTATGTCAGGCAAAGCTTGAGGGTAGCCAGCATCCTGAGATGCTGGCTTGGTACCGTTTTTACAGTGCAGGGGGAGAAGCTGAAACCAGCTTCAGTCGTGAGGCGTGGTTTCAGCGTCCGCTGCCGGGCAACGGTGGTGTGGCATTTAGATTTTGCCAACCAGGTCCAGTGATGGAGCCAGAGTCGCTTCACCTGGTGTCCATTTGGCCGGGCAAACTTCGCCATCATGGTTCGCAACGTACTGAGCAGCTTGTACTTTACGGAACAGCTCAGCAGCGCTACGGCCGATACCCAGGTCATGGATTTCAGCAACTTTGATTTCGCCTTCAGGGTTGATGACGAAAGTACCACGCAGGGCCAGGCCTTCTTCTTCGATCATCACGCCGAAGTTGCGGGTGATAGCGCCAGTCGGGTCACCGATCATTGGGTATTCGATTTTCTTGATGGTGTCAGACGCATCGTGCCATGCTTTGTGCGTGAAGTGGGTGTCGGTAGACACAGAGAACACTTCTACGCCGATGTCACGGAACTGCGGGTAGAAATCAGCCAGGTCGCCCAGCTCAGTTGGGCAAACGAAGGTGAAATCCGCCGGGTAGAAACACACAACAGACCACTTACCCAGTAAGTCCTGCTCAGTTACTTCAATAAATTTACCATTTTGAAAAGCAGTGGCTTTAAAAGGTTTGATCTTGGTATTGATAATTGAAGACATTGTCTTCCTCCATTTCAGTTAATAACATTGGGTGTTTCGACAGGTGCTACTCTAGCAAGTGGCACCGATTATGCAAAATGAATAAAACAAATGGCTTTAATCGATTATTTCGATGATCGATCCGTTGCACCGCACCAGGGCCAGCTGTGCTGATCAATTGGGGCATTTCAGGTAAATTCAACCGTTTATTACCATCTTGTCCGCAAAAACACGCAGTAAAAAGTGTCCCTCTGATCTATCCTGACATAAGATAATGACCACACGATGAATCTATCATGCTGAGAATTCGATGATGCCACAGTCTGCTGCCGTTTCAATCGCTTTGCCCTGGTGGCGCTGGCCGTTGGCCTTGCTGCTGGGCATGCTGCTTGGAGCTGGCAGCCTGAATTACAGCGCCGATGGCCGTATCAATGCCTTGCTGGTCTGGCTGCTGTGGGCCGGGGTACCATTGCTGGGCAGCCTGTTGGCTATGCTTTGGTTGCTGCGGCCTGGCCGGCCCTGGCTGCTGCGTATTAGCGGTAAACCCTTGTACTGGCAGCCTGATCGGACGCAGCAATGGTGGCTGCTAAGTCAGCTAAATTGGCTGTGGTGCTGGTTTGGCCTTGGCATTGCGCTGGTGTTTCTGTTGCTGTTGTTGCTGTCTGATCTGGCCTTTGGCTGGAGCTCAACCTTGTTGCCGGATCAGCAGTTACTTAGTCAGTGGCTGCAATGGCTGAGTTATCCCTGGCACAGCGTCTGGCCTGCGGCGGTACCGGATGAGCAACTGCTGGCCCAAAGCCGCTTTGCCCGCATTGAACAGCAGCAACTGCTGCTGGCACAAACCAGTGGTTGGTGGCCTTTTTTAGTGATGAGCTTGCTTTGTTACAACCTGCTGCCGCGCTTGTTGCTGGCGCTGTTTTGCCAGTGGCAAAGCCGCCGTCAGCCCGCCGGTCTGCGGGTACAGCCTGCTGCCAGGCCTGCCAACGCCACTGCAGCCGGCGCCGCACTCGCCTCGGCTGAGCCTGAGCCAGCGCCTTTGCAGCAGCAGGTGCTGAGCGATTGGCAACAAGCCAGGCTGGTGCACTGGCAGTTGCCTTCGACGGATAGCGTACTTGCCTTAGGCAGCGCCGATTGGCAACAGGATGATGAGGCCTGGCAGCGCCTGATTGCTACCAGGCCACCGCAGATCCTGTGGCGGGTAGCGGCCAGTCGCAGCCCGGTCGCTGAATTGTCGGACTGGATGGCGCAAGCACGCCGTCAGGGCATTGCCCAGGCCCTTTGGCCGCAAACCGACAGCTGCACCGAGCCCAACCGGCATCTGGCCAGCTGGCAGGCTTTTGCCCGCCAGCAGCAACTGGCTTGGATTAAGGAGACCGAATGAAGGCAATACCGCAGTTTTGCGTGGTTGGCCACCCCAATCAGGGCAAGTCTTCCATTGTCTCCACCCTGGTGGAAAACGATTCAGTGCGCATTGGCGTCGAATCCGGCACCACCCGTCAGGCCGAACGCTTTGAGTTTGTGCTGGACGGCCGGGTCTTGTTGGCGCTCACCGATACGCCGGGCTTTCAGCGTGCCCGTCAGCTGTTGGCCTGGTTGCAGCAGGTGCCGGTTGCAGCGGCCGATCGGCCGGCCAGAGTGCGGGCTTTTTTGGCCGAACCGTCGCACCGGCAGCAATTTCCGGATGAGGTGGCCTTGCTGGAGCCCATTATGGCTGGCAGCGGCATTTTATTTGTCACCGATGCTGCCAGCGCGGTTAGTGCCACCGATGAAGCCGAGATGGAAATTCTGCGCTGGACCGGCCAGCCCAGAATGGCCTTAATCAATCCTATTGCGAAAAGCCCACATATTCAAAACTGGCAGGCTACCTTAAATCAGAGCTTTCAGTGGGTCCGGCTGTTTAACCCGATGACGGCCAGTCTGCCGGCACGACAGGCGTTGTTTCAGGCCATGGCTGAGTTAACGCCGGACTGGACCGCGGCTTTGACTGAGTTAAACCGGCAGTTGCTGCAGCGTGAGCAGCAGCGTTTGGTGCAGGTAAGTGAGCAACTGGCCGATTATTGGTGCGCTCAGTTGAGCTTGCGCCAGCCGATGTCGGCGTTACCGCCTTCTTTAGTCGCCAGCCCGGAGCTTTGGTTGCAGCAGCAGTTGGATCAGGCGGAAAGCCAGTTGTTTCGCCAGCTGGCAGAGCAGTGGGGCCACGGCCAGGCTGAGCTGGAGCGCCAGCTGGACTGGCCGATCGAGCGCGATCGGCTGATGAACACCGAAACCTGGTATCTGTGGGGGTTGCAGCAAAAAGAGCTGCTGATGGTAACCGGCGCTGCCGGCATGGCGACCGGAGCTGTACTGGATCTTGGTTTAGGCGGCAGCTCATTGATGCTGGGGGCTTTATCGGGCGGAGTGCTCGGCTCGGCTGCGGGCTGGTTGGCCAGTAAGCAGCTGCCGGGTAAGAAGCTGGGCTGGTTGCCGCTTAGCCAACAGCGGCATTTTATCGGCCCGGTAAAGCACCCGAATTTTCCGTTGGTGGTGATGGCGCGGGCGCTGACCTTTGCGCAGCTGCTTTGGCTTCGGCCACACGCCAAGCGCAGCCGGCTGGCACTGACCACTCAGGCCAGCGACTGGGACAAGCGCGCTCAGGTGCAATTGCTGCAATGGAGCAAGCAGCTGCAGCAAAGCAAATGGCAGTCGGCCCAGTCAGAGGCTTTGTGCGACTGGATCCGTAGCAGCTTGCAGCAAAAACTCGCCGCTACCTTGCAGCAGGAGCAGCAACAAAGCCTGGCTTAGTGTGCCTGTTCGGCTGCTGACGTCAGGCCTTCGATACGCAGCTGGCGTAAGTCCAGCCCGCTTGGATGCTGATACATCCGCAGGCCAAACTCCGGCAGAATAGCGAACAAATGGTCAAAAATATCCGACTGAATGCCCTCGTACTCCACCCAGACCACGGTATTGGTAAAACAGTACACTTCCAGCGGCAGGCCATCCGGCGTCGGTGGCATTTGCCGCACCATCTGGATCATGCCCTGATGCACCCGGGCATGGCTTTGCAGGTAGCGCTGCACATAGGCACGAAAAGTTCCAAGATTGGTGATGCGGCGGGTATTAACCGGCTCTTTGCCCTGCTCTTTTAACGACTCATTCCAGGCTGTAATCTCGCGGTCTTTTTCGGCCAGATAGTCTCGCAGCAAACGAAAGCGATCCAGATGCTTGCGCTCTTCCGGGCTCAAAAAACGCACGCTTTGCTGATCAATCATCAGGCTGCGCTTAATGCGACGGCCACCGGATTGCTGCATACCGCGCCAGTTCTTGAAGGGATCGGTCATAAAGCGGCGGGTCGGGATGGTAGTAATGGTGCGATCCCAGTTCTGGATTTTCACGGTATGCAGGGCAATATCAATCACATCGCCATCGGCGTTCAGCTGTGGCATCTCTACCCAATCACCGACCCGGATCACATCGTTGGAGGCAATCTGCACGCTGGCCACCACCGATAAAATAGTATCCTGAAAAATCAGCAGCAGCACCGCCATCATGGCGCCCATGCCTGAGAGTAATATCAGCGGCGAGCGGTCAATCAGCATGGCCACCATCAGCACAAAGGCAACGGTGTAAACGATGATTTTCAGCAGCTGGATATAGCCTTTTATTGGCTTGGTCCTGGAATCAGGGCGGCGCTCATACAGGGTGTTGATCATGGTCAGCACATTGCTCAGCGCCATGGCGATGGTCAGCACAATAAAGGCATTACTGACATTGCGCACCACTTCAACCACCAGATGCGGCAGGCCTTCAATCAAGCCAACCCCGGCCGCCAGCACTAAGGCGGGTACCACATTAGACAGCCGGGCAATGATGCCAAAATCCTGCTGCATGGCATGCTGGGCAAAAGGGGTGGCATTAAAGGCTTTGGAAACCGCCCGTACCAGAATGTTTTTGGTGATCCAGTTGGCCAGCCAGGACAACACCACCAGCAGCAGCAAGCTGCCAGCCATAAAGATCTCGGGCGAGAGTTCGCGCCAGTGTTCCAGGGTTGCAAGCCAGTCGTTCATGTCCACTCGTTAAGTAGAGGAAGTTGTGGCTAGTGTAACCGATTCTGCTGAATGAAAAAATGACGATGATGTGGCAGCAAAAATGCGATGGCTAAATGCCATCGCCATCGATATGCAGGCCGCATTCGCGGCCAAAGCCGTTAAAGCGGGTGTCTTCTTCGCTCATGCCGGGTTCGAATTTGACGGTGGAGTGGGTATCGCCCACCGAGATGTAGCCTTGCTCCCACAGCGGGTGGTAACTCAGACCATGTTCTTTTAAGTAATAGAACACCTCCTTATTGCTCCAGTCGATGATGGGCTGCACCTTGATGACGCCACGGCTGATTTCCACCACCTGCTTATCGGCGCGGGTGCTGCTTTGACTGCGGCGCAGGCCGGTAAACCAGCAGCCGACATTGAGCTCGCGCAGGGCGCGCTGCATGGGCTCAACTTTATTCAGCTGATTGTATTGCCTGATACCTTCGGCACTTTGCCACAGCTGACCATAGCGAGCCTCTTGCCAGTTGGGGGATAACTGCGAGCGGTACACTTTCAGGTTTAACCCAAGTTGCTCGGTTAGTTGATCAATAAACTGATAGGTTTCCGGGAATAAATAACCGGTATCAGTCAGCACCACCGGGATATCGGCTTGCTGCTGCGTGACCAGGTGCAGCATCACGGCCGCCTGAATACCAAAGCTGGAGCTGAGCATCGGCTGCTGTGGCAAATGCTGCAGCGCCCAGCGCACCCGCTCTGCTGCGCTTAGCGGCGTGAGTAGGGCATTGATTTCGGCCAGCCAGTCTTGCTGGGTGGCCGGGTCTTGCACCAGGATCTGTTGGAATTTGCTCATTCTGGCCTCTCTCAGGCATGAAAATCGGTTTTGGAAACTTTGACTTCCGCCACCACACCAGCACGAATGACAAAATCACCAAAGCACTCATCGGCCAGCCGCTCCTTGGCCCAACGGCCAATCAGCTGGTCCAGCGCGGCTAAGATTTCGGCTTCGGCCACGTTATCCAGATACAGCTTGGGCACCCGGCTGCCGATCCGATCACCACCGAGGTACAGGTTGTACTTGCCGGGCGCCCGGCCAACCAAACCAGCCTCGGCCAGCATGGCGCGGCCACAGCCATTCGGGCAACCGGTGACCCGCAGCACAATATGCTCATCGGCCAGCTGGTGTTTTTGCAGCAGGCCTTCCACCTTGGTGACCAGCTCAGGCAGATAGCGCTCGGCTTCGGCCATCGCCAACGGGCAGGTTGGAAAGGCGACACAGGCCATCGAGTTTTTCCGCTGTTCGCTGTGGCTGTCATCAATCAAGCCATGCTGGCGCGCGAGCTGTTCAATCTGGGCTTTTTGTTCGGTGGGCACTCCGGCCACGATCAGGTTCTGATTGGCGGTCATGCGGAAATCGCCCTGATGCACTTTGGCAATTTCTGCCAGACCGGTTTTCAGCGGTTTGCCGGGGAAATCCAGCACCCGGCCGTTTTCAATAAAGAGCGTTAAATGGTGCTTGCCATCAATGCCTTCGACCCAGCCAATGCGATCGCCCCGGTTGGTGAAGGTATAGGGCCGTACCGGCTCGAACGGCACGCCAACACGCTGCTCGATTTCGCGGCGGAAATTATCCAGCCCGATCCGGTCGATGGTGTACTTGGTCTTGGCGTTTTTGCGGTTGACCCGATCGCCGTAATCGCGCTGTACCGTCACCACATGCTCGGCCACTTTTAAGGTGTGTTCCAGTGGAATAAAGCCCAGTTCATCGGCGCGGCGCGGATAGGTCGAAGTATCGCCAAAGGTCATGGCCAGGCCACCACCCACCAGCACATTAAAGCCAACCAGCTGGCCGTTTTCGGCAATGGCAACGAAGTTCAGATCATTGGCATGCACATCGATGTCGTTATCCGGCGGGATCACCACGGTGGTTTTGAATTTACGCGGCAGGTAGGTATCGCCCAGAATGGGTTCCTGCTCGGTGGTTTCGACCTTTTCCTCATCCAGCCAGATCTCGGCGTAAGCGCGGGTTTTTGGCAGCAAATGCTCGCTGATTTTCACCGCCCACTGATAGGCCTGCTGATGCAACTCGGACTGCACCGGATTGGAGGTGCAGAGCACGTTGCGGTTGACGTCACCGGCGGTGGCGATGGAGTCAATGCCAATTTCATGCAGGAACTGGTGCATTGGTTTGATGTTGGGTTTTAACACACCATGAAACTGGAAGGTCTGGCGGGTGGTCAGCCGGATACTGCCGTACATGGTTTTCTCGGCGGCAAAGCGGTCGATGGCCAGCCACTGGGTCGGGGTGATAATACCGCCCGGCATGCGGGCCCGCAGCATCACATTGTGCAGTGGCTCCAGCTTTTGCGCGGCCCGTTCGGCGCGGATATCGCGGTCATCCTGCTGGTACATGCCGTGAAAACGGATCAGCATAAAGTTATCGCCGTTAAAACCACCGGTGATCTCATCCTGCAGATCGGTGGTGATGGTGCCGCGCAGGTGATCGCTTTCGGTTTTTAAGCGTTCGTTATCAGACAACTTGCCCTGGGCCACAAAAGCCGGGTTGATGGGATACTGACTCATTAATACACATCCTTCTGATAACGTTTGGCTTGCTTCAATTCATCTAAATACTGCTCGGCCTGCTCCGGGCTCTTGCCACCGTGCTGCTGAATAATGGCCAGCAGCGCCTGGTGCACATCTTTGGCCATGCGGTTGCCATCGCCACAGATGTAGAGGTGAGCACCGCGCTCCAGCCAGGCAAATACCTCGGCGCCTTGCTTTTGCAGCTTGTGCTGCACGTAGATTTTTTCTGCCTGATCACGGCTAAAGGCCACATCCAGCCGGCTTAGCAGGCCTTGCTTCAGGTAGCGCTGCAGCTCCACCTGATAGAGGAAGTCCTGGGTAAAATGCGGGTTGCCAAAGAACAGCCAGTTGTCGCCGGAGGCTCCGCGTTGCTCCCGCTCCTGCAAAAAGGCGCGGAATGGCGCTATGCCGGTGCCGGGACCGACCATGATGATGGGGGTATCGTCATTGACCGGCAGGCGGAAGTTGTCGTTTTTCTCGACAAAAACCCGCACCTTGCCGCCTTCCGCCAGTCGCTCGGCCAAAAAGCCGGACGCGCCGCCTAAGTGGGTGCTGCCAAAGGCATCGTAGCGCACCACGCCAACGGTTAAGTGCACTTCGTCTTCCACCTCGGCCTGCGATGAGGCAATGGAATAAAGCCGGGGCTGTTGTTTGCGCAGTGCATCCACCAGCTGCTGGGCACTTAAGCTACCCGGGTGATCGCGGACAATATCAATGATCTGCCGATCCGCCAGATAATCACGCAGTGCGGTTTTATCGGCCGCCAGGCTCTGCAAGGCCTCACTGCCAATGGCTGCGGCATACTTTTCCACAAAGGCCGGGTAGGACTGGGTCAGCTCCAGCTGTTCGGTGAGCGCCTCGGCCACAGTCAGGCGCTGCTCACCCAGCCGGACCGGCGTGCTGGAGGCAATGGCGGCACTGAACAAAACTTCCCGGACCAGCGCCGGATCGTTGTGGAAATACACACCAAGGGCATCACCCGGCTGGTAACTCAGATCCGAGTTCGCCAGTGAAATCTCAATATGACGCACATCTTTGCTGGAATCACGGCCGGTAATTTTCTGGTTGGTGTACAGCTCGGCAGCAAAAGGTTGTTGCTTGCTGTAGCTGCTGGCAGCGGCTGCCGTTTGGCCAGGCCAGGCAATGACCTGAGCGCCGCTGGCTGGTGCTGTACTTGCTTTGAACTCGGGCTCCAGCACGTCAATTAAGGCCTGATTCCAGCTGCTGGCGGCACTTTCGTAATCGACATCCAGATCCTGACGGTTTTGCAGTGGCGAAGCGCCAAGCTCGGCCAGGCGCTGGTCAAAATCCTGCGCCGTTTTGCAGAAAAATTCGTAACTGGTATCGCCGAGGCCCAGCACCGCGTACTTCAACTGCGGCAACTGTGGCGCTTTCTTGCTGAACAGGAACTTATAGAAAGCTTCAGCATTTTCCGGTGGCTCGCCCTCACCATAGGTGGAGGTCACTATGGTCAGGAAGCGCTCTGTCTTCAGCTGATTGGCTTTGTAATCGGCCATATCCAGCAGATTAACGGCCCATTGTTTGGCTTTGGCCTGCGCGGCCAGTTGCTCGGCAACATGGCGGGCATTGCCGGTCTGAGAGCCGTACAGGATGGTCAGGGTCGCGGACGGGGCGGCACTGACCGCAGCTTGCTGCGGCAAAGCACCACCGGCCAGTTGGGCACTGGCGGCCAGATAGCCACTGACCCAGGCTTGCTGGATCGGATTGAGCTGGCTAACCAGCCCCTGCAACTGCTGCACCTGTTGTTCCGTCAACGGGCTGGCCTGGGCGACAAGAGAAGACAAAAGCATAACGACACCTGTTCGATGATAAGGCCGCTAGCATAGCCGTCTATATGGATGCTCGTAAAAGAATAGATCTCTCTTTTTTATTCTTTTATGGAATTAAAAAGTGGGCATATTGGTTTGCTAAATTTACTATTTTTTGGTCAATTTCCTTATTTGCGCCAATGCCGCAGTTTGATTTGAAATAAAAATTCAATAAAGTCAATGCATTAAAAGTTGGCATCCAGGTTGCAAACTGAACTGCCATGAAGCGTTGCAACGAACGTGAGACGCACATCAGCTAGGCAACACGATAAAAGAAGGAACAACTCCATGAGCAGCATGTTACTAACCACCATCCTGGCATTAAATATCAGCAGCGGCAATCTGCAGCATCAGCAATGCAATTTTCAACTGCAGCATGATCTGAGCATGACACCGCAGCAGCTGACCTTGTCCTCCGGCGGCACCGAGCTGTGGCGCATCGATCAGCACGGACAATTCTGGCTGCAGCAACAAGCGCAGCCTACCACGCCAGCGCAACGTGCCCAGTTAATGCAGTACCGTGAAGGCGTTTATCAACAAGGCCAAAGCACGGTGCGTATTGTGGTCGAAGCGATGGACCTGGCTTACAGTGCAGTGGATCAGGTGCTGACCGAACTGACTGGCCGGCCATTGGCGCAGCACAAGGCCATGCAAAGTGCGATGCAAAAAGTGGATGACGCCAGAAGCCGGATTATTTCTGAGCAGGGCGATATCCTGGTGATCCGCGGCAGTCAGTTCGATGCCCTGGATGAAGCCTTTGGCCCGGAGTTTGAAGCCGCCATTGAAGAGGTGGTGAAAAGCTCGATGGGCAGTATTTTCTGGCAACTGGGCAAAGCCTTTTTCAGCGGCGAAGGCAACTTCGAGCAGCGGATGGAAGCCTTTGGTGAGCGGATGGAAAAATTCGGCGAAGAGCTGGAGGCCAGTATGAACCTGCAAGCCGCAGCTTTGGAGCAAAGGGGCGATGCGTTATGCGAGCAAATTCAGCAACTGACCCTGCTAGAGCAAAGCCTGATCAGCGAACTGCCGCAACTGGCCCCTTATGCCCTGTTTCAGCAAGATGCCCAGGCCATGCGCCACTAAACAGTGCTTAGTTTCAACACGGTTCCCAACCACAGCCTTGGCGCCTCACTCCTTAAGGATGAGGCGTCTTTTTTATCAAGATTGCTTAGTCTGCGGCTCTAGCTGCCAACCTGTTCAAGGTTGACTGGTTCAGTGCGCTGCCAACATACCTCATCGCTGGCCATCACTGTAAGGCGGTCAGCAATAATTCGGCCTTGAATTGTACGTTCTTCTTGAGCAAATACAGGTAAGAAATGACCTTCCAGCACCACCCATTGCTGGTCGCATTCGGTGCCACTGAAAGCGGACGCACTGTCCAGCAAAGGTGCGGCAAACTCATACTGCAATTGCTCATCTTTGCTAATGGTCAAACCAACCGATGGCAGGTAGTAACCACTGACGCGGATATTGCGATTGTAGTAGCGATCTGGGTGCACAAGTAAATGCAGCACCGAAGTTTGGGTATAGGGCAGTTTGGCGGTCTGCACCGGCGGTGGCTCGGTGACAACAGCACCCAAGGTTGCAGCGTAGATTGCTACACTGGTGGTAGTAAGTAGTCTTAGAAATGATGTAGCCATATGCTGTCGGATTCCTTGAAACGGCTGTGCCAACCAGTTAAAAATCAAAAGGTTCAGTGCGCTGCCAGCAGACATCACCACTTTCTTTGATGGTAAGACGATCGGCGATAATCAGAGGAATATTGTGCCGAAGCTCTCTATCAAATACCTTCAACAAGTGTCCTTCCAATATAACCCAGTGGGTACCGCAAACATCATAGGTCAGCTCGGGATCGTCCGTTATTACTTCAACAGCGAGCTCTCTGGATAAATTATGATCCTTGCTTAGGGTGATACCCTGTGGGTGCAGATAAAATCCTTTTATACTGATATTGCGGTCATAATAGCGCTCAGGGTGTGCTTTTAATTGCACGATTGAAGTCTGGACGTAGGGTAATTCAATTGCCTGAACTTTGGGGAAAACACTTTCCATCGCATGGACTCGTTGACTGAGAAGGATGACGATGACACCACACAGAAGTAGCACAGCTGTCTTTAGCATATTCATTATCTCTTAAAAGCTGTTAGATATTTCCCGAACAACCAGGACGCTGGAGCCGGCATAACTTCCTGCATCGTGTTCATATACAAGCCGACCATTGATAAAAACCCAATGCTCATTAAAGTTTCTCAGATCAATAGGTTGTGCTTTTTCTGTGCGAAGAGCAATGGCGTAGCTGGTATCTTGGTGCTTGGCTTGCTCGGGGCTGAAATACAAATAGCCGTCAGACAAGTAACCATCAATCACAAAATCACGTTGGTTGTATCGCTCAGTATGCACCAGGGCATCAAGCATGCTGATTTTGCTGTAAGGAGGATTATTAAGCACTGTTTGGGGTGGGGTGGTGTTGCACCCCACTAAAGAAAACAGCATCAAAATGAGAGTAAAAATTCGGCGGCCCATGTCTCTACCTTAAACGTTCAAATTGCTCATTGTGCACAATAAAGCGTACACCAGCTAATTGGCCAGTGCCTACTAGGAAAACAGGCCTGTTCACACGATTGGCATAGTTTAACCAGAAATTTTTCCTATTAGGCATGGTTAAGATGTGTAGTCTCGTGTTTGGACGCAGACCTATCACCACAGCGACCACATTTTCATCTTTTGAAATCTCAGGATAAGAGGTCGCAAAACCATTTTGTTCTCCAACCCTGCCCATAAGAGGAACGTCTGTACCAACTCTGCTTACTTCATAACGCACTGGCCTGCTACCTACCGGGTTAGCCGAGCGATGATAAATCACTGCACCAAGCTCTTGGTTTTGTCTTCTTACATCCTTAGTTAGATCATCGTTTGCCATGCCAATTTTCATAGCAATACTGGAGGCCAGTTGATCCAGTGCCCGGATAAAAGCCGGGTCCTCACAAAGCTCCGCACAGACTTTGATACCTTCTGCTTGCATCATTCAGTTCCTTTTGAATACAAAAATTTGCCTGATTATACAAAAAAAAGCACTGAGTTGTGAATTTTTTACTTTTTATTTGATTTTTTGGTTTTCGTCTTGAGTTGTTAATGTAATTAATAAGGATCTTCCGCTGCTAAGTTCAGTAGCGTATTCGCTGCGGTCAAAAGCAGGTAAAATGCCAGTAGCTAAGTAATAGGAAATTATGCATGAGCACCATGTTGAAACGTTTGATCGCGTGGTTGGTTTTACTCGGTGTGTTGGTATTTGCTGGGCAGCAATGGGGCTATCCCGCCTGGCAGAGCTGGTTAACGGAGCGCGAAGTTGCCCGGATTGAGGCATTAAAATCCCTGCCTTTGCCTGTTGCGGCCCAGCCTGGCCGGTTGGATCCTGACCGTATGATGCAGGATTTAAGCTGGATGGCACATCCGGATCGTCAAGGGCGGGAATCGGGCCAGCCCGGCGCGCTGGCTACCCGCCACTGGCTGCTGGAGCAGTATCAGCAGATAGGCCTGCAGCCTGCCGGGGTCGAGGGCTACTTGCACGAGTACGAGGTGCAGGAACACATTCAGTTCAGTGGCGTTTTTCGCCAGCGTCAGCGCCACATTGAGGCCATCAGCAATGCGGCCAATGTGTTGGGTAGTTTGCCGGGCAAGCAAGCCGGACTGCCCTACATTGCTATCAGCGCCCATTACGATCATTTAGGCGTGCGCAATGGCGAGGTGTTTCATGGCGCCGATGACAATGCTTCTGGGGTGGCGGCTATGCTGGAGCTGGCACGTTATTTTGCGCAGCACCCGACCGAGCACCCTTTGCTGTTTATGGCGCTCGATAGCGAAGAAAAAGGCTTGCAGGGGGCGGTGGCGTTGTTTCGTGATCAGGCGATACGGCCAGATCAGCTGGCCTTTAATGTCAATCTGGATATGCTAAGCCGGGATACCGAGCGGCAGCTGTTTGCCGTGGGCACCTACCAGCACCCCTGGCTGCATCCGTTGCTGGATCGGGTGCAACAACAAAGTTCGGTCCGCCTGATACGGGCGCACGACAGGCCCTGGTGGCGGGCAGGACGCACCGAGAACTGGGTAAACAGCTCAGATCACGGTGTTTTCCATCGCCATGGTGTGCCTTTTATTTATTTTGGCGTGGCCGACCATCCGGATTACCACACCCCCAGAGATACCAGTGATCGGGTTGATGCAGAATTTTATCAGGCGGTGAGTGAAACCGTGCTGGATTTTATACTGCGACTGGATCAGCAATTGGCCGCAAAGGCACAGCGTTAAAGCGCTGCACAGGTGACATCCTATGAACTTTGGGTATACTGGAGCGGATTGGATACAGTGTGAGTACAGCATGAGTGAATCGGTAACCCCAGCCAAACCCGCCCGCAAAAAAGGCGGTTTTTTTAGCAACCTGGTGTTTAACATCATTATTCCGGTGGTGATTTTAAGCAAGTTTAGCGGCGATGCGCACTTAGGGCCGATGTGGGCTTTGGTAGTGGCACTGGCATTTCCGGTGGTGTATGGCTGCTGGGACTTTGTCCAAAGCGATAAAGTGAATTTCTTCTCGGTGCTTGGGGTGATCAGTGTGCTACTAACCGGCGGCATTGGTTTGTTGCAGCTGGATCCGGCCTACATCGCCATTAAAGAAGCGGCGGTGCCGGCCGTGCTGGGTATCGCAGTGATCCTGACCCACAACACCCGTTATTCACTGGTACGCAAATTGTTGCTGAACGATGATCTGATCCGCACCGATAAACTGGCAGAGGCGCTGGCTGCCAAACAAGCCACCGAGCTGTTTGAGCAAAAAATTAAATTCAGCACTTACCTGCTGGCCAGCTCTTTCGCACTATCGGCGGTATTGAATTATGTGCTGGCCAAGTGGATCGTGGTAAGCCCGGCCGGTACCGAGGCGTTCAATGCTGAAATTGGCCGCATGACGGCGCTTAGTTTTCCGGTGATTGCCATTCCCTGCACCATTATTATGATGGGCGCCGTGCTCTATCTGTTTAGCCAGATTGGCAAATTGACAGGCGAGGAGCTGGATCAGTTTTTGGTTGGCGCGCCGGAAAGCTCAACCTAATTTGTCAGTCAGCCGTGACTTCTTTCAGCCGCCAAGCAAACAGGACGCCCAAAGCGCTCATGGCGGCAAATAGCACCAGCACTGCAAACAGCGACCAACTGGCTACCAGAGCGCTGATCAAGCCGGTGAGTAATAACAAAGCACCGATCACGGTATTACTGACCGAGACATAGTCGGTGCGTTTGTTGCCGCCGGCCATATCCAGCAAATAGGTTTTGCGACCGACCCGCACTCCGGCATGAGCAATACTCAGCAGCATAAACAGCAGCGGGTAAAACCAGAAGTTGGCAAACAAAGCCCACTCCAGCTGGCTGGCGATAGCTGCCAGTAGGCAAAACACAGAGGCGAGCGCTGCTGCCAGCAAGAGCACCCGACGGCTGGACCAGTCGGCCAGCCAGCCCCAAAAGCTGGAACTCAGCAAACTGGCCAGACTGCTGGCCAGCAAAAAAGCCCCTAACAAAGCGCCTGAACTGCTGTGCTGCTGCGCCAGCACAATCAAAAAAGGCGTTGCCAGTGCCGAGCTGAGCAGTAGCGCCCGGGTTATCACGAAATGGCGAAACAGCTCATCGTTCCGTAGCAGCGCTAAGTTGGCAAAAGCTTGTCGCATGGCGTTGCCACCGCCGCTGGTTTCACCAGGCTCTTCCTCAATCTGACTGAATAAGGTGGCAGCGCCAAACCACAGCATGGCGGCTCCCAGTAATAACAGCACATAGATTAGTACACCGGCCTCTTTGGCGCTGCCAAGCAGCCAGAGTGATACGCCCGTGGTCAGCAAGCCGGATAAGGTACTAGCCAGGCCGGTCAGACGGCCACGACGTTGTTTGGGGATGGTTTTGCCCTGCACATCTTTCATTGCCACCGAGTTGAGGCCACGCCCCAGGCTGAAAACCACCAACAAGCCTAAAATGGCCAGTCCGGCGCTTAGCCCTTCCAACCAGAGCACCACCAACACCATGCCAAACAAACTGAGTGCCTGGATGATGGCACCCAACACCAGAAAAGGTTTGCGCAGCGCATGCTGACGCACCCAGGCGCCAATTAGCAATTGTGGTAATAAGGAACCGGACTCGCGAATAGGCACCAACCAGGCAATCAGTGCTGCCGGGGCGCCGACCGCTGTCATCAGCCAGGTCAGCACGGTTTTCGGGCTGGTCAGTAAATCACCCAGGCTGGTCAGAGTTTGGCTGAACAGAATTAAGAAAAAGTTGCGCGGTACTTCGGTACAGGCCTGCTCGGAAATATCCTTGCAGGCGCGGGCATCTTCCTCGTTCGCGATCAGGCTGTACAGCTTGTCCATTTTTTCCTGCGATGGGTTCACGACGCCTCCGGGTGGTGATTTTGACGAAAAAAGTCGCCTTCAGACTTCGATAGCTTTAGTCTAACAGGCTAGCGCATTGAATTTTAGTCATTTTTATTCTGGCACTGATATTGCTCACTACTATTACTGAATGTGCCTTAAGTTATTTAATGCAAGGAGCTTTGTATGCATTTGCCCGTTTGGTCCCATATCTGGCTGCTTAGCCAGATAGAATGGCAGCGGTTGTTTGTTACCCGGCGAGGTTGGCTAACCCTGGCGGCATTTTGCCTGCTGTGGTTTTTATTGCTGCGTTATGTTGTCATGCCGCTTAGTCAGTGGATGTTGGATCCTGCCATTATCGAAGGTGCTGAAATGATGGCCGGTTGGGTGGATCTGCGGCAATTGCTGCTGTGGCCACGACCTGAGCTGAGCTTATTTTGGTTGCTGGCCTTGCTGCTGACACCGGCTGCTGCGGTGCTCTTTAGCGCCGGCCAGATTTGCCGTGACCGCAGCCGTGGTACCTTGCGTTTTTACAGTTTGCGGGTTGATCGGGATAGCATCTTGTTGGGGCGCCTTTTGGGTCAGTTGCTGGTGCAGGGCACTTTGCTGCAGCTGGCGCTGCTGGCTTGTTTGCTGCTGGCGTTATGGCAGGGCGCGCCTTTAAGTGGCGATTTGTTGAGTGCCATGGTGTTTTGCTGGCTCTTTGTGATGCTTACCCTGTTGCCTTTTACCGTCTTGATGAGCCTGATGTCGGTCTGGCTGAACTCTAGCCGGGCTGCTGTCAGCATGGCCATCTTGCTGCTGACGTTACTGCCTTTGTTGCTGGGGGTGCTAGTCTATTACTGGCCACAAGCCCTTCCGGCTTTTGCCTGGCTGCCCGGAGCTCAGATCCCGGTACTTGTCAACAGTTCACCCTGGCAGCCCTGGGCAGAGCTTGGTTTGCCTGTTGGTCAGGCGTTACTGTTATTAACCTTGTCTCTGGTAAGTTTTCGGCGGAGGTCCTTATGACAGCAGTGATTGCCTGCACTGGCTTAAGTAAAAGCTTTGGTGACAAAACAGTGCTGAAGGAGCTGGATTTTCAGATTGAGGCTGGAGCTCCGGTCGCTTTAGTTGGTGCCAATGGCGCAGGTAAAACCACTCTGCTTAGCCTGTTGTGTGGTTACCTAACACCGGATCAGGGACATATCCAGGTGTTAGGGCGGATGCCTGGCAGCCAAGGGTTAAATGGTCGTCTTGGTGCCTTGCCACAGGACGCACAGTTCGACCCGGATTTTAGCTTGGCCAGGCAATTGCAGTGGCTGGCTCGTCTGCAGGGTATGACGGCATCCAAGGCCAACACAGAAGCTGAGCGGGTACTGGCGCTGGTGGATTTAACCGCCGAGGCAGGTTTGAAAGTCGCCCAGCTAAGCCATGGCATGCGCAAGCGGCTGGCCATTGCACAGGCGCTGTTGGGCGAGCCTGAGCTGGTGGTGCTGGATGAGCCGACCGCAGGGTTGGATCCTTTGCATGCCAAATCCCTGCGGGATTGCATCCAGCAACAAAGTACGCACTGTACCTTTGTGATCAGCTCGCACAATTTGTTTGAGCTGGAGCAACTATGTGGCACTGTGTTGATGCTGGAACAAGGCAAAATCCGCCAGCAAGCGACTCAGGCTAGTGAAACTGGTGTGCTGCGTTTGCAACTGTGTCAGGAAAACAGTCAGCAGCTGCTGCCTTTGTTGCAGCAACTGCCTGGCTTTGTAAAGTTACAGCTGGTGAACAAGCTGCAACTGGAACTGCAGTACGATGCTGTGCGGGCGGCCGATTTTGATGTCCAGCTGCTGCAGTTGCTGCATCAGCAGAGCATGGACTATCGGCAGCTAAGCCGGGGACAGTCACTGGAGCAACAGCTATTCCAGTCAGGTGGCTAAGCCAACAAACTGAAAAGTGTCGGTTTTTTTATCATAGATTGGATTGCTCTAACGTGGGTAATAGTTAGAACGATAGCGTATTAAAAATAAGCGCATATAAAACAGTAGGTAATGTCAGCGTATAAATTTTGGGCACATCTTTTGCTAGGTCAGAGAGATCTATGATCACACAACTCCAAAAAACGGATCCGTTGTTTGGCTTACTGGATGCTTTAGGGATGAAATTTATGAAGACATCGTTGTTTGCCGGGGCTGGTGCCCTGATGCTTGGTTTGGTGTTCTCGGCACATGCTGCTTTGATTGGTACCATTACGCATGATTATGGGCTTGGTTACAGCACCCCGAGTCTTGGTGGTGCAAGTTGTGATCGAGTGCACAGCAACTTTCTAGAAATCAGAACCCCAGGAAGTCGCGGGCCTGCGACCGGATGTCAGCGCTTTTACGATGTTTTTGATTTTTCGACTTTAAACTTTGATGCGATTGATGGTTTTGAGCTAACCTTGAGCTTTTCCCATACGCAAGGAACTCTCAAAAACTGGCATGCCCGGCCAGCAGCTGGTGCAAAAACGGAAGATGGCAGTGGCCAATTATTTCAGCTTACTTCTACGCCAAACAGACTAACAAGCCAGACCTTTTGGTTTGATAGCAGTCTTGATGTCTTTGATAGCATTGTAAGCAATCAATCGTTTTATTTGTGGATGGCACAAGAGAGTTTTGCTCTTGGTGCATCGCAAAATTTCCGCTTATACGATGCAACGCTCAATATCTATGGCTCAGAGCCAGCAGCATCAGTCCCGGCACCGGCCACCTTTATATTAGTGGGCTTGGGGTTGCTGGGTCTGAGCCTGCGTCGTCGCTAAAGCAAGCGTCACTCCTGTTTTTTGCAAAAAGGCCTGCTGCAACAGGCCTTTTTGCTGCTTACTTAACTCGCTGACCACCTTTCACCACGATCGGAATGGCTTCCAGCAGGCGAATATTCTGCAAAGGATTGCCTTCAACGGCAACCATGTCGGCATAAGCACCAGGCTCTAACAGGCCTACGTTCAACTGGCCTTGCTCATTGCGCCAATCCAGCAGGGTAGCGGCATGCAGGGTGGCGCTTTGAATGGCCTGCAGCGGTGTCATGCCCCAGTCCACCATATAAGCAAATTGACGGCCATTCTGGCCATGGGTGTAGACACCGGCATCGGTGCCATAAGCCATTTTGACACCGGCGGCGACTGCACGGCGGAAGTTCTCCCGCTGCAGCTGGCCAACTTGCCGTTCTTTTTCCAGCGATTCCGGTAAGATGCCGGCGGCCTCTCCCTCTCCTAAGATAAAATCGCTGACATAAATATCCATGACCAGGTAAGTGCCACGCTCGGCCGCCATAGCTAGCACCTCGTCGTTTAAGAAGCTGGCGTGCTCAATCGAATCGACACCGGCTTCAATGGCGCGTTTCATGCCATGCAAACCATGGGCATGCGCAGCTACTTTAGCGCCGCGATCATGGGCTTCAGCCACCAGCGCTTGCATCTCTGCCAGACTGAACTGGCTGGCGTTGACATCGGTGTTGCGGGACAAGACCCCACCGGTTGCTGTGAACTTGATCAGGTTGGCGCCATACTTCATGTTTTCCCGTACCCGGGTGCGAACCTCATCGGGACTATTGGCAACACCAAAACCCCTGGCGGCATAGGTATGAGGCAGCAAGTTGTTGTCGCAGTGACCACCGGTAATGCAAATTGAGTGGCCGGCTACCCGCATTCTTGGTCCCTGGATCTCGCCTTCATCAATGGCATTGCGTAAATCCACATCGGCAAAGCCTGCCGCTCCGACGTTGCGCACTGATGTAAAACCGGCTTTCAGGGTCACTTCGGCCGCTGTCACCCCAAAAATCGCCTGGCGCGCTGGAGTGCTATTGAGCCGGCGGTAACCATGCTGCTGTGGGTTGGAGGTAAGATGGACATGCATATCAATCAAGCCCGGCAGCACGGTATAACCGGATAAATCCAGCGTGGGGATGCTGCGCTGCTCAGCGGATAACTGGCGCACGGGCAGAATGTTCACAATGCGCTGGTCCGCTACCAGAATGGCTTGATTGCTTTTTAGCTCACCGCTTTGCACATCCAGCAATTGGCCGGCCAGGATCAGCTGATCGGCAGCGGTTGCTATGGAGCTGACCAGCAAGAGCAACAGGGCAGATAGGGGCAGAGAGGTTCTCATTGGATTACTCCTGATCCGAGCTGGGTGGCGCAGCTTTTGGTGGCGCTGGCTGCTGAGCGGTGATAATGGCTTGCACCTGAAGTTCCAAGGCTTCTACTTTTTCTCGGGTACGAGCCAGCACCTGGCGTTGGACGTCGAATTCTTCCCGGCTGATCACATCCAGATCAGCTAACTTCTGCTGCAGCACCACTTTGATTTTGCTTTCGATGTCATCAGCTGCTTGCCGAACTCGGGCCGGGATCACGGCACCAATTTGTTTAGCCAGCTCTTCAACTTTTTTTGGATCGATCATAATGGGCACCTTTGCCTGGGGTTGTATCCGTTGAAACTCAGTATAACAAAGCTTACGCTGCTCTTTTAGTTGATTTTCCGGTAAACTTGCTGGCCATTCCCCGCAGCCAGTACGGAGCTTTGCCGCTAGCCGATGAAATTAAACCCTCAGCAAAATGAAGCGGTGCATTATATCTCGGGCCCTTGTCTGGTACTGGCGGGTGCAGGCAGCGGTAAAACCAGGGTAATCATCAACAAAATTGCTTATCTGATAGAGCAATGCCAGTTGCCGGCCCGACATATCGCTGCAGTGACCTTTACCAACAAAGCTGCTCGGGAAATGAAAGAGCGTATTAGTTTGCAGCTGCCTAAACCTGCCTGCCGTGGCCTCACTATTTCGACCTTTCATACCCTTGGTCTGAATATTCTGAAAAAAGAGTACCGAGCGCTTGGTTATAAGGCCAGTTTCAGTTTGTTTGATGATCAGGATTCTATGGCTTTGCTTAAGGAGCTGACCGAAGCGGACTACCTGGGCGATAAAGACTTACTAAAACAACTGCAGAGCAAAATTTCCAACTGGAAGAATGATTTGATGTTGCCGGAGCTGGCCCTGCAGCAGGCAACGCAACCTGAAGAGCTGTTGCAGGCGCAGTATTACCAGCGTTATAGCCAGCTGCTCAAAGCCTACAATGCGTTTGACTTTGATGATTTGATTCTATTGCCTACCTTGTTGATGCAACATCAACACGAGGTACGCGAGCGCTGGCAGCAAAAAATCCGTTATTTGTTGGTGGATGAGTACCAGGATACCAATACCAGCCAGTATCAGTTGGTGAAACTGCTGGTAGGCGAGCGGCAGCGTTTTACTGTGGTCGGTGATGATGATCAGTCGATCTATTCCTGGCGTGGTGCCAGGCCGCAGAACCTGGCCTTGTTGCAGCAGGATTTTCCTAGCCTGAAGCTGATTAAGCTGGAACAGAACTACCGCTCTTCGGAGCGTATTTTAAAAGCAGCCAACATTCTGATTGCGAATAATCCGCATGTGTTTGATAAGCAGCTATTCAGTGAGATTGGCTATGGTATGCCGCTCAAAGTCCTGCCGTGCAAACACGAAGAAGATGAAGCTGAGAAAGTTGTGGCTGAGATCATCTCGCATCGTTTTACCAACCGCACCCATTACAAGGATTATGCTCTGCTGTATCGCAGTAATCATCAGGCACGGATTTTTGAAAAAGCGCTGATGAACAACCGTATTCCTTACCGTATTTCAGGTGGTACTTCCTTTTTCTCCCGGGCCGAAATCAAAGATGTGATGGCGTACTTGCGACTCTTGGTGAATCAGGATGATGACAATGCGCTGTTACGTATTATCAATGTTCCACGACGCGAGATAGGTGCAGCCACGCTGGAAAAGCTGGGTACCCTGGCGCATGAACAGCAGGTCAGTCTGTTTGCCAGTTGCTTTTTACCCGAGTTGTCGCAGCGGTTGCCAGCGCGTGGCTATCAGGCAGTGCAACACTTTGCCAATTGGATTTTGGCGTTAACCGAGCAGGTGAAACGCGCTGAACCATCCGATGCCATTCGTGACTTGATCCGACAAAGCCATTACGAAGCCTGGTTGTTCGAAAGCAGCAACAGCCCGAAAGCAGCGGAAATGGCGATGAAAAACGTCAACGAGTTGTTTCGCTGGATTGTTGAGATGCTGGAAGGCAAAGACGATGAAGAGCCGATGACCTTGTCAGAGGTGGTCAGCCGCTTGACGCTGCGTGATATGATGGAACGGCAGGAGCAGGATGAACAGTCCGATCAGGTGCAATTACTGACCCTGCATGCCTCCAAGGGGCTTGAGTTTCCCTATGTGTTTATGGTGGGTGTGGAAGAAGGGATTTTGCCGCACCAGGGCAGCATTGATGCTGACAACATTGAAGAAGAGCGGCGGCTTGCTTATGTAGGTATTACCCGGGCACAGCGTGAGCTGTTTTTCACTTACGCCAAAGAAAGACGGCAGTATGGCGAGGTGCTCCGGCCTGAACCAAGCCGCTTTTTGTATGAACTGCCTCAGGATGATCTGGATTGGCAGCACAGTGCTGCGCCTAAAACCGCCGAGCAACGTCAGCAAAGTGGCAAAGCCAATATTGATCGGTTACGACAACTTTTAAAAAAGCCGGATTAACACCTTGTCAAATAGCCGCGCGGTCTTTTTGTCGGGTGCTAACTTGCCTTAGCCGTTTTTTTTTGCGTTACGGCACTGGTTGACTCAGATTGAGGCTTTGGGTCGGGGGCGACCAACATGTCGGCATTAAAAATCACAAAGCGGTTGCTACCAAGCGACTTGGCTTGATACATGGCGGCATCGGCATCCCGTAACATTTCATCCGGGCTTTGGTAGTCGTTGTGATAAAGTGCAATGCCAATGCTGGCTCCGGATAGAACCTGATGTTGCTCAATGAACACGGGTTGTCGTACCGCTTCGATGATACGGTCTGCAACATCTTCCACATCCAGCTGTTGCTGAATATCAGTCAGCATCACGACAAACTCATCACCCCCCAAACGAGCGACCAGATCATGCTCGCGAATAGCCTGTTGCAAGCGTTTACTGGTTTCCATCAAATAATGATCACCTACGGCATGTCCCAGGTTGTCGTTGATGGCTTTGAAACGATCCAAATCAATAAACAACAAGGCCAGCTTTCCATCAGTCTGCCGTTTGCGCTGTCGGAACTGCTGTTGCAGCAATTGCAGGAAACGAGGTCTGTTCGATAAACCGGTTAAAGCATCATGATTGGCTTCATGGAACAGCTTTTCTTCAATTTTCTTACGCTCTTCCACCTGCAGACGCAGGAATAAATTGGTCTGGCGAAGCTCCCGGGTGCGCTCAAATACTTTCCGCTCCAGCTCTTCCTGCTGTTTGCGCTGTTGTTCAGTTGCTAACTTGCGCTGGATGGCTACGGCTATATGGCGCGAGACAAAACGAAGAACTTTCAGTTCCTGTTCGCTGTAATCGTACTGATAGTCATAAGCCTGCAAGGCAATGACACCAATCACTTCATCTTCAAGAATCAGTGGGGCACCTAGCCAGCTGGTGGAGTGGCGGGTGGTGCGTAATGAACTGACCATACCTCGGGTAATTTCGCCCTGTTGATTGAGCTTAACGGCGGCGGCGCCATCAATCAGTGCGGCTTCACCGCGGCGGATTATGTATTCAGTAAAGCCTTTACCAAGCGGCCGCTTGGGCGCAGCCGGCGTGTATTGATCACGGTAAAATGGAAAGCTGAGGGTGTCATCGCTTTGATCAAGCAAGGCAATGTAACAGTTTTCTGCATACATTAATTCCGATAGCACCTGATGGATGTCACGGTAAAAGCTTTGCATATTGCGACTACAGGCCGACAACTCGGAAATACGGTATAAAGAACTTTGCAGTTTCTCAGCCGCTATTCGCTCTTTGATTTCTTTTTGCAATTCCTGATTGGTCAGCCGCAACTGCCGCGTGCGCTCGCGCACGGTATGCTCCAGCAATTCACGACTGCGTACCCGATCAATGGCAGTGACAGTATGATTGCCAAGGTGACAAAAGATATCCAGCTCCTGGGCACTGTACTGTTGGTCTGGATCATAACTTTGGATGGCCATCACCCCGATCACCTGTTGGCCGCGTTTTAGCGGAATGCCCATCCAATGCGTTGGCATACTGCCCTGAGCCTGAATGTCACCATTTGCGATCAGCTGCTCAAACAAAGCTTGGTTACATAACAAGGGCATGCCAGTACGAAATACATAACCCGTCAGGCCGCTAGCGAAAGCGTCGGAGGGGACCTGAAGAATGACCTGTTGATCTTTTTCGTCCGAAAAATATTCAAGAGTGAACTGATTGGAGCTATGTTCATGCAAGACTACGTAAAAGTTTTTAGCGTGCAGCAACTCTGCCACCATCTGATGAATGGCGGGGTAGAATTCTTTCATATCCGCAACGGTACTGGCCAGTTCCGACAGGCGTAACAAAGCACCTTGAATGGTGAACGCTTGTCGGTAACGATCGGCCATTTGCTGCAGCCGTTGCTGCTTGGTTTCTGCACGTTGCAGCGCACGCCTTGGGTTCGTTAAATCCTTCAACTCAGTCTCTTATAATAGTTATGGGCTTGGTGCATGAAACAATTTTATTATGCACAAAGTTTGCGCAGAGTGGAATCTTCGACCAAGGAAAAGCGTCGCTTATTTATACTATTTTAATATAAAAAATACTAGAAAGTTTGAAGGTGGTTATTAAAGAGAAGAGAGCCAGCCCTAGCTGTTGTGGGCTGGCATCGGTATAGCCGTTTTTAGAGATCTTTGATCATGAAGCGAATCGCTTCTGCAATTTCATCTTCTGAGCAGTTCATGCAGGTACCCATTGCTGGCATATTGCCAAAGCCATCAATGGAGTTACGCAACATCACATCAAAGCCCTGATCCATCCGAGCTTGCCAAGCGGCGGCATCACCAGGCTTGGGAGCATCAAGTGCACCGGTGCCATGACAGGCAAAACATGCGGTCTGATAGACCTGTTCACCACTTCGAGGACCAGTATCTGCAACTGCCCGGGCTGGGGCTTGGCCATCCAGATAAACCTGGCCAACCGGAGCGATGCGCTTACGCAGCTCTTCGTCTGCAGCAGAACTTGTGGCCAGGCCGGTGAACAGCAAAGCACATGCAGCCGTTGCTACAAGGTGGATTTTTCTCATCGTTGTGGGTCCTGTTTCAATTTTGTACAAATCTTGCGCCATTATAACGAGCCAGTTGACATTGGGGAAGCCCCGTAAACTCGGTAATGTCATAGCTCAAGCTAGTTTAAGTACCGCAGCAATTAGCTTATCGATCCCTTCGCTTGCTTCAGTCACCGACTGTGCCAGCATATAGGCCGGGGTGGAGACAACTTTGGCCTGGTGATCGATCACAATATCGCGCACCTGACACTGCACATGCTGAGCGCCCATCTCTTCAATGGCATTAGCGGTATCGGCATCGGTGCCTATGGTCAGGCTGACTGGTGCTGAATAAATTAGAGGGATCATGGCTGGAGCTATGCAAATAAAGCCAACTGGCTTGCCCGCATCAGCAAAAGCCCGAATGCATTGCTTTAGCTCCGGCAATACCGCTGCATCAGTTCCTTTGAAAGCAAAGTCAGACAAGTTTTTGGCAGCACCAAAACCACCAGGTAATACCACCGCATCAAATTCCACTGGGTTTAACGCAGATAAAGGATTAATGGCACCTCGGGCAATGCGAGCCGCTTCGATCAGCACATTGCGCTGCTCGGCCATCTCTTCGCCGGTAAGGTGATTCACCACATGATGCTGGCTGATATCCGGAGCAAAACATTGGTAACTGGCATGGTGCCGTTCAAGGTGCAACAAAGTGAGCACTGACTCGTGGATTTCTGCACCATCATAAACACCGCAGCCACTTAAAATAACAGCAACTTTTTTCATCTCTGACTCCTTTGAACCATGATATCTGTTGGCTTATAGCAAAGCATTCTTAAACCGATTTTTTTAAGCTAAAATTTTTTAAAAAAATGGCTGGCCTCGCACTCTTTCTGTGATAGTCTACACAACCGCTGACGTTGCGTCTGCCGGTTTTTTTCTGTTCGCAGCCAGAGCAGCAGAAAAACTTTCCACACGATGGAATAAAAATAATAATAAGGGCTTCAGCAGTTTCCCCCTTTATTTTACATAATGAATTTCAATAAGTTAGCTTACGCGAGGTCATCTTGTGTTGGCCCTTTAGTTTGCTTTGAATTTATTTTTTGCACAAAGTTATCCACAGCTTGCCTGGATTGAGTGGTTGGGTTTTCACTTGCCCGTGATCCTGGCTAGGTCGTTCGGACGGCCTGTAGTATCATTCCTGCTTCAGTATGAAAACCACTTGGTAAAAGTACAGGATGCACTATGGCTTCACACCCGGATACTCCACTTGTTTTAGTTGATGGTTCATCGTATTTGTTTCGCGCCTACCACGCTCCCCCTCACCTGACCAATTCCAAAGGAGAAGCAACTGGCGCTATTTACGGTGTAGTCAATATGCTCAAAAGCTTGCTCAAGCGCTACCAACCCGAGCAGATGGCGGTTGTGTTTGATGCCAAGGGGCCTACTTTTCGCAACGAGCTCTATGCTGAATACAAAGCACACCGGCCGCCAATGCCGGATGATTTGCGTAGCCAGATAGAGCCATTGCATCAAATCATCCGTGCTATGGGCTTGCCGCTGCTGTGCGTCTCTGGCGTAGAGGCCGATGATGTGATTGGCACTTTAGCCCGTTTGGCCAGCGCGTCTGGGCGCGAAACGGTGATCTCGACGGGCGATAAGGATATGGCACAACTGGTCGATCAGCACGTTACCCTAATCAACACCATGACAGATACCGTGCTGGATACGGCCGGAGTAGAAGCTAAGTTTGGCGTGCCTCCGGAGCTGATTATTGATTATCTGGCCCTGGTTGGTGATAAGTCAGACAATATTCCTGGTTTGCCTGGTGTCGGTGATAAAACTGCCACTGCCATGTTGCAGGGGATTGGCGGGGTTTCGGCGTTGCTGGTTCAATCGGAAAAGTTGGCTGAGCTCAGTTTCCGTGGTGCCAAAACCATGGCTGAGAAGTTATTAGCACACCAAGCTCAGGTAGAGTTGTCGTATCAGCTGGCAACCATCAAAACCGATGTCGAATTACCCTATCAACTCGATGATTTAGCCATACAGCCAGTGGATACGGCTGCTTTAGCAGAGCTGTATAAAGCCTGTGAGTTTAATCGCTGGTTAAAAGAATTGCTTAGCGCAGAGACTGAGCCAGCTGCAACCAGGGTAGATGCCGCTGCATTGGAGCAAGAAGACCAGCCAGAGCAAGTCGTGGCAGCAAGCCTGGACCAATCGGGCTATCAAACGGTGCTCAGTGAACAAGCTTTTGAGCAGCTCATGCATGAGCTGGATCGCAGTGAGCTGACAGCTTTGGATACCGAAACCACCAGCCTGGATTATATGGAAGCACAGCTGGTAGGCTTATCTTTTGCAACCGAGCCAGGCAAAGCCTGGTATGTGCCGCTGGGGCACGATTATCTGGACGCGCCTGCCCAATTGGACAAAGCGTGGGTGCTGGCTCGTCTGAAGCCGTGGTTGGAAGATGCCGACAAAGCCAAGGTTGGTCAGAATCTGAAATACGACCAGAGTGTACTGGCACGCTATGACATTGCCTTGCAAGGTATTGCCTTTGATACCATGCTGGAGTCCTATGTATTGAACAGTGTGGGATCCCGCCACGATATGGACAATCTGGCGTTGAAGTATCTGGGCCACAATACCATTAGCTTTACCGACATAGCCGGCAAAGGAGTCAAACAACTCACCTTTAATCAGATCGAGCTGGAGCAAGCCAGCCGTTACGCGGCCGAAGATGCCGATGTAACACTGCGCCTGCATCAGACCTTATGGCCCCAGCTGCAGCAAACCTCAACCCTAGTTCGGGTGTTGAAGGACATTGAAATGCCGTTGGTTCCAATTTTATCAGCGATGGAACGGCATGGTGTTTTGATCGATGCCAGCTTGCTAAAGCAGCAGAGCCAACAATTGGGTAGCCGCCTGGCTGAGCTCGAGCAACAGGCGCATCAGCTGGCAGGGCAGGAATTTAACTTGGCTTCACCCAAACAGCTGCAACAGATTTTGTTTGAGCAGCAGCAGTTGCCGGTCTTAAAGAAAACCCCGAAAGGGACACCATCGACAGCCGAAGAAGTGTTGCAGGAGCTTGCGCATGATTACGAGTTACCGCGCTTACTGATGGAACACCGCATGCTGAGTAAGTTGAAGTCCACCTACACTGATAAGCTGCCAAAGATGATTAAGTCTTCGGGACGGGTGCATACCTCTTACCATCAGGCGGTCGCAGCAACCGGCCGGCTTAGCTCAACCGAGCCAAACTTACAGAATATTCCCATTCGTAGCGAGGAAGGCCGCCGTATCCGTCATGCCTTTATTGCGCCTAAGGGGAAAAAGATCCTGGCCATCGATTACTCGCAAATTGAACTGCGCATCATGGCACATTTATCCGGTGATAAGGCGTTACTGGATGCTTTTGCCGCTGGGCTGGATATTCATAAAGCGACAGCAGCCGAGGTGTTTGCTGTGCCTTTGACAGAGGTCACAACCGAGCAACGACGCCGCGCCAAGGCGGTGAACTTTGGTCTGATTTATGGCATGTCGGCTTTTGGCCTGGCACGCCAACTGGATATCGGACGCCAGGAGGCGCAGCAATACGTCGATCGCTATTTTGAGCGCTTCCCGGGGGTGTTGGCTTATATGGAACGGACCCGAAAGCAGGCGCATGAGCAGGGATTTGTTGAAACCATTTTTGGCCGTCGGTTGTATCTGCCGGAAATCAATGCCCGCAATATGGCCCGGAAAAAAGCAGCTGAACGGGCAGCTATTAATGCTCCGATGCAGGGAACGGCTGCCGATATCATTAAACGGGCGATGATCGATGTCGCTAGCTATTTGAAGCAACACTGCGAGTTGCAGGCGGTGATGATTATGCAAGTACACGATGAACTGGTGTTCGAAGTGGCCAACGAGCAAATCGATACCGCTGCACGTGAGCTGGCTGCTGTCATGGAGCAAGCCGCAAGTCTGGACGTGCCTTTGCTGGCTGAAGCGGGCTTTGGTGATAACTGGCAGCAAGCGCACTAACTTGCTCTGGCTTCAGCTTGCCAACAATTGGTAATTTTATTACCAATTGTTGGCTGTAAATGACTAAATAAGATTTTTTGTAGTTTTTTTACCAAATGTGCTTGATTTTTTAGCAGTGCACGCTAGTATAGAAAATGTAGGGTACAGAGGTAAGATGTTCTATCTTTCAGTGTCAGAACTTAGTTCTAACCGGAAAGTAGGCTTACTATTAGCCGCCCCACTGCTTGCAGTGGGGCGTTTTTTTATTTTTGGCGGTCATTGCATCACGGCAAATTTTTTCGGTTATTTTTAGAGTAAATACTTCAAACTTGTATTTTTATGTAGTATCATTACATCGTCTCAAAGATTGAGACACCCTGTTGATTTGAACTAATAGCTTCTCCCCGTTTGCTATACCGGCCTCCACTGTGAGGCCGTTTTTTTAGGCTCAGTCCTGAGCCTGATCTGGACAAAACCATTGTGTCAGAGCTTGTTCCAGTTCGGGTAAGCCCTGCTTGCTTAATGAACTAAAAACCTGTACCTGCACATCACCCATAAAAGCCAGCGCGGCTTCCGTGACTTCCAATAATGCTTTTTTACGTGGCCCCGGGCTTAGTTTGTCGGCTTTGGTCAGCAATAAACGCACCGGCAGTTCGCTGGCCACAGCCCAGTGAATCAAATCCTGATCCAAATCTTTTAGTGGGTGGCGAATATCCATCAGTACAACCAGACCTTTCAGGCTAGTGCGTTTTTGTAGATATTCACTGAGTGAGCGCTGCCATTTCTCTTTTACTGCCAACGGCACTTTGGCAAAACCATAACCGGGCAAGTCAATCAGCCGTTGCTGCTCATTCAGTTGAAAAACATTGATCAACTGAGTGCGGCCAGGTGTCTTACTGGTGCGGGCAAGGCTTTTTTGGCGGGTCAGGGCATTAAGGGCGCTGGACTTGCCTGCATTGGAGCGGCCTGCAAAGGCAACTTCAATGCCATCATCCGTTGGCAACGCCCGAATATCCGGCGCGCTGGTCAGGAAGGTAGCTTGTTGATAATTGATGGTCGGGGTGCTCACAGCAAACTCCAGTCAGTTTAAATCAAGCTTGAGCAAAGGCTTTCACCACAGATTAGAGTGGGCTAGACAAATAGTGCTCAGGCTGTTTTTTGGGTTCCAATGCTTCATTGTAACGGATCGGATGGATCGGAAGAAGCAAATGCTGTATAGATGGGATTTTATATTAGACAGAATCGTGTAAAATAAGCAGCTGAAACAACTTAGCAATAACTATGGTGCCACCCAGCTGGCGACTAAATGCGGACAGAGACGGAAACAACATGAAAAGACTTGTACTGCCACTTACGCTGTTATTCAGCATGATAGGGGCGGCCCATGCATTTGATGGCGATGCGGCGGCCGGTAAGGAAAAAGCAACCACTTGTGTTGCCTGTCATGGCACCGATGGCAATAGCCCTATGGATATCTATCCGAAAATTGCCGGTCAGCATGCCGAGTATTTATACAAGCAGTTGCAGGACTACAAGCTAGCCATGCAAACCGGTGGTGAACGGGGCCGCAGCAATGCGATCATGTTCGGTATGGTCGCTGGCTTGTCTGATCAGGATATGCGCGACCTGTCTGCTTATTTTGCTTCTCAAAGCATGTCGGCCGGTACTACCCCGGAACATGCGTTGGAGCGTGGTCAGCAACTTTACCGAGGCGGCGATGCTGAACGTGGTATTCCAGCCTGTATTGCCTGTCATGGCCCTCGAGGCGCCGGAACCAGTTTGTCAGGTTTTCCGCGCATCTCTTTCCAGCATGCGCCTTACCTGATCGAAACCTTAAAAGAGTTTCGTAGCGGTGCCCGTGCCAATGATATGAATGGTATGATGCGGGATATCGCCCGTAAAATGACGGATGAAGATATTGAAATGGTGTCCTTGTATCTTGGTGGTTTGCACTAAGCCTGGTATCTGTTTGCTACTAAAAACCAGCCAACCGGCTGGTTTTTTTGTCTTTCTAGCGCAATGAGCGTGAGACATATCTCACAAGCAATGTGAGATATATGCCATTGGAGTGCTTGATGAGAGTGGTTTAAGTTGCATGGGTATGCAACTAAATAACTGATAAAGCAGTAAATAATGAATGGCCTGTCAAATGTTGTGGATTTTTTTCCATCTAGGGGTTGTTATCTGCTGAAATTGGCGTAGATTAACACTTCGTTACATTAAGTAACGCGTCGAGAAAATGGAACTGATGGCACGGAAAGCTCAGTAAGTGCGACGACGAATACAACATCGCTGCGATGTTCGTGCGCTATCCATGGACGACACAGAAAGTATCAGGATGATCACTAACAAAAAAGCTGCATAGGGATATTACAAAATAATACCAGGGACCATTCGGACGCGCTGTCCAATCAGGTCATTATGACTGCAGCAGATGAAAGAAGTGTCCACTTTAGACACCTGGCAGAGGCGATAAGGCAACTTATCGCCTTTTCTTTATTCATAATTCTTCGCACCACTATCCTTGCATCCCCTGAGGATGTGTTAAAATAAAGCCCATCAATCAGCGGCTTTAGCAGCGTTTTGCGAAAAGCGCTTACCAGGTAGCAAAACATGACACGTCAAAAGAAGACTCGCAATAGTGGCGATAATGGCCCACGCTTTTTACCGGCTGCAGAAGTTCGTAAGCAGCGCGAGCGCAAAGAAGAAAGTAAAAAGTCTGGATCTGGTGGCAAGCCGGGCCAGCGCAATTCACAGTTACTGCGAAAAGCATCGGAGCCTTCTGGCAACAGTGGAAACAAGGACCCACGGTTGGGCAGTAAAAAGCCAGTGCCATTATTGCCAGAGGATGTCGCAGATGCACAACCGCTGTTAAAGCCGATCCAACCGAAAGCGTCGGTTGCTAAGGCGGTTGCGGCTGCGACCTTAACACCAGAGCAGGAGCTGGCACAACTAGAGCAAGACTCGTATTTGCAACAGCTGCTTGAGCGGGTAGAGCGCGAAGAGGTGCTAACAGGCAAAGATGCCAAGTACTTTAACCGAATGACCGAGCGCTACGAACAATTACTGCAGCAGCTGGGGCTGGCAGATGATGACGAGCCGCTTGATCCTCTGGCTGAGTTTGAGCGTACCGACTGGCGTGCGCAGTTGTTATCCGATGATGATGAGGAAAATGGATGAGTTGGTTGTGGTGGATTTTGTTATTGGCCGGGGCCGCGATTATTGCTGGTTTGGCCTTTTACGCCGGACGTTTACTGCTGCTGGTCAGGATGCAAAGTCAGCAAGCGGAGCAGACAAAGCAAAAGAAAAACCAATACCTGATTGATAGCATCGTGCTGATTAGCCGGGCCATGCAAGCGGAACAATGTGAGTTATCGGAAGGCGCTTTAAGGGTTTGGGTGCTGCTGGATCATCTGGAGCTGGCTGACAAAGCCGATCCTGTGACCGAGTACCCTGGAATTTGCCAGATGTATGAGGTGGTGAAAGATATGCCAACTCATAAAGCCCGTAAACAACACGATAAGGCACATATACGGCAGTTGGATAAAATCCGTGAAAAAGCCGAAGTGGATTTAAAAGATTTTATCCTGGCTGATGTCGAGAAGCTGCTTAGCCAGTACCGGGCTCAGGTGTCTGGCTAAACAGAAGTGGCTTTACCGTTTGAGTGGTAAAGCCTTGCGCTAACTTGTTAAAAACTACGGCGACGCAGTCGGGTCAGTACCAACAGACCCAGCAACATTGAGCCAAAGGTTGCCGGCGTATTCACGGGCGTTGGTTCTTGATTGGCGATGCTAAAATTGCTGTTATTTAACATGGCGCCACCAAAGCTGAAAGGGTCGCCAAAATAGTAGTGGCCACCGCATTGCCATTCCTGACAGCTGGCAGATGCCGGACGTCCGCCAATATAGGCGCTTACCTGATAACTTAGCTCAAAACTTGCTCCTGCCGCTAATTGGCCAAGGTTGAGCTGAAAGCTCTGTGCATCCCAGCGGTACGCTTCTGCCAGCCAACTATCATCCAGCAGAGTTTGCTCAAGGTTCGCAGTAAGGACGGTCCCTTCCGTGGTTAGTGACAAGCCGCTTGAAGTGCTCTGAAGCCATGCTCTGCTGGTCCAGATGCTTTGGCCGTTTAACAGGATGTCGGCCTGATAGGAAGCTTCCACATGGTGGCTCGGATGGAGGTCATCCTCAGGCTGCAAAGCGCCAAAAAGCGCCAGCATGCCTTGCTCAATGGTAAAGTTGAAATGATAGGACTGATCCATGCCAGTTTGATTTTGAAAGACCAGATTTTGGACCAAACTGCTATCTGCACCAAACCAGGCACCATTATGCAGGACATCCCCTTGCAGGAAGAATTTTCCTGAGTCATTGCCTTCTGAGCGAGCCGTGGCTGAAGTTGGGGTTTCAAATAGATTCACTATTTCGGCTATCGCCAGACTATCCGTGGTGCCACTGCTCGAATCCCAATTCGCAATTTCACCATGAAAATGCACAGATGCATCAGTAGTTATATCAAAGTCAATAATATTTGCGATGGCCTGGGTACTGCCCACAGCGGTAAGAATAGTTAGTGGTAAGATGTAATTGTTAATTTTCATGCGCTTTTCCCTTTAATGTTGGCGGGGTTAAGCAACATAGGTGCCATATTTATATCTTATTAAAATTCATATCATTACGATGCAGTGGTTTTTGCTGTGTAATAAATATTGACATTAGTTTGGTCATTGTTTGCTCAAATGCTTAAAATTTGTCTATAAGCCCACCAGCAGGCGAACACCGGTGGGCCTGATAGTTATTGCTTGTAAATCACGCCATCCTTCATCACAAAGCTAACTTGTCCCATCAACCCGATGTTTTCCAGTGGATTTCCGGGTACAGCAACCAGATCGGCTTTTTTGCCGGCTGTAATCGTGCCGAGCTGATCACTCACACCCAGCAGCTGAGCACCATGGTAAGTGGCAGAGCGAATTGCTTCTATGGCTGGCATGCCCGCCTCGGTCATGTAGACAAATTCCTTCCAGTTGTCGCCGTGTGGGCCAACTCCGGCATCGGTACCAAAAGCAATTTTAACGCCGGCTTGCCATGCCCTGGCAAAGGTATCCTGGATTAAGGGACCAATCTCCAGTGCTTTGGGACGCACCAGCTCAGGGAAGAAACCTGGCATGACCGCCATATCAGCGACAAACTTACCTGCACTGATGGTTGGTACATAGTATGTACCGTGTTGTTTCATCAAAGCCATGGTGGCATCGTCCATGTAAGTACCATGCTCAATCGAGTCTACGCCGGCCCGTATGGCTCGCTCCATGCCTTCTTTACCATGTGCATGCGCAGCTACCTTAAAGCCGTAATCACGAGCTGTTGCGACTACGGCCTGAATTTCTTCTTCAGTAAATTGAGCATTCATGCCGCTGGCTGCCACGCTTAAGACGCCGCCGGTGGCAGTAATTTTGATTAAATCTGAGCCTTCTTTGTAGCGTTGGCGCACAGCTTTGCGTGCTTGGTCGGGGCTATTGATCACGCCTTCGACTGGCCCGGGATCGCCCATGCGACGAAAGGAAATACCATTGGTTGGATCGGCATGGCCACCGGTGGTGGCCAGCGATTTACCCGCCGCAAAAATACGGGGGCCCTGCACATAACCATTGGCAATGGCGTTCTTCAGTGCCACGCTTACATGATGGCTGTCACCTAGCTCCCGTACCGTGGTAAAGCCGGATAACAGCGTTTTATTGGCAAAGGTTGCACCACGCAAAGCATAATCGGCCTCATTCATCCGAAAACCTTCCGCATAGGAAGTGGCGCTGATCTGAGTTGAGAAGTGGGTATGCATGTCCATCAAACCGGGCATCACCGTATGCTGGCGCAAATCTATCAGTGCATCCGTCGCCGCTGGTGACAAAAATCCTGCTTCAACGCGCTGAATGATGCCATTTTCAATAACAATGGTCTGGTTATTCAGGATCCGGTTATCTTCGGCGGTAATAAGCTTACCGGCATGGATGAAGGTCGCTGCCTGGACTGAGCTACAGGCGAGTAATACACCGACCGCTAATAAAGTTGGACGTAACATCATGACTCCAGAATGACTTATTAAAGACAACTCTTAATCTGGCAGTATTTTTACTCACAGCAAGGTGAATGCGACAAATAGCGGCATTTGACTGTTTAAGTCGGTGTCTTTGTTACAGTATCACTTATGTTGGCAGGCTTCAGTTTTTAAAAAGACTCACAGTTCTCCGAGTAAAAATCGATAGTCGGCACTTTGCAGCCACAGCTGGTTGGGATTAGCTTGCTTGCATTGCTGAGCCTGCTCTATCCATTGGTAATAGACATTGCGACTCAACCTTGCCTCTAAACCACGCCATAACCCGATGTAGGGCACCTGTTGCTCTTGATAGGCCTGCAATCGGATAGGATGTTGATGGCTAATAATGAGCTGATCGCCCAGATTGGTAACCGCAATCAGTGCCAGGCCGGCAGAGGTTTGTTGCCAATGCCAGCTGTGGATAAGAAAAGGCACGTCTTCGACCTGAATACGTACTTTTTCCACCGGCGTTTTCAGGAAATACTCCTGACCCTCTTTGACCAGTACGGAAGCGAATAACTTAACCAGAGGCAAACGGCCAATCGGACTATTCTGATATAGCCACTGACCATCCTGAGCAATGCGGAGCGCCATATCTCCACAAAAAGGAGGATCCCAGCTTTCCAGTGGAGCTTGCTGTTGCTCCAGTTGTTGCTGCAAAGCTTGCAAACTTAGCATGAAAAAAACCGTTTTGCTCTTCGGGAGTCAAGCTTAGCGGAAATTTGGCAGGAAATAAAAGAAGAAGAATGGGGTGACTGATGGGGCTCGAACCCACGACAACCGGAATCACAATCCGGGGCTCTACCAACTGAGCTACAGTCACCACTTTGCGTGGCGGGTATTTTAGCGAAAATAACGCCTGGTACCAAACTTTTTTTCCTGCCCGGGAAAAATATCCATGGATCAGGTACATTGCGATTTGAGCTGGTACAGCTTGTGCTATTATTCTGCGATAATTAACAAAAACCTGCTGGAGACGTTTATGGATGAAGTAACGAATTTTGTCACGGAAAATCAGGAGGTGGTGTACCACCATCTGATTAGTATTGTGTTTGCTTTGGTCATCTTTGTGATTGGTCGCTGGATTGCCAAAGGCATTACCGGTGTTATGGAGCGGGCCTTGCTTGGACGCTCAATCGACAAGGCTGTGGTCAGTTTCCTTGGAAGCATTGTTTATACCCTGATCATGATCGCCGTCTTGTTGATGGCACTGTCGCATATCGGTGTGCAAACCACTTCCTTCATTGCTATTTTGGGTGCTGCCGGTTTGGCGGTTGGCCTGGCGTTGCAAGGTTCCCTGGCAAACTTTGCGTCCGGTGTCTTGATCATCATTTTCCGTCCCTTCAAAGCAGGGCACTTTATTGATGCCGGTGGTGTGATGGGGACAGTGGATAAGATAGAGATTTTCCAGACCATACTAAAAACACCTGATAACAAAAAAGTGCTTATCCCCAATGCGCAAATTACCGGTAGTGCCATCACCAACTTCTCTGCCGAGCCAACCCGTCGGGTGGATTTAGTCATTGGCATCAGTTACGATTCGGATTTACGCAAAGCCAAGCAGATTCTGGCGGATATCCTGGCAGCTGATGAGCGAGTCTTAGCTGAGCCTGCTCCAGTTATCGCGATTGGTGAGCTGGCGGATTCTTCGGTCAACATTCTGGTTCGGCCTTGGGTTAATGCGGCTGATTATTGGGGTGTTTATTGGGAGACGCTGGAAAAAGTGAAGCTGACCTTTGATGAGCAGGGCATTGGTATTCCGTTTCCACAAATGGATGTGCATCTTCATTCCAACAAGCAGGAGAACTAATGAAGTATTCGATGACTGCAGCTGCCATGTTGTTGGTGGTTGCAGGTTTTCATGGTCAGGCAGAAGAACTGGGGTGGACCTCGTCTGCTGAACTTGGAGCCATTACCACTTCGGGCAATACCGAAGGGACCTCCATAACCGGCCGGCTGAATTCGCTGCAACGGCTGGAGCGTTTTGACAACGAGTATCTCTTTAGCGCCTTTTTTAAAGAAGACAAGAGGCGACTGGCGGATGGCAGTTCTGAACGCGAGCGAACGGCAGAACGTTTCAGTGCTTCGGTGAAGAGCGCGTTTAAGCTGGAAACTGAGCATGACACCTTGTTCGCGTTGGCTCGGCATACCGACGATAAGTTCGGTGCTTATCGGAAATATTCTACACTTGCTGTCGGTTATGGTACTCGTTTGCTGGACCTGGTGGATCACAGTCTGAACGTCGAGATTGGTCCGGGTTATTCCCGTGGCAAAACCGCGTTGGGTGAAACGGAAAGTGGTTTGCTGGCTCGGGCAGGTGCTATTTATCGTTGGCAAATCAGTGAGAATGCCAAGTTTCGCCAGGACCTGACCGTTGAGTATGGTGATGACAACACCAGAACCAGTGCGGAAACCTCACTAACGGCACGTATCAATGGCCGTATGCAAATGAAAGCAGCCTTTACTGTGCAAAATGACACCGATGTGCCGGTGGATAAAAAGCGTACTGATACGCAAACCTCACTGACCTTAGTCTATTCATTCTGAATAATTGCCAGCCCGCGAGGGCTGGCATACTTATTTTGCTTCATCTGCCCCTTTGCTAAATATAGTCTATGCTTAACTGGCTGATTTGTATCAGAAGCTAGATGTCTAACCAATAAATCTCAAGATTCTGAAGCCTGCATCTTGAGATTATGTGGGTATATCTCGGCCTGGAAAAAGGAAGCGTGAAGCATGCAATGGTCTACCAATGGAAGCCAGGCAAACGGTACTGGCCAACTCAGCCAGCAACCTTGGCTTGGCGCTTTGCTTTATCTCACTTTTGGTGTGCTTTGGATTAGCAGCAGTGACTATTTGCTTGGCGTGATTGTCTCGGATCCAGAATTATACAGTGAGTTTCAGACCTATAAAGGCTGGCTTTATGTTGGCTTTACTGCGGCTCTGGCCTGGGTTTTGCTCAAACAGCGGCAATCTGCAGAAAAACAATCGGCCCAGGCCAGGCAGTTGTTTGAGCAAACTTTTGAGCTGGCCAACGTTGGGATTGCACACGTCAGCCTTTCTGGGCAGTGGCTTAGAACCAATGATCGCTTGCAGCAAATCTTGGGTTATAGCCAGTTGGAATTGCAGGCAATGACATTCCAACAGATCAGCCATCCAGAAGACTTATCCAAGGATATCACCCAGCTAGAGCAGTTAAAAACCGGCGTGCGACGTGAGTACAGCATGGAAAAGCGTTATCGTCATAAAGACGGGCGTTATATCTGGTGCCGACTGGGAGTGCGAAAAGTGGATAACCCAGCCTTTGGCCAACCTTTTTATATTTCAATTATTGAAGACATTAATGACTTAAAAAACATTGAGCATGAGCTGCGGGCTGCTAACTTGAAGTTTCAGGCCTTGCTGGATAGTGAGGCCGCTATTTCTATACAGGGCTATGAGGCTGACGGTACCACCATTTACTGGAACCGTGCCAGTGAGCGCATCTATGGTTATACGCCAAAAGAGGCCTTGGGTAAAAATCTGCTGGATTTAATCATTCCGGCCACGATGGCAAATGATGTCAAAGCGGCCATTGATCACATGATGACAACGGGGCGACCCATTCCCTCCGCGGAGCTAATGCTTGAACGAAAGGATGGTAGTCTGGTGACAGTATTTTCTTCACATGCCTTGGTACAATTGCCAGACAAGCCGCCGCAGATGTATTGCATCGATATAGATCTGACGGAACAAAAAAAACACGAGCAGCAGGTCGCCTATCTTGCACACCATGATGCGCTGACCGATTTGCCAAACAGAGCGTCCTTTGTTCGCCAGTTAACGCAGGCCATTGAGCGGGCTGAGCGTCGGACTCAGCTGATTGCCGTGATTATTTTGGATGTGGATCATTTTAAGAATATCAATGACAGCTATGGCCATAGTATTGGTGATGAGCTGTTGCAACAACTCACCCAACAATTGAAAGCTGTGTTGCGACCTGCCGACTACCTGGCTCGGTTGGGGGGGGATGAATATGCGGTGCAGATTGATGATATAGCTCAGCCGGAAGATGCTGCCCGAGTAGCCAATAAGTTGCTGCAATGCATTCACCGTATCTGGACCTTAAGCAACGGTATGGAGGTGAAGTTAAGCGCCAGTGCCGGCATTAGTTTGTATCCGCTGCATGATCTAAGTGCAGAAGCCTTGCTCCAAGGCGCGGATGCCGCGTTGTATAAGGCAAAGAGTGAAGGACGCAATAATAGTGCTTACTATACTGACGGCTTAACACAAAGTGCCAGGGAGCGGCTCATGCTGGAATCCCGTCTAAGAGCCGCGATCTTAGAGCAGCATTTGGAGCTCTATTACCAGCCACAGGTTCAACTTGCAACAGGGCAAATTGTAGGCGCTGAGGCGCTAATCCGTTGGCAAGATCCGGTTGAAGGGCTGATTGGGCCAAACCGCTTTATTCCAATCGCTGAACAGACGGGGTTGATTCATGACATTGGCCTTTGGGTGATTCAGCAAAGTTGCCGGCAAGGAGTGCTTTGGCAGCAACTCGGGCTAGGTAATTTGCGCATTGCTGTGAATGTTTCTGCTCACCAGTTTCAACGTGAGGGTTTGGCGCAGCATATCGCTGATACCCTGCTTAGCACAGGCTTTGAAGCTTCCTTATTGGAGCTGGAAATGACCGAAAGTGCTTTAATCACACAGCATGCTGATGCAATCGGTTTACTGCAGCGGTTAAAGCAACTGGGCATTCGTCTGGCGATTGACGACTTTGGTACCGGTTACTCTTCGTTGGCGTATCTGAAAGCCTTGCCGCTGGATGTACTAAAAATCGATAAGAGCTTTATTGATCAATTACCAGAGCATCAGCAAGATGCTGAAATTTGCAAAGCCATTATCACTTTGGCACACACCCTGGGTTTTGAAGTGCTGGCTGAAGGAGTTGAGCATCAGGCACAGCATGATTTTCTTAAACAGATTGGTTGCGATGAGTTTCAGGGCTATCTATTTTCCAGGCCTTTGCCCGCAGATGATTTTGCTGCTTTGGTATTGCAAGGGTTGAAACAGCAAGAGTGCTGACGTTAGGTTCTGTTCTGTGCGTGACTGACGCAGACCTGATTACGACCTTTTGCTTTGGCCTGATACAGGGCTTTATCGGCCAGACCAAGTAAGCGATCGGCCCTCGTACTATCCTGGCACTCGGCAACACCGATGCTGACAGTGATACGAAGATCACTGGCAATATCGGAGAAATCAAGCTGGCTGATCTGGCTGCGTAAACGCTCACACAGCTGCAGTACTTCAGGTAAACCGGTTTCAGGCAGCAGCAAGGCAAACTCTTCACCACCCCAACGTGATACGGTATCTGTGTTGCGGCACTGTTGCTGCAAGCTGCGGCCAACCCGAATGAGTACTTCATCACCGACCGAGTGCGACCAGCGATCATTGACCTGTTTAAAGAAATCAATATCGATCAGTGCCAGGCATAACGGGTGCTGGTGTCGTTTGGCGCGATTAAATTCCTGCAACAGTACTTCATCAAAAACCCGGCGATTGGCTAAGCCTGTTAAGGGGTCCTGCCTTGCTTGTTTGGCGAAGGCTTCCGATTGCAGTCGAAGCTGCTCAAGTAAGCCGGATTTTTCTGTGTTGGTCTGCTCGAGGTGGTCCGCTTTTAATTGCAATTGAGCCGTTTTCTCCGCGACCTGGCGCTTTAACTCGAGGGCAGCCAGCTCCAGTCTACGCAGGCGCATTCGAAACAGTAGCAGCAAAGCAAGCGATAGCAATGCCAGCATCAATAACCAAAACCCCGGCCGTTGCCACAGATGTGGAGCAATAGAGAAGGTCAGGGCAGCAGCTTGCTCACTCCAGGCTCCACCGGGATAAGCTGCAATCACTTCAAAGGTATAGTTTCCAGGAGCCAGGTTGGTTAATTCAGCATAAGGTTGTTGCCCCCGCTCAACCCAGTCGCTATCGAAACCAATCAGACGGGTGCGGTACTGGATGTGTTGCGGCAAAACAAAGCCTAGGCCGGCATAATAGAGCTCAATACGCTGGGTACCAGCAGCAAGCTGTAACGGACCAATCGGCTGTTGCAATTCACCATCCACCCGAATCTGCTCTATCACGACCGGTGGTATAAAAGCCGAAAAGCTGCTAAGCCGCTCTGGGTGAGAAAATACCGCGCCACCAGCGGTGGCCACCCAGACCGAGCCATCTGGATGCAGAGCAGCTGCAGGATTCGATCCACCATTGGCCTGGGCACTCAGCATGCCATCACCCTCGGAAAAATGCTCGAATGGCAGAATGGACTTTTGGTTGTTCAGCACGGCTAGGGCATCCTGCAGTGAGAACTGCAGGATGCCACGGTTACTGGTGAGCCACAGATTGTTTTGCCTATCAGCGACGATCTGAAAATACTTATCAAACGGCAGCCCTGCGCTTCGGCCTATGTTGGCAAGTGTGCCGGTATTTAAATCATAACGCACCAGCCCCCGATCCGTTGCCATCCACAGAAACTTTTGCTGGGGTAGCTCGAGAAATCCAAAAGCAAACTCCGCGCCATCTTGGCTGTATAAATTGAGCGTATGAATGTCACCATCCTGCCAGTAAGCAACGCCGGTTCCAGTCCCAATCCAGATGCGACCATCACTGCTTTGATACAGGGCCATAATGTAATTTCCAGGCAGGCCAGACTCTGTATCCAGCCGCTCCATCCGCCCCTGTTGCCAGCGGTTTAATCCACGCGAGGTGCCAATCCAGACACTGCCATCGGCAGCGGGTAGGATGGAGCGCACTTCGTTGGTCCAAAGCCCATCGTTGCGGTCAAACAAACGACTGCTGCCATCCGGTGCAATGGTTAGCAGGCCATAGGCATAACTGCCAAACCAGAGTTGTCCATCCTGATCTTCTGCCATACTCAGGATGGATTCGCGTAAAAATGGCTCCGGGTGGTCAAAAGGCTCTGCCAGTTGGTTGCGGATCTGGGCAACGCCACGGCTGGTGCCTGCCAGCACCGAACCGTCCGCCAGAGGCAGCACGGCCCGCACAAAATTATCGGCCAGACCATGTTGTGTGGTAATCGAGGTAAAAGGGGCATTGCGTAGACGGAATAAACCGCCATTGGTACCTACCCACAAGCTGCCCTCATTATCTTTGCGCAATGCCAGGATCCGGTTGGCTGGTTTGTTGCTGTCAGTGCCCAGGGCCTCCAACCCAGCTGGATTGTAGCGAAATAACCCATCACTTAGTGTACCAATCCAAAGCGTATCACCTTCGACCAACAAGGCCGATGCAGCCATGGTCAGTTCAGGATGTAATAACTGAAATCCTTGTCGCTCATCACCAATAAAGACCCCCTGCTCTGTTGCAACGATGGTTTGCTCTTGAGCATTGAGCGCGATACTAAATGCCGGGCCGGCCGGTAAGCCATCGGCTGTTAGGAAATGCCTGACATGATTATCCCGAACAAGGAAAAGCCCTTCGGCTGAACCCACCCACACTCTGCCCTGCTGGCCCTCCGCCAGGCTATACATGGCTTCATAGTTCAAACCACTGCTGCCGCTAATCCGGTATCGCTGGCCATCGGGTTCTTGTCGCCAGAGGCCTGCACTTTCGGTGGCGATCCATAAGCGTTGCTGTTGGTCTTGCAGGACTGCCCGTACCAAAGCACCAGCCAGGGGGAGTGGTGTCCATTGGTTTTGTTGGTAGCGGACCAGCCCTCCGCGCGAACCACCGGCAATCAGTGTATTGTCACTGGCGGCATACAAAGCAAAGATGCCCGAGTCCGGCAAGCCGGTGCTGGCACTACGATCAAACAGCGTAAAGCTGCGGCCATTATAGCGGGCAATCCCTTCCCAGGTGGCAAACCATAAATAACCATCGTCGGTTTGCACGATGCTGTTGATGGTATTGTGGGGCAAACCATCACGGGTGGTCCACTGTTCAAGGAAAAAGTGTTGCAAAGAGTCGCTTTGGGGGACAGCAACAAGTGGTAAGCTTAAGAGACAGCAGAGGGTGCCAAGTAAGGCACCCAGCGTACGACCAAGAGCCCTTACCAAGAGGTGCGGGCCCGGAGTAACAAAGAAATCAGAACGGAATATCATCATCAAAGTCGATCGGCGGTTCCATCGGCGGACGTTGTTGCTGACTTTGTGGCCGCTGAGCCGGTTGACTTTGCTGATAGCCTGCTTGCGGATTCTGCTGATAACCACCAGCAGGGGCTTGCTGCTGGAAGTTGCTTTGTTGTGGAGCAGCCGTTTGTTGCGGAGCGCGCGATTGAGCTGGCGCCTGCTGTTGGCCCTGATAGCCACCACCCATGCTCTGTCCTTCGTTGCGTCCATCCAGCATTTGCATTTCACTGGCGACGATTTCGGTGGTGTAGCGTTCGATGTTGTCTTTATCGGTCCATTTGCGGGTTTTCAGTTTACCTTCCAGGTAGACTTTGGAGCCTTTGCGCAGGTACTCACCCGCAATTTCAGCCAGGCGCTGGTAGATCACCACCCGGTGCCATTCGGTTTGTTCTTTCATTTCACCGGTGTTTTTGTCTTTCCAGCTTTCTGAGGTTGCAATGCTTAGATTGGCAACTGCACCGCCTTGTGGCATATATCGCACTTCCGGGTCAGCGCCCAGGTTTCCTACCAAGATGACTTTATTTACACCACGTGCCATGAATTTATTCTCCTCGCTGGTCACTAATCCTAACCATTTTACAGTCAGGCCTTATCGCGTTTGTTCTCAGAGTATACCATGGTGTCAGGGCATTCAAGCTGGAAAAAGCCAATAAAAAAGAGGCTGTCATCATCAGCCTCTTTTAAGGTAGTTACACGGTAAGAATTAGCTTTGTTTTCTGCGGCGGGCATAAGCACCCATGCCCACTAAAGACAAACCAAATAAGGCCAACGTTCCAGGTTCTGGTACTGAACGTGCGGTAATGGAGGCCGTAGTATAAATGGTACTGACACCATTTTCCCGGGTCCAGATCCGTACCACATCAACCGGGCCATCACCAAAGCCAAAATCCCAGGTATCTATAGTGAAGCCAGTTAAACCAGGACCGGCTTCAAAGCCAAAGCTAAAGGTATAGATGTAATCACCGATGGTGAAATCAAAGGCTCCTGCCAGGATTTCAGTGGTAAACACATCATCACAGTTTGTTGCGTTGCCACCAGGGAAAGGATCATCGCAGGGTGGTGTGTTCAGTGTCTCGTAAAAAGCCAGATTGTTTAGCTGTGGTATGGACACAATCGGATTGCTGTCTGGATCAAACAGATTAAAAATACCGGAGAGCTGCACATAGTCCATCCAGCCGCCATCAAGCAATAAGACAAAGTTTGCGTGGCTGAAAGAACCAATCACCTGAGGCCCAGCACCTACCGAAATAGCGCCAAGACCAAAGGGGTCGTGTTCAATTTCCAGGCCACTGGTTTGTCCGCCACTTGAGAAGGGAGTGCCCCAAGTGATATTTAAAAAGTCCCCGGACAGAGGATCTGTATTGGCATAGGTTACACAGTCGCTAGCGTCATTACAGGTGGCTGAACCACCGACAAAACCACCCCCGACAGTAAAGTCGAATGAGGAGATGGGCGCTGCGAAGGCTTGAGCTGACAACAAGCAGGCCGCGCCTGCCAACAGTCCTAAGGTTGTTTTATGTTGTGTCTTCATTGTTGTCTTCCTTTTCTAATGGTTGGGCGTTGAGCCCAGGCAACAAGGAAATTGCATAGAAGATGCCAACTTTTTATATAGCGCCAATTCAGTTGGTTATAAAACAACCAGTCCAGGAGGTGTCAAGCTATGTAAACAAAACTGACATCAGCTAGCCTGCAGTGACTGCAGTTGCTGGTAATCAAAACTGCCAGCTTGTACTTTCAAATAACAGCGCTGCTCCTCGGGCACCAGGGTTGCTTCCAGCACACCGGGCAGCCCGGTCAGTTGCAACAACAGCGCCTCTGCTTCACGGCTGGTTTTATTGCTCAGATCAATGCTGAGTCGCTCTGCTTTGGCTGGTACGGACATACCGACGGTTGAGGCAAGCCAGCCGATGGTAAGCAGGGTGCTGAGTAGAAAGACCGCTGGTAGGCCAAACTTGCTTGCCACCAGACCACCGGCCAGACCACCTAAAAAGGCGCCGAAAAACTGCGCACTGGAATAGAGCCCCATGGCGGTGCCTTTTTGGCCGGCTGGTGCCTGGCGAGACAGCAAGGCGGGCAAACTGGCCTCAAGATAATTAAAGCCGGTGAAAAACAGCAGCAAGGCTGCTGCCAGCAGCGGCAGTTGCGCCGCGCCTAGCCAGAACAGCAGAGTAGCGCTGAATAACAGCACCAATGCCAGCCGGAAAAAAGCAATCTCTTGTTGCTTACGAACACTGATGATAATCATCGGTACCATCAGCACAAAGGAGCCAAACAACACCGGCAAATAGAGGTGCCAGTGCGCGTCACTGCCAAAATCCAGTGCCAGCAGTTGCTGCGGTAAAGCAATAAAGAGTGCGGTCAGTAAAAAGTGCAGCAGCATGATACCCAGATTCAACCGCAGCAGTTGGGGCGAGCGCAGCAGTTTGCCAAGCAAAGCCGGTACCGCCAGGGTTTCGCGCTGTGGCGCCTGATGGATGGCTTTGGGGGTACGTAGCACCAGCCCCATCGCCAGCAGGGCCATCGCTGCAGTGAACCAGAACACACCACTTAAACCCGCACGGGCGGCGATCATCGGCCCCAGCACCATAGCCGCGGCAAACGACAGACCAATGCTCATACCAATGATAGCCATCACCTTGGGGCGCTGCTCTTCGCGGGTCAGATCGGCTGCCAGTGCCAACACAGCGCCGGCAATGGCACCGGCCCCTTGCAGCACCCGGCCAAAGGTCACCATATAGACGGAGTCGGCCAGGGCCGCTACCACGGAGCCCAGCGCAAACAGGCCAAGGCCGAGCAACATCACCTGATGGCGGCCAATTTTATCGGATAACCAACCCATCGGGATTTGCAGCAGCGCCTGGGTAAAGCCATAGGCACCAATGGCTAAACCAATCCACAGCGGGGAAAAACCGGCCAGCTCGGTGCCATAAATGGCAAATACCGGCAGCAACATAAACAGGCCCAGCATCCGGCTGGAAAAAATCAACGCCAGCGCTGCGGCGGCTTTTTTCTCGGCAGAGGTTAACTGATGCGATGTCGGTTGCATAAGCCTTTGAATGGTTGTGACAGCAGCGCCGGAGTATACCACAGCCAGCGCACAAGGTGCATCGGTCCTGATGCGTGTCAGGTGGTGGTTGGCACTGGCCCCTGGCGGTGCCAGCGATGCAGCAGTAGTAGGCTAAGCAGCAACAGGCTAAGCGGCACTAGCGACAAGTAAAAGGCAGTCTGGCCATCGAAGCGGGCAAAGGTCAGGCCGGTGATCATCGAACCGGTGGTGCCGCCAAGGGCGGAGAACACCACAATCAGACCGGTCATGGCGGCATGGCGGGCTTTGGGCAGTGCGCTTAACATCACCGAGCTGATAATGGGGTAGACCGGCGCCATAAAAAGACCAATTAGCGGGAACAGGTAAGCCGCCAGCGGGGCATTCCACAAGTGCACTGTTTCAGACACCACCACATCCCGGGTCATAGGGAGGATCAGCAGCATCAGAGCGGCCATGCCAAGCAGGCACAGATTGACCAGGGCATACCATGACAAATGGCGCAGGACGACGCCTGCCAGCAGCCGGCCCAGTGCCAGGCTGGCGGCAAAGATGCTGGTTAATTGCACACTGAGCTGGTTCGGCAGCTGCAGCACCTGGTTATTAAAGGTAGGCAGCCAGGTACCGATGCCCTGCTCCAGCACCACGTATAAAAACGCGGAGACAATAAACACCAGCACCAGCGGCAGGACCAGCAGCTGCAGCATGCTCACAAAATCCTGCCGGGCGCTGCGTGTGGGCTCCAGTGGCACTTTTGGGATCGGCGTGCTGGCCAGCAGCAACAAATTGAGCACACAAAGCCCGGCCAGCAACCAGTACACCTGCAGCCAGCTAAGCGACTCGGGCTCGGCCGGATTCATAAAAGCAGCAAACACCCAGTAGCCGGATAACACACCCAGCATAAAGAAGCCTTCGATAAAGTTCAGCAAAGACGCATGCTGCTCCCGGCTCTCGGTAATAAGGCCAATGCTGGCATAGACCGAGACCTTGACCAGTGCAAAAGCGGAGCCGACGGTAAAGAACAGTAGCTTGGTGGTCCAGAATGCCGGCAACAGTGGCATGGCGATACAAGCCAGCATCACCATGGTCACGCCAATCATCATGGCGCGCTGATAGCCAAGGCGTGGCAGCCAGGACGCCAGTAAAAACGACACCACCGCAATCGGTATATCCTTAAACCCTTCCAGCAAACTGGCACTTTCTTTGCTCACCTGAAAGCTGTGAATGACCTGCAAAATCACAGTGCCAACACTGTTTAGCAAGATAGCAAAGACAAAATAGGTCAGCAGTAATGCCATTTTAATGCGCAGATGGTTCATGGTAGTCGTCTCTTTTTATAGTGCGGCAGCTGTGCTACCTGCTGCTTTTTTACCCTGTTTTGCCACTATACACCCAATACATTTGCTTTTGCAATCGATTGCAATTGCAATTTAATTCATTGTATAGTGAGTGCAGAATGGAACAAAAGGTAAGCACTATGGCAACAAGCACCCCTTTCGCCGGCCCTTTGCAGGTTGATGCCTGGCGGTTGACTGAGCAAGCACTAACACCCGCACAGCCGCTGCTGTGTGAAACCCTGCTGAGCCTGGCCAATGGTTACATCGGTACCCGGGGAACGCTGGAAGAAGGTCTGGCGGGCCAGTCAAGCTGCGAGGGGACTTACTTAAATGGCGTCTACAGCTCGGAGCCCATCCAGTACGGTGAGTCGGCCTGTGGCTTTGCCCGCAACAACCACACCATGCTGCAGGTCGCCAATGGTAAACGCATCTACTGCGAGCTGGATGGTGAGCGCGTAGAACTAAGTGGTGCACTCGAACACCAGCGCAGCCTGGATATGCGCCAGGGCGTGTTGCAGCGCCAATGGCAGTGGCAGAGCAAAAGCGGTAAACGGCTGCTGATCAGCAGCCAGCGATTGGTTTCAATGCAACATCCTGAATTACTGTGTATTGCTTATCAGGTAACGGCACTGAATTTCAGTGGTGAGATTGCGATCTGCTCTGAACTGGATGCTTGTTATGCCCCCTTTAGCAAAAAAGACGACCCGCGGGTCGGCGTGTTTTCTATTGCCGATACGCTGAATTTGCAGCAGCAGGGTTTTGCTGCACAACAAGGTTGGATGTTGCATCAGGTGCATGGCAGTGACTTTGCCGTCTGTGCCATGATGCAGCATGCCTGGCCGGCTGTAGCAAACAACATCAGCCAATTGCAGTTAAAGCCCGGGGTCTTGTGTGAGCAGGCGCTCTGGTCCTTGCAGCAAGGTGAAAGCGCCAGTCTGACCAAGTGGGTGTTGTATCGTCACCAGAGCGTTGCCGACACCACGGATCTGGTGCAGCGCTGTGCCTTGCAGCTGGCCGAACTGAGCCAGCACAGCTTTGCCAGCCTGGCAGCACAGCAGGCCAGCGCCTGTCAGCAGTTCTGGCAACAGGCCGATGTGCAGATTGAAGGTGATGCGGCGATGCAGCAGGGCATTCGCTTTAACCTGTTCAGTTTGTGGCAGTCGGCCGGTAAGGATGGCCGCAGCAACATCGGCGCCAAAGGCCTGACCGGGCCGGGCTACGATGGCCATTATTTCTGGGATACCGAAATTTATGTCATCCCCTGCCTGAGCTTTACCCAGCCGGCGGTGGCGCGGCAGCTGCTTGGCTTTCGTTATCAGCAGCTGGATGCGGCCAGGCAGCGCGCCCGTGAAATGGCCCACAGCACAGGGGCACTGTATCCCTGGCGTACCATCGGGGGGGAGGAGTGTTCGGCTTACTTTCCGGCCGGAACCGCTCAGTACCACATCAATGCAGCCATTGCCTACGCCATCCGTTGTTATTATCTGGCCAGCGATGACTGGCACTTTATGCGCGAGCAGGGCATTGAAATGCTGGTGGAAACCGCCCGGCTCTGGTTGCAGCTTGGCTGTTTCAATCCGCGTCGGGATGGGGCTTTTGAAATCCATGGTGTAACCGGGCCGGATGAATACACCGCCATTGTGAACAACAACTTTTACACCAATGCCATGGCGCAGCTGCATTTACGCTTTGCCGTTGAGATGGCGCAGAAACTTCAGGCCGAAGCGTCAGAGCAGCTGGAGCGCTGGCAGCTCAGTGCGCAGGAACTCGCGTTGTGGCAGCAAGCAGCCGAGCGGATGTATTTGCCAGTGGATGCGCGTTTGGGCGTGCACCCGCAGGACGACAGCTTTCTGGATAAAAAGCGCTGGGACTTTGCCGCCACTCCGAACGATAAGTACCCCTTGCTGCTGCATTACCACCCATTGGTGATTTACCGTCATCAGGTGCTTAAACAAGCCGATGTGGTGTTGGCGATGGTGCTGCTGGATGATGCCTTCAGCCCGGTACAAAAAGCCCGCAACCTGGCGTACTACGAACCCCTGACTACCCACGATTCCAGTTTGTCGGCCTGCATTCACAGCATTGCCTGTGCTGAGCTTGGTCAATTGGCTGAGGCGCATGCTTTTTTTGGCGACTCGGCGCGGATGGATCTGGACAACCAGCACGGCAATACCGAACACGGCGTGCATATCGCCTGCATGGCCGGTACCTGGCAGGCGTTGGTGTTTGGTTTTGCCGGCCTGCGAAGCCGGTACGATGGGCTGCACTTTGCGCCCCGTTTGCCGGCGCAATTACCTGGTTTAAATTTCCGGCTCAATTATCGTGGCCGGGTTATTGAGTTTCGGGTACAGCAGGGGCAGGCGCAGTATCAGCTGCTGACAGGCGAGCCGCTGGTTATTTTCCATGACGGTGAGGCCTTGCAGCTGGCACTGCAGCAACCACGGCAACGGCCGTTATTGGCCGGGGAGGCAGTATGAACGAGCGGATGACGAAGCAGCCTAAGGCTATCCAGGCGATTATTTTTGATCTCGATGGCGTACTGACCGACACTGCCTGGTACCACTACCGTGCCTGGAAAGCGCTGGCCGATGAACTGGCCGTGCCCTTTACCGAGCAGGATAACGAGCAGCTAAAAGGCGTCGATCGGCTGAACTCGTTGCGCTGGATTGCCCAAAAGGGCGGCCTGGCGCTAAGCACGGCGGAAGAAGCGCGGCTGATGGCGCAAAAAAATGCCCACTACCTGGAGCTGATCCAGCATATGAGTCCAGCTGATCTGTATCCGGGGGTACAGCCACTCTTTGCCGCCATCAAAGCCAAAGGCTGGAAGATTGGTCTGGCTTCGGCCAGTAAAAATGCTGCTTTTGTGCTGGACCGGCTGGGAATTGCAGGTGACTTTAATTATGTCGCCGATGCCAATCAGGTGCAAAACAGCAAGCCCGATCCGGAAGTGTTTTTATTGGCCGCCTCAGGCCTTGGCGTGGCGCCAGCGCACTGCATTGGAGTGGAAGATGCGGTGGCGGGGATTGAAGCCATTTGTGCCGCTGGTATGCGGCCGGTTGGTATTGGCGAACCCGCACGGCTGGTTCAGGCCAGCCTGGTGGTGCCGCAGATAGCGGCGTTATCCATAGCCCAGTTGCAGGCGCTGGCTTGAATCAAGCCCCGGTTGGCGGCTGTTACAGCCGTCGTAAACTGGACTGACGGCACAGTAGCTTCACCGCTAGTTGCTCCGACAAGGGTTGCTGGCCTTGCATCCGCGTCAGCAACTGGTTCACCAGGGCTTTGCCGCCACTCTGGGTGTTTTGCTTCACCGTACTGAGTGATGGCGTGCAATAGGCTGACATGGCAATGTCGTCAAAACCAACTAAGGCGATTTGCTGCGGAATGGCAATATCATGCTCCAGCAAGGCTTTCATGGCGCCCATGGCAATGGCATCGCTGGCGGCAAAGATGCCGTCCAGTTCTGGCAGGCGGGCGAATAGATGCTGCTGAGTTTTCAGATAGCCGTCCTGCGCGGTGAAATCACAGCTCAGCTGCTGCACGGCGTCGCTGGCAATGCCGGCGGCCTGGCAGGCATCCAGCATGCCCAGATGCCGTTGCTCGATTTCGTTGTGACGGATATCGCCCAGAAACACCAGTTGCCGGCAGCCCTGTGCCAGCAAGTGTTCGGCGGCAAGGCGGCCACCCTGACGGTTGTCGCTGCCAATGATGGGGTAAGGTTCATCCCCGCTGCGCCCGCCCCATACCACAAAAGGCACCTGGGTCTGAGCCAGCGCTTCCACCCGGGGATCGTGCTCACCCTGACCAATGATGATCAGGCCATCGGCCCGTTTCGAGTCCAGAAAATAACTGCCCCAGTCTTTGTCATCGCGTTTGCTGGTAGAGAGCAGCATGTCGTAGCCATGCAGGCTTAGCTCATCGGCAATCACCCCCAGCAATTCCAGCAAAAAGGGATCCGATACCGACTGCTGGGTTTTGGCATCAAAGGCAATGATCACGGCAATGGTGTAGCTTTTCTGCGTGCGCAGATTACGGGCAGTGGCATTGACCTTGAACTGATGCTCGGTGGCTATCTGCTGCACTTTTTCCCGTGTGGCCTGGTTGATCACCGGGTTGTTGCGCAGTGCGCGGGAGGCGGTAGACTCGGAAACACCAGCCAGTTTGGCGATGTCGGCCAGCGTCATCATTTTCTTGTCGTTCATCCGTGCAGGGGATCCATTGCGTTTGTTAGGGGTCACTTGGGTCTAAAACACTACTTTGCCATAAGCGGCCAGGCTCTGCCAGTCTGACATCAGGCAGAGCCTGGCAAAGGGTAGCATAAAAATAATTACAATCGATTGCAAAAAGTGCTTTCTAGCTATTGCAATCGATTGCAGTATCGCCTAAGGTAAAAATGCCCGGCCAGAATGACTACTATTTCGCCAGGTAATGGGCACAAGACCCAGTCAACAGGATAGGAGAACCGCATGAAACCCCAACTCAACACCCGTTTGTCGGCACTGGCGTTGTTCGTCGCCATGCCATCCGCATTGGCCCTGGCCAATGACAGCGACAACACCGAAGCACCCAGCCAGATAGAACAAATTGTGGTGACCGGTACCGCCAGTGGTATGTCCGGTTTACGGGTCGATGCCAGTTATGCCATCACCAATGTGTCGGATGAAAACATCAGCCGGCTGGCACCCAAAAGTACCGCTGAGCTGCTGACGGCTGTACCGGGGGTCTGGGCGGAAAGCTCCGGCGGTGTGGCGGGTGCCAATGTGTTTGTACGTGGTTTTCCAAGCACCGGCGATGCGCCTTTTCTCAGCATTCAACTCAATGGCGCTGTGATTTATCCGCCGTCCACCCTGTCGTTTTTAGAGAACTCGTCGATTTTTCGCCTCGATGAAACCATTCACTTTATGGAAGCGTTGCGTGGCGGCTCCAATCCGGTGATCAGCCATGGTCAGCCCGGCCTGACCACCAATTTCTTATTAAAAGAAGGCAGCGATGTCACCGAAGGCCTGGTGAAGTACACCACCTCCAGCTATGGCACTCAGCGGCTGGACGGTGTGCTGAGTGGCCAACTGGCCGATCGGCTGTATTTTATGGCCGGTGGCTACATTCAGCGCTCGGAAGGGCCGCGTAAAACCGGCTTTACCTCGGAGGAAGGCCATCAGTTTACGCTGAACCTGACCAAAGAGCTGGATAACGGCACCATCAATCTGTACACCCGTCAGACCGATGATCATGGCGTCTGGCATTTGCCGGTACCGCTGAATGTCGATGGCATTGATAACTCCTTTACCCAGATTGGCCCGAACAACCGGCTGGCGCGCATTGGCTATGGCCCGGACGGCGATACTCAAAGCTTTGACTTTGGCGATGGCCGCGGCTGGAAAGGCGGCATTACCGGCGGTAGCATCGATCTGGATTTAAGTGACGACTGGCGCTTGGTGTACCGTTTTAGCCATATCAGCGGCCAGGCCAATACCCTTGGGCTGGTGCCGGAAGGTGGCCCGGCCCGACTTGGTGATCTCAGTGACATCAATGGCCCGGTAACTGGCGCCGCTACAGGTACGGTGTATGGCGAGGATACCCGGGTGCAGCAATTGGGCCGCTGGGTGGTACTGAAAGACATCGATGCCTTTACCAATGATCTGGCGCTTAGCCATACCACCGATAACGGCGTCTATACCCTGGGTTATTTCGACAGTCGCTATTCGGTGAAGGACTGGTGGTCAATAGGCAATCAGGCCTGGCATGTGCTGGCCAAAGGCGGCGAGTTGCTGCAGGGCATTGATTGCAACGACAGCCTGCAAAGCTGCAGCTGGAATTACGACATCGACGCCACCGGCGATGGCCATACCCGGGCTTTTTATGCTGCGGCCGAGTACCAGTTGAATGAGCAATGGCGGGTTGATGGCGGCATTCGCCGCGAAAATCACCAAATCACTTATCTGGTAGATGAAGGGCTGGATGGCAATATCAGCAAAGCGGTGGATTACGACGAAAGCAAAGTGGCCTGGACGGCCGGTGTGAACTGGATGTGGCAGCGCAATATGGGGATCTTTGCCCGGGTCAATCGTGGTCAGAAAATGCCGTACTTCGATGATTTTCGCGATAACTTCGACGCTTTTACCAACGGTGACAAGCTGATCAACGAAATTACCCAGTACGAACTGGGCTACAAATGGGCGGAGCAAAATTACAGCCTGTACCTCACCGGCTTTATGAACGAAGCCAAAGGCGAGCTGTTTGTGGCGCGCCCCGGAGCTCCGGCTGAAGTGCTGACCACCGAAGCCTATGGCGTTGAGATTGATTTTAACTACATGGCGCGCAATGGACTGGCGCTAAACCTGAACTCGACCTTGCAGAGCACCGAGATCACCAACCATCCGGACGAGCTGGTGCTCGGCAACCGTGCCATGCGTCAACCGCGTTGGCAGGCTCGTTTAACACCAAGCTATGGCTTTGACATCGGCGCTATGTTTGCCACCGTCTATGGCACCCTGGCGGCGGTATCCGATCGTTATGCCGATAACGGCAATACTGTAACCTTAAAAGGTTACAGCAAGATCGATCTGGGCATGCAGCTGGAAATCAGCGACCAGTTAACGGCACAATTGTCGATCGCCAACCTGACCGACAAAGCCGGTCTGACCGAAGGCGATCCGCGCAACCCAACAGCACCGAATGGTCGCTACATCATGCCGCGTAGCGCTGAGTTTAGCATCAGCTACCGCTTTTAAGGTGCTTCTCCCCGTACCTGGCGCCCTTCGGGGCGCTTTTTTATTGGCTTTACAAAGCAAACCAAAGGGGTTTTTGTCACGTTCTGTCTGCATGGCAACTTTGCCGCTCTGCAAAGTTAGTGTATATTTGTACAGTTTTTAATTGGCCAACCCGGCTGCCAGCTGCAGGTGACAGAACGCATGGATAAAATTTCGATACGTGGTGCCCGTACCCACAACCTAAAGAACTTTTCGCTCGATATTCCACGCGATAAATTGATTGTGATCACCGGCTTGTCCGGTTCGGGTAAGTCGTCGCTGGCGTTTGATACCCTCTATGCCGAAGGCCAGCGCCGCTATGTTGAATCCTTATCCGCCTATGCCCGCCAGTTCCTTAGTCTGATGGAAAAGCCGGATGTCGATCACATCGAGGGTTTGTCCCCAGCCATTTCGATTGAACAAAAGTCCACCTCGCACAACCCGCGCTCTACGGTGGGTACCATCACCGAAATTTACGACTACCTGCGGTTGTTATTCGCCCGGGTGGGTGAGCCGCGTTGCCCGGAGCATGATGTGCCGCTGGCGGCCCAGACCATCAGTGAGATGGTGGATAAAGTGCTGGCACTGCCGGAAGGCAGCAAAATGATGGTGCTGGCGCCTGTGGTGCAGGACCGCAAGGGTGAGCACGTTAAGCTGCTGGAAAGCCTGGCGGCGCAGGGTTACATTCGGGCCCGTATTGATGGCGAAATTTGCGACTTAAGCGATCCGCCCACGCTGGAGCTGCACAAAAAGCACAGCATCGAAGTGGTGATCGACCGCATTAAAGTGCGGGCCGATATCCAGCAGCGGCTGGCCGAATCGCTGGAAACTGCCTTGCAGCTCTCCGGTGGTGTGGTGCGGGTGGCCGATATGGACGACCCCAGCAAAGAAGAGCTGGTGTTTTCGGCCAATTTTGCCTGCCCCACCTGCGGTTATTCAATGACCGAGCTGGAGCCGCGGATGTTTTCCTTCAACAATCCGGCCGGCGCCTGCCCCAGTTGCGATGGCCTGGGGGTGAAGCAATTCTTCGATCAGGCCAAAGTGGTCAGCAACCCGGCGCTCAGCCTGGCCGGTGGGGCCATTCGTGGCTGGGATAAACGTAGTTTCTATTACCACCAGATGCTGCTGTCGGTGGCCGAACATTACGACTTCTCCGTTGATACGCCTTTTGCTGATCTGACGAAAAAACAGCAACAGGCCGTGTTGTACGGCAGTGGCAGCACAGCCATTGATTTTAGTTACGTCAATGATCGCGGCGATGCGGTGCGTCGGCGCCACCCTTTTGAAGGCATTATTCCGAACATGGAGCGGCGCTACCGCGATACCGAATCGAACTCGGTGCGCGATGAACTGGTAAAATACATGGCCAGCCAGCCCTGCCCCAGTTGTAATGGCAGCCGGCTGCGCGAAGAAGCGCGCCATGTTTTTATTGGCCAGACCAATCTGCCGATGGTGACCGAGCGCTCGATAGGCGATTGCCTGGATTTTTTCCAGCAGCTCAGCTTAACCGGCCAAAAAGCCAAAATTGCCGAAAAAGTATTAAAAGAAATTCAGGACCGACTGCGTTTTCTGGTCAATGTCGGCCTGAACTATCTGACACTGTCGCGCAGCGCTGAAACCCTGTCTGGCGGTGAAGCCCAGCGCATCCGGCTGGCCAGCCAGATTGGTGCGGGTTTGGTCGGTGTGATGTATGTGCTGGATGAGCCTTCGATTGGCCTGCATCAGCGCGATAACGATCGTCTGCTCGGCACCCTGACCCATTTGCGCGATCTGGGCAATACCGTCATTGTGGTCGAGCACGATGAAGACGCCATCCGCACCGCCGATCATATTCTGGATATTGGCCCGGGCGCCGGTGTGCATGGCGGCCAGGTGGTGGCACAAGGCACGCTGGAGGACATCAAAGCCTGTGAGTCCTCCATCACCGGCCAGTACCTCAGCAACAAACGGCGCATTGAAGTGCCGACAGCGCGCACGCCGCTGAGCGACAAGTGGCTGAAGGTGTTAGGCGCCAGTGGCAATAATCTGAAAGGCGTTGATTTGGCCATTCCCTTTGGCTTGCTGACCTGCATCACCGGTGTATCCGGCTCCGGCAAATCCACCTTAATCAACGACACCCTGTACCGGGTAGCACACAAGGTGCTGAATAAAGGCGAAGGCAGCGATGCGGCGCCGCATAAAGCCATCGAAGGGCTGGAGCATTTTGACAAGGTTATCGATATCGATCAGAGCCCGATAGGCCGCACGCCACGTTCCAATGCTGCCACCTACACCGGCATTTTCACCGGCGTGCGTGAGCTGTTTGCCGGTACTCAGGAAGCGCGTTCGCGTGGTTATCAGGTGGGGCGTTTTAGTTTTAACGTGAAGGGTGGTCGCTGCGAAGCCTGTCAGGGCGATGGTGTGATTAAAGTGGAAATGCACTTTCTGCCCGATGTCTATGTGCCGTGCGATGTTTGTAAGGGCAAGCGCTACAACCGCGAAACGCTGGAAGTAAAATACAAAGGCAAGAGCATTCACGAAGTGCTGGATATGACGGTGGAAGATGCGCTGGCGTTCTTCCAGGCCATTCCGGCCATTAACCGTAAACTGCAAACCTTGATGGATGTGGGGCTGTCGTACATCAAGCTCGGCCAGTCGGCTACCACCTTATCCGGTGGTGAAGCCCAGCGGGTGAAGTTAGCCCGCGAGCTTAGCAAGCGCGATACCGGTAAAACCCTGTACATTCTGGACGAGCCCACCACCGGCCTGCACTTTTACGATGTGCAGCAACTACTGAACGTGCTGCACCGGCTGCGCGATCATGGCAATACTGTGGTTGTGATCGAGCACAATCTGGATGTGATCAAAACCGCCGACTGGATTGTCGATTTAGGGCCGGAAGGCGGCAGCGGCGGTGGCGAAATTCTGGTGGCCGGTACGCCGGAGCAAGTGGCTAAGTGCAAAAAATCTTTTACCGGGCATTATCTGAAGCCGTTGCTTGGGGCGTTGAGATGACATTTGAGGGCTGTGGTATCAGCTTGCCTGAAAGGGCACTGTCAAGCCAACGCTGGCAGTGCTGAAACCTGATGGAGTTTTATTTCAGCAGATGTTGCTTGAACGCATGGGCAGCGTAGTAAAGTGGATAAACTAGGTCGCGTTGCTCCAAAGTTGAAGAGCCTTGCGTACCGGTAAGTTTGATGGTTTTTATCGGTTTGCATTTTTGGGTATAAGATTGCAACGATCTGGCCCTGGTTCGTTTACCGCTCTTCACCTCAATGGGGATGATTTGGCCGGTCGGATCGGCCAGAATGAACTCAATTTCAGCTCTGGCATCGTTCCAGCTAAAGGTGGGTTCAACACCCAGCGCAGCAAGCTCCTGCTGGACGTAGTTCTCAGCAATATAGCCCTTATAATCGTAGTTTTGTTGTTTAATTTCCAGATAGTTTACCCCTAGCATATGGTTAAGCAAGCCGACATCAAATAGAAACAGCTTGACCATATTGTCTTTTTTATAGGCTGCCAGCGGACTCCGTGGTGTACCTTCGAGCGGGTAGTTTTTCAGAACCAGCCGACATTTTTCCAGCCAGACAATGCCGGTTTCCAGCTCCTGATAGCGCGACTTGCGCGCATATACATCTTTAAATTTGAAACGTTTCACCGATTCATCCACCACCGCCGCCAATTGCGATGGTACCGCCATAAACACGGCCTCAATCAAGGCCGCGTCTACTTTGCCGGCATACTTACCAAAATCCCGTACATAACCTGCCAGTAGATCGGCCTGCACCTTGGTGACGGCTTTCACCCGCTCCAGTATGCTCTGATCTGCTAGCTTGAACCATAGATCCACAGCTTCGGGCATACCGCCGGTAAAGTAATAGTCGGTCAGCTTGTCAAACAACCGGCTGTGCGCAGCGGTGGAGTTTTGTGCTGCATCATAAACCTTCACTAGCGCTGGCTCTCCTGATGCCACTAAAAACTCGCGAAAGGTCAGCGGCCGTAAGTTGTATTGCTCTACCTTGCCTACCGGAAAGGTATTGAGTAAACCAATATTTGAGCCACTGGCCGCCACAAAGGCTTGTGGGGTTTTCTCAGCAAAGTACTTTAAAGCGGTAACAGCGCGTGGACATTCACCAATTTCATCCAGGATCAATAAGTCGGTTTGCAGATTAAACGGTTGGCCGGTTAGCAGCTCAATATTGGTTAGTACGTCCTGCGGCATTAGGGAACCGGCAAAAGCATCAGCCATCTGAGGTGATTCCAGAAAGTCGATACGCAGTACCTGTGGGAAGCGCTTGCCAAATAAGGTTTGCAATAAATAGGTTTTACCGCATTGGCGGGCACCGTCGATTAACAACGGTTTGCGCTCAGGCTGCTCTTTCCAGCTCAACAGCTCGGTCAATAAGGCTCGTTCCATGAAAGACTCCGTGCTTGACAACTTCAACAGTTATACACTTTTATGCGCATTAAAACAATTGAACTTGCATTTTTATGCGCATAAAAATGTTTTTTTTTACAAAAATATGCGCATAAAAACGTTTTTAGAGGGGCGCTTAAGCTGCTGAAATGATCCAGCTGGACAGTGAGGTTATTGAGGGTTATCATATAAGATAACTGAAGGAGCTTTATGGCTTGGAAGATTAGCTTTTATTCTGGTGTAGAAGATCAGATTCTGAACATGCCAGCGAAGCTTCAGGCAAGAATGCTTAAATTACTGGAGCTCATCGAGAAGCATGGTGCTAATTTGGGTGTTCCGCACACTGAGCCCATGGGTGATGGATTATTTGAGATCCGGGCGAAAGCACAAGAAGGAATTGGGCGCGGGCTGTTTTGCTACCTGAAAGGTAAGCATATACATGTACTGCATGCCTTTGTGAAAAAGTCTCAGAAAACACCCATCAAAGAGTTAGCACTTGCCCGGCAACGGCAAAAAGAGGTTCAAAACCATGAGTCTTGAAACATTAAAGCAGCGAGCCTTAGCGAACCCTGAGGTAAAAGCTGAATATGACCAGCTCGAAGGTGAGTTTTCGCTGATCGATCAATTGCTGTCGATGCGCACCGAGGCCGGTTTAACCCAAACACAGGTTGCTGAAAGAATGCAGACCCAGAAAAGCAATGTAAGTCGACTAGAAAGGGGCAATGCCAACCCCAGCTGGGCAACGCTGACCAAGTACGCACATGCTTGTGGTTATCAGCTAACCATTAAGCCGATAAAAGCACGTTGAGGCCGGCTGGGCAGAGCAAGATTGCCAGATTATTCCTTACCCTGCCATCAATTGCGTGGCCTTGCCTTTAGGTGCCGTTCAAGCCGTTCCATTTCCTCTGATGTGCCTCTGCTAACAATCCTTCGAACCTCGGGATCAAAGCACAATGTCGTACTTCTTACCCAGGCCTCCATCGTAACCCGATTAGGTAGTAAGGTCATTGCAGGGCAAGGTGTGAAACCTGCGGCCTCCGCTTTGCTCTGCCAGTGAGACGTAATAAAGTGGCTGCCAACAAAAATTACTACTAATCCGACTACGGCAAAAGACGCCAGAATTTTCTCTGCTTTTTTAAAAAAATGTGTTTCTGTCTGGAAAATGCAACGATACATAAAGTAAAGCAGAAATAGTAAAGCGCCCGCAAAAGCACCAACAATGATCCCGGGACTATACCCATGCATACTGCTGATGATGATTAACTGTGATTCGCTTGCTATAGAAGTAGCATGCTGCTGCCACCCCCGATTCAGCAGGACAGTCGCAGCAATACCCATGGCAAGCATGAGGAAAAAAGCGAACAGTGAGGTGGCGGCCAGTTTTATTCTCTGATGTTGATGATTCATTACCGTAACCTGGGTTGTAACAGGGAGTTCAGGTAGCTACGCAAAGTCAGTGATAGCTGTCGTCTGACAGCGGTACCAGTCGAGCTCAGAACATAGTAAAAACCGGATGCAATATCTTGTTTTAGCTTTTCTTCTTTCTGCTCTAATTGCTTGATTAAGGCGTTTGTAATGCCAAAATGTTGGTCTGCTTCAAATAACAACAAAGCTGTTCCAACAGCCATCACTAAACCGAGTGCTATAGGAACAACTGCGATGGTTGTGAGTGTTGCTGCAATAGCACCAATGGCATAACCAGCTGCACTGGCAATCACGGCTTTCACGATATCTGTACTGATGGTTCCCAGCCAATGAGTCCAGCGAAACTCATCTGCAAATAACCAGCTAAGCGTATTAATTGTGACTGAAAACAATACTGAGATGAAGATACCACCCTTCGCTGATGATTTAAGCGCCTGGCCGCCAACACCCATGCTCATCACTTTGGTGTTGGTGGAAAGATAACGTGTCCCTGTTAAAACCTGCCTTAAACCAGCCCGGCCTTTAAAAACAATATATTGCTTGCCGCCGCTAACCTGCACATAGTAACGGCCAAAAATACTTCCGGAGCGCTTCATATCCATAGCCAAGGCATTGAGAACCCGGACTTGAGCACCGGCAGCTATCGCAGTGCCACCAAATTCTCTGCTATATAGATCAAACTGAGTTGCCAGTGATATCCCTGTTAATTGTTCAAAAGCTTCTGATATTTGCTGCGGGTTTTTGCCTTTACTTTTTTGTTCAGCGGCCCACAACTGAACCATTTCCTGGATGTTCAGAACATAGATATCGTGCTGGTTTTCTTTAAAAGCGGTTTCCAGTTCTTTTCGAGCGGAATAAGAATGAGGCTGTGCCATAGCTTTATCATCCATGATTTCTGTTTAAAAAATGATTAAATCATGTGAATTAATTTAATTCAAGAAGAAGTGGTATTTTGAAGGAGGTTTCGAAGTGTTTACCACCATCCGGCACTGAATAAGCAATTTAGCAGATGCTGTGTTGTCAGTAGCTTCAGGTGGATACGCTCAATTTGAATCGTCTGGTAAGGGCAGCTCTGAATAGGAAAAGTTTAGTTTTTCAATGTTGGCAAGCCACAGGCCTGTAAAAATGCGTAGGTGCCATCGTAGAAAGACGTTTTACGGGTTGAGTCGGCATCATTACCCTCAGGTACAAAAATTACCATCCCTTCGCGGGCCCGTGTTAATAACACACGGTAGGCGTTTTCCAAGTACTGTTGCTGTACTCGCTGTTGTCTTTTCTGCCACTTTGATCCAGCAAAGCGCCAATGTTGGAACCCGTTATCGGTAAAACGCAGATCAGCGTCCCATGCAACTAAAGCCCAATCAAGCTCCAAGCCCTGCACGTCAAACTCTGTGGCAGTATCCTCTAGAAAGTTACTTGAGCGTATATCGTTCGGCGCTGCTAAAAACCATTTCTCAGCCTCGATGGTATTTTTGACAAAAACTCCTTCTGCTTTTAAACGAATTGCATTGGAGGACGCCAGCAAACCTGAACGACGGTTGGCTAGTGTTTGCTGTTTTAACCAATCCCTTGATTGAGCCAGATCGCGGCTAAGCACGATTGGGTATTGGCTTGCTATGGTTGAATAAACCTGTTTGGCCCTATTGGCATCACCTGCAATCAGATAATGAACAAATGAAGATAGGTTTTCAGCGCGAAATGAGCGCATGGATGTTGCTAAGTGCAAGCTTGTTTCCTGTTGAAAATGCTTCAACGTTGCTTGTTCAATACCGTCATTGACGTATTCACCCGTTAGCAGGTTGGGGGAGCAGTAAACGTGCCAGTGTGAAAAACTGTGCTCAATGGCTTTAAACCAGCCAAGAATACCCGCCTCACCGACATTAATTTCTTGTCCGCCGCCGATAAGGGCAATGATCACTGCCCAGTCTTGATGGCGATCCATGACCGAAATTAAAAACTCTGGCTCGGACATGTTGAAGTCGAACAGGCCACGTTTTTGTTGCATAAACTTGGCCGTTTGCTCTAAATCCCAAGCGCGTTGTGCTTCATCAAAAATAGCGACATGCTCGGGTGGCTTTGCTTGTTCCTTGATGTACTCGTCTCGGAAGCGGTGAATGTTTTGAATGAAACTTTCAACGCGCTGGCGCGCTTCTTTTTTAGTAATTGGTTGAGTATTAGGTTCTAGTTGACGAGAACGCTCAGCTTGGAACAAGTCCTGTGCTAGTGCCTCTTGTAGCACGGCAACCAGAGGCCCATTGCCACTAAGAAATACCGAGTATTCATCATCATTCGGGTTGGCGTGTTGATTTGCGATGTTCAAGCCAACTAATGTTTTACCGGCACCAGGCACGCCGGTGACAAAGCAAATGACTTTTTGCTGTTGCAGTCGTGCTCGGTGAATGATTTCAAAGAGTTTGTGGCAAGTTTTTCTGATGTTCTCACTGCCTGCTTCTGACCGAGTAATATCGACCACATCATGTTTGGCATAAAGTGCCTGCGCAGCCTCTACGATAGTCGGCGTTGGCTTATACGATGCTGCAAGCCACTGCGCGATATCAAAGGGCGAAGCAGCCAATTGCTGGTTCACTGAACTGAGAAGGGTAGCTAGGTTGGTGCCGTTACAACACAAAACCGATGCAACCTGTTCTTGGCTGAATGTGAGTGAAGTAAACTCTTCAGTCGCTTTGGTACAAACTAAGATAGGAACTATCGGCAGGTGATGGCTTCCTTCATGGAAGTGCTTGAGATCTAAAGCATAACCAGCAGTTTGTGCTCGATCCGCATAGCTGTATGTGTTTGCACCTACTTTAAACTCAAGGACAAAAATAATCCCATCAAGGACAAGTACCACATCGGCTCTGCGCCCCATTCGTGGGATCATAAACTCAAAAAACAGCTGGCCTTGCTGTGAGGTGGCTGAGAATGTCTGTTTCAGCAAGCTTATTTGTGCAATCCACGCTTGTGTTTGTGAGTGCAGCAGATCTTGTCCATGCAATGGTGTGATCTGCCCAAGAATCGATGCCTGATCAGCAGCTAAGAATTCAGGGATGGATGCTGTGAAGTAAGCGCGGCTCATCAGCTGAACTCCGGTACATTAAAAAGCTCAGCCACTGAGATCTGCAACGCATCTGCTATCAACACAATGTTTTTAAAGCTCACATTGCGTTTGCCTCGCTCAATACCACTGATGTAAGTGCGATCCAGCTGGGCCCTAGCACCTAATTCTTCTTGACTGATGCCTTGAGCCTGCCGCAGTTGCTTGATGCGTAAACCGAATTGTTGCAAAGCGTCCTGATGCATTGCTCATTTCCTATAAGATAAGAGCTTACATCCTCAGTCGATGTGACTTATAATGCTACGGACTATAAGTCACGTTGCGGGTTTTCTTATGTCCATATCTAGTTCAAATAGCGATTACTTTGAATTGCTTAGTGGGCATTTAAAGGCAATGTACTGCATTGACTTTGACGATACTGGCTACACGAAGGAGGAGTGGTTAGCTCAATTTGGAGAGCTTGAGCTGGATGATGCAATTGAGGAGTATGCGCAGAAATATGCGTTAATTCCACTCAATGAAGTAACAACGGTTTCTAGTTGTGAATTTAATTTACAATCTGTTTAATGCTATTATTTAGAGCATAATCAATGATTACTAAGGACAGTAGATGACCCTTGCACAGGTTGATGACAACGGTTTACTAAAACAGCGCCGTCTGGCGGTGCCGGTATGGCTAAAATTTGCGGGTTGTTTGGTGCTGAGCTTTTATGGTGTCGTTTTCCTGTTTGCCACGATTTATCTGCTGGGCGGTGATGCGTCTACTTCCTTTACTTTCTCGGATTATACGCTGCAACATCCATTCAGGGTGCTTGCAATGCTGTGGGGCGGGTTTGCTTTGATGGCCATATGCTTTTATGGATTGCTGCGCGGGCACTATGCCGGTCTGATAAGTTGCCTGGCGCTGAGCTATCTGGGGTTGGCGGATGCGGTGTATCGTTTTGCAACCACAGGGACCTTGGATCTAACCCTTCTGATTTACCTTATTGTTCTTACCCAGCTGCATAAGATTTGGCGGCGTTGGCGCAAGCAAATTACGCATAGTGATAGGCTTTGTTCTACCTGAACATTGCCCCATGCTGTAAGCCCGCTTAACCTAACAATACCTTGTTATCCTGCCGGCAGCGTTCCAACTGGGTGGTAACAGCCTTGATGGTCTGCTTTGACACGTCCAGTTCTTTCGCTATCGGTCCAAACTGCTGAATGGTGTCGGCAATGAATTGCAGTTGCTGCTGCGCTTGGCGCCAGTCGTTGTAACCACTGCTGGCAGCGAGTTGTTGAATGGTTTTCAGCGGCGGCGCTTTGCCAAAGCCGCCAAAGGCGGTGGCGTGCTCATTGAAAGGATGAGGACTAAAGGTTACATCGTAGAAGGGCGCTGGTTGCCACTGCCCCTGGTCATTTTGCAGGAAAGCCCAGTTTTTACTGTGATCGTCCTGATTGCAGGCCAGTAAATTAAACATCGCCCGACGAAATTGTAATTGGCCGGCGGCAGGCGACTTACAAAGCTGGCGGCTGGCTTTGATCAGGTCCAGGTAATCCAGACTCGGTGTTCGAAAATCTGCATCCAGCAGGCCGCATGCACTGTGCAGATGCAAGCGGCCTGGGTTTCCCTCTACGGTGGGCGCTAGCCAGTCAAAACGTTTCAGTGCCAGCCAGCGACGCGGGCCAGCGGGGGTGATAAGGTCGATCAGATGCCACTCGGGCGGGCGCAAATTCGCTTTGGCTGCCATGGTCAGGTAGGCAGCCTCACAGCTTCCTTCTTCATGGCCGAGCGGTAACTGCTGTGAGGTAAACTTTACCAGCCAGGCTTCATCACCTGCTATGGGGTAAGTCCGGCAATGCTCTGGCTCACCGGCCTTCAAGTAAAGTTGTGCTTTGGGCCGGGCTCCGCCGGAGCTGCCGGCCACAACCAGTGCGGCCAGCACATCTTCGGTCTGGCCATCAAAAAGAGCCTGCGCCTCCATCCCCAATGTTGCCAGATCGGTTTGTGCAGGATGCTCAGCCCGATAGTCAGAAGCTGGCGCATAACTTAAAGCGCCCATGCCACGGTTACCGACAAAAGCCAGCCGATCCATGGCGGTTAGCTGGCTGGGTAAAATACCATGCTGCCGGAATGTCCGGTCTTGCAACAAGAGACCCCAGCCGTCCGGTAAACTGTCGGCAAAAACTCCGTGCAGGCCGGCATGCGGCTTGGCAGGTGCGGGCTGCAGTTGATGGGTTGCTGGCAAATAAAAAGGGGAAAGTGAGCCGAAATGATGAAGATAGGCCGGTTCGTATTGGAAAAAAACGCCCTGACGATTTTGCACCAGCACTCCCGCCTGCACTTGTTCGCCATTGGCCAGTGTTCTGCTCACCGTGAGTTTTTGCACTGGTTTAAAAGGCATCGTCCAGTACCTCTGCAATGGAGTTGGGCAGCTTAGCCATGCGGTCTGACTGGCGGGTCAAATCGTACAGGCGCTTTAAATCGTCCAGGCTCTGCCAAAGCAACAGCAACTGGCGCAGCGAAATTTGGCCGGTTAACTCAAACTTTTTAATGGTTGGGGCGGGTACCGTGCTGCGTTCTGCCAGCGCGGCGCGCGATAAGCCCGCCTGTTCACGCAGCTTGCGCAGGTGGTCTGCAAAAGCCCTTTGCACATCGGTATCATCCAGCAGGAGTAAAGCCGTCATGGTTGCACCGGTTTGGATATAATAATATCCATTGTAGCGTATTTTCGTCCAATATGGATATTATCATATCCATTCAAGCTGAGGTGCTGCCGCAGTTAGCAGCTACGGCACTTTACCAAGTGCCGCAATCAGGTTACAAAGCCTGGCCAGTTTATCATTGCTGAGCTGCCGGTAGTCAAAATAAGGGCACACCAGCAGGTGCTGCGTTTTATCCATGGCAAATTCGTGATCCAGCCAGTCGAGCTGGGCAATAAGGCCGCCAGCCAGCAGCGCTTTGGCGTGGGTGCGGCCTGCGATGATATGCAGGGTGTTCTGCGTCGGATCCAGCTGTGGCGCGCTAAACAGCAGCGCTGTACTGCTGCCTGCTTGCAGCAAGTGCTGGTCACGATAGCTTTGCCAGCTGGTGCTGGCTTGTTTCAGTGGCTGCAGAGCTGCTGGCAATGCCAGCACCAGTTTGGCGTACACATTAAAGAGTTTACGCCAGCCATTGCCACAGGCCTGATTGATGCTGTCGATTTCGCCGCGTGCAAGGGGCTGTACCCCGGCTAAGCTGGCGTATTCCTGCATTGGTGGCCGCTTGGCGACGTAGACTCTCAGTTGTGCATTGGCATCGCCCAGCCCGATAGCGCTGTTCATACTGGCCGCTCCTGCAGTTCAAAGCCGGACTCAAAATGCCGGGCCTCGCCAGTGGCTGGGTCGGTGAAGCTAAGCTGTTTGGCCAACAGCTGCAAGGGCTGACTGAAATTGGGGGCCTGTTTGGGCAAAAGCTCGGGGTAATAGCGATCGGACAAAATCGGTACGCCAAGGCTGAGCATGTGCAGCCGCAGCTGATGAGTTTTGCCGGTATGGGGCTGCAATTGAAAGAGCCCCAATTCACCACTGCGCTCAGTCAGCTCGATGCTGGAGCGGGCATTGGGCTCGCCTTCGGCGATGCGGTTGATAAAGCCGGGGGTGGCTTTTTCGATGCGGTTTTCAATTTGCCAGCGCTGCGGCAAAGCGGCTATCTGCAATTGTGGAGACAGCCTGGCCACTGCCTGATACTGCTTCTCAATGCTACCGCTTACAAACAACTGGTAATAACCGGGGCGGCTTTTGGGGTTTAACGAAAACAGCACCAGGCCGGCGGTATCGCGATCCAGCCGGTGCACTGGAACCAGATCGTCAAGGCCGGTATCTTGTTTGAGGCGTGCCAGCAGGCATGCATTGACGTAATCGCCGCCTGGCGTCACTGGCAGGAAGTGTGGTTTATCCGCAATCAGGATATGGTCATCCTGGTATAAAATGTGATGTGCAAAGGGGATCACCGGTTCTGCCGTGACTTCGCGGTAATAACAGACCCGCCGGCTGGGTAAAAATGGTGTCTGCTCGCTGATCAGCTCCCCCCGATGCCAGTGCACCTTGCCTGCTGCAATGCGCTCACGCCAGATGGCATCACCAATGTTCGGAAAGCGCTGGCATAAAAACTCGAACACGGTACTACAGCCGTTGCTGGTGGGCGGCAAAGTGATTTCAGAGGCAGTTTTGGCGATCGACACGGCAGTTTCAGTCAGGTTGCTGGGGTACCAGCTTAGCACAAAAGCAGCTTTGATGCTGGTTAGGTGCTTGGTGTTTTCGGCTGGCTATGGTACTAATCTGTTTTTTCCAGGCAGGAGCTTTTATGCCCATTCAACGTCTTAACCCAAGCCAGCGCTGGTCGGATGCCACGGTCTTTCATGGCATCGCTCATTTTGTCGAAGTGCCGGAGGATACCAGTGCCGATATGGCCGGCCAGGCCCGGCAGATTTTTCAGCAGGCCGAGCAAACCCTGGCTGCCCTTGGCAGTGATCACAGCAAGTTGCTCAGTGCCACCATTTACATTACCGATAGCAGCCAGGTCGATGCTTTTAACCAATGCTGGGATGCCTGGTTACCGGCAGGGTGTGCACCATCGCGCGCCTGCATCAAAGTAGAACTGCTGGATCCGGCCATGCTGGTCGAAATTGCTTTTGTGGCAGCTTGCAGTGGCGACAGTTAACACACAGCGGCTGGTTGGCGCTGATGGAATGCTTTGCTATTCAAAAGGCTGAACGCTAGTATGATAAAAATCAGTACCTTATTTCATGTCCCGGGGGTAAAAATGATGGTTCGGTATGCTTTGGCTGTCGCCGCTTGTTTGGTTGCACTGGTACTGACCGGCTGTGGTGGTGACAGTGAGAAACATGTGGTGCAATTGCAGTTGCTGGTGACCGAAGGCCCTCTTAGTACAGCTCATCCGGAGCAGTATCGCTATGTGATTGCAACCGCCCGTAATGCTGATGGCGATCCCCTGGTGAATGCCAGCATCGAGTTCCACACCACGCTGGGTAGTTTTGATAATGATACTGTGATGCGTCGTAAGGTAATGACCACATCACGCGGCAATGCCGATGGCTCCGGGCGGGGAGAGGCCCGGTTACGGCTTTATCCGGGCGCTGCTGCCGGCATTGCCCAGGTGAGTATTTTCAGTAATGGCCAACAACGCAGTCAGTCCGTTGTGATTGAGGCGGGTGAGAACGGCGATCCTTTGACCGAGGTACACCAGCTCGGGTTATCCTTGTCTGTGTCGTCTTTAACCGTGGCTGGGACGACAGGGCAGGAAACCAGCATTGTACGGATTGAGTTGCAGAGTGCGGATGGGCGGCGGGTGACTACGGCAGATGAGCAACAGGCGAACCTGCGTGTCAGTATGATCACCCGACCTGGTGGCGGAGAATCGCTAAAGCCATTACCGAACCCGCAGGAGCAGTCTGGCAGTCATCTGCTGGAGCTGGCAACAGAGCAGGGGCTTGGCCAGGTCCTGTTAACGGCAGGAACTTTACCGGGTGTGATTGAGTTACTGGTGGAGTTTTTACCTTCCCTGAGTGGGTCAAACCCTTTGCTGGTTCAGTCCAGTCGCATTAATGTGGCCTCCGGCCCGGCGCACAGCATTGCAATCAGTTACCCGATTCAGAATGCTATTCAGGATCTGGGCAACGGTTTCTATCGCCGTAAGGGAGGACTGCAGGTGACCGACCGCTATGGCAATGCCGTTGCTGATGGCACCGTCGTTAGCCTGGGCGTGCTCGATACGGTACTGACATCAAATATCCCACCGGTGCTGGATTATGGCTTTAGTCAGAATGTGTTGTATACCAATGCCGGCATTCGGGCAGGTGAGGCCAGCTTAACGGATGTTGAGAACAGTTTGTTTCAAAGTGCTTATGTGAAGCACAACGGTATCCAGCGTTTTATTGAGCCCAATGATCGGGTGCTGTTACTGAACAGTCCGGCCAGAGATAAAAGCCGCTTTGTTGCGCAGCTGTCTCCTGAAGCTATTACTACCACAGCTGGCTTTTTGCAGGATCAGGATGCAGTGCAGTACCTGGTGGGAGCCGCCTTAAAAGGGCTCCAGGTAGCAGGAGAAAATACCGCAGGCGAATTGCTGCCGGGTCGGGTGCAAACCCTGACCGGTGCCGGCACCTTTTATCTGACGTATCCGGCCAACCGGCACACTCTGGGGCTTGGTTGTCAGGATCCGCAGTTGGATACACGCTATGAGCCTGTCGGATCAGCCCAGGTGTGGCTGATTGCCCAGGTTAGCGATACCGATGCGGCTGTCGTGGACAACCAAGGGTGTTACAGTGCCTTGCTGAATTTCCAGTTGCGTAACTTATCCGGTGTCAATAGTTTGAGTGAAACAGCCACGCTATCACTTGATGTGCGCGATGCAGCGGATATTCAGCTACCCTTTATTGAGATTAAAGCGCAGGTAAGCTATACCCGGAATCAAGGTAGCTTAGAGGTTTCAGTAGGTTTATGTGAAGACCGTCTTGATCGCCGTACCAATACAAATGGAGCCTGCGCCTTGCCAATCAGTATTCAGGGTGGTCAAAGCGGTGACAGGGCACTGGTGCAACTTAGCGTAACTGGTGGCAACGCCATTGAGCTTGATGTAGCCATTCCATGATAGTGAAGAGGAAAACAGCAAATGAATTGGTTTATAACACCTATCGCCGCTGCCAGTTTTGCCCTGGCTTGTGCCCAGTCAGTCATGGCGGCAGAGCCGGTACAGTTTGGCGGCGAAGTGCAGCAGGAAAAGCTGGTAGCCTTAAGCAGCATCTTGGCGGCTCCGGCACAATATCTTGAACAGGAAGTGACGGTCCAGGGCACCATTGCCGCGGTCTGTGAGAAAATGCACTGCTGGATGCGTTTCGAAACGACTGAGCACCAGCCGTCGTTTCGTATCAAAGTGCGGGATGGCGATATGGTGTTTCCAGTTAGCGCCAAAGGAAAAACTGCGTATGCGACCGGTACCCTGCAGCCCTGGCCGGGAGGCGACACACCGCGCTATCAGCTGGTGCCGACAGCCGTAGTGATTGAACCTTAAAGGTACGTCAGTCGGTTTTGCTCAGCAGGTACGTCAGTAATTGCTCCAGCTCCTGCTGGTAATTGCGTGGGTTCAGGCTGTTGTTATTAACACGGTACTTGCCATTCACCACGAAAGTTGGCACGGCCGAGACTACACGTTGCCGCGCTAGCTCGCTTTGCTCATTACGCATAGCGGTAGAGGCAGCTCTGACACTGAAACTTTGTAGTCTGCCATCGTAGATTTCTGCATCGATACCAGCCTGTAAGGCGAGGTTGCGCACATCCTGTGCCGACTGGATGGGAGCTCGCTGGCTATGCAACCGGTTAAAGACAGCTGTTGAAAATGCATCACCATCACCCGCAGCAACAGCTGCCAGATAGCCATGCTCTAACGCTTGCTGGATTTCTGTGCTGGCACCAGCCATAAACCACATCACTTTACGAAACCGCACCTGCTCAGGCAGTTGCTGACTGAACGTCTGCACAAAAGGCTCAATGGCTGCACAGGCGCCGCAGTAATACGAGAAGTACTCTTTGACTTCTGGCTGAGCGCTTGGGGTGCTAGCAATCACATCGTAATGCCTGCCCTGTTGAAATGGCTGCGTCCAGGCCGATACAGATGTTGTCAGTAACAGCAGGAAAAAAAAGCGAGCTTGTAATTTCATTGTAAGTGTTTGTTGTTATTTTGCTGTGTTTTGCATTGTCAGGTAGTTTGCTCGGTGCTGCAAGTAAAACAGATGAAATGCACTCGGAAGACAGCAAAAAGGGCACCGCAGTGCCCTTTATAAGTTGTTCAGTTCTATTGCTTAGAACTGACCTGTCACACCGAAATGCCATACTTTCAGGCCAGAGACATCACGGTTGCTGCCGTAGCCAGCTGCCAGTGCCCAGTTCTGGTTGAAGAAGTGCTTGGCTTTGAAACCGTAGCTCTTGCTGCGATCGTAGCTGACAGCAACAGAAGTCATGCGGCTGAAGTAGTAACCTACCTCGGCTTCCCACTGATTGTCCGCACCCTTGATACGCTCGTAGGCGGCACCAACCGTGATAAAGCGATCGTCACCTAACGCAGCAAAGTACTTACTGCTGATGCCCTGGTAGTCGAAGTCATCATCGGTGCTAGCGGTAAAGCCGATGTAATCGTTGCCTTCCAGCTGCAGATTGTAGCTGGCAGAGAACTCGTATGAAGTGCTGCCACTGCGAGGACGAATTGCCTCAGCGCGGATAATGAAATCATCGGAGAACAGGTAGCCTAAACCCAGGGTGTTGGCATGGAAGTCGCTGCTGCGCAGATGACCCGCGGAAACAACAACACCGGAATCGGTAAAGTATTCACCGCCAAGGGCATACAGGTTGGTGCTGAATGCGCGGGCATAACCTGCCTGAATATTGGATGTTTTGTTAATGTATTCAAATTGATCCAATGGGCCCAGTACGGTTTTGCGATCCAGGAAGTAGGTACCTTCCAGAGCACGAACATTGGAAGAGCTACCGCTGTGACGCATGTGGTCCCATTCCAGAGATGAAATCAGCTGATAATCGTTGGCTACAGCAGAAGCAGAAGCGGCGACCGCGATAAAAGGAAGTGCGTATTTAAACATCATTGTTGTCCTTGTCCTGTGGGTTCGGCGGCGGATTCTAAGGACAATGCTTTGTAGTGTAAAGTCGCAAAAGTGTAAAATAATGTAATTCGTTGTGAGTTCGAGTGTTTTTTAAACGTTTCGGTGGATTGTTGAGCGGCTGAAACTATAAACCAGGCCGTTGGCACGGCCTGGTGATAAAACCTTAACCGGTCTTTTGCAGCAGATAATCGACCAGTTGCTCCAGCTCGGCGGCAAAGTTGCGGCTATCCAGGTTGGCATTGTTGATTTTGTATTTGCCGTTGACCACAAAGGTCGGTACCCCGGTCAAAACCCGGGCACGCGACAATTCGTTTTGCTCATTGCGCATTACAGTCGCGCCCATTCGGACCGAGAAGCTGTTAATACGGCTGTCGTAGTCTTCTGCACTGATACCCACCCCCAAAGCGATGGAGCGAACATCGTTGTCGTTACGGATTTGCTGACGCTGACGGTGAATGTGGTTGAACACTGCGGTAGAGAACGCATTGCCTTTTTCCAGCGCATTAGCGACCAGGTAGGCCCGGGCCAGGGTATTTTGCACTTCCGGCGAAGCGCCACGAACGAAATCGACATGCACTTTTTTAAACTGCGCTCCTTCTGGCAGGCTTTCACTTATTTGCTGCACCAAAGGCTCGATCGAGGCGCAACCACCGCAGAAAAAGGAAAAATATTCTTTAAACTCGGGTTTGCTGGTGGCTTGCTCAGCAATTACCTCATAGTGTTTGCCTTCAACAAAGGTTTGCGCAAATACCGGAGTACTGAGCAATACGGCAGTAAACAGGAAAGCGAACAGCTTTTTCATTCTCGGGTTTCCTTCAAAAAGTACGACTGTTGTTTCGGCCTAGCCTAGCAAAAAAGCAAGAATTTGCCCATGGCTGGCCGATTAAAAACCAGGTTGCAGCGACAAAGGGGGCTGGCGCAGTTGAAACAACTGCTCTTTCAGCACCAATGCCTGCTGCTCCCAGTATTTGTCTGTCGCAAACCATGGAAAGTTCATTGCAAAAGCCGGATCATCCCAGCGCCGTGCTAACCAGGCCATGTAATGAATCATACGCATGGCCCGCAGCGGTTCGATCAGTTTTAGTTCTACCGGGTTAAAATCGCAGTACTGCTGGTACTCTTCCAGCATGGTTTCCAGATACAGCAATTGATCGGAGCGCTCCCCGGACAGCATCATCCAGAGATCCTGGATGGCCGGGCCCATTCGGCAATCATCCAGATCAACAAAAAATGGCCCCTGTTGATCAATAAACAAATTACCAGCATGGCAATCACCGTGCACCCGGATCAACTCCTTTGGTTGGTATTGGTTGGCCGCTTCGGCAATCACTTGATCCAACGCGGTAAAAAATGCCGATTGCATATGTGGTGGGATCTGGGGGCATTGCTGCAAGGCCTGCCGGCTTTGATGCAGGTGGCTTTCGACACTGAAGGTTGGGCGGTGTTGAAACACTTTGCTTTTACCCACCTGATGCAACCGGCCAAGAAAACGGCCCAGTTGTGCCAGCTGTTCTTCGTTGTCGGTCTCCAGTGAGCGGCCGCCCCGGCTTGGAAATAGTGCAAAATAACCACCTGCATAGGGCAGTACCGATTGGCCATGTAGGCTGACGGGTGCCACCACTGGCACATCTGCGGCCAGCAGTTCACGGGTAAAATCATGCTCTTCCTGCAACTGTTGCAGGCTCCAGCGTTGCGGCCGGTAAAATTTCACCACCCAGCGTTGTATTGTTGGCTGTCCCGGCAATTCGCCACGGAATTGATAGACCCGGTTCTCGAAGCTGTTCAGCGCCGTTAAACCGGAATCGATGGCCAGGCCAAGCTCCTCCAGTGCATCCAGCACGGTGTCCGGGGTTAAATCGGCAAAACAAAAGGCAGACATAAAGTTCCTAAAGTCGCTGCAGGCAAAATAGGCAGCGACTATAACACGAAGGGAGCTAGCGTCTGGAGAAGAAACGGTTGGTTTGCGACACTTCAATATCTGGCTGCCCTTCCACCCGCACGGTAAAGGTGATATCGGAAATGGGCTGCGTCAACTCCCAGGGATCGGCCGCCAGGCTGATGGGCAGGCTGGCCGTTTCCCCACCGGCCACGGTCAGCTCGGTTGGACCTATCCAGCGAACCTCATCCAGGCCTGAGACAGAGAAAACAAAGGTTTGTTGTTGCTGTGATTTATTAATAAGGCGCAGGGTATAGGTGTTTTCCACCCAGCCTTCGCTGGTATCGCGGAACAAGGCCCCGCGGTCTCGCAGAATATCAAACTCCAGCGGCTGCCGGCTATAGAGCGTATAGACAAAAGCCAGGCAAACAATCACGAGCACGGTAAAATAACCGAGCAGTTTGGGTCGCAGTATATGAGCTCCCTTGCCTTGAAGTCGGCTTTCAGTTGTGTAGCTTATCAAGCCTTTCGGATAGCCCATTTTTTCCATGGTATCGTCGCAGGCATCGATACAGGCACCGCAGTTGATGCACTCGTATTGCAGGCCATTGCGAATGTCGATGCCGGTTGGGCAAACATGGACGCACAGGTTGCAGTCGATGCAATCCCCCAAGCCTTTTTCTTTGTATGCGGTATCCTTGCGGCTGCGCGGGCCGCGGGTTTCACCACGGCGTTTATCGTAAGCCACAGTAAAGGTATCTTTATCGAACATGGCCGACTGAAAGCGAGCGTATGGGCACATATGAGTGCACATGATTTCACGCATCCAGCCGGCATTACCATAGGTGCAGAAGGTGAAGAACAGCACCGCCAGCGTGGCCCAGAAGCCGGATTGCAGGGTGAAGAAATTCAAAAACAGCTGATCAATCGGCGTAAAATAGCCGACAAATACCAAGGCGGTCAGCAAGGCAAAACCAACCCAGCAGAGGTGGGTAAGAAATTTTTTACTGAATTTACTGAAACTCCATGGCTGTTGGTCCAGCTTCATGCGTTGGTTACGACTGCCCTGAATTTTTTCTTCGAACCACATAAATATAAAGGTCCAGACGGACTGTGGGCATAAATAACCACACCAGACCCGACCATAAAAGGTGGTGACAAAAAACAACCCATAGGCAGCAATGATAAAGATCCAGGCCAGAATGGTGAAGTCCTGCGGCCAGAGAGTCAGGGCATAGATACTGAATTTTTGTTCTGCGATATTGAGTAAAATTGCCTGCTCGCCGTTGTAACGCAGCCAGGGCAGCAGCATAAACAGGCCCATAAAGAAAAAGCCCATGTAACGGCGAATCGCCTGATGCATGCCTTTCATGGCCCGCACATAGATGCGATCACGTGATGAGTAGCGACCTGGTGGAGTTTTTCCTGGCGTATGCAGCTGAACGTCTACCGGGATATTTTTTACATCAATTTTGTCCGTCACACTCACCTCGGCCATGGCATTTTTCATCAGGCAACTAGCCTGCAGTATATCACTTCTTTGGTGGCTGTTCAGGAACATCACTTTTACTTTGTTGCAATGCAGACAATTGAGTCAGCAATCAGGTATGATCAAGTCAACTGTTTCGGGTAAGGTGTAATCATGAAACCGCTTATACTGATCTTGTTAGTGATCCTGTTGTTGGCGACATTTTCGGATCATCCCAGAGTGAGCCCTTACAAAGAAAAATTGATTGAGCAGATTTACCAGATAGCTGGTTCATCCAGCCGCTCTGGTGAAGCTCAGGCGTTACGCAACATCAACCACCTCTTTACTGAGCTCGGCAAAGAGCTTGGAGAGGGGCAGCGTGCTCAGTTGCAGCGGGCCGCGTCTTCGAAGCAGGAGCTGTTGTTATTCCGGCAGCGCTATTGCATCGATGGCGACTTCAACCCCCTGCTGTTTGGCGAGCCACTGCGAAAAGCCTGTGGAATTATCAACAGTCAGTATGACATCCTGATGCGCCAGTAAGCTTGCGATACATCAAATAAATTACTTTAGGAGACGCTGATGCGTGTTTGTGGCATAGAGATTAAAAGCAACGAAGCCATTATTTGTTTGATGACGCTGGAGCAGGGGTTGTTTCAGTTGCCGGATTGCCGCCAGCAACGTTTTGTGTTGCAGCACGACAAAGATGCCGAAGCTATGCGCAAGTTTCAGTTTACACTGCAAAAGTTCTTTCAGGACTATCAGGTCCGTCAAGTGGTGATCAAAGAGCGGCCACAAAAGGGGAAGTTTGCAGGTGGTGCTCTTGGCTTTAAGATTGAAGCAGCGCTGCAGTTGCTCCCTGATGTTGAGGTGGCGCTGCTATCTGGTCAGCACATCAAAGAGCAACTAAGCCGTAACCCGCTGCTGATCGATTTTAAAGCCACCGGATTGAAAGGGTTTCAGCAAACTGCTTTTGAAGCGGCGTACGCCTGGTTGCACCATAAAGAATGATGAGCTTTCATCCTGAAGCTTTATCCAGAATCAGGATGAAAACTAATTAGAGCCAGTTTTGCCTGGCGGAGGCGGCACGGGCTCTACCACCACATCCGGCCTTTGGCTGGCTTGCTGAATGGCTTGCAATACCAAATGCCGGATAATCTTAGACTTCGCCTCACCGGTCATTTCACTCAGTTGATTTAAGGCTTCAATCGCTTCCGGGCTCAGCGTAAAAGTGGCATGGCGCATTGGCAGCCGCGGTCCACTTTCCTCGTCTGGTAGTAGCTGACGCAAACTCACCACCTTGGGCAAGCCCATGGCGTAGTTGTTGGCGTCATCAATAAATTCGTCTACATTGACCGACCGCTTTTCAGACGGCGTAGACTTTTTTCTCAGATCCCTCAGCCCCATCTTCTTGTATCGCCTTCATTGACAGCAGTTCAGTAATAATGTCCCGGATTTCGACAGCCGCTTTGCCATCCGGATCGATGTCCATCACTGATAAGCCTTTCTCTTCGCTGTCATCATAGATGTTACGGCTGTAGGTGATGGCTTCAAGCACCCGTAAGTTGAATGACTTACAGACTTCTTTGGCATCCAGAATACGGTTGGCCTGATTTGGCAGCGATGGACATTGTGTCATCACACAGCCAACAATCATATCCGGATTGACCACATTGCTGGCACTGACCAGGTCTTCCAGATGCTCCAGTGTTTTCAGATCGCGTCGCTTGGGCCGTAATGGCAGCAACACATGGCTGGCAACCACCATGGCAGAGCGAAGCGCCACACTGTCCTGGCCACCGCAGTCTACCACGACCACATCGTAATGCATTTCCAGACTTTTTAATTCGTAACGAATTTTGCCATACATCTGCACGCAGTTTATCCAGGGTAAGTCAGGATTCAAATGCCTTTCCTGCACCCAATCCGATGTGGTGCGCTGTGGGTCACAGTCTACCAGCATCACATTGGCTTGCTTTTCCCGGGTAAAGTACACTGCGATATTCTGCGCCAGGCAACTTTTACCGCTACCGCCTTTTTCTCCACCGACCAACAGAATCATCAGCCTTTCCTCATGTTGCAATGAACAGACAACGGCCTGCAAATTGGCCTATACTTGAGTATAGGTGCTAAATAAGCATTCAGCGAATCAGGCTGACTTTTTTCTTTTTAATGACTTAAGCCACACTCTATAGAATGATGGCCTGTGTACCTGATGTAATAAATGCGCAAAAAACATGCAGGAAAGGTTTCCTGTTTCTGCAAAAACGAAGTATTCTATAATGCTCAGTGGTAAAAAGTGAGAGCGGGTAAGCAATGGCAAATTACAGTGAAGTGAAAGCAGTGTGTGAGCGGTTGCAGCGGGAAGGTCAGATCATCACTCTGGACCTTTTGGCAAAACATCTGGATGGCAGCCGCTCCAGCATCGTGGTTCATTTTGATCATTGGTGTAGTGAAACCCAATACGTACCAAAGCAGGGCAAGCAGGACACCGCAGCCTCCTCAGGCAAGGGGATGGCGTCGCTGAGTGCGTTAACGGATAAAGTGCCGGGTTCTCTGAGTAAGATGATCAATTTCAGCAAGAAAATGATGAAAGATAAAAGCTCTGCATCAGAGGCTGACAAACCAAGGGCTGAGGTGAGCGAGACTCCATCAAGTGAGCTGAAACAAAAAACAGAGTCCGACTTACCGGCGATAGATGCTGCCCTTACGGATCCACCGGCGGATAATAAGCCGGTAGCAAAGTCGATGGACGATGCCATTGTTCGTGCTGCTGAGGCCGTCAGCAAGCCAAAACAAGACAAAGCGATTGCGCAAGAAACAAAAAAACAAGCAGTTGCCAAAGAAGACAAAGAAATAGCCGCCCAGCAGGTGGCTACCCCATCAAAAGCAGCAAGAGAGGCTGACGTGACGACATCATCTGAACCAACCAATGAGCCTGTTGCAAGTGACGCTATGGTGTCGCAATTGGAGATGCATATCGAAGAGCTGGAACAGCAGCAGCAAGATCTGCAGCAGGAAATTGCCCAGCTACGCGACAGGGCGCGCGAGTTGACTGAAGACAGTGAAGATCTGCATCAGCAGTTTACCGATGCGCAGCAACTAGCGATTGAGCGTCAGAAGGCCCTGAACGAATTGCAACAAAGTCTGGTGCAGCACCAAGCTGAGCTGAACCAGGTCAAAGATCGGCTGGCGGAAGCAGAACAGCAACGTGATGAAGCCACTCAGGCAAAACGCCAGGGCGATGAGCAGTATGAGTTACTTGCGCAGAAGCTGGATGCTCTGCAGATGGCGAATGCTGAGCTGCAGTCGCAGGCTGGCTCTAAGCATGCCGAGCATGTCAGCCAGTTGGAAGAAAAGCTGGAGCAAACGCAGAAAGAGCTTGCCTTGCAAAAGCAGGAGCTGCCGGTGCTTGAACAGCAACTGCAAAAAGCAGAGCAAGCCAGCGCCACCTTGCAGAAAAAGCTGGATGAAGCCAGCCAGCACTACCAACAGCTGGAAGCTAAGCTAAAAGAAAGCGAGCAAAATGCTGCTGATCAGGGGGGGAACCTGGCGCAACTGCAGCAGGAGCGGGATGATGCCAGGCAGCAACTGGAAGATGTGATTGCCGCCAAAGACGAGATGGCTGATCAACTGAAAGAGCAGGCACTGCAAATTGAACAGCTGTCCTCCAAGCTGCCGGAAATGCGCTCACAGCACGAGTTTGTGGAGCAGGAGCAAGAGCTGCAACGTTTACGGTCACGCTTGCAGGTGATGGAAAGTAAGATTGCTCACCTGCAAAATACCAATCAGATGCTCAAAGAACAAAGTGAAGTGACGGCCGGCCATCAGAGCCGTCAGCGTGAAACGATTAAGTTGCAGCGGGAAGAGAACAAGCAGTTGCGTGAAGCGCAGCAGCAGTATCTGCAGGAAAAAGAGCAGCTGCAACAGCGATTGGCAAAGATGGAAGAGCAACTGAGCTTTGTGAAGAACAACTCGACCTCGACCATAGAGCGATTGACCTTGTCCAACCAACAGGCACAACAGCGTATCGCTACACTGGAGCAGCAACTGAGTAAAGCCGGTATTGCATAGTTAAGTACTGGCGCGAACAGGGTGCTTTAGACCTTCATTATGCCCATCCTGAACAAGCTTCTGGATGGGCATAATTTTTGTTCAGACCAAACGTTTACGGCGACGACGCACTAGCAGGATACCGGCCAGACCAACGACCAGCCAGGCAAGCGAGCCGCCATTGTCCGAATTATTGTCCTGAGGTGGTTGCTGCTCAATCAGGGTGTTGGCTACCGGGTTCAACCCGGCTGCAGTATTGCTTCTGGCATCCACGATCACCACACTTTCGATCAACACCAGATTCTCGGCTGTGACTGTCTTGCCTGCTGCTGCATCGGCATTGGTGTAGTTTCGTAAAGGTATGCTATTTGCTGCGCCAAGATTAAAGCGGGGCAAAGCAGCGATGGCTGCTAATATCTCCATCCCTTGTTCAGAAATCTGGCCAAACACAGTGAACCCCCCATTTTGGGTATCCAGTTGAGGCTGGCCGGCATGGTTGTCATTTAAATTAAAAAACCACTGATTGGTGGCACTGTTGGGACGATTCTCCAGCTTGGCCATGGCAATGGTGCCTTTACGATTGGAGAGTTTTGGCTCGTTCTGCACCGCAGCTCGGGCGGGGATCGCGTTCAGTGGGAGCTCGCCGCTGTAGGCAAAACCTCCTCCCTGCACCACAAAGTCAGGCACCAGGCGATGAATAACACTGTTGTGGTAGCTTTCCTCTTCGACATACTGCAGGAAGTTCGCTACCGTTTTCGGCGTGATCTCGTCAAATAAATTGACTTCAAAGTTACCTAATGAGGTTCTGAACTCGACAATGGTTGCTTGGACTGACCAGGTGAAAACAAGACTGCTGGCTAGCAACAAAGCCTGTACTAATTTCATCAATAGACCCATCTGTGATAAGTGAAGGGTATCAGCATACTGTAGAGTCTGTGATGGGAGCCAGTTGCCTTAACACTTAATAACCAAAGACTACTAAACGCAACAGCCGTTAGCGATCAGTGCTATTTTTACGCTGTAAGGAAGCAGGAAGTCTGGGTTGCTGATGGTGGTCCAGTGGGATAAGGACGTCCGTTCTTTGTGGCAGCTGCTGCCAGCTGGCGCGGGTTAAGCGCTCAAAGCTCAGCATAAAGCGTTCAAGTTGCTGCCGGGTCATGCCCCGGCCGCTTTGTTGCCACAGTTGCTGTTCTTGTTTGGCCCGCCACCGACAGACCGAGGCCCAGTCCGGCGCCTGCAGCCAGATCAGCGGTTTGAGTAACTGCCAGTACTGCTGATAAGGACCCGCCAACTGCTGGTTGATAAAGTATCGCCACTGACCGGTCGGATCGTCGTTGGCTTCCAGGCTATTTTGTGCAAGATGAAGCTCCTGCTCACTTTGCGGGCCTAGCCCCAGACACCAGCCTTCGACGATCAGCAACTGCAGTTGCTGCGGCGGCCGGTCACGGACCGGCTCATCCAGAGCTTTATCAAAACAAGGCAGTTGCACCGGTTTTGCTGCAAGTACGTTTTTGGCATCGTCAATGGCTCTGTTGATGGCATGGGTGCCTGGTACCCCGCGCTGGGCCAATAGCGGATGCACCTGCTCTGCCAGTTGCAGGCGCATAGCCTTGCTGAGGTAATAATCATCCAGTGACACTGTGGTTGTTGCCAGGCCCAACGCCCTAAGCTGCTCGGTGAGCAGGCGGGCCAGCGTGCTCTTGCCCGTGCCCTGAGCACCACTAATGCCCACCACAGCTGGTTTGGGCAAGGCCAGCAAATGGTTGCAAAGGGTATCCAGCAACTGCTGATAAACCGGGCTTGCTTCAGTCCTTTGCATGGTCACTTGTTTCCTGGTTTACGCTGCTTTGCTCTGCCGGTTCCAGCCAGCGGTACAGGGTACGGCGGGTAATGCCAAGCAACTGGGCGGCCTTTTGTTTGTTACCAGCGGTATGCTGCAGCACCTGCTGTACATAGTTGCGCTGCAATTGCTGCAGGCTGGGCCAACTGGTGTGGCTTTGGAGGGGCTGATCGGTCTCCGGTTGATAATTGCAGATACGGCCGGGCAAATCAGCCGGTTGGATATCCGCACTATCGGCAAAAGTAAAAGCGCGCTCGATGGCATTTTGCAATTCCCGTACATTGCCGGGGAAAGGGTAGCGGTACAGGCAGTCGAGTGCCTCGGGGCTGATGCCCTGCACATTTTTGGGCTGCTGTTGCTTTAGCTTCTGTAAGAATACATTGGCCAGCAGCTCCAGATCATCGGCCCGTTCACGCAGCGGTGGTACCTGCAGACTAAAGGTTTCCAGCCGGTAAAATAAGTCGGCACGAAAGCTGCCTGCCTCAACTTTTTGCTCCAGATCCTGATGGGTGGCTGCCAGAATTCGCACATCAATGCTGTATTCCTGATCACTGCCCACCGGGCGGATTTTTCCTTCCTGCAACACCCGCAGTAGCTTGGCTTGCAGCAGCAACGGCATTTCAGCGATTTCATCCAGCAACAGGGTGCCGCCATCGGCTTCTTTAAACAGGCCCGGGCGGGCGTTACGGGCACCGGTAAAAGCGCCGGCAGCATGGCCGAAGAACTCACTTTCCATCAGTTCGGCTGGGATCCCGGCGCAGTTGACGGCGATAAAAGGTTGCTCGCTGCGGGTACTTTGCTGGTGAATGGCCTGAGCAACCAGTTCCTTGCCACTGCCACTTTCTCCCTGAATAAGCACTGCCCCCTGAGCCGGTGCTACCTGCGCAATTTGTTGGTACAGGCGGCGCATGGTGCGGCTTTTACCAATCATCCCGGTGATACCGGGTGGACTTTCCAGTTGCTGTTGCCGCAACTGCTGTACTTCGCGTTGCAGCGCCTGGTGGGCCAGTAAGCGTTGTACCGACAACGTCAGATGGTCCAGATCCAGTGGTTTGGTCAGAAAGTCATCGGCGCCCTGCTTTAATGCGGCAACAGCCTGACGCACGGTACCAAATGCGGTGATCAGCAACAGAGCCGGTGGATTGCTGAGTTGCTTAATACGGCTCAATAACTCCAGGCCACTGATACCAGGCAGGCGAATATCGCTGATCACCAGTGCAAAAGGCTGCTCTGCCAGTACCGCGAGTAAATCTTCCGCCTGCGCAAAGGCGGTCACCTGATATCCCTGGCCGGTCAGTTCCTCCTGCAACAATTCAAGCAGGGCCGGATCATCTTCCACAATCGCCAGCTGGCTGGGGGAGCATATCATGACTTTGGCTCCTTCACTGTGGTAAGTGGCAAGGTCAGGGTCAGGCAACAGCCTGTGATTTCTTGGTCTGATTGCGTTTTGTTGGACAGTTGCACGTTGCCCTGATGCTCCTGCAGAATTTGCTGCACGATAGCCAGGCCAAGGCCTGTGCCCTGGCCTTGCGGTTTAGTGGACACAAAAGGTTGCATCACATCAGCTGCCGCCTGGCCGGTCGGCAGGCCGGGCCCATCGTCTTCAATCAAAATAGTTAATGAATGCTGATCGGCAATCACCTGGATGAGCACTTCTGAGCGGGCGGCCTGCACCGCATTGCGCAGACCATTGACCAGTGCCAGCTCAAAGCGATCCGGGTCCAGTGTCAGGGCAACCTGCGGGCAGGGAACCAGCAGCCGGGGCACGGCATCACCGGGTTGCAGTTCAAAGCTAATGCTGGTGAGTGCTTGCTGTATCAGCTCCGGTAAAGAGACGGTTTGCCAACTGGCAACTGGTGTATGGGCAAAGGCTTGCAGTTGTTTCACCATCCGGCTTAGACGCTGCACCTGGCCACGAATAGCATCCAGCTGGCGCTGACTGTCACCGTCCTGTTGCAGGCGTAGCAACCGCTGTGCCCTGCCATCAATCACGCTCAGCGGTGCGCCGAGCTCATGAGCAACGCCACTGACCACCTGGCCAATAGCTGCCATGGTTTCCTGCTTCTTCAGCTGTTGTTGCATCCGTTGTTGCTCTTCTTGTTGGCTCAGCAGTTGCGATTGTGCTTGTGCCATATCATCCAACATCTGATTGAGGCCAGCGGCCACCTCGGCCAGCTCAGCCGGGCCTTCCAATGAGGCACGGTGCTTGCTGTTGCCGGCGGCGACCTGACGCATGCTGTCCACCAGTTGATGCACCGGTTGACCGATGGCGCGTTGATGACCACGCCACATAATCATCAGGCTAAGCAGCGCCAGAGCGAGCCAGCTCAACCAGGCCAGGGTCGACATGCGACTTAAGCTTTGCTCGAAGTCACTGCCTTTGCGGCTGATTTGCAGCAAGCCATGGATCTGACCGCTGCGATCAATCACCGGTAAAAAATGCGAGAACAGCGATTGGCCAGACACCGAATGGTAGCCATCCTGCTGCAGGCCGGTTCGCACCACTTCCGAAGCCAGTTCACTGTCGGAAAGATCGCGCTCGGTCACGCCGGTGGCTGCCACCAGACGGCCATCGGTGCCGTAAACCGAGGCGCCATAGACCCGGCCTATGGTAAACACCGACTCCAGATGAGCATTGATGGCTGCCATATCCTGTTGCAGCAGTGCATCGCTGATAGGAACCCGGATTGCCCGGCCAATCAGCTCTAAATCAGTGCGCAGGCTGTTACTAACCAGCTCACTGGTTAAGGCCAGACCAAAACGAATGGCCAGTCCAACCAGCAATAGCATAGGCAGCACCACAAACAGCAACAACCGTCGCTGCAAGCTGGCTTGTGGCCAGCGGCGTAGGTTGGATAAAATTGTCACAGCACCTCCTTTAGTGTGTCATTAGTATACACAATGATGAGGGGCTGGCAGCCTATGTTTGGGAAGATTTTATTTGGTTTTATATTTATCAAAGACTTAGATTGAAATGTTTGAGTTGGCACGGCTTTCGCAAACAGGATAAGTGAACTCAAACCAAAGGAGTCCCTTTATGAAAAAAACAGCCATTGCCCTTTGTCTGGCCGCTTTCTCAGCTACTGTCACTCTGGGTGTCGCTCAGGCAAATCCTGCAGCCATGCAGCCACAACAGCAGCAACAGGTTGAAATCACTGAAGCCAAGCTACTGCAGTTCACCATGGCGATGGATGCCATTGGCGAAATCGGCGCTAAATACGAAGCAGAATTTCAAAGCGCTGAGAGTGCTGAGCAGGCCCAGCAAATTCAGCAGCAGGCTCAGAATGAAATGGTCGAAGCTGTTGAATCTGCCGGCCTGACCGCGGAGCAATACAACGCCATCGCTCAGCAAGCCCAGCAGGATGAAGAACTGCGTGAGCGCATCCTCAGCATGTCGCGTGCTGACTCCTAAGTCCTTGTCAGACTAACTTTAGCCATAAACCAGCTTTTCTGGCAAGTCTGTACTTCAAACCCTGTCATTTCGGCAGGGTTTTTTATCAGCCGCTGATCTGGATGGGATTGCTGGTACTTTTGGAACAAAGCCGCTAGGCTAACAGCATGATTATGCATTGAATACTGCCTTTATGTTTAGCAAAATCGCCAAACCCTTTGTACATCTGACCGAGCGTTATCTGCCGGATCCTTTTGTGCTGGTGCTGCTTCTGACGCTGTTGGTGTTTGCTGCCGCCATGCTGTTTCAGCAGCAGACGCCGCTGGCGGTGTTGCGTTATTGGGGCGATGGCTTTTGGGGCTTGCTGAGCTTTGCCATGCAGATGATGTTGGTATTGGTGACGGGTTTTTTATTGGCGACCACCCCTTTGGTGCAGCGGGCTTTGGATGCTCTGGCCGCCAGGGTGCAAACGCCCGGCACAGCGATTGTACTGGTGACGCTGGTGGCACTTGTTGCTAGCTGGCTGAACTGGGGCTTTGGTTTGGTGGTGGGGGCTTTTTTCGCCAAAGCGCTGGCACGGCGGGTAGCGGTGGATTACCGTTTGCTGCTGGCCAGTGCCTATTCAGGTTTTGTCATCTGGCATGGTGGCCTCGCGGGCTCTGTGCCGCTGACCATTGCCACCGAAGGGCATTTTTCCGAGGCACTGATTGGCGTGATCCCAACCAGCCAGACCATTTTTTCCGGTTTTAATCTGACGCTCACTTTGTTGCTGGTATTGTTGATCCCACTGCTTAACCGGCTGATGCTGCCCAATAAAGACGAAGCGATTTTGGTGGATCCGGCCAAACTGGCTGAGCCGGCCCAAGCAGCGCCTGTGCCAGAGCGGCCGGCTGAGCGGCTGGAACACAGTCGCTGGCTGGGTTGGCTGTTTGGCGGCCTGGGACTTGGTTATTTGCTGCTGTATTTTAGTGATGGTGGTGGGCTGAATCTAAACAGCGTCAACTTGTTGTTTTTATTTGCGGCGATTTTACTGCATCAGAGCCCGCGCAATCTGCTAAACAGTTTGCAGCAGGCGATTAGCGGCAGTGCCGGGATTTTGCTGCAGTTTCCATTTTACGCCGGCATGATGGCGGTGATGGTGCAATCGGGCATGGCGCAAAGTGTGTCGCAGTGGTTTGTTGGCTTTGCCAGTAGTGAGACCTTGCCACTGTGGAGCTTTTTAAGCGCTGGGCTGGTGAATATTTTCGTGCCCTCCGGTGGTGGGCAGTGGGCGGTGCAGGCACCGGTAATGTTGCCGGCCGCACTGGAGCTGGGCGCCGATATTGAACGGGTGGCGATGGCGGTGGCCTGGGGCGATGCCTGGACCAATTTAATTCAGCCGTTTTGGGCCTTGCCGGTGCTGGCGATTGCAGGGTTAAAAGCCAAGGACATTATGGGCTTTTGCCTGTTGCAATTGCTTTTGACCGGGCTGGTGATCGCCGCGGTGCTGACCTGGTATTAACCGTCTCTGCAGCACGGAAGCGCCAGTTTTGCTATAGTGGCGTCATAACCTTTTTTACGAACCAGGGAGCTGACTATGCAACATGTCGTGATTACCGGCGGGAACCGCGGTATTGGTTTATCGTTGGTGAAGCAATACTTGGCCAAAGGCTGTAAAGTGACGGTGGTGTGCCGCACCATGTCGGCCGAGCTGGCCGATCTGGATGTGACGGTGCACAGCGGCATTGATTTTAGCCAGACTGAGCAATTGCAGCAGGTCGCTCAGCAGTTTTCCAACGACTCGGTCGATATTCTGATCAACAATGCCGGTATTTTCAGCAATGAAACCTTGAATGAACTGGATCTAACCCGCATTCAGGCTCAGTTCCAGGTAGATGCGCTGGCACCGCTGGTGCTTAGCCACGCCATGCTGCCGGCGCTGAGAAAAGGCAGCAAAATTGCCATGATCACCAGCCGGATGGGGTCGATCAGCGACAATGGCTCGGGTGCCTATTACGGCTATCGCATGGCCAAAGCTGCGCTCAATGCTGCCAGCGTGTCGCTAAGCCTGGATTTGGCCAGTCAGCACATTTATGTCGGTATTTACCATCCGGGTTTTGTCAAAACCCAGATGGTCGGCTTTGCCGGCGATATCAGTCCGGATGAAGCGGCCCGCCGTCTGGTGGAGCGCATTAGCGAACTTTCGGCGGATAATAGCGGCCAGTTCTTCCACAGCAATGGCGATGCCTTGCCCTGGTAACTGACTGGGGTGACAACTAAGGACGTTCAGATGAGGATGGCAATCATCGGTGCCGGTGCCATTGGTGGCTGGCTGACCGCTTTGCTGGGGCAGCATTTGGCTGAACAGGTGCAGTTGTCGGTACTGGCGCGAGGCGATACGCTGCAGGCCATCAAGCAGCATGGCCTGCAATTGACCCAGGCCGGTCAGGTGCATCGGGTGCGTGTCCGGGCCAGCGAGAGTCCCGCGGAGCTTGGCGAGCAGGACCTGGTGATCCTGGCAGTGAAAGCCCAGTCATTGCCTGATGTCGCTCCGGCCGTGGCTGAGTTGATAGGCCAGCATGGCAAGGTGCTGGTAGCGATGAATGGGGTGCCCTGGTGGTTTTTTCATGGCGCCGGGGCCGTACTTGCCGCACCACTGCAGACGGTGGATCCAAGTGGCCGCATTAGCCAGCTTATCCCGGCTGAGCGGGTGATCGGTTCGGTGATCCATGCCAGTTGTCGCACGACAGCACCTGCTCAGATTGAGCATGTGATGGGGCAGAGCCTGATTTTGGGGTTGCCGGATGGCCAAATCACGCCACAGCTGCAACAGCTTGCGGCTTTGCTTGAGCAAGCGGGTTTAAAGATCAGTCTGTCAGAACAGATTCAGCGCGATATTTGGTACAAGCTATGGGGCAATATGACCATGAACCCCATTTCGGCGTTAACCGCTGCCAGTTGCGATCAAATCCTCGATGATGTGCTGGTGCGGGATTTTTCTGCCCGGGTGATGGAAGAAGCGCGGTTGATTGGGGCGGCGATTGACTGCCAGATTGAGCAAAGCACTGAGGATCGCTTTGCCGTGACCGCCAAGCTCGGAGCTTTTAAAACCTCGATGTTGCAAGATGCGGAAGCCGGTCGAAGCCTGGAGCTGGATGCTCTGGTTGGCTCGGTGCGGGAAATCGGCCAGCGGCTTGGTATTGCCACCCCCTGGACCGATGCACTCTATGGCCTGACCCGGCTGATGGCCAGCAATCGCGGATTGCTGGCCTAGTTCTTTAGTGTTTGCTATCCAGTAACTGTTGCAACGACTGCAGCTGTTCACGGTTTAGCTCGGTCTGTTCCAGCATACGGCGGATCACCTCAAACTTGTGTTCAGCGACTCTCTGTCGAATATCAAGGATGTGCTCAGCCATCAGCTCATCATCCCCGCTTCGTATAATCAATTGTTTGATACCATCTTTATCCTGCCAATGCACTCTGGGCATGGGCGGGATGGGCGGGATGGGCGGAAAGTCCTGGCGGCTAAGCAACCGTTTTAGCTTCTCCTGCCGTTCTGGCTCCAGGCTGTCCAGCAGCTGCCGCCACTCTGCGCTGTCTTGCCAGTCACGACCGGAAAACTGCCATTCCTGCCGTTCACCATCCTGCATCAGAATGATCCGGGTCGATTGCGCGTTGTTGGTTTGTGCTTTGGCCTCGGCGGATTGCACGCTGCAGCCAGTGAGTGCCAGCGCTACCGCTGTGTAAAAGATTGCTTTCATCGATTGTCTCCTGTGGTATGGGTTCACAGCAGTCAATGAAAAAGCCATGCCAGAATTAAAGTTATTTATTTTCAATAATTTGGGTGGTCGCTGTACCGTTTGTTACGGATATCATCCTCATGACTTCCGGATTTGCGGATAGTACGGTGATTTTTAGTATTCAGCCCGGCAAAAGCTGTCACTGAGAGTGCAAAGGAACTTGTTTTGTATCAGGAATCGCCTTGAAGATAGAGTTGGCATATAGTTTGTAAGCCTATGGTGCTTGCGCAGTAGTCGCTGGCGAATGTCGGGCAGCCTGATTGTGGAGTGCAGATGTCGATACGTTGGATTTTATCATTAGGAATTATCGGGCTCTTGCTGGTGATGGCCATCAGTCAGATTTTGCTGATCCACAGTTTCAGGGAGCGGATTGAGCAGCAAATCAGCAGCAGCAGCTCGGAGTTAACCCAGGTGGTACTGGATGAAGCCAGGCGGCAGTTGATTGAGATCCCCTTGCCACCAACCCCGCCAGATCCGCTGGAGATCCTGCGGGATCTTAAGGTACCGCCACCGGAAACACTGGGTAACCGCGAAGAGCGGGAAGCCTGGCGCCGCGAGCTACAACAGCAGTTAGAACAAAACCGCGAGGAGCGGCAAGCCAGGCAACAAGAGTTCCAGGCTAACCAGCAGGAGTGGCAAGCCTGGCAGCAGCAGGTACAGCAACAGGTGCAGCAGCAAATGCAGCAAAACCTGCGTATTGTGATCCAGCGGCAGTGGAGTCCGGAGGCGATTCGGGCCCAGGTGGAACAGGCGCAGCAACAAATGCAGCTGCAATCGGCCGCGCCGCTGTTTCGCGAGTTCACCACTTATACGGTGATGTTGATTGCACTGAGTACCGGCGTTGCCATGTTGATCTCCTTATGGTTAGGTCATCGTTTAATTCAGCCATTACAGAGCTTGGTTGCGGGTTTTCGCACCTTGCAGCAGGGGCAGTTGGGGCAGCAGATTGAGGTGCAGGGCTTACGTGAGTACCGCTATGTCAGTGCTCAGTTTAACCAAATGAGTATCCGGTTGGCTGAGTTGGCAGAGATGGCTGAACAGGCACAGCAACAGCAGCATTTGGTGGAGATTGGTGAAATGAGCCGGGGCCTGGTGCATGCGCTGCGCAACCCGTTGCATACCCTGACCTTATTGATGGAGCAACTGGGGGATGCACCCGATGAAGACCAGCGCAGGCAGCTGTTGCAGCAGGCTGAGCAAAAGATCCTGCACATCAACCGCAGTCTGACCGCTGTGTTAACACTAAGCTGTGCCGAAGTAGACCGGCAACAGCAGGTTTCTGTCAGTGCTATTTTGCAGGATTTGCAGCTCGAGTTTTCTGCCAGCCCGGTGCGGATCGAATTGGATGCTCCCACCGATCTGGTGCTGGCCGGAGCTGAGCAAGAGCTACGCGCTATTATCCATACCTTGCTGAGCAATGCGGTGGAAGCAAGTCCGGTCAATGGCAGGATCCGTATCCGGCTGGATGCGCAGTGTGCTGAGCTTTGCATCACCGATCAAGGCAGCGGTCTGGAGCCGGCTATTGCCGAGCAGTTGTTTCAGCCGCACGTCAGCAGCAAACCGGCAGGCGCCGGTATGGGGCTCTACATTGCCCAACGTCTGATGCAGCGCTACTATCAGGGGCGAATTGTACTTGAGAATAGTGAACCTGGCGGCTGCCGGGCCTGCTTATTTTTTGTGGAGTCAAAACGATGAAAGCCACCTTGTTGCTGGTCGAGGACGATCCACAGCAGCGTGAGTTGCTGATCCAAATTCTTAGCGCTGAGCCGTATCAGATCCTGGCTGCCGATTCGGTTGAAAGCGCCATTCTTTTACTGAAAGAGCATCCGGCCATCCAGTTGGTGTTCAGTGACTGGAAATTGGGTGCCCGCACGGCCATGCTGTTGTTGCAATACGTCCGTCAGCACCGGCCGGAGCTTGGCTTTGTCGTGGCCACCGCTTATGGTTCCATCAGTCATGCGGTGGAGGCGGTTCAGGCTGGCGCGGACGATTACCTCAGCAAGCCTTTCAAGCGCCAAGAGCTGCTGCTGGCGATTGAGAAAGCACTACGGGCGTCGGCGCTTCGGCTGCAAAATCGCCAACTGACGGCCAGTTTGTCGGAGCAACAACAACTGGTGGATCTGGTGGGGAAGGCACCTTGCATGCAGCAGCTGTTTGAGCGCATCAGCCGGATTTCACCAACCCAGGCCACGGTGCTGATTACCGGCGAAAGCGGCACCGGCAAAGAGCTGGCTGCCCGGGCACTGCACCAATTGTCGCCGCGTCAGCAAGGCCCTTTTATGGCGCTAAATTGCGGGGCTATTCCGGAGCATTTGGCTGAAGCTGAGCTGTTTGGCGCCGAGAAAGGGGCATACACCGGCGCCAGTCAGAGCAAAGCAGGTAAGTTTGAAGCCGCCCAGGGCGGCACCATTTTCCTGGATGAAATTGCCGAGTTGCCCCTTACTCTGCAGGCCAAACTATTGCGTTTGCTGCAAGAGGGCACAGTAACCCGGTTGGGCAGTCATCAGGAAATTGCGCTGGATATCCGGGTGGTGGCTGCGACGCATCAAAACTTAGTCAAAGCTGTGGAAGCAGGGCGCTTTCGGGAAGACTTGTATTACCGACTGAATGTGGTACCGATCAGAATGCCAGCGCTTAGGGAGCGGGCCGAAGACATTCCGCAACTTATTCAGCACTTTTTACGCTTGCATCAACAGCGGTACCAGCTGCAGGTGCCTGAACTCAGTAAGGGAGTACTACGGCAGCTTATGGATTACCACTGGCCTGGTAATGTGCGCGAACTGAGCAACCGGCTGGAGCGCTTTGTCCTGTTAAGCGACGAACAGGAGCTGGTTCAGGACCTGCGTAGCAAAGCCAGTACCGTCGGGCCGGATGCCGGAGTGTTTCGGCTGCCCGAGCAAGGCATGGCGTTTGAAGCCCTGGAGCAACAATGCCTGCAGCAGGCACTGGCGCTGGCCGAAGGCAACAAAACCAAGGCTGCCAAGTTGCTGGACATGCCCTACAAAGCATTTTTGTATCGGCTGGAAAAGTTTAACCTGACTCCTTAAGTTGTTTGCCCGAGGCAACAGAAAAATTCAGGTTGTCTGTTTTTTGACCAACTTGCGCTATACTGAAAACGGCGCCGTTACCGCCAGGCGGTATGCCATTGTGCAACGCATAGGGAGGCATCGCCATGACATATAAACGTATTATTCTGTGCTGTGACGGCACCTGGAATGAACCTCAGAACAACCCAACCAACATTGTAAAAATTGCCCGGGCTATCCAGCCGATGGCGGAGGATGGGCACCATCAGGTGGTATTTTATGATCAGGGTGTCGGTACACTGGGGCGGGTCGACCGCTTCTTTGGTGGTGCTTTTGGGATGGGGATGGAGCGCAATGTGCTGAGGGCATACCGCTTTTTGGTCCATAACTACCAGCATGGCGATGAAATATATTGTTTTGGTTTTAGTCGGGGTGCCTACACCGCAAGAGCAGTGGTTGGTATGGTGCATGCACTGGGGCTGGTATCGAAACAGCAACTGCATGAGCTAGGGGATGCTTATCGTTACTATCGTTCTACGCCCGAGCAGCGTGCTAAACAATGGCTGAACAACCCCTATCAGCATAACTACCGGCCAGCCATTCGTATGGTCGGGGTCTTTGATACCGTGGGTGCGCTGGGGGTGCCGGTGCTTGCTTTTAACCATCTGGGCCGATCCCGGATTGGCTTTTTTGATACCCACTTAAGTCCCCTGGTCAAACATGGCTACCACGCGCTGGCGCTTGATGAAAAACGGGAGCCTTTTGCGCCGGATTTGTGGACTGGGGAAATACAGCCCGATCAAGAGGTTGAGCAATGTTGGTTTGCCGGTGTTCACTCCGATATTGGTGGTGGTTACCCACGCACCGGTTTGTCGGATACCTGTCTGGAGTGGATGCTGGAAAAAGCCAGGATGCTTGGATTGAGTTTTGATGAGTTTTACCTGGAGCAACAACTTCGCACCGCCCCGATGCAACGCGAGCACAACTCTTATACCTTGCCCTATCGTTTACTGGCTTTCCTCAATAACGGGGCCTATATACGCCGTATTTATGGCCGAAGTGATGAAACCGCTATGGGCATTCGGGTCCATAGCAGTGTCTATCAACGTATTGAGTCGGGCTATTATCAGCCACAGAATCCGGATTTACCTGCCACCCTGGCAGATTATTTGGCTAGCCTGCCAGCTGGTGTGCAGGATCCTGCGGCGAAGGTGGTGGCGAAAGATGGGCGTGAACGCCGGCAATATCCCCGTGTGACGGCTAAAACCGATGCTGACTCAGCCCGCTTGTATTTGTCTACCGAGGCGTTTGAGTGTCAGGTGCTGGATTACAGCGAGCAAGGCGGCGTGCGGTTGCGTTGCAGCAAAGCCATGCAGCCAGGCACGCGATTGCAGCTGGCTTTTGAGAAAACCGGGCTACGTCAGGCAGTGTGTGTGTGGCAACGGGGAGATGAATCCGGACTAAGCTTTGCGGCTTGAACCCATGCGTTTTGCGAAGGACACAAGCTAAAAAACGGAACTGGCGTTTTGCTGGTTGAGCGTCTAGGCTTAGTGGTTGAACCCAAAGCCGGAGCGGGAAGTCCCGGCTAGTTTTTTTACGCAAACAACAAGGATGCTTGCTATGAACTCTGTTTTGATATCACTGTCGGCGGCACTACTCGCCTTTTTCATTACACCAGCACAAGCCAACTCACTGAAACTGGATATGGAGCCCGGTTTGTGGGAGCACAGCTTTTCCATGCAAAGTGAGAGCGGTGAGTTGGAAAAAGCCATGGCGGAAGCAAAGCGGCAGCTTGAAGGCTTACCAGCAGCACAGCGCCGGATGATGGAATCCATGCTGGAGCAGCAAGGCATTCGTTTTGGTGGTACCAGCTCTTCAATCCAGGTGTGTTTAACTCAGCAAGAGATTGATCAGGGCATGTTGCCGCAGCAGGATGGGTGTCAGCAAACACTGGAGCCTCAGGGTGATAACCGCTTTCATTTCAGTTTCCAATGCGATACCAATCCACCTTCCAGTGGTCAGGGTGAAATGGTGTTGGAAAGCCCGCGTTCCTACCGTGGCAATGCGGAGTTTACCACGGAAGTAAATGGCCGCGCCGAGCGCATGACCATGCAGCAGCAAGGCAAATGGCTTCAGGCTGACTGTGGTTAATGCCAATAGCTTGAGCCGTCCACTTTTTTGCAGGGGCGGCTTCCTCTTATACTCAGGTCAGACGTCTAAATGAGATGATTGCCAAAATACCCAGGACGCTACTGGTGGCCATAAGGATTAGCAGATGCAACCAAAGGGCATGGCCTTGGTCCATTCCAATAACCTTCAGGCCAATTTGCGAAACATGGTAGCTGGGCCAGAGCCAGGCGGCATGTTGCAACGCCTGCGGTAGCATGGTGATGGGCAGCCAGAGGCCGGATAAAAAGGCCATGGGCAGGTACAACAGGTTTACCACACCCGGTGCGGCTTTATCACTCAGGGTTAAGCCTAAAATCAGTCCGATTAAGGCAAAAGGTAAAGTACCCAGCAGAAACACCAGCGCGAGCAGAAGCCACTGTTCGGTGACTAGCCGCACATCGGCCAACAGCGCGGCAATGCTAAAAAGCGCCACGACAATCACCAGCGTAAACACCAGGGCGGTATTGAGCTTCGCCAGCAAGTAGGCGCCAAGCGGCATGGGTGAGAGTCGCTTTAAAGTCAGCCAGCCGTGCGCCCGGTCGCTGGCAATGTTCATGGCAAAATTAAACATGGCCGGCCCCATCATGCCAAAGCAGGTGTAGGTTACCAGCATGTAGGTGCTGGCTGCACCGGTATTTAAAAAAACACCAAAAAATAGATAGAAAACGGTAGGAAATGCCAGCGATGGGATCACGAAACCCGGAGTACGCCAGACGCTGACGAAGTCGTACCAGGCTTCTTTACGATAAACGATGATAGTGTTCATGCCGCTTGCTCCTCGTTGGTGTTGTTGCTTTGCGTCAGTTGTAAAAAGGCCTGCTCCAGCGCGACCGGCCGCACTTCCAGCTGACGGACGCTATCATCGGCCAGCAGCAGGGCTTTGACAGTGCATTCAGCATAGCTGCTATGTAAGGTGATCAGATGTTTGTCACGGCTAAGTTGCAGCACACCGGGCAGCCCAAGCAAAGTGGTATCGCTCAGTGCACTGCAGCAGCGAATCACTTTGTACTGGGTGAGCGCTTTTAGTTCAGCCGGGCTGCCACTGGCAACTACAACGCCTTTATGCAGCACGGCGATACGATCAGCCAGTTGCTCGGCTTCTTCCAGATAGTGGGTGGTGAGCACGACGGCTACACCTTGTTGTTTTAGCTGGCGCACTAGCTGCCATAAGTCACGCCTCGCTTCGACGTCCATGCCAAGCGTAGGCTCGTCAAGAAACACCAGTTTCGGCTTGGCCGTCAAGGCCAGCGCAAACAGCAAACGCTGCTTCTGGCCGCCGGATAAACGGCCAAAACGCTGGTTGCTGTGATCTTCCAGCCCAGCCAGCTTTACCAGCTCTGCCGCACTGTAGCCCTTGTTATAGTAGCTGCTGAACAAATCGCACTGCTCAAACACGGTGAGATTGGCGCTTAAGCTGCCGATTTGCATCATCACACCCAGCTGCTGGCGTAAGGCATTGCTACGCGTGATGCCTTGTTGCCGTTCACCCAAGAGATGGATGTCGCCACTATCAGCTTTGACCAAACCCAAAATGGTCGAGATGAAGGTGGTTTTGCCTGCTCCGTTTGGGCCCAGGATGCAGAGTACCTCACCGGCGGTTAGTGTCATATCGACACCGGCCAGCACTGTGTTGGTGCCGTAACACTTGGTCAGGCCGTTGACTTGGAGTGCAAGCATCGCATCACTCCTCGTTTACGCTGTTGTTGTGCAGAAACTGCTGAATATGTTGGTTTAGCCACTCTGGCGCATCCGCCATAATGAAGTGCTTAGCATCCGCAGTAAAAGCAAAGCTGTGGAACTGTGCAGGGGCATTTGCCAATTGGTTTTCATAGTTTTGCTGTACTTGCTCTGGTGTGCTATAGGGAGCGCCATGCTGCAATGCACCCAAGGTGAGCACAGGGACACGGATTGCCGACAGCTCAGGCCGTATATCTGCCTGGATAAGTTCACCCATCACCCGGCCTGAAGTATGGCCATCTGAGCTAAACATATCGTTCACAATACGCTGATGCCAGCCTGAGTTGTTTGCCATCCCTTGCGCCATGATCATCGGATCGAAGCCCGCAGGAGCCGTGGTTTGATGGTCACTGGGAGTCGCCTGTGCAAAGAGCGCACCCAGTGCAGGTAAACCATCAACATTGATTGCTGCGCTTATCTGTTCAGGTGCTCTGGCAGCCAGCGCCAGTGCCAGATAACCACCCAGTGAATGGCCAATAATCACTGGTTTTTGCAGTTGCTGCTCAGCGATATAGTGCAAAATGGCTTGCTGTTGTGTGAGTAAAAATCCTTTATCCCAAGCGTCAGCAGGGAGCGGTGCTACCCCGGCGAAGCCTGCTAAGGTCAAAATATGCAGTTGATAGTCGCTTTTTAGCGCCTCAACGGTGCTTTGCCATACCTCACCTGACGAAGCCAGGCCAGGAATTAATATCACCGCCGGTCCCTGGCCTGTTACAGTGACTTCAAAACAGGCACAGGCGTGCTGTTGCTCTTCTGCAGCCGTAGCGGTAAGTGGTTGCCCTCCAGCAGGTGGGTTGAGTAAGCAGCCTGCTACAGCTAAAGCCATAATCAAAGGGCGAAATGTGGAGTTGAATGATTTCATCGTAAGTGCCTCGTCATCAGTCTTGTTTGGTTGATGAGGTCAGTGTAAGGCTGTGCTAAGGTTTTGGGAGGTAACGCTTGTCAGCAATAACGGATGACAGTTGTCATGCAGTGCTGTGATTTTTGTCACTGGTACTAGGCTGTGGATCGTGAGTACACTAGCCACCAGCTGATAACCGGAGTTATCCACGATGCCAAACGACAAACTGCCACAAAAGATGAGTTGGGCTTACCTGGTAAACTTGATTTTTTATCTTATTCCGCTGTTTACCGTGAAATTTGCACCATGGCAGTACCTGGCAATGTTGGCGGCATTGGTGTTGTTTTTGTGTTGTTATTTCTGGGCTTATCGCTGCAACCGCAATGAAATGCAACGGCCGGTTGTTGGCATGTTACTAGTTGCCATCTTGATTACGCCGGTGAACCCAGGTTCTGTTTCGATGTTTGCTTATGCAGCCTTCTTTATCGGTTATGCCAACCCATTGAGACGCTATGTGCTCTATTTGGCGGCAGTAATCAGCTTACTCGTAGTGCTAAACCTGGTGCTCAACCTGCACTGGCCGTATTTTTTGCATTTTGGAATACCTGTGGTCATGGCCGTCAGCTTTCTTGGTTGGGTCGAGCAGCAACACGCTTTGCAGCGCTTGGCAAAACAACAAAGTGAAGACGAAATGAAGCAGCTGGCGGCGATGGTAGAGCGTGAAAGGATTGGCCGGGATTTGCATGATATCTTGGGTCATACCTTATCCAGCATTATTTTAAAAGCAGACTTAGCCGAAAAATTACTGGCACGTCAGCAGGTCGCCGCTGGACAGCAGCAATTGACAGAGTTAAGCCAGATAGCCCGCGATGCACTTAGCCAGGTTCGGCAAAGTGTTGCAGGTTACAAACATCAGGGGTTAACGGCTGAAGTTGCTAAATTACTGGCTCGCCTTCGTGATGCTGGTTTTCAGACCGAATTACAAGGCGAGGTACCAGTACTGGATCAGCGCCGTGAAACCGCTGTTATTTTAGCACTGACCGAGTTGGTTACTAATGTGATGCGTCACAGCAAAGGGAATAGCTGTCAGTTAATTTTTCAGCAACAGGGTACCGATATGCATATTTGTTTGCATGACAATGGCCGCAGTAACGGAGTGAAAGAGGGGCATGGTATTACCGGCCTGCGGGAGCGGCTGGCGGCTATTGGTGCAACGCTGGTACTAAACCAGCATTCAGGCGTATCCGCCGCGATTCAACTTCCGCTGCAGGAGTCATAGGTCTCATGGATATTTTACTGGCTGAAGATCAAACCATGGTTCGTACGGCACTGGCCAGCCTGCTCAGATTGGAGGCTGGTTTTCATGTGACTGAAGCCGCAGATGGCAATATGGCATTGACACTGCTAAAAAAACAGCCATTTGATTTGCTGCTTAGCGACATTGAAATGCCTGGCCACACTGGAATTGAGCTGGCGTGTTATATACAGCAACATAAACTGCCCACCAGAGTGGTCATCATTACTACCTTTGGCCGTGCCGGTTATGTCAAGCGGGCGATGGATGCCGGTGTCGGTGGATTTTTGCTAAAAGACGCCCCGGTTGAACAACTGGTGCAAGCTCTTGCACAAGTGATGGCCGGTAAAAAAGTGGTCGACAGCGAACTGTTGCTAAACTCACTGGGCGAACAGGATCCACTCAGCGATAAAGAGCGCCAAGCGTTACGTTTGGCAGCTGATGGCAAAAGTACCAGCGAAATTGCTGCAGCACTTTTTATTGCCGAGGGCACAGCGCGCAATTATCTGTCGGAGGCTATTAGCAAGCTGAGTGCCGCCAATCGGATTGATGCTGCCCGTATTGCTCGTCAAAAAGGTTGGCTGTAAGCAAAGTCATTGTTTGTTGGCATCAGCGCTGTTGCTGGCGGCTTTCAATTGCCGTGACTTTGCCTTGCTCCAGCGTAATGCTGACCAAATAATTGCCCCCAATAGCACCGGGTAAAATATAAGACCAGGTTTCAATGCGGCGGCCAGTTTCCTGTGGCTTGGTGCTGATGGCATGCACTTCAACATCTTTGCTCAGAGGCTCCCCGGCCCGATCCAATAGCTCAATACGGCTCATGTTGCAGGTAAGCAGCTTGCCATCTTTTAGTCGAAAGCCGCAGGCTGAGGCACTAAATGAGCTGGCCATCAGGGTGCCAGCCAACAGAAGCATGAAGATACGCATGATATTCTCCGCGATAGGTATTTGTTTGAGTGTAAAGCACATACCTTAAAGGCAGATGAATGGTACCAGGCTATGCCTAGCCCTTATTCCACAGGTTTTGGTGGGCTGGCAGGCTAAAAAAATCACTTGGTTGCCAGCAGCGGGGTAGCAGTTGCCGAAGAAAGCGTTGCTCGGCATCGGCAAATAATTTGGTCAGAATTTCCCGTAGCCGCTCAGGCGGCACCACTTCGAGTTGCTTACGTGCGGGGCGAAAATAAAGGTTCTGTGCCGTTGGAACAGCGTAGTCTTTACCGGTATTTTTATACTGCAGGTTGCGGGTAACAATACGACAGTGCGGAACCTGAGGCTCCGCCGGGTAAAGTGCATTTACAATAGCGAACTCGTATTTATCCCGGCTTTGCTCGCTTGCTCTGGCAGGAATAAAAGCCAGGCCATAGCCTTGAGGGAACAAGCCAGTGATGCGCAGTAACTGATCCACCCAGTCAGCACTATACAGCTGTTGCTGAACACCCTGCTTTAAGAGCAAGGCGGCTTTGGGCAAAGCTTCGTAGCGGAAGCGTTTGCGCCCCGGCATCACAATGGATGCATAGACCTGAGGCACTTTCAGCAGGTTACCGCTACCCTGGCCTGGTACCTGGGTTGCTTCCAGTAGCTGCTTTATCCACTGTTGTTGCTTCTGCTGTTGATGCTCATGCTGCTGGCGCTCTGTTTTATCGCTGCCCTGATAGGGCCAGACACCTAACCCCTGCTGCACTAATTGCAAGCTGCCCTGATGGCTTTGCAGTAAGAACTGATAGCGTGCGTCACCGTCGAGTTCGGTGAGCGGATCCAGCCGTCGCTCGGCATTCAACAGCAGCTTCTGTGCCGCCGGATGCAGCTGCCCAAACTCCTGTACCAGGATGGCTTGCAACAAAGGGAGTTGAATCTGATTGCGGAATGGACAGAGGGTACTGGCCGTCGGATCGGACTGACGTTGTTGCCAACACAGTTGCCAGCTGGATGGCATCAGATCCCGCTCCAGCCGGTGATCCAGCAGTCGCAGTGCCAACACCATTTTATACAGCAATTTATAACTGAACTGGACTTCCAGCGCGCGTTTAGGTTGATGCGGTACCAGCAACTGCAAACTTCCCAACAGCCGGGCAGAGCGGGTCAGGGTTTCTGCTTTGCTTTCACCCTCGGACAATTGCAGCAGCAGTTCACAGCAATAAACACTTTGCTCAAGCCGCTTTATACGCTGTTGTTCCAATTGGTAACTTAATTCTGTATAGCGACGACGATGCTGACTAAGCGCCGGATCCTGTTGTGCTTTGGCATCCTGCCAGCGTTGTTGTAAGGACTTCAGTTCCTGCCAGGCATGTTGTTCTTGTTGAAAGTAGGTCCGCATCTGGCCAAACAGCGAGTCATGAGGTTGGTTGGCCTGATACATAACAGTCAGTAAAGCATTTAGTTGCCGCAAAAAGACATTGGCATAGATGTTTTTATCAGCGGTTTTGGCCAAGAAGATTCCCTCATCCAATAAGTGCGGAAACTAACTTTAGGAGCCTGCTGCAAACTCAATCCGCAACGATCGACAAGCTCTAGGTAACATACGCCAACAACGCAAAAAGTAAAGTCTGATCTTGGTCGGGTTGGCTGCTACCCGCTGGTGCAAACAGGCCGATAAATGCATGGTATGAATACGTATTCATCTTGTCCATTGGTTAATTTCTGTCCATAACTGTGCAAGGCATCACCGATGCCGGGCGGGTTGGTGCAACAGGGTGCAACGAAGAGAGCCTGCCATAACAACAAAAAACCGGGGACAACAGACATGTTGAAGACCAGAAAAACGCTGCTGACACTGGCGCTCGCTGCGGCCGGTGTCAGCGGTTTGGCGGTGGCTGATGCCGAGCAGGATGTGCCAGCCAGTGCCGAAGAACAGGTGGAAGTGATCCAGGTACGTGGTTTTGCCAGCAGTTTATTTCGTTCACTCGATGCCAAACGTTTTAGCGACATTGTATCGGAAACCATTTCGGCCGATGACTTAGGTGCCTTGCCGGATGTGTCGATGGCCGATGCACTGACGCGCTTGCCGGGGGTGTCGGCGGTTCGTACCGGCGGCCAGGCCGCCGAGATCAATATTCGCGGCATGTCCGGTGGTTTTGTGTTTTCTACCTTAAATGGCCGCGAGCAAGTGTCTACCAGCGGCAAGCGCAATATTGAATTTGATCAGTACCCGTCTGAATTGATCAATTCGGCGGCGGTGTACAAGTCGCCCAAAGCTTCCTTGATTGAAGGCGGTGTGGCCGGCACGGTTGAGTTGGAAACGGCCAGCCCGCTGCGCAACACCGAACAGCATAGTTTCACGGTAAATCTGCGCGGTATGTTCAATGATCGCGCTACGGAGGTGCCGGATGGTCAGAGTGTGGGGCACCGCTTTAGTTTTTCGTATCAGGGTAAGTATCTGGACGACACCCTGGGGCTGGCGCTGGGCTATGCCAGATTGTATCAGCCCAGTGTCGCCACCCAGTTTATTGGCCTGGCTTACAATGCACAAAAAGATGTTACCGGCAACGGTCAGCCAGAGTTTTTAAGCGAAGGTTTTGAGATCCAACACCGGGGCGGTGAAGAGACCCGCAATGGTTATCTGGCCTCGGTCGAGTGGGTGCCGGTCAGTAATTTCACCTTAAAAGCCGATGCGTTTTTATCGCGTTTTGATAAAGAAGCTTTTGCCCGTGGCTTTCGGGTAAAGCTGGGTGGGGCCAGTGCCGCTGTCGGCAACCCGGTGCTGAACAACAGCTCGGTGATTGGCGGTACCTTTAACCGTACCTCACAAAGCTTCACCCGGGTGGAAATTGTCAACGACGACAACCGCGACTTCAACAAGGTCAACAGCTTCGGCATTAACGCCGACTGGGATGTCACCGACCGACTCAATCTGTCCGTCGATGTTTCACGCTCGACTGCCAGCAGCGATTTTCGTAACGGCCTGCTCTGGTCCCTGGTGGCCGAGGATGCCAATGCCGAGGTACCGGTACTGGATACCAATGTGTCGATCAGCTACTTGCTGAATGGCCTGAATCTGCCGGATATGGGGTTTAATCAGGCAGCCGCTTTTTCCGATATCGACCGGGTGATGGTCAGCAAATACGGCATCTATCCCTATCTGAACTCCGATGCGGTCAATGCCTACAAGCTGGATTTGAGTTACGAGCTGGACCTGCCGGTGCTGCGCTCGATTGAGGCTGGGGTGCGTTATTCCGAGCGGCGTTACAGCAACGATCGCTCCGTGTTCGAATATGGCAGTGATGGTGCTTTTTTAAGTTCACAGCCACCGCTGCGTTTGACGCAGGACATGGTGAGTGTGGTTGATTTCAAAGGCAAATTCAGTTACTTCCCCAGCTACCTGGCGATTGATCTGGATAAAGCACTGAATGCCTGGTTTCCACAGGGCATTCCGCAACCAGTGCAAACCTGGGGCACTGGCAACCCGGATGTGATCAACAGCCCAACCCCTGGCGTGGGGCCGAACTACAGCTGGTCGGTGCAGGAAAGTGGCCAGGTGTTTGAGGATGTGCTGGCCGCCTATTTGATGGCCAATCTGGATACTGAAATTTTTGGTTTGCCGCTGCGCGGTAATGTCGGGGTACGGCGGGTGCATACCGATCAGTCGGCCACTGATCTGGCCAATGTCGGTGGCGATCCACTGCAAGGGGCGCAGTTTATTGTCGATGAGGTCGGCCTGATCAATGGTCGCTATGCACCGGGCATTATTGGCGATAGCTACACCCACTACCTGCCCAGTCTGAACCTGAACTTAGGGTTGACCGAGAATACCCAGCTGCGTTTTGCCGCCGCCAAAGTGATCTCCCGGCCGCCGATTAACCGGCTGGCCTCCAATACCGCGATTTTTATCAGCGACGATGGCGAGGTCAGTGGCAACAGCTCCAACAGCCCGTTCTTGCGGCCGTTTGAGGCGACGCAGTACGACTTATCCTACGAGGTGTATTTCCCGGCCGGCGCTTTTGTTGCGGCCTTGTTTTACAAGGACATCAAGTCCTTTATCAATGACTTCACCATTCAGGAGTTTGATTTTAAAGCCGCCGGTTTCCCGGTGCCGGATCAGATCATTAACGAGGATGGTATTCCGCGTGCGACCTTTAATGGCGCTTTTTCTACCGCGGTCAACAACGACGATGGCGGTTACATTCGGGGGTTGGAACTGGCTTACACCCAGGTGTTTAATTTCCTGCCGGATTTTTGGTCTGGTCTTGGGGTCAGTGGCAGCTACTCCTACACTCAGAGTGAGGTCAACCTGGTGAACCCACTGGGCGGCGATCCGGTGCCCATGAGCTTTGAAGGCTTATCCCGCGAAGTCCTGACCGCCACTGTGTTTTGGGAGTATGAAGGTTTTGAAGCCCGCATCAGCGGCCGCTACCGCTCGCCTTTTGTGTCTACCCAGATTGGTATTGATGAGCAGGTCACCAACTTTCACAGCGAAACCGTGGTCGACTTCCAGGCTGGTTATCAGTGGAACGACCATCTGAAGCTGTTGTTTCAGGTCAACAATCTGACCGATGAACCGACCAAAAGTTATTTTGGCCAGCAGGCCCAGACCGGCACCCTGCAGTTCTTTGGCCGCCAGTATTTCCTCGGCGCTGTGTATGTCTTCTGACACTGAGCACGGAACTGACTACGAATTGGAGCAAGAAAAATGTCTAGTATGAAACAATGCCTGAAGCTTGGTGCCAGTGCGCTGCTGTTGCTGTTGCTCAGTGCCTGCGGTGGCGATTCCACCGAGCAGGGCCAGGTCCTGTTAACCTGTGCTGTACCGCAAATTCCGAATCAGGCCGGCACGGCCTGTATTGATCCACCGCCAATCCAGTGCCCTGCACCCACAGTGCCGGATGCGATGAATGAAAGTTGCGTGGTGGGGGCGGATCCCAATGCACCGGACCCGGTCATTTTCCCGAATGAAAACCAGGCGGTGCTGTTTTACAAAAGGCCGCAGGACGGCAACTACGATGGCTGGCGGCTGCACACCTGGAACAACGATGCCTGCGATGCCTATCAACCAGTGTCGATAGCCCCCTCCTGGGACAATGGTCTGCCGATTTCCGGCATCGATCCCAACTACGGTGCCTACTGGTTGCTGGAGCTGAAAGAGGGCTATGCCGGTACCGAAGGCGCCTGCGGTAACTTCATCATCCACATTGGCACCGAAGACTCCGGTAAAGAGATGGGCGGTGGTGATTTCACCATGCCGTTATCGCAAGACGACCCGGATTTTGCCCGCATGAACTGGACCTTCTCCGGGATAGCTTCGGTGTTTGAATACCCCTTGCTGTCGTTGGGTATCAGTGTGCAGGGGGCGGCGGCACACTGGATCGATCAGCATACTTTGATCTGGAATGCCGATGTCTGGGCCGCCAACCGGGTACGCTTGTTTCACGATGCAGAGGCTGGCATTCAGGTGCTGGATGAGGATTTGACTGGCCAGTCCATTGAGCTGGTGCCGGTTGATTTAACCGAGGCACAGCGGGCGCTGGTGCCGCATCTGGCGGAGCAGCCTGCTTTTATGCTGGATGTAGACAGAGCTAAGGCGCAGCAACTGGTGCGTCAGCAGCTGGCGTTAGCGGCTTACAACGATGAAGGCGAGTTGCTGAGCGCCACCTGGGTGCAGGCGGCTAAGGTGCTGGACGATCTCTATGCCTATGGCGAGAACAGTGCCCTGTCGGCCCAGTTGGGTATTCATTACGAGGCGGGCAGCATCCATACCGCGGTCTGGGCGCCCACCGCCCATGAAGTGCGCTTGCAGGTTTACAATGCAGCGAAAAACCTGCAAGACAGCGTGCTGATGGATTACGACAGCGAGACCGGCGTCTGGTCGTACAGCGCTGCTCGTGACGAGCTGGACCGCTTGTTTTACCGTTTTCAGGTCACGGCCTATCATCCGTTGACCCGTGAAGTCGAGGTGATGGAAGCGACCGATCCTTACTCGCTGAATGTCTCAATGAATGGCCGTTTCAGTCAGTTTGTCGATCTGAGCGATGATGATTTTAAGCCGGAAGGCTGGGATGAGCGTCAAGTGCCTGTGGTGCAGCACCCGGAAGACATTGTGATTTACGAAGGTCATATCCGTGATTTTAGTATCCGCGATATGAGTACCCGGGCCGGCTGGCGCGGCAAGTACCTGGCTTTTACCGAAGACGACTCGGCGCCGGTGCAGCATTTGCGGCGTTTGGCCGAGGCGGGCGTCACCCACTTCCATGTGCTGCCCGCCACCGATCAGGCCAATATCAACGAGGATGTCAGTCAACGGGTGGAAATCACCGATACCGTCGGCCGCTTGTGTCAACTGAATCCGCAGGCACCGGTCTGTGGCGTTGAAAGCAACAGCGCCACCATCATCTCGGTACTGGAAAGCTACCTGCCCTATGAAACCAAAGCTCAGGCGCTGGTGCAGTCGATGCGGCATCTGGATGGCTTTAACTGGGGCTATGATCCACACCACTTCATTGCACCGGAAGGCAGCTTTGCCACCGCAGTGGAAGGACCGGCCCGGGTGCGGGAAGTGCGGGCCATGATCCAGGCTTTGAATGAGATGGGACTTAGGGTAGCGCTGGATGTGGTCTACAACCATACCAGTTCGTCCGGCCTGTTTGATAAGTCGGTATTCGACAAAATAGTGCCGGGCTACTACCACCGCTACAACGAAAGCACCGGGGTGATTGAACGCTCGACCTGCTGTGAGAACACTGCCACCGAGCACCGCATGATGGATAAGTTTATCCGCGACTCGTTGGTGATCCTGGCTCGGGACTTCGGCTACAACGATTTTCGTTTCGACATCATGGGCCATCACCGTAAAGAAGATATTCTGGCGGCCCGTGAGGCGGTGCGCGCTGTTGATCCAGATACTTACTTCTACGGTGAGGGCTGGAACTTTGGCGAAGTGGCCAACAATCGCCTGTTCACCCAGGCCAAGCAGCAGGATATGGCAGGCACAGCGGTCGGCACTTTCAATGATCGTATCCGGGAAGGGGTGCGCAGTGCGGCGCTGTTTAAATCGGAGTTGAGTGACTCGGATCGCAGCGAGCTGGACATCATCCGGGTTAGTCTGGCGGCTACCTTAAAAGACTATGTGTTGCTGACGCACCGGGGCAGTTCGGGCCCGGCATCCAGCTTAAACTGGAACGGTCAGCCAGCCGGCTATGCCGAAATGCCAGCCGATATCATCAATTATGTTTCCAAACACGACAACGAAACCCTGTGGGATCAGTTGCAATACCGGCTGGATGAGCAGATGTCTGCAGCGGATCGGGTACGGGCGCAGAATATCTCCATTGCCATCCCGTTGATGAGCCAGGGCATTCCTTTCCTGCAAATGGGTGGTGATTTCCTGCGCTCTAAGTCGATGGACAGAGACAGCTACGATGCCGGTGATTGGTTCAATTACGTCGACTTTAGCTTCCAGAGCAACAACTGGGCGGTTGGCTTGCCATTGGCAGAAAAAAATGAAGGCAACTGGGATGCCATTGCCCGTTTGTTTTTAAACCCCAATACCGCAGTGCAGCCGGAGGATATTTCCTTTGCTGCTGAAGTCTTTAACGAGTTCCTGCGCATTCGCAGCCAGCATCCGCTGTTCCGCTTGCGGACCGCCGGGGATGTGATGGCCCGGCTTGGCTTTCACAATGTGGGCAGCAACCAGACGCCCGGTTTGATTGTGATGAGCATCGACGATGGGCTGGGTCTGGCCGATCTGGATCCAACCATCGATGCGCTGGTGGTGGTGATCAACGGCAATGCCCAGGAAGTAGCGCACAGCATCCCAACCGCAACCGGTTTTGATTTGCACCCGATCCAGCAGGCTTCGGTCGATAGCCGGGTCCGTTCGGCCTATTTCCAGCAAGGACATGATGAAGGCACTTTTGTGGTCCCGGCCCGCACCATGGCGGTCTTTATTAAACCACAGCATGGCGCGCAGGGTGAAGGTTTGTCGGCCGATGCGACGACGGGTGCACCGGATATCCCTCCTTATGAAGCCACCAGTGTCTTTGTGCGAGGCAGCTTAAATGGCTGGAGTACCGACGATGAGATGCTGTACGAAGGTGGCAATGTCTATGCGCTGGAGCGTTATCTGGAAGCGGGCGACTATGAGTTCAAAGTGGCTTCATCCGACTGGAGCACAGTGGACTTTGGCGGCGGTGCCGATGGTGCCGACGTGGTGCTCGGCAGCAACAAGACGCTGGCACGTCAGGGTGCCAACTTGCGGCTGGCCATCGCAACTGCCGGAACCTATCGCTTTAGCCTGAATGCTGGCAATCCGGAAGCCCCGGTGCTGTTGGTGGAAGAGAAGCGGCCTTATGGGGCGACTACCATCTACCTGCGTGGCAGCTTAAATGGCTGGAGCACGGAGACACCGTTCAGCTATATCGGCGGGGACCGCTATCAGGTCAGCATGACACTGGAGGCACAAAACTACGAGTTTAAGTTTGCCGATGCCGATTGGGCCGACATCAATTACGGTGCCGGTGATGACGGCGGTGCCATGGAACTGGGGGTGGGTAAAGCGCTGGTATTTAACGGCGGCAACCTGAACCTGACTTTCCCGGCAGCCGGTGACTACACCTTTACCATCGATGCCAGCGAGCCAACGGCACCGGTGCTAAAGGTCACGGCCAATTAACGAAGCCTTTCCTGGCGTTTCGGGGACCTTTGGGTCCCCTTTTTTATCAACCTGCATCACCTTTCAGCTTTGCTATACTGCTAAGTCCGAAACTAAGTCCGTAACTGTTGGAGCATAGCTATGAGAGTCTGGTATTTCGTGTTGTTTGTAAGCCTGCCTGTGCTGGCTGGTCAGCCTCAAACCACCCAGTGCACCCGTGGCGACTCGATACGGGTGATTGAAGTGGTTTACCCGGATGGTGGCGAGTTACCCTGTGAAGTGCGCTATACCCGTGATGGCGAGCAGCAGGTAGTGTGGCGAGCCCGAAATGAAGCGGGCTATTGCGAGCAAAAAGCGGCGGATTTTGTGGCAAAGCAGCGCGGCTGGGGGTATCAGTGCACCTTGTTGACACAAAGTCGCGAAGTGACCAACTGAAGATTGGCTGTCTTGCCGTGATTGGAAGGCAGGAGACCGCTCTTATGGTGGTCTCCTGTTGCATCAGAGGGGGCGCTTAATGGCTCAGCCGCAATGTCACATCATTCGGGCTAGCAGGGTCGTGCTCTAAAGTAATGACGTAGTGTTGACCTTGCTGCAGGGTCATGGGTGCCGTTTTCTCCAGTAATAGCTCATTGCCCTGGCTGGTGATGGCGGTGAGAGCCAGTGAGATTTGGCTGGAGGGTATCCGGATCTGCTGTTGTTTGCCAATAGCCAGTTTCTGGACTTTGTAGTGGGCGCTGTGAATGGTTTCATCCGCCTGGACAAAATAGAGGTTTAATTCATCGAAGGTTGCATTCAGGTTAACTACCGTGACATCGTGCTGGTGTTGTTGCGGCCGGTTGGGTTCGATGTACTGCAGATTCCTGGCTGCACCTGTCCTGTCCTGAAATAAGACCACAACTTTGCTTTGCCCTTGCTGCAAGCTAAGTAGTTGATTTTGAATAATTGAGTTGCCTTCCATATCCTGCACAGTAAGCTGGTAATCGCCTTGTGGCAGCAGGGTATAATCACTAAGCTCCGCTTGTGCTAATTCTTGCAGTGGCTCCTGATCCAGCAGTACCTGAACAGGCTGCATGCTGTTAAACAAGCGGAATTGGGCAGGTGCTAAGCGATGTTGTAGTTGCTCGGTGGCACTGGAGTTTAATACTACATCGATCACCAGTTGATCCGCCAGCGGGCCAGGCAGGTCACGTATGATCAGGCTGTAGGTACTATTGTATTGAAAATGGAAATTTTGGCTTTGGAACTCTACGTGCTGTTGTCCCGGTTTCGTCAGGTGCAGGCTGTAATAACCCCGTGCCAGCTTGTCATTTGGGTATGCTACTTCGAACGGACTGAGGGTTTCCAGCAGTTCAGCTTCAGATAAAGTCTTATCTGCTTTTACCAGATGGATATCCAACTCAGGAAACTGCTGCGACAGATTGGTCAGCGTTAGCATAAACTGCTGTTCCAGACTGACGTTGCGGTCAAACTCAACCGCCAGTAACTCAGGTTCTCCAGCCTGCTCGGTCAGAATCATTAAATGCTTGTAGCCAGCGGTCAGGGCTATACTGGCTTTTAGCAGTTGTTGTTGGCTCTGAGCTGAGGTTAGGCTGAACTCATGCTCAGTTGCATCCAGCGTACGTAAACTGGAAGCTTGCCCCAAATTAAGCTGGCTGGGCTGGTGATGATTCACCTGCAGTTGCACCGGCTCCTGGCTGGTGGCGCCATGATAAAACTGCAGGTAGCTTTGTGCATAGTTGGTTTCATCATCATCTTTATCGGAACTGCTGCCACAAGCAGTCAAACCGGACAAAAGACTCAGACTCAAAGCGATAACACGAAATTGCGTCAACATGGTGAAATACCTATCTGGTTAGTAACCGCCAGAGCCTACTCAGTATTGGCCTGCTACAGAAGCCTTGTTGTCAAAACAACACAATTGATTACAGTGGGTTACACTTAATGCTGGGCGTAGCCCTGAGGGATGGTTGTTCCACTTTATGCAACCGAGAGCCATGGCAGAGTGGCCGAGCTGCTTAGTTGTGGGACGTGAACAGTGCATACGTATTCAGTGCAAAAAGTGCGGATCTGCCACAAAGAAGTGCGTAAGTTTATGGTCAGGCATTTTTCATTGTATGCGGGAGAGCAGAGCAATGCAGTTTAAAACATCCTTATTGGCGCTGGCAGCCAGTGCGGCCTTAGTGGCTTGCCAACCAGCCACTCAACACGAGCCGCACACAGCGGCCGCCAAATCAGAAGTAGAACCGGCTGCAGAACCCATATCGAAAGAAGGCAAGGCGGTGGTGTATCAGGTCTTTACCCGGCTGTTTGGCAACACCAACACCACCAACAAGCCCTGGGGCACGCTGGAAGAAAACGGCGTCGGCAAATTCAGCGATTTTACCGATGAAGCCCTGGCAGGTATTAAAGAGCTGGGTGTGACCCACGTCTGGTACACCGGGGTACCACACCATGCCGTGATCCGCGACTACACCGCCTATGGCATTTCGCTGGACGACCCCGATGTGGTGAAGGGCCGGGCGGGTTCGCCTTATGCGGTGAAAGACTATTACAACGTCAGTCCGGATCTGGCCGATGATCCGGCCAATCGCTTGCAGGAGTTCCAAGCCCTGATTGCCCGTACCCATGCTCATGGCATGAAGGTGCTGATTGATATTGTGCCCAATCATGTGGCGCGAAATTACCAGTCCATCAGCCGTCCGGAAGGGGTTGCCGATTTTGGTGCTCACGACGACACCAGCGTAGCCTATGCCCGCGACAACAATTTTTACTACATTCCGGGTGAGGCTTTTCAGGTACCGGCATGGCCCGAGGATTATCGGCCACTTGGCGGTGAGCCGCACCCGCTGGCCGATGGCCAGTTTGACGAATACCCGGCCAAATGGACTGGCAACGGCTCGCGCTCTGCCCAGCCGGACTTTGACGACTGGTACGAAACGGTCAAAATCAACTTTGGCGTGCGCCCCGATGGCAGTTACGACTTTGATACCCTGCCGGCGGAATACGCACAAAAAAACATCGAAGACCATTACACCTTCTGGCAGGGCCGGGATGTACCGGACTCCTGGGAAAAGTTCCGTGACATCGTGCTGTACTGGATCGACATGGGCGTCGATGGTTTTCGTTACGACATGGCCGAAATGGTGCCGGTCGAATTCTGGAGTTACCTGAACTCCCATATCAAGCAGGTCAATCCCGATGCCTTCTTACTGGCCGAAGTGTATCAGCCGCATCTGTACCGCGATTATCTGCATCTGGGCCGGATGGATTACCTGTACGACAAAGTCGAGTTTTACGACAACCTGAAGTGGGCGATGCAAGGTCATGGCAGCACCGATGCCTTGGTGGAGGTGCAGGACAGCATGGCCGATATTGAGCACCATATGCTGCACTTTTTGGAAAACCACGATGAGCAGCGCATTGCCAGCCTGGAATTTGCTGGCGACGCCCGCTTAGGGATGCCCGCCATGCTGATTTCAGCCACCATCAGCACCTCACCGACCATGCTGTACTTTGGCCAGGAAGTCGGCGAAGCGGCCAGCGAAGATGCCGGTTTTGGCAAGGCCAGCCGCACCACCATTTTTGATTACTGGGGGGTGCCGGCTCATCAGCGCTGGATGAACGACGGCAAATTTGACGGCGGCGCTCTGACCGATGCCGAGCGGCAGCTGCGTGATTTCTATGTGCGCTTGATGCGCTTTAGTGCCGAGCAACCGGCGATGAACGGTCACTACGCTGAAATCCATCGTGCCAACCGGGCCACCACTGAGCATTACGACGACAAGCTGTTGTCTTTCTTGCGCTGGACCGATGAGCAGAAATTACTGATTGTTGCCAACGTACGGGATGCTGCTTACCCGCCGATGAACTTGCAGATCCCGGCGGAACAAATTGCGGCCTGGGGCCTGACCGATGGCAGGTACACCCTGACGGAACAACTCTATGGTGAGCTGTCGGTGCCACTGACGGTGGCAAACGGGGTAGGTACTGTGTCATTGACGCTGGCGCCTTTGGCATCCCTGATCCTGCAACTGGAGCACTAAGCAATGCTACAGACGATGCAATGTACCATGCGTTTGCTGCTGGTCGGTTTCCTGGTGGCTGCCAGCTGGCTGCTGTCAGCGCAAACATTGGACTACCAAAGCCATCAGCTGACGGATGAGGGCCTGCTGATCCAGACCAGCGAAGGTCAGTTGACGCTGCGCTTCCATCAGCCGGCGGTGGTGGAAGTGTTTTATCAAAACGAGGGCGTGAAACAATTGCCGTCTTTTACGCTGCCACCGCAGCCTCAGTTGCTGGCGGCTGGGCTGGAAACTCAGGGTGAGGTGCTGTATTACGGCACTGATGCGCTGACGGTACGTGTTGCGACCAAGCCGCTGCGGCTAAGCTTTCTGCGCGATGGCGAGGTCTTTCTGGCCGAAGAGCAGGGGCTTTTTGTGCACGAAACCCTGCGCGGTTTTCGCTTTCAGCTAAAACCGGATGAAAAGCTGCTGGGCGCAGGACAACGGGTGCTTGGCATGGATCGGCGTGGCCACCGGCTGCCGCTGTACAACAAAGCGCACTATGGTTACACCACCGAGTCCGAGCAAATGTACTTCAGCATTCCGGGCGTGATTTCCAGTCACAACTACCTGCTGTTGTTTGATAATTCGGCCAGTGGTTTTATTGATTTGGGCAAAACCGAAGCCGATGTGCTGCAATTTGAAGCTGTCGCTGGCCGCACCGGATACATCGTCGCTGCCGGTGACAGCCATCAGGATACGTTGCAACAGTATTTGCAGGCCAGTGGCATGCCGCCATTGCCACCGCGCTGGGCGCTTGGCAACTACGCCTCTCGCTTTGGCTATCGTACCGAGCAGGAAGCCCGCGATACCGTACAGCGTTTCGTCGATAAGGGTTTTCCGCTCGATGCCATCGTACTGGACCTGTTCTGGTTTGGCCCCGATATTCAGGGCCATATGGGCAATCTTGCCTGGGATAAAGATGCTTTCCCCAATCCGGAGCAGATGATTGCCGATTTTCGTGAGCTGGGCGTGAAAACGGTGCTGATCACCGAGCCCTTTATGCTGACCAGCTCCAACCGCTGGCAAGAAGCGGTGCGTGAGGATGTGCTGGCGCTCAATCTGGCCGGCAAGCCCAGAACTTTTGATTTTTATTTTGGCAACACCGGCCTGATTGATGTGTTTAAACCTGAGGCGGCTGAGTGGTTCTGGCAAATTTACCATGGCCTGATGCAGCAGGGCGTAGCTGGCTGGTGGGGCGATCTGGGCGAGCCGGAAGTGCACCCGCACGATGCCATCCACCGTCTGCCGCAAGGCACAGCGACTGCCGATGAGATTCACAATGCCTATGGCCATGAGTGGGCCAAACTGGTATTTGAGCGCCATGTCCGCGATTACCCGACGCTTAGGCCCTTTATCATGATGCGCTCCGGCGCACCGGGCTCGCAGCGCTACGGCATGATCCCCTGGACCGGCGATGTCGATCGCAGCTGGGATGGCCTGAAACCTCAAGTGGAGCTGGCACTGCAAATGAGCCTGTTCGGCTTTGGCTACATTCATTCCGATCTGGGCGGTTTTGCCGGCGGTGAGACCTTTGATGCCGAAATGTACACCCGCTGGATGCAGTTTGGGGTCTTTCAACCGGTGTACCGACCGCATGCGCAGGAGCACATCGCGCCCGAGCCGGTGTTCCACGATGGCACCACCCAGCGCATCAGCCGCGACTTTATCAACTTGCGCTACCGGTTAACACCGTACAACTATACCCTGGCCTATCAGCACAGCACCCGCGGCCTGCCGTTGATGCGCCCGCTGTTCTGGCTGGAGCCGGACAACCCGGACTACCTGGCAGAGAAAAACAGCTATCTGTGGGGCGATGCCTTTTTGGTGGCACCGGTCACCAAGCCTGGTGTTGCCAGCTGGACAGTCAATGCACCGGCCGGTGTCTGGTTTGATTTCTTTGCTGGCACCGCCTATCAAGGGGGGCAAAAGCTGGAAGTGCCGGTGACGCTGGAAACCATTCCTGTGTTGGTCAAAGCAGGGTCCTTTGTGCCGATGATAGCGCCGCTGCAAAGTCTGGATCACTACAGCACCGAGCAACTGGAACTGCACTACTGGCACCATGCCAGTGTGGGGCAGAGTGAAGGTGAGCTGTACGATGACGATGGCCATAGCCGCACCAGTTTAGCGGATGGCGCTTTTGAGTTGCTGCAGTTTCAGGCCCACAATCAGCAGGATCAGCAGCTGAACGTCAGCCTGATCCGGCAGGGTGACTTCCCCGGCATGCCGGCAGCGCGCCAGTTGATGCTGGTGGTGCATCAGGCCCCGGCGCACTGGCAGCAGGTGCAGTTAGGCGAGCAGCGCTTTAACGTGCAACCCGAAGCGCTGGCCGAAGGCGAAACCGGTGCCTGGCGCAACCAGGATGGCGCCATCGTGGTGCAATTTAGCTGGCAGCAGGATACTCAGCTGCAACTGCGTTAACAGCGATTTCTCCCAAAAAAACCAGCACAGTGGTAGGGTGCTGGTTTTTTCTTTACCAGTTTCGCAGCTGGCTGCGCGGCTACAGCAGTAAATTCAGCTCAAACAGCAACTTTTGCAAGCTTTGCCGGCTGTCCATTAATAGCAACAGCTCGACTTGGTGTTGCTGCTCGTTGACAGAGTAAAACAGCAGGTTGTGTCCATCCAGTCGCCTTGTGACATCTGCTTACACCTTTTCACCACTCTTTTCTGTCGTTTTTGTCGAAATACGACATCCTTAACCGACTAGCCTAAAAAGCAGTTCACAGGAGAGCGTGATGACCGATCAAGACCATGCGAAACAGATACGGCAGTTGATAGACGGCTGGAGCCAGGCGGTAGCCCGTAAAGATGTCGGAGCCATTATGCAGTTTTACAGCCCGCCACTTCGAGCTTTTGATGCGATTGGCCCGTTGCAGTTTCAAAGCCGTGATGCCTACCAACAGCACTGGCAGCACTGCATGACTTTCTGCCCTGGTGAGTTTCGTTTTGAAGTGCACCAGCTGGACGTGCAGGCCGATAACGAACTGGCCTTTTGCCATTTTCTGAATTATGGCGGTGGCACCGACAGCGAAGGGCAATTGCATTTGTGCTGGTTGCGCTGCACCCAGTGCTGGCAGCTGCAGCCCGATGGCTGGAAAATTATCCACGAGCATTTCTCAGTACCGGTTGATATGAAGTCCGGTAAGGGCCAATTTGACTTGAAGCCGGATGGGCTCTGAGGTGCTTGGGCCTGCTCAGCCCAGCTTAGCGCCATTGGGGATATCCTGCTCTGGGATCGCCAGTACCACGGCGCCATCCGGCCGGTAAAAGCCGCAAATCAGGCATTCGGAGCGAAACGGACCAATCTGACGCGGCGGGAAGTTCACTACCCCAAGTACCTGGCGCCCTAACAAGTGCTCAGGTTGATACAGGGCTGTGAGTTGGGCGCTGGATTTTTTGATGCCGACGTCCTCGCCAAAATCGACCCGGAGCTTGTAAGCCGGTTTGCGCGCTTCGGGAAAGGGTTGCACCTCGATAATGGTGCCTACCCTAAGCTCAACTTGTTCAAAATCATCCCATGTGATGACCTTCATCCTGCCTCCTGTTTGACCGTCATGCACCATGGATGTGACGGTTTCATGCATTTGAATACGTATTCATCTTGTTGTTGCACCATAATAGGGTTATCAAAGACAGATCAACAGCGGTATTAGAGAATAACCATGCAACAGCAAAAACCTGATCTTAGTTTTTGGCAAATCTGGAATATGTGCCTGGGCTTTTTTGGCATTCAGTTTGGCTTTGCTCTGCAAAACGGCAATGTCAGCCGGATTTTCCAGACACTGGGTGCCGAGATGGACCAAATCGCCATCCTGTGGGTGGCAGCACCGCTAACCTGTTTATTGGTGCAACCCATCGTCGGCCATTTTAGCGATAAAACCTGGACAAAGTTAGGCCGGCGCCGGCCCTTCTTCCTGTATGGCGCCATTGCCACCACCCTGGCGCTGGTCTTTATGCCGAACTCGCCGCATTTGTGGGTAGCGGCCATGATGCTGTGGATTTTGGATGCCGCCATTAACGTTACCATGGAGCCATTCCGGGCTTTTGTTGGCGATAACCTGAATAAAAAGCAGCGTCCGCAGGGCTTTGCCATGCAAAGCTTCTTTATTGGCGTGGGGGCCGTTGTTGCTTCGGCGCTGCCCTGGATGATGACCAACTGGTTTGGCGTGTCCAACATGGCGCCGGAAGGCATGATCCCGGATTCTGTCGTCTACTCCTTCTACGCCGGTGGTGTGGTGCTGTTCCTGGCGGTAGGCTGGACCATTTTGCGCAGCAAAGAGTACAGCCCGGATCAGCTGGCCGCTTTTGAAGCGGCCGAGCAACAGGCCAACCCGGTCGAGGTGGAAGTGGTGAAGGTGCGAGACAACTACTGGGCCAGCGGCGCTGCGGCCGTGGTGATTGGTGTGCTGTTCTGGGGTTTTGTTTACCTGCAACAGCTGGATCAAAACCTGTATTTGCTGGGCGCCCTGATTGCTTCCTTCGGTGTGTTGCAATGGCTGACCAGCTGGTTTAAGCAGCAGCAAAACCGCAATATGCTGGTGCAAATTATCGATGACCTGTACGCCATGCCGGGCACCATGAAACAGTTGGCCGTGGTGCAGTTTTTCTCCTGGTTCCCACTTTTTGCCATGTGGATTTACACCACGGCAGCGGTTACCAGCCATCATTATGGCACCACCGATACGACGTCGCTGGCTTACAACACCGGGGCCGACTGGGTTGGTGTTTTATTCGCGGTCTACAACGGTTTTGCGGCGCTTGCTGCGCTGATTATTCCCTGGCTGGCACGGCGCATAACCACTCAGCGCACTCACAGCATTAATCTGACCTGTGGCGCCCTGGGGCTGTTTTCCTTCTTCTGGATCCAGGACCCTGCCTTGTTGTGGTTGCCGATGATTGGTATTGGCATTGCCTGGGCTTCTATCCTGTCTTTGCCCTACGCCATGCTGTCGAACAGCCTGCCGGCGCACAAAATGGGCATTTACATGGGCATCTTCAACATCTTTATCGTATTGCCGCAGCTGCTGGCAGCCGCCATTTTGGGCAGCATGCTGAAGTACTTTTTCGGCGGTGAAGCCATCTATGCCCTGGCACTGGGCGGCGTCAGTTATCTGATTGCTGCTGTTTATGTGCTTTTTGTTCGAACCAGCAAAACAGTAAAAGGATAAGTGATGCAACTGAATCCCTGGTTATCTAGCACCCTTAAGGCCGCAGGTCTGGCGGCAGCTCTGACAGCGATGACTGCCTGTCAGCCGGCGACCGAGTCGGCCTATCAAACCCCTGTTGCTGTGCCTGCCACACAGACCGAAGCCCCCTGGTGGGATGATGCGGTCTTCTATCAAATCTGGCCACGCAGCTTTTACGATACCACCGGCGATGGTCATGGTGATTTTAATGGCATGACCGCCAAGCTGCCCTATTTATCCGAGCTTGGTATTGATGCCATCTGGCTGACGCCAATGTTTGAAGCGCCGTCTTACCATGGTTATGACTTTACCGAGTTTTATCAGGTGGAGTCGGATTATGGCACCATGGCCGACTTCGAGCGCTTTTTGCAACAAGCTGAAGAGCGCGGTATCCGGGTGATTCTGGATTTGGTGATCAACCACATTTCCCGTGAGCACCGGTGGTTTCAGCAGTCAGCTCAACGCATTGAGCCGTACAGCGATTACTTTATCTGGCGGGAAAGCCTGCCAGAAACCGGCAAAGGCTGGGGCCATGCCTGGTCGGACAACGACATGCCGGAAGCGGTCTGGCATTTTGATGAAACCCGGGGGGAATATTACTACGCTGCCTTTGGTGCCACCCAGCCAGATCTGAATCTGGAGCATCCGGATGTGATTGAAGAAATGAAACGGATGGCCAAATTCTGGCTGGATAAAGGCGTCGATGGCTTCCGGCTGGATGCGGTGCGCTTTGTGATTGAGCGGGGCCCGCAGGGTCAGGCCGACTTGCCCGAGACCATCGATTATTGGAAAGACTTCAATGCCTTTGTCAAAAGCGTGAACCCCGAGGCCTACTTAGTGGGCGAAGCCTGGGTTGATATCCCGATTGCGGCCAAATACTGGGGCGATGGCAAAGGGCTGGATCAGGGTTTTGACTTTGAGTTTGGTTACATTGTCTTGGATATGTTGCAGCAGGGGCTGGCTACCGAAGCTCAGTTTGGCACCATGAGCCAGCAGTCAGGTCAGGCATCAGACGGCGAGCTGCATCCGTTGGCGCAGAATGTGCAGCGCCGCTTGGAGTCGGGCGCACCGCTGGCCTTTTTTACGCCGTTTCTAACCAATCACGATCAGGACAGAGTCGGCTTCCAACTGCAGGAAAGCCAGGCCAGAGCCAAACAGGCGGCGGCCTTATTGTTTAGCTCGCCAGGGACTAAGTACATCTACTACGGTGAAGAAATTGGCATGACGCAGCAGCAAAGCGGCCATGATGTGTATAAGCGGGCGCCGATGCTGTGGGATCAAAGTCACCAGGCAGGTTTTACTAAGGCAGAGCTCAGCTGGGTGCAGCAAAACGAACTCTTTACCCAGGCCTTTGACCCTTGGTGGCCTGACTTTCTAGCCAGGCAACTGGCGGCGGGCGATCGCACGGTAGCGGCGCAACGCGCTCAGCCGGATTCATTGTGGCAACTGCACCGTTTATTGATAGCCATGCAAAAGCAGCGGCCGGAAATGCGTTTGGCAGGCAGTTATCAGGTGCAGTCACCGCAGCAGGGCATCCTGACGGTGACGCGTGAGCTGGGCGAGCAACGCACGGTGTTTGTGCTGAATCTGGCTGGTGAAATGGCTGATATTGCCGCGGTGTTGGCAGAGCACAGTGGCTTGGCCATGAGTTGGGGCTTTGATTTGGATGGTAGCCTGTTGGCTACCGATGGCTTGTTGATTTTGCAGTCGAGGTAGCAAAGCAGATACCAGGGTTGCGTCTGCCTGGCGCAGCCCTGGCTCTTGCATGCTAATTACCGAGCAGTTTATCCAGTTCTTTTTTCGCATCATCCAGCAGTTGCTGCTGGGCTTTCTTGGCATTATTGCACTTGGCAATATTGGTGCTCTCTCCTTTTAGCCGAAGCTCGGCACATTCCAGCATGACCTTTGCCAGTAGCTCAGGATCCTTGGCCAGTTTATCAGCGGATGGAGCTCCGCTACAGGCCAGCAATAGCAGACTGGAACTCAGTAACAGGCTTGTTTTTTTCATCATCTTATCCTTTTGATGCCGTGCCGCAGGAGGTGCGGATCACAATTTTCGGTTCAATCTGATTGGTCTCGATCGGTTGGTTGTTCACCAGGCGTAGCAGGTTCTCCACCAGCATCTCACCCGCCAGGCTGGTATCCTGTTGAATGGTGCTAAGCGGCGGCGTGGTATAGGACGCTACCGGAATATCATCAAAGCCCATCACGGCAATATTGTCAGGGATGCGAAGCCCTTGTTGCTGAATACCTTGCATCACGCCGATGGCGATTAAATCGCTGGCACAAAAAATAGCATCTACCGGCTGGCCGCTTTCCAATAAATTGTGCACTGCCAGTTGACCAGCCTGCTCGGTGGAAATGGCGTTGTATTGCAAAATAGCTGCGCGATCAATACCAGCATCTTGCAAGGCATCACAAAAACCAAGGAAACGTTGATTAAACTCCGGGCTACCGGCCGAGGCATTGCCAATAAAAGCGAAGCGCTTGTGGCCCAAAGCCAGTAAATGCTCACCAGCCAAGCGGCCGCCCTGACGGTTGTTGCTGCGAATGGTAAAGTCCGGATGACCTTCAACATCGGCTCCCCAGCAGACAAAGTGGGTTTCCTGCGCCAGCAGCTTGTTCAGCTTTTCTTCGTAATCTTCATAATCACCATAACCAAGTAAAATAATGCCATCGGCTTTTTTGGTATCTTCGTAGTCGGCGTGCCAGTCATCGCTCAGCTGCTGAAAAGACACCAGTAAGTCCTGCCCCCGCTGGGCACAGGCCCGGGTAATGCTGCCGAGCATGGATAAAAAGAATGGGTTGATCAGCGACTCGTCGGTGGTTGGGTCTTCAAACAACAACAAAGCGAGAGTGCTGCTGCGTTGTTTGCGCAAATTACTGGCATTTTTGTCCACTTTGTAATTTAGCTGGCGGGCAATGGCATGCACCTTATCCCTGGTCTCTTTATTGACCTGAGGACTGTTACGCAAGGCTCGTGATACCGTGGATTGCGATACACCAGCCAGGTAAGCAATATCAAAGGATGTGGCTTTTTCTTTCATGGATTACGCTCAACTGTAGCTCGTTTCTGTGGTGCAATAGCAACGAGTCAGACAAAGAAAGATACTGGAGCGACAACGACTTAAAAAGGCCTTTGCAGACACCTGCTTCCTATCATAGTCGGAAGCAGGTTGGGATTCAAATGCTGAAGTACACGGCTAGTGGCTTTGGAAGACCGGTTCCAGCAAACGGAAGCTGCCGGCATCGGCATCCATTTCGGCTGCGGCACCTACAGGAACAATAAACTGTCGCGGTATATGGCCAATCATAGCGCCGTTGTAGGCCGGTATATTCAGCGGCAGGATGTAATCGTCCAGAATGTCGTCCAGTGTAAGGCTGCCCCAGCCACCACCAGGTTCACAACGGGCGCAATCCCCAAAGATAAAGCCACTGATTTGCGCTAACGCGCCACTTAAACGCAGAGTGCTGAGCATTCGATCGATTTTGTAGGGGGGTTCATTGATGTCTTCTAAAAACAAAATCTTATTCTTAAAGCTCGGTAAGTAAGGTGTGCCTGCCAGAGAAGTTAACACTGTAAGATTGCCCCCAATGAGCTCACCACGGGCTTTGCCACCGCGAATGGTGTTGGTGCGGTTGTTGCGCACAATGATATCGTCTTCCGGTCGATGTTCATTGTTAAAAGTGATCAGCTCGCGCTGAAAAAAAAGCTGCTCAAATTGTTGTACATTGAACGCATGCCAGCGACTACTGCCATTGGGGCCATGAAAGGTTACAAGACCGGTTTTGGCGTGCAAGGCGTTATGAATGGCGGTAATGTCGGAGTAGCCCAGCACGATTTTAGGGTTTTGGCGTACCAGTTCGTAATCAATCAGCGGCAGAATGCGGGCAGCACCTGAACCGCCGCGCAGGCAAATCACGGCTTTAACTTCAGGATCAGCAAACATGGCATTGAAATCGGCTGCGCGGTCGGCGTCCTGCCCCGCCAGGTGACCATGACGGCTTTGAAAATGAGGCCCGGTTTTGACCTTAAAACCTAGTGCTTGCATCGATTCCACGGCAAACTGCGCCTCCATCCTGCCAGCAATGGCCGCTGAGGGACTGACCACCCCTATGGTATCGCCACGGTTAAGTGGTAATGGCAATAGTTTCCCCTTTGGGTTGACAGCACTGCTGGCCATGCCGGCACTGCTCATAAGAGGCAGTAAGGCGGAAGCAATGCCAAGTTTTAGAAAGCTACGTTTTTTCATCAAGCCGTCTCCATATCCAGGGGTTAATCCGCAGTCTAATACAATTTTTTATTACTGATCAAATTAGTGGCAGGAATTTTTTATTCAAGAGTCGAATTTCCGGCGCTCACTGGATGAAATTGTGAAACAATGTTAACTCTATTCTGCCAGCCCGCAAGCGGTGATAAACTGCACAAAGAAGAACTTTGAGATCAGCGCGCGATGAAAGTGTGGCAAGCCATTATTATTCTACTATTGATGCCAGCACTGGCCATTGCTGGTGGTCGTGGTGCTGTTGATGACGGTTATGTGGAGCAATCCAGTTGGCGTCTGGCCATGGCTGTTGGTTTTGGCCAGAGCTCCAGCCCTTTGTTCGATGCTCCTAATATGCCGCTCTATCTGCTGCCGGATATCAGCTATTATGGCAAGGTAGGCTTTTTTGACAATGGTATCCTTGGTGCCGGTCTCGATGTAACGCCACATTGGAGTGTCAGTCTTGTCAGTCGGCTTAACCCAGAGAAGGGCTACTTTTACCGCTGGCATGTCTCACGAATTCCTTCCTTCGAGCAAACTTTTTCCAGCATGCCGACCGTATCGATGGAGCCACGCTCGGCAGAGCAGCGGGTCTCTGTCAATGAGGTGAATCGGCGCCCTACCGCCTGGGATGGCGGGGTGCAACTCAATGCCTGGTTTGATGACTGGACGTTGCGTTTGAATGGCTGGACGGATATCAGCGGGAAGCATCATGGCCATGAACTCAGCGCAGTGGCTGGGCGGCATTATCAGACTGGCTGGGGGCTATGGCGTCTCAGTGCTGGGTTGTACTGGAAAAGTGAAAACCTGATGCAGCGCTATTATGGCCTGGCTGAGGATGAGCCCTTGCATCTGCCTCGTTATCAGCCGACCGCCAGTCTGCAGCCTGAGCTGGAACTTTCATGGTCTTTGCCACTTAGTGCTGGCTGGCGCCTGATGGCATTTTATCGATATCGTTGGTTGGACAGTGCTATGACTCAGAGTCCGCTGGTGCAACAGTCCTATCAACACAGTTGGTTTCTTGGTTGGAGCTATCGGTTTTTCTGATGATGGGATTAGTCGTTAAGACAGCATGGATGCTTTTATTGCCGCTGGCAGCAACGCCGGCTGAGCCTTGTGAAACTGATTTATGCTGGTCGGCCAGTCCGGTGTTGTGTATTGCCAGTGTACAGGGGGAGCGCTGCGAGGCAGAGTTAAAGGTGGTGTGGTCCAGTCCCGAGCCGGTTGATCTTTGTCTGTATCTGGCAGATGAAGCCCTCAGTTGCTGGCAGCAGCAACAGCAGGGGCAGTGGAGCTCTCATCTGATCTGGCCAGAGCAAGCCAGTTTAACATTGCGTGATACTGAAAAGGTATACCTGGATGAAATGCTGAAAACTGTCAGTCGTCAGCCGAAACGGCGCCGTCGACTGGTAGCGCCATGGAGTGTGTTTTGATGAGTAAAGTATTGTTGGTAGAAGATGATCTGCGGTTAGCGGAGCTGGTGCAAAGCTATTTGAGTCAGCATGGCTTTGTGGTGGAAGTACAAGGCCATGGCAATGAAGTAGCGGCCCACTGCCAACGTTTCAAGCCGGACTTAATCATACTCGATCTAATGCTGCCGGGGCTGGATGGTTTTGGCGTTTGTCGGCAGATCCGGCCTAGCTTTACTGGCCCGATTTTAATGCTGACTGCACGGCAAAGCGATATCGACCAAGTGCTTGGTTTAGAGCTCGGTGCAGATGATTACGTGATAAAACCGGTTGAGCCGCGGGTGTTGCTGGCCCGAATCCATGCCTTGTTACGACGACGCCAAGCTACTGAATCAGGACAGACGCATGAACTAAGCTTTGGTCAGTTGCAGTTAAAGCGCCGGGCCAGGGAGGCCTTTCTGGCAGGTGAGCGGGTTGATTTAACCAGTTATGAATTTGATTTGCTCTGGATGCTGGCGGCGCACGCTGGCCAGACGGTGCGACGGGAAGAAATTCATCAGCAAGTGATTGGCCGGCCATACGATGGGCTGGATCGTACTGTGGACGTGAGGGTGTCGCATTTGCGCAAAAAACTCAATGACAATACCGAAACGCCATTTCGGATCAAAACTGTTTGGGGCAAAGGCTACTTGTTCGTTGCGGATGCCTGGTCAGCCTGATGCAGCGTCTGTTCCTGCAGTTTTATCTGTTTTTGTTGGTGCTGTTGATTGCGCTGGGTTGGAGCATTGAGCAACTGTGGCAGCTTTGGTCCAAAGAGGAGTTACCTCCCTCGGTAGGCCTGTGGCAGCAGCAAATTGAACTTGTGATGCAACAGCCTGTTGGTGAGATGCCAGTTTTACTGGCTTTGCCAGCGCAGGTACTGCCATTGGATGGGGTGTCATTTCCGGCTGCAGAATGGCAGGCGCTGGAACAGGGCGAGGTGATCCCATTGTTTGGTCAGCAGAACGAATTGTACTTGTTTGCCAGACAACAGCAGCAGCTTTGGCAGTTTGGGCCTGTGCAGCTGGAAAGCCCTTCACCGCTCCGACTGTGGCTGACGTTGTTGTTCTTTGTGCTTTTAGGGATTGCAGTTGCGTTATGGCTTTGGCCTCTGGCACGGGATATTCGTCAGCTACAGCGTGATCTTAGTGTGGTTGGAAGAGGTAAGTCATCTCAGGTCAGCTTGCCCAGTTATTCGATGCTTGCACCCATTGCCGATAGTGTACAGCAAATGCAGGCGCAAATTCAGCGCTTATTGTCGCTGCAAAAAGAAATGACCCATGCGGTGTCGCATGAGCTGCGTACGCCCTTGGCTCGTTTGAGCTTTGCGCTGGAAATGGCCAGCCAACTCAGTGACCGGGAGCGGCAGCTGATGCAGCAGGATGTATTGGTGCTGCAGCGGCTGGTGGACGAAATGCTGGATTATGCCCGGCTGGAAGTAGCCATGCCACAATTACGGCCGGTGCCGGTGGACTTGACGGAGTTGCTGCAGAGCCTGCAGGAGCAGTTAGCGCTATTGCCTGGGCCCGCGATTGAACTGGCGGTACCTCAGCCTTGCTATTGCCGGGCAGATGGCCATTATCTGGAACGGGCGCTGGTCAATTTATTGCAAAATGCCAAAGGCTTTGCCCATAGCCGCATCCTGGTCACTGTGGAGCTGAAATCGAGCCAACTGTGGTTGCATGTCGATGACGATGGCCCGGGAGTACCAGATGCCTTACAGCAAGAAATTACCAAGCCCTTTCAGCGGCTGGATCAATCAAGAAGAGCGGGCACTGGCGGTTTTGGGCTTGGTTTGGCCATTGTGAGCCGTATTATGGAGTGGCACCAGGGGCGGCTGGCTATTGGCCAGAGCCCGCTGGGCGGAGCGCGGTTTAGTCTGGTGTTAAAGGCCTAGATCGCGCAGGAAGTCATCATCGACATCCGGACTGACTTGATCAGCTACTTCGTAACTGCCTTGCTTGGCATTTTCCAGGATGTCGTCCGGGTTTTCCTGTACTGCTTTTTCAAACTCATGCAGTTGGATAAACTCGGTTTTATCCATCGCCAGTTCCAGGTAGAAAATATTGTGCTCGGGGGTGCTGAATGTGACCCGTCTGGCCTGGGGCTGATCAAGCTGGGTATTGATGAGAATCTGTACCTGCTTGTTGATGGCCATCATTTTGGGTTGGCTTTGATTGATCGAGGTTTGCAAATCAAGACGTACTTTGTTGGTAAAGTCACCAACAATTTGGTTCATCAGCTCACCCATCACATTACCGACTTCGTCCGAGGTATGGAACTGCGCCAGCTCAGACTCAGGCATGCCCATGCTCATCATGTACTTGCGGTAGATTTCCATCGCGGCCTGAGAGGTAAAGTTAATCACCACCAAACCAGAAAAACCGCCATCAAATAATACAAAACATCCTAAGTCAGGCCGCAGGCAGGTTTTCTGAATTTTCTGCACCATGGGTGAGTAATTGACTTCGCGGTTACCTGCCGCTGCCAGTACGCCAGTAACCGATTGACACAAGGTCAGCAGAATATCTTCGGTGGCTACGATTTTACTTTTTTTCATGAAACGCCCTGTAACTGCTATGGTAGTATTTGCTTCAGTATATGCTGAAACGGCCTGTTGCGCCTAGCGCACGATGAAGATGTCCCGTTAAAGTGGCCAGAACAACAGCAGGGCTGGGATCGCCACGGCAATAACGACCAGCTCCATGGGTAAGCCAAGCCGCCAATAATCACCAAACCGAAAACCGCCAGGACCCAAAATTAAGGTGTTGTTTTGGTGGCCAATAGGCGTTAAAAATGCACAGGAAGCGCCAATTGCAACAGCCATCAGAAAGGGGTCCGACTGGACGTCCAGTTGATTGGCAACACTGATCGCAATCGGACACATCATGGCTGCCGTGGCAGCATTGTTCATAAAGTCCGACAAGGTCATGGTTAGCACCAGAATCAACGCCAGCGCCAGAATTGCATTTTCTCCTGCCAGGTAGTAGAGCATATTATGCGCCAACATGTCGGCGGCACCTGTGGTGGCCATAGCGCCGGCAACCGGGATTAGGCAGGCAAGCAGCACTATCACCGGCCAGTCGATCGCGGTGTAGACTTTTCGAAGCGGCATCACTTTTAACGCCATAATAGCCAGCATACCCGCTGCAAAGGAGATCGCCGCAGGCAGCAAGCCAAAGGCCGCGCCGCAAATAGCACCAAGCATGATCAGACTGGCAAAAAGGGTGTTGCGTTTTTCCGGTACCCGGATCTGGCGTTCTGCTAAGGGCACACAACCAAAATCAGCCGCAAACACAGTGAGTGCTTCTTCTTGTCCTTGCAGCAGCAAGACATCACCCGCCTGTAAGGTGGTTCTTCTTACTCGCTTGTACGAACGTTGCCCCTGTCGGGACAGCGCCAGCAAGTGAATATTGAAACGCCGCCGTAAGTTCAGGGTAGCTGCGGTTCGACCAATCAGATCCGAGTTGGGTAAAACGGCCAGCTCGAGTAAATGCAGCTCACCATTGTCTTCGGACTTGGTTCTTTCTTTACTAGTTGTCGCGGCCTCTGTATCTTTTTTGCTGTCATCGTCTTTTTGATTGGCGGGACTTTCCTCCAGTGACAATCCCAGATTGGATAGCAGTGAGCCGAGACTTTCAGGTTCAGCTTCGATGATCAGCACATCCTGATCGACCAATCGGTAATAGCCTGGTGGTGAGGGCGCCCGGTAATTGTTGCGCACAATACCTACCACCTGTGCATCGAGCTCTTCCAGCTTTTTTTCCAACTCACGCAGCGGAATATCGACCAGTTTGCTCTCTTTGGTAATGCGGATTTCGGTCATGTATTTGCCGGTTTCAAAGCTGCTGGCATCGGCTCTGTTGCGCACAGGGACTAACCGCCAGCCAATCAGGGCAACGAAAATCACCCCTGCTAAGGCCACCAGGACACCGACAGGGCTGTAATCAAACATGGCAAAGCCGCGCTCTGCTGTTTCGGCGCGAAAGCCAGATACAATCAGATTCGGTGGGGTACCAATCAGCGTGGTCATGCCGCCCAGAATGGAACCAAAAGCCACTGGCATGAGCACCTGGCCGGGAGCCAGCTTGATGCGAGCCGCCACCTGAATAGCAATAGGCATTAACAAAGCCAGTGCCCCGACATTGTTCATAAAAGCAGATAAAATGGCTGCTAAAGCAGTCAAGGCTGTGATGGTGAGGGTGGGGCCTGCTTGTTTTGGCAGAACCTTCATCGCTAATACATCAACGGCACCAGTTGCCTGCAAAGCCTGGCTAAGCACCAGCACACAAGCCACGGTAATAACGGCTGGATGGCCAAAACCGTTGAAAGCTTCATCGGTTGGCACCAGACCAAGGAGTACACAAGCCAGCAGGCTAGCCAGAGCAATCATGTCATGCCGCCAACGGCCGGACAAGAATAGCACCACGGTAATGGCTAAAACGGCAAAGATTAAAAGTTGCGCTAGTTCCACTATCAAGCCTTACTCAGTAAGCCGACGCGAGAATGTCAGTACTCACTATCCGACAGGATGGAATTTTTCGCAAGCTAAGGACAGAGGATCGTTGCTTTGATACACTATTGCTATCGTAAGCTACTTTCTGGTTACTGGACTTTCCTATGCACCAACTCACTTTGCAAACCCCGGACGACTGGCATCTGCATTTTCGTGATGGCGATCTGTTAAAGGATACGGTCCCGGCCACCGCCCGCAGCTTTCACCGCGCTATTGTGATGCCAAACCTGGTACCGCCTGTTACGACCGCTGAGCTGGCGGTTGCTTACCGCGCGCGTATTCTGGCTGCGCGGCCAGCTGGCAGCAACTTTGAGCCACTGATGACGTTATTTCTGACCGATAAAACTTCGGCACAGGACATAGCAGCTGCCAAGGCAGCAGGTGTGATCGCGGCCAAGCTGTACCCGGCAGGAGCTACCACCAACTCAAACGATGCGGTCAGTGCGTTGGATAGTCTGTACCCGGTGTTTGAAGCCATGGCAAAAGAGGGCATGCTGCTGTTGGTGCATGGCGAAGTGACCAATGCGGATATTGATATTTTTGATCGGGAAAAAGTCTTTATCGATCGTTATCTGCAGCACATTGTGGCGCGCTTGCCAGAGCTCAAAGTGGTGTTTGAGCACATTACTACCGCCGATGCTGCTCAGTTTGTGCAAGAGGCCCCGGCCAATGTCGCTGCCACCATCACGCCGCAACACCTGATGCTTAACCGCAATGATTTACTGGTCGGCGGCATTCGGCCACACAATTACTGCTTGCCGGTGCTTAAACGCAGTACCCATCAGCAGGCACTGCGGGCAGCTGTGGCTTCAGGTTCATCTAAGTTTTTTCTGGGTACGGATTCCGCGCCCCATGTGAAACACCGCAAAGAGTCCAGTTGTGGCTGTGCCGGTTGTTACAGTGCGCCCTGCGCCATTGAACTTTATGCCGAGGTATTCGACGACCTGGGCTGCCTGGATAAGCTGGAAGGTTTTGCCAGCCATTACGGCCCGGATTTTTATGGCCTGCCTCGCAACAGTGGCACCATTGTGTTGCAACGTCAGGATTGGCTGGTACCGGAAGAGTTGGCACTGACCAATGGCGACACCATAGTGCCGTTTCACGCTGGTCAGCCGCTAAAGTGGAAACAGCTATAGTTGGTACATTCCGAACTAACCTTTCAGATAGCTGAGCAGCCGTTCTAGGGCGCGGTAGCTCAGCGCTTCCATCAAGTGCTCTTTGCGAATATGTGGCAGCTCCTGCAAATCCGATATGGTACGAGCGACCTTGATCAGTTTGTGGTAACTGCGCGCTGATAGTTTCAGGTGGTGGATGGTATCCTCCAGAAAAGCAGCATCCTGAGTGCTCAGGGGGCAATGCTGGTTGATTTCGGCGGCCGATAAACGTGCATTGGCTTTGCCCTGACGCGCCAGCTGAATCGACCGCGCTGCCAGCACCCGCTGCCGTACCTGGGCGCTACTTTCTGTTGCAACACCTTGTTGGCTCAGTAAGCCTTTTGGCAGCAAGGGCACATCAATTTGCAGTTCGATACGATCGAGAAAAGGCCCGGAAATACGGTTTAAATAACGCATGACCTGCTCCGGGCTGGCGCGGCCATCGTCATGGTGCCCGGTTGGGCTTGGGTTGAGTGCTGCAATCAGTTGAAATTGTGCCGGGAACTCGGCCTGGCGGGCGGCGCGGGAAATATGGATCCAACCTGTTTCCAGCGGTTCTCTTAGCACATCCAATACTTTCCTGGGAAACTCTGGCAGCTCGTCAAGGAATAGCACCCCATGATGGGCCAGCGAAATTTCACCAGGTCTGGGTACCGGGCCGCCACCAACCAGAGCAACGGCTGAACTGGTATGGTGGGGCTGGCGAAAAGGCCGTTGCTGCCAGTCCGTCATGGAGCGAGGCATACCGGCAATTGAGTACAAGGCGGCTGTTTGCAGCGCTTCTTCTTCTGTCAGCTCTGGCAAAATGGCCGGTAATCGCTGGGCCAGCATGGATTTACCGGTGCCGGCGGGCCCGAGCATCAGCAGGTTATGCTCGCCGGCGGCAGCGATCTCAAGGGCTCTTTTAGCCGCCGTCTGGCCTTTGACATCGGCCAGGTCAGGCCACTGCTTGCTGGGCTCAGTCTGTAACGCAGGGATTGCCGGTAGCGCTTGTCCGGATTGCAAAAAGCTATGGACCTGCAGCAGGTGAGTGGCACCAAAAATGCGGGCTTGCGGTACTTGCTGGGCTTGCTCGGCGTTGATCATGGGCATCAAAGTAGCCCGGCCGGCATCACGGCAGGCCATGGCGACTGGGATCTCACCGACAATGGCGCGGATCTCGCCGGATAAAGCCAGTTCACCAACAAATTCATAGCCTTCAATGCTCTGTTCGGCCAACTGACCACTGGCAACGATAATGCCAAGGGCAATGGGTAGGTCGAAACGGCCGCCTTCTTTGGGCAGGTCGGCTGGTGCCAGGTTGACGGTGATTTTCCGATCTGGAAAAGCGAAGCCGCTGTTGATCAGAGCGCTGCGGACTCTGTCTCTGGACTCTTTGACCGAAGCTTCCGGTAAGCCGACCAAATGAAATGCAGGCAAGCCGTTGGCGATATGCACTTCAACGGTAACAAGGGGGGCGGCCAATCCGTGGCGCGCCCTGCTAAAAACAATGGCTAATGACATCCTGTCTCCACAATTACCGACGAATGAAATCACATCGCGGTTAGTATTGATCGTAAAGTTTATAAAATGCAAATAAATTGATTATTATTTGATTTTATTGCTGGGTTACTTATGAATCACGCAGGCATTCCGATAACGAATATGCTACACTTAGGCCTGCTCTTTTTCTGAATCATGTATTTACGGAGGCTGCATGCAGCAATTCTGGCTGAACAGTGCGCTGCGTCACCCCTGGTTGACCATCAGTTGGGCATTGCTGGCGATTTTGATCATGTCGGCAGGCATGAGTCAGTTGTATTTCCGGGGGGATTACCGGATTTTTTTCTCGCCTGATAATCCGCAAATGCTGGCGTTTGAGCAGATGCAGAATGAGTTTAACAAGAGCGACAACATTCTGATTGCCATTGCGCCCAGAGAAGGCGATGTGTTTTCTCCTGAGATACTGGAGTTGATTTGGCGTTTTACCGATGCGGCCTGGCAAACGCCTTATTCCAGCCGGGTCGACTCCATCACCAACTTTCAGCATACCGAAGCGGTTGATGACGATTTGCTGGTAGAAGACTTGCTGTTGCAACCGGCTATGCTCGATGCGGACAAGATAGCGGGCATGCGTCAGGTGGCGATGAGCGAGCCTGCGCTTTACCGCAGTTTGGTATCCAGCGATGGCAAAGTTGCTGCCATCAACGTTATCGTGCAGTTGCCGGAAATCGACCAGAATCAGGAAGTGGTGGATGCTTACGAGCATGTGCTGGCATTAAGTGCGCAGTTTGCGACGGAGTATCCGCAGGTTGACTTTTATCATGCCGGTATTCTGGCACTGAATTATGCCTTTGCCAGTGAAGCGGAAAAAGATGCCAGCACGCTGGTGCCTTTGATGTTTCTGGTGATTGTGCTGATGTTATTGCTGTTACTGCGTTCTTTTTCGGCAGCAATGGCAACCGTTGTGATTATTTTGGTTACCATTTTCAGCACTTTGGGTATTGCGGGCTGGCTGGGTATTTTTCTAAGCACTGCGACGGTCAATGTACCGACCATTGTGATGACCCTGGCGGTCGCGGATTGTGTGCATGTAATTGCTTCGATGCAGTTTGCGCTGCGGCAAGGCAAATCAAAGGAAGAGGCGATTCATTACAGCATGACCCGCAATCTGATGCCGATTTTTATCACCAGCATTACCACTTCCATTGGCTTTTTAACCCTAAACTTCTCCGAAGTGCCGATATTACGCGATCTTGGCAATATGACAGCCGTTGGCGTGATGCTGGCTTGCCTCTTTAGTGTCACCTTGTTACCTGCTCTGCTGCGTTTGTTGCCCGCCAAAGTGGTGCCTGTTAGTCATACTGCCAATGGCATTGAAAAGCTTGCCAATTTTGTGGTGCTGCAGCATCGGAAGATTTTACCGATCGGGATCATACTGATGCTTGGGTTGGCGGCTTTTGCCGCCACCAATCAGGTGAATGATGTGGCGGTGAAATACTTTGATAAACGCACTGATTTTCGTCAGTCGCTCGATTTTATAGAAGACAATCTGACAGGTACCGCCAACCTGGATTTTGCCATTGAGAGCCAACAAACCAGTGGCGTGAATGACCCGGCTTTCCTGACCCATGTGGCGCGCTTTGCCGACTGGCTTGAGCAGCAGCCTGAGGTCACCCATGTTGCCAGCATTACCCATGTATTTAAGCGCCTGAACAAAAACATGCATGGGGATGACCCGGACTATTACCGTTTGCCAGAGCAGCAGGACCTGGCTGCACAATACTTGTTGATGTACGAAATGTCGCTACCCTTCGGACTGGATTTAAACAATCAACTGAATCTGGATAAAAGTGCGACCCGGGTAACGGCAACCTTGCAAAACCTTGGGAGCAAGGAGCTGACCGGTTTCGAGCAGCGGGCACTGGCCTGGCTGGCCACCGAAATGCCGGACTACACGAGTTCGGCGGCCAGCACGGCCTTGATGTTTGCCCATATCGGGGAACGAAACATGGCATCGATGCTCAAAACCTTACCGTTCGCCTTAGTGCTGATCTCGGCCTTGTTGATCATCAGCTTGCGCTCCTGGCGGTTGGGCGTGTTTAGCCTGATCCCAAACATCATGCCTGCCCTGGTTGGTTTTGGTATTTGGGCGCTGTATTCGGGTGAGATAAACCTGGGCTTATCGGTGGTTGCCAGCATCAGCTTGGGCATCATCGTTGATGACACTGTGCATTTTCTTAGCAAGTATCAGCGTGGCTTGCGTGAAGGCCAGGATACCGAGGGCGCTGTGCGTTATGCTTTTCATAGTGTTGGCCGGGCGCTGTTTGTCACCACTGTGGTGCTGATGGCAGGCTTTGCGGTGTTGGCGATGTCTGGTTTCAGGTTGAACTCGGACATGGGTTTATTGACCGGTTTGATCATTATGCTGGCGCTGATTATTGATTTGCTGGTGCTGCCAGCACTGCTGCTACGCTTTGATAACAAAGGAAAGAGCAATGAAAACTTATCTACGACAACTGCTGGTTAGTGTCTGCCTCTGTGCGACCGCATCCGTTGTGGTGGCGGCAGAGCCAACTGCGGCCGAAGAGGGGCTACGGATTTCAACAGAGCGTAAAGTGCGCGACACCGGCTGGGGCGATACTGAGGCCAGCATGACCATGATTCTGCGGGATGCCAGAGGCCGGGAAAGTCGTCGGGAGATGCGTACTTTAACCCTGGAAGTATTGGATGATGGCGATAAAGCACTGACCATTTTTGATGAGCCCCGGGATGTGCGTGGCTCAGCATTTTTGACACACACGAAAGCACTGGAGCAGGATGAGCAATGGTTGTTTTTGCCAGCGGTCAATCGGGTTCGCCGCATTGTGTCGCGCAATAAGTCTGGCCCTTTTATGGGCAGCGAGTTTGCTTATGAAGATTTAAGCTCCTTTGAACTGGAAAAGTTTAGCTTTAACTACCTGCGCGATGAGCAGTTTCATGGCGAAGACTGCTATGTGATTGAGCAAATTCCGCAAGATGAGTTTTCTGGCTACAGCCGGATGCTGGTGTGGATCGATAAAAGCCATTACAGGGTGCAGCAAATCGAGTATTACGACCGCCGGGGAGCTTTGTTAAAAACTCTGACCATGCACGACTATCAGCAATACAAAGATAAGTTTTGGCGCCCACACCGGATGGAGATGCTCAATGCGCAGAACCAGAAAAGTACCAGTATGTTGCTGAATGAAATCTTGTTTGACCGAGGCCTTACCGATGCGGATTTTGATCAAAATGCCTTGCAACGCGCGCGCTAATAGAGCAGGCGCTATGCTTGGTCTGTGTCTGCTGGCATCCAGCTTGACAGTTGCTGGCGAAACCACCGTACAGCGGCAGGTGCAGCCAGGGGATACCTTGTGGCGGATTGCCACGGAAGTTCGCCCGGATGATAGCGTTAATATTGAACAAGTGATGCAGGCTATTCGCTTGTTGAATCCACAGGCTGTATCGCAGAGCGATTTGAATCAATTGCGTGCGGGTGCCTGGTTGGAGTTACCTGGTCGTCAGCTGATCGCAGAGCAAGACGCTAAAGCTGCTCAGCAGGCGGCTGCCAGAGCTCGCACGGCGTTACGGGCGAGCTTGGCAGAAACCCAAGAGCCGGCTTTACCCCCGCCAGGTTTGGCAGCCGCCAATTATGCTTTTATCAGTGCTGTTATGGCGCCTGCAGCTGCAGAGCCGGAAGCTGAAAGGTCTGAGCCCGCCCCTGTTGCTGCAGCCGCTGTTGAGTTGGAGCCAGCCCCAGCGGCAACAGCGAGCGCTCATGCTGCCGATGCGTCGCCGGCGTCCGCTTTTTGGCAGGACGTAGAGTGGTTCTCCCAGCTGAATTTGATGCCACGCTGGTATCCTCAGACAGGTTTGCAGCAGCAGGCGCAGTGGCACAATAGCGTTAGCCTGGAGCTGGAAGGCTACTGGCAGTCGGATGATCGCAGTCATACCCTGGTATTTTCTCCCTACATTCGTTGGGATCAACGGGACAGTTCCCGTCATCTGCTGGATATTTCCGAAGCCTACTGGTTGTATTATGGCGGTGACTGGGAGCTGAGAGCCGGAATCAGTAAAGTATTCTGGGGCGCGGTAGAGTCACAACGACTGGTCGATATTATCAACCAGCGCGATTTGCTGGATCGGCCGGATGGTGAAAGCAAACTTGGACAACCCATGCTGCAACTTAGCTTGATCCGTGACTATGGCACCGTACAGGCCTATCTGCTGCCGCATTTTCGTGAACGCAAATTCGCCGGCGAGGATGGCCGCTTGCGCCTGCCAATGCCGGTGGATACCTCGGCCGCTTTGTATGAATCACGGCATAAACGCAGTCATCTGGATTGGGCGCTGCGCTGGTCACAACAATTCAGCAGCCTGGATCTTGGGTTAAGCTACTTTCAGGGCACGGCAAGAGAGCCGGTGTTGCTGCCGGACGAGCAAGCTTTGCTACCCTACTATCCGCAATTGAAGCAGTTGGGGCTGGATGCGCAGTGGATACTGGGCTCCTGGCTATGGAAAACTGAAGCGGTATACCGCCATACGGCTGTGGAACATTCCAAAGCGCTTGTCACAGGCTTTGAATACACGCAGGTTGGTATTAACGACCATTTCTGGGATTTGGGTTGGCTGCTGGAGTATCAGTACGACAGCCGTGGGCTGGAGTCCACGACCATTGCACAGAATGATCTTTTTGTTGGCTGGCGGCTGGCACTGAATGATGCGGCTGGCTCAGAAATTTTGTTTGGCCTGATGCAGGACTTGGATCGCAGCCAGAGTCGCAGTGCTTACCTTGAGGCATCTACCCGATTGGGTGAACGATTCCGCTTGCGTGTCGATGGCTGGTTATTTCACAGCCGCTACCCGGACGAGTTACTGTATTGGCTGCGGCGTGATGATTACATTCAGCTGACGCTGGAATACTACTTCTAAGGCTCGCCTAAGTCGGATGTATGTTTGCCAAACACTGGGATGGTGAGCTGCCACTTAATGGCCGCCAGTCGCAGTGCAAGCAGGCTACTCATGCCAAGCAGCATGGCTGGCAGGGTCGTTGCGCCGGCCATTTGCACCAGAATATAGACGGCGCCGCCAAAGATACAAGTAAAAGCGTAAAGCTCACCGCGAAACACCATTGGGATTTCCCGGCACAGTACATCACGAATCATACCGCCGGCGACCCCACTCATGGTACCCATCATCACGGCTACAAAATAGGAGGTGCCATGATCCAGGGCCTTTTGGGTACCCATAATGACAAAAAATGCCAGACCAATCGCATCAAAGAATTGCAGGGTATTGTTGGGGATCGTGAGCCGTTTTCTTAACAGCACGATAGTCATCAGGGCGGCGCTAAAAATTGCGATAAAGTAATTGTTGTTGTTCATCCACACCACCGGCACATCCAGCAACACATCGCGCAGACTGCCTCCACCAATGGCAGTGACCGTAGCCAGTACCAGTACGCCAAAGCCATCCATCTGTTTACGCCATGCGGCTAAAGTACCGGAGATGGCAAAAACAGCAACTCCCATTAAATCAAACCAATGCAGATAATCCATGGGCAATACCCGGTGTCGCGACGATGGCTGATATGCTAGCATGCCAATCAACCTGAAGGATAGCCATCTTACGTTGCGGCAATCGTCGTGCTGAGCCGAGGAAACATGAATAAAAAACTACTTATTCCAGTGGTGTTGTTAGGGGTGTTGTTGGTTGGATTGCAACTGGTCAATCATCAGGCGACCAAAGCCATCAAAACACAAATTGCTGAGGTTAATCAGTCCTATGCAGAGATGGCTGAACAGGGCTTATTGCCGGCATTGCAACTGCAGTACCAGAGTGTGCATGCCAGTGTGCTGCGGTCCCGTTACCGGATTGAAGGGATTAGCCTGCAGCTACAGGGGCTTGGAGAGCTATTGACGATTGAGCAGGTTCAGCTGAATGGTATAAAGCCTAATCGTTTATCTGACCAGGGCAGTGTGCGTGTGCGCAGTCTGGCCCTTGGCGGAGGAGCTAAGTTGTTTGTTCCCGCCGAGTTGTCGGACTTTGCTGCCAGTTTAAAAGTGCATGGTGATTACAGCTACCAGTACCAGGCGAGTAATGGTCTGCTTGAGTTGGCGCAGCAAACCCGCATTAATGACGAATTTGTGCTTCGTTATCATATTCAGTTTGCCGAGATGCAGGCCGTCTGGCAAGAGCTGAGCAACATCACAGCGATGAGCTCGGCTCAGCAACAAGCGATGATGGACTCTGACGTTTATGTTGAGCAATTTACGGCGGCTGTGATGACTGCAGCTCTGTCTGGCGGTGAGATCCGTATCGAGAATCATGGCTTTTTGCAGCGACTGCTTGCGTTGACAGCAGCCCAGGGACAAACACCAGACTTTAGTGTGCTGCAGGGCATGGCGTTGATGATGTTATCAACAGCCGAGGCATTGCCAGCGGAAATACGGCAAAAACTAATCGTTTTCGTGCAGCAGCCAGAGTCCTTAACACTCTTTTTTCAGTTGCAGCAGCCGTTGCGTTTAGCTGAGTTGGAACAGGGGGCGGCGTTTCAGACTTTGGAAAGTCTGGATGATTTACTTGAGTTTGCTGGGGTTCGGGTAAGTGTAAATGATTAGATGATAAAAAGAAGGGCAGCCATCGGCTGCCCTTCTTTCATCTGATGTGATTCAAGCCAACTCAGTCGTTAATCTGCGCCAGTGCCTGCGCTGCTCGGTAAATAAAGCTTTCAATTCCTGATACTGTTTTTGAATATTCAGCTCGGCATAATGCTCTTGAAGACTACTTTGCAATTGCTGCTTGCGTTGCATCAACAGGCTCTTCTTCAGTTCATAATAAGCCTGCATCCGCTCCAGTAACAGCTCATACTCAAGCTCAACTTTGTGCAGGATTTGTTCTGCATCTGGCAAGGCCGACAACCGCGCTCTGGCATGCTGTAACTGCATGGCTGCTTTGGCCTGCTCGATGCGTTCCTCTGGGCAGGTTCGTAACTTGCTGGCCAGGCCTACCCAGGAGCATGCTTTGATCAGCCACTTGGTGGGATCAAAGTGCCACCACTTAATGCCGTTGCGGTAATCGTACTCAAAAAGATGATGGAAATTATGGTAGCCTTCCCCATAGGTCAGCAACGCCAGCACTCCATTGTCCCGTGCGGTATTCTGATCGGTATAGGTTTGTTTGCCCCAGATATGGGCCAGTGAGTTGATAAAGAAAGTGAAATGATGACTGAGAACCAAACGCATCACCCCCACCAGCAGGATCATGCCCCAGAGGTTGCCAAACAGCAGGCCTAATAAAACCGGAATGCCAATGTTGGTGGCCAGCACCAGCGCCAGGTAGTGTTTGTGCTGCCAGCGCAGAATTTTGTTTTTCTGCAAATCACGCACATTATCATAGGTATAATGATCCGGCCCCTGATAATCACGCAGCATCCAGCCAATATGGCTGAACCAAAAGCCACGTTTGGCGGAATAAGGATCCTTGTCATTGTCATCGACATGACGGTGATGCACCCGGTGATCAGATGCCCAGTGAATGGCGCTGTTTTGAAGCGCAAAAGCACCGCCAATGGCAAAAATAAATTCCAGTATTGGATGCGCCTGATAAGACTTGTGTGACCACAAACGATGATAGCCAGCGGTAATTGACATTCCGCAGTAGCCAAGGCATAACATCATGGCAATGATTTCTGCTTTGCCAAAGCCAACAGCGATGGCGTACCAGGGCACTGCAACAAGAGCTACCAGGAAAGTACTGCTAAAGACCAGAATGTTGGTCCAGATAAGTGGGGCTTTTTGCATAAATAATTTTCAGCTTACAAATGTACGCCCAATGTACCGGTGCTGTATGAACAGGTCAAGCTGGATCCGATGAATGACAGTGAAAAAGAGACACCCTAGTGAGCCGAGCGGAACAAAAAGAGAAAACCAGGCGCGCCATTATTAACGCAGCTTTTCAGCAACTGAGCGCGGATAAAAGCTTTGCCAGCCTTAGCCTGCGTGAGGTAGCAAGAGAAGCGGGTATAGCGCCAACCTCTTTTTATCGTCATTTTTCCGATATGGATGAGCTGGGCTTGACGCTGGTGGATGAAGCTGGCCTGATGCTACGTCAACTGATGCGACAAGCCAGGCAACGCATTGTGCATAATCGCAGTGTGATCCAGACGTCGGTTGAGACTTTTATGGAGTTTATTATGCAGCACAGTAATGTGTTCCGCTTGTTGCTGCGTGAACGTTCTGGCACCTCAGCAGCTTTTCGCAGTGCTGTTGCTCGTGAAATTCAGCATTTTTGCGCCGAGCTGGCTGATTACCTTCGTAAAGAAAACAAGTGTTCGGCTGAAATGGCATTGATTCAAGCGGAAGCCATGGTGATTTTGGTGTTTCATGCCGGCGCTGATGCATTGGATGCCAGTGATGAAGTACGGCAGCGCATTACCACGAAAACTATTCAGCAACTACGCTGGTTGGCCGGTGGTAGTAAACCACCGGCGGCTTAAAATGGTCGTTAGTTTCTTTTTTTCAACCAGACTCCAGACTCCAGATGATGGGTGTATGGGAACTGGTCAAACACGGCAAAACGCTCGATGCGATGTGTTTTATCCAGCTCATCCAAATTTACTTTCAACGTTTCCGGGTTGCAGGAGATATAAAGAATATCGTTAAAGTGGCTCACCAGTTCCACGGTCGCCGGATCCAGACCTGCCCGTGGTGGGTCGACCAGCACGGTATTTAGCTGCAGGCTGGATAAATCATGTTGTTTTAGCTGCGATCCCTTGAGTAAGGCTGCTGAGACATCTTCAGCCGACATTTGCAGCACCTGTACATTATTGATCTGGTTCAGGTGGCAGTTGTATTGTGCTGAACGAATGGACTTTCGGGAAATTTCGGTGGCAACCACCTGGTCAAAGTGTGCGGCCAGTGCCAGTGAGAAATTACCATTACCGCAATACAACTCAAGCAAGTCGCCTTTTAGTTGTGTTGCCACATCGCATGCCCAACTTAACATGTGTTGATTTACAATACCGTTGGGTTGGGTAAAGCTGTTTTCAATTTGCTGATAGCGCAGCGTTCTTTGCTTGACCTGTAGTTGTTCAATAATGTAATCGCGATCCAGTTCAACTTTTTGTTTGCGTGCCCGACCAATCAGATCCAGTGGTCCGTAGTCAGCGAGTTTCTGTTTCAAAGTGCTGGCTGCTTGCTGCCAGTTATCATCCAAAGGGCGTTTGTAGATTAAGGTGATGAGCAGCTCACCACTTAAGCCTGTCAGGTAATCAATTTGATATAGACGGCGGCGCAGCTCATCATTGTCTTTCAGCAGTTCCAACAAGACCGGCATCATTTCGCTGATGCGTTTATCGGCGATAGGGAAATGATCAATCCGGACACGCTCTTTGGTCGCAGGGTCAAACATAATGTGGAACAAGTCATCACCCTCATGCCAGACACGAAACTCTGCCCGTAACCGATAGTGCTCACTTGGAGAGCGGAATACTTCAACTTCAGGAAGCTGCAAAGGTTGTAACAAGGCCCGCACGGATCCAAGTTTGGACGTCAGCAGAGCTTCGTATTGGTCTGGAAAAGTTTGTCCTGGGCGCATACGGCATCCTGATAAAGCGTAAAAGCACGATCTTACGTTTTTTTCAGTGGACTGCCAAATACAAAGAAGAGCAGCGCTTGCTACAGCGCTGCGGGGTGAGGTCTGAAGCGTTCGACTAACTTTCCTGACGATCTTTGGCTTCACGCACTTTCAGTGTTCTGTCCTGAAACTCACTATCATTTAAAGCTTGGATCATTTTTTCAGCGTCTTTGGCAGCAACTTCAACAAAGCCAAAACCGCGACGACGCCCAGTCTGTCGATCTTTCATCAAGCGGACATTAATGACCACGCCTTTGGCTTCGAATAATTGTTGTACTGCTTCTTCATTGGCTCGATACGGCAGATTGCCAACATAGAGGGTTGCCGTCTCGCCTTGATAGATATGTTCCACCATATCATCACTCAAGTTGATAGCATTGCCTTTAACATCGCGCAAAATGGGTACCAGAACTCCGCAGAGCAAAACACCAAGTACGACGACCACATACGAAGGCAAGGCGGGGTTCAATAGATAAAACACTAAAAAAGCAAGAATGGCCACCGCAAGGGTGTAAGGCAAGGTGGCTCGTAACGTAGGTAACATAAGATATATCCTATAAGAGTCAACAAATTAGTTCGGTAAAAACCTGCAACACAGGTGCTTTAATCTTAGCGGTTGCTCGGGAACTAGCCAACTGAAATCTAATAAAAGGCAAAATTGTGTTTTCAGCCTTGACAGCGCGTTTTAAATCCCTAAAATGGCGCCCTCGCTTGCAGATGGCGGTAAAGCCCTCAAAAAGCGATGTGAAGTGAAGTGGCATGCTGAAATATTTTCGAAACCGGCTTGACTTGCTACTAGGACGATGTAAAATGCGCGTCCTGCTTCGGAATGAAGCACTGCTCTTTAACAATTCGCAATCAATTATCTGTGTGGGTACTTGTGTTGATACGTGCAAACGAATAATCAGTATGAGTGACCAATGTTAATTTATTAGTCAGTAATACTGAGTCAAAACTTTAATTGAAGAGTTTGATCATGGCTCAGATTGAACGCTGGCGGCAGGCCTAACACATGCAAGTCGAGCGGTAACATGCCTTCGGGTGATGACGAGCGGCGGACGGGTGAGTAATGCTTGGGTAT
>NZ_FNRM01000014.1 GCF_900107845.1 Alkalimonas amylolytica
CAGAAGATGCCAAAGCAGCACTTAAAGATGCATTGAAGACGTTAAATGAGCTTAGCCCTGAACAAAAAGCACAGCTTGAGGCTTTGTTTACTTAGTATGTATTCGAGTTCAGATGCGCTAACAATCGCCATCAAAAACGCGCCCGTTGGGCGCTCGACTCGCAACGAGTTGCTCGCGTTTGTGGCGGGCGTTATAACTTCATCAGGCATTAGTTTAAACATCAAACATAAGTAAGGAGATAGAATAATGAAAGGATTATTATTTGGCATTGTATCAGTACTTGTAGTAACAAGCGTTAACGCAGAGACTGCAACTGAAGTTACTGAAAAAAAGCCAGTTGATCATACCAAGTTTTGTTATTACGCAGACGTTGAATATTCTGCAGGAGCTATCATGAAGCAGGCTGATAGCGTTATGCAGTGTGTCAAAAAAGAAGGTAGTAAAGACTTAGTCTGGAAGAAACATGAGCGCAATCAGTTATAACAAGCCGCGGCATTCGGGGTCTTCGGCCCCTGCGACGCTCACACGTTCGCGCGCATGCGCGGAGCGTTAGCCGGCCGAGTTACCCATGATCAGTAGACACCTTCTATAGTTAGGTATGGTACCTGACACTGAGGTGCAAGATGGCCAGACATAAAACCCAAGCGTACTCCGAAGAGTTTCGCCGAGAAGCCGTAAGACTGTCTGATTTACCCGATAAAACAGCAACGTCTGTTGCCCAGGAACTGGGCATACATCCCAATCAGATTTACAACTGGCGAGCGCAGTTTAACCGCTTGTCAGATAAGCAGTTTAACAGTCTGAACGGGGTGGATTATTCCAAGGATGAAAGCGAAAAAGTCCGACAGTTGAAACGCGAGCTGGATACGCTGAAAAAGGAAAATGAATTTCTAAAGAAGGCAGCTGCGTACTTTGCCAAGCAGCAAGAGTAAAGTACGCCCTGATCAGCGAGTATGTAGGGCAGTATACGGTCCGGCTGATGTGCCGGGTGTTGGAGGTATCCGCCTCCGGTTTTTACCGCTGGCGAGGCCGTAAACCCAGCCAAAGCAGTCTAAAGCACGAGAAGTTAGAGCAGCAGGTGCTGGATAGCTTTGCCTGCTACAAAGCGCGCTATGGTGCGCCACGATTGGTCAAAGAGCTGAATGCTTTAGGGGTGAAATGCTGCCAGAATACAGTGGCAACAATCCTTAAAGCCAGAGGTATACGGGCACGTAACGGCAAAGCGTTTCGCTACAGCCCACGCACCGAAGCGATGACAAATGTGGCGGATAATCTGCTTAGAAGACGATTTGAAGCCAAGAAACCTAACCAGCGCTGGACCACAGATATCACCTACATCTGGCTAAAAGACCGATGGTTATATCTGGCAACAGTAATGGATTTATACTCCAGAGCGATAGTAGGTTGGTCGCTGGATACAAGCATGACTGAGCGGTTGATAACGCAGGCTTTGAAGATGGCCTTGGCCCGAAGGCAGCCGAAACCAGGCTTGATAGTGCATTCAGACCGAGGTGTGCAATACCGCTCGACGGCTTATCAGGATGCATTGATGAATGCGGGTTGTGTACCGAGTATGAGCCGACAAGGAAATTGTTGGGACAATGCAGCGATGGAGGCCTTCTTCAGTCGGCTAAAAGTAGAACTGATTTATGCCGAGAATTACGACTCGATTGAGCGTGCTAAGTCAGGTATCTTCGAGTACATAGAGATATTTTATAACCGTGTCCGTAGGCACTCAGCGATAGGCTATGTCAGCCCGGCTGAGTTTGAGCGCAAATGCGCATAACCGAGTGTCTACTTTTTATGGGTAAGAACAGGCTACTTGATATTGCGAGTTCAACACCCAATTAACTTATCACATTAAATTAACGGGTTAAGAAAATGGATTTCGGTATTCAATTCGGTGGCTTGGAGTATCTTTTACTTTACTCTATTGCCGGTGTGGTCTTTGTTTTATTGTTGTGGGGGTTGGCAAAGCTTGTTCGTTGGGCTAATAGAATGCCTGCTGGCGCTTACCTTATATTGGCGTTATTTCCCTTGATTTCACTATTTCCGATACCGCCAGCGGAAATAAAAAAGTTACAACGTATTAAGCAAGAGCAGGTTAAACGCAAACAAGAATCAGGAGATCCGCCAAGTGATGATGAGCAGACACCGCCCTAACAAAACGCATCACTCGCTCCCGTTGGTCGCTGGGACGTCAACCCGCTGCGCGGTTCGTCGCCCGTGTGCTTTGCGTTATGTTTTCTGAGATTAACCGATGAGTCTAGGAAGATGGGACACAGCAGTTTTTAAAAGCGTATTTATGTCTGCTTTTTTAGTGCTGTTGTATGCAATCTACGAAATTCTCCTTCCACCTGATTTCGATAGTCTTGCTGGGTTCGGTATGTTTGCCATGTTGTTTATTAGCGTGTATTTTTTATTTTCACTTATTGGCTGGCTGTTAATTGGTTTTCCTGTCCACTGGTTAATTTGTAAGTACAGTAGTGGAAGTTACTTTTTCTATATTGCTGCCGCAGTTCTATTTACTGCCCTAATTTATTTGGTTTTTGGGGTGATTGAGGTTGCGGCAATATACGGATTCTTTGCTTTAATTCAGGCTGTGTTGTTCAAATATTATGCTTATAAACAACCACAAACATAACAAACCGCGTCATTCGGGGCCTACGGCCCCTGCGACGCTCACAAGTTCGCGCGCATGCGCGGGGCGTTAGTGTTTTAAGGAGTAATTTTGAAGTTAATCGCGTTTATTGGTATTGCATTATCTTTTACTGTTTCAGCTCAACCGGCACTTATCAATGTCAATGAATTTGAACTTGAGTATGAAGTTGCAGGTAACGGTAAGCATATAGTTCTTTTGGAGGCTGGTGGTAGTGCAGGCATGTCTGACTGGGAGCCAGTTTTTAACCAAATTGCCGAGCATGTCACGGTTATTCGTTATTCTAGAGTTGGAAATGGCAACTCCACAGCGATTAAGAGGCATTTTACATCGCGTGATTATGCAGAATACGCCAGCGAGCTTTTAGTTGCATTAGATGTTAACCAGCCGGTCATTTTAGTTGCTCATTCATATGGTGGCAGCGTTGCGAGAGAGTTCGCCGCAGCTTACCCAAAACAAATAAAAGCACTGTTAATGTTAGACCCGTCCTCCGAACATGATGTTGATATAGTGCGTGCTATTGATTTAGAAAAAGGTAATCGAGAAATTGCTCAGATCAAACTGGATGACATGGCCGATGGTATGTCGAACCAATATCTGGATTTCTGGAGTAAAAGGCCGCTACCTGATTATCCACAAATCAAAGATATGCCCGTAACGGTGATTGCCTCTGTAAGAAAAGTAGATAGCCCGGCCAATTTGTTTTTCACGGATCAGGGCAGACAAATGTGGGGTGAGCTATGGCAGGGGTGGGCTAGTGCTTTCCCACAGGGTAAATCTGTGTTGACTGAAAAAAGTGGTCATTATGTGCAGTTTGATGAACCAGAATTGGTTTTAAATGAGCTTTTAGTACTGATGCAAAAGCTGGACAAACACTAACAAGCAAAGGCAATCGACGCCAAACAGCAGCGCGGTTGCTTTGGGCGTTGGACCTGCCGGGCGGAGCCCGGAGAAGCCCTCCCGTCCTTCATCTTTTTAATTATAGAACTGGATAAATCAACAGTGCTTATCTACGCTTATCTCCATGAGCAGATGGAGCATTCAGCGCCTGCTGCAGGAGCATCTTGATGGCTACCGGCAGCAACACGGCATGACGCTACACCAACATAAGGCAGTGCGAAGCCTGATGCAGTGCCGTACGGCGCGGATGGGCAGCCATGCCCAGTACTGCGAAGCCGGGCACTTGCAGGGCGTGTATTACAACAGTTGCCACCACAGAGCCTGCCCGCAATGCCAGGCGCTAAGCCGTGAGCGTTGGCTTGTTTCCCGAGAGAGTATGTTACTTGATAGCGTGCATCATCACTGGATTTTCACCTTGCCGCATCAACTGAACCCGTGATGGCAATTCAACCGGGGCTGGTTTCAGGATGCGTTATTTGCTTCGGTGAGCACAACGGTGAAGCAGTTGGTGGCAGATCCTGTCTATCTTGGTGCCAAACCAGCCTTCCTGCTGGCTCTACACAGTTGGGGCCGTAAACTGGATCTGCATCCGCACCTGCATTGCCTGATAGCAGGTGGTGGCCTGGATGAGGCTGGTCGCTGGCGTAAGCCCAAGCGAGACCGCTTTCTGCCAGCGCGGGTGATGGCGCAACTGGTACGGGGCAAGTTATTGGCGCGACTTCGGCAGGCCTTGTCCGCAGGGCAACTGCGCTTACCCGACGTCCAGGGTGTGCAACACTGGCAGAACCTTTGCAATCGACTGGGCCGGATGAGCTGGGTGGTGCATTGTTGCAAGCCGTACGAGCATGGACGTGGTGTTGCCAAATACCTTGCACGCTATGTCAGTGGCGGTGCCTTTCGTAACAGCCAGTTGCTGAGTGTGAATGATGGTCGGGTGCGATTTCGTTATCGTGATCACCGGACTCAGCAACGTGAAATCACCAGCTGCGCAGTGGATGAGTTTATCCGCCGCCTGTTGCTGCACCTGCCAGCACCGGGCAAGCCGATGTTGCGTTACTATGGGCTTTACCATGGAAGTAGCCAGGCGTCACTGGATCAGGCGCGGGAGCAGTTGGGGCAGTCGCCGGTTAGCGAGCCAGCTACGTTGGATTGGCTGAGTTTTATTCGGCGTTTTGGTGAGCCAGCGCGCTGTGCTCTGTGTGGATGCGCTCTACAGCCTATAGTTGAGCGTCAAAAAATGACGCACTAACAAGATGGGACAACTCTTGCTCTATGGGCTGGAGGGCACAGGTGTGGGCGTAAAACAGGCCCATGATAGCGATGAAAAGAAAAAATGGTTGCGACAGGGTAATAAAATCGTTTAAATGAACGTAACGAAAAGGCTTGGCAGTTCTGGCGCATCGCTAGTATTCCACAGGGCGGAGTGCGGCAGTCCAACAAGGCGATGAAAAGGCGCTTTCTGGTTTTGTGGTGCATCCTGAAGTAAGGGTGTTTTTTTACGCCGGTGTGGCGCCTATTATCTAAAGCGTTATGCAAAAGGAGTCAGCATTGAGAATTGTGATCGGTCTGCTATCACTAACACTAATTGCTTCGTGTTCTATAGCTAAAAGCAAGATTGATGAGCGCGAAAGTGATCGAATGATTGCAAGCACACCATCAAACGTTGACACCCGCCAGCCTTTCATTGACTGGTATGAAGAAGCTAAGGCTTCTGGTTTTTCTGGTATGGTCCTTGTAGCTAAAGGTCAAGCGAAGTTGTTTGAGCAAGGCATTGGGTATGCCGACAAGGAAGATAAACGGCCTTTTACTGCTGATACTGTTGTCGATATCTTATCTATGACGAAGCAGTTTACTGCAGCAGCCATTCTAAAGCTCGAAGAGCAAGGTGCACTGTCAGTGAATGATACCCTTGAGCAGTTCTTTCATAATGTGCCTGCTGAAAAACAAGGTATTACACTGCATCAACTTTTAACTCATACTGCAGGCTTAAAAGCAAACTACAAAAGCGATTACACACCAGCAACCCGTCAACAGCTTGAGCAGCATGCCCTTAACTCGCGACTTCGTTCAAGGCCTGGTGAAGCCTTTAATTACTCAAACATTGGTTACAGCTTGCTAGCTCTTGTTATTGAGAAATCGAGTAATCAAAGCTATGAGGCTTTTTTGCATGAACATCTATTTTTACCTGCAGGTATGAAGGATACAGGCTATCGAATTCCTTCATGGAGTGAGCAAGACTTCATTGTTGGTTACCAAAGAGACTCTCGTTATCGTCATCATCGATTGCTGGCTGGTGTCGGTTCTGTTTTTGGAATAAGCGACCGGTGGGGAACGCCTGTTGAGCAATCTTGGGCAAAAGATGGACCTTGGTGGTCTCTGCATGGCAACGGTGGCTTACTGTCCACTCTAAATGATCTCCACCTTTGGTACTTGGCTCTTGCAAACAACTCGATTTTGTCTGAAGCTTCAAAAGATAAACTGTATTCGCCGTATGTTGAGGTGACGTCGGGAGTATTTTATGGGTATGGCTGGATGGTTAGGGCGAATCAGGCTGGTACGCGAAGAATAATCAATCATGGTGGCGCCAACGATTTCTTTGATATGGATATATATAATTATATTGATGACGGTGTGGTTTTAATGTACGTGACTAATACTCCATTACAGCAAAGCTTGATGCCTAAATTATCAAATGTTGTTCGCAAAGAATATATTCAATGACAAAACTGGGTGATTTTAAATTTTGTCATCCGGTGTTAGTTTTTAACCATGCAAAGAGAGCATAACAAACCGCGCCATTCGGGGCCTACGGCCCCTGCGACGCTCACAAGTTCGCGCGCATGCGCGGTGCGTTATATTGGTTTAATCAGTCAAGAGTACTTTTCAATATGCTTGAATTTTGCCCAAAAATTTCTGAGGAACTTGAGAAGCCTGATTTTCGGGAATATATGATTGAAACTGCGTGGGATTACTATGAAGTTGCACATCATGGAGTTTCAAACAAAGGATACATACAAGCGAGTTTAAGCTGTCTCGCGATTGAAATTATTTTGAAAAGTTTTAACTCAGAGGTTTCTGGTAACGAAGGAAAAATTAACGAAAATTACAAGCCTAACAAGCATATAAAAAGCTTGGGCGGAAAAAAATCACATGATTTAATTGAGCTTCTAAACCTTGTAGACTCTAAGTACGTGGAGTATTTGTTCAATGAACGTGATATCCAAACTCTAGAAAAGAACAGGAATTTCTTTGTATCTACGAGGTATGGGTATGAAAAAGATGTCCCTTCGGTTTTCTATGACTCGATTTCCAAGTTAGCCGCTGCAACCATCTGCAAGATGGTTTACTTATATAAGAAAATGGGAAGTGACGACCCTTTTATTAATAACTTTGATGTAAATGAAGTATATTTTAACAACGTGCAAAAGGTGTTTTTGTACAGTGAGCAAACAATATAACAAGCAAAGGCAGCCGACGCCAAACAGCAGGCGCAGCTGCTTTGAGCGTTCAGCTGAATGTGGACAGATGGAAAGTAACTGGCTATGAGTAAGTTGCACCACAGTTCCTGCATTTTCCGCCAAATACCTGCAGCTTGTCGCAGTTGGCGCATCGTGAACCGCGACCTCCTCGACCACCATTAGCAGGGAGGCTCATCGTGCAGCCGCATTGAGTACATTCCCTTCCAGTAGGGGTCTTAAAAAAAGTTTGTTTGCCGCATTTTGGACATGTTTTTCCGGCCATCTGAGCAGGTCCTGTATTTGTGTGTGTGTGTGTGTGTCGTAGGCTATAGGCAAGAATTGCGCTTGTCAATGCAGGTGCAGAATAAGCTGAACAAGGCATTGCACCGGACAAGCCGGTGAATGCGGCGTTATGTATTTTAAGGAATAGACGATTTGGCTGTTTATTTAGAATCTTTTTACACAGCATTGAAGGACGGCTTGTCTATATTTTTTGATTTTTTTGCCCCAGTACTGATGGTTGTAGGTTTATTTCTGCTGTTATGGCAATTTGTGCAGTATCAAAAAAGAATTCGTTACTTGGAGATCACATTAGGTGCACTCATTAAGCTTTCTGGTATTGAGTTAAATGACCCCACTTTTGTCCCTCCTGAAGTGCGTAAGGCGCTAGATGAAGGCCATAGATTAAAAGCCTTAGGCTTTATCGAAAAATCACAGGTGCAAATTTAAAAGAAGCAATAGAGGACGTGGATGTATTGCTCAAAAAAACATAACAATACGCATCACTCGCTCCCGTTGGTCGCTGGGATGCCAACCCGCTGTGCGGTCTGTCACCCGTGTGCTTTGCGTTAGGGAATATGGAAGTTAGACCTGTGGTAAAAATTATCCTTGGTATTTGGTGCGCATGTTTAATTGTTGGTGGTGCTACACACATTTTCGATAATGTTTATTTTGGTTTACTGCCATACAAATTTGCGCCGTTATGGCTCAATATTTACTGGTCCGCGTTAGGCGTTTTGGATTTACTAGCTGTTTTTTTACTACTCAAGTATCGGTTGCAAGGGATTTTGCTTACGCTAACAATTATGTTTAGTAATGTCCTAGTTAACTCTATCGCCTATTACTCGCTAGGCGTTATTTCGGATGCTTGGTCATTGCAGCTTCAAACATTGTTTTTCGGGTTTTGTTTAGGGTCAGCATATTTGCTGTGGCGTACGAGTTTTGTTAAGCATGCGTAGTAACATATTCCCTAACAAACGCCTAAAGCATCGCGGCTTTCAGCCGCTGGACTCGCAACAAGTTGCTCGCGTTTGTGGCGGGCGTTAAATGCCTATGATCTACGAGTACGATTTAAAAGAAATCCTTCCAAGGCTTCAAGGCCCGCTGAGGGAAATCCTGGATGCCGAAATCGCAGCAGGCAACAAGATGGTAGAAATATCAAGCAAGTGGCCTATGCCAGAAGTAAATGTGTGGTTTAAAAATCCACTCACAGATAAATATAAAAAGTCATATCCGTCTCTCCAATACAGCTATCTTGGTGACCCCAAGAATTGGCTAGAGGAATACATAGACAAAGATAATGGCGCAATGGTGGCAGCAAAGTGCTAGTCAAACATTTAACAAGGCAAGGCAAAATCGCCCTGCGGGTTGGACGCGCTAACGCGCGCCTTTGCTTGCGGCGTTAGCAGCTTCATTAACAAGGGAACAGTTTCACAATGAAAAAAGACGTTAAATTTTCTGTATATTTCTGGGTTTTCGTGGCTATTTTATTTTTGGCGTATTTTCTCTTTTGGAGTCATGATTATCTATATCTAGCTGGTAGTATGGGCTTATTGATTGTCGCCTTAGGTAGATTTAGAGATAACAACTTCTTGTTCTGGTCAGGAGCAGCAATTTTTACGGCATCAATTATTTTGCAGTTCTTATAATAAAGAATGAGATTTAATGAGCTTGCTTATATTGTAATTAGATGGCTTTTTTAATTTAATTACGGTGTTGTTGCTCAACATTACATGGCGGCAAGCTGCGCAAATTTGGTGTGGGCTGCTAACAAGTTACAGCACGCGGAAAAATTACTCACTGGGCTCGCAATTTTCCGGTGAGCAAGGCGTTATGTGCTCGCAAGGAACAAAGTATGGCATTAAATTTGAAAGAAGTTGATGGCGTTCCAATCAAAGCTAAACATAAAGCCACCTGTCACTGTGGTTCTGTTGAGTTTGAGCTTGATTTGCCTGATGGTTTGGTTGAATTACGGCGCTGTGATTGTTCGCTTTGCCGGAGGCGTGGAGCAATAGCGGCTTCAATTCCTTTATCAGGTATAAAAATTCTAAAAGGTGAGAGCTTTTTAAAGCTTTATCAGTTCAATACAAAGACAGCTAAGCATTATTTTTGTAGTAACTGTGGTATTTATACTCACCATCAACGCAGGTCAAATCCAACACAGTATGGCTTTAATGTTGCTTGCCTTGAGGGAGTTAACCCATTGAAAATACCAAATGTACCGACTAACGATGGTGTAAACCATCCGGCAGATCGCAAATAATGGCAAATAACAAACCGCAGCACTCGCTCCCTGCGCTCCCCGGGACGCCAACCCGCTGTGCGGCTCGTCGCCCATGTGCGGGGCGTTACACATAAGTCGAGTTAAAGGAGACTTATTTTGAATTATTGGATATTTCAGTCTGTTGTAGACAGATACGATCTCCGCGATGATAAAATCGTAGAAATAGGCAAATCTGACACGTGGTATGCCACTCGCTATAAATCAAAAATGAAAGAGGGCGACAGAGTATATTTTTGGCTCGGAGGGTTAGGAAGTGAGCGTGAAACAAGTGAATATACTGTTGTAGGTAACAAGTCCTTCTTGGGCGTGTTATATGAAGCTGTTGAGTAAAACTCTAACAAGCAAAGGCGTCTGACGCCTGCCGCACAGCTACTTTGGGCGTTAGACAAAAAATGGAGTCATCAAGATATGTCAATTGTTCAGAATAAGAAACTTAGCGGTTATACACTTATGTCCGCTGGCGGTATTTTTCTCATCGCCGGGTTTGTGGGTGTTGTCATCGCCCAGGAGTCTGTTTTCTATGGCTTCTTTGGTATTGGAGCTGCGTTTGTCGCGATAGGAGCAGCCATGTTACATAAAGCGAAACTCGAATAGGTTCAAGAGCATCTGTTGTTTGTCTGCTTTTATATCGGACACCTTTTGTCGTATGAGTGTGCAGTGTAGCTACAGTCTAACAAGTTGCTTAATTCCGTTCCGGCCACAAAAAGCATGGTCTCCACGGGACTGCCTAAGCTACGCTGCGGCAGCCCATTAGCAATGCGTTTTGCTTAAAGGTAATCCATGATTAGCGAGCCTGAAAAACCGAAAAATTATCACAGGGACTACGCAGTAATATTCGTGCTGACACTGCTTATTTGTGTAGTTCTCATTTACTTTGAAGTTCTATACAAAACCTTAATCATTCCTGTTGCCTTTGTTAATATGGCTCCGTTGTATTGGTTTCGTGATTACCATAAGGCACAAAGAGCATACTTAGACCAAAAAAACGAAGCTAAAAATACGGAACAGTTCGAAAACCAAAGCGATGTAAATCAAAATATTGCAAATTACGTTGCAACACAGCGTCTAAAAAGGGCGAATAAAAAATGGTGGCAGTTTTGGGTTTAGCTGCGCATAACAATCGCCATCAAAAGCGCGCCCATTGGGCGCTCGACTCGCAACAAGTTGCTCGCGTGTGGTGGGCGTTACGCGCTTAAGTGCGTTCAAAGATTGGAGTAACAATGCCACTATTATTTTCATACGGAACATTACAGCAAGAGGAAGTACAGATCGCCAATTTCGGTCGTGCATTAACGGGCAACAAAGACACGTTAGAGTGCTACGTGGTCGGTGAAATCGAAATTACTGATGAGCGCGTCATCCGGGAGAGCGGTAAGGCCATTCATCCAATTTTGCGCTTTACTGGTAACTCTATGGATGCAGTGGACGGTACCGTCTTCGAAATCACTGATTTAGAGCTTGCAAAGGCGGATGACTATGAAGTTGAAGATTATGTGCGTGTTGCGGCTAACCTAAAGTCTGGAGCAGAGTGTTGGATCTATGCAGCGGGAAGTAACGCATAACAAATTGCTTAATTTCGTTCCGCAAGGGTGTTCCAAATTCTGTGCCAGCCGAATCAGAGGTCGGTATGAGCGGCCGCGGATTACAGCATCCAAACTGCCAGTTTTCTACTTGGCTATAAGAGCGAACCAATACGTTTAATAGCAGCACCTTAATGACTCTGTTTGGACTCCAGTAGCTGTAGTGCAATCCGAATATCGGCAGTGTAATAGAGTGAGGCGAAGCCAAGGCGATTGCGGCCAAGGTTATGGAACACCATGCCAAAGGCAATATCGCCGGCACTAAAGTCGTGGTGGTGTTCGGCAAAATAGGCTGCGGGCTTGCTGAGCTCTTCATCTATCAGCAGTGATCGTACACGGCCAGGACCGCCATGATAAGCCTGGATCAGTAACAGCCGATAAATGTGTTCCTGCTTCTCATCAGGCAGATGTGAAAAGCGCGTCAGAAACACCGGCCGGAGCATGCGGTGATTTCGTTCAAACAACCAAAGTGCGCAATCTACCTGAGCAATACGGTGCAGTTGTCTATTGTGCGGTATTCCGCAATCTTTCAATGCCTGCGGTGTTAGCTGCAGGATGCCTCTGGCATTGGCTTTCGAGTGAGCTTCGCGCACACCACCACTTTCAATAATCAACATGCCAGCTAAATCCGCTAGTAGGTCGTCTGGCAGGCTGATGCGCTTCTGCTGAGCCCTGCGGGCATAGACTAGACGCAGAGCGTCATGCAGGGATGCTTGATGTTTAGGACTACCGACTGAGATGCCGTCCCAGTTGCCAGACAGACGTCCGTCCGGGTGCTCCCCTAAATAGCGCGCTATAGCCAGCGGCAGATCAACGGAGGGTTGATGACAGCGAATGGCAAAAGGGTAGCCAAGGGTCTGGCTGTTGCCTTCCACCCAGGCATGAACCCGCCCTTGTTGTGCCATGCCCTGACGGGTTTGATTCAGTAATAACTGGGTTTGCATTGAGTCTGCTGCGTCTTCAATAAACTCCAGGAAGTTACCGCGCATATCAAACAGGAGATGACGATTGCGCTCAGTGCAGTGACCCGACCGGGTCAGGATCCAGCGCCTGACGTTCATCACATTCTCATAGACACCCTGGCTTTCGGCATAGGGCTTGCTGCGCACTACATCGGTCCAGTTTTGGTAAGGGAGAACCGGTTCTTGCGGCTGAACGCTCAGGGGCAACAAAGATCCAAACAGAGCCGTGACTGCAAGGGGCCAATATTTGCTGTATAGCGTGGAACCCATATCTGCTCCGGGTTTCTATGGCTGATGAAGCGGTTGTCAACGGACATTGAAGACAAGGGCTGAACAAGGCCTTAACATACAAATACACTAAATCCTTTTACGTGCCTTTACCAGAGCTGCTGTTAAATAATGTTTCGGCCGCTGGTTCGTTGTAAGGGTGACGCCAGGCAGCCACGAGTATGTGATCACTTTCACCCCAAAGAAAAGTCCCATGTGGCCTCGTTGGTTGAGTTCACAACAAGTTGAGTGCTACTCTGAGGCATGAAATTATACGGGTTGAATGTTGTTTGCTTTGAGGGAGGAAACGCATGCGTGGATGGCAAAAAAACGAGGCTGTGAAAAAGCCCATGGCCTTTGGCTTGGGGATTGGGCTGGCAATTGGTTCGGGGGTTGGTTTGGCCATTGGCAATTTAGCGGTTGGTATCGGTGTCGGAATAGCTATCGGTATAGCTTTTGGTCGCTCTCAGAAGAAAAAAATCGACAAAAAAGATGCTGACAAATGACTCATTTGCCAAGGTTTAGCTCCGCAAAAAAGCAGACTGTGTTAGTGAGGGACTGTGATCTATCGTAAGGCTACTTCCTGCTTACCAACCAGAGCGCAAACAGCATTATACTGGCTCCCACCAAAAGGCGCAGCAAATCGGTATCCCGGTTCCAGAGCACGAGATTGACTAAGAGGCCTGCCGGGATCAGGGCGTTGTTCATGGTGGCTAATTGGCCACTGTTGACCTTGGTTGCACCCAGGTTCCACAGGTAATAGCCAAGGCCTGATGCCACCACCCCCAGCCAGAGCAAGATGCCCCATTGCAGCTCTGTGGTAGGGTACTGAGGGGCACCGAGCAGCAGCCAGGCCGGCAGGGCTATCAACAGGGCACCGACATAAAACCAACCAAAAATGGCATGTTGCGCTGGTTGTGTTGCAGCAGGCCAGTGCGCCAGCCGGTACTTGTACAGCACCTGGCCGCTGGCAAAGCAGAGGTTGGCTCCTTGCACTACCAAAAAGCCCAACCAGAAGTCTTCATTCAGGCTGTTCCAGCGCATCACGGCGGCACCCGCTATGGCCAGCAATGCACTGAATAAATAGCGGCGGTGAAAGCGGCCCTCCAGCAGATCATGCAACAGGGTGATGTACACCGGGGTGAAAATGGTGAAAATCAGCACTTCAGGTACCGACAACAGCAAGAACGACTGATAGTAGAACAAATACATTAGCCCGAGCTGTATGGCACCTATGCCCATCAGTTGAGCGGCAATTTTTGGGGCGACTTTATGCCGCAGCAACCAGGGCAAAAACACCACCGCGGCTAGCACGACCCGGCTTAGCACGGCAAAATAAGCATCGACCTGACCGGCCAGGTAAACGCCAATCAGCGAAAAAGAAAAAGCCCAGAGTAGGGTAATGGCCCATAAGTACAGCATGCAGGTGTTCCGGTATCCTGATTGTTCACGGCCGCTAGCATGCCGTAAAGCCAGTCGTAGATCCACTGCAAACGCAGTTAAACTGCCTTTGCCGGCATGCTGGCGATCCGAGCTTGCGCTGTTGCGTCAGGCTTCGTATGGTAGCCTCACTCAACACAAATCAGGACATCAGATGCAACCACAATTTATCGTCGATGCTTTTGCAGCCGGACTTTTTACAGGTAATCCGGCTGCTGTCTGTCCACTCGAATACTGGGCGGACGATGTTTTGCTGCAACAGATAGCAGCAGAAAATAACTTATCGGAAACCGCCTTCTTTGTGCCCGTAGCCGATGGCTATCAGCTGCGATGGTTTACCCCGCTGGCAGAAGTGGATTTATGCGGCCATGCCACCTTAGCCAGTGCCCATGTGCTATTTGCCCACCTTGGCTATACAAATGAACAGATATTATTTCACACCCGAAGTGGTGAGCTGAGAGTGCAAAAGGATGGTGACTGGTTGCGGATGGATTTTCCATCCAGCATGCCACAAATAAGCGATGAGCCACCCCTTCTGGCAGAGGCGCTTGGGGCTACGCCCGAACAGGTGCTGGTTGCTGAAGATTATCTGGTCGTGTATCCGGATGCGACTGCTATTTCAGCCCTGACTCCAGATTTTGCTTTATTAGCCCGTCTGGAAAAACGGGGTGTGATCGTGACAGCACCAGGCACCGATGGTGTGGATTTTGTCAGCCGTTTTTTTGTGCCAAAGCTTGGCGTGAACGAGGATCCGGTGACCGGCTCAGCCCATTGTCAACTAGCACCGTACTGGGCTGAACGATTACAAAAACAGCAATTGTTAGCAAGGCAGCTCTCTAAGCGGGGTGGTGAAGTGCGCTGTGCGCTGCAAGGGCAGCGGGTACAGTTATCCGGTCAGGCACGGACGTATTTGCAGGGGCAGCTGCTGCTGACCTAAAAAAACGGCGCCTTCAGGCGCCATTTTCTTGTAGCTGGGTCAGCTGTTACTGCCTGGGCAGTTCGTCATAGCCCATGTTGTACAGAATAAAAGAGAACACATCGGCCGCCTGATCAATGATCATCGATACCGGCATACCTGCACCGTGGCCTGCTCTTACGTCTATGCGGATAAGTTGCGGATGCTTGCCACCATCTTTGGCTTGCAGTTCTGCCACGTATTTGAACGAGTGTGCTGGCACTACCCGATCATCGTGATCGGCGGTGGTTACCATGGTTGCCGGATGATTCACGCCTTCACGTACATTGTGTACCGGCGAGTAGCCAAGCAGGTACTCGAACATTTCCTTACTCTGATCAGCGGTGCCGTAATCGTAGGCCCAGCCAGCACCAGCGGTGAAGGTGTGGTAACGCAGCATATCCAGTACCCCAACAGCCGGGATGGCGACCTGGAACAGCTCAGGGCGCTGGGTAGAGGCTGCCGCGACCAGCAAGCCACCGTTGGAGCCACCACGAATGGCCAGCTTTTCTGCACTGGTGTAGTTGCTGTCAATCAGGTACTCAGCGGCAGCTATGAAGTCATCAAATACATTTTGACGGTTCATCTGACGGCCGGCATCGTGCCAATCTTTGCCGTACTCACCACCACCACGGATGTTGGCTACGGCATAAATGCCGCCCATATCCATCCATACCGCATTGGAGACGCTGAACGATGGTGTCAGGCTGACATTAAAGCCTCCGTAACCATACAAAATGGTCGGGTTGCTGCCATCACGCTTGATATCATTGCGGTAGCTGATGATCATCGGAATGCGAGTACCATCTTTGGAGGTATAGAACACTTGCTCCGAGGTGTAGTTGGCCGGATCAAAACCGGTTTCCGGCCGGTTGTACAACTCGGTTTCACCACTGTGCGGATCCAGTTGATAAATACTGCCCGGGCTGATGTAGTTGGTAAAACTAAAATACAGGGTGTCGGCATCGGTTTTACCACCAAAACCACCGGCACTGCCTACCCCTGGCAAATCGATTTGGCGAACCAGTTTGCCGTTGTAATCAAATTGCTTCACCTTCGCCACTGCATCGACAATGTAATTGGCAAAAATATAACCGGCACCGGTACTGGCACGCAGCACATGCTCCGTTTGAGGGATCAGCTCCTGCCAGTGTTCTGGCTGTGGTTTGGCGGCATTGGCCACAACCACCCGACGATTGGGTGCATCGCGGTTGGTGACCAGAAACAGTTGATCCTCTTTGGATGTCAGGAAGTTGACATCGTTTGCGGTGGTATCCACGATGGTGGTAAAACCGGCATCCGGCTTGGTTAGATCTTTGATAAACAGTTTATTGCCTGAGGTTGATACCGCGGCTGAGACCAACAGGTAACGGTCGTCCTCAGTGACGGTGGCGCCGACATAGCGGTGCTGCTCACCGTCTGCAGCGCCGAAAATCACCTGGTCTTCCGATTGCGGTGTGCCGAGCTTGTGGTAATACAGCTTGTGCTGATCGGTCATGGCCGATAGCTCGCTGCCATCCGGCTTGTCGTAACTGGAGTAATAGAAGCCTTCATTGCCGAACCAACTGATGCCACTGAACTTGATATCGACCAGCACATCACCGATTTGTTCGCCGGTTTTGGTATCAATGACAATGATTTTGCGCCAGTCGCTGCCACCTTCGGAGATGGCGTAGGCTGCCAGGCTACCATCGCGTGAGAAGCGAATGGTCGCCATCGAGGTGGTGCCATCGGCACTGAAGGTGTTGGGGTCGAGAAACACTTCCGGTTCGCCGCCATCTTTTTGCCGGTACAGCACAAACTGGTTTTGCAAGCCATCGTTGCGGTAAAAATAGGTGTAATCACCTTCTTTAAAAGGAGCACCCAGCCGCTCGAAATTCCAGGAGTCCTGCAAGCGTTGCCGGATAGTGCTGCGATAGGGGATCTGCTCCAAATACGAGAAGGTCAGTTCATTTTGAGCTTTGACCCAGGCTTCGGTTTCGCTGCTGCGATCATCTTCCAGCCAGCGGTACGGGTCGGCAATTTGCCGGCCAAAATAGTTATCAACCACAGTGCCACGAGCTGTGTCTGGGTAGGTAAGGTTGTGGCTGCGCGCTTGCTGATGGTGTTCCGTCGAGACGGATTGGCCACCACCGCAAGCAGTTAACAGTGCGGCAGTAAGCAGAGGGACGGCATACTTCATAAAATGGTGGACTCCAATTGTGGTTGTTTGTTAGCAAGGTTAACAAATTAACTGCATAAAGCCTATCATCGCAAGCGGTAGCTGGCCGCATAAATCCGGCTGATGGTAGCTTTCCGTTGCAATAGCGGCAGTTGCCAAAGTTGGTTGCCTGTGTCAGGCTGGAAATGGCTTAAAAAACAGGATGGACGACATTATGTGGACAGCCAGGCGAAGTCAGCCGGATGGCAATGAGCTCAGTCAATTTCACTCCGGTGCCAGTGACAGCGCAGCGCAGCGTGATCGAGCCCGTATTATTCATTGCGAGTCTTTTCGACGTTTGCAAGCAAAAACCCAGGTGCTCGGCGTGGGCGAGCACGATTTTTACCGAACCCGCCTAACGCACTCGCTGGAAGTGGCACAAATAGGTTCCGGTATTTGTGAACAGCTGCGTGAACGTTATGCTGCCAACACGGATTATCTTAAGTGGCTGCCCAGTATGAGCCAGATTGAAGCAATTTGTCTGGCGCACGATATTGGTCATCCACCTTTTGGCCATGGCGGTGAAGTCGCACTGAATTATTACATGCAGTCGCAGGGGGGCTTTGAAGGCAATGGTCAGACATTGCGTATTATGGCGCATCTAGGTGAGTACTCACCGCACCATGGGCTGGATCTAACCCGGCGAACCATGCTGGGCGTACTTAAATACCCGGTGTTGCACCGGGAAGTCGCTAACTATCCGATAGAGTTGGCGGAAACGACCAGTAATATTGACAGCTATAAACCACCCAAGTGCATCCATGATGAGGATGAAGCTGTGCTGGCATGGATCCTATCTGGTTTGCCTGACGAAGATATCCAGTTATTTCGTAGCACGCAGCAACAGGGAGATAAACGCAAAGCTGCTTTTAAAGGCTTTGATACCGCCATTATGGAGTTGGCTGATGATATCTCCTATGGCGTGCATGACTTAGAAGATGTGCTGGCGCTTCGGTTGGTGACTGAGCGTGCCTGGCAGGACGATGTGCTTAGCAAACTCAGTGGCGATGATGTGATTTCCCGCGCGTTGGATTTCTACAACCGTAAGCTGTTCTCAGAGTCGAGCACCGAACGTAAACATGCCATCAGTAAGTTAATCCGTTATTTTTTGCCAGAAATAACCATTGCAGCGCAGCAACGGTTTGCCACACCTTTGCTGGACTTGCAGGTGCAACTATCAGCAGAAGCGCAAACCACATTGCAGATTCTAAAAGACTTTGTTTACAAGCATGTGATCCGCCGGCCAGAAGTGCAGACTCTGGAGTACAAAGGGCAGCAGTTAGTACTGAAACTCTTTGCGGTGCTCAGGGATAATCCGGAACGCTTATTGCCCCCTGCGGTGCTAAAGCGCTACCAGCAGTCTGAATACAAAGAGCGGGTGATTTGTGATTACGTATCCGGTATGACCGACAGTTATGCGATTAAGTTGTACCACAAAGTGTTTAGCCCGGATATGGGCTCGGTGTTTGACCGGCTTTAAAAAGGGGGCCTATGGCCCCCTGGGTTGATAAAGCTTAGAACTGCAGACGGGTTTGCAAGTACCAGAAGCGGCTGCCTGGCATCTCGTAGTTCGATGGATCATAGCCATTTAAGGTGCAAGACAGACAAATTGGTGGCTCTTTGCTGAAGAGGTTATTTAAACCAACAACGATTTGCACGCCATTCAGCATGGCGTCGGTTTGCCAGCTTAACTGCACATCATGATACACCACTGAGCCCAGACGGTTTTGGCCGGTTTCAGGGGTATTCTGACAGATAGCAAAGCTGGCGGCACTGCCGCAGCTTTCTGTCAGCTCACTGAGATAACGCATGGTCCAGCTGGCTTGCACACTGTCGTTGCCAAAAGCAAGGTTCAGATTGCTGCTAAAGCGTGGGATACCGCTGTTGTTCACTTCTACGCCAACGGTTCTTGGCTGGCGTTCATTGTTGGCATCAAACACCCGGTGATAATTCATCATGGTGGTGCGCCAGTTGACACTGAGTTGACCAATGTCGGTGGCCGGCTGTAACCAACTGATATCAAAGTCAACGCCGGAGGTATCGATGCGACCGATATTGGTCAGTGCATTGCTGAAGTTATCGATGGCCCCCAGAGCGTTGCGCTGGATACCACCACAGAAATCATCACTCAATGTTTGTACGCACAGGTTGAGCTGGGTTTGAGCATCCAGTGCCTGAATAGCACCTTTTAACTTATGTTGATACCAACTGACACTAAAATCCATCCGCTCGGACCAACTGGTTTGGCTGGCAAACTCAGGGCTGTAAACAAAACCGAGGTTATGACTGGTCGATGTTTCGGGTTCCAGCTCCCGATTGCCGCCGGTGATCACACCAATTTGTGGGTTGGGTTGCACATAGCTGGCTGGTACACCGAGGGCGCTACAGTTGGCTTGCGTGCTGGCATCACTGGGTTCGGAGCAGGGATCATTTAATACCGCATCAAAACCACTGGCGGAGCCAAATAGCTCACCAATATTAGGAGCACGGAAGCCCTCAGCCCAACTGCCTCGCAGCAACAACTCGCGGGAAACTTGCCAGCGCAAGCCGGCTTTGCTGGTGATCTCACTACCAAACGTGGAGTAATCTGAGAAGCGGCTGGCCACACTCAAATCCAGTTGTTCTGCCAGCGCGACATCGCGTAGCAGCGGAATGCTGAACTCTGCATAGACTTCATTCACATCGTAGCTGCCTGCTGTCGGCGAGGACACTACACCGTTGTATTCACCAGCGACGGTCAGACCATCGGGGCGATAGCTGCCACGGTATTTACGGTACTCCCAGCCAGTGGCAAAGGCCAGCTCACCGGCTGGCAAAGAGAGCAGATCGCCAGTCAGGTTGGCAGAGAACAGATTCAGCGTGTTTTCGCTGTTATCCCTGACAACGGGCTGGATATAAGCCAGCATTTCAGGCGTCAGGCTGTTAGCACCAAACAGGTTCAGCGGCACACAGCCAGCTTCCGCCTGACAGGTGGCTAAAGGGCCTAAGCCCGTTGCCAGTCGTCTGGCGTTGTAGCTGCCAAAGTTCAGTTGCTCGGCGCGGTTTGTGCTGTATGCGGCATTCATGTCCCAATTAAACCAGCGATCGCCATGGCTAAAGTTGCCGCTAAATCCACTGGCAATATAAAAAGTGTCCACCGTTTGTTCAAAGCGGCGTGGGCCACCTTCTAATGGTCGGTAAGCCAGCATCAGTAAGTTAGGGTTATCTCCACCGGCAACCAAGTCAAAGCCAAAAGGGTTATAAGGATTGTCGGCTGCAATGGTCAGATTATCGGCCCAGAAATTGGTCGGAACGGCAGTACCAATAAAGAATGGCTCGGCTGCAGCCTGGTTGGTGCTTTTACGCTGGTTGTACAATCCCCGCAGATACCACTGAGTGCTGTCGGTTAAGCGGTATTGTTGTTGGGCAAATAAGGATGCGCGCTTATTGGGGGTTTGTAGCAGGTTGTAGTTGGCGTAATTAAAGCGCCTGTCGTTGCTGAAACAACGAAAGTCATCACTGCGTTCGCAGCCAGTGAGTGCCGGGTTGTAGACTGGGTTGCTAGCATTTGGAAACAAGGTTTGCTGTTGGCCAGTATTCGGATCGATAAAATTGATAAGACCTGCCGGAATGGCGGCACTGCCAAGAGCGCTGCCGGTGCCGGGAACTGGCAGACTCGACTGCTCGCGGCTATTGGAGGCCACGGTTTTTTGATCATAATAGCTGGCAGAAATAAAGAAGCTGTGACGGTCCGACTCGCCACCAAAGCTCAGCTCAACCTGACTTTGATCACCATCGCCTTTGGTAAATTGACCATAGCGGGCATTTAAGGTTGCTCCGGTCTGTGCTTGTTTGGTAATGATATTGACCACTCCGGCAATGGCATCAGAACCATAAATCGAGGAGGCACCATCTTCCAGCACTTCAATGCGCTCTACGATGGCCATTGGAATGGTATTCAAATCCACGACACCACCGACACCGGAAGCAGAGCTTTCATTGACCCAGCGTAGTCCATCCACCAATACCAGTACCCGTTGGGTACCCAGGTGCCTTAAATCAACGGTGGTGGCTCCAGCGCCAACGCCACCACCATCGGGTGGAAAGCCAAAGTTACCGCTGGAGTTAAAGCGGGTATTCAAGGCTGAGCCGGATGCGGTGATGGACTGCAGCAAGTCACCGATAGAGCTCATACCGGAACGATCAATGTAATCACGATCCAGTACTTGGACTGGATTTTGCCCTTCGAGCTCAGATTGCCGGATGCGGCTACCGGTTACCTGAATACGCTCAACATCAGCAGCCTGAACGCTTTCCTGGGCCAGAACACTGCTTGGTATAGCGGCTAAAGCCGCTAATGCCATAAAGACACCACTGTACTTATAACGCATGATTCCTCCGAATTGTTATCGTTGTTTGTTGTTATAAATTTAATGAATAAATTAATGTCACTAAAAATAGCGCATCAAGGAAAATAATAGTGAAAGGTAAGAATAAGGCAATAAAGTGGCGGCAACATTGTTAAATGTACTGTATTGAAAAATTTACGATATTTTGCCTTGGGATGATCTAAATCACGGCTTGAGTTATAAAAAATATGGTTATTTAGCCGGCAACATTGAAAAAGTGCGGATTTCTGTTTAGATTGAATCTACAGCAATAAGCAAGGGATGACGTACGATGAAAAGATGGTTGATAGCGATGGTGTTCGGAGCAATGGCTGCAGCAAGCTGGCAGGTCGAAGCCTCGACGAAGGATTACCGGTTGCTTACAGTAGCAGGGTACCTTAATTTTTATTTGCTGAATTTAAATGCTTGTCAGGATTTCCACCCAGCCGTACGGCAATCGGCTTATCAGGCTGAAGCACAGCTTTACCCCTGGTTGGAAAAACTACAAACCCGAATCGAGGCATCGAATGATTTTGATTCAGCCATGTTGTCGGGTATCGTGATGCGTCGACGTGCCATGCTCAATGAACAGATTGAAGACAATGATTTCACTGTCGATCATTGCCAGGCTATTGTGCAAATTCTAAGCACTGAAGGCTTGGATGAAACGCTGTTGTCTGTATTGAATTAATGAACCGCGTTTTTTATAACAAAACCAGCTTCGGCTGGTTTTTTCGTTTCTGAAAACGACACCCTGTTTCAACTGTTTTCTGTTACAATCCGTCAACTTAACTCAATCATGGATCCTACTGTGGCGGCAGTGTTGCAATTGCACAATGTATCCTTGCAGCTGGGGCAGCGTACCGTGCTCGAACAGGTGAGCTGCAGCGTTACAACAGGCAGAACGCTTGGTATTGTTGGACCCAATGGTGCCGGCAAGAGCTCCTTATTGCGGTTATTGTATGGTGAGATCCAGGCGAGCCAAGGTCAGGTGCTGTTTCATAACAAAGTGATCAACACCTATCGCCGGGCCGAGCTGGCACGTCAGATGGCGGTGGTGATGCAAAGCCCTGTGCCGGTGTTTAACTTAACCACTGAGCAAATGGTGATGCTCGGGCTGGTGCCCCACAAGCGTTGGTTTGATCCAACCACCAGTCAGGATCATCATCAGTTGCAACTGGCGTTGGAAAAGACCGGTCTACTGGCGCTTCGAAGCAAAAAGCTAGCTGAGCTGTCAGGTGGTGAGCTACAACGAGCTTTTATTGCCCGGGCACTGGTGCAAAACGCCAAGGTGCTGCTACTGGACGAGCCCACCAATCATTTGGATGTGCATTACCAGCACCAAATTCTGCAATTGATAAGACAGCTCAATTTGACCATTGTCTGCTGTCTGCATGATTTGAACCTGGCGGCCAGTTATTGCGACGATATTCTGTTGCTGGATCAGGGCAGGGTACAAGCCTTTGGCCCTGCTGAGCAGGTGTTAACACCGAAGCGATTAACGCGGGTATTTCAGCAGCCTTGCTTGCTGTTAGCACACGACGAGTTAGCTCGACCGGTTATTCACTTTTACCCGAAGCTGCGGGGAGATGGCCATGACTAAGCAAAGCCCCTGGCGCTGGTTGCTGGCGTTGATGCTGCTGATCATAACCCTGTTAATGAGCATTCGTCTGGGCAGTGCTGCTATTTCCTATGGCCAACTTTGGCAGCTGCTGAGCGGGACTGCAGCGGACCCAACTTTTGACGCAATTGTATGGCAAATTCGCTTGCCACGCATTGCTATGGCATTTTTTGCCGGAGCCGGGCTGGCGATCTGTGGCGCTTTGCTGCAAAACATGAGTCGCAACCCGCTGGCCGACCCCTATTTATTTGGACTGACTGCCGGGGCAGGCCTTGGTGCCAGTTTAGCCATGATTGTTTTTCCCGAGCAGCAACTGCCGCTTGCGTTGTCGGCTTTTGCTGGCGCCAGTCTGGCGGTATTTTTAGTGGTACTGGTGTGTATTCGTCATGGCTGGCAGCAGCTGCAGGTGATGCTTCTGGCTGGGGTGGCGGTGTCCTTTATGCTAAGTGCCATCAGTAGTTTTATTTTGTACTTCGCGGAGCCTTTTGCAGCGAACCGGGTGATTTTTTGGCTGATGGGTAGCTTAAGCCGCAGCGATTGGCAGGGCGTGGCCATCGTCGCCCCAGCCGTGCTGGCTTTGCTACTGCTGGCGTTGGCGTTTCGTCGCCAGTTGGATGCCATGCTGTTGCATGACGAAAGTGCCCGTACGCTTGGGGTATCTGTAGACCGGATCCGTTTGCTGTTTTTGCTTTGTACTTCGGCAGTGACGGCTTTTATCGTGGCACAGTGTGGTGGTATCGCCTTTGTTGGCTTGATGATCCCGCACCTGGTTCGCCAATGGTTTGGCGTAACCATGCTACCTTTGTTGCTAGGATCGGCCTTGGTCGGAGGCATTTTTCTAATCTGGGTGGATAATTTCGCCCGTAGTTTGCTGATGCAACAGGAAATTCCGCTCGGTGTGATTACTTCGATGCTCGGCAGTGTGTTTTTTCTGCTGTTACTTAGACGACAACAACCTGGATAAATCATGACGGAAGATTACAAGGCAAAGCGCCATCAACAACGCCAGCAGCAATTAAAAGAACAAGTCGATCAGGCGGTAGCCAAAGCAACCGACGATAAAGGTTTGTTGTTGGTGCTGACCGGCAATGGCAAAGGCAAGTCCACCGCTGGTTTTGGCACCGTTACCCGCGCAGTCGGCCATGGTTACAAAGCTGCGGTAGTGCAGTTTATCAAAGGGGACTGGGCCTGTGGTGAACGTAATTTGTTGCAGCAACATGGGGTACCCTTTGTGGTGATGGCTACCGGCTTTACTTGGGATACGCAGGATAAAGCCGCAGATATGGCAGCTGCACAAAGTGTTTGGCAGCAAGCGAAGGCATTTTTGGCCGATGAGCGTATCGACTTGGTGTTACTGGATGAATTGACCTATATGCTCAGTTATCATTATCTGGATCTGGACGACGTGCTGGCCTCCATTCGCCAGCGTCCCGCAGGCCAGCATGTGGTGGTAACAGGCCGCAACTGCCATCGGCGCTTGCTGGATATGGCCGATACGGTCAGTGATATCCAGGTGGTCAAGCATGCATTTGATGCCGGCATTCGAGCGCAGCAGGGCGTAGATTGGTGATGCGGCTCTTATTGGTCTTACTGACCATCGGTCTGGCAACACCTGTCCTGGCCAAGCCAGAGCGGATTATCGCACTGGCGCCACATATTACCGAGCTGCTGTTTGATATTGGTGCAGGTGAGCAACTGGTGGCAGTGAGTGATTTCAGTGATTACCCTGAAGCGGCCAAAGCTCTGCCCAGTGTCGCCAATTATGCGCACATCCAATTGGAAGCCGTACTGGCACTTAAGCCTGATCTGGTGATTGCCTGGCGTACCGGCAATCCGCAGGCTGATCTGCTGCGCTTACAACAACTGGGTGTCACGGTGGTGTATTCTGATCCTTTGCAGCTGGAGGACGTTGCGAAAGAGCTTCGACAATTGGGAGCTTTAACCGGCCATCTGCAGCAAGCAGAAGCACTGGCCCAGCGTTATGAGAAAGAGCTGGCTGCACTTCGTAGTCGTTATCAGCAGCAAGCGCCAGTGCGGGTGTTTTTTGCCATGTCGCAGCAGCCACTGTCAACCATTGCGAATAAAGCCTGGCCCCAGCAGATGCTGGATCTCTGTGGCGCGGACAACCCTTTTGCCGTTAATCGCAATGATTATCCGCAGCTTGGGCCTGAACAGTTGCTACTGGCCAATCCAGAGTTAATCATTCAGCCAACCACAGGAGCTCGACCTATAGCCACTGGACAATGGCAGCAGTTTTCCAGCTTGGAAGCTGTACAAAAACAGCAGTTTCTGACGGTAGACGCTGATTTGATGTACCGCTTTAGTCGACGCAGCCTGGTTGGTGCGAAAGCACTTTGCAAGGGTATTGATCAGATCCGCACAAAAAGAGCACCGTGATTTTTCTGCAAGTGCACCGTTTTTTTTGCTAAGATTTTGACTGGCTAAAGGCCGATACCCACTAATAAAAGCAACAGGGTAGCTAAATCATAAAGATAACAATGGAGCAAAAAACGTGAAGTATTCAATCCTGATACTGGCTGCCTGCCTGGCAGTGGCCGGATGTTCTAAAAAAGATCCAGAGCCTCGAAGCAACGAAAAAGGCGCCCTGGTGATGGTTGGTGGCTCGCTTAGCACCTCAAATGCCGCTGTTTACCAGCGTTTTATTGAGCTGGCCGGCGGGCCTATTCAGGCCCGGATAGCGGTGATCCCTGCTGCCAGTGGTCAGCCAGTGCGTTATTTTGAGCAATTTCGTGACGACATGGTGCATTATGGCCTGACCAAAGATCAGGTCACCTTGCTGCCGATTGCTGTCAACAATGATCGCAGTACGCCGGATGTGGATGAAAGTGAATGGGCACTCGGTGGCCATGATGAGCAGTTGGCCCAATCATTAGCGCAATACACCGCCGTCTGGTTTTTAGGTGGCGATCAAACCAACATTACCCGCACCTTATTGCCGGATAATAAGCCGACCCCGGTCTTAACGGCGGTGAGGGATTTGTATCAGCGAGGTGGCGTGGTGGCCGGCACCAGTGCCGGTGCTGCTATGATGAGCGAAGTGATGATTGCCGGTGGTGACTCCTGGCATGCTCTAACAGCACCACCACGTGACCGGTACGACGGCATGCAGGATCAGGAAGTTGGCCCTTTGATCGTGCGTCAGGGGCTTGGTTTTTTCAAAGATGGCATCATTGATCAGCACTTTGACCGTAAATCGCGCTTCGGCCGCTTGTTGGTAGCGGTACAGCAACACAAAGAACAATTCCCGGTAGGCTATGGTATTGATGAAGATGCCGCTTTGGTGTACTACCCACAGCGACAGGAAATTGAAGCCTTGGGCTATGGTGGGGTTACCATTATCGATGTGCGGGAAGCCCGCAAAATAAACAACCCTCATGGCTATCATATCAAGGATGTCCGTATCAGCTTTATTCAGGGGGGTGATCGCTACCATGTAACAGAACATCGCTTCACGCCGCACCCGGCTAAATCAGCCACCATTGGCCAGGAGTATCTGAACATTGCGGAACCTGTGGTTGTTTCCGGTGTGTTTAGCCGCAACAGCCGATTGAAAGATCTGATTGGTTTTGACCTGGTGGATAACAAAGGGGCAAGCGAAGTAGTCAGTTACTTTCATCAGGGCGAAGGTTTAGGCTTTACCCTGCGCTTTCGTCAGGATGAGAAGACCCAGGGCTACTGGCAGTATCTGGATGGCATGAAAGACAACAGCAGCGCTGCTTTTGTTGTGCTTGATGTAGTGCCAAGCCGTTTCAGCATCACAGAGCTTGGCCCGGAAAGCCGGTAAAGCGTGGTGCTCAGTTGGAGCCACAAAGTCGGAGCCAGGCTATAGCCTGGTCAGAATCAGTACAGTGGCTCCAATTGGTAATTGCCGGTTTTAAAATCCTCGGCCAGCTCGAATGAGCGGCCAATTACTTCCTGCCAGTGCCGGATCCGTGTTGCATCTGGCTGCCTGAAATCTTTGCGATCCGGGATCTTGCCGCCCGGGAGTGAAGCTATCCAGCTTTGCGAAGGGCACAGCAACACCACATTGTGGTAATTCGCAGAAAACGTTCGTCGCCATGGCAGCGATTTATCGAACCAACCAGGAGCTATGTGCGGGTAAAAGTGCGGGTAGAGCACCAAGCCTTGCTGACTAAAAGGCCAGTCAAAATGGTAATCGGTAACACCGCCATCGTAAAACACTCCTTTGCCGGCCCCCGGGATGTTTTGCACCGCATCCAGCACCAGCGGGATCGAGCCACTGGCTTGCAAGGCCGGCAGCAGGTTGTGCTCGGTGAGTTCTATCAAGCGGCTTGGTAAGTCAGTCAGCGGCGTTTGCACCAGCTGACTGCCAGGCGCATGAAAGACACAGCGCTCAAAGAAGAAACGCAGATGGCGGCGGTTGGCCAAATTTGCTGCCGCAGTCAGGCTCAGACCCGCTAGTTGGCCGAGTTTATGGCGTGAACGGGTCAGGGTTCTGGCGCGGGCAACGGTAAAATTCAGCTTAAACACCGGGTTGCTGATGACTTGTTGGATGGTGTTAGCATCCGGAAAAACGCGTTCAATCACCGTCATTGAAATGGTGGTGATTTGTTTGCTACTGGCGTTAGCCGGGTAACACAAAGTGGAGTAGGCATCACAAAAGCGCTGACTGGCGGCTACCGGATCCTGCTGAGCGTAACAGGCAAAACGCCAGGCACCGGCCGAGCTGCCCAGCAATTGCAGCGGCTGCTGACGGCCTTTAAAAAACTCACCGGCTAAATACTGATCCAGCCCAAACAAACTAAACCATTTAGGGCCACCGCTGGCACCGACCAGCGTATGAATGTCGCTGGCAGTCAGCCCATGCTGCTGGATATGGGCCAGAGCCGTTGGTCCGGCAAGAACGCGTAACCTCATAAAGCTCCGAACAACTTTTGATACATAGTTTCGGCATACTCATCGGTCATGCCAGACAAGTAATCGCAAATGACCCGCAAGCCAAGACCATCGCTTTGAGCCTGTTGCCAGCGCTGCTGAGTATTTTGCGGTAGCAAACGGTTGGGATCTGAAGCAAAGGCGTCAAACATTTTCAGCAGCATGTTTTGGCAGCGAAAACGTGCTTGTTGAATATCGGGTTGGCTGATGACATTACGAAACACGAAACCTTTCAGCAACTCCAGCAGTCGTTGCTGTGGTGCTGGCAGCTGGGCATTAAAGCGGATCAGGGGGGCGCTCGCATCCGGCAGGCATTCATACAGCTCTGCTGAGGTAATAAAGGCATTGACCAAAGCGCCAATGGCATTTTTGCGCAGATGATGCTCAGGGCGAAACAGCGCTTTCGTCACAGGCTGCATCAACTGCTGCATATTTTCAGGCAGGGCATCAACCGCCGCCGGAATTTGAGCACGCCACTGCTCTTCGGTGGCATAGCCGGTGACAATGGCATCTTCCAAATCGTGCACACCGTAAGCGATGTCGTCGGCCAGCTCCATAATGGAGGCATCCAGCGATTTATAGCACGACTTTTGCCAGGGGCTTTGTTCAAGCCGTTCAAGTTGTTGAAATAAGGCGCGATCAGTGGTGCTAAGCGGAGCCAACACCCAATCCAGTACATCGGCATCTTCATGAAAGACCGATTTGACTGCCTTCCAAGGGATCAGGCTCAGCGGTGACGGTTCGCTGTTATCCCCCAGCTGCTCAGGCGGCAGTACCGGATATTTCAGTAAACCCAACAGAGTACGGCGGGTCAGATCCATGCCATGGTGTTCGGTGTAGGGCTCCAGTTTGCTGACAATACGAAAGGTCTGGCCATTGCCTTCAAAGCCTCCGGCATGCAACATTTTGTAGTTCAGCGCCGTTTCGCCGCCATGACCAAAAGGAGGATGGCCGATATCATGAGCCAGGCACAAAGCTTCCATCAGGCTTTCTTCCGGCAGGTGATTGGCCAACTCAGGCTGTTGCTGATAGCGGCGTTTTAGCTGATTCACTAAACCGGTGCCTATTTGCGCAGCTTCCAGTGAATGGGTCAGGCGGGTACGGTAGAAGTCATTCTGGCCCACCCCCATGATCTGGGTTTTGGCCTGCAAGCGGCGAAAAGCTGCTGAGTGCAGAATACGGGCGCGATCGCGCTGCCAGGGGGTGCGTTGATCGTCTTGCCGGTTCAGCGAGCGGTCGGAGCGCCGCTCCAGCCAGGATGTACTCATGCCATCTTCCTTATGTTGAGGCGATTATCTTACGTCAAAGCCTACTTTGGATCGAGCAAGCTATGGCCATTTTTCACGCCAATTAAGACAAAAGGATGACGGTATTGTCATCTTCAGGTCATATTCGCTTGTTACAACAGTGCCCGAAACGGATAAATAAGGGATGAATTGAATGAGATCTGGGCTCAAAGTCAGGATGGCATCTTCATTGTTCTGGTTAAGTACCATGCTGCTGCTGGCAGGCTGCCAGCCGAAGGGAGAGCTGGGCAGCCGGGATAACCCGGTTCGGTTGTATTTCACCCCTTCGGTCGATGCGGATACGATTGCCAGCAATTCACGGGAGTTTATCCGCTTTCTGGAGCAAGAAACCGGTGATTATTATGTCACAGGCATTCCAACCAGCTACATTGCTGTGGTGGAAGCATTTGGATCTGGCCGGGCTGATATCGGTGCCATGAATTCCTTTGGTTACCTGATGGCTAATGAGCGCTATGGTGCCAGAGCGCATTTGAAAATGATCCGCCATGGGGTTGATTATTATCAGGGGCAAATTGTGGTGCGGGCCGACAGTGGCATTGAGACGCTGGCCGATTTGGAGGGCAGACGCTTTGCTTTCACCGACCCGGCTTCCACCTCCGGCTACTTCTTCCCATTAAAAATGCTGCGTGATGCCGGCATCCGTTTGGGCAATGAAACTTTTGCCATGAAGCACGACAATGTAATTACCATGGTGTACCAGGGCCAGGTAGATGCTGGCTCAGCCTATTACTCGGCACCGGCTGCTGATGGCAGTATCCGTGATGCACGCCAGCGGGTACTGACACAATTTCCCGATGTCGAGCAGCAGGTACGGATTTTAGCGGTCACTGAAAAAATCCCCAATGATCCCTTTGTCTTTCGCAAAGACTTACCGGATGAGATCCGGGATCGTTTTATTTCAGCAGTTAAGAAGTTTCTGGCCAGCGACGAGGGGCAGGACATCTTTCGCAATATCTACAGTGTCGAGGGCTTAGTGGATGCCTCGGATGCCGATTACGATCCGCTCAGAGAGATGATCCGAGCCATTGAGCTTGATACCAACCGACTGCTGCTTTAGGAGCCAGGCATGACATTACTTCGTGGCGAAAATCTTTGCAAAACCTATCCGAATGGCACGCAGGCCCTGAGTCAGATTAATTTCAGTGTCGAAGAAGGGGAGTTTCTGGTGGTGATTGGCTTATCCGGCTCTGGAAAATCCACCTTGCTGCGCTGCATTAATCAACTGCATCCGATCAACAGTGGTGCCATTCACTTTGAACAACAACGCCTGGATCAGTTGCATGGCCGGGCTTTACGTCAGCAGCGAAGTCGCATAGGCATGATCTTTCAGCAGTTTAATTTAATCCCTCGTAAAAGCGTACTGACCAATGTGTTGGCCGGAGCCCTGGCTTCCACCCCGATTTGGAAGTCCTTATTGGGGCTGTACAGCAAAAAGCAACAGCAGCAAGCCCTGGCTTATTTACGTATTGTCGGGTTGGAGCATAAAGCCTATGTGCGGGCAGACAATTTATCGGGTGGGCAGCAGCAGCGCGTCGCTATCGCCAGAGCATTGATGCAGAATCCGAAAATTCTGTTGGCCGATGAGCCGGTGGCTAGTCTGGATCCGTCTACTTCCCACTCGGTGATGAAGTACCTGCAAAAAATCAATCGAGAGCTTGGTGTCACGGTGATTTGCAATCTGCATTTTCTATCCCTGGTTCGCACCTATGCCAGCCGGGTGCTGGCGCTCAAAGATGGCAAGATAGTGTATCAGGGCGCGCCGGAAGATATCGATGAGCAATGGTTTAAAACCATTTATGGCGAAGAAGCCGTCGAAGTGAGTATCAACTGATGGATAATACAATGAGCACTGAACAACAATTGGCCCAGACCATGCCGGTCAAACGTTACCAGGCCAGCATTAAAGCCTGGTGCATTGATGTGCTGTTATGGAGCTACAGCTTCCTGGTGCTTTACAAACTAGGTTATCAAAGTTGGTGGCTTGACTTGCGCCATATCGACTTTTCCTGGTCTGAGCCACTGTATTCACTTTTATTGGGTGGTCTGATAGCCAGCGTGTTGAGCTATACCAAAGCCTCTGTCGGCAAGGCTTGCTATGGTCTGATTGCTTTTGAAGAAGGACGCTCTTTATTTCGTGCGGCTTCAGTTCGGCTTGGTCTGCTATTTCTGTTGTTGACCTTTATTGCCGGTTTGCAGGTATCCCAGGTTTCGATGCGGGAATTTTTTTCAGACTCTGGCCTGGCTGGTGCCCAACGCATTTTTACAGCCTTATTAAACCCAAATTTTGCGATTCTTGAAGAGGCGCTGTTTGCGGCTGTTGAAACGGTGTATATGGCTTTTATTGCCACTGCTCTGGCTATTCCTGTCGCCTTTGTGCTGGCTTTTTTTGCCGCCCGTAACTTAATGAAACACTCGGCTTTAAGCTTTGCTATTTATGCAGTACTGCGCTTTCTAATGAATCTCACCCGCTCTATCGAGCCGCTGGTGTGGGCTATTATTTTTTCAGTGTGGGTGGGGATAGGGCCATTTTCAGGCATGTTGGCTCTGTTTCTGCACTCGGTTGCTTCTTTGACTAAGTTGTATTCGGAACAAATTGAAGCCATTCAGGATGGGCCGGTTGAAGCTATGACGGCGACTGGAGCTCATCCGATCCAAATCATTTGGTACGGTGTGGTGCCACAAATTGTGCTGCCGTATTTGTCTTATACCATTTATCGTTGGGATATTAATGTCAGGATGGCGACGGTGATTGGTTTGGTTGGGGGCGGCGGCATCGGCACCATGCTGATGCAGTATCAGGGCCTGGCCCGCTGGAATGATGTCGGCATGTTGGTGATTGTGATTGCGGCCATTGTCTGGCTGATGGACTATGCATCGGCCAAAATCCGGGCTCACTTAAAGTGAGCCTGAATTATTTCAGTTGTCGCAAGTACTCCTTTAAGTCGCGCTTTACCTCGGGCATCAGCAGATAAATGGCCAGAATGTTCGGTACCGCCATCAGGAAAATCATCGAGTCGATAAAATCAAACACCGCCAGGATATTGGGCACAGCCCCGATCGATACCACCAGACAAAACAGCACTTTAAACAGGTTTTGTACCCGGTTGGTTTCACCAAAGATATAGCTCCAGGATTTCAGGCCGTAATAGGACCAGCTGATCACGGTGGAAAAGCCAAACAGCAGTAAGGCTACCATCAGCACCAGCGGGAACCAGTCAAATACGCTGGCAAAAGCGCTGGAGGTAAGGCGTACGCCATCCAGATCACTGCCAAGGTAAGCGCCGGTCAGAATGATCACCAGAGCCGTAATGGTGCAAATCACGACGGTATCAATAAAGGGTTCCAGCAGGGCAACAAAACCTTGCGAGACCGGATGCCGGGTTTGTGCCGCCGCATGGGCAATGGGGGAAGAGCCAATACCGGCTTCATTGGAGTAGGCGGCGCGGCGAAAGCCCTGAATCAGCACACCGATAAAACCACCATAGGCCGCTTCTGGGGCAAAGGCGCCATAGACGATGGTCATCAGGGCTGCAGGCACCGCATCCAGATGGCTGCCAATGATGATAAGCGCCGCCAGCAGATAGATGGCGCACATCAGAGGCACCAGCCGGCTGGTGACATTGGCAATGCTTTTGATGCCGCCGATAATCACCACAGCGACCAACAGGGCATAGATAGCACCAAACAGCCAGGCATTATCAAAGCCGGTCACACCTTTGACCTGCGCATAGCCCTGGTTCACATGGACAAAACCGGCCGAGCCAAAGACGCAGGCCATGGCAAAGAAAATCGCCAGGGCTTTGCCAAGTCGTGGCAAGTTGAATTTGCTTAGCGCTACTTCAATGTAGTACATGGGACCGCCGGAATAGCTGCCATCCGCAGCCTGATGGCGGTACTTGACCGCCAGGGTACACTCGACAAACTTCAGTGACATGCCGAGGATACCGGCCAGTATCATCCAGAAGGTTGCACCAGGACCGCCCAGCGTAATGGCCACAGCTACACCGGCTATATTGCCGGTACCTACCGTACCAGAGAGGGCAGTCGATAAGGCCTGAAACGGAGTAATATCGCCTTGCTGGCGTGGGTCTTTGTAGCGGCCGGACACCACTTTGAGGGCATGACCAAAGCCGCGCACATTGATAAAACCCAGATAAAAGGTACTGAACAGGGCACCCGCCATCAGCCAGACCACCACCATCGGCAGTTCGGCACCACCAACCGGAATGGCATAGAACACCACAGAGGATAACTGGTTGGTAAACCACTCAAAGGCGTGACGAAATCCCGGTTCAGTATTCATGCTAACGCCTTATTGTTGATAGCTGCCTAAAAACTGGGCCAGGCGTCCGATGGCTTGCTCCAGTTGTTCTTTATGCGGCAAAAACACAATGCGAAAATGATCTGGTTCGGGCCAGTTAAAGGCCCGGCCATGCACCAGCAAGACTTTGTGCTGGCGTAAAAAATCCAGCACCATCAATTCGTCGTCTTTCACTTTTATTTTGCTGCGATCAATCTTCGGGAACAGGTACATAGCCCCTTTGGGACGGGTGCAGCTTAAGCCTGGTATTTGATTGACTTGCTGCCAGGCAGCATCCATCTGTTCGTACAGGCGGCCTCCCGGGGCGGTCAGTTCAAAAATACTCTGGTAACCCCCCAGCGCAGTCTGTACTGCATGCTGACAGGGTACATTGGCACAAAGACGCATCGAAGCCAGAATGCGCAAACCATCGACATAATGCTGGGCCTGGCGCTTAGCGCCGGAGATAAAGAGCCAGCCAACGCGAAAACCGGCAATACGGTAGTTTTTTGATAAACCACCAAAGGTGAGCAGTAGCAAATCATCACACAAGGATGCGGTGCTGGTATGCTGGGCACCATCGTACAGAATTTTGTCGTAAATTTCGTCGCTTAACACCACCAACTGGTGCTGTCGAGCAATTTCCAATAAGGCCAGCAGTACTTCATCGGAATACACTGCGCCGGTTGGGTTGTTGGGGTTGATGAGTACCAAAGCTTTGGTTTTTTTGCTGATTTTACTGCGCAAATCGTCCAGATCTGGTGCCCAGTCCTGTTGCTCATCGCAGCGATAATGTCGTGCTTTGCCTCCCGCCAGGTTCACGGCCGCAGTCCAGAGTGGGTAATCGGGGGAGGGGATTAAGACTTCATCATCGTTATTCAGCAAGCCTTGCAGCGCCATCAGTATGAGCTCAGAGACACCATTACCAATAAAGACATCATCGGCATCGGCACCACGAATGCCACGCTGTTGATAGTACTGAGCAACAGCCACCCGTGCTGGGTAGATGCCTTGTGAGTCGGAGTAGCCCTGCGCGGTTGGCAGATTGTGGATCACATGCTTTAAAATTTCATCCGGTGCTTCAAAGCCAAAAGGAGCAGGGTTGCCAATATTGAGTTTTAAAATGCGGTGACCTTCTTCTTCCATCCGCTTAGCTTCTTGAGCCACCGGACCACGGATATCGTAACAAACACCTTCAAGTTTGCTTGAACGCTGAATGGGCTTCATAGACTTTTTGCTTCAGTTTTTTATACGTCTGGATAGCCAGATACTACCTGAAGTTGCAGGGCAAAAGAAAGCCAAAAGCATCGCTTTTGGCTGTAAAGCAAAAGTTTTTTTAATCCTTATGAGTCAAACTAATATCGCCCACACCAACATTGGCCTTAAAAACTGTGCTACCGGGACCACTCCATTCAAGGCTGCCCCCCACCAGATGCCGCTCGGATTTAAAGCTGCTGGGAGCATTGTGCAAATTAACATTACCGACACCAGCTGATAATTCAATACGTTGGAACTGCTCCGCATTAAGGCTGCTGCTGATCTGACCAACACCGACATCCACATCGTAACTGCTGTGGATACGGTTGGCGTAAAACTGCCCAACGCCAAGCTCTACCTTAACGGCCAACTCGGCTGGCAGCGTCAGTTGCCAATGTTGCTTGGTGTTATCTTTGGGAATACTCAGATGCAAGCGATCATCACGCCATTGCTGCTTAAGCTCAACATCGCCGACTTTATGGCTAAAAAACCACCAGCGCTTTTCACCTCGTACCGTGACTTTAAGCTGGATGCGATCCGTATTGGCGGTATCAATTTGGATTTGGCCCACACCGACCTCCAGAGCCAGCAGAGTCAGAGCGGAGGCATCAATGTCCAATTCAAGTTGTTTTTCATCAGCAAGGGCGGTGTGCGTCACTGAAAAAGTCAGCAGCAAGGTAATAAACAGCAATCTTTTCATGGTGATTTCCTTTGGTTTGCGCTTAAAAAAGCATGGTTTTACACCATTTAAGCACGAATCATACCAATAATTTATTTGTATTTAAGATCAACACTGTAGTACTACTTTTGGCTGAAAACTGCGCATCAAGTGTACAGAATAGTTCGTGCATTTGATGAATTCAGGGTAAAATAGACCACAAGAGTGCTGTTGACGCTTTTAAGTTAAAGCAAAAGGGCCTGGCTGACAAGCTAGTATCCAGAGGCAACAGCCAGATAAATTTAAGCAGCGAAAAGGTGATTGATGCGATTGTTGAAGTACCCTTTACTGATGGCAATAACAGCCTTGGTGTTGTATGCACTGTATTTTCCTTTTATGGATACTGCAGTACCAGAAGAGGAGCCGTTGGTCTGGCATGAGCCACTAGAACATCCATTGCGAACAGATGTGATGGGGTATGTCCGCTCCGAGCAGGTGCGCAAACGGCTGGCTTACCCAACTCCAGCACCTGCTAAAAAGCCCTTGCCGGATTTTGATGCTATTGCCGATATCAATGAAAAGAAACAAGCGTTTTTTGCTTACCTTGGGCCTCATGTAGCACGTGAGAATTCGCGTTTACGGGCTTTACGTAAGCAGCTGCTGGAAATGCAGGCCCAGATTGAAAAGCATCAGCCGCTTACCGTGCAGGATTATGCATTCTTGTATGCCTTGTACGATGAGTTTCGGATGGACGTAGCCCATACCGATGACGACAGTTTCAACGAGCTGCTGCGCCGGGTGGATGTCCTACCGGCTTCTTTGGTATTGATGCAGGCAGCCAATGAATCGGCTTGGGGTACCAGCCGCTTTGCAGTCGAAGGACTTAACTTCTTTGGTCAGTGGTGCTTTCGTGAAGGCTGCGGCTTGGTACCTTTGTACCGCGGTGAAGATCAGTTCCATGAAGTGGCTCGCTTTGAATCTGCAGCTGCCAGCATTCGTAGTTATTTCTACAATCTGAATACTTTTCACAGTTACGAAGAACTACGGGATATTCGGGCGCAATTGCGTAGTCGGAATAAGCCGGTGCGGGGCGAGGATCTCGCTCAAGGGTTGCTGCGCTATTCTGAGCGGGGTGAGGATTACATTGCTGAAATCAGCGGCATGATCCGCTTTAACTGCCCCATTATGCTGGAAGTTCAACAAGTGGTGGCGATATCACCTTCTTGCTAAACAGCTCTCCAAAAAGCAAAAGCCAGCGAATGCTGGCTTTTTTGTTGCTGCTGGTGCTGCTAGCAGCGCTGTGGTTTTTAGCTTAGCTGCACAATCTGTAAGCTCCCTGATGCAGTGGTCGTTTCGTCATCTTCCACCATCAGGGGGAGTGTAGGTAGGGCGATAGGATCAAATGCCGTATCACCTGCGTAAATTGCATCGGCTTTGGACAACTGCTTAAAATCAAACAGGTTGGCATCGGCTAAATGCGAAGGTACCACATTTTGCAGTGCCTGGAACATGGTCTCTATCCGGCCTGGAAAGCGTTTATCCCAGTCTTGCAGCATCTCTTTGACCACCTGACGTTGCAGGCCATCCTGCGAACCGCACAAGTTGCAGGGAATAATCGGAAAGGCTTTGGCTTCTGCGTAGCGGGCAATGTCTTTTTCCCGGCAATAGGCCAGAGGCCGAATCACCATATGCTCCCCATTATCACTCAATAGTTTTGGTGGCATGGATTTCATTTTGCCACCATAAAACATGTTCAGAAACAGCGTTTCCAGCATATCATCCCGGTGGTGGCCCAAGGCAATTTTGGTAGCTCCCAGCTCTTTGGCGGTGCGGTACAAGATACCGCGTCTAAGCCTGGAGCAGAGCGAGCAGGTGGTTTTCCCTTCCGGGATTTTTTCTTTCACAATGGCGTAGGTGTCTTCGGTGACGATTTTAAAATCGACACCGATCTGGCTAAGATAACCCGGCAGCACTTCGGCCGGGAAGCCGGGCTGCTTTTGATCCAAGTTCACTGCCACAATGGAAAAATCGATTGGGGCTGATAATTGTAAATTCAGCAGGATATCCAGCAAGGTATAGCTGTCTTTACCACCGGATAAACACACCATAACTTTATCGCCAGCTTCAATCATATTGAAGTCGGCAATGGCCTGGCCGACTCCGCGACGGAGTTTTTTGTGCAGCTTATTTAGGCTGTACTGTGCTTTGGCTTGTGCAGAATGCGACATAACACCACCCTGGGAAAAAACGGCGCTCAGTATAGCGGATCCGGCGCCGTTTCCAAAGTGGTGAGTTTAGCTAAATGTTATTTCTCCAGCGGGCTGACAAAATTCTCAGGTTTCACTGCAAGTACATCACAATCCAGCCGGTCAATTACATGCTCAGCGGTATTGCCGATAATGGCAGCCGAAAAGCCGGTGCGGCCTATGGTGCCAATTAACACCATTTCTGCATCGAGTTCGCGAGCAACTTTTGGGATGACATCCTCGGGCATGCCCTCCAGTACATGGGTATGATCATCATCAATACCATGCTGGCCAGCCAATTCTTTGACAGCATCAACATGGTGGCGTTTCATGGTGCTGTTGTACTCATCCGGATTAAACTCCGGGATCTCAATGGCGATATTGACCGGGGTACCTGGGTAGGCATTGACCAGGTGCACTTGCGCAGACAGCATGCCAGCAACGGCTTTTGCCTTGTTAATCAAGCGACTATTTAGTGATTTATGGTAGTCCTGTTCACTGCCGGCATTCACCGCCACCAGCACATTACCACCTTGAGGCCAGTCATGATCTTTTACCAGCAAGACTGGGCAGGGGCACTTGCGCAGCAGATGCCAATCAGTCGGAGTGAAGATCATTGATTTAAGCACATCGTGATCATGTGTACCTTTAAATACCATGTCGTAGCCTTCTTCGAGTACAGCTTTGACCATGGCTTCAAAAGGCCGGTTGTGCCACTCGACATGAATATCAATTACCAGGCCTTTTTCCCGATAGGGTGCAACCTGCTCACTGATCCAAAGCTCGCGATCTTTAATCACTGCCTGACGCATCGACTCGCGCTCTTCACCGGACAACATGGTGGTCATTTCGTAAGAGAAATCGTAAATGGATAAAAAAGCGGTCAGACTGCAATCCTGATAGCGGGCATATTCGACGGCCCGGTGCAGGGCTTTTTGTTGCTCAGTGGTGGGATCGATCACCACCATGATGTGTTGAGGTTTGGACACAGTATCGCTCCTTTTGCTGCATTGCCTACTCATCAGTGTAGTCAATTTTCAGAGCATTGCCGAACTCAAAACATGCGTTGTATCAAACAGAAAGCAAATAAAAATGAAACGGTAAGGTACCGTTTCAGATCGGATACTAGCTGGCAATTGCTGCCATACCACCAAGCGCCGCTAAAGCTGTGTGGTTGACAATGGTAATAAATTTACCATCTACATGGATCAGCTCTTCTTTATGAAAACGTCCCAGTAAGCGGCTGATGGTTTCAACCGTTAAGCCGAGGTAGTTGCCGATTTCCCCCCGGGTCATGGTTAGGCGAAACTCTTTGCCGGAAAACCCACGGCTTTGAAAGCGCTGCGCCAGGTTGGTTAAAAATGCCGCCAGCTTTTCTTCAGCATTTTTTCGGTTCAGCAGCAGCATCAGCTGTTGATCGGCCGAAATATCCTGGCTCATCAAGCGCATCATTTGTTGGCGAAGCTTCGGCAGCTCACCCAGCAGTTGCTCCAGATTGTGGTAGGGAATTTCACAGACCATGGCCGTTTCCAGCGCTTGAGCATAACTGACATGCTGCTGGGTGTTGATGGCTTCAAAACCCAGCACATCACCAGGCAAATGAAAGCCGGTAATTTGTTCTTCACCTTGCTCCGTCAGTGTAAAGGTTTTAAAAGACCCGGTACGGATGGCATAGAGTGCTTGAAATGGCCGGCCAGCTTCGAATAAGAAGTCGCCCTTATGCAACGGCTTTTTGCGCTGTATGATGTCATCCAGCGTATCCAGCTCATTGTCATTCAGTGTAAAAGGTAAACAAAGCTGACTGAAGCCACAATCCTGACAGTTGATTGAAGAGTGCGCCATAAGACATCCATAGTTGTCGCTATATTGGTGATAGCTTAAGAAACTAGCCGCGCCAAGGCAAGATAAACCGTATAAAAACCGTAACTGCCAAGCAGCAGGGCTGTGCTGTAGCGAAACCAGCTTTGTTGCTTTAGCTGATTCAGACGCGCTGCTAGCGTGGCAGTGAGCAGAATCGCGGGGAGCGTGCCCAGCCCAAAGGCCAGCATAATCCCAGCACCGGCGGTGGCGCTGCCACTGGCCAGGCTCCAGCTGAGCGTGCTGTAGACCAGACCACAGGGTAACCAGCCCCAGCATAAGCCATAACCAAAGGCTTTGTAGGGGGTATTCAGCGGCATTAGCTTCGTGCTGATAGGTTGAATTCGCTGCCAAATGCCTTGCCCTAATCGCTCCAGATACACCAGGGCAGTGGACAGCCTGGCAATATAGAGTGCCATGGCAATGAGAAGCAGTCCTGCCAGCAAACGCAGCCAGACCATGGAAGCCCCGCCCACTTGCATGGCAACCACGCCAAAGTAGCCAACCAGAGCACCAAAAAAAGCATAGCTGGTTAAACGGCCAAGACTCAGGAGCAACTGGAACGCAAAACGGCGTCGTGCTGACATACCTGGCATAGAAATTTGCAGCGCAGCGACAATACCACCACACATCACCAGGCAGTGACTGCTGCCAATCAAGCCAATCAGCAGGGCTGCCATCAGATCAGCGGGGTTCATGGTCACTGTTGCTGGTTGTGTCGTCTGACTGGTCGGTTAATTTTGTGTTGGCAGGAGCCTTAGGCTCATCATCAAATAAAATACTAAAGCCCTGCTTATCCAGGTCGTCGAATTGTTTGCTTTTGACGGCCCAGAAAAATATGGCCAGTCCTATCATCACAAAAAGCACGGCGATGGGGATCAAAACATAAATCACACTCATGACTTGAGTAACCTTAGTGAGTTGGACACCACCAACAAGGAGCTAAATGACATACCCAGCACGGCGATGTAGGGTGATACTAAGCCTACCACAGCCAGCGGGATGATGATCACATTGTAACCAACCGACCAGGCCAGATTTTGTTTGATGGTACGGGCTGCCAATTCGCCACCGCTCAGTAGGGTGGTCAACAGGCTCAGATCATTGCGCAATATCAGCACGTCGGCCTGATTTTTGGCCAGATCGGTACTACCTTGCAGGGTGACAGAAACATCGGCGGCATGAAAGCAGGCGCTGTCGTTAATGCCATCACCAATCATCATCACTTTTTGTTGTTGTCGGGTCAGTTGCTGGATCACCGTCACCTTTTGCTCTGGGCTGCAGCCTTTTTCCAGCCAATCAAACCCTAACTGCTCCGCGACCCGTTCTGCCTGACTGGAGCTGTCACCGGTTAGCAAACCCAACTGATAACCTTTGGCTTTGAGTGCCTGCAGCAAGGCGGGTACCTCTGGCCGCAGATCATCCTGCAACTCAATAGCCGCAAGAACCTTGTTTGCTACGCTCAGATAGACCATAGCGCCAGGGATGGGCTCGGCGTGGCAAAAAGCAGCATTGCCTACCTGAACGCGTTGACCTTGCCACAAGGCAGAAATACCAGCGCCTATGCTAATTTGTACATCGCTGAGCTCCAGCGCCTGGTGTAAATACGGCTGAAAAGCCTTGCCGATTGGGTGTTCGGAATGCCGCTCCAGATTGGCAATTAGGTTCAGCAAGCTGGCGTTATCGTGCTCTGTAGCCAGCAGATGTACTTGATGTACACTAAAGCGTCCCTGTGTCAGGGTGCCGGTTTTATCAAACACAATCTGTTGAATGTCGGGTAGCCTGTCCAGCACCTGATTGTTTTTAATCAGAATATGCTTACGGTTAAGGCGCGCCAGTGAACAAGTGATGGCGGTAGGGGTGGCCAGTGCCAGTGCGCAAGGGCAGGTGGCCACCAGCACGGATAAGGTAACCCAAAAAGCCCGGCTGGCATCAATCCAGAAGAACCAAACCAAAAAAGTTGCCAAAGCGATCAGCAGCAAGCGCTCAACAAAATACTGCGCGAGCTCATCGGTTTTCTCTGCCAGTTTGGGTTTTTGATTCAGCGTATCTTGCTGCAAAGCAATGATCTGACCCAGCCTGGACAAAGCCAGCGGCTGGCTGACCTTAACCTGCAGCACGCCATCATGATTCACACTGCCAGCCAGAACGGCATCGCCACGCGCTTTTGCAATGGGATGGTATTCGCCGGTTAGCATGGACTCATCAACACTGCTGTTGCCGTCGAAAACCTCACCATCCGCTGGCAGGGTTTCACCGGCTTTCACCAAAATCAGGTCGCCTGGCAGCAGCCGTCTGGCCGAAGTGCTCTGCGGTTGGCCGTCGATCAGCTGGGTTGCTGTCACCGGCATGATTTTTAACAGGTTGCTGGTGGCATCCCTGGCTTTGGCTCTGGCCCTGTACTCAAAAAATTTGCCGAGCTGCAAAAAGAACACAAACATACAGACCGACTCAAAGTAGACTTCGCCGGTCTCAGTCAGGGTGGCATAAGCCGATGCAAAGTAGGTGTAGTAGATGGCCAAACTGACCGGCACATCCATGTTCATTTTGCGGTTAACTATGCTGCGCCAGGCACTGGTGACAAAGGGCAGGGCAGCGTAAAACGCTACCGGAGTGGTGAGCAGCATGCTGATCCAGCGCAGGTAATCCTGATGCTCAGGGTCAATGCCAGTCCACTCACCAAAATAGAGAGCGATTGCCAGCATCATCACTTGCATTGACAAGATACCGGACACTGCCAGCCGCTTTAGGTAGCGGCCAAGCTCTGCTTTGTGTATTTTTTCTTCCTGATCAGCAGCAAAGGGACTGGCCTGATAACCCAGCTTGCTGATTTCCTGCAGAATACGGCTTAATTTCAGCTGCTCAGGTAACCACTCAATTTGGGCTCGCTGAGTACCGGAGTTCACCGTGATACCGGCAACTCCTGTTAATTGTTTTAAGCGCCGCTCTATCAGCCAGGCACAGGCAGCGCAGCTGATGCCGCTGACAGACAGCTCAATTTTACTGAGTTCGCCTTGCTTGCTGCTCAAATCGGCCAGCACATCCGGACTGTCAAAACTGGCCAGTTCTGTTGCCAAATCCGCTGGCATGGCATCGGCTTTGGTAGCAGGCTCGGTCCGAAAGCGGTAATAATCGCCGAGCCCTTGTTGAATAATGGTATCTGCTACAGCCTGGCAGCCAAGACAACAGAAAGTGCGTTGTTGTTGTTCAAATTCCAGCACAAACTGCTGGCCGGTCAGTATCGGCTCATGGCAGTGAAAACAGCGTTCAGTTGGCATGGTCTGCTTAGTAACCCAATTTCACTTCTTGCTCAGCAGGAACATCCAGCGTGACACGCAAACGCCATTCCTGGCTGTCGTCCGATACCACCAGTCGAAAGCGTCCACGCGGTGTATGTGGCAGGGTAGCGACATAAAGCAACTCACCGCTGCGGGAAGCTTCAACTTTGAAGTCATTGGCGCCCAAGGTGGTATGGTGGAAGTCCAGGTGGATGGTCTCGTCCAGCACCGCATTTTCAGCAAAGCGCACCACAGCACGGTTACCAATCACCAGCACATGCGCCTCCAGGTTGCGCAGGGCAGCTTCACGGTACTTTTCCAGTCGGTTGTTGATGGTACGGCCTTCACGGTAATAATCATCGACCACCATTTCCGGCTGATTTTGCATCATGATGTAAAAGGCCCAGCCACCACGAGCAAAGGCGATAGCTGGCAGTAGAATCAAAATCCACGGCCAGAGTTGCTTATACCAGGGTTTGGTATCGGTTTGCATCAAGGGACTCCTCGTAAAAATAAACCCCGAATCCGGGGTTTATTCTATCCTAATCCAGGGTATGGATCAGTTCTGTTTTGGCTCAGGGTTCGATAAACGATAGACATAAGCCGTTAGGATATGCACCTTGTCCTCGCCCAAGGTATGGCGGAAGGCTGGCATTTCACCGTAGCGACCTTGCACCAGCGTTTCCGTCACGTCCGCAGCAGAGCCACCATACAGCCAGATGTTGTTGGTCAGGTTCGGCGCACCGAATGGTAGGTTGTGCGCCACGCTGCCTTTACCATCATTGCCGTGGCACGCTGCACACATGGCAAACTTGGCCTGGCCGGCTTCGGCATCACGCTGATTCACAGTACGACCAGACAAGCTGAGCACAAAAGCGGTCATCTCACGAATACCTTGCTCACCCAGCGCATCTTTAAAGCCAGGCATAGCGGCTTTACGGCCATACAACAGGGTTTCTTTGATTTTGTCCGGCGTGCCGCCCCATTGCCAGTCGTTGTTGGTCAGGTTGGGGAAGCCCCGCTGACCGCGCGCATCCGAACCATGACACTGAGCACAGTTTTGCAGGAACAAGCGTTGACCAATGCGCAGTGCTTCCGGATCGTAAGCCAGATCCAGTACATCGCGCTCAGCGAATTGGCGGAATACCGGGCCATAGACCTCATCGGCACGGGCTATCTCGCGGTCCAGTTGCACATTCATGCCAGCTTCGCGGGCTGCAATGGTGGCTTGTTCCGACTCTTCCAGCGATAAAATGCCTTGATTCGAACTGGTCCAGTTCAAAAAGCCTTTGTAGTTACCAAGCCCTGGGTAAGCCGCCAAATAGAGCAGCGACCACGCCAGAGTGATGTAGAACATGTAAGTCCACCACTTCGGCAGAGGGTTGTTTAGTTCCGAGATGCCATCGTGTTCATGGCCAGTGGTTTCATCTTCAGACACACCGACGTAGTTTTTCAGGTTCCAGGTCAGCAGCACCAGGCAGCCAACCAGTACAACCAGCGTGAAAATGATGATCCAAGCGCTCCAGAAGCTACTCATGATCGGACTCCTGTTTTTGTTTTTGTTCTGGCTTTGTTTGCTCCGGCTCATCATCGAACACCAGGTTCGCTGCTTCATCGAAGTCTTTTTTCCGGCCTTTGCCGTAGGCCCAGATAATCAGGCCAACAAAACCTACAAATAAAATGACGGTTAAAATGCTGTGTAAGGTTGCAAATTCCATCGTAATCACTTCAAGTGTGTGCCCAGTGATTGCAGGTAGGCAATCAGAGCATCCATTTCAGTTTTACCTTGAACGGCTGCGGCTGCACCGGCAATATCTTCGTCGGTGTAGGGCACGCCAAGGCTTCGGAAAATCTCGAGCTTACGGGCGGTATAGCGGCCATCCAGCACACGATCAGCTAACCAAGGGTAGGCCGGCATATTGGATTGAGGCACTACCGAGCGTGGGTCCATCATGTGGGCATAGTGCCAGTCGTCGCTGTAGCGGCCACCAACACGGGCCAGATCCGGGCCAGTCCGCTTCGAACCCCACAAGTGTGGGTGTTCCCAGACATGCTCACCGGCAACCGAATAGTGGCCATAACGCTCCACTTCTGAACGGAAAGGTCGGATCATCTGGCTGTGGCAGTTATTACAACCTTCACGGATATAAATATCCCTGCCTTCCATTTCCAGTGCGGTATAAGGACGTAGCCCATGCACTGGGGTGGTGGTTTCTTCCAGATACATCAGGGGTGTAATCTGTACCAGGGTACCAAAGCTGATGGCGATGATGGTAAAGATACCCAGCAAGCCAACACTTTTCTCAATTTTTTCGTGATGATTTTTATTCGACATTGCTCGCTCCTTAGGCCACAGCTTCAGCAACAGGCTTCAGAGAGTGGTTCTCTGCACGCAGGGTTTTGTAGGCGTTGTATGCCATAACAAACATACCCACCAGCACAAAGACACCGCCTATAAAGCGCATCAGGTAGAACGGCATAGAGGCTTCAACACTCTCAACGAAACTGTAAGTCAGGGTGCCGTCGGTATTCACTGCACGCCACATCATGCCCTGCATAATACCGGAGATCCACATGGCAACGATGTAGAGCACCACGCCAATAGTATGCAGCCAGAAATGCGTATTGATCAGTTTAATGCTGTACATCCGACCTTGATTGAACAGGGTAGGGATCAGGTAATAGGTGGCACCTATGGTGATCATGGCAACCCAGCCCAAAGCGCCGGAATGCACGTGCCCAACAGTCCAGTCGGTGTAGTGCGACAACGCATTCACGGACTTGATCGCCATCATTGGGCCTTCAAAGGTCGACATGCCGTAGAACGACAGAGATACAATCAGGAAACGCAAAATCGGGTCAGTTTTCAGTTTATGCCAGGCACCTGACAGCGTCATGATCCCGTTGATCATACCACCCCAGCTAGGCACAAACAGAATAACAGACATCACCATACCCAGCGACTGCGTCCAGTCTGGCAAGGCGGTGTAGTGCAGGTGGTGAGGGCCAGCCCAGATATAGAGCGCAATCAGTGCCCAAAAGTGCACAATCGACAAACGGTACGAATACACCGGACGACCCGCTTGTTTAGGCACAAAGTAGTACATCATCCCTAAGAAGCCCGCGGTCAGCAGGAAGCCTACGGCGTTATGGCCGTACCACCACTGAATCATCGCATCGACAGCACCGGCATAAATGGAGTAGGATTTCACCAGGTTCAGTGGAATCACCATATTATTCACCAGATGCAGTGCCGCCACGGTAATAATGAAAGCACCATAGAACCAGTTGGCCACATAAATATGGCTGGTCTTACGCTTTACCAGGGTGCCAAAAAATACCACTGCAAACGATACCCAAACCACGGTAATCAGAATATCAATGGGCCACTCCAGCTCAGCGTATTCTTTTGATTGCGTGATGCCAAGTGGCAGGGTGATGGCAGCCAGTACAATCACCGTTTGCCAGCCCCAGAAGGTGAACATAGCCAGCTTTTCCGCAAAGAGCCGGACCTGACAGGTGCGTTGCACGATGTAATAAGCAGTCCCCATCAAGGCACTGGTACCAAAAGCGAAAATGACCGCATTGGTATGAAGAGGACGGAGACGGCTGTAAGTCAGCCATGGAATGTCAAAGTTCAGGGCAGGCCAATACAATTGGGCTGCAATCAGTACACCTACCGCCATACCGACAATGCCCCAAAGGATGGTAGCAAGGGTAAAGAGGCGGACAACGCTATAGTTGTAGTCAACTTCTAACGATTTAGTCTGGCTCATATCGAGTTCCACTGCAGTTTCGCTGGTTACAAAATATCCACTTGCGGGAAGTGGCCCTTTTTTTATCACTCAAAGCCGATACACACGTCACTGTGCAGTACCCACTTTGGGCTATTCTGGGTGCGGATGATAAAGTTTTCACTTTGCAAAAGATAGTTGAATCCGCCGCTTTTATGATTTAGAACAAAGTCCTTGTTTACTAAGTAAACAAGTGTAGGTTATCTTGGCCGTCTTGCTGTATTCGATGTAGAATCAGCTGCCTTTCTTTAGCAAATGGGCTTGGTACCATCCATGGTGAATGCCACACAGCTTCGTGTATGCATATTGTTATGCTGTATCTTAAATGCAATAGGCTGCCAACCAGCGCAAGTGACTGATCAATCCGAGCTTTTGCTCTATGATAGCACAGCAAAGCAGCTGTCGATAAGCCCTGCCAGCATTCCTGTCGAATCAATTCTTACTTTACAGCTGCAATCGGTGGAAGCTATTGCTGCCATCACAGCGGAGGTGACGGGTGTTTCCATGTACATGGGCCGAGTGCCTATTCGCTTTCGTCAAATCGAAGCAAGCTTATGGCAGGCAGAGTTTTTACTAGGGGCCTGTACCGATCCTAATATGAAGTGGCGATTGGAGCTGCACATACAATACACGGATGGTCGTGAACAGCTGATTACGGAGCTGTTTCAAAGCAGCTGGCGTTAACCGCGGCTTGCTGGGCTGCGAGAAAGGGTTTGTCTGAGCTGCAAAGGAGCCGCTTGCCAGTCGAGCCGGGTCGTTTCCACACAAACAAACTGCTGATAACCATCATCCGCTACGTCTTTTAAAGCACGGCTTTTGGCTGCAGCAGGATTCCACAGCACCGAGCTGTCATGGCCTGATTGCTGCAGATAGACCCTTTGGCCAGCATCCTGCAGCAACAGCTTTGTTCCAGCTTGCAGGTAGATGCGATCGGTTTCCCCCTCCAGGCGGGCCGGCTCGCAGCCATCTTTGCGCGTTTGCTGGCTGACTTTATCCAGATAATGAGTACCAAGACCACGAACGCTCAATTGCTCCAGCTGATTGAGGCGAAAGTAACTGTGCAAAGCCGCCTGTTGCGGCAGTGCCTGGTCACAGCTTAACGTGATCTGCAGCGTATCCTGGTTCAAACAGACGTTAAGTCGCAGTTCGGTTGGGGTAGCACAGTGCGGTAAGTCAGTAAAAAGGCAGTGCAGTGTGAGTGAAGCGAAGGTTTCGGTACACTGTTGTTGTTTCAGTTGCCAGTGGCGGGTTCGGGCAAAGCCATGCGCTGGCTGTGAAGTAGCGTCAGGAATAACCGCGGGATCAGCCGGCCCAAACCAGGGCCAGCACAGCGGGATACCACCACGAATGGCTTGTTGCTGCCAGTTTGCCTTGGGCGATAACCATAACAGTTCATCGCCAGGACTTGGTTGGTAAGACAACAGCTGGGCACCATAGCTGCTGATAACCGCACTGGCAGCTCCAAACTGCAACTGCCAGCAAGGCAAGTCGGTCAGATGGGCAAAACCATGCTGTTGCCGGATGCTGCCTGGCATCAGTGCTATCCTGTTATTTCATCATCTGGACGGTGTTGTCCAGCATGCGGTTGCTAAAGCCCCACTCATTGTCGTACCAGGACATCACTTTGACCAGACGACCATTGACCCGGGTTTCGCTGGCATCAAAGATAGACGACATTGGATTGTGGTTAAAATCGACTGAGACCAGTGGTAAATCGTTCACTGCCAGTGCTTCATTTAATGGCGACGTTGCCGCAGCCTTACGGATGATATCGTTGACCTCCTCGATGCTGGTGTTGCGACCGGCGATAAAGCATAAATCCACCAGGGAAACGTTCAGGGTAGGGACCCGTACCGCCAAACCATCAAATTTACCCTGCAGTTCAGGTACCACCAAACCAACAGCTGCCGCGGCGCCGGTTTTGGTAGGGATCATCGACATAGCCGCAGCCCGGGCACGCCGGACATCGGTATGGTACACATCGCTTAACCGTTGATCGTTGGTGTAGGCATGGATGGTGGTCATCAGGCCGGATTCAATGCCAAGTGCATCATTCAACGGCTTGGCAATAGGAGCCAGGCAGTTGGTGGTGCAGGATGCATTGGAAATAATGGTCATATCCGGGGTAATGATGTCGTGGTTGACCCCATAGACAATGGTTGCATCCACATTTTTAGCCGGGGCTGAAATAATGACTTTTTTGGCGCCGGCTTCCAGGTGGGCCCCAGCGGTCTTGCGATCTGTGAACAGGCCGGTACATTCCAGCACCACGTCTACCTGTAGTTCTTTCCATGGCAAATTAGCTGGGTTACGCTCACTTAAAGTACGGATCTCATCTTTATTGACGAAAATCGCGCTGTCAGAATGTTCAACCTGAGCCGGAAAAATACCATGAGCTGTGTCATACTTCAGCAGGTGCGCATTGATGGCGGCATCGCCTAAATCATTGATCGCGACAATTTTAATGTCGTACGACTTATTCGTTTCATACAGAGCCCGTAAGATATTACGGCCGATACGGCCAAAACCGTTAATAGCAACACGAATGGTCATAGAGCACCCCTTGGTTAAACGTTATTTTGTAGTAAAATTACATTATTTGGCGAAATATTCAAGCGATAAATGCAGTTGCATACGAATTCTTGTAATTAAATAACGCAAAAAGCCTGAATTCAGAGTATTCTCAGCATAGCAAAGAAAATAAGCAGGAAGGACGCCATGAATAAAGCGCTCGTACAGCAGGCTTTGGAATTTGCCGGCATTGAAGCCAGTTACACCGATGCCTATGGCCAGTTGCTTCACGTCACTGAAGCCAATCTATTGGCCTTACTGGCTGCGCAAGGCTTTGATGTCTCGGATGAAGCAAGCCTGAGCCAGAGTTTGCAGCAACAACAGCAAGCACTGTGGCAACAACTTTTAGTGCCGGTCTCGGTGCAGCAGCAAGATCAGCCACTGCATCTTGAGCTGCGTGTGCCGCTGGCGCTGGCCAATGAGGTACTGAAACTGAATCTCATCACTGAAGCGGGAAAGCAGCATCGTTTTTCGCTCACACCGGTCGATGGGGAGCTGCTGCAGGTCTATCAGCACGATGAACAGGAATACCATCTTTACCAGCATGCCATCACGGTCCATCTTGAACCAGGCTATCACCGGCTGCGGGTGACCAGTCCGGCAGCGCTGAAGTGCGAGCAGTCGCTCATTGTGACACCGGTCCGCTGTTTTCAGCCAGCTGCTTTTGCTGATAACAAGCAATGGGGGGTCAGTGTCCAGCTTTATGGTTTGCGCTCAGAGCGCAACTGGGGTATTGGCGACTTTGGTGATTTGCAACAGCTGCTGCAATTGTTGGCCGGGCAGGGTGCAGACTTTGTTGGCCTGAATCCGATCCATGCGCTGTACCCGGCTATGCCGGAACATGCCAGCCCTTACAGTCCTTCTTCCCGGCGTTGGCTCAATTGCATTTATCTTGATGTGACTGCTATGCCAGGTTATACCGAATCTGCTGAATGTCAGCAACGGGTCAATGCGCCTGCTTTTAAAGAGCAGCTGGCTGAACAGCGTAATCGCGACTGGGTCGATTACAGCGCCGTGATGCAGTTAAAGTTGCCGGTGATGCACGATTTGTATCAGTGGTTTGTTGAGCATGCCAAGGCGGATGAACAAGCCGCATTTGCCGATTTTAAGCAGGCTGGCGGCGATAGTTTGTACCAGCAGTCCTTGTACGATGCTTTGCATGGCCATTTGTATGCCCAAAGTAGCCAGCACTGGGGTTGGCCGAGTTGGCCGCAGGAGTACAAAGATCCAGCCTCTGCTGCGGTCAAAGCCTTTGCGAAAGAGCAGGCCAGTGCGCTGGATTTTTATGCGTACCTGCAGTTTTGTGCTGATCGGCAGTTAGCAGCGGCCCAGCATGCGGCCAAAGAGGCAGGTATGTTGCTGGGTATTTATCGTGATTTGGCGGTTGGAGTCAGTGAAGCCTCAATGGACATTTGGGCTAACCCGGACCTGTATTGCCGTGATGCCAGTATCGGAGCCCCTCCGGATCCGTTGGGACCGCAGGGCCAAAACTGGGGCTTACCGCCGATGTCGCCCTTGCCGTTGTTTCAGCAAGGCTACCAACCATTTATTGACCTGCTACGGAGCAATATGCAGCATGCTGGTGCACTTCGCATCGATCATGTGATGGCTTTGCTGCGACTATGGTGGGTGCCCAAAGTCGCTGAAGATGCGCGGGGCGGGGCTTATCTGTATTACCCGATCATGGACTTGCTGGGCATTTTAGCACTGGAGAGTCAGCGCAATCAGGTGCTGGTGATAGGGGAGGATCTCGGCACTGTACCGGATGGCATTCGCGATTTGTTGCAGCAGCACGGCGTCTATTCGTACCGGGTGTTTTTCTTTGAGCAGGCCGAAGATGGCGGATTTATTTCCCCGGCCCATTACCCACAGCAGGCGATGGCCACCCTTTGTACTCATGACTTACCAACGCTGATAGGGTTTTGGCATTGCGATGATTTAAAGCTTGGCGAGCAGCTTGGCCTCTATCCGGATTCGGCCCAATTGCAGCAGTTGTTTGAGCAGCGCCATCGCAACAAGCAACGCATTCTGGATTCTCTGCACGGCCATGGTGTCTTACCACAGGATTATCCAAGTCAAGTCGACCAGGTGGGGATGGAGCCGGTATTGGCCCGGGCCTTGCAATTACACCTGGCAAAAGGACAGAGCCAGTTACTGTGTTTGCAGCTGGAAGACTGGATGCAAATGACCCAACCGGTGAATGTACCTGGCACCAGCGACGAGTACCCGAACTGGCGGCGTAAGCTCAGCCAGACACTCGAGCAGCTGGCAGAGCAGCCTGACCAACTGGCGTTGATGCAACAACTTAGCCAGGCCCGGCGTGACTGGCTTTATCAGTAAACCATGTGAATAACGGATAACGAAAAAGGAAGCAGGATGATTCAGGCGCTAGACTTGGCAGCAGTACGTTGTGCACAACCATTTTCTTTACTGGGCTGGCAGCCCAACTGGCAGCCAAATAAGGAGCAAGAGCAGCAAAAAGGCTGGCTCATCCGCTGTTACCTGCCAAAGGCTGATCAGGTAGAAGTTCTGGATTTAGCCTCAGGGAAATCCCTTGGCGTCTGTCAGCCGGATCCCGAGGTGGCAGGGCTCTTTAGCTTAGTGCTGCCGCGCAAGCGTAAAACCACGCCTTACCAATTGCAGGTAACCCAGGGTAAGCATCAGTACCGTCTGGTCGACCCTTATCAGTTTCAGCAGGAGGCCTACCATGCGGTGCATTTTGTCCACAGCCAGCCACAAAACCTGTACCGCCAGCTTGGTGCGCAGCTGATTGAACTGGAGCCGGGCAAGCAGCAGCTTAAGGCAACCCGCTTTGCTGTCTATGCGCCTAATGCAAGCAGTGTAAGCCTGATTGGCGATATGAACGATTGGGATGGCCGTTGCCACCCGATGCAGAAAACCGACTGCGGTCATTGGGTGCTGGTGATGCCGGAAATTGCTGCCGGGGTGCGTTATAAGTTTGAAATCAAAGACCGGCAAGGGCATCTGCTGCCGCATAAAGCCGATCCGGTCGGTTTTCTGGCCGATCAGTACCCATCCCATGCGTCTCAGGTGTATGACCATAGTCGTTACCAGTGGCACGATCAGGATTGGCAACAACGGAAGCCAGTACCGCATTATCAGGCGCCGATGAGTATTTATGAGCTGCATTTGGGCTCCTGGCGGCGCAAAGACAACAACGAGCCGCTTAGTTACCTTGAGCTAAAAGAGCAGCTGATCCCGTACTTACTGGATATGGGCTACACCCACATTGAATTGCTGCCGGTGATGGAGCATCCCTTCGATGGCTCCTGGGGTTATCAACCGCTGGGCTTGTTTGCGCCCAGCTCGCGTTTTGGCAGCCCGGATGAGCTTAAAGCCCTGGTCGACGCCTGCCATCAGGCTGGTATCGGGGTGATCCTCGACTGGGTGCCGGCGCATTTCCCGGACGATGGCCATGGCCTGGCACGGTTTGATGGCAGCGCGCTGTATGAATACGAAGATCCACGCCGGGGCTGGCACCCGGATTGGAATTCCTGCATCTACGATTTTGGCAAAGACACCGTCCGGCATTTTCTGGTTGCCAGCGCCTTGTACTGGCTGGAACACTTTCATATCGATGGCCTGCGGGTCGACGCTGTGGCATCCATGCTGTACTGGGATTACTCACGAAAAGCGGGCGAGTGGATCCCCAATGTGGATGGTGGCAATCACAACTACGAAGCCATCAGTTTACTGCAATGGCTCAATACCGAAGTCTACCGACAGTTCCCGAATGCCATCACCATTGCGGAGGAGTCGACCTCCTTTGCCGGTGTGTCCAAACCGGTGGATCAGGGCGGCCTTGGCTTTGGCTTTAAGTGGAATATGGGCTGGATGAACGACAGCCTGCGTTATATCAGCAAAGACCCGGCTTATCGTAAGTTTCATCACAACGATTTGACCTTTGCCATGGTGTACCATTACAACGAAAATTTTGTGCTGTCGTTATCGCACGATGAAGTGGTGCACGGCAAAGGCAGTTTGCTGCACAAGATGCCGGGCGATGAGTGGCAGCAAGCCGCCAACCTGCGGGCCTATATCGCTTATATGTTTGCCCATCCTGGCAAAAAGCTGCACTTTATGGGCATGGAGTTTGCGCAGGCATCGGAGTGGAGCCATCAGCGCAGCCTGGACTGGCACCTGCTGGATTACGACAAACACCGCGGCATTCAGCAACTGTTTCGCGATTTAAACCTCAGTTACCAACGCTGTGCGCCCTTGTATCAGCTGGATTACGATAACAGGGGCTTTGGCTGGCTGGATCACAACGATGCCGAGCATTCGGTGCTAAGCTTTTACCGGCAGGATGCAGCCGGTGAGCGCATCTATGTGGTCAGTAACTTTACGCCTGTTCCGCGTAACCAATATCGGTTAGGTGTTGCCACAGAGGGAGACTTTGACGTGATCCTAAATACCGACAGCAGCTACTATTGGGGCAGCAACTTTGCCGTTGGCACTGTCATACCGGCTGTGTCTCAGTCTCATCAGGGGCAGCCCGCCAGTTTGGTGCTGGACTTGCCGCCGTTATCCACTTTGTATCTGCGGCGCCGGGGTTGATGATGGGACTCCAGGTGCCTTTGTTAAAAGCACAGGTTGGCCAGCCCAAACCGCTCGGCCCTTCATTGCAGGCCAATAACAAGTGGAATTTTGCGGTCTATGCCCCGGATGCGACAGCCCTTACCCTGTGGTTATTCCAGGCTGACACCGAAGAGCCCATCGCTGAACTGGCGTTTACCGGTCGTACCGGCGATATCTGGCACCTGGCGGTGGCCGGTATTCCGGCGGGCACCTTGTATGCACTGGCCGCGTCCGGTGACAACAAACCGGTGCACGGCTTGCGCTTTGATGCAGAGCGCTTGCTGATAGACCCTTACTGCAAGCGCCTGAACCGGCCCCAGCGTTTTCAGTCGCACTTGTATCAGCAAAAAAGCCCGTTATTTATCAGCAAAGGGGTGCTGGCACACCATGACTTTGACTGGCAAGGCGTCGCTAAGCCGCAGATCCCGACCGAACAAACTATCATCTACGAAGCCCATGTCAAAGGCTTAACCATGCTGCACCCTGATGTGCCGGAAAAGTTACGCGGTACCTATCTTGGTTTATGTCACCCTTCGATTATCAAGCACTTACAACAACTGGGCATTACCAGTATTCAGTTGTTGCCGGTGGCCAGTTTTATGAGTGAACCCCGACTTGAAGCCATGCAGCTGAGCAATTACTGGGGCTATAATCCGGTCAATTTTTTTGCCCCTGATCCGCGCTATCAGCTGGAAGATGCGGTCAGCGAATTTAAAACCATGGTGCGCACCTTCCATCAGCATGGCATCGAAGTCATTCTGGATGTGGTGTTTAATCACAGTGCAGAAGCCGGCGACGATGGCCCAATATTGAGCTTTCGTGGCCTTGCCAACCGGCAGTATTACCTGTTTCATAACCATGCCGATATCACCGATTATCAGAGCTATTGTAACTTTACCGGCTGCGGCAATACGTTGAATGTGGCTCAGCCGGTGATGCAGAAACTGGTGATGGATGCGTTGCGTTACTGGCTGACCGAAATGCAGGTGGATGGTTTTCGCTTTGACTTGGCGGTGACGCTGGGGCGTGAACACAAGCGCTTTAATCCGTATGCCGCTTTTTTTCAAATCATTGCGCAAGATCCGGTGATCAGTGAAGCCAAGTTAATCGCTGAACCCTGGGACGTGGGGCCTTTTGGCTATCACCTGGGGCAGTTTCCGGCGATTTGGGCAGAGCTCAATGACAAATGCCGTGACAGCTTCCGCGCTTTTTGGCGCGGCAATAAAGGCAGCCTGGCCGAATTTACCACCCGGCTGCTGGGCTCGCGCGATATCTTTCAAAAGCACCGCATGCCGGCCAGTTGCAGCGTCAATTATCTGTGTTACCACGATGGTTTTACCTTGCAGGACCTGGTGAGCTATGAGAAGAAACACAACTGGCTAAACGGCGAAGAAAATCGCGATGGCCATGGTCATAACCTCAGTTGCAATCATGGGGTGGAAGGGCCAAGCCGTGAGGCAAGTATCACGGCTAAGCGTTATCAGCACAAACGCAACCTGGCGGCGACCTTGCTGCTGAGCCAGGGCATGATCCATTGGCTGGGTGGGGATGAGCTTAGCCACAGCCAGCGCGGCAACAACAATGCCTATTGTCAGGACAACGACATCAGCTGGCTGAGCTGGCAACTGGACAGTGAGCAGAAGGATTTTCTGCAGTTTGTGCAGCAACTGATGGCGCTGCGTAAGCGCTACCCCTGTTTGCAGCAACTGTCGCTGCTGGATGAGCAGTATCAATTGCATGGCGATAAGCATCAGGTGCAATGGTATTTGCCCAGCGGGGAGCTAAAACAAAGCCACGACTGGCATGATCCGGAGCGGCTTTGCTGTTTGTTCAGTATTCGCAATATGCGTGATGGTGCCAGCTTGTTGTTTGTGTTTAATGCCGCCCAGCATGAACAAATGATCAGCCTGCCAGCGGGCGACTGGTGTTTGTTGTTTGATACCGCGCTCGATAAGGGTTTGCTGCAAGCAGCCAACCGGCACCACGGCCAGTACCAGCAGCCTGCTTTTAGTATTTCGTTGTGGCAGTTGCATCTGGCCGGGTAACCAGCGCCAAAGCCAGGCGCCACCTACTTTGATGAATAAACTGCGGTTGGTTAAATTGCTGTGATCAAGCGACGAGCAAAGAAAACCCCTGCTTTTTACACCTTCAATTCCCCAGTCTGTTATTAAGTTGTTGATTTAGCGAGAGGTGTTCGTTAGATTGAAACAATCGGAAACAGATAGAAGGGAAAATCCCGTGTGAAAAGAAGGGATTTTCCAAACTATTAAGCTGTTAGGTGGATATGTGAAATTGACCATAGTGTTCTGTATGGGCCTTTTTTTAGTCGGCTGCGCTGCGATAAAGAATGACTATTTTCCTGAGTGGAAGGAGTTGGATTCCTTTAAAAGGGAGTGGTTTTCAGAACATTTGCGTGCAGCACGAGAAAATCCGATAACACTACCGACTGAAAATGAAATATATAGGTTTACCTGGCTACGAAGTTTTCATGCACCAATAATTGTTCGAGTCGAATGCAATGAGAAGTGTATTTTAAATGCTAAGCAGTTATCTGGCGCAGGTGGATACTCGCCTGGGAATGTACAGTTTAAAAACAAGCGTGAACTTACAACAGAAGAGGCTAGTAAACTTAGAAGTGTCGCCGAGCGGCTCGATAATTGGGTATATAAGCCCGATGAAGAAATTATCGGCATGGATGGTGCTCAATGGATATTTGAAATGGCTAACAGTAATAGATACCAAGCGTGGAACCTCTGGAGCCCTGGTGGCGAGAAGGCAGCAGAAACTTATGTTGATATGTGCTTGTACTTACTAAATCTTACAAATTTCAATATAGAGAAGAGTAATGCTTACTAAGCAGTTGCCACCTAACAAGGCGCACCACTCGCTCCCTGCGGTCGCTGGGACGCCAACCCGCTG
>NZ_FNRM01000029.1 GCF_900107845.1 Alkalimonas amylolytica
ACACCACCGCGCTGGATTACCCGCAGGATAAATGCATCCATGAGCTGTTTGAGCAGCAGGCAGAGGATAACCCGGATGCCATCGCGGTGGTGTTTAAAAATAGCCAGTTAACTTACTCAGAGCTTAACTGTAGAGCCAATCAACTCGCCAGATATTTGTTAGAGAGAAGGCAGGTTGAACCAGATAGTTTGGTCGGAATTTGTATCGATCGGTCATTAGATATGATAGTGGCTATTCTTGCAGTTCTCAAAGCGGGTGGTGCATACGTGCCACTTGATCCTTCTTATCCATACGAGCGACTTAGCTATATGTTGCAAGATGCAGATCTTGCTACTGTGTTAACTCAAAGTCATATTGTTAAAAGTTTGCCGGTTGAGAAAAGCCAGGCTTTATGCGTTGACGATACAATGTTGATACAGGAGTTGAGGCAGTATTCAACGGAAAATACTTCTCCTTCACTTCTTGGCTTAACTTCCAGTCATTTGGCTTATGTTATTTATACTTCCGGTTCGACAGGTCAACCTAAAGGGGTTAAATGTCATAGCCGCGGTGTACATAGTTTGCTGAATAACATTGAGTCGTTAGCGCCTCTCAAAGAAGGGGGGGCTTGCATGATTTGGACGAGTCTTAGCTTTGACGTGTCTGTGTATGAGACGATGAGTGCTTTGTGCTACGGTCATAGCCTTCATGTGATAGACCGTGAGCTCATGATGAACGCTGTTCAATTGTTTGACTTTATCAAATCATCCAAGATATCTAGCGCTTATTTACCACCGTTTTTTATTAAAGATTTTATTACATGGTTGGCTGTTCAAGATGTCAAACCAGAGCTTGAACGTTTATTAGTGGGGGTGGAGTCCATATTGCTGGATGACTTATTGACAATCAAGTCGCTTATTCCGGATTTAAATATTCTTAATGGTTATGGCCCAACTGAAGCGAGTATTTGCAGTACGCTTTATCGAGTTGATGAGCCGCATTGCAAAAGTCAAATGGCGCCAATCGGAAAAGTTGTGAATAACAGTCAGGCCTTTGTTCTCAATAAACAGCTTGGAATAGTGCCAAAAGGCGTCACTGGAGAGCTTTATATTGGTGGAGCGGGCTTAGCTCGAGGCTACCTCAATCTACCGGAGCTGACGGCAGAGCGTTTTATTGCCAACCCCTTCTATGACGAGAGCCAGCCTAATAGCTCCCCCCG
>NZ_FNRM01000008.1:0-148692 GCF_900107845.1 Alkalimonas amylolytica
AATTAAGCAACTTGTTAGGTGTCTTCACTGTTAGCATAAAAATACACCCCTACAGAAATCCAGATGACTAAACATGTTATAAACAAGCCTGGCTCTTGAGACCAGTATATCATTCCAGTCCGACCAGGAAGAGCACCGAAATATATAACTGCGATAATAGATATTGACCAAGTTATCAAAACAAATATCCGCGATTGTCTTATATCGATTTCTTTTTGTTTGAGTTGATGAATTTCGTAATCACTGAGATATGGTGACTTTTTAGCATCTAATCGAGCAATCATCTTTTCCAACTGCACTTTATCTTTTACGCTTAAAGTACTGTCTGAAATGAGAATACTCTTCATTTCATCAACAGAGCTTCGTTCAAAACGACTGAAAATCACAGTATCTACCTAACGCCCCGCGCATGCGCGCGAACTTGTGAGCGTCGCAGGGGCCGTAGGCCCCGAATGGCGCGGTTTGTTATGCTCTCTTTGCATGGTTAAAAACTGACCCCGGATGGCTAAAAGTTTAAAATCACCCAGTTTTGTCATTGGATATACTCTTTACGAACAACATTTGATAATTTAGGCATCAAACTTTGCTGCAAGGGAGTATTAGTCACATACAGAAAGACCACACCATCATCAACATAATTATAAATATCCATGTCAAAGAAAGGGTTGCCGCCTCCATGATTGATTATTCTTCGTGTACCAGCCTGATTCGCCCTAACCATCCAGCCATATCCATAAAATATACCCGACGTTACCTCAACATACGGCGAATACAGCTTATCTTTTGAAGCCTCAGATAAAATCGAGTTGTTTGCAAGAGCCAAGTACCACAGATGGAGATCATTGAGAGTGGAAAGTAAGCCACCATTGCCATGCAGAGACCACCAAGGTCCATCTTCTGCCCAAGATTGTTCAAGAGGCGTTCCCCACCGGTCGCTTCTTCCAAGAACAGAACCGACACCAGCCAGCAATCGATGATGACGATAACGAGAGTCGCTTTGGTAACCAACAATTAAGTCTTGCTCACTCCATGAAGGAATTCGATAGCCTGTATTGTTCATACCCGCAGGTAAAAATAGATGTTCATGCAAAAAAGCTTCATAGCTTTTATTGCTAGCTTTCTCAATAACAAGAGCAAGTAAGCTGTAACCAATGTTCGAGTAATTAAAGGTTTCACCAGGCCTTGAAAGAAGTCTCGAGTTAAGTGCATGCTGCTCCAGCTGTTGACGGGTTGCTGGTGTGTAGTCGCCTTTGTAGTTTGCTTTGAGGCCTGCAGTATGGGTTAAAAGTTGATGCAGTGTAATACCTTGTTTTTCGGTAGGTACATTATCAAAGAATTGCTCAAGCGTATCATGTACTGACAGAGCGCCTTGCTCTTCGAGCTTTAGAATTGCTGCTGCTGTAAACTGTTTCGTCATAGATAAGATATCGACAACAGTATCAGCAGTAAAAGGTCGTTTAGCTTCCTTGTCGGCATAGCCAAGGCCTTGCTCAAACAGCTTCGTTTGTCCTTGAGCTACAAGAACCATACCCGAAAAACCAGATGCTACAGCCTCTTGATACCATTCAATGAAAGGCTGGCGAGTGTCAGCGTTGGAGAGTGCACTAGCAGTCAGACAATCACTTTCGCGCTCATCCGGCTTGCTGTCGGCTATTGAACACGATGCGACTAGTGTTAGTGATAGCAGACCGATCACGATTCTCAATGCTTACTCCTTTTGCATAACGCCCGCATAACGGGCAATAACACGTAGGCTAAAATTGGAGCGAAGCGACTGAGCCTATGTGTTATTGTCCCAGCGAGCTTGCGAGCGAGTTAATGCGATTGTTATACCGCCTATACCACACCTTGCTCAAAATTGGGTAATGTAGCCAATTGATTAACCCATTGAAGTTGAGACTCACAATAAATATTGATTGCTGGTTTAAGATCCGGAGCCTTGTCTATTGAGCCCAAATATAAAATCTTTAGGCCAGCAAGCTTAGGATTTTGATTGTATATCGGCGTACCACAATGCTCACAGAAACTTTTAGAAGCGTTTTCTGACACTTGCACAGTTTTCAATGAGCCACTTTTTAAAATAAAACCTTCACTCGGAACAACTGCATATGTTGAAAATGCACTTCCATTCATTTTGCGGCAAAGATTACAGTGACAATTAACAATAGCTCTGATTTCATCCGATGAACTAAATTGAACACTCTTACAGTTACAAGTTCCTTCCATGAAATATCCTTTAAGATGAACACGCGGTATAACAGCTTAATAGTTTGGAAAATCCCTTCTTTCACACGCGGGATTTTCCCTTCTATCTTTTTTTATAAAGCCAATCTAGTCAACTACTCCATTTGAATCAACAACTTTTTAACTGGAACGCAATTTTTCACTGGTGAAAGCGTGTTTAAAGCTCGCGATTTACTTGATTACAATTATTTTACCAATAACTGTTTATATATACATATATAGATATTCCGAGGTTAGTTAAATACCTTCACCTTTTCAATTACATTGCTGAATTTATAATTACCGGACAAAACAAAAACCCCAGCACAGTGGCTGGGGTTTCGTGTTTATAGCTTTGCTTACAAACCAGACTAACGATAAGCCTCCGGGCTAGGACAGGCGCAGATCAAGTTACGGTCGCCGTAGACGTCGTCGATACGGGTCACGGTTGGCCAGAACTTGTTCTCGGCGACAAAAGCGGCCGGGAAGGCGGCGACCTGGCGGTCGTAGGCGCGGTTCCAATCGCTGCTGAAGATGTCCTGCATGCTGTGCGGGGCAAAGTGCAGCGGGTTGTTGTCCAGCGCCCACTCGCCGGATTCTACCTTGGCGATTTCCGCGCGGATGGTGGTCATGGCTTCGATGAACTTATCCAGCTCGGCTTTGCTTTCCGATTCGGTTGGCTCAATCATCAGGGTACCAGCCACCGGGAAGCTCATGGTCGGTGAGTGGTAACCAAAGTCCATCAGACGCTTGGCGATGTCCATCTCGGTGACGCCACTGGCTTCTTTGAGCGGACGAATATCAATGATGCACTCGTGCGCTACCCGGCCGTTGGCACCGCGGTACAGTACCGGGAAGTGTGGATCCAGCTTCTTCGCCATGTAGTTGGCGCTCAGGATGGCGATTTCAGTGGCCTGCTTTAAGCCTTCGCTGCCCATCATGGCAATGTACATCCAGCTGATTGGCAGGATGCCAGCGCTGCCGTATGGCGCGGCCGAAACGGCACCATTGTGCTCACCGGTACCGGCAATTTTGATCACCGGGTGGTTCGGTAAAAATGGTGCCAGATGGCTTTTTACACCAATCGGCCCCATGCCAGGGCCGCCACCACCGTGTGGAATGCAGAAGGTTTTGTGCAGGTTCAGGTGCGACACATCGGAGCCAATAAAGCCTGGTGAGGTTAAACCCACCTGAGCGTTCATATTGGCACCATCCATGTAGACCTGGCCACCGTGCGCGTGCACGATGTCGCACAGTTCACGGATGCTGGCTTCAAACACACCATGGGTCGACGGGTAGGTCACCATAATGGCCGCCAGCCGATCCGACACTTCCTCGGCCTTGGCTTTTAAGTCGGCCATATCGATGTTACCGGACTTGTCGCAATCCACCAGCACCACATCAAAACTTGCCATAGCCGCGGTGGCCGGGTTGGTGCCGTGGGCGGATACCGGGATCAGACAGACATTACGGTGGCCTTCGCCACGGCTTTCGTGGTACTTGCGAATGGCAATCATGCCAGCGTACTCCCCCTGAGCACCGGAGTTCGGCTGCATGGAGATGTTGTCGTAGCCGGTGATATTGACCAGCCAATCCCCCAGTTCGGTGATCATCTGGCTGTAACCCTGCGCCTGATCCAGTGGGCAGAATGGATGCAAAGCACCAAACTCCGGCCAGGTCACCGGGATCATCTCGGCGGTGGCGTTTAGTTTCATGGTGCAAGAGCCCAGCGAAATCATCGAGTGATTCAGCGCTAAGTCTTTGTTTTCCAGCTTTTTGATGTAACGCAGCATCTCGGTTTCTGAGTGGTACTGGTTAAACACCGGGTGCTGCAAAATCGCATCGTGGCGCAGCAGACTGGCCGGGATAGAAGTAGAGCCGTTTTTCACCAACTCAGCATCCAGCGCGTCGATGTTCAGCCCGTGATCATCGCCCAGCACAATGGCAAACAGCTCTGCGATATCAGCTGCCGTGGTCAGCTCGTGGAAGCTGACCGACAGGCTATCGCTCAGGTCAGTGCGCAGGTTCACTTCTTTGGCCAGCGCGCGGGCAATGACAGCGGCACGGTCGGCCACTTTAAAGCTGATGGTATCGAACCAGTGGTTGTGCAGCAGCTCGACGCCTTTGGCTTTTAAGCCAGCGGCAAAAATATCGGCAGAGCGGTGAATGCGCTCGGCGATGGTCTTCAGGCCTTGTGGGCCATGGTAGACGGCGTAGAAGGACGCCATATTGGCCAGCAGCACCTGAGCGGTGCAGATGTTGGAGTTGGCTTTTTCACGGCGGATATGCTGCTCACGGGTTTGCATCGCCATGCGCAGGGCATTGTTATCAAGCCGGTCTTTCGACACACCGATAATACGACCTGGCATCGAGCGCTTGTAGGCATCGCGGGTGGCAAAGAAAGCGGCATGCGGGCCGCCGTACCCCATAGGCACACCAAAACGCTGCGCCGAACCCAGCACCACATCGGCACCCAGCTGACCAGGAGATTTCATTAACACCAGTGCCATAATGTCGGTGGCGACCGCAACGATGGCCTTATTGGCCTGTAAATCTGCAATCAGGGCGCTGTCGTCGCGCACTTCGCCGCTGCTGCTAGGGTATTGCAGCAAGGCACCGAACACATCGTGCTTGGCAGCGTCGCTGGCCGGGCCTGTGACGATGTCAAAGCCGAACATCTCGGCACGGGTTTTCACCACGTCCAGTGTTTGCGGGTGCACATCGTTGGCGATAAAGTAGCTGTTGGATTTTTTGTTTTTTGACACCCGCTTGGCCAGCGCCATGGCTTCGGCAGCAGCGGTGGCTTCGTCCAGCAAGGACGCACTGGCCAGCTCCAGGCCGGTTAAATCCAGCGTCAGGTGCTGGAAGTTCAGCAGGGCTTCTAAGCGGCCCTGGGCGATTTCCGGTTGATACGGCGTGTAGGCGGTATACCAGCCCGGGTTTTCCAGCACATTACGCAGGATCACGTTTGGCGTCAGCGTTGGGTGATAGCCCATGCCAATGTAGGACTTGAACATTTTGTTCTTTGCAGCAACAGACTTCAGGTAAGCAAGGGCTTCGGCCTCGCTGCGGCTGTCACCAATCGCCAGCGGTGCTGGTAAACGGATATCGGCCGGAATGGTTTGCGCGATCAGCTCTTCCACCGAGCCGACATTCAGCTCGGCCAGCATGGCGGCAGTTTCATTGGCATCCGGGCCAATATGGCGTTGAATGAATTCCTGGTGATTCGCAAGTTGCGACAGCGTTTTAGCAGCAGGGTTGCTCATGCTTGATGTGTCCTATAAATACTATGGCGAAAAAAATGTACGGCGTATAAAGGTAAGCCCCGATAAATACGGGGCTTAAGCAGTTCCGGATGACAATTAATCTTCGTCGATAACGTTCTGGTAGCCTTCGGCGTCCAATAGCTCGTCCAGCTCAGCCAGATCCGAAGCCTTAATTTTAAACATCCAGCCATCGTGGTAAGGGCTGGCGTTTACTTGCTCCGGCGCATCGGCCAGTGATTCGTTCACTTCAACAACTTCACCGGACAGCGGTGCATAAATATCCGAAGCCGCTTTGACCGACTCAGCTACCGCGCAGTCGTCGCCCTGAGAAACGGTATCACCGACTTCCGGCAGCTCCACAAACACCATATCACCCAGCAGCTCCTGTGCATGTTCGGAAATGCCAACGCTGTAGATACCGTCGCCTTCGTGACGCACCCACTCATGCGAAGAAGCGTACTTTAATTCTGTAGGGATAGAGCTCATGTTTTATTCCTTACCTGACGTTGTTCTTTTAGTCGTTTGTCCGTGTGCACAGACGGTTTCAGTGTTATTGTGATACAGCAGGTGGCCCACTGTACAGCTTTTGTACAGCCGACCACTTGTTAGTTTAGATAAGTTTTTTGCCCATGCGAACAAAAGCCGGTTTTATCACCTTCACCGGCACCAGCTTGCCACGGATATCCACTTCCGCGCTGTCGCCAACACTGGCCGGTACCCGCGCCATGGCAATGCTAAAACCTAAGGTCGGTGAAAAAGTACCGGAGGTAATGATGCCTTCACCGCCGGCGACCACCACACGCTGACCATGACGCAGCACGCCTTTTTGTTCCATCACCAGGCCGACCAGTTTGTCGGTACCAGTAGCTTTTTGTTGCTCCAGCGCGGCGCGGCCAATAAAGTTGCGATCAGCCGGCTCAAAAGCAATGGTCCAGCCCATATTGGCAGCCAGTGGCGATACGGTTTCGTCCATATCCTGCCCATACAAATTCATGCCCGCTTCGAGGCGCAAAGTATCACGGGCACCCAGTCCCGCAGGCTTCACACCGGCATCCAGCAGTTTTTGCCAAAAATCAGCCGCTTTGGCTTCCGGCATGGCAATTTCGTAACCATCCTCACCGGTGTAGCCGGTAGTCGCGATAAATAAATCACCGCTTTGCACACCAAAGAAAGGCTTCATGCCTGCCACAGCGGCCTGTTGGTCCGCATCCAGTAAGGTGGCTACTTTGGCTTTGGCATTCGGGCCCTGCACGGCAATCAGCGCCAGCTCCGGCCGCTCGGTCACGGTCACGTCAAAAGCAGGCGCATGCTGATTCAGCCAGGCTAAGTCTTTTTCACGGGTGGCGGAGTTCACCACGATCCGGAAGTAATCTTCTTGCAGGAAATAAACAATCAGGTCGTCAATCACACCACCGGCTTCGTTCAGCATGGCGGTATAGAGCGCTTTGCCAGGCACTGTCAGCTTGGCTACATCATTGGCCAGCAAAAAGCGCAGGAAGTCACGGGTGCGGGCGCCGGTTACATCGACGATGGTCATATGCGATACGTCGAACATGCCAGCATCCTGGCGCACGGCATGGTGCTCTTCAATCTGGGAGCCGTAGTTGATTGGCATATGCCAGCCAAAAAAGTCCACCATCTTGGCACCGGCTTCCAGGTGTTTGGCGTGTAACACGGTTTGTTGTGATGCTGGTTGTTGTGACATTCGATGCTCCCTGTGCTTGGTATCGCAGCGGCGGTATTAAGGCGGCAAAGCAACCACTTATGCAGCCAGACCGACTAAGAATGCACCGATTATAGCGGATGCAGCCGGGTGCCAACAGCCCCTTTTTAATTAGATTTTATAATGCAACCACTCAAAGCGCCCTGCTCTGGTCGACGGCACCGCTGGCCGGGCGTAAGCCTGGCCGGACGCATTTGGGCAGATCACCTTGATTCCCAAGGGCTAGCGCCATCATGCGTTGCTTCAGACCGCCATGTTGATCCAGCAGCTTCATGCCAACAGAACGCAGTAATTTCGGTAACATAGCACCACCGCTAAAGCCACGTTTAAAGGCTTCCATCGCCAGGATCAGGCTCTGCGCCTCGGATTTACGCCAGCGCTGATAACGGGCCAGCATGCGCGGGCAATCGGGTTCCAGCTGCTGTTGCAGCTGCTCTGAGATTAGTTCTGCTAATGCAGCAACATCCATCAGTCCCAGGTTCATGCCCTGCCCGGCCAGCGGATGAATGCTGTGCGCCGCATCGGCCACCAACACCACCCGCCCCTGCACCCACTGATTGGCGTAGCGCATGCGCAGCGGGATCAGCTGCCGATCGCCGGCAAGCTTGAGTGGCCCCAGCACCGACTGGCTGGCAGCCGTCACCGCCTTAGCAAAGTCCACGGCTGGCAGTGCCTGCAGCGCTTCAGACCGCGCGGGCGGTACACTCCAGACAATGGACACCTGGTGACTGTCCGGCAATGGCAATAAAGCCAAAGGGCCATCCGGCCAGAACACCTGACGGGCGGTAGCCTGATGCGCTTGCTGGCAATGCAAGGTCGTGACCAGAGCATGATGCTGGTAATCCCAGTGGGTGAGTGGCAACTGCAGCTGTTCACGCACATAGGAATTGGCGCCATCAGCCGCAACCAATAAGCGGCTTAGCAGCAGCTCGCCAGTATCAAGTTGCAAGGCGACATTCTGCTCGCCTTGACTGATGCGCTGAATGCCAGCGTTAAAATGGCAGTGTACATTGGGCGCTTGTTGTAAGGCTTGATACAGCTGCTGGCGAATTTGCTCGTTATCGCAGATCCAGCCAAGGGCCGGTAATTGCTGCTCCGGCGCAGAAAAACCAATGCGGCCAAAACTGTCGGCTTGCCACACCTCCATCTGCTGGTAAGCGGCCAGCTGCTCCGACAGCCCGGGCCAGATCCCCAGTTGCGCAAACAGCCGCTGCGATGCCAGGTTCAGCGCGCTGACCCGTTTAAACTCAGCTTTTGCAGGCTCTGGAGCCGGCCCCTTTTCCACCAGTTGAATGGTCAGCTTCAGTGGAGCCAGCAGCAGCGCCAGCGTCAACCCCGCACTGCCAGCGCCAACGATGGTGATATCACAATGCTGCATGGTTTGAGAACTCCTTAAGCTGAGCCTGCAGGCGCTGCATGGCGCTGTAGCCCATGGCCTGATGGGCCAGCGGTTGTTTTAATTCATCGCACAACAGCATGCCAAGCAAGCCCAGATTGCGGCCCAGTGCTACCAGCCGTGAACGGTTGGAAAACAGCCGCACCAGCCCATCGGTCAGGGTCATCACCTGCTGCATATCGGCCTCGCGGGCCAGCTGGTATTGCCGCAACATGGTGTAATCGCCAATGGCTTTTGGCATCTGCTGCACCAGCTGCACCAAAGCAGCAATATCGCGCAATGCCAGATTAAAGCCCTGACCGGCAATGGGATGCAGACTGTGCAGACTATTGCCAAGCAGTGCAATGCGATGACGCACCGGGCTATCGGTGCGCCGCAGCGTTAACGGATAGCTGGCACGGGCGCCGGTTTTGACAAAAGCACCGGCCCGGTAACCAAAAGCCTGCTGGGCGGCGGCGGTGAATTCGCTATCGCCCAGCTGCATCAACCTTGCAGCCTGCTCCGGGCTGGTAGTCCAGACTAGCGAGTAGCGCTTGCCAGGCAGTGGCAGCAGTGCAATAGGACCATCGGCGGTAAAGCGCTCATACGCGCGCTCTTGATGCGGCTCGGCCAGCGCCAGATTGGCAATGACCGCGGTTTGTTCATAGTGCTCGCTAGCCAGGGCAAAGCCTGCCAGTTGTCGGGTGGGCGACAGGCCGCCTTCGCACACGACCAAAAGCGCAGCAGACAGCTGTTTGCCGCTGGCCAGTTGCAACTGTACTTGATCCTGCTGTTGCTGCAGGGCCGCAATGTGATCCGGCTGCAGCATCAGCAATTGTTCTTGCGGCACATTTTGCAAACGCTGCTGCAGCAACTGGCCCAGGTGTTCGACTTCGAGCACAGCGCCAAACTCGTTCAGGCCAAACTGTTCGGCTGTGAGGTAACATTTACCGAAATGGCCGCGATCCGACACATGAATATGGCGAATAGGACAGGCCTTGGCAGCCAGTTCCGGCCACAGCTGCCAGGCTTGCAATTGCTGCACACTGGCCGCAGCCAGCGCAATGCTGCGACTATCGAAACTGACCGGGCGCTCTACCGCCCCCTGCTGCTCAATCACGGCAAGTCGCAGCGTCGGCCTGGCCCGCAACAAGGCCCAGGCGAGTGTCAGGCCGGCCATGCCGCCACCGGCGATGGCAATATCGACTTCAGACACCGCCCCCTCAGACACAGCAATTTCAGTCAAACTGACCATCCTCTTTTCCTTTACCCGCAGCCATCAGAGCTTCAATCTCGGCGATGGTTTTAGGAACTGCAGCGGTCAGATTGCGATGGCCCTCTGCAGTCACCAACACATCGTCTTCAATACGAATACCGATGCCCCACCATTTGGGATCAGTATCACTGCCTTTGGGAATATAAAGACCGGGCTCTACCGTCAGCACCATACCAGGCTCAAAGGGTCGGTTTTTCGCACCTGGCTCTGGCAGGCTGCCTTTGGGCTGATAAGCACCGACATCGTGCACATCCAGCCCCAGCCAGTGGCCCAGACTGTGGATCATCCAGGGTTTGGCTGCTTCGGCTTCGATTAAGGCGCTCAGCTCCCCGTGCAGGATACCCAACTGATGCAAACCTTCGGTCAGCACCCGGTAACAGGCCTGGGTGGCAAGCGCAAAGCTGCTGCCGGGTTTGATTTCAGCCAGCGCCGCCAACTGTGCATCCAGCACCAGCTGATAAAGCGCAGCCTGCTCCTTGCTAAAGCGGCCATTGACCGGAAAGGTCCTGGTGATATCGGCTGCATAGCCCATTAGCTCGCAGCCAGCGTCTATCAGCACCAAATCGCCATCGCGAAGCTCAGCGTTATTTTCGGTGTAATGCAAAATACAGGCATTCTCGCCCCCGCCGACAATAGCATTGTATGCTTGATGACGAGCACCCAGCATGGCGCAGTGGTACTGAATGCAGGCTTCTAGCTGGTATTCCTGCATGCCGGGCTGACACAGCTGCATAGCGGCCTTGTGCGCGCCAGCGCTCATGCTGGCGGCCTGCTGCATCAAGCTGATTTCATGTTCATCTTTAAACAGGCGCAACTCGCTCAATAGCGGCCGTAAATCGCACTGTTGTTGTGGCGCCAGCTCACTTTGACGTGGTGTAGTGCGGATCTGCTGTTGGCAGGCGTTCAGCAAGCGTATCAGTGCTTCATCGTCGCCAAAACAAAACCACAGCTGTTGCTTGCCTTTGAGCGCAGCAAGCAACAGGGTTTGTTGCTCGCTGACAGAAGCTGCTGCTATGCCAAACTGCTGCTCTGCTTGCTCGGGGCCAAAGCGCCGGCCCTGCCAGACTTCTTTCTCGGCATCTTTATCGCGGCACACTAACAGCTCGCTGCAGTGCCCGGCCGCATCTTTGGTTAAAATCAGCAATGCTTCCGGCTCTGGAAAGCCGGTCAAGTACCAAAAGTCACTGTTGCTGCGAAAGGGGTAATCGGTATCGCGGCTGCGGATCTGCTCATGGCCGGCGGCAATCACCGCGACCGAGGAGGCAGCTAACTCAGCCAGCAACCGCTGGCGACGCTCAGCCTGGGGCCTGTTCATGGTTCTTCCTTAGTGCCGGTTTAAGTGCCGACTCAGTGCAGGGTCTTCTTCGGCGCCGCACCTTGCTGGTACTTCAGGCCGACTTCGTGAAAGCAATTCAGCGCCAGAATGCGGATGTGCTCCAGCACCAGGTAATAGGACTCTTCATTTTCCTGCTCGGAAAAATCGCTGCTGCTATGCACGTCCAGCCGGGTAATTTCGGTCAGTTGATTCACCGCTTCGCGGATATCGTCCGGCACCAGCGATAAATCGGTTTGCAACACCGCAAAGCCAACCAAAAACGCCTGACACCACTCTACCACCGCTTCAAGCCGCTCGATCAGGCTGTCGTCATCGCTTGGCAACAACAAGGCAAAGGCGTAATCGCTGTGCTGCAATTGCTCGGCTGTTTTTTCAATCAGCTCGACAATTTGCTTTTGCACCGCTACCGGCACGGCCTGACTGTCGTTTAGAAAATCGTACAATACCGGCAGAATTTGCTTTTGCTCGGCCTGCACTCCGGCCGACAACAAACCACTGATCAATCCATGCAGCTCGGCCGGAGAGGCCATCAGCTGCGATTCTTCCATCCGGAGCAGCCACTGCTCGTACGGCATAATATAAGGGGTTGGCATGATGGGATCACCTGACTAATGCTTTACTCTATCCTACCATTGCAGCAGGATAAGGCCAAGAACAGCCAGAGGAGAAAGCAGACCAGATTGAAACAGACTGCGCAGTATTTCGACGGGCAGCCCTTTCGTTGTCACCAGTGCCGGTGCTATACTGGATGTGTTCTCTGAGCTGTTAGTGATTGGATCGACGTCCCTGAGCCGATATTCAGATTGCCTAGGGATTCACCTTGTCGCTTTTGTGCAGGCCCGGCTTGTACCGGGAAGCCTACGGTGGCATCAGACTCCCGCCTTGAACCCAGGGTTCAAGGGCTACCATCCGACACGGCAGCTTCGGAGAACATAGACCCAAATAACCTTCGCAATACCAGGGAAGCCAAGGGTGCCAAGCCGTCACGAACTCCGCCAACTGATCCGCCAACGCCGGAACCAACTCAGCATCGAGCAACAACAGCAAGCCGCTCAACAGCTGGCAGACCGCTTTAGTCACTTGCCTTTTTTACCTGACTGCCAGCACATCGCCCTGTATTTAAGCAACGATGGCGAGCTGGATACCTGGCCACTGATCCATGCCTTGTGGCAGCTTGGCAAACAACTCTATCTGCCGCTGCTGCACCCTTTTACGCCCGGTCACCTTATTTTCCAACACTTTCAGGCCAATACGCCGATGCGCGTCAATCGCTTTGGTATTCCGGAACCGGACTGGAGTTGCCCGGATCTACGACCCGTGCCGCAACTGGATTTGATTTGCACTCCCTTGGTGGCCTTTGATACCGATGGCAATCGCCTGGGCATGGGTGGTGGCTTTTATGACCGTACTTTAGCGCACTACCCGGCCCGAAGCAGCGATGGTCAGCCCAAACTGATTGGTCTGGCCCACAGCTGCCAGCAGGTCGATGCCCTGCCGATTGAACCCTGGGATGTGCCCTTGCCGGCCATTTGCACCCCGGATGCAACTTTTCTGCAAGAATAGGCTGGATTCTGCTGTTGTCTGACGCTGACTTGGTTATAATAGCGGCTTATTTTATCCATCTGTACGGCTAATCAAGGTTTTCTTATGCTTGATGATATGAAACGCAAAGCAGCCTGGGCGGCGCTTGAATTTATCCCTCGCCATACGGTGGTCGGTGTTGGTACCGGCTCGACCGTCAATCATTTTATTGATGCTTTAGCGACCATCAAGGATGAGATCGAAGGGGCTGTTTCCAGCTCCGAGCAATCGACTGCCAAACTGAAAGCCTTAGGGATCCCGGTACTGGATCTGAACAGCATCGACCGCTTTTCGGTCTATGTGGATGGTGCTGATGAAATCAACCCGGATAAGCATATGATCAAAGGCGGCGGCGCTGCCCTAACCCGCGAGAAGATTGTTGCAGCGGTAGCCGAAACCTTTATCTGCATTGTAGACCAGAGCAAGCAGGTGCCGGTACTTGGCCGATTTCCGCTACCGGTCGAAGTGATCCCGATGGCCAGCAGTTATGTTGCCCGTGAGCTGACGAAGCTGGGGGGACGCGCCGAATTGCGTGCGGGCGTTACCACCGACAATGGCAATGTGATTCTGGATGTGCATGATCTGGAAATTCATCATCCGATTCAGTTGGAAGCACAAATCAACAACATCGTAGGGGTGGTCACCAATGGGATTTTTGCCATTCGGGCCGCTGATAAAGTATTGGTTGGCACCCCTGATGGTACCAAGCTGATTAAATAACAAAACAAAAGAGCCACGGGTCTGCGTCCACAGCCACTTTGCAACAAGAGATCAATCATGGAAAAATTTTCGCTGGCAAAAGACAAAATTAAGATTTTATTGCTGGAAGGCCTGCACCAAAGTGCGGTGCAAAGTTTTAAAAATCAGGGCTACAGTAATATTGAGTACCTGAAAACCTCCTTACCCGAAGACGAGCTGATTGAAAAAATCCGCGACGTTCACTTTATTGGCATTCGCTCCCGAACCCAGCTCACCGAAAACGTGTTGGCAGCCGCCGAAAAACTGGCAGCCATTGGCTGTTTCTGTATTGGAACAAATCAGGTGGATTTAAACGCCGCGCTTGAGCGTGGTATACCAGTATTTAACGCGCCTTTCTCCAATACGCGCTCAGTCGCCGAGTTGGTACTGGGTGAAATCATTATGCTGCTACGCGGTATTCCTGGCCGCAATGCTGCAGCCCATCGTGGTGAGTGGCAAAAAACCGCCAACAATTCCTATGAAGCCCGCGGTAAAACCCTTGGCATCATTGGCTATGGCCACATTGGAACTCAGCTGAGCATTATGGCCGAGCATCTGGGTATGCGGGTACAGTTTTACGATATTGAAGACAAACTGGTGCTGGGCAATGCTACTCAGGTGGACTTTTCCACCCTACTGAAAACCTCGGATGTCATCAGTTTGCATGTGCCGGAAACACCGCAAACCAAAAACATGATTGGCGAAGCAGAACTGGATTTAATGAAGCAAGGTGCCATTCTGATCAATGCCTCACGCGGCACTGTGGTCGATATTGCGGCTTTGGCTCAGGCACTGGAGAGTAAAAAACTAAATGGTGCGGCCATTGATGTGTTCCCAGTAGAGCCCAAAAGCAACAGCGAAGAGTTTGTTTCACCACTGCGGGCTTTTGACAATGTGCTGCTCACCCCGCACATTGGCGGTTCAACCCAGGAAGCTCAGGAAAATATCGGCTATGAAGTTGCTGGCAAGCTGGTGAAGTACAGTGACAATGGCTCTACCTTGTCGGCAGTCAATTTCCCGGAGGTATCGCTGCCAGAACATACCGGTCGTCATCGTTTGCTGCATATCCACAAAAACCAGCCTGGCATGCTGACCAAGATCAACGAAAGCTTTGCCCGTCATCAGATCAACATTGCCGGTCAGTACCTGCAAACCAGCGCAGATATCGGTTATGTGGTGATTGATATTGACTCAGCCGATTACGAGCTGGCTCTGGCTGAATTAAAAGCCATCCCCGGTACTTTGCGGGCGCGGGTGTTGCATTGAGAATTGTGCTAGCTGACGAGTGACGAGCTTCGATACTGAAACCGGCTGCAAACAGCCGGTTTTTTATTAGAATGAATACACTACCGAGGCCGAGGTTTCGGTATCGGTTTTAAAGCGCCCCACATCCGGCTTGGAATCGTATTTGACGATAAAGTTAAAGCGCATCGACAACCGACCATTTAATTGTGCTGTCAGACTGCTACGGCTGAGTACACTGGAGCTTTCACCATCCAGCGACAGCACTGTTTCAAGCCCCTGCCGAAAACGGGTGCCTTGATAGACTTTGTATTCCAGATTGGCCGCAGCAAACCAAATCAAACCGCCTTCACTGTCACCATTTTGCCGGCGCTGATAGCCAATACCAGGGCCTGTTTCTAAATCCAGGTAACTTGGGCTTTGATCAAAGATCCGGTTGGCGTAACCAAGCGCCACAGAGGCTTGTTCGCGAAAGGCACCAAAGCGATCGTTCAAATAGGCCGCACGACCAAAGCCACTTTGGTTGCTAGCAGCAAATTTGTAGTTGCTTTGACCGGTTAAACCAATACGCTGACCAGAGGTAATACGAGTGTAAGCATCCTCATTGGCATTGCGAACCTTGCTGGTACGGGTTAAACCCTGTATCTGATAACGATTACGAAAATAGGGGATCTCGTGCACCAGCTCGCTGTTCAACCGAACAGAGGTGGCTTTGGTATTACCGCTGCTGTAAAGCAACCCCAACTCAACATCACCTCCGAGTTTTGGTTGCAACAATGCCTGTTCGGCTTGTGAAAGTTCAGTTGCAGCCTGCACACTCAAGCAAACCGTGCTTAAGGTACACACCACTACCAAGGCAATATTACGCACTGCTATCACCTGAAATCCTTGTCTCGTAAAAAATGAAGTATTGTAAAGCTTTTCAAACAGCACGCCAACATAAGGGTTCACTGATTTGGTAACAAACCGATGAAGAGCCCATTTTGCTAGGTAAGATGCAACTAGGCCAGTATGCAGAGCACATACCAGCCCACGCATATCAGGCTTGCTCTGCCCGCTCAGCAATAAACGCCAGTGCCATATCAAGACGGCTTAAAGCCCGCTCGCGGCCAACCAGTGCCAGAGTCAACTCCAGCGACGGCGAGTTACCCGCGCCACTGACCGCCACCCGAATAGGCATGCCAACTTTACCCATGCCAAGTTCCAACTCTTCGGCCGTTGCTTGGATGGCCTGATGAATGGCTTCGGCCGTCCAATCGGCTAAAGTGCTCAGCTTCTGCTGTACCCGTTGCAAGGCCTCAGCTGCAACCGGTCGCAAATGCTTTTTGGCCGAAGCTTCATCAAAGGCAGTGAAATCTTCGTAGAAATAACGGCTCACCTGCACCAGCTCTTTTAGAGTTTTTACCCTATCGGCTTGCACCTTAATAACTTCAGTAATAGCTGGTCCTTTGCTGGTATCAAGTTGCTGATCCTGCAGGTGCCATTCCAGCTCTGCTGCAACCCTTTCAACTGGCAGGGTTTTGATGTAATGCTGGTTTAACCAAATCAGCTTTTCAGTATTAAATGCCGAAGGTGCCCGATTGCAGTTTTTCAGATCAAACAACTCTACCAGCTCGGTTTTGCTAAAAATTTCCTGATCACCATGCGACCAGCCAAGACGCACCAGGTAATTGAGTAAGGCTTCAGGTAAAAAACCGTTGTCGCGGTATTGCATCACGCCCACAGCACCATGACGCTTGGATAAACGTTTGCCATCGTCGCCCAGAATCATTGGGACATGAGCATAGTGTGGGATTTGCGCGCCAAGGGCAGCCAGAATATTCATCTGCCTTGGTGTATTGTTGACATGGTCATCACCACGGATCACATGGGTGATGCCCATTTTCCAATCATCCACCACCACCGTCAGGTTATAGGTAGGCGAACCATCTGTACGGGCAATAATTAAATCATCCAACTCTTTGTTGGCAATTTCGATGCGGCCTTTGATCAGGTCATCAATGACCACAGTGCCATCCTGCGGATTTTTAAACCGGATGACGTAAGGTTTATCGGTCGGATGATCGGTACGGTCACGCCACATGCCGTTGTAACGTGGTTTTTCGCCCGCAGCCATCTGAGCTTCACGCATCTGGTCCAGCTCTTCAATAGTGCAAAAACACTTGTAGGCTTTACCAGCATCCAACAACTGCTGGATCACTTCTTTGTACAAATCAAAACGCTTGGTCTGGTAGTAAGGTCCATCGTCCCAATCCAGCCCCAACCAATCCATGCCCTGCAAAATGGCATCGACCGACGCCTGAGTAGAACGCTCCAGATCGGTATCTTCAATGCGCAGAATAAACTTGCCACCCATTTTTTTGCTGTATAACCAGCTGTACAACGCAGTTCGAGCTCCACCAACATGCAAATAACCGGTAGGGCTTGGAGCAAAACGGGTAACGATCGACATAAGGCATTCCTGTAAGCAATATCAAATGGCGTTATTGTAGCAAGTTTTGCTGCTAACAGCGCAGCCATTTTGCCGCACAGCCACAGCCAATTGTGCTTTATGACAACAAAGTGACGCTTTTTACAGCAACTGCTTCGTAATTCAAAATTTCCTGTTGACACTCAATCACCGAACTCTATAATGAGCGCCATTGATGCAGCGGATGATTAGCTCAGCTGGGAGAGCACCGCCCTTACAAGGCGGGGGTCACTGGTTCGAACCCAGTATCATCCACCATCATCAATTGTTCGATTACTTTCTCCGAGTGGATGATTAGCTCAGCTGGGAGAGCACCGCCCTTACAAGGCGGGGGTCACTGGTTCGAACCCAGTATCATCCACCATCGTCACTGCCTTTCTTAATGCCATCCTGCTTATTGCTGTAACTTTTCATTTGTATCACCAGGTCTGCTGTTAGGCTGCCGCACATTCATCTTATCTGAATTAGTCATCGATGACATGAAAGAAACTAACTCTCATTGATAATTTTTTATCATTTTACAAACAATAAAATATACATTTAGATCACCTTGACTTAATGACAAGTCAATAAATGGAGGTCTGAATGAAACATCTAGTTATGCTATCCATAATTTTACTTGCGTATGTGGGTATAAGCGCCAACGTATATGCGCAACAAAGCTACGCTTCACCTGAGCTGGTTTTCCAGTACGGTCGTCTGAGCCAGCGCGTTCAGCAGCATCTGGCATTTGACCACTATCAATTACAGTACTGCCAGTCGCACGAGCTCCCTGAACCAGAGCCTGAAGCTGGCCCTGTATACCTCTCCCACTACATGCATTGCAGTTACCAAACCATTCCTCAGCCTTATCAGCTGCAAACCGACTATGCGCACCTGGTTATTGAAGTGCATAAAGACAGAACCCTACCAGCCTTTCATGAAGGAAGGGTCTGGGTAAGTTACTCAACGGCTTATTAGTAGGTAATCCATTGCCCGGTGCGTATCTTTTCATGTGCTAACCGGGCAGCTTTCACTTCATTTGCCTGCCAGAATCTTGCTATAGTAGTTCTATATTCTATTACAGTGCCGGGATGTAAAGAACCGATGGACATGAACGTCACTCATGATGTGCAAATCCTGATCATCGATGAACAATCGCTGGCGCAAAGCTATCTGAAGTTTGCTCTGGAAAAGCTGGGCTACCAACAAATTAATGTCGCTGATCGGGCGCAGGATGCCATTCAGCTGTGCAAAACACGTCAATACGATTTGATCATCTGTGCTCACAATCTGCAAAAAGGCAAAGATGGCTTTCAACTTTACGAAGAACTAAAAGCCCGCGGCTTACACAAACTGAGTACCGGTTTTATTTTTATCAGTGCCGATACTGATCCTTCCCTCGTGTACAGCGTCATCGAACTGCAGCCGGATGAATTCCTGGCCAAGCCTTTTGTCATCGGTGATTTGGAAGTGCGGATTGAGCGGGTTCTAAAACGCAAGCAACGGCTGAAGCCTGTTTATCAATTGCTGGATAATGGTCAGCCAGACCGAGCACTGGAAGTGGTCAATACGGAGTTGGCCAAATCAGCGAATAGCGCCTTTTATCCATTACTGCTGAAACTAAAAGGCGACTTGCTGTTGCAACTCAAGCAACACGACGCCGCTGAACAATTCTTTAATGCGATGCTGGATATACAACCTTTTCCCTGGGCGCGCATTGGACTAGCACGGACCCTGCTGTTGCTGAACAAAGACTCTCAGGCATTAAGCCTACTGCAACAACTGACCCGACGGCCGGAAACCCGACTGGAAGCACTGGACTGCATAGCAGAACTGGAGTTTCGTCAACAGCAGTTTGATGATGCTCAACAACACCTGGGGCAAGCGGCCAGCCTGGCGCCGCGCAACCTTCTGCGCCAGCAAAAGCTATTGCAGCTCTCCCGCATCAACCATGATTACGAAACACAATATCAGGCGGCTCAAAGCATGGTGAAGTTTTCCCGCCATTCGATGCATGAGCAACCCGATCTTTACCTGAATATGGCAAGGGCCGGTATTGATTTTGCTTTGACGCTGGAACAGGATGATGAACAAAGCCTCCGTTTAAACCGCCAAATCAATCAGTGCTTAAGCACCATAAGGCAGCAGTTTTCAGATAATCGCAAAGACTTCCAGCAAGAAGTTATTCAAGCCAGGCTATTGTATTTAAAAGATAATAAAGAAAAGGCCCAACAGCTGCTGAAAGATTTGCAAGAAAAAGCGCCGGACGACGACTCCATTGAAGATGCGCTGGACCGGGCCAAAGCACTGCATGAGGTTGGTCTGAGCGATCCGGCCAACAAACTATTCCGCCAAATCAGTCTGCGCTGCCAGCGGGAAGGGGCTGATCCCATGTTTAGTACCTATTTACAGCAAGAACAACAAGAACGTGCCAGTATGCCTTTTGGTGCTAGAGAGCTGAACAACAATGCTGTGCACCTGTATCAGCATGGTAATTGGCAGGAAGCTTTTAAAGCTTTTGAACTGGCACTTAGAGTGATGCCAAAAAGTGCCGCTATTGCACTGAACTTACTGCAGACTATCTTATCCGCACCAAGACGTCCAAGTATTGATGACAGCCGTCAGGAAACTCTCATCCTTCGCTGTCTGGATATTATTGAGCAAGGCAAACTGAACCCCGATCAGTTAAAACGCTATCAGAAACTAAAAGAGAAACACCCGGATCGTTTTGGTGCGCCTTAACCAATCCGGCACAAGCTTCCTATCAGCTACCGTTTTTTTGCCTTGCTATCTGTAAATCAAATAGCTTTGCCAAGGTTTCTGGTTCAAACGATTCAATAGCATCCGAGCTTAATGGCTTACTAAACAAAAAGCCTTGAAATGATTCGCAGCCAAGCGCTCTTAACTGTGCTAATTCCGCCTGAGTTTCTACCCCTTCGGCCACTACCTCCAGTTCTAGGCTGGCTGCCAATGCAAGGATAGCCTTGGTAATGGCTTTATTTTGAGGATTGGTGTCAAGATTGCGAATAAACTGCTGGTCTATCTTCAACTGACTCAGTGGAAATCGATGCAAATAGCTGAGTGATGAATAGCCGGTGCCGAAGTCATCCAAGGAAAACGTCACGCCCAAAGTTTGCAGCTTTCCCATTTTAGTGCGGATGTTTTCGACATCATCAATCAGCATGCCTTCGGTCAGCTCCAGCTTTAATCGCTCTGGGCTGACACCAGTATCCAACAGACACTGAATCATTTTTTCGACAAAATTATCCTGCGCAAACTGCAAAGCACTGATGTTGACCGAGCAACTAAGATGCCGTAGATGCTTGATTTTTTGCCATCGAACCAGTTGGGTACATGCCTGCTTGATCACCCAATCACCGATGGGAACAATCAAGCCACTTTGCTCAGCAAAAGGTATAAAGATCCCCGGTGAAATAAATCCTTGCTGCGGATGATGCCAGCGGATTAGAGCTTCTACCCCACACAGTTTTTTTTGTCGGATAATAGGCTGATATACCAGATGAAATTGTTGCTGCCGGGTTGCCTGATGAAGATCCTGCGCCAGCTGCCCCCGCTGTTCTGCCAGGATTTGCATCCTGGTATCAAAAAACTCCACACTATTACGACCGGCGGCTTTGGCACGATACATCGCCATTTCAACTTGCTTTAATAGTTCATCGACTGGGGTTTTATCGCCATGAAACAAGCTAATACCCACACTGACCGAGGCCTGATAACGATGTTCATTCAAAGGGATCGGGCAGTTGATGCTGCTCAGTAACTGATCGGCCAGTTTTCGCGCATGCATGGCGGCATCTTGGCTAGTGCTGCCAAGATCGCTTAGCACCACAGCAAACTCATCACCACCGGTTCGCGCCATCACATCACTGTCGCGTAGTTTATGCCGGATGATCTGAGCCACCATCTGCAGGTACTGATCGCCTTGCTGGTGGCCCTGACTTTCATTCAGGCTTTTAAAGTTATCCAAATCGACTAATAACAGCGCACCAAAGCGACCCGAACGGGCTGAGTTTGCCAATGCCTGCTGGAGCAGCTCAAGCAGTAGCCGACGGTTTGGTAAGGATGTCAGTTCATCATAAAACGCCAGGCGTTCTGCCTTGGTTTCAACGGCTTGACGTATTAGACCACCGGCGATATTACCGGCAATAAGCTCAAGAGCGGCAATGGTTTCATCCCACCACACGTTATCAGTACGTACAATGTCGAGACCAAACATACCCAGCAAGTTGCCACTGCTTATGAGCGGCAGCATGATGACCGACCGGATATGCTGCAATTCTAACAACAAACGCTCGGCACTTTGTGCTGGCAGGCTACTGACATCACTTATGGCTATCGTCGTGCCCTCTTTTAAAGGCTGCATCCAGCTGGCAAGCAGTTCGGTATCCAGCTGCTGCAACTGTGCTTTTTGACTAGAGACACCTATAGCGCACCATTCGTGGGTGTTTTTCGCAAACTGATAGTCAGGGCTGAATGAAAATAAGTAACTGCGGTCTGCTTCAAAAAATTCGCCGATCCCGCTAAGCGCCTGCTCAATCGCATCATCTAAATAAGCAGTACTGGCACCGGTCAAGCTGGAGGAAAGCCTGGAGACCAGTTGAAATAACGCTTTATTTGAAGAGGTTACTGCAACGCTCACTCATAAACAACTTTTTAAACAAGGGTCTATAAGTTTAGCTGCTGCTTACTAAGGATGCAAAACCAGTCAGGATAATTATTTTTTTGCAGGTGCAGGCTCAGGCCATTCGCTGAAAATGACCGGTACCCGGCGACTTCGCAGCAGCCAGAGACTTCCAATCACCAATAAAGACGGTGCCAGCAGCAGCCAGGGCTGCTCCACAGCCACATAAGGCGGCAAGGCGCGGATGGTCAGGATTAAATCGGGGATCAGAGTAGCCAACAGCAGCCACTTGCCATACCGCCAGATACGAAACCAGCCGGCATGGCCTTTCGGCCGACGCTGTGTTAAAGCCACACAAAGCAATAAAGTAGGTAAGGCCAATAAACAGGCCAACCAAAATTGCTGTTGATCCGGATAAAAGAAAGCCAGCATTTCGCCTTTTTGCTCTGGAATGGTCAACGCCAGGATCCAGCTTAGGATTGGTCGCAGCAACAACAGCAACAATAGATACAACCGCAGCGGCAAAGCAACCAGACCATCATCATCCAAGGGCCAGAGCAAGGGCTGTTTCATCAGGCTTGCCGCCGGCGCTGGGCTAAAATACCAAGCAAGGTAAAGATACCAAGTGTGGCCCATGGCAACCAAATAGTACTTAAACCGGCCAGCTGCGATGCTACCAGTGGCGTAACAAAAAGCGTAAAGGCACCATAGCCAAAGGCACACACCAAAACAAAAATTAGCGTACGCCAGAAAAAGTGCATACCGGCCACCTGGCGGCGAATAAACCGGTTGATATCGTCACCAAAGACCACCAGACTGGTCGCCACCATCGCCAGCGCAATATCCCGCACATAAGGCCGAAACAAAGCGCCCCATTGCAGTAAAACTTCATGCAACCAATCCATCAATCGACTCCGTACTTGGTAAATAAGGCCTGCATGGTGGCTTCGTCCCAGATGGCTACCCCCAGCTCCTCGGCCTTACTCAGCTTGGAGCCGGCATTTTCTCCGGCAATGACGGCATAGGTTTTCTTCGACACCGAGCCAGATACCTTGGCTCCCAGGCGCTGCAACCGTGCCTTAGCGTCATCCCGCCCCATACTGCTGAGTGTACCGGTCAACACCAGGGTTTGTCCGACCAAAGGCTGCTCACTGACGGCTTGCCGTTGAATGGCAGGCCAGTGCACACCAGCAACCAACAGCGCATCAATGACTTGCTGGTTGTGTGGCTCTTGAAAAAATGCTGCCAGATGCTGCGCTACCACAGCACCAACATCCGAGACCGTTTGCAAGGCCGTTTCATCTGCTTGCATTATGGCTTCAAGATCGCCAAAGTGCTGCGCCAGGTTTAAAGCGGTTGCTTCGCCCACCTCACGAATACCGAGCGCATAAATAAAACGCGGCAAAGTGGTGGTTTTAGCAGCTTCGATGGCTTGCAGCAACTTAGTGGCCGATTTTTCTGCCATCCGCTCCAGCCCCAGCAGGGCCGGTAAATCCAGCTTGAAGATATCGGCCGGGGTTTGCACCAGCTGCTGATCGACCAACTGTTCAATCAACTTATCGCCCAGGCCATCAATATCGAGCGCTTTACGAGCCACAAAATGCTTCAGTGCTTCTTTGCGCTGAGCAGCACAATAAAGGCCGCCGGTACAACGCGCCACGGCTTCGCCTGCTACCCGCTCAATATGAGACTGACACACCGGGCACTCGGTTGGAAACACGATTGGCTGACTGTCGGCCGGGCGACGCTCTGCCAACACCGAGACAATTTGCGGAATGACATCGCCGGCCCTACGCACCGTGACGGTATCGCCAATCCGCACGCCCAGACGGTTGATTTCATCCTGATTGTGCAAGGTGGCATTGCTTACGGTGACCCCTCCCACCAGTACCGGAGCCAAACGCGCCACCGGCGTAATGGCACCGGTTCGGCCGACCTGGAACTCGACATCCAGTAAAGTCGTTAATTGCTCCTGGGCAGGAAACTTAAAAGCAATGGCCCAGCGCGGTGCACGGGCCACAAAACCGAGCGCCAGTTGCTGCGCCAGGCTGTCGACTTTCACCACCACGCCATCAATTTCGTACGGCAAGCTGGCACGGCGTTCAGCAATGCGCTGATAATAGGCCAGGACTTCGGCCGGCCCTTGCACCGCTGCAATTTCCGGGCAGACCGGAAACCCCCAGTCTTTTACCTGTTGCAACCGCTGATAGTGACTGCTGCTATTTAGTTGCCCGGCGCTGTCTTGCACCTCGCCCAGGCCATAGGCATAAAACATCAAAGGCCTGCTGGCAGTAATGGCCGGATCCAATTGCCTCAAACTACCGGCAGCAGCGTTGCGTGGGTTAGCGAACACCTTATCACCACGCAAACGAGCTGCCTCGTTCATGCGTTCAAAGCCGGCCAAAGGCATGAAGACTTCGCCCCGTACCTCCAGCACTTCGGGCCAGTCATTGCCCCGTAACTTGAGCGGCAGTGCCCGTATGGTTTTGACGTTGTTGGTAATATCTTCGCCGGTACTTCCATCGCCCCGGGTTGCCGCCTGTACCAACTTCCCCTGCTCATAACGAATACTAACAGCCAGACCATCCAGTTTAGGTTCACAACAGAAATGAAATTCACCACTGTAATCCAGTCGATCTGACATGCGCTTACAAAACGCCAGAAAGTCTTCGTCGGCAAAGGCATTATCAAGCGATAACATCGGCACCTGGTGCTGCACCTGGGCAAACTGGCCTAGCGGCTTTTCACCCACGCGCTGGGTGGGTGAGTCAGGCTGCACCCACTCAGGGTGCTGCTGCTCCCAGGCTTGTAGCTGGCGAAACAGCCGATCGTATTCGGCATCCGGCACGCTGGGGTGATCCAGCACATAGTATTCATAACTGTATTGACTCAACTGCTGCTGCAATTGCTCGACATCGGACTGCGTCGGGGTGGTCATGGCAGACTGCTCACTCAAAAAACAAACCAACAGCAGGCAGCCCGAGACTGCCTGCCAGGGTATTAACGGTAGCCGCGGATCAGTTGCTGACGCTGAAACTCACGGATTTTTTCAACGTAATGGCGCACGGTTTGCACGGTCAACACGCTGCGCTGACCATCCAGCACCTGGCCACCAAACTCTTCAGCAATTTTCTTAGCGGCATTGTTCATCAGGTTAAAGTTTTGCAATGGCTCACCTGGGCCAGGCAAAGTCATGAACAAGCTAATGCCCCTGGTGGTGATTTTCTCCATCTGATCAATATCAAAGGTGCCTGGATTAAACATGTTCGCCAGACTAAACAACACCTCGCCCGAACCCGCACTGTCCTGATGACGATGGAAAATATCCATCTCGCCGAACTTAAAGCCCAGGGTCAGCAGCAAAGGCAGTAAATCCTGCCCTTTGATTTCACGCCCTTCCGGCAGCAACACATAGAGAATGAGCACTTCCGATGGTGCGGCTTCGGCTTGGCTGGTCTCCTCGCTCACTGGCTGCTCGCGCAGCTCCTGTGTCGGGGCCGAACCACTGGCTTGCGACTGGGTAGCACTGAGTGGCCGTTCTTCGCCTTCATCCAAAGCACTGAAAGTCAGCTTTGGCTCAGCAGGCTCATCAAAATCAAACTGATTCTGTATTTCTTCCGGCTCTGGCTCTGACTGAGTAGCGGTTGGCGACTCTGACTGGGGCTGGCTGCTGCCTTTTCGGATCACCCGCACCTTGCCAACACCGAACTCATCAAAGCCATCTGCATCGGCACTGCCAGACGCAGCATCAGTGCTGTCATCCCGGCCAGGGTAATACCGGTGTTTTTGACCGGCATTTTTCCGCACCGTCCAGAGGCCATGCAACAGCAAAGCACCAATGGCCAAGGCTATCAAAATAAAAAGCGCTAAACGTAATTCACTCGCCATTCCCGGATCCTTTTGATTCTAAGAGGCTTCAGCCATTTTTACTGCATCATCAACATCGACTGCGACCACCCTGGACACACCGGGCTCCTGCATGGTCACGCCCATCAGTTGAGCTGCCATCTCCATGGCTATTTTATTATGACTAATATAAATAAATTGTACCGTTTCCGACATTTCCCGTACAAGATTGCAGAAACGTCCGACATTGGCATCGTCCAAAGGTGCATCCACCTCATCCAGCATACAAAATGGTGCCGGATTCAGCTGAAAAATCGAAAACACCAATGATAATGCGGTTAGCGCCTTTTCACCACCCGACAGCAAATGAATGGTGCTGTTTTTTTTCCCCGGTGGCCTGGCCATGATACTGACACCGGTCTCCAGCAAATCATCGTCGGTTAATTCCAGATAAGCACTGCCACCGCCAAACACCTTAGGAAATAGGGTACGCAACCCCTGGTCGACCCGCTCAAAGGTCTCTTTAAAGCGCTGGCGGGTTTCCCGGTCAATTTTACGAATCGCCGTTTCCAGCGTCTCCAGTGCATCGGTTAAATCCTGATGCTGACTGTCCAGGTAGCTTTTCCGTTCGGCTTGTTGCTGGTACTCATCAATGGCCGCCAGGTTAATGGCACCGAGCCTGCTGATAGCATCGCTGGTTTTATCCAGCTCGCTTTGCAATTGTTGCTCATCGGCATCGGTGGCCAATTGTTCCAACACCTGTTTTAACTGAGCTTGTTGTTCCTGCAGAAGTTCCAACATATTGTTGGCACGAATGCGATCCCCTTCCGCATCCAGCTTGAGCGACTCCAGTTGCTGGCGCTTTTGATTGACCAGCTGCAAAATACTGTGCTGGCCCTGCTCCAGCTCACGCATTTTCTGCTCACAGTCCGACAACTGATTTTGCAACTGCTGCAGCTGTAATTCTGCCGTTTCACGTTGCAACAGCACTTCTTGCAGGGCTTCATGCAAGGCCAAATCCGGCTCATCGTCATCGCCATGCTGCAACAAGTGTTGCTCACGCTCCTGCAGATGCTGTTGTTGCTGCTGGCTACGTACCAGGCTTTGCTGCAACAGTTGCAACTGGCGTTGACCGCTGGTTAGGTTTACCGTCAGTTGCTGCAACTGCTGTTGTTGTTGTTCCAGCCGGGACCGTTGCTGACGTAATTGCTGCTGCAGATCCTGTCGCCGCTGCGCCAGGCCGTGCTCACGGCTTTGATGCTGCTCCAGCAGCTCATCCTGCTGCAACAACTGTTCAGACAAAGCTTCCTGCTGCAGCTGCGTATCTTCACCCAGTACTGCCAGTTGCGCCATCTCTTCTTCGAGTTGTTGGCTTTGCTGCTGCCATTGCTGCTGCTGTTGCTGCTGCAACAGCCATTGGGTTCGGGCTTCCTGCTCCTGCTGCTCGCTTTGTTGCAGTGCCTGCTTGCTGCTAGTAACCGCCAGCTGCTGTTGGCTCAGTCGCTGGCTGGTGGTTTCAAGCTCAGCCAATACGATCTGTTCTTGCTGGGCTAACACCGTTTGCTCGCTGCTGAGCTGCTGCAGCCGCTCAGCCCGTGCCAAAAAGCTGTCTTGTTCATCCAGCCCAGCCAACAAACACCAGTTTGGCCCATACCAGTGGCCACTGACTGTCATTAAGGTGAAACCAGCCGCCAAGTCTGGCAATTGTTGCTGCGCACTGGCATCGGTGTCGACTAACAGGATGCGGTAAAAATAATCCGGAATAGCCGCGCCTTGTACTTTATCTGCCAGACAGGGACCTGCTGACTGCGCTGACACAGAGACTGGCTGAGTTAACAGCAGCGTCTGATCTAATGCATCGGGCCAGTGCGGGCTTACACTGGCATGCTGCAAGGCTCCGAGTGCCAGACAGACGGCCTCTGCCCAACCGGGTTCCACCTGCAACTGACTGATCAATTGCTGTTGATTGGCTTGCTGCTGCGCTTGCTGCAGCTTGTTTTGCTCTTGGCTAAGTTGCTGCAACTGCAGCTGCAGCCGATCGTGCTGGCGCTGCAGCTGCTGCAGATCTTGCTGCGTTTGTGAAAGTAGCAGCTCAGCTTGCTGCAATTCGGTGCGCACCTGCTCTGTGCTCACCTTGGCTTGGTGCCAGACTTGTTCACGCTCGTTGTCGGCTTCGGCGGCAAGTTGCCGCTTTAATTCGGCAACTTGCTGCTGTAAACGCTGTTCACGTTGTTGCTGCTGGCTTTGTTGCTGCTGGGCATTGCTCAGTTGCAGTTGCCATTGCTGTTGCTGGCGCTGCAACTGAAACTGCTGTTGCTGCCAGACCTGCCAGTCCTGCTCTGCCTGGTCTTGCGCTTGCTCCAGGCTTTCGAGCTGCTGCTGCAACAAAGCGACTTGCTCTTCACAAAATGCCTGCTCTGGCAGGATCTCTTCCAGCATGGCTTGTTGCTCTTCAAGTTGCTGCTGCTCCAATGACAGATGTGCTCTGGCGTCTTGCAGTTGCTGCTGCACCTTATCCAGCTCTGCGCTGCGCTGCTGGCGCTGCTGACGTTGGTGCAGCAACTGCTGCTCGATACGACTGATTTCAGCGCCCAGCCGGTAAAAGCTCTCCTGCTCAATCGTCTGCTGCTGACGTAGATCCTGCTGCTGTTCCTTTAGTTCAATCAATACCCGCTGATCGCCCATCTGCGCCGCCTGAAACTTTTCCAGCTCGGTTTCCTCGGCAGCCAGTTGCTGTTCCAGTTGGGTTTGTAACTGGTGGAATTTGAGCCAGCGTAACGCGGTCACTTCCGCTTTTAAACGGCGCTCTCGGGCTTTAAGCTCTTTATAACGCTCCGCAGCACTGGCCTGGCGTTTCAGTTTGTCGAGGTTTTTGCCCAGCTCTTCCCGCACATCGGATAAACGATCCAGGTTGTCGCGGGTATGTCGGATGCGGTTTTCGGTTTCTCGTCGCCGCTCTTTGTATTTGGAGATACCAGCCGCTTCCTCAATAAAAACCCGCAGCTCTTGGGGCTTGGACTCAATCAAGCGTGAAATCATGCCTTGCTCGATAATAGCGTAGCTGCGCGGACCAAGACCGGTCCCCAGAAAAATATCGGTAATGTCGCGTCGACGGCATTTGCTACCATTGAGGAAGTAAGTGGATTGAGCATCGCGGGTCACTAAGCGTTTGATGGCAATTTCACTGCGATCGGCCATCGAGCCCTGCACCCTGCCCTGGGTATTTTCAAACACCAGCTCGACCGACGCCTGAGAAACCGGTTTACGCTGCGACGAGCCATTGAAAATAACATCGGTCATGGCATCACCGCGCAGATTCTTGGCCGAGCTTTCACCAAGCACCCAACGTACCGCATCAATGACATTGGATTTACCGCAGCCATTGGGGCCGACCACAGCCGTCATTTGCTGTGGGAAAGGCACTGACGTTGCGTCAACGAAGGATTTAAAGCCCGCCAGCCGGATCTGCTTTAAGCGCATTTCGCCTCAATCAAGGTCATTTAATGGCCAGCGCACAATGAAGTCTTCAAAGTCATGCAAATTGACCTGAGCTTCCGAAATGGTTTTATTGCGCACCGACATTTGTTTTTTATGCATCAGGCTTTTTTTACCATTGTTCAACAGCGGATGCCAGCTTGGCAAGCCTCTGCCTTCATGCAAACGTCGATAACTGCAGGAGGGTGGCATAAAAAAGATGTCTTTCAGGTTGTCTTTGGTCAGTTGAATGCAATCGGGCACCAGGACGGTACGGTTTTGGTATTCCGTGCATTCGCATTTGTGCGAATTCAGATAACGACAGGCGATGTTGGTGTAATGCACCTGCTCGCCTTCTTGCAACTGATCGGTCGGCAAAAAATCCAGCTCAGGGCCTTCATCATCGATAAACTTATTCAGGCAACATTTGGCGCAACCATCGCAGACGGCCTCCCATTCCTGCGGGCTCATCTCAGCCAGGGATTTATGTTCCCAAAAACGTTCTCCCAGGCTCATGCCGCCACCACTTCAGTGTTCAGATGCAACAAGTCGGCCAGTTGCAACACCAGACGATCGCCAGGCTGTAAAGGACCTACCCCAGCCGGGGTGCCAGTGAGGACGATATCGCCTGGTTGCAAACTAAACCAGTGCGACATCTCACTGATCATCTGATGAATACCACGGATCATGGTCGCTGTGGTACCGGATTGACGTAGCTCGCCATTAACGGTCAAACTGAAGTCCAATTGCTGCGGGTGCTTCACCTGCGCCTGCGGCACAAAAGGGCCAACCGGACAGGCCCCATCAAAGCCTTTGGCAATCTCCCAGGGACGCCCCAGTCGTTTCAGCTCGGTTTGAATATCACGTAGCGTGAGATCCAGCGCCAGACTGTAGCCCCAAATCGCCGGGGCCACTTGCTGGGCAGAGGCTTTGCAAAGCGGCGTTTGAATCAATACCGCCAGCTCGGTTTCATTATGCACAGCACCATGATGAAGTGGGATCGCGACCGGCTGGGTTAAGTCGGCAAGCGCCGTAGCGGGCTTGATAAAAAATAAAGCCTCGGCAGCGACCTGACTTTTCATTTCGGCAATATGATCCTGGTAATTCTGACCAATGCACACGACTTTGCCAACGGGCAGATCAATCCGATCACCACAGAGATTACGATGCTGATACATAACTCACTCGCTTCACAGGGCTTACTCGCCCGCTGCAATTAAATCGGCCAGATAACCGACACTGGTGACAAAATAATAAGATCGATTCCAGTGCATTAAGGTTTTGTAATTATCATAGGCCAAATAAGCCCGGCCGCCTTCATTATCCGGCAAAATCAAGGCCGCTTTAATATCACGCTCCGGCAAGTCACGACCATCCAGTCGCCGGACCCCCAACTGTTGCCACTCGGCCAAGGTACGCTCGGTACGTGCCCATTCGCGCAGCCAGGCAGCACGATTTGGAGTGCCGCGTGGAATGGCATAATCCATCGAGAAATTTTCTGGTAATTTGACCTCCCGCCCCCAGGTCTGGCTGTTATCCCAACCCAGTCTTTTCAGATAGTTAGCTATGGAAGCAAACACATCCATCTGGTTGCCCCAGATATCCTTGCGGCCGTCACCGTCGAAGTCCTGCGCATAGGATAAAAACGAACTTGGCATAAACTGGCTTTGTCCCATGGCACCAGCCCAAGAGCCTTTCATGTCGTCTAGCTCTATGTGACCTGCAGCCAGAATGTCCATGGCATGAAAAAATTCGCTGCGGAAAAAGGCCTCGCGCCGCCCCTCGTACGCCAGGGTAGCCAGAGACGAAGGCACTGAGTGGTTGCCCATAAAACGGCCAAAGCTGCTTTCAAGGCCCCATAACGCAATAATAAAGCGACCTTGCACGCCATAGCGGGCTTCCACTTCTTTCAGTTGTTCCTGATAGCGCTGATAGCGTTCACGGGCCATACGGATCCGGGTTTCACTGACCCGCTTGGGCAAATAGGTATCCAGGGTTTCCACCCGCTCCGGCTGGTTGCGATCGGCCGTCACTACCCGCTCATGGAATTGCAAACTGGTAAACACCTGCTCAATCAACGCAGGGTCATACCCCCGCTCAACGGCTTCCTGCCGAAGCCCCTCGGCGTATTCAGAAAAGCTGGGTTTGGCCAGTACCGGAAAAGCCAGCAATAGGCTTAACGCTGTGGCCTGGATCCATGGAATCATGCGCATAACACTCCCGTTCACGATTTTAATTGCACCCATTACTACGTTAAGTGCACTCTTTTACTATTTTAATTGCAATGTGGCTTTGTGTTCCGCCAGCAGATCTTCTGGTGGTGGAGGTAATTGCAGGTAGTAACCTTTATCACTGAGCTCTGCCTTCACTTTACTCAGATCAGCCAACGCCAAAGAAGTTCGCTTTTCAAGGTTAATCAATGTCACCAACTGGGGTTTGCCGAAACTGACCAGTAAGGCATCAGGCACTTTGGAGAAATCATCCCGACGCTCAATATAAAGGTAAGTCTGGTCTTTTTTCAGGCTTTTGTAGACAACACACAACATGGCGTAAAATCACTTTATCGAACTTGCCTAACACTGTAGTAAACTATACCATGAAGCCATTGGCTTGTACCGCGCTTCCCGCCCTGATGCAGAGTTAACAGGATGAAATTCACCCAGCCGGGTGCCCCTTACTCCGACGTCTGTTGCAAAGCTGTTTGAAGCGGCTCAGCCTGATTGGAATTAAACAAACCTAGAATAAAACAACACGTGAGTGTGCGCTGCATTTACCCAAGTTAAGATGATCATACCAAACTATGTCCGAATTATTGTCCGAACCATTCTTTGAGCTGAAAGGCAGCCTGTTTCCGCTGTCGGTCATTCATAGCAGCGACCTGAGTGTCGCAGGCCTGCAGGCCGCTTTGCAACAAAAGCTCGACCAGGCTCCTGGCTTTTTCCATCAGGCAGCCATGGTGATTCAACTGACCCCGGACCACCAAACGGTTGATTTTAACGCGCTTAAGCAGTTGTTTCAGCAGCTTAAGCTGGTGTTGGTTGGCGTGGCCGGAGCAAGCACCGAACAAAAACAGCTGGCTCAGGCAGCAGGCCTTGCCGTATTGCGCCTGGGACAGGACAGTAAACCGCTGGCACCAGCCCCTGGCTCATCGGGTGAAGCTCGGGTCGAGCAGGTACCGATGCATACCAAGGTGGTGGAGCAAAATATCCGCTCTGGCCAACAAATTTATGCCAAAGGAGCTGATTTGATTGTGCGGGGAGCCGTTGGTGCCGGTGCTGAAGTCATCGCCGATGGCAATATCCATATCTACGGCACCTTGCGTGGTAAAGCCATTGCCGGCGCCAGTGGTGACAGCACTAAGCGTATCTTTTGCCAAAACCTGCAGGCCGAGTTGGTATCCATCGCCGGCCATTATTGGTTGAGTGACAGCCTGCAAGGTGATTTTTGGAATAAAGCAGCCTGCATTCGGATGCAGGACGACAGCATTGCCATTGGCGAGCTGTAACATCAACTGAATTGAAAGAAGGAATTGAACCCATGGCAAAAATTATCGTGGTGACCTCAGGCAAGGGTGGCGTTGGTAAGACAACGTCCAGTGCGGCTATTGGCACCGGCCTTGCCTTAAGCGGCCATAAAACCGTCATCGTGGATTTTGATATCGGCTTGCGAAACCTCGATCTGATTATGGGGTGCGAGCGCCGCGTGGTGTACGACTTTGTTAATGTGATCAATGGCGAAGCCAATCTAAAACAAACTCTAATCAAAGACAAACGGGTCGAAAACCTGTTTATTTTACCAGCGTCGCAAACCCGTGATAAAGATGCCCTGACGAAAGAAGGGGTCGAAAAAGTCTTGAATGAACTGGCCAAAGACTTTGAGTTTATAATTTGTGACTCTCCAGCGGGTATTGAAGCCGGTGCCATGATGGCTCTCTATTTTGCCGATGAAGCCGTGGTCGTTACCAACCCGGAAGTCTCCTCGGTGCGCGACTCGGATCGCATTCTGGGCATGCTTAGCAGCAAATCACGACGGGCAGAGCGAAACGAGGATGCCATCAAAGAACATTTGCTGCTTACCCGCTATAACCCGGAGCGGGTGGCCAAAGGCGAGATGCTCAGCGTAGAAGATGTGCAGGAAATTCTGGCTATTCCACTGATTGGTGTCATTCCGGAGTCGCAAGCCGTGCTGAATGCTTCCAACTCTGGCCAACCTGTCACCTTGGATCAAGAAAGCGATGCTGGCCAGGCTTATCTGGACACTGTGAGCCGCTTGCTTGGCAATCACGTCGATTTCCGCTTTTTAACGGTGGAGAAGAAGGGATTACTCAAACGGATTTTTGGAGGTTAGCCGCATGTCATTACTGGATTATTTTCGCTCCACCAAGAAGAAAACTGCCAGTACCGCCAAAGAGCGGTTGCAAATTATTGTGGCGCACGAGCGCAACCGTCGCTCTGGCCCGGATTACCTGCCCCAGCTGGAACGCGATATTCTGGAAGTGATCCGCAAGTACGTCGATATTCCAGCCGATCAGATTTCAGTGTCGTTGGAGCAGCGCTCCGATGAACTCTCGGTGTTGGAGTTGAATGTTAGTTTCCCGGATGAAAAACGATAGTAAACAAAGAGCTTGCATAAAAAAGGCCCACTTTTAACGGTGGGCCAAGCTGCACATCAGTCAGGATGCAAGCACAGAATCAATCTTCCTGCACAAAGTCGTCCATCAGGATTAATCCAAAGTCGGCTGTAAGGCCCTCACCGTCACGCGCAATAGCGGTGTAAATGGTGTTGGCTTCCAGGTCCAGCGTGACCGGGCCAATGGCGGCATCTTTGCTACCAGTTGCTGTTACAGTTACTACATACGAACCTGCTGCCAGTGAGACATATCCGGTTTCCGCCAGGAATGGTACATTGCTAAAGGCTGGCTCAGCATCGCTGATATCATTGGTTGCTGTCACATAGATATCCACATTTGGTGCCAGGAAAGAACCATGGATGATACGTACTTTCGCCTCGGTAGCTACCCGGCGCGGCATGTCCATCAGCACCAATGGGGAAATCTCGCCTTCACCCAGGGAACCTAGTGCATGCACGCTGTAGAACACACCAGCCGCTAAATCCAAGTCTGCATCCAACGCTACAATGCTGTTGTCGGCATTGGCGACCACTTTGACATTGTACTCGTCTGGGTCAACATTAACGTAGCCAGTAAAATCCGGGAAGGATAAGTCCTCAACCAGTCGGATAGTATCATTCACCAAGACATCGACTGCCGGTGCATCGGAAACACCATGGATCACCCGCACCGCTGATTTGCTGTTAGCATCCAGCACATCAAAGAAGGTGCCATTGGGAGCTACCGCCAGTAAAGACACCGGTGAATCACCGGCAAAGCGATTGTTGATGGCAGCTACGACCAGATCGGTGCCAGCGGCTAAATCCAAAGCACCACTATCAAATACCACGGTGTCTTCTCCAGGCAGTGTAATGCGAACCCGGTAATTACCAGCAGGTACATCGACTGCACCGGTAAATTCTGCAAAATCCAGGGTAGCAAGGGGTGCGGTTAAATCATCATCTGGAGCCGTAACATGAATATCCACTGCCGGGGCGGCAGCAGCAGCATGCACCACCTGCAGACGAATGTTGCCGTCTGTAATATCTTCAATATCCGAAGTCACGACCACAGGCATGATGCTGTCTGCTACGACAGACCCTACAGCAAATACTTTGTAGTTGGTGGCCTCTTCCAAAGCTAAATCAACCGGCCCTATCACAGTGAGTGTATCGTCACCTGGCAACAAAGCGTCTACAGCAACGCTATATGTAGCAGGTGGAAGCTCTAATCGAGCAGAGCTTTCAGCGTAGTCAAGGCCTGCAACGGCCACATCACCATTGGCAAGAACATTGACGGCGGGCGCATCGGAAACCGCATGGATCACCCGTAAAGAGGCATCGACAACTGGTGGCGGTGGTGGTGGTGGTGGATTAACCGGCAGTTCAATACGGTCCGAGCTGCTGTTGCATGCTGCAAGTGAAGTCACGATGGCTGCCGAAACAGCAAGACGCTTTATTCCTTTCATGTGAATACCCTTATTGATTGGAGGTTGCTCAAACTTTACGCCACCATTCAAAAGGACGATCACATGAAAATTATTTGAAAAAATAATCCGTTATAATGCAAAAAAAAGGCTGATCCAACCCAGCCTTCCTACGTAAGAAAAAGGTTTAACTGTTATTCAGATGCTCAGGCCAGGGCAGCAGGGGCTGCAACAAGGGTTTACGCCAGCCGCGCAAAAGCTCAGGCACAGGCAACTCCTGACGCTCTGCATCCGACACCCGCCAGCACCAGTTCAAATACTCGGTTTGTTGTCGCTTAGTGGCGAGTAACTCAGCAGGTAATTGATGCTGGCTGGCTGCTTGCTGCACACGTTCACGAATTTGCGCAGTCACTTCACGATAACCGGCAAACTGCTCCCGATGGTAAGCTGGCTGTGGCCAAGCGGCCGGATCACTTTCCAGCGCTTGTTCCACCAAACGCAATACCACTTGACCATGACGCTTGAGCTCACGCTCCGGCAATCCTGGAATGGCCTGCAAGGCAGCAAAGCTTGCTGGGGCTTTGCGGGCAATATCAAACAGCTGCGCATCTTTAAAAACCAGGCCCAAAGCCAGATCTTTGCTCCTTGCGTAATCCAACCGCCACACCACCAATTGCTGCAGCACAGCCAACGCGCGGGGTGGTAACTGCCAACTGTTTTTGATGTCTATAAAACGAAGCTGATCAGGCCACTGCATGCTGCGTCTTAGCTGCAATTGCTCAGCCTCTTGCTGCAACAATTGGTGCTGTTCGGCAGTCAGCTGCTGCTGCAGTTGTTGGTAGACTGGTAATAAATACAGCACATCATTGGCGGCATAACTCAGCTGCGCATCGCGAAGCGGCCGTGCCAGCCAGTTGGTTCTTGACTCGCCTTTATCCAGTTTGGTGCCGGTGACCTGCTCCACCAAAGCTGCAAAACCAACACTGCTGCCCTGACCTAACAGTAACGCAGCCATCTGAGTATCAATTAAGGGCATAATGCTATCAATACCGATGGTCTGAAAGGCGTCTAAATCTTCCATGCAGGCATGCATCACCTTGGTAACATCGGCATTGACCAGCAGGTTTTTTAATGGCAACCAATCGGTAATAGCTAACGGGTCCACCAGCACCAGCTCATCCCCATCGTACAATTGGATTAAGCCCAGCTTTGGCTGCAAAGTGCTTTGACGGATAAACTCGGTGTCGAGTAACAGTAAAGGTTTGCTTGCAGCCTGCAGGCAAAATTGCCGCAGGCTGTCATTATCTTGCAGTAATGGCTTTAACAGAACTTAAGACTCCCGCAGTTCACGGCGTAAAATTTTACCGACATTGGTTTTGGGCAACTCGTCTCGAAACTCAACGTGTTTAGGTACCTTGTAACCAGTCAGGTTCTGTTTGCAATGTGCTATAAGCTCCTCAGCGGTAAGTGATGGATCTTTCTTCACTACGAAGAGTTTCACCACTTCACCAGCCGCATCATTGGGTACACCAACCGCTGCCACTTCCAGCACTTTGTCGTTCATGGCGGCCACTTCTTCAATCTCGTTCGGGAATACATTAAAACCAGACACCAGTATCATGTCTTTTTTACGATCCACGATGTAGAAGAAGCCTTCCTCATCCATACGGGCAACATCCCCTGTATACAACCAGCCATCCTTGATGGTTTTGTCGGTTTCATCCGGACGGTTGTAGTAGCCTTTCATCACTTGCGGTCCTTGTACGATCATCTCGCCAGGCTCACCAGTAGCGACATCCTTACCTTCTTCATCCACGATACGGATTAAGGTTGATGGTGCAGGCAAACCAATACTACCGGTAAAGCCATCCACATCGTAGGGGGTAAGGGTAACTAAAGGACAACATTCAGTTAAGCCATACCCTTCCAGCAAACGGGTTTTGGTTAATTTTTGCCAACGCTCAGCCACTGGACGCTGCACAGCCATACCCCCACCCAGTGATATCTTTAGCTGACTGAAGTCGATGTCGGTGAAACCAGGCGTATTCATCAAGCCATTAAACAGGGTGTTAACCCCAGTTAAAGCAGTGAATGGGAAAGCTTTAAGCTCTTTGATAAAGGTAGGCATATCACGCGGATTGGTGATCAGCAAGTTGGTGCCACCGTACTTCATAAAGACCAGGAAATTGGCGGTTAGTGCGAAGATATGGTACAGCGGCAAAGCGGTTACCACCCGCTCCTTACCTTCTTCAAGAATAGGATCCAAACAAGCGGAAGCCTGCTCCAGATTGGCCACCATATTACGGTGCGTCAACATAGCGCCTTTGGACACCCCAGTAGTACCACCGGTGTATTGCAAAAAGGCTAAATCGCTGCCATCAACATCTGGCAATTGGTATTTCAGGTGCTGGCCTTTTTCCAACACCTCTTTAAAAGAGATGACTTTGCTGAGCTGGTAGGCTGGCACCAACTTTTTGATGTGCTTTACCACCAGATTCACAATAGTGCCTTTGACCATTCCCAGCATATCACCCATCTTGGTCAGGATGACGTGTTCAAGCTTTACTTTCTTTTGCACTGCAGCCAGGGTATGGGCAAAGTTTTCGACGATAACAATAGCTTTGGCTTTGGAATCGTTTAACTGATGCTCCAGCTCACGTGGCGTGTACAACGGATTCACATTGACCACGGTGCAACCTGCACGCAACACACCGGTAATAGCAACCGGGTTCTGCAGTAGGTTTGGCATCATGATGGCAACGGCATCACCTTTACCAAGTCCCAGCTCTTTTTGCAAATAGGCCGCAAATGCTTTGCTCAGCTTATCGAGTTCGCGGTAACTGATGCTTTTACCCATGTTGACGAAAGCAGTGTGATCCGGAAACTTATTGATACTCTGCTCAATGATATCCAACAAGGAATGATAATGATCGGCATTGATCTCAGCAGGTACGCCGGCTGGGTAACGTTTTAACCAAACTTGCTCCACCGTCCTCTCCTTAAAAATTCTTGTCTTAATTGTGTTTTATTCTGTTTTATTATGGCTTGGCCCGACTGTCAATGCAGCAGCACCAGTTCAGAGTTTTTACTCTAGCCAATTATCTTCCCACAAAAGTGGTCAGGCCACAATCGGCTTGCTGTCATCTCACTTCAGGATGCGGCAGATAAAAATTGCTGAATACTGACGGCTACCTGCTTAGCTTCGGTCATGTGACAATGATGTCCACCAATGACCCTTTGGTGTCGTAATCGATGATAATACGGCTGCCAGGAAATACCTTGCTCTTTAAACATACCATCTTGTGCCAGAACTGCCAGTACCGGACACTCAACCGCAGCAATCAAGGCTTTGGCTTGCGCCGGACTTAACCGATAGACAGATTGCTGCCGTAAACGCATATCTGCCCGCCAACGAAAACCATCGGCTTGCTGCACGGTGCCACGCTCGGCCAGCAACATGGCTTCGGTCAGGGTAAAATCACTTTGTTTTAAGCGGGCTTCGGCAGCAGCTTTCAGGCTCGGGTAACAAGGGACTCGGCTGGGTTGTGGCTTTAATCGTGATTCAATGCCCAGACGCAGTTGCCCAGCAGCCGTTGCTTCATCCGCCACCACAAACCCAAGACTATCTATCAACACCAGCTGCTTTACCAGCTCAGGGAAACTGGCTGCCAAGGCCGTCGCCACCATGCCGCCCATCGAGTGACCAATAATGGTCAGGTCTTGCCATTGCTGTTGCTGGCATAAGGCAACTAAATCCTGTACCCAATCAAAAAAATAATAAGCCGCATCAGGACCACGGTGAGATGAATGGCCGTGGCCGGGAAATTCTAATGCCAAAAGTGGAAGCCCTTTGAGCTGCTTTGCTAAAGGCAAAAAGCTGGCCGCATTATCCAGCCAGCCATGCAAACACAGTATCGGCTGCCCCGGCAGAGTCGCATTGCTGCTAAGTGCGGCTAATTCAAGACCACTGAGTAAGAACTTATGGCTGAACTGCATAAGGACGTGAAGAATAATGCTCTGGTTTGATAAATTTCAGCGTCATGCGGTCACTTTCGCCAATCGCCAAAAATCGCTCACGATCTTCAGAACCCATCGCCAATGTGGGGGGTAAACTGTAAACCCCGCGCGGATGATCGCGTGTATCCAGTGGATTGGCATTAATCTCACTGCGATCCAGCAACTGAAAGCCAGCGAATTCCGCCACCATAATGATGTACGCTTCATCCAGATAGCCTTCGCCGGCAAAACTGGTGATGTCGGATACCCGGCTGGCTCTGTGCTCCACCATACCCAGAATGCCACCTGGTTTTAATACCCGGAAAAACTCCTGCATGCTCTGCAGTAACAAGCCATGCTGATCCCAAATATGGGCATTGCGAAAACTCAATACTCTATCGTAGTGGCCTTCTTGCCCCAGATGAAGCAGCTCAGGCGGATCAAACGCCAACTGCTTCACAGCACCAAAATACTCCGGTTGCAGCTCAATCCGCTCGGACAGTTGACGACTGATTCGCGCCCAAAACCGCTGCCTATCGTCATCTGCATCCAATTGCAGCTGGCGATGATGAGCAATGGTTAACTGCCCCTGATCTCTTAAATAAGGTGCCAGAATTTCCGTGTACCAACCCCGGGCAGGCCAGATTTCCAATACCTGATGCTGTGGTTCGACGGCAAAAAACAGCAATGTATCCACAGGATTGCGGTAGCGATTGCGAGCTTTGTGTCCATCAGAACGCAATGGGTGATCCGCATAAAAACTGAGTTGGTCGGAGAATGAAAGTTCTTGCGTTGCTGTATCTGCTTGAAGCGGCAATAGCAAACTGGTACAACAAAGCAAACACGCCTGAATTATTTTTGTTGGTAGCGTCATTGGAACCTCGTTGACTTGCACTTGAGTCAGGTGATGATTACAAATTCTTACAAATCATCTGAGTACAGCATGCCACGAAAGTTCCGACTGTCCAGCTTTTATGCAGTTTATCGCTATAAAAGCAGGATTTAGCCGATGTTTTTGTAGAGTAGTCTGCAATTCGGTACACTTAACCTCGTATTACTCCTGAAAGGAATGTTGATGAATCGCTTCGTCTTGCCGCTGGCTGCTACTCTTATCCTGGCGGCCTGCGCCCAAACCCCATCCTCCACCCCACCCGCTGTGGAGCAGACTGCACCCAGCAATATTATTTTTATGATTGGCGATGGCATGGGGTCTAACTATCTGACGGCCTATCGTTATTTTCTGGCTGAAGGCAAACACCAACAGATTAAACCTACTATCTACGATCAGCTCTGGACTGGCATGTCCAGTACCTGGCCGGATGATCAAACCCTGGTGACCGATTCTGCTGCCAGTGCCACCGCATTAGCGACAGGCTTTAAGTCATTTAATGGTGCCATCTCAGTCGACCAGCAACACGTACCCATTGGCACTATGATGCAGCAAGCTAAACGCCTGGGTAAAGCCAATGGCATAGTGGCCAGCTCACAAATCAATCATGCCACACCGGCTGCTTTTTTAGCGCACAATAAAAGTCGACGGAATATGGATGCCATTGCCGATCAGTACTTTGATATTCGCATCAATGGGCAGTTGGTACCGGATGTAATGTTCGGTGGTGGTTTAACACACTTTATTCGCGACGATCGTAATCTGGTGTCTGAGTTTCAGGCCGAGGGCTATCAGTATGCCGACAGCTGGCAGCAGCTGAAGCAGCTAAACCAGATGCCGGCACTGGCACTGCTGGCTGAGAATGGCCTGCCTTATGTGCTCAACCAGGAGATGGAGTCACCGCTTCAGATCATGACAGAAAAAGCACTGGAGTTGTTGGCGGGTCACCCACACGGCTTTGTGCTGATGGTCGAAGGCAGCCAAATCGACTGGTGTGGTCATGCCAATGACATTGCCTGCGCCATGGCTGAGATGCACGACTTTGCCAGGGCCATTCAGTCGGCCAAGGCGTTTGTTGATGCCAATCCGGATACTTTGCTGATTATTACTGCCGATCACGAGACCGGAGGTCTGGCGCTGGCAGCCGATGGTATTTATGAATGGCGAGCCGATCTTATCTATGGTGTCCAGTTCACCGTGCGGGAAATTACCCGTCGTATGATGGAGCTGGAGCAGGCTGAGCTGGCCGATCAATGGCGGCACTGGACCGGCCTAACATTAAGTGATGAGCAACGAATGGCCGTGCTGGCGGTCCATGATGACAAAACAGAGCTTAGAAACCTGCTAAATGGCTTTATCAATCAGGCCACCCGCACTGGCTGGACCACAACTGGTCATACAGCCGCCGATGTGCCGGTACTGGCTTATGGCAAAGGCGCTGAACAATTCACTGGTTTTATGGACAACATCGACATTGCCAAACGGCTGATGCAGTTTATCCAGTCTTCAGCCAGCCAATAAAAATCATCCCCTACGCGCCGCCAATAACTGGCGGCGAAGGCCCGGTGCGCTGGTATCCGGATGCAACCAAATATCAAAAAACAGTGGGCCAAAGTCGGCGTCGTCGATACGGCCAATAGGCTCTCCATTCAGGTAAAAGTCCACCGTCATATCATGCTGCAACAAAGCCGACAACCGATCCCCCCGACCCACATCCTGCCAGATGGTTTTAAGCTGACTGGCCCAGTCTTGCTGTTGCGCTTGGCTACTCTGGCCAAGGTGCTGCCACTGATCGACGGTAGCATCAATAAACTGGTCGCGACTGATGCTGCGCTTGTAGGTGAGCTCCAGCAACACAGGCGCATTTTTCTCATACCCCTCGAAGCTGCCATCACTGGTTTTTAAACGGGCATCGTACAATTGCCAGAACATGTAACGAAAAGTACCTTCTCCGACCAATTGTAGATCCGGCATAGCAGCAGCTGGCCAGAGCCATACCAATAAAAGGATACTAAGCCATTTTTTCTGCATGCAAACGCTCCTTATTTAACGAACCATAGTAAGCAGCCAGGCCAGCCCAAATCAGAACCAGGCAAGTCCAGGACAACCAGCCCAATGGCATCAATAGCTGACCGCCACTAAGCACTGCACCACCGAGATATGACAATGGGCCACCAACAGCCCCCAGTAGCGGCGCAAGCCAGAGATTTCTGAGTAAAGAAGCAAAGACTTCCACCACAGCCAAGGCAAACAAACACCACAACAGCAAGAACCAGGCAGGCAGCCAAATGGTGGTGGTAAACTGCAACACCCCGGTTAGCACCAGTACACTGTCAATACCAATACCAAGCAATGCCAGTTGCAGTACCAGGATTTGCTGGGATTTCGGCAAACGCCACCAAGCCCAGAACAGGTAAATAGCCACCGGCAGCATGGCCAGGTGTTGAAAATACACCAGCGCCAGCCAACCCAGTTCAAAGCCAATCACGGCGCGCCAATTCATGGTTTCATCCTCTTCGCCAGACGAATTCGCCAGCGATACGGCAAAACCCGCAACAGATTTAGCGACCAGACCAGGCGTTTGGGAAATCGAATACGCGGCTTGCTGTGATCCAGCCCAGAGACAATGCGGTTAGTAGCATCTTCCACAGTCAGTAAAAACGGCATAGCAAAATCATTCTTCTGTGTCAGCGGTGTATCAACAAAACCTGGCTCAATCAGGCTCACCGCCACGCCCTCACTGGCCCAATCGGCCCGCAAGCTGTCGGCAAAATAACTGACGGCAGCTTTACTGGCGCCATAGGCTTCGGCCCGGGTAAATGGAAAATAATGCGCTAAGCTGCTTACCAACGCCAACCGACCTTTTGCCGCCTGTTTAAGCAAAGGCAGCAGAGCAGCACTGAGCGCAACCAAAGCAAAGAAGTTAATGGCGAAAGTCTGCTCAAAGTCACTTAGCTTAAGATCAGTTGCATCCACATAGATGCAGGTACCTGCATTGAGAATGGCTAAATCGAGTGGCTGACCAGAGTCTGTTAGAGCCTGGCACAGCGCTGCGATGTCTTTAGCCTGAGTAAGATCCGCGGTAAAAGGCTGAATGCTGGTGTGCTGCTGTGCTAACGCATTCAGCGCATCGGTCGAGCGGGCCACCGCCAACACCTGCCAGCCCGCTTTGGCATAATGCATAGCCAACTGACGGCCAATGCCTGAGCTAGCACCGGTAATTAAGCAATTAGGCATGATGGTTCCGATTGAGGGTAATGCAGGCTTATACGAACAGAAAGATAAGGAAGATCAGAACGACTCAGGCGTAAAGATCAATGCCCAACATGGATTGCAGTTCAGTACGTTGCTGTTGATTGGCAATGTCCTGATACAGCGCCGTCTTTTGCGAGGTCTGAGCCCCTGCTGGCATGGCATTTTGCCGGCTGCGGTTTTGCTCCAGCGTATCCAGTGCTTTTTCAGAGCGGCGTATCCCCCGTCCTTCAGGCAACTCCGAGTTAACAGCTGGCTCTTGTGGCCGGGCAGGCCGCGCTGTGGTATCCCGAAAGATCCCAGCGACGCCAGTGGCAGCAAGATTGTTATCCAGACTCAGGCTCAAAGAGGTGGCTCAACAGAGAGATGAATGCTCAGAGTATAACCAGATATCCGCCAACTGAAAAGTCAGCGACCAGGGAGTTTTTGCCAGCTGACGGTATCGCGCACATAGCTAGGCTCCGCCTGCTCCGCCGCTACAAAGCTGCCCGCCTGCCAGGCTGGCCCGGCCAGAGTCAACATATCCCGGGCCGATGGATACAGAATATCGGTGCTTTGCGCCGGCTGCCATTGCTGCAACACAGCCCCGTAAGTCTGCCAGCCGGTACCGACAGCAGTGCACTCTGCAGAGTGGGTCCGCGGTTGCAGCAACTCTGGCCGGATCGCCTGCTCCAGCCCCTGCAATTGCATCACGCCGCTATCGTCCAACTGATATTCACCAAAGTAGATTTCTGCCATACGGGCATCAATGGCGGCCAGTACCTGCCGGGCCTGATGCAATCGCTGCGCCGCCTGAGCCATCGCCGCCAGTGTAGAGATGCCATACAACGGCAAGTCAGCACCAAAAGCCAGCCCCTGCGCCACCCCAACACCAATGCGCACCCCGGTAAAACTGCCTGGCCCCTTGCCAAACACCAACCCATCCAATTGGCTCAGTGTCAGCCCAGCATCGCTCAACAGCTGTTGCACCATCGGCAGTACCCGCTTGCTGTGTTGCTGCGGACAAACTTCATCCAAAGCCAACACCTCGTCATTCAGTCGCAAAGCGACCGAACACGCTTCGGTTGAGGTATCTAAGGCCAGTAATTTCACATTCTACTCCAGCGCAGCACTTAAAGAGCCCGGATTTTACCTGCTCAGGCGCTAAAATACCATGTCAGTCAGAGCGCTTGGCAGCGTCTTTATCGGCAATAAACTGCAACGTTCTGGTCAAGTCCCTTGTGCGCTGCATCGGCGGCAGGCTTTTTAAAAACACGTCACCATAAGGCCTGGTCACCAACCGGTTGTCGCAAATCACCAGCACGCCACGATCGGTGACATCCCGGATCAACCGGCCAACCCCTTGCTTTAAACTGATCACCGCCTGCGGCAGCTGCACTGCCGCAAAAGGATCCCCCCCCTGCTTGCTGCTGGCTTCCATCCGCGCCTGCAACAAGGGATCGTCCGGGCTGGCAAAAGGCAGTTTGTCGATAATCACCAGGCTAAGCGCATCCCCCCGTACGTCTACGCCTTCCCAGAAGCTGCTGGTGCCAAGCAGCACCGCATCATCCAGCTGCACAAATTTATCCAGCAACACCCGTTTGCTGGTTTGGCCCTGCACCAGTACCGGCTGGCGGATCTGTTCCGGCAGCACATCCGCCATCCACTTTAACATGCGGTGGCTGGTAAAGAGCATAAAGCAGCGCCCCTGATTGGCCTGAATCAGGGGGATAGCCGTTTGCAGCAATGCTTGTTGCATGGCCTGGTGCTGATGTGGCTCGGGCAGATAACGTGGTACACACAAGAGCGCCTGCTGCTGGTAATCAAAAGGGCTGTCCAACAACAGACTATCGGCTTGCTCCAGCCCCATCTGCTGCTGGTAATGAACAAAACCACCATCAACCGACAGAGTTGCCGAGGTGAAAATCCAGCTTTTCTGCCCGGCAAACACCACTTCGCGAAATTTTTCGGCAATACTTAGCGGCGTCAGGTGCAAGGTGAGATGCATGCGGCTGGTGTCGTACCAAAGACTGACATCCGGCTTACTGGTATCGTTGAGTTTTTGCAAGCGGCTACGGTTTTGCGCCAGCCGCTCAAAGCAATGATCAGCCGCCTCGCTGCGCCCCAGACTTTCCTTTAATACCTGATACAGTAAATCCATAGTTTCGGTTAAGCGCTGCATCATGCTTTGCATCTGAGGCTGCTGGCTACGCTCGCGCCAGTTACCCCGCTCGGGCTCTACCGGGAACTGCAAGCGCCAGTCTTTCACCTGTTGCGCAACTTTGTCAGTGATTTTGCGCAGCTGGGGGTGATCGCGCAAATCGGTTTTGCAGGCCAGATCCAGATCACGGCACAGCTCCAGTAGCTGACGGCTGGATACATGCTCGCCAAAGTAATCGCAGGCTAAATCCGGCAATTGATGGGCTTCATCGAACACAAACACATCCATTTGCGGTAACAGCTCACCAAAACCGGTGTCTTTAATGGCCAGATCGGCAAAAAACAAATGGTGATTGACTACCACCAGATCGGCCGCCTGGGCTTTTTTGCGGGCTTTGAGCAAATGGCAGTTTTCGTACACCGGGCAGTCTTTCCCCAGGCAGTTGTCGGTGGTACTGGTGACGTAAGGCAGTGCTTTGGAGTCTTCGGCAATGTACGTCAGCTCACCGATATCGCCGGTTTGGGTTTCTGCGGCCCACTTGTTGATTAAACTTAAATCCTGCATCAGCTGCGGCTCGGCCACCGGCACATGGGCCACATGCTGCTCTAGCCGGTACAGACACAAGTAATTGGAGCGGCCTTTTAACAGCGCCAATTGCAGTGGGCTGGCCAAAGCGGCCGTCATCGTTGGTAAGTCGCGGTGAAACAGCTGTTCCTGCAGATTCTTGGTACCGGTCGAGATCAGCACTTTCTGGCCGGATAACAGCGCCGGTACCAGATAGGCAAAGGTCTTGCCGGTACCTGTGCCGGCTTCAGCCACCAGCACACTCTGATTATCGATGGCTTGGGCAATGCTATCCGCTAACTGCAATTGGGCATTGCGGGCACGAAAACCAGCAATATGGCGGGCCAGCGGCCCTTCAGAGCGAAATGCAGCTGCGACTTCTTTACGAATGGATGCCATGCCTGCCTTAACGAAGGTAACGATAATTTTATGGCGCTATGGTAGCAGAAAAGGCTCAGATATAGATATCGACATGGCCATCGGCATCGACGGTTTGCTCTGCTTCCGGCGTGGTTTCCGGCCCGGCTGGTACATCGTCTTTGCGCCTGCGATGCCTGCTTTGGCGCCTTTCCGGGGTGTCACGCTGTTCATTTTCTTTTTTTAACGGCGTTAGGCGTGCTTCTTTAAACACAGGAGGAACGACCCGCGGTTCCTGTTCAACAGGGGTACCAGGCGTACGCGGCAAAAATGGAATAATGACATCCATTTGGGGCCTCCGGGTGCGAATTTAACCATAGCTTAGCAGTTTATCGGCCAGTACGGTTAAAACTTAAGCAACAGCATGCAAGCAACTGTTGCTTAATCTAAGACTGCGCGTAACTTACAACAGTTCCATCACCTTACGGCTTTAGGCCGAACGGATCATCAATCGCGTGTGCCGGCTCGGTAAACCAAACCGGGCCTTGCTCTGTCATATAAAAGTGATCTTCCAGCCGCACGCCGAACTCACCAGGCAATACCAACATAGGTTCGTTGCTAAAACACATACCCTCTGCCAGTGCGGTGGTATTGCCTTCCACCAGATAGGGCCACTCATGGATATCCAGCCCTATGCCGTGGCCGGTTCGGTGAGGCAGGCCCGGTAGCTGATAATCCGGACCATAGCCTTGTTGCTGCAGATAGCCCCGGGCTGCCCTATCTACTTGCTGGCAAGCCTGGCCGGGCTGAGCTGCTTCGAAAGCCACCCATTGAGCCTTTTTCTCGTGCAGCCACACCGAGCGCTGTTTTGCGCTGGCCTCCCCAAACACATAGCTGCGGGTGATATCCGATAAATAGCCATGCAAACGACAGCCGGTATCAATCAGCACCATGTCGCCATCTTGCAGCACTTTGGGATGGGCTACGCCATGTGGGAAAGCTGTGTCAGTGCCAAACAGCACGATACAAAAATAAGAGCCACTGGCCCCGACCCGGCGATGCGCTTCATCGATAAAGCTGGTGACTTCGGCGGTGCTGATGCCCGGATACAAGATGCTGGCTGTGGCCTGATGCACTGCCAATGTCATGTCCATGGCCCTTTGAATAAGCGCCAGCTCAGCGGCTGATTTCTGCATTCGACAGCCTGCCGTTACCGTTTTGGCATCGCTGAGCTGAAGCTCCGGCCCCATCTGGCGAATGCCATCAGCAATAAAAAACTGCGCGCTTTCATCAATGGCCAAGCTAGCTTGCGGGCCGGCAAAAGCCGTGACAGCATCGGCGCAAAGCTGATAGGGGTTCTGGTGTTCCTGCCAGCTTAAAATCGCGCCGGGTACCAACATAAGAGGCTCAAGGCTGCCGATTTCAAAATGCGGCAACACATACAACAAACGGCCATCGCGCAGCAACAAGGCCGCCACCAACCGCTCACTGGCATACCAATCCACACCGGTAAAATAACGCAGGTTAGTGCCAGCATTGAGCAGCACAGCATCCAGTTGCTGTTGCTGCATCAGGCTAAGCGCTTTATCGATCCGTTGCCGGTATTCTGCCACCGCGATAGGAGCCACCGAGGCCGTCATATCGTTTAACCCATTTAAGGCTTCTTCTTTGCTTTTACCGCCAATGCCGTTTGCCATTGATAACTCCTGTTGTTTCATTACTGCGATGCTTGCTGGTCAAAATACCAGGCTGGTACATTCTGATAGCATACCGGACGGACAAAGCGCTGTATCGCCCGACTACCGACTGCCGTGTACCGACTGTCGGAAGCTGCCGGGAAAGGCCCGCCATGGTTCATGCTGGCACAGACTTCTACCCCAGTGGGCATCTGACCTACAATCACCCGGCCTGCCTTTTGCTCCAGCGCCTGCAACAGAGTTCGCACGCTAGCCTGCTCGCTGCCGCTGGCGTACAGGGTGGCGGTTAACTGGCCCGCCAAAGTGGTCAGCAGCATCTCCAACTCAGTGACATCACTGCACTCAATCAGCAAGGTTGCCGGGCCAAACACTTCTTCACGCAGCAATGGCTGCTCGACAAAAGTACGGGCAGAGGTACAAAAAATACGAGCTCTGGTAAAACAACCCTCTTCCTCCCCCTGGCCTTCAGCCAATAAGCTTACACCGGCAGTCTGCTGTAAAGTCGCAGCCTGCTGTCGGTAAGATGTGGCTATCTTAGGCGTCAGCATGGCCCAGGCGATGTGCTGCCGGCACAAAGCCTGCAACTGTGCTTTCAATGCGTCACTGCCAGCATCGCGCAGCAAAAACACCAGGCCTGGCCGGGTGCAAAACTGTCCCTGCCCCATCACCACTGAATTGAATAATTGCTCAGCAAAGACCTCGCTATGCTGTTGCAGGTAAGCAGGCAACACACAGACCGGATTTTGAGAGCCCAGCTCGCCATAAAAAGGAATGGGCTCTTTACGCTGCCAAATCAAACGCTGAAAGTGCATACCAACCTGCTCCGAGCCAGTAAAAGCCACTGCTTTAATGGCCGGATGCTGGATCAGTTGCTCAGAAAATGCATGCGTCCTTGCATGCACCAAGGCAAACACTCCTATCGGCATCTGGCACTGCTCTATCGCATTGGCGATGGCTCTGGCTACCAGCTCACTGGTAGCCGGGTGGGCGTTGTGTGCTTTGACAATCACCGGGCAACCGGCTGCCAGGGCTGAGGCGGTATCGCCACCGGCGACCGAAAAAGCCAGCGGAAAGTTGCTGGCACCAAATACCACCACAGGGCCCAGCGCCACAGTGCGCAAACGCAACTCTGGTTTGGGCAGTGGCTGACGGTCTGGCTGAGCCTGCTCGTGCACTTCCTCTTGCGGTGAACGCAGCAAGCTGGCAAAAAGCCGCAGCTGATTGCAGGTTCGGCCACGCTCCCCTTCTACCCGGGCCTTTGGCAAGGCTGTTTCTGCCATCACCGTCTCAATCAAAAGCTCGCCCAGTGCTTCAATATTGTCTGCAATGTGCTCAAGAAAAGCAGCCCGTTGCTCGCGGCTGGTTAATCGATACGTTAAGGCAGCACTTTCCGCCAGTTCGGTGACTTGTTGTAACTCCATCGAACCTGCTTCAGCAAAGGCCCAACGTAATGACTGATTTAATGCAGGATTAAATGAGCAAGCGTCAGCTTGTGGCTGCCCCTGCCAGCGGCCGCCGATGTAATGTTGTCCTGTAATCATGGTTGCTGTACTCCTGGTTCCTGTAGTCATAGTTACCTCACTTCAAAGCCAAAGGCATAAGGGTCGGCATCGTCCACCAGGATTTGGTTGAATCCGATCACCCGGGCCCAGCCGGCAATGGAAGGAATAATGGCCTCGGTTGAGCCGAGCATGGTTGTTGCTTCGACCTTGCCAACAAACTGACTGCCGATGATGCTTTCGTGCACAAAGCTATCGCCAACCGCTAATTTGCCGCGGGCATAGAGCTGCGCCATACGGGCACTGGTGCCGGTGCCACAAGGAGAGCGGTCGATAGCCCCTTCACCGTAAAACACTGCATTGGCTGCATCCGAGCCCGCTGTTTTCGGCCGACCGGTCCACTGCACATGACTGATGCCACGAATGCTGGGATCCAGCGGATGGACACAGTCGTAAGCTGCGGCTGCCGCAGCACGCAGCAAGGGGCTAAAGCGCAATACTTCGGCCGCACTCCAGTGCTCAAGGCCAGGGAAGTTGGGCTGCGGCTCGACGATGGCATAAAAATTACCGCCATAGGCCACATCAAAACGGATGCGGCCAAGGCCAGAGACCTCGACTTCTGCATCCTGTATCGCCAGGTACGACGCCACATTACGGATCTGCACTCGGGTGACTTTGTTGCCTTGCTGCTGATAACGGACTTCAACCTGGCCGGCCGGTACATCGAGCAGCAAGCGTCCCGGCACCTTTGGCTGCAACAAACCTTGCTCCAAAGCTGCGGTGACCGTGCCTATGGTACCGTGGCCGCACATCGGCAAGCAGCCGCTGGTTTCAATAAACAAAATCGAGGCATCCGACCCTTCGCTGCAAGGGGGGTATAAAAAAGCACCGGACATCATGGCATGGCCACGCGGTTCAAACATCAGCGCCTGGCGTATCCAGTCAAAGCGTTCGATAAAATCGAGACGCTTTTCGCTCATGTTGCTACCCCGCAGTTCTGGATGACCGCTGGTTACAAGCCGTACCGGGTTGCCGCAGGTGTGGGCATCAACACAAAAGTAAGTACCTTTGATCATAGCTGCCAGAATTCCCGGTTCTGGCCCGAGGTGCCAAAGCCAAAACGACTTAAATCGGGCCGATTGGCCAGCGCCTGCTGCACCACCTGCTCGACATACGCACGATCCTTTCCTTCCAGTGCCAGCCGTGGCAAGCGGACATTCTCACTGCCTCGCTCGAGCAGTTGTTCCGCTAACTTAATGCACTGCACCAGGGTTGGAATGGTATCGAGCCGCAGCAGCGGCATAAACCAGCGGTAAATCTCACGCGCTTCTTCCAGTCGGCCAAGCCGTGCCAGATGAAAAAGCGCCACCGACTCACGCGGGAACACATTGGTCAGGCCCGAGATCCAGCCGGTCGCTCCCAACAAAATGGATTCAAGAGCAATATCATCCACCCCGGTGAACACACAGAACCGTTCAGCAAACCGGCTTTGCAGCTCGGTAATGCGGCGGGTATCGGTGGTGGACTCTTTAATGGCAACAATATTCGGCTCTTCGGCTAGGATAGCGGTCATCTCCAGATTGATGTCGATGCCATAGCCCACAGGGTTGTTGTAGATCATGATGGGCAAGCTGGTGGAACGTGCCACGTATTGATAATGCGCCACCACTTCGCGATCGGTACCGCGGTACACCATAGCAGGCAGCAACATCAGTCCATCAACTCCAATAGCTTCTGCATCTTGCGCATACGCCGCAGCTGCTTGTGCCGTGTTCTCGGTGCAACCAGCAATCACCGGGATACGCCCAGCCACGGTTTCTACCGTATGACGTAAAAACTCCCGCTTTTCCTGAGCAGTAAGTGACGCATTCTCACCTACGGTACCAAGCGCGATGATGCCATCAATGCCATCTTCAATTAGTTGGTTCAGCATACGGGCATTGCTTTGATAGTTAATGTGGCCATCTGCAAGGAATTGCGTTGAGATCGCCGGATAAACACCACGCCAGTTGACTTGCATTTTTTTACTCCTAAAGGTTGCTGTCGGAATAAGAATATTGTATACAATCTACATTATCAAGTCATTTGGGAAAAAACATGCAACAAGTAACGGTTGTAGGTGCTGGTGTGGTGGGTCTCTGTACCGCTTTCTTTTTACAGCACAGTGGCTTTTCGGTGTTGCTGGTGGATGAGAAAGCTCCGGCGGAAGGCTGTTCTAAAGGCAATGCCGGCCATTTTGCCACCGAGCAGGTCTTTCCTCTGGCTAATAAGGCCTTACTGTGGCAACTACCGGCCATGCTGCTCAAGCCAGATGGCCCGCTGAAAATTCGCGCTGCTCACCTACTGAAAAGCTTGCCCTGGTTTTGCCGTTTTATCGGCCAGATGGGCCAACATCAGCAGCTGCAACTGCAGCAAGCCTTAAGCCACCTGAACGGTGGTAGCCTGGCCAGCTGGCAAAAACTGGCTAGCTTATGCCAGAGCCAGGATCTGATTCGCTTCGACGGAGCTTTGCTGGTGACAGAGCAAAGCAATCTGACCCAGCTCAAACAGCAATACCAAAATTACCGTGCTGCCGGCATCGATGTCAGTCTGCTTGATCAGGCAAGTACTCTGGCGTTGGAGCCAGAACTATCCAGGAACATTCAGGGAGCTCTTGATTTTACCGAGGTAGCACATACCGTTGACCCCTGGCTGTTATGCCAGCGCATCTTTGCTGCTTTTCAGGCAGCCGGCGGGCAATGGTTGCAAAGCAAAGTTCTATCCGTTTTTCCAAGAGGCCTAATACAGCTTCTGACCGAAAGCCGTTTGATTGCAACGGAGCGACTGGTTTTATGCGCAGGGGCTCACTCGGCTAATTTTGCTGCTCAACTGGGCTGGAAAGTTCCTTTGGCCCCCGAGCGTGGCTACCACCTGATGGCTGAGTCAGTAGCTATAAACCGTCCGGTAAGTTCACTGGAGCGCAAATTCATTATGACACCGATGCGCGAGGGATTGCGTTTAGCCGGTACTGTTGAATTTGCAGGTCTGGAGGCCAAGCCTGATTTTAATCGTGCTAAGGCTCTCTTTGCTCACGCTAGCCATTTAATAGAAAAACCACTGACTGCACAACGCAACGCGATGTGGCATGGAAACCGGCCATCACTGCCAGATTCCTTGCCGGTACTTGGACCCTGCCCTGCACATCAGGGGGTGTACTACAACTTTGGCCATCAACACCTCGGTTTAACTCAGGCGGCATACTCAGCAGAGCTTATTAGCCAAAGCATGAACGGTAATTTGCCCAAAGGCAAACTCGAGCCCTACCGCATTGACAGGTTCGGCCCATACCGTCGCCAAAAGGAACAGGCTTAATTTTGACGATAAAATTGCATACAAAATACTTTATTTAAAATGCAGTGCCGAGGTGACGGCTGTATTCACCAAACCAACAAAAGTGAAACAGGAAGCAACGATGAAACATAAGAAACTTACCCTACTGATAAGTATGCTGCTAGGCACCACAGTGCTGTCCACACAAGCCCAAAACCAGGACGAAGAGGTTCAGGCAGGCACCGTCGAGCGCATCGCGGTGACAGGCTCCCGCTTGCGCCAGGTTGATATGGAAGGTGCCAGCCCCATCACAGTGATTGACAGCGAAGCCATTATTGCCAGCGGTTTTAACAATGTTGGCGATGCCCTGCGGGCTTCCAACTTCAACAGCTTTGGTTCCTGGGGAGGTGGAACCAACAATGATTGGGCCTCTCAGTCGACGGTATCCATGAAAGGTGCTGGCGCAGCACGAACCCTGGTCTTGCTGGATGGCCAGCGCATGGCCAAATCTCCTGTAATGGATGGGGGGGCTGCTAACCTCAATACCTTGCCTATGGCGGCGGTAGAGCGGATTGAGGTTTTAAGCGATGGTGCTTCTGCCATTTATGGCACCGATGCAATGGCTGGGGTTATCAATGTCATCCTGAAGAAAGATTTTTCCGGCAGTGAGGTGAGTGTTCGTCGGGAACAAACCAGCCGCAGTGGCGGTGGTGACAGCTACGACTTTTCCTTCACCACAGGTTTTAGCGATGCCAGTAGCAACTTCATCATGACCTGGGAGCACAAACAGAGTGATCCTATCAGCATGAACTCCCGCGCTTATGAAGCACCTTACGTAGTTGCAGGTGGTGATCCAGGCTTGATGGATGACTGGCGTATGATTTGGGAGTGGGGCCGCACCATCGTCAAATCGTCGGATGGGTCATGGGCTTATCAAACCCCATTGATGAATGATGACTGCTCGGTCTACAACAAAGATGGTCAGAATGCTTTTATTGGCCCGGTCTCTTCGCTGGACTACCCAGATGATCGCGCCTGTTTGTATGATCACTCCGTTGCTGCCAATATGACATCCGGCAGCAATCAGGACAATATCCTGGTAATCTACAACCGGGAGCTAACACCGGATATTCGTTTGAGCGCCCGCACTTACTGGGCCAATAATCGCAGCACCGATGTCTCGGCTCCGGTACCTGGCACCATTATTTTTCCGCATGACCTGCCATCATATACCACAGCTGCCGGCCACACCTTGCGCGCAGTGAATCAAGGGGACCGTATCTACTACCGCTTCGATTCTGCCGGTGACAGGGTAGCCAAGCACCATGATCAAATTCTGGACTTTCTGGTCAGCCTGGAGGGTGAAACCTCCTGGGGATTCTGGGAAAGTGCGCTCAGCGTCAACCGTTATGGCCGCTTTACCTGGGGAACCGGCTACCTCTATACCGACGCAGTGGTTGGTTTAATTGGCCAGTTCGATGAAGACAGCAACACCTTTGTCGGCTGGGATCCTCGGGATCCAGATTCAGCCGTACCCGGTGGAGCAGCTGCCAATGTCGATAAATACTCCAAAGCAAGAGCGGTCGATTTTAGCATGGGTGCCGGTTTCGATCTGTTGGAGCTGCCTGCAGGCTTCGTCAGCGCCTACCTTGGTGCCTCTGCACGTAAGGAACATTTTTTATCCGATATCGACTCACTGACCAAAGCAGGCAAAATTTTTGGCGGTAGTGGCGGGGCTGGCGGTGAAGGCGATCGAACCGCCAAAGCGGTCTATACCGAAATCGGCGTTCCTCTGCTGGATGACCTGGAGCTGAATATTGCCGGTCGTTACGATCATTACAGTGATTTTGGCAGCACCTTTAACCCGCAACTTGGCTTACGCTATACTCCACTGTCAAACTTACTGATTCGTGCTTCCTACGGTGAAGGTTTCCGCGCGCCTACCCTGGCGGACTTGTACCGGGGTCCTACTCAGGGTTGGTACACCATCACCAACTACCCGCTTTGTTACGAAACGGAAGGGGAAGACATTGCAGGCTGTACCCGCCGTGACAGTCTGTATGTTGATATCGGTGGTAACGACAAGCTGGATGCCGAAACCTCCAAAACCACCAATATTGGTGTGGTCTGGGACATCAATGATGCTGTCAGTCTAACCGCTGATTTCTGGGAGCTGAAAATTGATAACATCATTACCCAATTAAGCCCGGCTCTGATTTCCTACACCCAGGCTCAGCTGTGGCAAGCTGCCGATGCAGCAGGTGTACCGCGCCCGTCTGTATCTGAGTTGTTCCCAAATACATCCATAACTTTCCTACCAAATGGCCGGATCCAAAGTATGGCCATCACCACCAGTAACCGTGGCTTTGAAGAAAAACGTGGCATTGATGTTCAGTTAAGGGGCCGCCTGAGCACCGACTTTGGTGAGTTCAGGGCCGATCTGGGCTTATCGCATATCACTCGTTTTAAACGTTCTCAAACCGTTCAGACCAATATGCAGGAGCTAGAACTTGGCATCAACGAAATTGGCCGTATTGGCTCGCCATCAGACCGGGTCAACTTAACCCTCAATTACCGGCTTGGAGATCACAGCCTGACTTACTACGGTAACTTCATCAGTAGCCAGAAAAACAAAGAGCTGGACGACAGTAATAACTGGATAGTGGCTAACCAGGTTGGCTCCATGGTCACACACAACCTCTCTTATCAGCTGGATCTGCCATGGCAAGGAAAAGTCGCCATCGGGGTGAATAACCTGACAGATGAAGACCCACGCTTCGATAAGTGGGGGGCTTATTCTCGCAATTTGTACAGTGTGCATGGCCGTAGCATGTACCTTAGCTATACCCAGAGCTTCTAAACCCTGGTAGGCAAAAGATGGCTTCTCCCCTCTTTTGCTGTTTGCTCCCGGTGCACGCCGGGAGCTTTTTTGAGGTATACCATGAAAATTCCAGTTCTTTCAGTTTGTTTCCTGGTTGGGTTTAGCGCCCTGACAAATGCAGATTCTCTACGAACGGTAGAGGCCAACTTTATGGTCTCCCTTCAAAACAGCAACGAGCTACTGGAGCAAACAACCATTGACCTGCCAAGGTTGGGATCCCAGCTGCGCTTTTTACGCGATCTATCCTATCAAACCGACTGGCACCAGCTCAGTAGCGAGAGCAAAGATGCCGTGACTCCTTTGCTGCTAAAGCTAGCCGGGCATGCTGATTTCTTTCAGGCGAGCCCTGACGCCTGGCGCTGGCAGGAGCAATTCAGTGTGCTGAGCTATCGCTACCCACCCGAAGATGCCACAAAACGGCTGGAACTACTCGGTACACTACGCCAAATCACCAGCCAGCTCCCCAATGGCCAACTGGCAGCAGATTACGCCTTGTGGGAAGCCATCCGTGCCCAGGCTTTTTTGGCTTTCGATGCCCGCAACCAGGATGATTTAAAACAGCTATTAAACCAGAGCGAATGGCACGAGCCGGTTTTAGCACTAGTGCCAAAGGCCAGTGACTGGCAACTGGAGCACTTGCTGTGGTTATTGGCCTACCAACATGTTTTGCTGCCAGATGAGGCGCAAGAAAAGCTCGATCAGGCAGTAATGGCTGCCCTGCAAACGCACCCCCAACTCACACAGGAAGAGCGACAACAGCTGTTTAGCTGGCGCTATCTCACCAACTCATTCCGGGTACGGGACAATTGCCAGGGCAAGTTTGCCGACTGGTGTATCTTGCCCCCGCTGGAGCAAGCTCTGCCCCATCAGCACCTGTGCCATGATGGCTTGGTCATTCGCTACCGCAGCATTAGCAATCAGCAATTGCAGCAACTTTGCCAGCAAATGATGGCCCAGGAGGACGATTTTCATCAGTTGCTGGCCACTGGCCGTCAGCCGGTGGCCAACGACTGGAATGACCGGCTGGAAGTGATCATTTTTGACGATTACAGCGATTACAACCTCTTTGGCTCCCTGCACTTTAACATTCGCACCAACAATGGTGGCATGTACATCGAAGGCACCCCAAGCGATCCAGACAATCAGGCCCGCTTCTTTGCCTTTCAACAATTTTGGCAGGCTAAACCCTTTGCCGTCTGGAACCTGGAGCACGAGTACATTCACTACCTGGATGGACGCTATGCCAGCTATGGGCCTTTTGGTCACTTCCCCAGTCACAAAGTCTGGTGGTCGGAAGGCCTGGCTGAGTTAATTTCACTGGGTGCAGACAATCCCAGAGCCATCCGCATGCTGCAAGACACGCCCATCGGGGAGGAACCCTCGCTAAGCCAGATTTTTGCCGCAAGCTACCAGGATGGATTGGATCTCACTTACCGCTGGTCTTATTTTGCCTGGCGCTTTTTGCAACGCGAGCTGCCAGCCGAGATCCCTAAATTGACACAGGCGCTTCGGACCGACTTTTTTACCGGCTATCTGCGCCAACTTGAACAACTGGCCGCAGATCACCAAGCCAATTTCAGTGATTTTTTAGCCGAAAAGCGCCGGCAAACAACCGATGATCGCATCCAGCAACCACCGCTCCTGGGGCGTTATCTGTACCGCAGTTACCTGCAGCCTGCGCATTTGCCGATTACCGTAGAGCATTTTCACCGCCTTCAGCTAACAACCGTGACCAAGGAGCCAGCCAATGACCACTAAAAATGGACCCTCCACCGATTTATGGGGGCATCCGAAAGGCCTCTTTTTATTATTTGGTACCGAAATGTGGGAGCGTTTTTCCTACTACGCCATGCGGGCACTGCTGGTGCTCTATCTGGTCGACCGGGTGCAGGCTCAGGGCGGCGGCCTTGGCTGGGATCACGCCAGCGCGCTGCAATTGTATGGCACCTTTACCATGCTGGTGTATGTCACGCCCTTGCTTGGCGGCTGGCTGGCCGATCATATCACCGGCCAGCGGCTGGCGATTATTCTTGGCAGCATTTTGATGGCCATTGGTCAGTTCAGTCTGGCGCTGCCTCATGCCTGGCTACCTGGTTATGAGCTGCATGCTTTTTATACTGGCCTGGGCTTTCTGGTCGCCGGTAACGGCTTGTTCAAACCCAATATCTCCACCATGGTCGGCGACTTGTATCAACCGGGAGATAAGCGGCGTGACGGCGCCTTTACCGTGTTTTATCTGGGCGTAAACCTGGGCATGTTTCTGGCTGGGATCTGTGTTGGTGTGCTGATTGATCAATTTGGTTACCAGTTGGAAGTCGATGGCGAGCTGGTGCAGGTGCGTAACTATCAAGCAGGATTTTTTCTGGCCGGCATTGGCATGTTGATCGCATTAGTGCTGCAAATGACGCTAGCCAAATCCTTCCTCGGCTCCATTGGCATCGAACCGGCAGCAAAAAGAGAGCGCCGCTTGCAGCAAGAGTTGCGCAAAACACCGCTGACCAAACAAGAAGTCGACAGACTGAAAGTGGTGCTGATCATGGGGCTCTTTACCATTATTTTCTGGGCTGGTTTTGAGCAGGCCGGTGGACTGATGAACATCTATGCCGACCGTTTTGTTGATCGTACCCTTGGCGGTGTCGAGCTAAACCCGGCCTATTTCCAGTCGTTAAACCCACTGTTTATCATGATTTTTGCCCCGCTGTTTGCGGCACTTTGGATGAAGCTCGGCAAACATGATCCCAACTCCCCGGTCAAGTTTGCTATGGGCCTGGTGCTGCTGGGCATTGGTTTTCTAATGATGGTAGCGGCCACTCTGCAGTACAGTGAGGATCAACAATCCAGCCTCTGGTGGCTAGTGCTGGCTTACTTGTTTTTTACGCTGGGCGAGCTTTGCCTGTCGCCGATTGGGCTGGCGATGGTCACTCGTCTATCGCCGCTGCGGATGGCCTCGCTGATGATGGGCGCCTGGTACTTTTTTATGGCCGGTGCCAACAAGCTGGCAGGCTTGATTGGTGCCCTGATAGGCTCTGGAGAAGCCGCAACCGACGAAGACATGGTCGCGAATGCCTTTGCTATTTTTGGTGGCTTTACCCTGGCAGCCTTTTTAGCAGCACTGCTGCTGTACCTGATGTCCGATAAGCTGATTCAGTGGATGCACGGTGCCGAGCTCTCTCGGGCAGCTAAAGCATCTGCAGTCGCTATGCCAGAACCCAGCAAAGCACCCTGACATACAATGGAGATCATAAGGACATGGTCTCTAGTACTTATGGGTTAGGCTCTATCCCAATCACCCCTCCTAAGTTCCGATAGCGGGTATATCAAAACAAAGCAAAAATAAAAACTTAATTCAATTAATACAATGACTTGATTACCTTCAGCTAGCAGGCTAAGAAAAATTGTGCCTGATTGTACCCAAGATACCTGCACAAAAAATCACCCACACAGACTATTGTATACAATATTTGATATGCTAAAAATAATACGTGACACTGGCCTTACCGTAAAAATAATAACTAATAAGTAGGAAAATCACCATGAGAATAGCATTTAGATATACAGCTGCGGCCTTTATGGGAGGAGCACTGCTATCAGCAACTGCCGTTGCGCACCCGCACCATCCTCAAGCTGAAGCCAGCTTCCCTTCCCATCCTGAACAACGAATGCAGGAATTAAAAGCTCAACACAGCCATAGCAATACCGAAGTTCAGCACCCGAGGCCACCCCGGCAACTCTCACCAATCGAGTTTCAGCGTATACAGGCGCAGATTGATGCCGAGCGGCGCAACACTCGCCTCCCAGCACACCTGGTGGCAGAGACATCACATCTTTCTGAAACAACGTCGGCGCTGCGACGGCCGGCCTTGCGCAGTTTCAGCATCACAGCTGCCAGCTGCACTCACCCATCGCAATTGCAACACCTAAGTGGTGATGCTCTGGTACAGGCAGTCAAGTCGGCTGAGCTCAGCAGTTGTCTCTACGGTATGTACAATGCGTCTCTGGTAGGCACAGCCCTTTTCTCCGATGCCAACCTTAACAGCATCGTGCACGCCATGCTGCAGCTGCTGGAACACTACGATGCCAGCTCAATGACTGAAAGCTCCGAGTTGGAAAAGCTGGTTACTTTCCTGCGCGCTGTGCATTGGGCTGAATCGTCAGCGGGCAGCAACCGGGTTTATCCCGCCTCGTACAAAAATCACCTGCAGCTCATGTTCGATCAGTACTTTGCCGGCGAGCACTTTGTGCAGTTTAACGGTAGCAGCAGCCGCAATTTTATGGTGCGCTACGAAATGCTGATCCTGATCAGTAGCAGCAACAGCGATCGACTGCGCTACTTACCCCGTTTCAGTGAGGCCATCCAGGGCTATGCCCATACCGTCTCCAGAGCGAACAACTGGGGGGTCGGTTATGAAGAAAGCGGCATGACCCAACTCCTGACCCATTATTTTAATGCGTTAACCAACACAGGCCCGGCATTGGAAGCTACGCTAGTTAATCACCCGGAAATCATCACCAACCTGCGTGATTTTGTGCTCAGCGACGGTCTCTGGTTGGTCGGTCATACCCGTGAGTATCAATGGTCGGATGCAGTCACAGAGCTTGGCCGTTTTCTTAAACTGGGCGGCAGTTTTGCCGAGCAAGTCCGGCCTGCTATGCAACATATACTCAGCAGCTACAGCTTTGATGGTATTGGTGGCAATGGCTGGGTCAATGCACAAAATATGGTCACGTATTATGACGCAGCCAACTGCCATTTGTATGGTGATGCCTGTGACTTTGATTTAGAAACAGCAGTACTATCCGGCCACCATACCTGCAGCGACAGCCTGAAAATCCGCTATCAGGAGCCCATCAGCGCCGCCAACCTGGGGCAAATTTGTCAGGATTTGGCGCTAAAAGAACTGGAGTTTCATCAGGAGTTTGGCACCAGCCCGGACACGCCGGTCGCTAACGATTACAACACCGATTTGGAAGTGGTGATCTTCAGCTCCTCTGGTGATTACCAAAACTATGCCGGCACTTTCTTTAACATCAATACCAACAATGGTGGCATGTACCTGGAGGGAACTCCGTCCGATCCGGGTAATCAGGCACGCTTTATTGCCTTCCAGGCCACCTGGCTGCTGCCAGACTTTGTGGTATGGAATCTGGAGCACGAGTACATCCACTACCTGGATGGTCGCTTTAACCTTTGGGGCGGCTTCTCCGATACACCAAGCAATGCCGTTTGGTGGTCTGAAGGACTGGCAGAGTACCTGTCACAACCGGTCAACTACCCCAATGCGCTGAGTGTGGCCGCCAGCAAGCAGTACCAATTAAGCGAATTGTTCCAAACCACCTACAGCCATGGCACCCCACGCATCTATCACTGGGGCTATCTGGCCAACCGTTACATGATGGAGCAGCAGCGTGATGAAGTAGACAACCTGCTGTTGCCAAGTTTCCGGGCACCGAAGTATGCCATTGTCGAAACCCCTTGCCTGTTCAACTGGGGCTGGCGCGCCAAGCCGGAAGCCGAAGCCAATGGCTGGTACTGGCTGTACGACGACAGCGCCTGGGGTTCTGGGTACTGGGTTTGGACCTGTGGTCAACAACTACCGGATGACATGCCTGAGGTACCGGACTTTACCCCTTACGATGACATCCTGGCACTTTGGGGCACCCGCTTTGATGCCGACTTCCACGACTGGCTGGATTGTCTGGTGGCAGGCCAAGGCATCTGCGAGCGCAATGCGTATCATCCGGCCGATCTGGATCAAAACGGTGTGGTTGATATGCGCGATGTGGAATTGTTCCGCCTGTGGCTGCGACAGGGCCAGGCACTGAGCTCTGAACTTGATTTTGATGGCAATGGCGTGATCGACCAACGCGATGTGCGGGCCATGATGAATTTGTGCGATCTACCGCGCTGCCAAATTGCCAACTAATACGAACTAGTAAAAGGAAGAAGATATGAAAACCTTACTAACTGCTCTGCTACTGACGCTGTCGTTTCACAGCCAAGCAGCCTTGATCAAACTCGAAAGCCTGCACAACAGCTATCAGGTGGGCGACACCATAGAGCTGCAACTGAGTGTCAGCAATCTTAGTACTACCCTAGGCGGGTTCTTCTCAGAGCTTAGTTACGCCAGCAACAGCCTGTCTCTACTGGGCTGGCAGTTTGGTAACGGCTTCGATGATGGCTTTGGCAGCCTGCAATTTGCCGACCACGACGCGCTGGCAGGCCTGTTAGCGCTGGATGAGTATGCCGATCCCTTCGCCGATGAACAGCTGCTGGCTGCCAACCAGGGCACGGGCTTTGTGCTGGCTACCCTGCAGTTTGTGGCATTAAGCGCAGGTGATTTCTGGTTCAGTTTCAATCCGGATTGGAGCGGTGCTCTGAGCTTTGACAATCAGTTTATTGCGGTCAGCTTCAGTGATCTACAACTTCAGGTTCATCCGGCATCTACACCGGTACCAGCACCAGCAACACTCTCATTGCTGCTTGCTGGTTTGTTGTTCCTCAGCGCCCGTAAACGCTGAGAACCGACAGGCATTCGGCAGGCCTGGCTGCCGGATGTCTGTCGCTTACTAAAACCAGGCCCATGATAACTAACAAGAGTTAATTCACAGGAACATCACCATGAAACTACAACGTCAGTACCCCAATAAAATCAACCTAACCATTTCATTGCTCACTCTGAGCTGTTTTGCGGCTATGGCAAGTGAACCGCAAAGCGTAGAGGAAGTACAAAGTTCAACCCCTCAGGTGCAATCAGCACCCAAGGTATCAGACCAACAGCATATTATGGCGCCGGTTGAGCCTAAGCCCATTGAAGCCTTTCGAAACCCGGATGATTTTTACAAAGCCCATACGCTGGACCAAGCCAAGCGCTTTCAGCTGGATACCAGTGAGCTGAAGGCTCAATCAGAGATGGAAGCTCTGAATACTTGCACAAACTCGATGCTGCAAGGCTATGGCAATCAAACAGGTAACGCACTGGTACAGCATATTTTAAACAACCCAAGTACCTGTATTGATGCTTTATTTAATGGTGGCAGCATTGCTTTTAATGCGTTTTCGGCCAACAACATGTACAGCGTAGCTCAGCAAACAGCACAACTGGCGAGCCAATACAACGGCACATCCGGCACCGAGATAGGCAAGTTGTATTACTTTCTGCGAGCCGGCTACTACGTTCAGTTTTACAATCCCCAGCAAATTCCGTCCTACCCCGCTTGGGTAAGAACCTCGGTTCAGTCCGCACTGGATAACCTGGTAAATAATTCCTCTTTTTACACCAACAGTGATTTTAATGGTCGTAATATCATTGATGCGCTCACCCTGATTGACAGCGCAGGCTTAAACGCTCGCTACATTTATGTGATTAAAGAGTGGCTGCAGCGATGGAATCAAAGCTATGCGCAAAACTGGCATATGCGATCTGCGGTAAACTCCATTTTTACCATTTTGTTCCGCGGACACCAAAACTCAGACTTTGTGCAGGCAACCCGCAATGATACCGTACTGATTCAACGATTAGGAACTTTCGCTCGCCGCGATTGGATGCTTAATAGCCAGGCGTCTTTCTTACAGGAAAATGCTGCTGGTGAACTGGCCCGCTTCATTCAGTATTCAAATGCGCCTATCTACAACACTGTTCGTAGCGAGCTGCAATCTTTGTTTAACCGTTACAGCATGAACGGTACTGGTGCTGCTGTTTGGCTAAGAGCCGCAGCATCCGTCGATTTTTACGGTGCTTGTGCCCAGTTTTCAATCTGTGGGTTTCAAGAGCAGCTCGAACAACAGGTATTGAGCATCAATCACAGCTGCAGCCCAAGCATGCGCTTCAGGGCACAGGACATGACCTGGCAGCAGCTGAACCAATCCTGCAATAAAGTACAAGCTGAGGAAGAATGGTTCCACCAATTTTTGGTGACAGACAATCAGCCTGTTGCCAACGACTTGAATGACAGCCTCGAGATGGTGGTATTTGACAGCAGTAATGATTACGGTTTGTATGCAGGGATCTTTTTCGGTATTGATACCAACAACGGTGGCATGTACCTGGAGGGCAACCCGGCAGATCCGAACAACCAGGCCCGCTTTATTGCTTATGAAGCTGAGTGGTTACGTCCTGATTTTGTGATTTGGAACCTGACCCACGAAATGGTGCACTACCTGGATGGCCGCTTTAACATGAAGGGCGGCTTTGCCGATTACCGGATTGGCACCCATAAAACCGTGTGGTGGATTGAAGGCCTGGCAGAGTATGTCTCTAAGAAAAATCGCAATGACCATGCAATTAACCTGGCACGAACCAAACGCTTTGCTTTAAGCGACATTATGGCCAACACCTATTTTAGTGGTACAGAGCGTATTTACCACTGGGGTTATCTGGCAGTGCGCTATATGTTTGAGCGGCAGCCAGAAACCGTCAATCAGATTTTGACGAACTTCAGGACCGGTCAATACGATACCTATTTAAGTGCCATCAACAGCATTGGCAGCTCTTTTGATCAGGATTGGTACAATTGGCTGGAAACGGTTGATAGCAACGATAATCAACCAGAGATCACTATTGGTGGCGGAGGCGGAACCACTCCTCCCCCAGGAAACGAATTGCAACCTGGTGTGCCGGTAACCGGGCTTAGCGCTGCTCAAGGTGAGTGGCTGAAATACACCCTGGATGTGCCAGCCAATCAAAACCGATTAACTGTGGTACAAAGTGGCGGCAGTGGTGATGCTGATCTGTACGTTCGCTTTGGTCAGGAACCGACTTTGCAGCAATACGACTGCCGACCCTACCGCAGTGGTAATAATGAACAGTGTGAGTTCACCAATCCTCAGCAAGGTCGCTGGTATGTGTATACCCGGGGTTATAGTGCATTCAATGGCGTTAGTCTGGTCGCTAACCTGACAGGGCAGCCAACACAACCAGATGCCTGCAGCAGCCAAAACCCGGTAGATTATGTGCAAATTGAAGCAGGCCAACAATACTGTATTGTTGCAGGCCAAAATGGCAACTACAGTTATTTCTATCTTTACAATACGGTTGCCAATGCCCGCTATACCTTTAATCTGTATGGGCAGGGTGATGGCAATGCTGACTTGTATTTCAGTCGCAGCACCTGGCCAACAGCAGCAAATTATGAGTTGCGCTCAGTGTCATCAGGCCACCAGGAGCAAATTACCACAGGGCAACTCCCGGTTGGCTGGGCGTATATAAGTATCCATGCCAATCCGAACCGGCCTCAAACAACACTGGTAGTCACTCAAAACTAACGAGCGTTCTTAAACGAAGCCGTTTTGAAGGCAACTCCCTTTCATAGGGGGTTGCTTTTCAAGTTGGACAAACAACAGTGGGGACGGTATTTGTACAAGCACCCCACATAATAAGCAGGAAGCTCCCGAGGATATGATGACAGGAGAATTTGTTTGATGCGTACTTTTCTTTTTGTTGCCGCTTGTGTTTCAGGCGTCACACTCGCAGGGCAGGAGCCAGAGTCTGCTGCTGCCTCTTTTTGGTCACATCTAAGCCAGCATTGTGGTCAGGCTTTTGAAGGCAGGCGCGTGATTGCCAGGGATGATCGCCCGGATTTATTGCAAGGTGATGAGCGTTTAATTGTGCATTTCAGGTCGTGCACAGATGATGTCCTGGCGCTGCCTTTTCATATTGGCATGACTGATGGCAGCTGGGATCGCTCCAGAACCTGGCTGTATAGTTGGCATGGTGAACAACTTGAATTGCGCCATGATCACCGTTTGCCTTCAGGGGAGCCGGATCATGAAGGCTATACCATGTATGGTGGTGTTTCCATCGAGCAGGGGACGGCGGAAGTGCAACGCTTTTTGTACACAAAGCGCACGGCTGACGATGGTTCGGCACTAGGTTGGCAAATTGAGATTGTGCCTGGTGAGCGTTATACCTATGGCAACTTCCGTGGTGGGGATTGGACCTGGCGGCTTGATTTCGACCTGAGCCAACCACTGGCAGAGGTGCCGCCAGCGCCTTGGGGCCACGAGTAAAGGCTGACCTAACCACCGGTCCTGGATCCGAAGTGATAGATCACACCAATCGATAATATAAACGGATCCTGACCGGCTCAATTTCTTGGGAATTGTCGTGGCCACCACCCGCTGTTCAGCAGCATCAATTAATAGATAAAAAGGAACAGACTCATGAGAGCAGCGATACCCTCTGTCCTTGCCTGCCTGCTGCTGGCCGGGATCGGAGCAGCTACCCCGGTAGCAGCAAAACCTGAAACCGTCGCCGACTGGCTGGTACAAAGCAGCGCTACCGATTGGCGCGATTTAGACCTGGAAAATACCTTGTACCTGGAGCTGCCAACCGGTCGGGTGGTCATCGAGTTAGCCAGCGAGTTTGCGCCTGAGCATATCCGCAATATTAAAGCCTTGGTGCGTGAGGGCTTTTACCGGCAACTCCCCATAGTGCGAGCGCAAGATAATTACGTGGTGCAATGGAATGAGCCCAGCGAAGCGCCCCCTAAAACACTCACAAAGGCCAGTCGCAGCATCGCGGCTGAGTTTAGCGTGACACTTCCCAGCTATTTTACCTTTACACCCTTACCTGATCGCGACGGCTATGCCCCAAAAACCGGCCATGTGAACGGCTTTGCTATGGCGATGGATCCTGACAGCAAACAAGGCTGGTTAACGCATTGCTACGGCGCGGTTGGCATTGCCCGGGGCAATGCGATTGATAGTGGCTCCGGTACGGCCATGTATGTGGTGACAGGTCATGCTCCCAGACATTTGGATCGCAACATTACCCTGGTAGGCACAGTACGTCAGGGCATGCCATTATTATCCAGCTTACCCAGGGGCGAAGGAGCCATGGGCTATTATACGTCAGCGGATCACTATACTTTCATTACAGACATCAGGTTGGCAGCAGACCTGCCACCGGCAGAGCGCAGCACATTGCAAGTACTGCGTATCGATACGCCAACCTTTCAAGGCGTGGTAGAAGCATTGCGCAATCGCGGAGGGGACTGGTACCAAAGGCCCGCAGGGTATATTGAGCTGTGCAATATTGCCGTGCCGGTCCGCGAAGCGCCACAGTCGTAGCCGCTCTGCCTCAGTACCTGCAGCAGCAAATGCAAGTCAATGCCAAGACGCTGGACACCAACCCGAACAGCCTTTCAAGTTGGACAAACAACAGCAAGAGCGTTATTTTTAATAGAAAGAAGTAAAGTGTGCGTCGTGTATGAAGACTATCCTGCTATTATTTGCGGTAGTTGTATCGCTGCTCCCCCTTTCTGTAAGTAGTACCGTCGACGACGGCCTTCAATTCACGGATTTTGAAAAAAAAGTCTGGTCGAAAGTCATGTCCTACCAAACCAATAGACCAGAGGACATCTATGATGCACTTCTGCCTTTAAAAGACGAGGCTAGGTCCCAAAAACAGCTCGAGCTTGTGTCTATGCACCTTTGCAGGCTTTGGGCCATACAGCATCTACACGTTCCCGGTTCAGGAACTTCTACAGGAGATTATGAGTTCTCCGAACTATCTTCAGCGGCTGCGGCATACTATCGCTGTCAGCAGGCAAAACAAGTAAGCTTAAATCAGTTGCATCAAGCTTCCGAGCTATCCCACCTAGCCTACCATAGCTTAAGTGACCACGATTTACCTGCCTTACGTATCTGGATTGCTTACGACTACATTGAAACTGCAACAGAAGCAGGAGCCTTTGATGATGCAATCATGGCTGCACAGCTTTCTATACAAATAGCAAAAGCGAATGATTTAACCGAATGGGAAGGTGAAACGCTTGCACGACTTGCTTTAATCCAGAGTGCCTTAGGGAATTTCGAGCAAGCCTTATCGACCAATAGTGAAGCCATGCAACTGATTAAACAGCCAGATAATCTTTTTGAGACGCGGGCAAACCGGGCTTACATTATGATGACTGCAAACCGCTTAACCGAGGCAAAAGAAATCTACCGTGCTCTTTTGAATCAGCACAAAGGTATCGATGACTTTAAGTATCTTATTGCCGGCATAAACCTTACCGGCATTTATTATTCACTGGGCATGAACGATGAAAACCGCAAGCTAACTAACGAATTACTGGAGTTAGCTACCCACTACCCTGGAAGCTATGTATTGGCCTATACAAAGGTAGCCATGGCCAATACCTTGCTTCAGCAAGGAGACAAGGAGGCTGCAGAGTCAATGTTCCTTGAAGCCCGCTTGTGGTTTGAACAAAACCAGGTGCTTGAACCTTTGTCTCGCTTTTTATCTGACTGGGCCAATAACCTTTATAGATCAGGGTTCTACCTGGAAGCTTTTACTGCACTGCGCGACAGCATGAAGCTAACACAAGACATTGATGCCACCAGGCAAAAAGAAAATGCCACACTAACCAATGCATTGATAACAGCTGAGCAGCAAAAAAGGGAGTTACTTCTTTACGAACAACAACAGCAACAGCGTGAAGCTAAACTGGTGCAAAAACAACTCGAGCTTCGCTTGACACTCAGTATCCTGACAGCAGCATTTTTACTTATTTTTTCAATCGTTATCGCTTATAAACGGGTTCAAAAAACAAATCAGCTCCTTTCAGAAAAAAACGAGCACCTGGATTATGCTAGCAACCACGACCCCTTGACGAATGTTTATAACCGTCGTTATTTTGAGAAATTTTTACTCACTAAAGAAAATTCAGAAGCTAAAGCTCTTGTTCTTCTTATCGATATTGATCACTTCAAAAAGGTAAATGATGTATACGGCCACAAGGCTGGTGATGAAGTCCTGATTATTGTTAGCAAAAGGCTTGCCAGTCGGCTAAGGAATACCGAATGCATTGTACGTTGGGGTGGAGAAGAGTTTCTCATTTTCATTAATAAGCCAGACCAGAAGGAGCAATGCATTCAAATCATTCAAAGAGTTTTGAGTGAGATAAATGCATATCCTATCTACGTGGGTAAACAAGCAATATCAGTCACAATATCATTAGGTTTTATGGTAGTGACTATTGAAAAAATTGCTGACTTCGAAAAAAGCTTAAAAGAAATAGACTCCTTTTTGTATCAAGCCAAACAACAAGGTCGTAATCGCGCTATCGGTTGCCTTGATGAACAAAGGGAAGTGCTGGTTATTAAAAGCAATGCGGCACATCCCTAAGTAAACACTCTAAGCACTACCTACTTTCAGATCGAACCAAAATAGTATTTATTTCATTGGCAGCTTCGAGAATATGCTGTTGCAGCAGCTGGCAGGCACCTTCAATATCTTTGCTCTGACAAAGCTGCAACAAGGCATGGTGTTCTGGATCGGCTTTGGTGACCCCACCAGCTAACAGCAAATGAAAGCGAATGTAACGATCAGAGTTGATCATCAGGTTGTGCACCAGTTCAACGGTTTTGTGGCGACCGGCCGGGCGATAGAGTGTTAAGTGAAACTCGGTATTAAGCTCACTCCAGGAAATGATTTCATCGCTTTTTTCAAAAGCGGCCGTCATTTTCAGTCGCACCCGATCGGCTGCCTTGAACACCTCATCCGTCATCAGCGGAATAGCCCGGCGCAATAAATCACACTCCAGCAAGGCCCGAAGTTCAAATAGCTCGGTCACCTGCTCTGCCGACAAGCGCGTAGCCGTAGCGCCTTTATGGGCTTCAAACTCGACCAGGCCTTCAGCTTCCAGTTGCAACAAAGCTTCACGTACCGGGATCCGGCTCACATTCAGCTCCTCAGCCAGAGCCGCCTGGCGCAATGGCTCGCCAGCTTTGATGCTACCTGACAGGATGCGCTTACGGATTTCTTCAACCACCACCTGAGTGCGGGTTTTATATTCTACGGTCATGCACGTCTCATCTTCTTTCAAGAATGATATGCAGTATATCAAATAAAATGAATGCTGCAGCTTTAGTTATCCGGCAGCAAGACTTGCCTTATTCAGACGCAGGATATATTGTATACAATAAATGATATGGAGGAGCTATGCGATTAGCGAAATTACAGACCCAATTGAGTGCCGGCCAATCGTTGCTGATCACGGAGCCATCAAATATTCGATATCTAAGTAGCTTTACCGGCAGCGCCGCCAGCTTGTTGCTAACGCAAGAACAAGCTTTTCTGATCACCGATTACCGGTATACCGCCATTGCCCAAAGCCAGTGTGCGGGACAACCTCTCACCATTATTTGCCGGGATCGCGCTCACGAGCCGTTCGCCGCCTGTATTGAGCGACTGCAACCAAAACAACAGCAGCTATTTTGTGAATTTGATCATCTGACCGTTGACTTGTTTCAGCAACTGCAGCAATGCATGCCAGCCGTCTCGTTGCAAGCGGCCCCGAACTGGCTGGCGCAGATGCGGGCCTGTAAAGATGCCGGGGAGCTTGCAGCCACCCGGGAAGCCGTGCTGATTGCCGAACAAGCGCTTGACTGGTTGCTACCACAAGTACGATTGGGCATGACCGAGCTGCAACTGGCCACCTTGCTCGAACAAAAGCTCTTTGAGCTGGGTGCCGAGGCCCTGGCATTCCCAACCATCTTGCTGTCGGGGCCACGTTCCGCCTTGCCCCATGGCAAACCATCGGATCGCGTCTTGCAACACGGGGACTGGCTGCTGCTGGATTTTGGTGCTCAGGTTCGGGGCTATCGCTCCGACATTACCCGCACTTATGTGCTGGGGGCTGCCAGTGCCAACCAGCGCGATTTTTACCAGACCGTATTACAGGCCCAGCTGGCAGCACTGGCGGTTGCAGGCCCCGGAGTCAGTGGCCATGACGTCAATGCAGCAGCCCGGCAGGTGCTGGCAGCCTCCCCCTATGCGGACTATGCAGGTGAAGGCATTGGCCATGGTACTGGCCTGGTGCTGCATGAGTATCCGCTGATGCGCGAAGGCTGTGAGGCCCTACTGCAACCCGGTATGGTGGTCACCATAGAGCCCGGTTTGTATCAGTCCGGCTTTGGTGGTGTGCGCATTGAAGATGACATTCTGATTACCGATTCAGGTATCGAAATCCTGACCAAAAGCACAAAGGAGCTAAGCATCTTATGCAATTGATTCAAGCAGACAGCATTCATCAGAGCATGCAGTTTCCCAGCCTTATAGCCAGTTTGCGTCAAAGCTTTGCCGGTGATTTTGGTATGCCGCCACGGCAGCTGTTGCCACTGACAGCAGGGCAAGCAGAAGCCTTTGCCTTGCTGCCTGCCTGGGATGAAAGCGTGATTGGCTGCAAGCTATTTACCTACTTCCCGCAGAACCCGGCCCAAGGCAAAGAGCGCTTGCACGCAAAAATCATGCTGTTCTGCCGGGAAAGTGGCGAGCCGCTGGCACTGCTGGACGGGACAAGTATTACCCTGTGGCGCACAGCCGCTATTTCGGCATTGGCTGGCTCGTATCTGGCCAATCCGGCTGCCAGTACCCTGGTACTTTTTGGCACCGGCAAGCTGGCACCTTATCTGGTGAAAGCCTATATCAGTATCCGGCAGTTGGACGATGTCTACATCGTCGGTCGGGATCTGACTAAAGCGCAGCAATTGGCCACCTCGTTGCAGGCAGATTTGCAAACAGCGCATCCAGGATTGCGTATTCAAGCTGCTGAGCGCTCTGCCAGTTTGCTGCAAAAAGCCGATATCATCTGCTGCGCCACTGCGGCTACTGAGCCACTGTTTCCAGCCGACTGGGTGCAGCCGGGTACTCTGGTAGATGCGCTTGGCAACCACCATGCTGATTGCAGTGAAATTGATACCCGGCTGGTGGTTGATGGCCTCTTGTATGTCGATAGTCGCGCCAATTGCCTGAATGAAGCAGGTGAAATCTTGCTGCCCCTGCAGGCAGGACAAATTCAATTGCAACACATCCAGGCCGAACTGGCTGAGCTATGCAGCAAGAATACCCTCTGCTGGCAAGCCGATCGCATTCAGGTGTTTAAAGCCGTTGGTACAGCGCTGGCAGACCTGGCAGCAGCGCGCTTGATGCTGGAATTATCCTAACAATTTACCAACTGCGGTACTGCCCTACTGCGCCCGGTTCCAGTCGGGCGTTGTTTGCTGCTGCAGATGGCGCAGGAAAAAGTCAAACTGGCGACGCTGTACATAACGGATAGGCCCGCTGGAGCGCCCGACACTGTGTTCACCACCCGGAACAATCAGCAAATCAAAGTCTTTCTCTGCCCGGATCAGTGCATCCACCAATTGCATGGTAGAAGCCGGATCGACATTGCTGTCCTGCTCGCCGTTGATAATCAGCAACTGCCCTTGCAGCAAGTGCGCCTGCTCCACCACCGACGAAGCCGCATACTGAGGCCCCACCGGATAGCCTAACCACTGCTCATTCCAGCTAATTTTATCCATCCGGTTATCAAAGCAGCCGGCATAGGCTACACCGACCCGGTAAAAATCCGGATGAAACAACAAGGCAGCTACTGTGCTCTGGCCACCAGCCGAAGCACCATAAATGCCAATACCGCCCTCAATGCTGTACCAGGGAAAAGTCTCAGCTGCCGCCTGATGCCAGAGAATGCGATCGGGAAAACCGGAGTCGACCAAATCTTGCCAGGCGACATCATGGAACGCCTTGGAGCGGTTGGCCGTGCCCATGCCATCGATTTGCACCACAATAAAGCCCAGATCCGCCAGCGCCTGCATGCCAATCACTTTATCGCCGCCAGAGTGAAAACCAAAAGGCCAGAAGCTCTTTGGCACAAAGCTGTCGTGTGGGCCAGCATAGATGTTTTCAATCACCGGGTACGTTTTGTCCGGGTCAAAATTCTGTGGCTTTACGATTAAACCCCAGATATCGGTTGCACCGTCCCGGCCTTTGGCAACAAATGGCTGTGGCGGTCGAAAGCCAGCAGCGGTCAGTTGGCTGATATCGGCCTGGGCCAAGGTTCGTAGCAAAGCGCCATCACTGCTCTGGCGCAGCTCAGCCACATAGGGCAAATCCACCCGTGAATAGCGCACAATAAAGTGCTGACGATCCGGCGACAGCACCACGTCATGGTGGGCATTGCGCTCTGTAAGTGCTGTCAGGTTGTCGCCATCCAGATCAATACGGAACAGGTGCTCATAGTACGGATCCTGCTGTGGATAATAACCACTGGCGGTAAACCAAATCTGGCCTGCGGTTTCATCGATTGCCAGTACCTGCCGCACCCGCCAGTGACCGCGGGTCAGCTGCTGCAGCTGTTTGCCGCTACGATCAGTACGGTACAAGTGCGCCCAGCCGTCACGCTCCGAGAGCCAGACCACGCCTTGCTCGCCTAGTTGCAATGGCTGATGAAAAGCTGCCCACAGATTGACAAAGGTTGGGCTGTCCTCCGTCACCAACGCAGTGGCCTCAGCATTTTTGGCATCCACCCGGATAATCCGCATCCGCTGATGCCCCCGCTCGGTGTAGCGAAAGGTAAAAGCGCTGCTATCCTGCTGCCAGGCCATTTGGTCAATGCGGTAGGGATTGGCAAAGAGTGCATTTGGGATATCAATGGCAGTTTTGTGTTGCAGTTGCACCAGCACCGGCTGATCCACATCCACGGCATCACCAGGCTTTGGGTACAGCTGCTGAATGACTTTGGGTTCCAGTTGATCCTCGGGAGCCGACAGCACCCGGGTCACATAGCGTGCCGTACCAGGCTGAACCCTGACCAGCACCAGTGCCGAACTATCCGGTGCCCAACGGATCGATTGTGGATCATAAAAGTTGCTGCCATCCCCATCGTCGGTCTGAAACAGCAAACGGCCCTCAGCATCCAACAGCAACAGATTATGACCACGCACCTGAGCCTGGTAGCGACCATCCGGCGACCAAACCGGACTATCATCCGCATCTTGCTTTAGATCCCGCACCACGCCAAAGGCGCTGCTTTGCCGTGGCGCTGTAATATCCCGGCAATCTGCCGTGTGCAACTGACACTGCCACCGCGCATTGTGCAGGTAAAAGGTAATGGCCTCCCCCCGGTCGGCGTACTGAAACTGTTCAAAGGGAAGATCCCTGGCCTGGTAGCTTTGTCCGGTTACCGCCGATAAACCACTTGCCAATTTGTTATGATCAAACGCCAGTTGCGGTGCTGAGTCCCGCAACGACTGACGGAAAAAATAAAAGCCCCCATCTACACTTAGCTTGTAATGAAAAGCATCACCATCTTCGGTCCAGGTGGGTGCCAGCATCAAATCCCGGGTGAGTGGCAACCAGTGATCACGTAAATCCAGGGCCTGCCCGATGCTGGCTCTATCAGGCGCGGCCAGGGCTGAGAACCCTATACAAAACAGAGCAGCGCTGAGCAATCGACTGAGTATCCTGGTATCTTTCAGCGAAGTGTCCTTCATGGTCGTCGTTATCTCGTTAAAGGTCCTGGTAGCTTCAAACAATAGGGAATATTGTATACAAAATCAAGTCAATTATCAGCGAGCAGCCGAATGACTATACAACCAGCTTCATTTTTATACAAAAACACCTGGTGTTGAGGACGTTAAAGGATGAAACTTTTATGAATCGGAATGAGGAAGATAATAAATACATTAAATAACAATGATTTAATTTTATAGTGAGTTTCTAACTGCTTTAAAAACTGCTTGTCAACATCCGAACAATACGATAAGTTGTATAGCATTGAAGCCATACAACATAGAGCAAGCGATGAGCCTGAACCTCATTCACCACCACCATCATCATTACTGAGCCGTCCGGCTTTGTCGGAGGGCTGATGTTTGGTTCCTCCGGTGGCAGCTTGCATAAACCCCGGGAGAACCCGGGGTTTTTCATTCTTATTTTCGGAGCACCACCATGACGTTCAATCAACATTCCAGCCGCCTGCGCATCGCCATGCAAAAGTCCGGGCGTTTGTCACAAGAATCACAGGCCTTACTTGGCAGCTGCGGACTAAAAATTAATCTGCGTGAACAACGGCTGATCGCCCATGTCGAGAACATGGCCATTGATATTCTGCGGGTGCGTGATGACGATATTCCCGGCCTGGTGATGGATGGTGTCTGCGATCTGGGCATCGTTGGCGAGAACGTGTTGGAAGAAGAGTCGCTGCAGCGCCAGCTCGATAACGAGCCGTGCGATTATGCCGTGTTAAGCCGGCTGAATTTTGGTGGCTGTCGTTTGTCCATTGCCGTGCAACAAGAGTCTGCCTACGATGGCCCAGCCAGTCTGAACGGCAAAACCATTGCCACCACTTACCCGCGTTTATTGAACCGCTATTTGAAACAGCAAGGGGTTCAAGCCCGAATCGTCACCTTAAAAGGTTCGGTCGAAGTAGCCCCTCGGGCCGGCCTGGCCGATGCCATCTGCGATCTGGTGTCCACCGGCGCGACGTTAGAAGCCAATGGCTTAAAGGAAGTCGAAGTCATTTACCGCAGCAAGGCCGTGCTTATTCAGCGCAAAGATCTGGCAGACGCTGCTCAGTTGAAGCTGATCAACACCCTGATGCCACGCATCAATGCGGTGATGCAGGCCAATGAAAGCAAGTACATCATGTTGCACGCCCCAAAAGCCAGATTGGACGACATCATCGCCCTGCTGCCCGGCGCGGAAAACCCGACTCTGCTGCCCCTGGCCGGCAATGACGATCAGATGGCAGTGCATGTGGTCAGCAGCGAGACCCTGTTCTGGGAAACCATGGAGCAATTAAAATCGCTTGGTGCCAGCTCCATTCTGGTACTGCCGATTGAGAAGATGATGGAGTAAGGCATGACGCAGTGTCTGAACTGGCAGCAACTCAATGCTGACGAACAAGCCGCCGCTTTGGCCAGGCCCAGCCTGCCCGATTCAGCAGCACTAAAAACGACGGTAGCTGGCATTATTGCCGAAGTGCGTCGCGATGGCGATGCAGCCCTGAAGCGCCTGAGCGCACAATTTGATGGGCTGGCCGACAATGCCTTGCTGCTGTCCAAAGCACAGCGCACAGCATTAATCGCCCAGCTTAAGCCGGAGCGCAAAGCCGCCATTGAGCTGGCCTATGGCAATATCCGCCGTTTTCATGCTGCCCAACAACCGACCGATATTCAGGTGGAAACCACGCCGGGCGTGTTTTGCGAGCTGCGCCAGCGGCCAATTGGCTCGGTCGGGCTTTATATCCCTGGCGGCAGTGCGCCCTTGCCATCCACCGTGCTGATGCTGGGCGTACCGGCGCAACTAGCTGGCTGTCCACGCACCGTGCTGGTGACGCCTCCGGGCAGGCCTGCGGCTGCGGATATTGCTCCGGAAATTGTCTATGCCGCTGAGCTGTGTGGTATTCAGCAGATTTTCACCATAGGTGGCGCTCAGGCCATTGCCGCCCTGGCTTATGGCACCGAGAGCATTGCCAAGGTTGATAAAATTTTTGGACCAGGCAATCGTTATGTGACCGAAGCCAAACAGCAAGTCAGTCAGGATGCCGCTGGTGCCATGATTGATATGCCGGCCGGCCCTTCCGAAGTGCTGGTGCTGACGGATGACAGTGCCAATCCGGCTTTTGTCGCAGCCGATTTGCTGTCACAGGCCGAGCACGGCCCGGACTCACAAGTACTGTTAGTCAGCACCAGTCAGTCGTTGATTGAGCGGGTGCTGCAGCAGGTCGAACAGCAGCTGAAGATCCTGCCGCGCGCTGATATTGCCCGTCAGGCACTCAGCCACAGCCGGGCCATTTATACGCCCGATCTTGCCACAGCCGTAGCGGTGACCAATGCCTATGCGCCGGAACATTTGATTGTACAAACCCAGGATGATGAAGCACTGCTGCCACAATTTAACAGTGCCGCCAGCATTTTTGTCGGCCCCTGGACGCCGGAGTCCGCTGGTGATTATGCCAGCGGCACCAACCATGTGCTGCCGACTTATGGCTACAGCCGTACCGCCTCCAGCCTGTCGCTGACGGATTTTTTCCGTCGCTTTACCGTGCAAAAACTCACGGCTGCCGGCATGCGTGCCATCGGTCCGGCCATTGTCACCCTAGCCGAAGCCGAGCAGCTGGGTGCTCATGCGCTAGCGGTGTCTCTGCGCTTACAACAGCTCGATTTACAACAACCTGACTTACAGCAGCAGGGCTCAACACAAGGGGAGTCTTTGAATGAGCGTTAAGATATCTGAACTGGCCCGCACCTGCGTGCAAGCCATTGTGCCCTATGCATCAGCCCGGCGCAGCATGAGCGGCGGCGCCAGTTGGCTCAATGCCAATGAAAATGCACTGGCAACCGACTACCAGCTAAGCGGGCAGTTTAACCGCTACCCATCCTGCCAGCCAGCTGCCCTGATTGAAGGCTATGCCCGCTATGCCGGTGTTGCCCCCGATCACGTACTGGTTAGTCGCGGTGCCGATGAAGGCATTGAGCTGCTGATCCGCAGTTTTTGTGAGCCGGGCGAAGATCGCATTGCTATCTGCCCGCCGACCTACGGCATGTATGCCATCAGCGCCGAGAGCAATCAGGTGGCTTCGGTGATCGTGCCGCTGCAACCGGATACCAGCCTGGATGTCGAAGCCTTGACCCAGGTAGAAGCCAAACTGGTGTTTATCTGCAGCCCGAACAACCCAACCGGCGATCTGATCCCGCGTCAGCAAATCCTGGCGGTGCTGGAGCACTTTCGCAGCAACGCCCTGGTGGTCGTGGACGAAGCCTACATTGAGTTTGCCATGCAGGCGTCTGTAGTGGATTTACTGCAACAGTATCCCAACCTGGTGATCCTGCGGACCTTATCCAAAGCTTTTGCATTGGCCGGCTTGCGCTGTGGCTTTACCCTGGCGGCCCCGGAGGTGATCAATGCCTTAAAGCAAATGATCGCCCCCTACCCTATTGCCGAGCCAGTGGCGCAAATTGCCGTGCAGGCGTTATCGCAGCAAGGCATTGCCCGCATGCAGCAAAGCGTCGCCACTATCAATCAACTGCGCACTGCATTCAGTGCCTTTGCCAGCGAGTTGCCAGGTGTTTCACGGGTTTGGCCAAGCCAGGCCAACTTTGTGCTGCTGCAGGTGCCGGATGCCGCGGCTTGTGTCAGCGCGCTGCAACAGCAGGGCATTTTGATCCGCAACCAGTCAGCGCAGCTGGGTTTGTCCGAAGTGGTACGGGTCTCGATTGGCAGCCCGGATGAAATGCAAGCGCTGCAACAGGCCATGCAGGACTATTTTTGTAACCCGGGTGTCCGCACCCCCATTTCACAGGAAACAACGGCATGAGTGGCCAACCGATCCTTTTTATTGACCGCGACGGCACCATGGTGGAAGAGCCCGCCATCGACAAGCAATTAGACAGCCTGGAAAAACTGGTGTACGAACCTGGCCTGGTGCCCGCTCTGCTGAAGTTACAGGCAGCCGGTTACCGACTGGTGATGGTGACCAATCAGGATGGCCTCGGCACGGACAGCTTCCCACAGGCTGATTTTGATGCCCCTCACAACAAAATGATGCAATTGCTGAACTCGCAAGGCATCCAGTTTGACGATGTGCTGATTTGCCCGCACTTTGAACACGAGAACTGCAGTTGCCGCAAGCCCAAACTAGGCCTGGTCAAAGATTACCTGCAACAAGGCAAAATCGATTTTACCAACTCCTACGTCATTGGCGATCGGCACACCGATGTGCAACTGGCTGAAAATATGGGTCTGCCTGCCTTTTTGTACCAGCGCGACAGCCTGGGCTGGAGCGAAATCACCAAACAGCTGTTAAGCCGTGGCCGCACTGCAACGGTGGTGCGCACCACCCGCGAAACCGATATTCGCGTGACGGTGGATCTGGATAACCCAGGCAACAATCGTTTTGATACCGGTGTCGGCTTTTTCGACCATATGCTGGAGCAAATTGCCACCCACGGTAACTTTTCGCTGCAGGTCGAGGTAAAAGGCGACTTGCACATCGATGATCACCACAGCGTGGAAGACACAGCGCTGGCACTGGGTCAGGCGCTGAAACAAGCCCTTGGCAACAAGCGTGGCATCAACCGCTTTGGCTTTGTGCTGCCAATGGATGAGTGCCGGGCTGAGTGCGTGCTGGACTTATCTGGCCGGCCGCTGTTTGTTTTTAACGGCAAGCTCGGTGACGGCATGGTCGGTGGCCTGACTTTGGAGATGGTACCGCATTTTTTCCGCTCCATCAGCGACGCCATGCTGATGTCGCTGCACCTGAGCATTACCGATGGCAATAAACACCACCAGGTTGAAGGCTTGTTCAAGGCCTTTGGCCGGGCCTTGCGCCAGGCCATTGCGGTCAGTGGTGAAGCCCTACCCAGCTCCAAAGGGGTGCTGTAATGAGTGCTTTGGTGATTGTCGATACCGGCTGCGCCAACATCAGCTCGGTGTATTTTGCCTTTAAACGCCTTGGCGTAGACGCCTTGATTAGCAAAGATCCGCGTGCCATCAAGGCTGCCAATCGTATTGTCTTGCCTGGGGTTGGCAGTGCCCGCCAGGCCATGCAGAACCTGCAGCAACGCGAACTGATAGAAAGCCTGCAGGCAGTGCAGCAACCCATGCTGGGCATCTGCCTTGGTATGCAGCTGCTGACTGCCCACAGCATGGAAGGGGATGTGCCCTGTCTGAACCTGATCCCAGGCGAAGTGCTGCCCCTGCTGGCCGATGGTCTGCGTCTGCCCCATATGGGCTGGAATACGCTGCACAGCATTGCCGAACACCCGTTAATGGCTGGCATTGATGGCAGCGACTACTTCTACTTTGTGCACAGTTTTGGCGTGGCCGCGAATCGCTACAGCCTGGCGCTGTGCGACTACGGCAACGATTTTTCGGCGGTGATTGCCAAAGGCAATGTAGCCGGAGCTCAATTTCACCCGGAGCGCTCTGGCAAAGTCGGTGCCCGTTTATTGCAAAACTTTATGGAGTGGCAACCATGATTATTCCTGCCATTGATTTAATCGACGGCCAAGTAGTAAGGCTGTATCAGGGGTCCTACGACCAAACCACCGAATACAGTTTCAGCCCGCTCACCCTGCGCAATCAATACGCTGCTGCCGGCTCACCCATTTTGCATGTGGTGGATTTATCCGGTGCCAAAGACGCCAGCACGCGCCAGTTAGCCTTGCTGACCGAGCTGATGACCGAAACTCCGCTGCAAATTCAGGTCGGCGGCGGTGTGCGCTCGGAGCAGGATGTGCAAGAGCTTTTGGCAGCGGGAGCCAGCCGGGTGGTGATTGGCAGCCTGGCCATTCGTCAGCCCGAGTTGGTGCAAAGCTGGCTGAAAAAGTACGGCGGTGAGCGCATCGTGCTGGCGTTGGATGTGGCCATTAACGCTCAGGGGGAGAAAACCTTGCCCAGCCATGGCTGGATTGAAGCATCCAATGTCACCTTAGAGCAGGTACTGGATGGCTTTATTGCCGCCGGCGCCAGGCATGTGCTTTGCACCGATATCAGCAAAGATGGCACCTTAAGTGGCTCCAATGTCGCCCTGTATCAGGAGCTGACCAAGGCCTATCCGCAAATCGCCTGGCAAGCATCCGGTGGCATTGGCTGTCTGGCCGATATCCGGGCCCTGCGTGGCTCTGGCGTGGCCGGCGTGATCCTGGGACGCTCGTTACTGGAAGGCAAGTTTACCCTTGAGGAGGCCATTGCATGCTGGCAAAACGGATAATTCCCTGCCTGGATGTGCGGGATGGTAAAGTAGTGAAGGGAGTACAGTTTCGCAACCACGAAGTGGTGGGCGATATCGTGCCCCTGGCCGAGCGCTACGCCAAAGCCGGTGCCGATGAACTGGTGTTTTACGACATCACTGCCTCGAGCGATGGCCGGGTGGTCGATAAAAGTTGGGTGCAACGCATCGCCGAAGTGATCGACATTCCGTTTTGTGTGGCCGGTGGTATCAAAAGCGTCGAGGATGCCGGCCGCATTCTTGAAATGGGTGCTGATAAGATTTCAGTCAACAGCCCTGCCCTGCTTCGACCCGAGCTGGTTCGCGAGCTGCACGATACCTTTGGTCAGCAGTGCGTGGTGGTGGGTATCGACAGTTTCTTTGATGTCGCCAGTGGTCAGTACCAGGTGTATCAGTTTACCGGCGATGAAAGCCGCACCCAAAAGACCCGCTGGCTGACCAGCGACTGGGTGCAGCAGGTGCAGCAACTGGGCGCCGGGGAAATTGTACTGAACTGCATGAATCAGGATGGCGTGCGCAAAGGCTACGACATTGCCCAGCTGTCGGCCATTCGCGCTTTGTGCCAGGTGCCTTTGATCGCCAGTGGTGGCGCCGGTGCTATTGGCCATTTTGCCGAGGTGTTCCAGCAAGCCGATGTCGATGGCGCCCTGGCGGCCAGTGTGTTTCACAAAGCGGTGATTGAAATTGCCGATTTAAAGGCGCAGCTGATTGCTGCTGGGGTGTCGATTCGGCCTTGATACTTATTAAAGCAACAAGAGCAGACTGCAGGCCTCGGTGCAGGGATAACCGGATGGTGTTTTTCCGGGAACCTGAGACGCCCGGACGGCGTCTCAAGAGCGCCCAGGGATGGGTTTATAGCGTTTCCCGGAAAAATCACCACTGGTCAGCCCGGCTAGAATGCATTGGTGTTGGCAACAAGAGCAGACTGCACACGGAGACGCCGTGAATACATCCCTGTAGGCTCTGCTTTGGCATCCATGCCAAAGAAGCTCCGCTTAGCAGCCAGCTCCTGTTGCTCGCAGACCTCGGTGCAGGGATGGCCGGGCTACAGAGCACACTACGACTAAACACAACAGATACTGAGAAACGACCATGAATAAAGACACCATCAGCCAACTAAAATGGCCCGACACCGGCCTGCTGCCAGCCATTGTTCAGCACGCCATCTCCGGCAAAGTGCTGATGCAGGGCTATATGAATCAGCAAGCGCTCAGCCACACCCTGAGCAGCGAAAAAGTTACTTTCTTCAGCCGCAGCAAACAACGGCTCTGGACCAAGGGCGAAAGCTCAGGTCATACCCTGGACTTGGTTGCGATTAGCAGCGACTGCGATGCCGATAGCATTCTGGTGCTGGCCATGCCCAAGGGCCCTACCTGCCATGTTGGTACCGAAACCTGCTGGCACGATAACAGCAGCAACAGCCCACAGCTGAGTTTTTTGTACGACTTAGAGCAGGTGATTAAAAGCCGTAAAGATGCCGATCCAGCCAGCAGCTACACCGCCAGCTTGTTTGCCAAAGGCGTGAAGCGCATCGCGCAAAAAGTCGGTGAAGAAGGGGTTGAGTCGGCCCTGGCGGCCATGGCCGGCGATAAAGAAGAGCTGGCCAATGAAGCGGCCGATTTATTGTTTCACCTGCTGGTATTGCTACAAAGTCAGCAACTGGAGCTCAATGATGTGTTGAAGATCTTGCAGCAACGGCACAAATAAAGCGGCAAGAAGCGGTACAGTGGCAAGCAAGTGATACAACCGCAGGGCTCTCAGCTCTGAAATGGTTGCATAATGCTATAGCTCAAATAGTTTGTCTGCGCTAGAATTCATTAGACATGACTAAAAAACAGCCACACCTGCATCGTGAGGCAAACCTTATTCAGATGCTGGATCCACTTTCCAGTGACTGGAATCAGGCATTGCCAACACCGGATAACTCGGCTACCCATGAATTGGTAGCCGCAGCGGATTTTTCGCAATTAAATACCTTGTTTGAGAATTTTCTGGAAGTGATGGGGATCCCCATTGCTTTACTGGATTTACAGGGCAAGGTTCTTGCCTCGTCACGCTGGCAACGTGCCTGCATGCAGTTTCACCGCCAAGCCCCTTCTACCTTAAGTCGCTGCCTGGAAAGCGATAAAGATTTGGCCCTGCAGCTTGAGCAAGGCAAGAACTACTCTGTCTATCGGTGCCGAAATGGTCTGATTGACTGTGCCACCCCCATCATGTTGGAGGGGCTTCATATCGCCAATCTATTTATTGGCCAGTTTTTTACAGCTGAACCCGATCTGGATTTTTTCACCCAACAAGCAGAGCAGGCTGGCTTTAACATCGAGGACTACCTGTCTGCTATTCGGGAGGTGCCTATTGTCGATGAAGCCAAGCTGCCTGCCATACTGAACATGCTCTCTGCCCTGGCCCTGCAAATTAGCCAGCTCAGTTTACTGAACAGCCGCTATCAACAAAGCTTGGTGCACACGGAGCAGCTGGTGGCACAGCGCACGCTTGAGCTGACCATGCAAAACGACATTCTTGGTCAAATCAGTGAAGGTGCAGAGCTTTCTGCCGTACTGCACCATTTGGTACTTCAGGTAGAAGAATTGCATCCTGGCGCCATCTGTTCCATTTTGCTGCTGGATAATGATGGTATCACTTTGCGCCATGGTGCGGCCCCTTCCTTACCCGACACCTACAATCAGGCCATTGATGGTGTGCAGACAGGCCCAGGGGTAGGCTCATGCGGTACAGCAGCTTTTAGCGGCAAGACGGTGATTGTCAGCGATATTAAGAGCCACCCCTACTGGCAGCCTTATCTGACATTGGCAGAACTGGCTGGCGTGAAAGCGTGTTGGTCTGAGCCGGTGAAAAATGCCGAAGGCAAAGTGTTAGGCACTTTTGCCATTTACCATCGGGAGCCTGCAGCGCCATCAGAAGAATTGCTCAGTAAAATCAAAAGCTACAGCAAACTGGCTGAGCTTGCTATCAGCCGCAGTTTAAACAGCCAGCAAATTCGGCGACTGGCGTTTTACGATAGCTTAACCGGCCTGGCCAATCGACGGCTGCTGGAGGAGCATTTGCTGCAAGCCATCGCAGTCAGTCAGCGCAGCCAAAAATTTGCCGGCCTGATGTTCATCGATCTGGACAACTTTAAACCGGTCAATGATCTCTTTGGCCATAAGGTTGGTGACTCCTTGCTGGTGGAGGTCGCCAGCCGACTGCAGCAGGCCGTGCGAAGTGCCGATACGGTGGCCCGTTTTGGCGGCGATGAGTTTGTGGTTCTTATCCGGGAAATGGATGCTGACGAATCCAAAGCCCGGCTGCAGCTGGAACACTTGGCCGAAAAAATTCAACAACGGCTGCAGCACCCCTACCCCTTACCCAAAGCCAGAATGCATCAATGCAGCAGCAGCATTGGTCTGGTCCTTTTTAAAGGAGAAAGCAGTGGCGATGAGTTACTGCGCCAGGCGGATTCAGCCATGTATGCTGCAAAAAAGCAGCAAACACAAACCAGTTGGTATGAATAAAAAGCAGCGGCTGCTAAAAACGAAAGGTGACCTTAGCTGGTCACCATAATAAAACCGCTGACTGTGGCGCCAAAGTTTACTGCTTTAAACGCCACAGCAATACTGGCAGACCAAGCAACATCAAGATCAAGGTAGCCGGCGCTGGAACCGGGGTCGGCTGTTCTGCCGGTGGAGGGATAAAAGTTTGTATATTTAGCTGCATAGCGCCTGCCCAAACTCTGGTTGATTCCAGGGTCGCCCCATCACCTATCTGAAATAACATGTTAGGCGCCAACCAGTTGCCTTGAATATTGCTGGTACCAATATTTGCAGCAGCGAGATGACTGTATTCATCGGCAGTATTATATCGATGAAAATTGAAAAACACCTTATTTGGGTTAATGCCATGCAGCAGAATACCCCCCCCATCCATTAAAAAATAATCAGCAACATTGAAAACAAAAATATCATCTCCACTGCCATAGATTTCTACCGTTTGATGAGCCATCAGAACTGGATTTAACTGAAAAACATTCAAACCGCCTGAGCCATGGTAGCCATGCAATGATTGAAGACTTGTTTGCTCCCCCCCCAGCGCCTCAAGCTGCTGGGACAAACGAAGTAGTTGCTGATTAAGCTCGCTGAATTGATGCTCTTGCCACTGCTGCCAACCACCGTCGAGCTGGACACTATCCCCTAACACGCTGTGCATTCCTGCAGCATAACCATGGATATGACTACCAGCGCCAAACTCAGGATTTCGGGCAGCGACATTGCCATGGACATCACTCTCAGAACCAAAACCTAAATAGCCTGCTTGAGCGCTGTGGCCACTTGCCCCAGCGAACAATGCGAAGTCACTGAGCATAGCTGTATCAAAGACGCTAGCTGAAGACGTAGCTGTTGTTATAGATAAAACTACCGCACACAATCCCTTTAAAAGCCTCATAGAGGATCTCCTTTTAAACCATAACACCTAACGCCATTAGACAGCGCTGTCATTTGATCAAATGATAAACAATACCCAGATTAAATCCAACATATTTTGTTGAAATATTAAGCTATCCTTGGTTGCTATTTAACTTTCAAGCAACTGACCAGCTAAGCGCACAAAGTCTGATGACGTTAAAATCCCCAGCAGTTGCTCGTTTTCATCCACTACTGGCAGGCAACCATGCTTATTTTTTAAAAAATAACTGATGACTTCAGCCAGCGACTGCTGTGGCTGCACGGTCGCAAAGTCGGTATCCATCAGCTCACCAATAATTTGCTGTTTTTCTTTGCGCTCCAGCGCACTGGTGCCGTATTTAGCCAGCAGCCCCATCACGGTGGCAATCATCTTTTTTTGCGTTAACACACCAACCAGCTTGTCTTGTTCATCCAGCACCGGGATATGGCGGATATTTTTAGTACGCATCAGGTCATGCGCATCTTTGAGCGTTTGGTCACGGCGAACAAAAAGTGGGTTGGCGGTCATCAGCTCAGCCACATGTTTTGCAGTCATCATTCAAGCTCCCTAAGCATCCCAGTCATCAGCATAGCCAAATTAGCACAGACTTTCCCGAAGCAGATCAAACTTTTGCTTCTTCTGCTACACCACTCGCCTTTTTGTTTGTTGTTTTAGTCAGACTGCTACCAAGGGAAGCGGTGATCACCATGGCAATCGCCAGCCACTGCCAGAGGCTGAGAAATTCCGACAGCAACAACAAGCCAGCCATAGCAGCGACAGCGGGCTCTACACTCATCAGTACACTAAAGTTTTTCGAAGGTAAACGCTTTAGTGCCACCATTTCCAGAGAGTATGGCAGCGCACTGGACATCACCGCCACCAGCAGCGCGAGCGGCAGGATCTGCCATTGAAATAAGTCGGCACCGGCACTAACTACCCCAATGGGAAAAAGATAAAGTGCTGCTATGGTCATGCCCAGCGCCACCGTTGCCCCCCCAGGCGCCAAATTACCTGCTTTTTGACCAAACAAAATATAACCAGCCCAGCAACCTCCGGCGGCCAGTGCCAGCATCACGCCAACCGGGTCCAGCGCATCAGCACCGCGCATATCCGGCATTAACAAAAGGACTCCAGCCAGCGCAAAAGCCACCCAAAGCACATCCAGTTTGCGCCGTGAGGATAACAAGGCAACTGCCAGAGGACCGGTAAACTCCAGCGCAACGCCTACCCCCAGAGGAATCCTTTCAATCGCCATGTAGAACAAGATATTCATACCACCGAGACAACCACCATAAATAATCAGCGCTTGCCATTGGCGTCCTTGCGGCCAGTGCCGCCACGGCCTGAATACCAGCCATAAAATCAGGGCGGAAAAACCAACCCGCAGAGCGGTGGTCCCTTGCGGACCAATGACCGGAAAAAGTTGTTTGGCGATGGAAGCTCCGGATTGAATGCAGATCATGGCCAGCAGTACACTAACGATGGCAACAAGTAAGGTGCTCAGCTCGGTCTTTTGCATGTATTCATGATCTCAGAGACGGAATGACGAGAAAAGGGACATTATACTAAACTTCCGTTGTCAACACGGTATGGTTTTAGCAAACATTTTGGCTCCCCCAGTGTTTTGAAGACTTTCTTTAGCTTAGCAGGTACTGCGTCTTTCATTTTGCAACTACTTATGTTGTATTAGCTTTAAGCCTACCGACAAGGTAATACTATATGCTGACAACGTCTTCCTGGTGGCTAAAAAATATGGCGGAAACGTTTCTCTGGCTTGGACTACCGGCCAGAGATTTATTTGAGCAAGCCAATATCCCGTTCCGAACCCTGGAAAATGCCTCCAACCGTTACCCACAAGACAATGTGACCCAATTGTGGAAATTGGCCGAGCAAGCCAGCAAGGATGTCAGTATCGGCTTAAAAGCAGGCAACAACCTGAGCATCAGTACCATCCCTGTGGTTGGCTTTGCCTTGCTGGAGTGTCAAAACGCAGAGGCAGCCATGGAGCTGCTAATCCGCTACCAAAAGGCCATTGGGGATACATCGAGTGTCAAACTACTCGCCAGTTCGTCATCACAGGCCCAGCTGTTATTCGAGCTGAATGCCGATGGGCGTCCACTGTCCAGGCACAGTTATGAAGCTGCGATGGCATTTAGCATCAAGTTGGCTCGAACCATCAGTGGGCATGAGTGGGCACCCTTGCAGGTCCAACTGATGTCAGCCCAGCCAGATGAGCAAACTGCACAACTTCACCGGACGATTTTTCACTGCGATGTCCTCTACAATCAATCCAATTACAGCCTGATGTTTACCAGGGAAATAAATACCAGACAAACCAGGGCCTACCTTCACCAGGCACAAAACAGCGATCATCGACCGCTGACCCGGCTCATCCAGTTGATGTTGGAGGAATCCTTACCATCCGGTGAAGTGAAGCGGGAGTTTTTCGCCAAACGACTGCATATCAGTGAAAAGACTCTACAACGTAAACTGCAAGGTGAAGGGAGTTGCTTTACCGATTTAGTGGATGAGGTGCGAAAAGCGCGTAGTGCAGCATTGCTGACAGCTTCGCATCTATCCATCACTGAAATTGCCTTTCTTTGTGGTTTTAGTGAACTGAGCGCTTTTCATCACGCCTTTAAGCGCTGGTTTCAGCAAACACCAGGGCAATACCGGCAGCAAAACGCAAACAGGGCTGACTAACCGCCAGCCCTGCCTGTTTTATTCAAAGTTATAGCGAAACTCAAGACCAAGTTGTCTTGGCTGACTTTGGTAACAGCGTGCCATGGAGTCACCTGTTGTCGGGTCCACCAGACCTAAGGTGGTATTCAGTGGTTGATAGGTCACTGCCTGACAGTACCCCTTATCCAACAGATTTTTTGCAAACAGCGTGAGATCCCATGCACCTAAATCATCAGAAATACCAAGACGAAGATTCACCAGGCCATAACCAGGGCGCATGGTTGAAGGGTTATTATCCGTTACCCCAGAAGGCCGACGCTTGCCAAGGTACTGATACTCGCCCCGTACAAACCACTCTTTGTTTTGACCAAAATAATCTCGCCACTCCATCGAGTTGGAAAATTGCCACCGGGGCGAAAAGTTATTCGGGGTTCCTGTTAGATCCTGCTGTATATTGGAAGGAAAGCCGGGCAAGTTGGTACCATCCCTGTAGTCCAGAAACTTGGAATCCAGATAACTGCCACTCAACATAACAGATAAGTTATTGGTTGCGTAAAGATTAGCATCCACCTCAACCCCTTGCTGGCGAAGCTCAGCAGCATTTAAAACCACGAAAGTCACACCATCAAACCGGCGATCCTGAAAATTTTTAAGGTTGGTACGAAACAGGGTTGCGTTCACTGTACCTAAGCCTAAAAACCAGGACTTGAATCCCCACTCCAGGTTGGTAACCGTTTCAGAGTCAAAGACTCGCTTGTCCCCCAGCACTTCGGAGCCAGACTCGGTATTAAAACCACCACCTTTGTACCCGGTGGAGGCAGTCAGGAAGGTCATAAAGTCATTGGTTGGCGCATAACGCAGAGTGGCCAGCCAGGTCACTTGATCGTCTTTAAATGCAAGCTCAGAACTTTCATTCACCCGAAGGTTAATGCCAAAGGGATTTGTGGCTGTGCGCGGGCCGGCAATATTGTTTCGGACATCATTGACGAAGTAGCCTGTTTTATCATCATTGGTGTAACGCACCCCGACAATGGCAGATACCTGGTCTGTGATATCATAGGTTCCTTGCGCAAAAACCGACATACTTTTCACATCCTGAGAAAAATTACTCAGAATCGCCTGCGTCTGGGGTCCATTTAAACAAGCTCCAGCCGCTGCTCCCGCGGTATTTAGCGCATTACCAAAGGCCGTTGCTGTATCGACCCCACCGGACAGGTTGGCTCTAAACACTGTATTCCAGACATTGTTGTGTAAGGCCAGGGAACAAAAGTCCGCCCCCAAATTAAACCACTGATCAATATCGTATGATTCCTGATAGTAGTAGAGTCCGGCAACATAGTTAAATGGGCCATCGAATGAAGAGAGCAATTGAAGCTCCTGCGAAAAGGTTTGTGCTGCATAGTCAGTCACCCGGGGCAGCAATTCTGCAGGTAAGCGAATGGGCGTTTCATAGGTGAAGTTATTCCACTTTCGCATGGCAGTGATGGAGCGGTAGCTGTATTGCCCGTGATCCCAGGCTACATCGAGCGACAACCCCCGCTGTTCATCCACTGCATCGTCCTCGTGGATCTGATTTAATCTGCGGTCAAACTCATTCGACACATTGGGGAGCGGTCCGGTAAAGCCATTAACCAGTTTATCCGGCGTTATCTCCGGATCCAAAATAAACGAAATCGCACTCAAATATCTCGGCTGCACAGAGTCTGCAATCACACTGCTGGCACTGCCATTATTGTTAATTCGCTTCCAGTCAGCCCGCAAACTTGCATCCGCTTTCCCTATTGGAAAAACCAGCGAGCCTCTTACCCCAATGTCCTGCCAACGTCCAATATCCGTTTCAGAATATTCGCTATAGGCAAAGCCATCTTGCTTGGAGTAGTGCATCGACATTCGCCCAGAAACCGATTCATTTAAGGCCCGGTCCAGGGTAACTCCGCCATAACGCAAAGAGTCCGAGCCAATGCCAGCCCAAACTCTGGTGGTATTATCACCAGCGGCTTTTGCGGTGCGTATATTCAATGCGCCCATGGAGGCATTGCGTCCAAACAAGGTTCCCTGAGGGCCCCGCAGCACCTCCACTGCCTCAATATCTTCAAGCTTGCCAACAATAGCCCCAGGCCGTGGAATATAAACACCATCAATAAAAACAGCGACGCTTGGTTCCAGGCCATTCGAACCGGACGTCCCTACCCCACGGATGGCAATGCGGTTACTCGCTACCTGGCTGGAACGCGTCAATGTCAGGTTTGGAACATAGGCGCCTAACTCCTGCATATCGGTAATACCTGCCCTCTCAATAAAGTCCGCACCGTAAGCACTCATTGCAATGGGTACTTCCTGTATACTTTCGGTTCGCCTGGTGGCTGTAACCTGTATCACCTCTACTTGCTTGGCTTCATCTACTTCTTCAATTTGATCTATCGCTTGTCCTAGAGCTGCGCCTGAAACCAGAATTACAGACAGAGCTGACATATACGTATAATTATGTTGCACTTGCTTTCTCCTTTGAAAGTTCTGCATGCTCGCTTTGCTACCACTAAGTAGGTAAAGCAAGTACAACCCTAGTCAGTCCACGCACTATAATCTTGGTTTTAAAGTGCGATTTATTGCTTCAACAGGACTTTACCGATCACCAAGGCCAAAGAGACAACGCCAAGGGGGTCTCATGGATGTCAGAGCACACCAGGAATCCGTTGGGAAAGTGCTGCTGCTTCAGCCGCACAATCCCGGTTTGGCCCTGAATTTTTTGCACGGGCCCTCGCCAGCTCTTGTCGCGCCACTTCGACGTCCTCACGGAACTCAGGTACAGACTGCAGTCGCGCAACAGTTGCCGCCCCCAAATGACGCCCCTGCAGGATGTCGCTTAGCCAGTGCACATTGCACACCAATCGACTCTCGCCATAACTTCTGCCACGCATCAGCACAGCATCGGTAGAGTCAGGTGCAACTTCAGCCAGTACCAGTGCTGCTGCCCACCCCAGTGCTGTATGACCTGACGGGTAGGAGCCACTGCGAGGTCCACGCAACTGATCTTCATCGTCCGGCGAACAGGTACTCTGTTTCAGCGCCATAAAAGGACGTGCCCGGCTGTAATGGAACTTGGCTGCATTGGTGGAGTTGACAGCATCCATCATGGTTCGCTGCAACAGTTGGAATAAACGGGGGGTATCCTCAGCCGTGATAGCTACCCCCAATGCGCAATCAAAAGTGCCAAGCGCATGAGCACGATCCAAGTCAGCATCACTTGCCGCCAACTCCCAACGAGGAGAACCACGCAATGCTTTTGCATCGAGCTGGATTTGTTGATCCAAAGCAAAAGCAGCAGAGTCTCCAGCCGGGTAAGGAGGCAACAGTGCCATGCTGCTTGGAAGCTCATCCTTGGTCAGATAGCCAACAAAATAGCCTGGCATGGCTTCTGGCACATCGCGCATGCCTATCCGCTCACCGGCTGGTGCCTCGGATGGCTTCGGTATCTGAGTACAACCCGATAAGATGAATGCAGCTAAAATGCAAACAAAGGATATTTATAATAATGTTGCACTTTCTTTCTCCTTTAAAAGTTTTGTAGGCTTACTTTATCCAGCCGGAGATAAAGCTCATGCAACACTAATCAGTCTCTGGATTCTCGTCTTGGCTTTAAAGTGCGATTTATTGTTTCAGCAGGACCATTTCAAACGACTGAAGCATCCATGCGAACAAAACATTGTCCTCAGACATCAAGCAAAAACACCGAATAGCTAGTAAGCTGTCATCAATAATTCATCAAAAAATGTTAGGTGTCAGCTATGACAACAGCCCACAAAGAGAAGAGGTTCGAAAGCTTCAAAGAATTTTATCCGTTTTATTTGCAGGAGCATTCAAACCGGGTGTGTCGCAGGCTGCATGTGGTAGGTAGCACCCTGGTGCTGCTGGTGTTGTTTACTGCGGTGTTAACTAGTCAATGGATTTGGTTATGGGCCTTACCGGTGTTCGGTTATGGCTTTGCCTGGGTCGGTCATTTCTTTTTTGAGAAAAACAAGCCGGCGACCTTTAAGTACCCACTTTACAGTCTGCTGGGTGATTGGGTGATGTATAAAGATGTGCTGACAGGGAAAATCCCCTGGTAATCAGGCTTTGGTTGCCTGTTTTGGCTGCAGGGCAAAACGCAACACATCCTTCCAGGACACAATGCCGAGCAAACGCTGTTCAGAATCAACCACCGGCAAGCAGCCGATGTTGTATTGCAACAGCAAGTTAGCTGCATCTTTGATACTGGTTTTATCGTTGACGGTAAAGACCGGTGACGTCATCACATGCCGCACCTTGCGACTGCGGATGTAATTCTCGACACTGGTTTCAAAAGCAGAGTCCATCACCGGGCTGAGCGCCCGGAAATAGTCTTTCACTGAAATAATACCTTGCAACCGACCCGAACTATCCACCACCGGCAGGTGTTGAAACTTTGCTGCCGAAAACACTTCGCGCAGCGAGGATAAACTGGCATCCTCGGTAGTAGTCAGCACTTTGCGGCTCATAATAGCACCAATCCTGCTCATAGCCCTCCTAAGCATAAACCGGATGCTTAAGCATCCGGTTTATCAAAGCCTTCGATGGTGACGCCGGACAATAAACCAGAGCCACGGGTATCGTTGCTGCGCAGTTTGATCATTAGACGCAGATCATTCGGTGAATCAGCATGGTGCAGTGCATCGGCATAGCTGATTTGACCACGCTCGTACAGGTCGTACAGCGCCTGATCAAAGGTCTGCATGCCAAGCTCACGCGATTTCGCCATCAACGCTTTGATTTCCCCGACCTGCCCACGGGAAATTAAATCCGCTACCAGTGGCGAGTTCAGTAAGACCTCAATGGCAGCTACCCGGCCGGTCCCATCCGCTGTAGGCACCAACTGCTGCGCCACAATAGCACGCAAATTCAACGATAAATCAAACAACAGCTTCTGATGCATTTCTTTCGGCACCAGGTGCATGATACGATCAATGGCCTGGTTGGCATTGTTGGCGTGTAAGGTAGCCACACACAAGTGACCGGTTTCAGCAAAGGATAATGCATACTCCATGGTTTGCATATCCCGCACCTCACCGATCAGAATCACATCCGGTGCCTGACGCAACGAGCTTTTTAACGCTGCGGAAAAAGACTCGGTATCGATGCCGACTTCTCGCTGAGTAATAAGGCTTTTATGGTGCTCGTGCACAAACTCAATGGGGTCTTCAATAGTCAGAATATGGCCCTTGGCATTGCGGTTACGATAGCCCAGCAGCGCCGCCAAAGAGGTAGATTTACCGGTACCAGTACCACCAACAAAAAGCACCAACCCTCGTTTGGACATAATGATTTCTTTTAAAATAGGCGGTAAACCCAGGTCGTCGGCATTAGGAATATCCGTTACAATGCGCCGAACCACCATGCCAGCCTGATCACGCTGCCAAAATGCCGATATCCGAAAACGACCAGCCTGATTGGCGATAGCAAAGTTACACTCTTTGCTGGTAACAAACTCCTGCTTCTGCTTTTCCGTCATCGCCGACACTACCAGCTGAAAAGAGTCGTCTTCCGATAAAGGCTGTTCAGCAATGGGCAACAATTCACCATTAATTTTAGCGGCCACCGGCATGCCTGCCGTGACAAACATATCCGAGGCACCTTTATCCACCATAACTTGCAAAAATTCGGTCAGTTGCATACGGTCTCCTTACATCCGCCCCATGGTACCAAAGGTGTTCTTATCCTGCGCTTTGCTTTGAGCATCTTTTTGCGACACCATGCCACGATTCACCAGATTGACCAGACACTGATCCATGGTTTGCATACCGTGCGAAGCACCGGTCTGGATCACCGAGTACATTTGAGCAATTTTATCTTCCCGGATCAGGTTACGGATGGCGGGTACCCCTATCATAATTTCATGGGCTGCAACCCGGCCGCCGCCAATTTTTTTCAGCAGGGTTTGCGAAATAACGGCCCGCAACGACTCCGAGAGCATGGAGCGAACCATGTCTTTTTCTTCACCTGGGAACACATCAATGATACGGTCAATGGTTTTTGGTGCCGAGGTGGTGTGCAAAGTACCAAACACCAGATGACCAGTTTCCGCTGCAGTCATCGCCAGTCGGATGGTTTCCAGATCCCGTAATTCACCAACCAGAATCACATCGGGATCTTCCCGCAACGCCGAGCGCAGCGCATTGCTAAAGCTATGAGTGTCGCGGTGCACTTCCCGTTGGTTGATCAGCGACAATTTATTCTGATGCACAAATTCTATCGGATCCTCGATGGTCAAAATATGATCGTGGCGCGTGGTATTGATGTAATCAATCATGGCCGCCAAGGTGGTACTCTTACCCGAGCCCGTTGGCCCGGTAACCAACACCAGGCCACGTGGATTTTCCGAAATCGTTTTAAAAATATCCGGCGCTGCCAAATCATCCAGTGTTAGTACATCGCTTGGAATAGTACGAAACACGGCGGCCGCACCACGGTTTTGTACAAAGGCATTGACCCGGAAGCGGGCCAGATTCGGCACTTCAAAAGAAAAGTCCGTTTCCAGATTTTCTTCGTATTCTTTTCGTTGCTTATCAGTCATAATTTCATACACAAGGGCATGAACTTCTTTATGATTCAAGGCAGGAATATTGAGTTTTCGGACATCGCCATCCACCCGGATCAGTGGTGGAACCCCGGCAGACAGGTGTAAATCCGATGCTTTGTGTTGCACACTAAATGCCAGTAACTCAGTAATATCCATGACAATTCTCACTTAGTACGATTGAATGTATGAATACCATAGCAGAACGCTTGCAAAGCGCCTACCAACAAATTGCACAGCAATGCACTAAGCTTGGTTCAAACCCGGCTGATGTGCAATTAATTGCGGTGAGTAAAACCAAGCCGGATGCCGACATTTTGTCCGCCTATCAAGCCGGACAACGCCATTTTGGTGAAAATTATCCGCAAGAGATGGCTGAAAAGGTTGCCGCACTGTCGCAGTTCAAGGAGATCTGTTGGCATTTTATTGGCCCTTTGCAATCAAATAAAACCCGGCTGGTGGCAGAGCATGCGACCTGGTGCCATAGCCTGGACCGGCTCAAAATTGCCAGTCGCCTGTCCGCACAACGACCTGAGTACTTGCCCCCCTTGAAAGTATTGCTGCAAGTGAATATCAGCGGCGAAGTGAGCAAAGCGGGCATCAGCCCGGACCACGTCATCCCATTGGCAACAGAAGTAGCAGCTCTGCCGGGTCTTGAACTCAAAGGGTTGATGGCAATCCCGGCTCCCACCGAACTAAAACCGGTTGAGCCTGCATTTGCCCGTATGCAGCAATTAAGTCAGGTGCTTAGAGCCAACTTTCCCCAGGCAAGCGAACTGTCGATGGGGATGAGCGATGACTGGCAGTTGGCTCTAAAATATGGCGCAACTATGATACGATTAGGTACCGCAATTTTTGGCGCAAGGAATTATGAAAGACATGAATGACAACATGGTTGCCTTTATTGGTGCCGGTAATATGGCACGCTGCGTGATTGCAGCCATGGTCAAATCGGGTTATCCGGCCAGCAATATCATTGCCAGCAACCGCACCGAACCTAAACTAAAGGCTTTAGCCGCCGATTATGGCATTCAGACCACGCTGGATAATCTGACTGCCGTGCAAAAAGCCGATGTCATTGTGCTGGCGGTAAAGCCGCAAATGATGGGCGATGTCTGTGGGCAACTGATTGAGCAGGCACCTGAAATTAAAGAAAAACTCTTTGTCACCGTAGCCGCCGGTTTACCGGTTAGCCGTTATGAAAGCTGGCTTGGCGAAGTACGTTTAGTACGCAGCATGCCCAATACCCCATCCCTGGTTGGGCTGGGCGTGACCGGCCTTTTCCCCAGCCGCTGCTCCAATTACGAAAAAGCCTTTGTCGATGCTATGTTCAAAGGCACCGGCATGACGGTTTGGTTAGACAACGAAGCTGAGATCGATCATGTGATTGCCGTCACTGGCAGTTCACCCGCTTATTTCTTCTACTTCATGCAAGCTATGCAACAAGAAGCCGAAGCGTTAGGCTTTGCCCCGGAGCAAGCCAAAAAAATGGTGGCACAAACCGCTTTGGGTGCAGCTACCATGGCACTGGAAAGCGAGCATAGCTTTGCCGAATTGCGTGCTCAGGTGACCTCCAAAGGCGGTACTACCCATGAAGCGGTCACCAGCTTTGCCAGTGCCGGTTTGGAGCAGATGGTCAGCCAGGCCATGCAGGCCGCCATTCGCCGGGCCCGTGAGATGGCGCAGACACTTTGATTGATAGGATAAAAAACTTTTGGGGACGCTATGAATAACGCGCTGTTGTTTTTAATCAATACCGGCTTTAACCTCTACCTGATGGTGGTGGTGCTCAGACTTTGGTTGCAGTTGGCCCGGGCGGATTTTTACAATCCTTTCAGTCAGTTTATTGTGAAAGCAACCAATCCCTTGGTTTTGCCTTTACGCAAAGTGATCCCCAGCCTTGGACCGCTGGATACCGCCACCCTGGTGCTGGCCTGGCTGGTAGCTGTCATTAAGATGTTGCTGTTGCAACAACTGCTGTTAGGCGGCATAGCCCCAGGCCATGCCCTGGTTGCCGGCGTGCTGATTCTGCTGAAAGAAAGCCTTAGCCTGATGTTTTGGATTTTGGTGATCCGAGCCATTCTAAGCTGGTTCAGTCAGGGGCGTAATCCGATTGAACAGGTCATGCACCAGCTGACAGAGCCTTTGCTGCGTCCGATCCGCCGGGTGATCCCGCCCATGGGAGGGCTGGATTTGTCGGTGCTAGTGGCGCTGATTGCGCTGCAATTTGTGCAAATTCTGCTGGGCGATCTGTTGCGGGGCTTCTAGGCCACCGGCTGCCGTGCTCCTGCTGCCGGATTGACTATACTTACTCTATTCATTGCCATCGTAAAGCGGCACAGATTACCGTTTTACGATGGGCTCGAACCACTGTGAACACCCTACTGTGTCCACAGCACTGTTAACTTATTTAATGAGGTGTGCGATGAAATTCTGGCTTGCCTGTCTTTTGAGTCTGCTGGCCTGGTCGGTTCAGGCAGAACAAAAACAAACCCTGGGGCCCTGGGATGTGCATTATCTGGCATTTAATGCCACTTTTTTAACCCCGGAAGTGGCCCGCAGTTACGGCATCGAACGAAGCCGTTTTACCGGCATTGTGAATCTATCGGTACTAAGCAGCGAGGATCAGAGTGCTCAGCAAGTGAATGTCACCGGCACAGCCCGTAACTTGCTTGGACAACAACGTACCCTGCGTTTTCAGCAGGTACGGGATGGCGCTGCGATCTATTACTTTGCTCCGCTGACCATTCGTAATGAAGAGTTATGGCGCTTTGATATCCAGCTGCAGCAAGGCAATGAGCAGCAGCGTTTGCGTTTTGAACACACTTACTACATTGATTGAGACCCCATGAAACAACTTGTTTTAGCCACTGGCAATCAAGGCAAAGTGAAAGAGCTGGCTGCCATACTGGCTCCTTTTGCCTGCACCGTAAGCCCACAAAGTGAATTTAAACTGACCGACGCTGATGAGACTGGCCTTAGCTTTGTTGAAAATGCCATGATCAAAGCACGTCATGCCGCGCTTCATACAGGTTTGCCCGCTATTGCCGACGATTCTGGCCTGGCTGTCGATGCTCTGAAAGGCGCGCCTGGGATTTATTCGGCCCGCTTTGCCGGCGAAGGGGCCAGCGATGCTGATAATGTGAACAAACTACTGCACGCACTCAATCAGGTACCGACGCAACAGCGGCAGGCGCAGTTTCATTGTGTGCTAGTGTTTATGCGCCATGCCGAAGATCCGACGCCTATCATCAGTCATGGTAGCTGGCAGGGCATCATCCACCATCAGCCGCAAGGCCAGGGTGGCTTTGGTTACGATCCGGTGTTTTTTCTGCCAGAGCTCAATTGCACTGCTGCAGAGCTTCGTAAAGAGCAAAAACAACAACTAAGTCATCGCGGTCAGGCGCTGCGCCAGCTGCTAGGCCAGCTGCAACAACAGGGGTACCTGTTCTCTTGAGCCTGCAACTGCCCCCCTTATCGCTGTACATCCATATTCCCTGGTGCATCCAAAAATGTCCTTACTGCGACTTTAACTCCCATGCCGTCAAACAGGGGGTTCCGGAGCAGGAGTACATCAGCCATTTGCTGGATGATTTAAATCTGGATTTAGCATGGGTGCAGGGACGTGAGATCCACAGTATTTTTATTGGCGGCGGCACCCCCAGTGTGTTTTCAGCCGCCGGTATTGCACGATTGCTGGCTGGAGTACGCAGCAGCGTGCAACTTGCTAATGCCTGTGAAATTTCCATGGAAGCCAACCCAGGTACTTTTGAAGCCGAACGCTTTGCCGGTTATGTTGCTGCTGGTGTCACCCGTTTCTCTATCGGTGTGCAAAGTTTCCAGCAACAGCAGCTGACCGCTTTAGGTCGCATTCACAACAGCGAAGAAGCCAGCCGGGCTGCCAGGCTGGCAGCTGAGTTACCCCTTCGCAGTTTTAACCTGGATCTGATGCATGGCTTGCCTGGCCAAACGCTTACCGATGCCCTGGCCGATTTGCAACAAGCCATTGCTTTAAACCCGCCTCACTTGTCCTGGTACCAACTGACCATTGAGCCCAACACCGCCTTTGCCTCAAGGCCACCGATTTTGCCTGAGGATGAACTGCTGTGGGAGATCCAGGAGCAAGGCCATCAATTGTTGCTGGCAAACGGTTACCAGCAGTATGAAACCTCGGCCTATGCCAAAGCTGGCCATGCATGTCAGCACAACCTGAATTATTGGCGCTTTGGTGATTATCTGGGCATTGGCTGTGGGGCCCATGGCAAAGTCACCCTAGCAGACAAGCAGGCGGTGCTACGCACAACCAAAGTCAAACACCCTAAAGGCTATATGGATTTAAGTCGTCCTTACCTGGATGAGCAGCGGCTGGTAACTGCAGATGAATTGCCATTCGAGTTTTTTATGAACCGGTTTCGATTACTGGAACCCTGCCCCGTCAACGACCTTACCGCACGCACCGGCCTACCGGTCGAAAGTGTCTCGGCAGCCTTGCAACAAGCCTCTAAGCTGGCATTGATAAAGCAGGATGAACAACACTGGCAAGTCACCGCCAAAGGTGCCCGCTACTTGAACGACTTGCTGAGCCTATTTATTTGAGGAACCATGATGACAACCCCATTTCGCCTGACTAGTTTAGCCCTCGCCATCAGTCTGAGCGTGCTGACTGGCTGTGAACCGGCCAATCAAAGCAGCAACGCGGCCAGCGCAACGAGCAGCAGTCAGCAAAGTAGTCAACTGACTGAATCACAACGTGCCAATGCTATCTTTGAGCAAATTTTTGACGAGGAGCTGGCGACCAACCCGCTGCGTCAAACTCAACTGGGCCTGAAAACCAACAATGATCGCTGGCAGGATCTCTCGGAACAGCGCCGTCTGGCCGACTTGGAACTGACACGCCAGCATCAGGCACTGCTGAGCAGCATCGATAGCTCGGCACTCGACGCACAAAGTTTACTCAGCTATCAGTTGATGACGCAACGACTGCAACAACAGCTGGATAATGACCGCTGGCACTTATACAGCTATCCGGTCAATCAGATGCGAGGCGTCCATACCACGGTGCCCGTCACCTTGTTGAACCAGCACCGGATAGACAATGAACACGATGCCAAAGCCTACATCAGCCGGCTGAACGCTGTGCCCACGCTGTTTGCACAATTGATTGAACAGCTGGAGAAGCGCGCCGAAAAAGGCATCATCATCCCTCGCTTTGTTTTTCCTTATGTGCTGAATGACAGTCGGAATGTGATCAGTGGTGCCCCTTTTGATGATGGTGACGATAACCTGATCTGGGCCGACTTTCAGCGCAAAGTGGCGGCTTTGCCTTTATCAGCAGACGAACAACAACTGCTGCTGAATGAGGCCGAGCTGGCCTTGATCACCAGTGTAAAACCGGCTTACCAGCAACTGATGACTTATTTAAAGCAGCTGGAACAACGCGCCGGGGATGAAGATGGCGTCTGGCGACTGCCTGATGGCCAGGCTTTTTATCAACATGCTTTAAACCGCATGACCACCACCCATCTAACTGCCGAACAAATCCATCAAATTGGCCTGGATGATGTTGCACGTATTCACCAGGAGATGCGCCATATCATGCAGCAGGTAGAATTCAGTGGCTCGCTGACTGAGTTTTTTGAGTTTATGCGCACTGATCCACAATTTTACTTCCCGGATACCGATGAAGGACGCCAGGCATACCTGCAACAGGCCACCGACGTCATCGACCATATGCGGACCCGCCTGGATGAGTTATTCCTAACCCAACCCAAAGCCGAGATGGAAGTAAGAGCGGTAGAGCCATTTCGTGAACAATCAGCTGGAAAAGCTTTTTACCAACGGCCATCGATGGATGGTAGCCGGCCAGGCATTTACTACGCCAATTTGTACCGGATGAGCGATATGCCGATCTATCAACTGGAAGCTCTGGCCTACCATGAAGGTCTGCCCGGTCATCATATGCAACTGGCCATTCAGCAAGAGCTGGAAGGGATCCCGCGTTTTCGCCGCTTTGGTGGTTATACAGCCTACACCGAAGGCTGGGGACTTTACACCGAATTGCTGCCTAAAGAAATCGGTCTGTATCAGGATCCCTACTCCGACTTTGGCCGGTTAGCGATGGAGCTGTGGCGCTCTGCCCGGCTGGTGGTCGATACAGGCATTCACCACAAAGGCTGGAGCCGTGAAAAAGCCATTGCCTATCTGGTTGAAAATACTCCAAATCCGGCTGGCGATGCGCAAAAAGCCATAGAGCGTTACATCGTCATGCCGGCACAAGCCACCGCCTACAAAATCGGCATGATCCGTTTGCTGGAGTTGCGTGAAAAAGCGATGACACAGCTCGGTGAGGATTTTGATATCCGCGAGTTCCACGATGTCGTGCTACGCAATGGCGCTGTACCGCTGGATGTGCTGGAAAAACTCATTGATGCTTATATTGCTGATAAAAAGCAATAACGGCATAAACCATTCTGTAAAGGCGGGTGAAAACCCGCCTTTTTTTATCAATAATCGCTTGGCCTGAGCCTCAATTCCGTTTATAACATAAATGAAGCCTAAGGCATGGAATGTAATCGTTAATTTCTTAAAAAGGGACAAAAAAATTACATCAGGGTCAAGATCATAATGAAAATAACAGAAAATCGAGTACCTTTAAGCACGGGATCCCCAGTTCAGGATTACAGCATCGTCAAAGCGCTGCAATACAATGATATCAGCATTACCTATCGGGCTTTGAGTTCAGCCAGCAACCGTTTGGTGACACTGCATGAGTTTTTCCCCAGCGCACTTGCAAGCCGCCGCAGCAGTTTCAGTGAAATCAGTGTCAGCGATGTCAGTAAAACAGAAGCCTTGCAGGAGAGCATTGAACGATTTTCTCAGGTAATTCAACAACTTACAGACTGCAATCATCCTGCATTAAACCGGACTCTGGCTTGTCTGCAACATGGGGGCACAGTGCTCAGTGTTCACGAACGCATCGACAGCCCAACCCTGCTAGAGAAACTTGAACAGGATCCATCTCAGAGCTTCCCGGAGGATGACATCCGTGCCCTGCTCTTGCCATTGTTGGATGGCTTACAACACCTGCATAGCAAAGGTATCGTGCACCTTGGAATTCAACCAGAAAATATCCTGGTACGCGAGCCACTCGTTCCTGTGTTAAGCCATTTTTGCCAGTCTCAATTGATTGGCAGCAGCAACACCTTGGCCACCATCCTGGCTCTTGAGTCCGTATCGCCATACCTGGCACCCGAGCTACTGTCTAAGAAAACGCAGGTAACGGCGGCCAGTGACTTTTACGGGCTAGGCATGACATTGTATCGCCTGATGACTGGCATGGAGCTGCCCTATGCCCAGGACCGGCTCAATGCAACGCTGGACCATGAAGCTGATCCATTGCCCCCACTACGGGAGCAAAGCAAAGGCTATAGCCAGGGTCTCTATAATCTGGTGGAGTCCTGCGTGCGCCTGCGACAAAAGGACCGGCCGCAAAGTGTTGCTGAAGTTTTAGCAAGGCTGGATGATACGACCCAAACGCCAGCCGTCGTTGAGGCAGCTCTAAAGGCCCCAGCACCAGCCAAAGCACTTAAAGCAGAAGCTGTATCAAAAAAGCAAACAACTATCCGCTCAACGAAAACGGCAAGCATGCCAGAACCAAGCCCGACGCATGCTGCAACACCACCTGAACCGGAAGTGGAGGCAGGCAGTTTTTCACGGCAATGGCGGCTTGGCGCAGCTGCCATCGGTGCTCTTTTGTTGATGGGCGTAACCTACGTCATCAGCAAGCCATCAGCTTCGGATCGACAATTACTGACAGAGCATCACAGCATGGAACGCCTGGCCCAGATGGAGTCACAGCGGCTGGAAGCCACCCGTGCTATGTACCAGTTGGTTGCCATCCCGACAGGCAGCTTCACCATGGGCTGTACGCAGGCAAACTGCCCGGAAGCTGAGCTGCCAGTCAGAACCATTGAAGTGCCTGGTTTTGAGATGATGGCGCATCCAGTTACCTTTGCGATGTGGGATGCTTGTGTTGAACAGGGCGGTTGCAAACATCGGCCTCGGGATGAAGGTTGGGGGCGTGGTAATCGACCTGTGATCAATGTGAGCTTCAATGAAATCACCATGGAGTTTATACCATGGCTGAACCAGGCTGCACGTCAACAATTCCGCTTACCATCAGAAGTAGAATGGGAATATGCCGCTAAGGCAGGCAGCCAGAATCCCTATCAATTTGGTCAAAATATCACGTGCGAGCAAGCTCGATTTGGACGGCGTAGTGGTGGTGAGTGCGGTACTCAGCTCGATGGGACCACAGCAGTAATGTCATTTCCGCCCAACCAGTTTGGCTTGTTCGACATGCATGGTAATGTGTGGGAATGGACCATGGATTGCTGGAATCCAAACTATCAGCAAGCCGCAAACTCGGTAGCACCGGCTCTATCAGGGAATTGCGTTCGGCGCGTGCAGCGGGGTGGAACCTGGCTATCAAGCCCAGCAGAGTTAACCGCAACCTACCGTACCAGCCATGACGCCACTATTCGTCATCGCAATAATGGCTTTCGCCTGGTGCAAAGTACCAACTAAAAAAACACTCAGGCCCGGCAACGGGCCTAGTTCTTTTGCACCACCAGATCATAGGCCAGCAATTGCGGCAGACGCTGCTGCAGTTGCGACTCGATTTCATTCAACTCTTTCAAGCGCTGGCAAAACAGAGCTGTTTTCTCCTCCAGCAAACTGGCTTTTTCATCCAGCCCTGAGTTGATGCGGTCAACCAGGTGGCCCACCGCATCCCACTGTTGTGGATCGGTTTGTTCAAAGTTGGCATCGGTATGCTGTAAGGTATCGCGTAGCGCCTCCCAAACAGCACCAAAGGAATGACGGGCCAGATTATTGAGTTGCGGCTTTAGTTCACCATTTAAAAAGTGCTCCAGCTCGTTCAAGCTTTGTGGTGCCAGATAAAAGTGATCGCCACTTCGGACAAAACGTGACATCAGCTGAAAGGTGGTTTCACGGATCAGATCATTCCACTCGGCCTGCTGCGAACGACTACCTACACCAGATAGCATGCGCTCCATCGAAGATAAGCCTAACTCGACCCCATCTACTGCAATACCAACAATTTCAGGTACAAACTTGCGCAGACCCTGGCTGTATTCTGTGACCAGAGCGGTATCTGCCTCACTCAAATCCTGCCACTCACCCTGAATAAACAACTGGGCATCATGATTGATTTGCATCAGCGTTCGGTCATTACTCATGATACGAATTTGCTCAGGGGAAATCAGCAAACCATAACCAAACCCCATATTGCAATCACGAGCCTGAACCGACCAAACACAGATCAACAGGCTGAAAATTACCAGACGCATCACGACTTAATCCTGCTTACACCGACCTAACTTAGATGGTAGCTTATTCCAGCCATTTACTCAGCACAATCAAACGCAGCCAGGTATCTACTCATCGGAAAGTCGGACAAAGCGAACGTAGAGTTGCTGCTCTTTGCCTTTGCGGTTGTTTTTACCACTGTACATTGCGATGGCCCAAGCTTCAACTGGCATGGCCTGCACCGTGGTACTGGTCCAGATATTTTCACTGTTGGTATTGGGAAAAACGCTCAGCCGAATCGCTGGATCGACACACTGACGCTCAACAATACTCATGGCTTCTTTCACATCCGGCACACGCCAAACTGCGGCAGGTACAGACAGGGTAGTGCTTTGTTGCAGAGCTTCCTGCCACGTCAACCGGATAGCGGCACCATCACAACGCTGTTCAGCATGATTCCAGCTCTGTCCATACAAACAACGCTGCCAGATCAGTCCCTTACTTTGTTGATGTACCTGCCCGCCAGGCAAGGCAATAAAATCATCACTTTGGGTAGAGGCTGAAATTTCAGGAAAACACACCTGGCTCGCTTGGACAAAGCCAACACTGAGCAGCGCGCTTAACAACACGAAATAGCGCATAGACACTCCTTAAGGACTACGTACCAGGCGCACATAAGCACGGCTGTCAGCACGTTTGGGTAATGAGTTATCGTTGCCATCATCCATGCTAATCACCCAGGCGGCATGAGCACCACCACCCTCGGCACTGCTTTGACGGGTCCAGTAATAACGATGTGATAAAACCGTTGCAGCCGGCTCATGCCGGAAAAGCGCTGGGTCCAAAACTTCTGTCTGGCCGAAATCCACCAGACTATTTAGCTCTGTGACCGTCGGTAAGCGCCAATTAGCTCCTCCACAGTACAAACTGGCATTCACAGCGGCCACATAGGTTGCAGTGCCACAATCGCTATTGCTGGGACAACCACTCTGAGCAGGAGCCGCTTGCCCGGCATTACCACCGTTGCCATCGGCCGTACTGGTCCAACTGTAATAATTGCTGGCTGAGCGCAGCGATGCCGTTGACAGGCTTGCGGCCACAGGCTCTTTAAGCTCCCAGATTAAGCCGGTGACGTTATCACGCAGACAGACGAAATCGGTCGCATCACGCGGTAACTCATCACCAAAGGCATCCAGCTTGCTAAAATCAAAGCCAGCCCGGCCGACACCTATTTTGTTCAGAAAAGGAGCAACTGAATCGCGACCAAAGTCTGCATCCTGCCGAGGATAGGCCTGATCGTCACAGGGAATGACTGCCAGTTGATCGTAGCAACGACTTTGTCCGGTATCCACTTGATAGTGCAGTGCCGATGGATGCACAGTTAACCGTAACTCGGCCGAGGCACTGGCACCACTGCCATCTTGTACCTGTAACTGGAAACGCAACTCAGGCTGCAACCGGCTATCCGGTACGATGAAATCTGTCTTACAGGCCATGACATCGGTTAAGGAGGCGCTATTCCCTGCAACTTGGCTCCAGCTACAATGAACACCACCACGCAGAGAAGCAGAATGACTACCATCCAACCAATGACGCTTAAACTCCATCACCGTTTGATCCGGACCCGGATCGGCATAGATTCCCGCCGTATTGCCTTGTACCCACACCTCAATGTCAGCCTGATCACTCAAGCCAGCAGCATTTTGCACGGTGAGTTCGAACAGGAAGCGGCTATCAGTCGCCAGCAACGGCGCTTTTAGCTGCAACTGCTGCTGAGACAAATTCATACCATCCAACCAGTAGATATCACCTGCAAGTTGTTGCCAGGAAAAGGAAAGGCTTTGCCCTTCCGGATCGAAGGAGGAACTGCCATCAAGCAGCACCGGCTCACCGGTAGTCGCCAGTTGCCCGGTAGTCAGAGAGCTTTGGATTAAGGCAACCGGCTGTGACACCCTAGGTAGAACCTGCACTTGCAGTCGGTCCGTTAGCAAACGGCCATCCATTAAACGGTAACGGACTTCAAAGATAAAGAGGGCTTGAGTGATCTGTTCTGGCAACACCAAGGAGACCTCCGCACCCGCATGAGGAAAGCCAATGAGTGCGGGGCCGCTCAGCTGATGCCAGCTGAACTCACCGCCAGAAGGATCACCGCGGGCGGCCAGTGTTAATACTGCACCTGCGTGTAGAGTTTGATCCGGACCAGCATTCACACTGGCCAAGCTTTCAGCTTCCGACCCCTTACCCCCACAGGCAGTCAGCAACAGCACACTTATCAGCAGTATCCAACGAATGTTTTTCATGATATTTCTGTCATTCCGGTATTAACGACTTGGGCGACCATGACGTGCAGCCGTTCTTCTGACAAAAATATAGCAAGCTTCAGGCCAATCGGCTCAATGCGAAAGAAAGGAATTACAGCGGCTCAATTTCTGGCTTACCCCCTACGATATGAACTCGTGATGGCCCATACTCTCGCCGGCTACGAACCACTTCTTTATCAAACTGCACTTCGACAGCAGAGAAAAGCTCGTTACGGGCAACCACCTCGGCCTTACTTAATAACTCTTTACGTTGCTCTTCCAACTGGCGGATATCGGCAATGAGCTCTGTGGCTGTACGGCGATATTCTTCAAACTCAGTTGCCAGCTCTTTCAATCTTGCCTCGATAGCAGGACTCCCCTCCAGTTTCTTAAACTGATCAATTTTCTCCTTGACTGCGGCCATATCTGTTTTAAGGCCAGTCACACTGGCACGCAACACCTCTTGCTTTTCCACGATAGGATCAACCAAACGATTCAGGCGAATAAGGATGGAGCTGATGGACAAAGCCCCCAAACTGCCGGCATAAATTCCCTGATCCAGATAAAAACTACCACCGATAATTTTACCGGTTGGTTTTTCCTCAGGACCTGCAAATACTGTATGTGCTTCAACCGCACTATGAACCAGCTGCTTATTCACATACAAATTACCACCACAGCTAAAACGCGCATATTGCGCCATATTGCATTGCACATCGCCTTTAGCCTTCACCACTGTGCTGTAGTCACTCTCTGCATCTGGATTGGAGATTTGATGCCCAATCACAGCACCCTGAATGGTAACATCGCCACCCGCTTCAAGTAAGGTTCCTTCCATGATGCCTTTGACAAAAATATTACCACCCGCGATGACTTTCATGCCTTCACGAACATCACCATTTACCACCACAGAGCCTTTAAAGATAATGTGGCCTGTGCTGTTATCTACCTCCTTCACACTAAAGACTTCATCCACAGTGGCACCGGATTCAATTACACGAGGCAAGCCATCACGCGTGGCTTTTAGCAGATCAGGATCCTCGGCCGATAAGCCAACCCCCTCCCCCAAGTTCCACTCTACAGTTAGCCCAGGCATGGCTGGCATCGGCTCACCAGTAACGGTCATACCTTCTTTACCGCTCGTAGGCGGATGGCGGCGCATAAGAGGCTCGCCCGGAGCAATCGACGGGATTACGCCAAAATCACGCAAATCAGCTTTTTTATCATCCGGGTTAATGACAGGCCGGTTACGACGACTCTCCATCGCAGGAATCAACGGCTCAAATCGAGAATTCTCCCCTTGGGTCACTGTCCGCCCTTGAGCAATTGTATGCTTTAACTTGGCGCCAGGTTCTGCTTTACTGGCCTGACTTACCAGATGAATAATGTTATTTTTGATAAAGCCAAACACAATGCCTTCTTTTTGTGCTTCTTTTACCAATGCATTCGCTGAAATAGGATCCCCACCAAAAGCCGCAGTAATGTGCGCGCTTGCCGACATCTTATCTTCGGCAATGCTAAAGCTAAGTTCTGCCGGAATTTTTTCAGCCACTAGATAAGTGAGCTCTTTACTGGCAGCAGCTTGCAGTTTCTCTTTAACTTTTTGTTGTTCTTGTTCGTAATGTGCCAACAGGTTTTTAATCTGCTCTGGTACCAACTTACAACGACCAAAACCAGCCTGTTGTAACTGCTGTTGCAACAACTCTTTCGTTAGGGATGATGCAGTAACAGAGACCACCGCATGTACCTGCAGTTCTTTTTCTTTAAAACTAATAACGGGCTCACTCACAGGACTATGGCACCATGCAAGACATAATACTGCTAATGAAACAAAAAATCAGTGGAAAGGCAAGCCCTGTACCTGTTAAAGCCAGGGCAAAAGCGGAAATCAGATGTAATTATCCTGATGCACCCGAATAAACAGGTTGGTATTGGCTTTGCTATAGTCGATTTTGTACTCTTTGTTATTTAGTGCCTGAACAAACAATAAGGTCTTACATTCACCAAACACTTCGGTGCTGGAAATATCCACAAGCTCCAGATAGCGCTCTTTGGCTTCGGCCCGGTTGGCAGGGACAGCTTCCGTAAAAGGTTTGACGCCATGACGGGTCACGATCAAAGGCGGATCCTCATCATCATTGACAATCACCAAATCCACTTTTTTTAACTTATGAATAATGGTATTTCGACCACTTACCAAGAATGCTTTTTCGTAATTATTCATGCATAGCCACCTGACTTCTCAGTACTAATTTAGTTTCATTATGATACAGCCACACTCAACTGTCTAGCTTAAGACTCGGCGTTCAACTGCTGCAGTCGCATCAGATTTACCTCTTTGCAAAACTGCTCCGCAGGAACATCAATGCAGTTCACGGGTATAAACAATTCGAAACCAGAAAACTGCCCGAGTTTCTGCATCCGATTGGCAAACATCGCCCGCACACCATCGTACTGCTTTTGCGGAGTGGAAAACCTGTCTTTTTCTGCCAGCCATTCGGTGGCGCACTGCCCCTGCGGACACTTTTCTTTCAATACCGCAAACCAAAGCGCACGTTGCTCCATCATCAACTTAATGGCCAGACGCAGTGGCAAGTGTTGCAAAAAAGCATGCATATCAGTCACTTTAAACGCGATGTAATTGACTTCGTGCGCCAAATCAGGCTGTGGGCTGCAGTGAGAAAATGCCTGCCAGGGCAATAACCAGCTGCCTCTTTTATGATGGTAACGTACCCCGGTTTCATCACACATAATACCATGCAGTGGCTCCGCCAATTTTGCCCAACCGGTATAGATCCCAAGCGAAGCGGCAATAAAGCCAATAGCCAGCATTGGATTGGCCTGTTCAACAAAAAGCCAGGAGTAAAGCACCAGCAGCACAAAGGCGGCTCCGCTGATCAGCATGGTTTTAGCACCACCTTCATTACCGCTGGCTTTGTAAGCTTTGACAGTGACTGTTGCACCAGCCTGTTCCGACATCATGGTTTTTCCTTACTTTCACCTGATGACAACTATACTGTATTTGCTTTGGGCATGCTATTTCGCTGTCGCGAGCCCCAGAATGGATTTTATACGACCAATACCGCATGCACTGCGACAATACGAAATCCAACTGGCACTAATTTACATACAATAGCCATGCACTCGTATTTATCTTAGCTCTGGAGTTATTGTGGTCAAAAAACATTCCGCTATCGTCCTTTTCTTGCTGGCAGCATTGCTGTTGTTTGCGGGGTACTTGTTTTATCAGACACAGCAAGAACCTAACGGACAGCGCCCACCGGCCCGTGCAGTTGCTGTTAAAACCACTGAAGCGGCAATACAACCATTAGCCAGACAAGTGAATGCTTTGGGAACCGGGCTTGCCAATAATTCGGTGCAACTGATCGCATCCAGCAGCGAGTACCTGACTTACCTGAACGTCATAGAAGGTCAAAGTGTGCAACGCGGCGATGTGATCGCCCGTTTAAATGACGTTGAACAACGCGCCCGGGTTGCAGAGCTGCAAGCACAATTAACCGAACAACAGCGCCAGTTGGAGCGTTTAAAAAATCTGGCTGCTACCCAGGCCACAGCTCAGTCCATGCTGGATGAGCAACAAACCCGCGTCAATACCACTCTGGCGCAACTGGAAAGCGCTGAGTCACGGTTGCGGCAAATGACCATCCGCGCACCTTTTGATGGTGTGCTGGGTTTGCGCTCGGTCAGTCAGGGGGCTTACATCAACAGCGGTAGTGTCATTACCACCCTGGACGACATTTCAGTACTTCGGGTCGAGTTCAATGTACCGGAACGTTTTATTGCTGAGCTGTCGGTTGGTATGCCGGTAACCATTGGCAATGTCGCTTACCGCAATGTGGACTTTAAAGGTGAGATAAAAGCCATTGACCCCCGTATTGACCCAGTGACCCGCTCAGTCCGGGTGCATGGCGTGGTAGATAACCAGGACTTACGCTTACGTCCGGGCATGCTGTTGAATGTACGGGTGACACTGACCAATCAGGATGTGCTGATGGTGCCGGAGAATGCCCTGGTACCACTGCAAAACCGGCAATATGTCAACAAAGTAGGTACCGACAACAAGGTCACCCAAATTCAGGTGCAGATTGGTGAACGTATTCCGGGCTGGGTTGAAATTGTCGATGGTTTGTCTGAAGGCGACGAAATCATCATCGAGGGCGTACAGAAAGTACGTACTGGCGTCACTATTAGTCGGGTGGAGTAACCTATGCTGTTATCAGACTTATCGGTGAAGCGCCCGGTCTTTGCTACCGTCGTCAACTTGCTGCTGCTTACCTTTGGCATCGTCTGCTTTACCATGTTGCCACTGCGTGAGTATCCGAGCATCGACCGGCCTGTGGTTAGTATTAGTACCGTTTACCCGGGCGCCTCGGCAGAAATTGTTGAGTCACGCATTACTCAATTACTGGAAGACCGAATCAGTGGCGTGGAAGGCATCAAAAGCATCAACTCTACCAGCCGCAATGGTCGCTCGAATATTACCATTGAGTTCAACATCAGCCGGGACATTGATGCCGCCTCCAATGATGTACGTGAGCGGGTATCCAGAGCGCTGAACAATCTGCCGGATCAGGCCTTTCCACCTGAGGTCTTCAAAGCCAGTGACGATGATGATGTAGTAGTCTGGTTTGTGCTGAACAGTACCAACATGACCTCACTTGAGCTGACCGACTATGCCGATCGCCACATTGTGGAGCGATTCTCGGTGGTGGACGGTGTAGCTAATTTACGCCTTGGTGGCTCCAGACGCTATGCCATGCGTATTTGGCTGGATCAGGAGGCCATGGCATCGCGCCAGGTGACCATTCAGGATATTGAGAATGTGTTGCGCAGTGAGAACGTCGAATTGCCGGCTGGTAACATTAAATCCATTGACCGCGACTTTACCGTGCGGGTGGCCCGGACTTTTTTAACTCAGCAGGATTTTAGGAATCTGGTGATTAAACGCGGTGCCAACAACTATCTGGTTCGACTTGGCGAAGTAGCTCATGTGGTGCTGTCGTCTGAAGATGAAGAGAGTGAGTTCCGCAGTGATGGCCGCAATGTGCTTGGTATAGGTATTGTGAAACAATCCACCGCCAACACCCTGGAAGTGGTCCGCAATGCCCGCGCCGAGATGGAGCGGATCAAGCAAAACCTACCACCTGGCACCACCATTGAGCCAGGTTATGATTCCTCGTTGTTTATTTCCGAGTCGATCAAAGAAGTGTACCGCACCCTGGCCATCGCCATGAGCATGGTGGTGCTGGTGATTTATCTCTTCCTTGGCAATGTTCGCGCAACCTTTATTCCTGCCATCACGGTGCCGGTGGCACTGATCTCCGCAGTGACGGTACTTTATGTACTGGGCTTTTCCATCAACCTGTTGACCTTGCTTGCGATGGTGCTGGCCATAGGCTTAGTGGTGGATGACTCCATCGTGGTGCTGGAAAATATTTACCGCCGGATTGAGCAAGGTGAGCCACCATTATTAGCCGCCTATCGCGGCGCCCGTGAGGTTGGTTTTGCTGTTATTGCTACTACACTGGTGCTGATTTCAGTCTTTGTGCCTCTGGTCTTTATGGAAGGTCAAATTGGACGCTTATTTACCGAATTTGCCCTAGCTGTCGCGGCTGCGGTGGCATTTTCGAGCATTGTAGCTCTGACACTGTCTCCCATGCTGTGCAGTAAAATCCTTAGCCACCGTAAGCGTGAAAGCAAGCTCGGCAGCTGGCTGCATATTGGCTTTCAGAAGCTGGAATCCGGTTATACCAACCAGCTCAAGGTGGTTACCCAAAGCCGCTGGCCGGTAATCGCTCTGGTGGTAATTTGTATGATCTCCAGTTTCATGCTGTTGCGCTTGCTGCCATCCGAGTTGGCTCCTTCTGAAGACAGAGGTACCTTTTTTGTCAGCATGAATGGTGCCGAAGGTGCCAGTTACAGCAGCAACAGCCGCAACATGAGCCTGGTAGAAGACATTTTGCTCCCTTACTACGAGCGGGGTGAATTCAACCGTTTGCTGATCCGGGTGCCTGGCTGGGGCAATAATGGCGGTATTGCCATTGTTGGTTCAGAAAACTGGCACAATGACCATCGCCGCACCGAAGAGTTAATGAACGAAGTACGGATGAAGCTGAATGAGCTGCCGGATATCCGCGCCTTCACCTTTATGCGCAGTGGCCTTGGCGGCGGTGGTGGTGGTGGCCGACCTATCCAGTTTGTGCTACAAGGCAATACCTATGAAGATTTGGCGCGCTGGCGTGATATCGTGCTGGAAAAAGCAGCAGAAAACCCGAACTTGCTGATGCTGGATCACGATTACCGCGAAACCGTTCCGCAGGTGCTGGTAGATATCGATGTGGAGCGGGCGGCTGATCTCGGCGTCTCCATCGGGGCTATCGGTCGCTCGCTGGAAGCCATGCTGGGCGGACGCCGGGTGACCACTTTCCTGGATAGAGGCCGTGAATACGATGTGCTGCTGGAAGGTTGGGATGATGATTTCCGCTCGCCATCGACCATCAGTAATGTGTACATTCGCTCCAGTACATCCAATCAGTTGATCCCACTGGACAACCTGGTGACCTTGCGCGAAGAGGCAACAGCATCCAGTTTAAATCGCTACAACCGGATGCGCGCCATTACCATTAGTGGCAACATGGCGCCTGGTTACAGCCTGGGTGAAGCACTCGCCTACCTGGAAAACATTGTGCGCACCGAGATTGACGACTATGTCAGCATCGATTACAAAGGGGAGTCTCAGCTATACCAGGAAAGTGGTGATGCCACCTTACTGGTCTTCTTGCTGGCTTTGCTTATCACCTACCTGGTGCTGGCGGCACAGTTTGAAAGCTTCATTCACCCGCTGGTAATCATGATCACGGTGCCACTCGGTTTGGTCGGTGCTTTAGCGGGCCTCTACTTCTCTGGTATGACCCTTAACATCTATAGCCAGATAGGTCTGGTGATGTTGATTGGCCTGGTAGCGAAAAACGGCATTTTAATTGTGGAGTTCGCCAACCAGTTAAGAGACGCGGGTGTGGCGTTTGAAGAGTCTGTGCGGCGTGCTGCGGTGCAGCGTCTGCGCCCCATCACGATGACCGCTTTTACCACCGCCATGAGTAGCCTGCCACTGATTCTGGCTTCAGGGCCAGGTTCTGAAAGCCGGATGGTGATTGGTACCGTCATCTTCTCTGGGGTAGCGTTGGCAACACTACTGACGCTCTATGTGGTTCCGGTGATGTACATTGCACTGGCTCGCAATACCGGCTCACCAAAACGACTGGCCAGAGAGCTGGCAGCCCTGGAGGCTGAGGCCGGACCAGAAAAACGTTAAGCGGAATAACCAACAACGGGCCGGTAATGCGGCCCGTTTTCACGTATGATAGCTGCATTCATTCCATTGAGCGAGTCAGACTCATCACCAGCATTCCTATCACCAACCTAGCCACATCAGAGATTTCATGCGAGCAGTGTCAGGCCTGTTGCTGCCGGCTGGAAGTGCTGCTTATCACCGATACTGGGGTGCCCAAACAGTACATAGCGGTGGATCAATGGGGAGGTGAGACCATGGCGCGTCTGTCGGATGGCTGGTGTGCAGCATTGGATAGAGCCAGCATGCGCTGCACCATTTACGAACAGCGCCCCTGGATTTGCCGTGAGTTTGAAATGGGCTCCTACGAGTGCCAACAAGAACGATCAGCCTAGGTTCACGCAGATTGTCCGCAAACAGCATCTAAGCCCAACCAAATCAGAAAGGTAATGGCTGGCCATCCCAGTTCAGCAGCAAACCCGTTTGCTCAGGCTGCAAACGTGCAGCAACCTGAGCCAAGCGCTTGGCCGTACTATCCGGACTTTGCAATTGTGCCGCTGGCACTCTGGCCTGAAAGGGCGCCGATAACTCCGATGCGGTGGTGCCTGGGTGGACTGTGACTATAGTCGCCGTTTTATTGCGCCGCTTTAACTCAATGCTGGCCGTTTTAACCAGCATATTCAACGCCGCTTTACTGGCCCGGTAACTGTACCAACCACCGAGCTGATTGTCTGTGATACTGCCCACTTTGGCGCTAAGCACCAGCACTTTCACTTCAGGCTGGCGAAACAAATACGGCATCAACGCCTGCAGATATCTGGCAGGTGACAGCAAGTTCACAGCAAGCGACTGCTGAAAGTGCTCGTCAGACAACTGGCTGATGGCTTTTTCTGGCACCATCGCATCCTGGTGCAACCAGCCCTGGCACAGGAAAACCACATCAGGAGTTTTGGCCAGGATTTGTGCTAACACAGCATTGAGGCTAGCACTATCCTGCTCATCCACCGACTGCCAGTGCAGCCAGCCCTGCCCTTGCGCCCAGGGTGGCGCAGCCTTGCGACTAAGGGCCGTCACCCCATACCCTAAAGCACCATAGTGCTGAATGAGCGCCGAGCCAATAGCGCCGCTGCCACCAACAATCAACGCATCAGACATGAAACACCGCCTTAGCGGCCTGTTGACCGGCCAGCCAGGCATTTTCAACCCGCCCTCCCAAACACCAATCCCCGGCGACCACACAGGGGAAACGACGGCTAATCAACACACCAGGAGCCCCCTGCTCTGCATCGACAATGGCATAGAGCCAACGCTGATGCAGGCTTTGCGTTACCAGGACATCTTGTTGAAACAGCAAGGATAACTCAGCCTGCGCCAACAAGCTCAGCTCATCTGCCCTTGCCGCTAGCTGCTGCTGACTGAATTCAGGATTGAAATGCAGCACCCAGTGCTGGCTGTCGGACTGTCGCCCAGGCTTATCGCTGTTGCAGGCCACCCAGCTGACTGGCCGGTCTTTGACAAAAACAGCCGTTGCCGGATGTGCGATGGGCTCTGATAACGCCAGGGCTATAGCATGACACGGCTGCAGCATACTAACGGGCACTTGCTGGCGCAAATCTTCATCCTGTGTCAGAAGCTCGCTGGCCTGCGCTGGCGGCAGTGCCAGTACCAGGGCATCAAAGCCACTGAAGCTACGACCATCCTCAGCCTGCAACTGCCAGCCTTGCTGGTACGACATAGCCTGGATGCGGCAACTAAGTGTGATTGCCTGCTCCGGGAGCCCAGAGCGCCAGGGACTGTGCATGGCCGGCAAGCCAACATAGCGCTTGATATCATCAGCGGATGGCTGCAAGTGCCCTTCGGCAAAACTATAGAGCTTGGCTGGCCAGGGAGCGACCAGTTGCTGTTGTTGCCAACGTTCAACCTGCTCTCGAAACGCTACGTGACGTGCCGTAAAATACTGAGCACCTAAATCGACATGGCCACCAAAAGCTCGTTTGGCCGAGGCGCGACCAGCTGTGGCCCTGCCTTTATCAAACCAGTGCACCTCGGCACCTGCTGATAGCAGAGCCTGGCCACAGCTCAAGCCGGCAACGCCGGCACCTACAATTGCAACACGCATAGACATTTCCATTCATCCAATTGAGCTGGTGTACGTATACTAGAAGCGCTACGATCAGCTTAGCATTGCAAAAGGAGTGAGTATGACTACCCAAACCGCTACATTCGGCGCCGGCTGTTTTTGGTGCCTGGAAGCCGCCATGAATCAGCTGAAAGGGGTTGAAGCCGCCATCAGTGGCTATATGGGCGGCCATACGCAAAATCCCACCTACCAGCAAATTTGCACCGGCCAGACCGGCCATGCCGAAGTAGTTCAGGTCCGCTTTGACGCGGAGGTGATTAGTTTTCAGCAGCTGTGCCAGATTTTTTTCTGCCTGCACGATCCAACGCAGCTCAATCGTCAGGGCAACGACGTGGGCACTCAGTACCGCTCGGTGATTTTCTTTCATAACAAGCAACAGCAACAAGAAGCCAGTCAGCTCATGGCAGAGCTTAACCAGCAACAGGTCTTTGCCGCACCTGTGGTGACCGAGCTAAGCCCGGCCAATGCGTTTTATCCGGCCGAAGGCTACCATCAGGGCTACTTTTTGCAAAACCCAAATCAGGGCTATTGTCAGTTTATTGTGGCACCGAAGATGGCTAAGTTCCGCTCAGAGTTTACCGCATTACTAAAAAAACACTGACCGAAACTACAGCCAGTGCTATGGCTATCAGAGCCCCTGATAACTCAGACGCAAGCCAATACTTCGGCCTGCCGTGGCGTAACCTATGCTGGTCTGATAGGTTTTGTTGGTCAGGTTATCCAACTTAGTCCTAAGCTGCCACTGTGGGCTTAGCTGGTAATTGGCAGCCAAACCCAGCACGGTGAAGCCACCGAGATCCGGAAAATTGGCCATGCTGTTCCAGTCAAAGCCCTGGAAGGTCGCACTTTGGTAATCCAATGTGGCATAGGCCTGCCACTGCTCCCCCTGCCAGCCACTACGCAGATTGACACTGTGTTTCGGCCGCCGTTGCAATGGCTCCCCCGTCTGTTCATTGCGAGCATCCAGCCAGGTATAGGACACCTGATGCTGCCATTGGGCCCAGGAAAAGCCCAGACTGTATTCAGCCCCGCGTACTTTGGCCAGCAGCACATTCTCGGCTAGCTCGCTGCCCTGGATCAGATTGGTTACTTCGCGGTCAAACAGCACCAGCTCGGATTGCAAGCGTGCGCCATTAAAGCGAAACGCCACCTCGTCCGAGACCGACTCCTCAGGCTTCAAATCCGGATTACCAAAACCAGGCCAGTACAGTTGATTAAAAGACGGTACCTTAAAGGCGGTGCCTCGGCTCAGTCGAAGCAACCACTGTTCGGTAACATAATAGCCAGCGGCCAGTTGCCAGGTGTGCTCCTTGCCATACTGACTGAAACGATCCTGCCTGGCCGCCACTTCAAACAGCCAGTCGGCAGGTTGGTAGTTCATGCCGGCAAAGAGCGCTCTGTTGTTGCGTTTACTTTCATCGTAAGCAGGCGCTGCTTTAGCCACTTCTTCCTGGTACCAGTTAGCGCCGACCAGCAGATCCAAATCCGCCCGCAGGCTTTGGGTCAGCTGGTAATTCACTTCATCACGGGCGGTGCTAAAGGGGCTGCGCGAATCCGGGCCAAAGGTGGTATCGCTATCTAAGTTACGGCTTAACTGCAACTGATGGCTGGTCTCAGCCAGTTGATGTTGCCAGCCCAGTACATGGCTGCGCTGCAAGACCGCCGAGCGATCTTCACTGCCCCAGGCGGTATCAAAATCGTATCGCCCTGTATTGATATGACTGTGCCAGTGAAACTGCCCTAGCTCCGATTGATAGGCCGCGCCCAAGCGGGCAAAACGCTGCCAGAAACCGTCTTTGTCCGGGTCCAGTGCTGGCTGCACATCAAAGCCGTCCGCCCGGCTGTAACCAAAATTGGCATGCAGCTGCCAAGGGCCCTGCTGATGCTGCAGGCCCAGATCCGTTTCCAACAGACCATAGCTGCCCACACCGGCATTGAACTCAGTATGCTGCTGGCGACGGGTGGTAATGGCAATGACCCCTGCCAATGCATCCGAGCCATACCAGGCGGCGCGTGGGCCACGGATCACTTCGATGCGTTCAATCAGATCCAGAGGGATCATCGACAAGGCGCTTTGTCCCAGCGTGGCCGAGCCGGTTCGGACACCATCGACCAACACCAGGGTATGACCAGTATTGCCGCCACGAATAAAGACACCGGTGTTTTGGCCACGGCCACCATCGCGGGCAATAGTGACACCCGGCAGCTGATTTAACAACGCCGGCAAATCCTGCGCCTGCCGGGCAACAATATCCGCACGCTCGAGCACAGTGACACTGGCCAGGCTTTGTTCGACCGCAAGCGGCTGACGGCTGCTGTAGATGGTAATGGTTTCAATCGAATCGGCAAAAGCTGCAGGCAGCAGCGAAGTGACAGCCAATGCTGCCAACGAATACTTAAACATAGATACTCCTGCAATGTGCCCACCGCACATTGGTTGGTTGATGGACTTTTCAGGCCGGTCTCCGGGCTTACAAGCAGGTTATGTCCTCACCTTCCCATCCTGCGACAGTGGTTTTGGACCAGGCTTGTTACCGTTGCGGGGGCAGCTCTGGTTTTTCACCAGATTCCCGTTTCACTGCATGTTTACGCAGCACCTAAAAAAAGCGGGCTCAGTGTAGCCTGCACACAAGAAATGTCAATAGAAATCCAGATGGCTAAATTAAATTGGCAAAGACAGAACTAAGCAGGCTGCCTGTCTTTGCATACAGAGCGGGAGTTAATCGCGGAAGTTGGTGAACTGAAATGGCTGCTCCAGCTCACTTTGTTTGACAAAGGCGATGGCTTCTTGCAAGTCATCCCGCTTTTTGCCGGTCACCCGCACCTGGTCGCCCTGAATGGAGGCCTGTACTTTCAGCTTACTATCTTTGATCAGCTTCACCAGCTTTTTTGCGGTCGGCGTATCAATACCCTGCAACATGTTTAACGACTGGCTGTAGGTTTTACCCGAGTGCACCACCTCGTTTTCTTTAAAAGAGCGTGCATCCAGACCGCGCTTGATGACTTTGGCCCGAAATATTTCCAACATCTGCTGCAACTGAAACTCGGCTTCCGCTTTCATGGTCACCACCTGATCACTCAGGGTAAAGGTGGCTTCCACGCCACGAAAGTCGTAACGGGTGTCCAGTTCGCGATTGGCGTTTTCCACTGCATTCAGCACTTCCTGCTGTTCAATTTCCGACACAATATCAAATGAAGGCATACAAATTCCCTGGCTGATTTAATCTGGTGATTATACCCGGATGATTATACGCAACTAGGCCCAAAATGCGAACCTCTGCTCTTTGAGAACGCTTGGGTATACTGCTACAATCCGGCCATTGTTGGCAGCTGGCCCAAGCATGATAGATTCACATTCAAGCACTCATCAGGACTGGCTGGTGGTCGGGCAAGGCGCTATTGGCCTGCTCACCGCCTGCCAACTTCAGCAGCAAGGCAGCAGTGTCCGGCTCTGGCTGCGCCAGCCTGCCTCGCTGACAGTCCACTTCAGGGCGCTTGATGGCAGTAGCCGCCATCACCGGTTCGAGCCATGGCCGGCCTCACAACCCATTCAAATTGCTTTTATACCGGTAAAAGCCTACGACGCACTAAGCTGCATACAGCAATTGCAGCCCTTACTGGCAGAGGATGCCTGCCTTATTTTAAGTCACAATGGCCTGGGGACTCTGGAGACTATTCAGCCACTGCTAAAGCCCAAACAGCACCTGTGGTTTCTGACCACCACCCATGGCGCTTACATCGAACCAGGCAATCAGGCTGGCCGCCAACTGGTACATAGCGGGGCTGGCAACAGCGTACTGGGTGCAATTCAAGCTGGAAGCGATCCGCGTCCTTCCTTTGCAAAAGCGCTGAACCTGGCAATTGGGCCCTTGCTGTCGGTCACAGATATCAAGCCCTATCTCTGGCAAAAGTTGCTGCTCAATTGTTTGATCAACCCTATGACAGCACTGCACCAGGTGCACAATGGCGAGCTGGCCAAACCCCACTTTACTTCAGAGTTAACACAGTTACTGGATGAATTCTGCCTGTTGGCAGAGCGTGCAGGCTATCCGCAAGATAAAGCAGCGGCCTGGCAGCAGCTGCAGCAAGTGATTACACAAACCGCCAGCAACCGCTCCTCCATGCTGCAGGATCGGCTGGCCGGGCGCCAAACCGAGCTGGAGTTTATTACCGGCTTTGTGCTGCGTGAAGCGCAGCGATTTGATCTACTGTTACCAGGACACGCGCAGCTTTATCAGCTTTGTCAGGACGCAGGCTTTTGATACACCCCAACATTCTGATAGCCTTCATCTTTTAACAACAAAGCCTGCATCCTGCTCATCACTCCCTGATCGCAATACAGAAAATAATGTTTGTCCTGGGCCAGGCTACTAAACTGGCTGCTCAACTTGTAAAATGGTATTTCCAGTACCTGATGCCCAGCTACCTCAAGCGGTGCCTGATCGCAGTCATCCGGACGGCGAATATCCAGTACGATGGCATCAGCGGGCATCGCCTGCACTGCTTCTACCGTATTTACTTGCTGACTGGACTGGTAATCAATGGTACGTATATCCAGGATCTTCGCTGCAGCCACCACGTTGGCCAGCAACTCAGAGTCGAACCGTTGCTCGTTGGCCTCAACATCCGCCAGTCGAGCCTTGACGGTGGGTTTGTTGGAAATCACCCCACAGTACTCAGGCATACTGGCGGCCATATCCTCGACCCCGATTTTGCGAGCAATATCGATAATATCCTGCTTATCTTGTGCAATAAGAGGCCGCAGAATAAGCATCGGCGTCACGCGGTCTATCACATTCAGATTGTCCAGCGTTTGACTGGAGACCTGGCCAGCACTTTCCCCAGTGACAATAGCCGGGATGCCTAACTGTTCAGCGATTTCAGCAGCAGCGCGCATCATCATCCGTTTTAAAATCACGCCCATCAGGCCCGGATCGGATTTTTCCAGAATTTCAGCCACCACAGGCGCAAAGTCAACGCTGATGAATTTGACCTTGTGCGACAAGCTGTACTTCTGCCACAAAAAGTAGGCAATTTCACGAACCCCGGTTTCATGTGCTTTGCCACCCAGGTTAAAGAACAGATAGTGATTTCGCATCCCCTTCTTAATCATCAGATAGCTGCTTACAGCAGAATCAAAGCCACCTGAAATCAATGACAAGGCATCTGATTGGGATGGCAAAGGAAAGCCGCCCATACCAGCATACTGAGCCCGCACCATGATCAGCGTCTCTTTACGAATTTCCAACTGCACCGTCAAATCCGGGTTCTTCAGTTGCACCCGGGCTGAAGGCACCTGCTGATTCAGACCACCACCGATATAACGCTCAGCTTCGGTTGAACTAAACTCATGCGTACCGGCACGCCGCACTCGAACGCAAAAGCTTTTACCGGCCAGCTTATCTGCAAAAACTGGCAACACCTGCTGATAAATATCATCCAGGCTGCTAAAGCTGCTCGATTGCATCTCGGCAAACTGAGCAATGCCTGGAATACAAGCTAACCGCTCAATCAACTTCATGCGCAGCTCTGGGCTGGCTACTGGCACCAGTACCATCAGATGATCCCAATGACTTTCTATCCGAATATCCGCATCAAGTTGCAGCAGAATGGTTTTTAGGTTTTGTTGCAGCAGTTTGGTCTGGCGCTTACGCACCGATTTGCTTTTGATGGTGATTTCAGAGTGCAGTTTAATAATAAATTCGAGCATTGCCGGGCTAATCTAGCTAATAAAGCCCGGCATTATACCTGATCGCTCAGGGCGTGACTAACGCTAGTACTAGTTTTCCAGACTGATTGGATCCGACTCTTTCGCTTGTCCTTGCATAATGGAAATCTCGACCCGACGGTTACGCCGCCGGTTTAGCTCGCTGGTGTTTGGCACCAGAGGGCGGGTATCGGCATAACCCACTACCGCAAGCCGATTCTTATCAAAACCAGGTGCTTTGAGCATTTCGGTCGCCACAGCAACTGCCCGCTTGGCCGACAAGTCCCAATTATTATCATGCAACTCATCACGGATCACGGCATCATCGGTATGTCCCGTCACCGTGATTTCACCTGGGATCTCGGCTAACAACCCACCAATCTCCTGAATGATCGGCTGAAAGCGAGGCTGTAAAAAGGAAGAACCTGAAGGGAAGGAACCATTTTCCCGAATGCGAATGATGATTTGCTGCCCCAAGGACTCCAGCTCGATGGCACCATCTAAAATTTGCTGTTCCATCTGCTCAGCAATGCGCTTTACCAACTCATTAACCTCCTGCTGAGCTGCTGCCGCGGCTGCATCACTTTCGGAAACTTCATCATCCATGCTGGTCGACATGCCACCGGTTTGATCTTGTTGCTGCTCCTGGCGGCCCCCCGCTGAATCTTCCTCACCGGCCTGAAATTCGATCATTTGCTGGGTGATTTCGATGGTTTGCTGCTGCAGTGTTTCAATCGGCGTAGGATCGGGCCGGCCAGGACGAAACTCCAGCGCGATGACACTGGTGCCTTTCGGAATATCTTCTACTTCAATTTTATTTTGTACACCAAAAGCAAACTTCATCGAGCCGGCAATTTGTTTAAACTTCAAGACATCCATTTCAGAAAAAGCCAGCAGCAGCACGAAGAAGCACATCAACAGCGCCATCAAGTCCGCAAAGGTCCCCATATACTGGGGCAAGCCTTTGGGGGGGCATTTGCATTCTTCGGTCTCGTCTCTCATTTGCTTAACCTTCCTCGACCGCTACTTCACGCTTACCTTGGGCAATGTAGTTGCGAAGCAAGCCTTCGATCACTTTTGGGTTCTGGCCATCTTGAATCCCTAAAATTGCATCCAGGATTAATTGGTTATTTAGTTTTTCCTGATCATTACGAAGTGCTAGCTTATCGGCAATCGGTATCGCAATTACGTTGGCAATAAAAGCACCATACAAGGTGGTGAGAAGTGCCACCGCCATCGCCGGGCCTATGGCTTTGGGATCATCCATATTCGATAACATGGCCACCAAACCAATCAGAGTACCTATCATCCCCATGGCCGGTGCGACATCGCCTAAGCTTCGAAATATACTGATGCCCTGTTCATGGCGCTTTTCCGTTAGACTAATGTCTTTCATCAAGGTTGCGCGAACCACATCACCATCGTGACCATCGACCAACATGTTGATGCCTTTTTGCAAGAAAGAATTGGAGATTTCAGCTTCTTCAAGCGCCAAAAATCCGCCTTTACGGGCTGAGTCAGCCAGTTGGACTGCTTGCTCAATCAGCTCTTCCGCTTCTTCGATTTTGAACATAAAAGCTTTGACGACCACTTTACCGGCACCAAAGAACTGTCCCAGCGGAAATTTGGTGATGACAACGAAAATAGAGCCACCCACCACGATCAGTAAGGAAACTACATCGGCGAACATACCCGGGTCGCCGGCGCTGCCAATGATCATGGCCATGATAATAAAACCAATGGCGCCAACCAGACCTATGAGTGTTGCTAAATCCACATCTGACTCCCCACGCTGGACAAATGATTGAGCTTTATTGCTTTTATCTTAGCCGATAGCTGTTTATCGACAAAGTAAAACAAAGCTTAAATTCACTTTTACTGCAAAACCAGTTCAAAAGCTGTGGTTGATTCGCCATAATAGCGGGTTAAGGCACTTCGGCCGCGGGTTTGGAACGAGGAAGGCATGGCAAAAAAGAAAACCGATCTGAGTCAGTTCGAGCAACAACTGGCGGAGCTGGAGCAGATTGTCAGTCAACTGGAGCAAGGCGATCTGTCGCTGGATGAGTCACTCCGCCAATTTGAGCGAGGCATTCAGTTATCACGGCAAAGCCAACAGCAACTGCAACAGGCGGAGCAACAGGTACAGCAGTTGCTACAGAAAGATGGCCAGGCAGAGCTCGTTCCATTTCACAATCCGGAAGATGAACAAGCGTGAAACCAGAATTTTTAGCGCTTGACCAGACACGTGTTGAGCAGGTATTGCAGCAGGTATTGCAGCAACAAATCGGCGCAGCAACGTCATTACATCAGGCCATGCACTACAGCATTTTACTGGGTGGCAAGCGCATACGCCCCTCTTTGGTATATCGTTGTGGCCTGATGCTAGGAGCCCGGATTGAAGACTTGGATGCCCCTGCTGCTGCTTTAGAAGCCATTCATTGCTATTCTTTGATCCACGATGATTTACCGGCGATGGATAATGATGCCCTTCGCCGTGGCAAGCCAACTTGCCATATTGCCTTTGATGAGGCGACTGCTATTTTAGCGGGCGATGCGATTCAGAGCCTGGCTTTTGATATTCTGAGCAGCCATCACTTTCATCAGGTTCCTGCTGAGCGGGTACTTGCCATGGTAAAGCAACTGGCCAAAGCAAGTGGTGTGCTTGGTATGTGTGCAGGTCAGGCGATTGATCTGGCGCATACTAACCAGGATTTTACCCTGGACACACTGGAGCAAATGCATCGTCTGAAAACAGGTGCTTTGATCCAATGCGCGGTAGAACTGGCTTGGTTGGCCAGTCCGGCATCAAAGCCGGAAGATTTGGAACTGCTGCGCCGCTTTGCCGCTTCATTGGGACTGGCGTTCCAGGTGCAGGACGACATTCTTGATATTGAAAGCGATACCGAAACCCTGGGTAAACCTCAGGGATCGGATCATCAGGCCAACAAAGCAACTTACCCTGCCTTGCTGGGCCTGTCTGAAGCAAAACGAAAAGCAGAACAATTGTATCAGGATGCAATTGCAGCCTTGGCGCAACTGCCCTACCAGGGCGATGAACTACAAGCCCTGGCGCAATTTTTAATTGCCCGTAAAAATTAAAATAAAGGCCCATGCATGACAGTTGATATAGACGACTACCCATTGCTGGCGCAGGCCGACCTGCCCCAGCAACTGCGACAGATCCCTCAAGATAAGCTTCCTAAGCTGTGTCATGAGTTACGGGATTTCTTACTGAACAGTGTCAGTCAAAGTAGCGGCCATTTTGCATCAGGGCTTGGTACAGTTGAGCTAACGGTTGCTTTGCACTATGTCTACAACACCCCTTTTGATAGGCTCATTTGGGATGTAGGTCATCAGGCCTATCCGCACAAAATCCTGACCGGCCGTCGGCACCGTATGAATACCATCCGGCAAAAGGACGGTCTACACCCCTTCCCTTACCGTGAAGAAAGTGAATACGACACCCTCAGTGTAGGCCACTCCAGTACCTCCATCAGTGCCGCCTTGGGCATGGCATTAGCAGCACAGGCAGAACAAAGTGGTCGCAGGGTTGTTGCCGTGATAGGCGATGGTGCCATTACGGCTGGTATGGCGTTTGAAGCTTTAAATCATGCCGGGGAAACCAAGCCCGATATGCTGGTGATCCTGAACGACAACGACATGTCGATTTCTGAGAATGTAGGTGCTTTGAACAAATACTTTGCCCGCATCTTATCCGGTAACTTTTACACCAACCTGCGTGAAGGTGGTAAAAAAATTCTTAGTGGTGTGCCCCCTCTGCATGAGCTGGCCAGCAAGGCAGAAGAGCACTTCAAGGGCATGGTCACTCCTGGTACTTTTTTTGAAGAACTGGGTTTTAACTACATCGGGCCCATTGATGGCCATGATGTGCTCAGCCTGACAGATACCATTCGTAATATGCGGGGTATGAAAGGACCGCAGCTGCTGCATGTCGTCACGAAAAAAGGCAAGGGCTATCACCCCGCCGAGCAGGATCCTATCGGCTATCATGCGGTATCGAAATTTGATCCAAGCAGCAGCAGCCTGCCAGCTAAAGCCGCTGGTCGCCCTAGCTTTTCCAATGTATTCGGCCGCTGGATCTGCGATATGGCAGAGCAGGATGAACGCTTGCATGCCATCACACCAGCCATGCGTGAGGGCTCTGATCTGGTCGAGTTTTCCAGACGCTTTCCTCATCGCTATTACGATGTGGCGATTGCTGAACAACATGCTGTTACCCTGGCAGCAGGTCTTGCCATCGAAGGTTTGAAACCGGTGGTAGCCATTTATTCAACCTTTTTACAGCGGGCCTACGATCAACTAATCCACGATGTGGCGCTGCAAAATCTGAATGTGTTATTCGCCATTGATCGCGCAGGTGTCGTTGGCCAGGATGGTCCAACCCACCAAGGCGCTTTTGATATCAGTTTTATGCGCTGTATCCCTAACCTGGTGCTTATGGCACCGGCTGATGAAGATGAATGCCGGCAAATGCTCTACACCGGTTACCAACACCCAGGACCAGCAGCAGTTCGTTACCCTCGAGGCAGCGGCAGTGGTGTGGTACCAAGCGATACGATGCAAGCCCTGAGTATTGGTAAAGGCTGCAAGCTACGTCAGGGCAGCAAGGTGGCTATACTGGCTTTTGGTCCATTGCTGCATGAGTGCAAGGCTGTAGCGGAGACTCTGAATGCAACGTTGGTCAACATGCGCTTTATCAAACCGCTGGATCAGGCGTTGATCGCTGAGCTCGCCGCTGAACACGAACTGCTGGTTACCCTTGAAGATGGTGCTGTGCAAGGAGGTGCTGGCTCTGCAGTGGCTGAAGTCTTATTGCAGCTACCACAGCGTTGCAGGTTGTTGACGTTAGGCTTACCTGATCAATTTATCAAGCATGGTAGCCAACAGGAAATTTATGCTGAACTTGGCCTTGACCAAGCAGGCATTTTACACAAAATCCGGCAACACCTCGGCTGATTCTGATTGATTCAGGGCACATCAGTCTCACTGATGGGGCCCTGATGATTGGCAGCCTGAATTTTGAACTGGGCTAATCCTTCCGACAGGAGCTGCTCAATCTGTGCTTCAATATGCATCGATTCCTCAAATTCGAAAGCGTCAACCCGACCATCAAACACCAAGGTAGCCACGCCATCTTTGCCTTCATGTTTTACCCGATATAGTGCCATCTCTGCCAGTTGTAGCGACAACTCCCAGTTCATCAACTGCCCCCCAATCAGTTGCAACGGATACACTGAGTAGCCAACGGAGCAGGTTAGCTGAATGCGCTGACCATCGGGTAATGGGTAACGGGTCGAGCCCACCAATGCATGCAGCTTGTTGGCAAAGTCCCACAGTATGCTGATATCGATATCACGAAGTACCAATAGAAACTCTTCGCCGGCATAACGTACCACATAATCTGAGCCCCTGGTTTCGCGCAGTAGCAAGGCGCTGATTTGTTGTAACAAACTGTCGCCGGCACTTTGGCCATATTGATCGTTAATGGATTTAAATCCATCCAAATCCAAATGGATCAAGGCCACGCATTTTCCTTGTTGTTGCAGGCTCAGACGGTTGCGTTGGTAATGCTCAATATCCTTCGGTAATTGCTCGAACAAAAACCGCCGATTACGTAAACCTGTCAGTGTATCTTTATGCACCAATTGCCCCAACTGCGCATTCAGCTCGTTTAAGCGGTTGTTGCTATTTTCCAGCTCCTGAGTACGTTGCCGCACCAAACGTGACAAAGCCAGTTGCTGTTGCTGATTATTTCTACGTACCAGCCAGAACACACCGGATAGTATCAAGCCTAAGAGGGCAAACCACAGCACTTGGTACATCCAGGTTTCATCAAAACGACGCGGCACCACCAGTTCGATCTGGCTACTCTGAGCTTCAGCCCAGGATTGATTTTGTTGTCGTACCTGCACTTCAAAATAATAATGGCCAGGCGGTAAATTGGTATAAATCGCTTCGCGCCGACTGGCGGCCTGTTGCCAACTCTTATCAAAACCTCGTAAGCGATAACGAAACTGCAACGAGGTTGCATTAAAGAAATCCAAAGCCGTATAGTGAATCGTAAAGCTGCGTTCATTCACTGGCAGCACCTGTCGCTGCTGCTGAGCCTGGAGTAAATAAGAGCGCTGCCCCACTATCTGCTGCAGCAGGGGCCGGAAATCAGGATCATTTCTTCGTTGAAAAAATCGGTCTATCGCGACCACACCCTGCAGAGTAGGAAACCAGAGCTGATCCTGCCAGAGCACCAGCTTGGAGTGACCAGCCCCATTGCAGCAACGACCAGGCGTATTACCAAGTTGACGTTGATAGGGCGTCAGGATTTGCTCAGCCTGCAAGGGATCCTGCTTTAACAGTGATAGCGACGATAAAGGCAGACGAAATACACCTTTCAGGGTACTGAACCACAATTGCTCTTGCTGTTCATCAAGTAACATAGCAACAACAGGACCATAGGGTAAGCCATTACTATTATCAAACTGTCGCCATTCACCATTGGGGAATCGGACAAAGAGACCGTCATCAAAAGTTCCTATCAGCAAGGTCTCGTCCGGCAGCACCAACAGCGAAATAATGTAGCTGTTGTATAAAGGACTACCAATGCCTAAGCGCTGCAAGCGCTGCTGTTGCAGCTGGTACAAACCGCGAGTCGTCCCGATCACTTGGTACCAATTTTGATCCCGGATGGTGGTGACGTGTCTGGATTCCAGCTCACGGTTAAAAGCAAATGGCCGCAGCTGTTGGTCTTGCCAAAAAAACAAACCTGCTGCACCACCTACCCACAAGCCACCAGCATGTCTTGGCTGCACAAATCGCACGGTGCTGCCATCCAGCTCACTTGCCAGGCTAGAAATGTGCTCAGTACCAGGTTCATAACGAAACAGGCCATTATCCATCGCCAGCCACCAGCTATCGTCAGCAAAATGAATGTCATGGATGCTTTGAGAACCGAGCACCTGCTGGTCGAGCAATGGTTGAAAATGCCCTTGATGGCTTAAGTACCCTAAGCTCGATTGGGTTGCAATGAGTAAACGCTGTTCAGGCGTCACCGCTAGCGAGCGAACCACAGGATCGGTTTGTCCCTCACCAACGACCCGACGCACATGGCCGGGGGAAGCCCGAAAAATTCCGTCACTGAAGCTGGCCAACCAGATGTTGTTATCTTTATCTTCAAAAATATCATAAAACCAGGGGCTGCTACCCAACTCTGTGGCGCTGATTTGTTGCCACGCATGTCCCTGGTGTCGCTGATGTAAACGACTGTAGCTGGAAATCCAGTCAGAACCACGACTATCCCTGAAGATCCGGTAAGTAGCCATGTATTCCTGCAGCAACTGATCGCAACGGACTACCTCACCATCGCTATTCAGATGGTAAAAACCAACTTCAGTCGCCAGGTGAACCTGGCTATCCGTCAAAGCAATGTCATAAATAGGGTTTTGCTGCAATTCTCTGGGTAAAAGATAACGCTGCATCTGGCCGCTTTCCAGCTCATAGCGAATTAAATGCTCAGTGGTCGTCAACCATACATAATCACCACTGCTACGCAATTGGCGGACGGGTTGGCGCACCGGGCTGATTCGGCTAACCTGACCGGCCTGTATTCGAAATAACTGCTCAGCTGCGATCCATATTTCACCCGGACGTACCTCAGCTATGGCAGTCACCTCACTTAGAATGTTAAAACGCTCAAAACTAAGCGTGTTCGGGTTCAATCGGCTTAAGCCTGATTTGGTGCCAATCCAGATCAATCCCTGACTATCGGTCATCAGTTGGTTGATGGCATTACTGGCAAGTTGACGGTATTGTTGACTGGTGAAGGTATCAAAGCGATAGCCATCAAACCGGCTTAGTCCATAAAGAGTGCCAGCCCAGATGTAACCCTGTTGATCCTGAGTCAAAGCACGAACCGAGTTGGATGCCAGGCCGTCGGAACTGTCCCAGTGTTTGATGTCGTAATCATGCAAAGAACGTTCAATCGCCTGAAGCGAAAAGCTGAACAACAAACAGATCCAGCACCACCTCAGAATCATCCCTGAACTCCCGTTAGCCAAAACACCAAAGCGTAGCATGCAATACCAAACAGGCCATCAAGCCAGCAACGATATCATCCAGCATAATACCATGCCCACCTGTTACCTTTTGATCCAGCCAACGAATAGGCCAGGGTTTTACAATATCAAAGAAGCGGAATAATACAAAACCCAGCAGCAAATTCCATGCGCTAAGCGGAACCAGTGCCATAGTGACCGCTAAGCCGACAATTTCATCCCAGACAATGGCACCGTGATCGTGCACTCCCACATCGCGGGCAGCCACCTCACAAACATAAATACCTAAGGCCCAGGCAGCAACAACAATCAGCAGATACAACCAAAGCGGACTTAGCATCAACGCAGCCACCAAGGGTATGGCGGCCAAAGTCCCGAAGGTGCCCGGTGCTTTCGGTGCCAGACCAGAGCCAAAGCCGAGTGCCAGCAAATGCTGCCATTTTTTCAGGTTAAACTTTGCTGTCATTTTTCAAAATGCTCGAAGCCACGATGCTCATAGGCAAAAGGTTCATTACCAGCACGTAGCTCCAGTTTACCAGCAGCGCCTGTGATTCGCCCTATGCAAGTCACAGGAACACCATAGGGTGATAGCAAAACATCCAGCATGCTCTTTTTGCTTTCTGGTACCGTAAACAACAACTCGTAATCTTCACCACCTGATAAGGCGAGCGCCAAAGCAGTACTTCTATCACAGCTGTCTTTCAGTGCCTGGGACAACGGCAAGCGTTCGATATCGAGGCTGGCACCAACTGCCGAGCGATGCATCAGGTGTTGAATATCGGAATAAAGGCCGTCGGATAAATCCATGGCGCTGCTAGCTACTGTGCGAAGTGCCTGACCGATGGCCAGACGCGCGGTTGGGTAATGAAAACGCTGTAAAATGTGGGCGCTGTGTTTTTTACTGACTTCGACCTGACCCTGACAGAGCCGCAGACCCAAGCCTGCATCGCCTAAGGTTCCAGTCACATAAATAAAGTCACCGACTTTAGCACCCCGGCGCGTTAGCATTTTGCCATGCGGTACCTGGCCTTTCGCCACCACGGTAAAGGTCATAGGCCCCCGGGTCGTATCACCACCAACCAGCTGACAATCGTAGTAATCTGCCGTTTCACTGAAAGCATCTGCAAAAGCAGCCAGCCATGGGTCCTCGACTTTAGGTAGGGTCATTGCCAGGGATAGCCAGGCAGGCTCTGCCCCCATTGCCGCCAAATCGCTGATATTGACTGCCACTAACTTGTGCCCCAATGCACGTGGGTCGACATCAGGAAAAAAGTGAGTACCTGCCACCATGGTATCGGTGGTGACAACCAGATCATAGCCTTCACGCAGCTGCAGCACAGCCCCATCATCCCCGACACCAATTAAAGTGTCTTTACGGGCACGGCCAGAATTGGCAAAGTAGCGTTGAATAACTTCGAATTCACCCATCACTGAAAAAGCCGGCAAGGGATGCCGGCTGTCCTTTAGTTTGGTCGCAGTGTGCGGACAGCTTTATCCAAAATGCCATTGACAAACTTATGACTGTCATCGGCAGCAAAGGATTTAGCCAGCTCAATGGCTTCGTTGATCACCACTTTGTACGGTACATCCAGGCGATACTTCATCTCATAACCTGAGACGCGTAAAATAGCTTTTTCAACCTGATCGATTTCATCGAAAGGCCGGTCTAGATAAGGCTTTAGCAGCTCATCCAGTGTCTGGTGGTAACTCACCACGCCACGCAGCAGATCTTGAAAATAAGCGACATCCAGTTGCTTCACGTTATTTTCTAACAACAGCTGCTGCTCAATATCCTGGATCTTATTCTGACTAAGCTGCCAGCTGTAAATGCCCTGCACAGCTAATGAGCGTGACTTGCGACGCGCATTGGGTTTCATTCAGATATCCTCACAACTGCTCAAGCAGGTTAACCATCTCAAGCGCAGACATAGCCGCTTCACCGCCTTTATTACCGGCTTTAGTGCCAGCGCGCTCGATGGCTTGCTCAATGGAGTCCACCGTTAACACGCCAAACGCCACTGGCACGTCCTGTTGCATCGCCACCTGGCCAATGCCCTTGGTACACTCGGACGAAACATACTCAAAATGCGGTGTACCACCACGGATCACAGCACCCAGCGCAATGATGGCATCGTATTTTTTGCTGGCAGCCACACGCTGAACCGCCAATGGCAGTTCAAAAGCACCTGGCACCCGAATCACGGTGATGTCTTCATCACGGACCTGACCAACACGTTTTAAAGTATCGATAGCACCTTGCAGCAAGCTTTCAACAATAAAACTGTTAAAGCGCGCTACTACCAGGGCAAACTTTTTATTCGGGGCAGTCATGCCTGCTTCAATTACCTGCATCTTGCAGCTCCAATTGGTTCAAATTCAAAATTGCCGCGTATGATACCACAACTGCGGCTATGCCGAAGGATTATAGCAGCCGCCTACTCGCTGACGTAATCCACCACTTCCAGGCCAAACCCAGATAAAGCGTGATACTTCTTTGGTTTGCTGAGCAAGCGCATCTTTCCAACGCCCAAACTAGCCAGAATCTGCGAGCCCACTCCGACGGTACGAGAAGTCCCTTGCCAGGGTGCCGACTTAGGCTGCTCACCTTTGTCTTCCGCTTCGAAGGCTTGCACCATCCGCACCAGGGCTTCGGGACTTTCATGCTTGCCCAACAACACAAGGACACCGCCTTCATCGGCAATGCGCTGCATGGCATGGTGCAGAGGAAAGCTACGGTTTGCAGCCCGATCGGCCAGCAATAAATCGCTGAAGGTATTGTGCAAGTGCACCCGCACCAGACAAGGCTCATCGGCTTTAATATCCCCTTTCACTAAAGCAAAGTGGATTTGGTTATCAATGGTATCTCGAAAGGTTACCAGCTCAAAATCACCAACATCGGTACTAAGCTGACAACGAGCCACCTGCTCAATGGTGGTTTCATTCAGGTTGCGGTATTCAATCAGATCAGCGATGGTGCCAATTTTAATGCTGTGCTTAGCCGCAAATTTTTCCAGATCCGGCCGCCTGGCCATGGTGCCATCTTCGTTGAGAATTTCCACAATCACCGCTGCAGGCTCCAACCCAGCCAACCGGGTTAGATCACAGCCTGCTTCCGTATGACCGGCACGGTTTAACACACCACCATTTTGAGCTTTTAATGGGAAAATATGGCCAGGTTGCACAATGTCGCTAGCTCGGGCATCCCGGGCCACCGCCGCTTTGACAGTACGAGCCCGATCAGCGGCGGAAATTCCGGTAGTAACACCCTCAGCTGCTTCAATCGACACGGTAAAAGCGGTACTGAACTGCGATTTATTGCTGTCGACCATCAAGGGCAAATTCAGTTGCTTACAGCGTTCTTCGGTCAGAGTCAGGCAAATCAAACCGCGGCCATGGGTCGCCATAAAGTTAATGGCTTCCGGAGTAACGTATTCGGCTGCCATCACCAAATCGCCCTCATTCTCCCGATCCTCATCATCCATCAGAATGACCATTCGGCCCTGGCGAATGTCTTCAATAATTTCTGCCGTACTGTTTAATTGCATAAAAACCTTCTATGACTGAATCTTTTCGTTTTCAAAAAAACCGGCCAGCTCAGATAAAGCCTCGGGCTCGGAGTAAATCGGTAGTGACGCCAGCTGCTGAAGGAGCTCTCCCTTGCAGTAGGCGTTCCAGATAACGAGCAATCAAATCCACTTCCAGATGCAGTGCTGTACCCACCTCAGCCTGCTGCAAGGTGGTCACCAAGGCTGTATGCGGCACTATGGTGAGTCGAAATGCATCCTCGGCCAGCTCATTCACGGTCAGGCTAATGCCATCGATGGTAATGGACCCCTTTTCAGCAATGTAACGACTCAAGGCTTGCGGCATAGCCAACCAAAGCTCCCAGCTATCCGCTTTCTTTTCGATGGCACGAATGCGGCCAATACCATCCACATGACCACTGACCAGATGACCGCCAAGTCGGGTAGTTGGTAACAGAGCTTTTTCCAGGTTGATCCGCTGACCGCTTTGATAATGACCAAATAACGTCCGGCGCAAAGTTTCAGCCGATAGGTCTGCCTGAAAGGCATCGCTGCTTTTGGCTGTGACAGTCAGGCAGACGCCATTGCTGGCGATACTATCACCTAGCTTCACATCGGAAAAATCCAGCCGCTCGCTTTCAATCCACAGCCGCATGCCCTGCCCTGATTTCTGACTGGAGCGAATACGGCCTACCGCCTCTATAATTCCGGTAAACATGCTATCCTCAGCTCTGCAGCGTTGCAATGAAACGTATATCAGGCCCCAGCTGACGGATATCCTGCCAGCTCAGTGCAATGCCTTCATTTAATTGGGTCAGTTCAGCTATAGCCACCAAGCCCCGCGCTTGATGCCCCAAAATTATCGGGGCCTGATACAACCAGAACTCATCCACCAACTTAGCCTGCAACAAGGAGCCTGCTAAGCGGGCGCCGGCTTCCACCCAAAGAGTGTTGATGTGTTGCCGCGCTAATTCCCGCATGAGTACCTGCAAATCAAACTGCTCCCTCTGCAGGGATGGAACGTATAAAACATCAGCACCAGCCGGAGCCGACAGTTTGCTGCCTGCTGGGTATACCAGTATCAGTTTACCTGGCAGGGCAAACAAAGCTTCTTTGCCTGTAAGCCGCTGGCGTCGGTCCAATACCACCCGAACCGGCTGACGGTAGTGCCCATCCTGCAACGGGCTGATGGAAGACAAAGCCTGTTCCGGCCGCACGCTCAAACGGGCATCATCACGCAAAACGGTTTCTGCTGTGGATAATACCGCGCAGCTTTGCGCGCGTTGCAATTGCACATCCGCACGAGCCTCTTTAGAGGTAATCCACTGACTGGCACCATTATTCAGAGCGGTTTTACCATCCAGGCTAGCTGCCAGCTTCAAGCGCACAAAAGGACGCTGTTGTTCCATGCGGCTTAAAAATCCTGGGTTCAGTGACCGGGCACTTTCAATCATCAGCCCACTTTGCACTTCAATGCCTGCGGCCTTTAGCAGAGCGGCGCCGCGGCCTGCCACCTGTGGGTTGGGATCCTGCATCGCCATCACCACCCGGCGCACACCTGCCTTGATTAAGGCCTCTGCACATGGCGGCGTTCGCCCATAATGACTACAGGGTTCCAGCGTGACGAAACAGTCTGCATCGCGAGCCAGCTCTGCAGCATGTCGCAATGCCACCACTTCGGCATGGGGACCTCCAGCCTGGTGGTGATAACCTTCACCAACAATCTGGCCATGACGCACCAACACAGCGCCTACATTGGGATTCGGCGAGGTGGTAAAACGCCCTTTTCGGGCCAACTCAATAGCCCGGGCCATAAATCGATGATCATCAGCACTAAAGCTCACTGCTCATTCCCAAGTTTTGCAATGGCCTCACCAAATTCACGGATATCTTTAAAGGAGCGGTACACCGAAGCAAAGCGTACATAAGCCACTTTATCCAGTTTCACCAGCTCATCCATAATCAGATTGCCCAGCAACTGGCTGCTGACTTCCCGTTCACCGGTGGCTCGCAGTTGTGATTTCACTTTGTTGATCAGTTGCTCGGTTTGTTCGGTCGCGACCGGGCGTTTTTCCAGGGAGCGCAGCAACCCACTGCGCAGCTTGTCTTCATTAAAAGGCTCACGCGAGCCATCGCGTTTCACAATGCGCGGCATCACCAGTTCGGCCGACTCAAAGGTAGTGAAACGCTCATGACAAGCACCACACTCGCGCCGACGACGTACCTGATGGCCATCGGCAACCAAGCGGGAATCAATCACTTTGGTATCATCTTTACCGCAAAAAGGGCAAAACATGCTTTGAGATCCTCTGAAAGCTGTGCTGATGGCAAAATGGCCGCTAATGCGGCCATTTTAGCATGAAAATCAAGCTTTAGGCATAGACAGGCAAACGACCACAAAGCTCTGAAACCTGAGCCCGTACCCGGTCAACGACCGACTCATCACCCATATTATCCAGAATATCGCAGATAAAATCAGCCACCAAGCGCGCTTCCGCTTCTTTAAAACCACGGCGGGTAATAGCCGGAGTACCAATACGCAGACCACTGGTTACAAAAGGTGAACGTGGATCGTTCGGCACGGAGTTTTTATTGACGGTGATATGGGCACGACCTAAGGCAGCATCCGCATCTTTACCAGTGATGTCCTTGTTGATTAGATCGACCAAGAACAAATGATTTTCGGTCCCTCCTGATACAATGGTATAACCACGCTTGATCATCTGATCGCACATGGCCTTGGCGTTCACAACGACCTGCTGCTGATAAACTTTGAATTCAGGCTCCAGCGCTTCTTTGAAAGCGACGGCTTTAGCTGCGATCACATGCATCAATGGCCCCCCCTGGCTGCCAGGGAAAACCGCTGAGTTCAGTTTCTTTTCAATAACCTCGTTGCTGCGAGCTAGGATCAAGCCGCCACGAGGACCAGCCAGGGTTTTGTGGGTCGTGGTGGTGACCACATCGGCAAAAGGCACTGGGTTCGGATACAAACCAGCTGCCACCAGACCAGCAACATGGGCCATATCGACCAGCAGGTAAGCCCCCACTTTATCAGCGATGGCCCGAAACCGCTGCCAGTCAACAATGCCAGAATAGGCAGAAAAACCAGCAATAATCAGCTTGGGCTTGTGCTCCAGCGCCAGTTGCTCGGCCTGATCGTAATCAATCACGCCTGTTGCAGGGTGCAGACCATACTGCACAGACTTGTAGAGCTTGCCTGAAGCACTGACGGTTGCACCATGGGTTAAATGACCACCATGCGCCAGGCTCATGCCCAGAATAGTGTCGCCGGCTTCCAGTAGAGCCAAAAATACAGCCGAATTGGCCTGAGAACCAGAATGTGGCTGCACATTGGCGTAATCGGCACCAAACAGCTCTTTGGCACGGGCTATGGCAAGATCTTCCACGATATCGACATGCTCACAACCGCCATAGTAACGCTTGTGCGGGTAGCCTTCAGCGTACTTGTTGGTTAGCTGAGTACCTTGTGCTTGCAGCACGCGTGGGCTGGCATAATTCTCAGAGGCGATCAGCTCAATGTGATCTTCTTGGCGCTGAGTTTCATCGGCAATAGCCTGCCACAAGGCTGGATCATAATCGGCAATATTCATGTCACGCTTCAACATAGGTTCTCCCGCAGCGTAGCTGCTACGCTTAGTTCATAGTAAGACTCGGCTAGAATGCGGTCTATTCTACCCGCAAAAACGTCAGGATGCACTCGGATTTTAGCCATCTAAACATCCGAAGCACTTTTCTGTTGCTTCAACTGTGCAAAAATCAGCACAGTCACAGGTATTTCACAGCACAATGCTTGCTTTTTAGCCACAGCCTCCTAAAATACTGTATATCCATACACCTACCTAAACAAGCAATGACACAGCGTAAAATCATACACATCGACTTGGATTGCTTTTTTGCCGCAGTTGAAATGCGCGACAATCCAAAGCTAGGTGATCAACCCATAGCCGTTGGGGGTAGTGTCAGCAGCCGAGGTGTCATCGCTGCATGCAATTATCCAGCACGAACGTTTGGTGTCCGCTCGGCCATGCCGACAGCACAGGCACTTAAACTATGTCCGCACCTGTTGTTGGTACCTGGCAGAATGCAAGCATACAAAGAAGCCAGTCAACAGGTCATGGCCATTTTAAAACGTTACAGCGATATCGTTGAACCTCTATCCCTGGATGAAGCTTATTTGGATGTAACCGGCAGTGCCTTGTGTCAGGGCAGTGCTACCCGAATTGCCGAGGCAATACGTCATACAATTAAAACAGAAACCGGCCTGACCGCCTCTGCCGGAGTGGCACCGAATAAATTTTTGGCTAAGATTGCCAGTGATGAACGCAAGCCCGATGGCCTTTTTGTGATCTGCCCGCATCAGGTACCAGATTTTGTTGCTAGATTGCCAGTGCAAAAAATACCTGGCATCGGCCCGAAAACAGCTAGCCGCCTGCAGGAGCTCGGCGTGCATTATTGCCAGGATGTATTTAAAGTGCCTCTGGCCCGCTTGATCCGACAATTTGGCGCATACAGCCAAACCTTACTGGAACGCTGCCAGGGGCTGGATCAAAGGCCAGTCAGTGCGGAGCGAGTGCGTAAGTCGGTAGGAGTGGAGCAAACCTATGCCCAAGATAAATGCAGCTTACAAGACTGTGAAGCCGAACTTCCTGCTTTGTTATCCACCTTGCAACAGCGGCTGGAACGCCACCGGGCTAGCAGTCTGGTGCATAAAGTGGCTGTGAAATTAAAATTTCATGATTTTCAGCAAACCACGGTCGAACAACAAGTGCAAACCGCCGATCTGGCGAGCATCCGCTCCTTGCTGGTAACAGCCTGGCAGCGCGGTGAAGGCCGTCCGGTCCGACTGATAGGCCTTCAAGCAGGGCTTGCCGAGCAGGATCATAAGCAACTGATGCTTGAACTTTAGTCAATAAAAAACCAGCGACAAGCGCTGGCTTTGCATGGAATGTGTTCCGGTTTAAGATACTACCGTCACGTTTTCAGCCTGAGGGCCTTTTTGACCGTCAACAATCTCAAAAGTCACTTGCTGACCTTCCAATAAAGTCCGACGCCCGGTGCCGTTAATGGCCCGAAAGTGCACAAATACATCTTTGCCGCCTGCACGCTCAATAAAACCAAAACCTTTGTCTTCGTTAAACCACTTGACGGTACCGGTAATTAGATCTGACATAACTCTCTCTTACATTTAACTTTCATTGATCAGTGAGCTGATCATTGAGTGAACCTTGTGAGCAATCAGCAAACCGAACAGCTGGCAGCTGATCTTCTACACCCTGCCAACAAGTTGGCATGGCTATGGCACAGCAATGAAGCCAAATACCATAAAATCAGTGTAGCACTGAATTTGCGGAAAGTTGATGAATGCAGTATTAATTTTTTTTACGCCGAACCGGAATATTACCATCATCACCAGCTTGAAAAACTTTTGACGCAGCAGCTTTATGTGGCTTGTTAGTGTCACTGCCTTTTTTGTCAGATGGCCGCTTACCCGTGGCATGCTTTTTCGCTTTGGGTTGAGAAGCCGGTGTATCCTTTGGCTTACCGGTAAATCGTGCCGGCAAGCTATCGATCACGGAGAACTGTATGGGGTTTCGGAAAAAAGCCTCTAGCTGCTGCAGGCTTAGCCAGTCTTTTGGGCCTACCAGTGAAATGGCCTCCCCGTGCATACCTGCCCGGCCTGTGCGCCCAACCCGATGCACGTACTCTTCGGCAAACTTAGGTAAATCAAAATTCACCACATGCGAAACCTGCAATAAATCGAGGCCGCGCGATGCGACATCGGTGGTGATCAAGATTTGGAATTTACCCTTGGCAAAATCTTGCATCACACTGTTACGCTTTGCTTGGCTTAGTTTGCCGCTTAAGCCAATGGCCTGAAAGCCCTGCTTAGCGAACCATTCAGGCAAGCGCTCGGTGTCAGCTCTGGTGGCAGTAAATACAATGACTTGCCGTAAATCGGCAGCATGCTTGAGCACATGTGCCAGCAGTGCTTCTTTGTGGCTGAGGTTATCGCACAGATAAAAGTGTTGGCTGATATCGGCATGCTGCTGATGCGCATCGTCGGTGGTAATGCGATGCGGCTTACGCAACAAAGCCAGTGCTAATTCATTGACATCGATATGATCCAGCGTTGCGGAGAACAACAGGGTTTGCCGCAAACGATGAGAGGCAGCTTTATGGATGGTCATTAATTCATTGGCAAAGCCAAGATCCAACATCCTATCGGCCTCGTCCAGAATCAGCAACTCCAAGCCCTGCAAAAAAATCGAGCGGTGTGCCAGGTGATCGCAAAAACGCCCCGGTGTTGCCACAATGATCTGCGGCTGACGCTTTAGCAATTTCTCCTGATCGTTGAAGTTTTCCCCCCCCTGAACCAAAGCGGCCTGGATAGGGGTATTGGCAATCAGCAAACGCAGCTGGCCATACACCTGCTTTGCTAATTCCCGTGTTGGCGCCAGTATCAAGGCCCTTGCATCCTGGCGTGATAAGGGTTTGCTCCGCAGCAAACGCTGCATCATGGGCAACAGATAGGCCAGCGTCTTGCCAGAACCGGTGCGCGAAGATACCAGCAAGTCTTTACCCGTCAGTACGGCAGGAATTGCTTCCTGCTGTATCTCAGTTGGCTGGGTAAAACCAAGGTGCTGCATCGAACGCAGCAAGCGCGGGTCAAGCGCCAAGTCGGCAAAAGGCGTCATCTGTTACTCCAAAAGGTCAATGACGCCATTATATCGCACAATCAGTCCGCTGGCTCGACTATTGCCTCAATCCGCCGGTTGCTTACCCGGGCAGCGTCAGTGGTTCCTTCCGCTCGGGGCTGTGTTTTACCATAGCCACGGGTAGATACCCTGGAAGCGTCAATGTTTAAGCGGTTAATCAAAATACTGGCAACCGCCTCTGCCCGTCGTTCAGACAAACCCTGATTGTATTCATAGGAGCCTTGATCATCGGTATGACCAGCAATGGTCACCTTAGTATTGATAAAGCGTTTAAGATAATCGGCCAGCTCTTGCAGCTGAGGCAAGTACACCGGCTTGACAATAGCCTGATCAAAATCAAACAGAATATCCATTTCCAATACCACCTGATCTTCTACAAAGATACTGCAGCCGAATGCATCTACCCTGTCTCCAGCCGGTGTATCTGGACAGCGATCGCATTCATCCGGAATACCATCCCCATCCGAGTCCACAACTACTGGTGGCTCTTTATACACAATAGGACGCTGCCGCGGATCCTCGCTGCCCGCCCATAACCACTGCGAACCTAGCAGCAGACTGATCAATAAAACAGCTTTGAACAAAGACATCATGCCTTCTCTCCATGTTGAAGGGTATTAGAAAAAAAAGGTTCGGGTTGATGCAAAAAGCCCTGATAGCCATCAAAGCGGTAATGCGATAGTTGCTGTAATTGTTCTTCATCCTCGATGTGTACAGCCAATACCTGAATGCTAAGCGCCCGGATAGTAGAGACCAACGAGGTTAAAAAGACACTCTCTTGCGGCGATGCCACCAAAGACTGTGTAAAGGCAGCATCAATTTTGACGTAATCAGGACGAACCTGCTGTACATAGGTCATGGAAGAGAAGTTGCGTCCTACTCTATCTAAGCCAAAGCGGACTCCATACTCGCGTAATAACTGCACCAGGCTGATCACAGCTGCTTTGTTGTAAAGCACGGTTTCTTCGGAACATTCCAAGCCAAAAAAAGGCAGTACATCAACATGTTGTTGAAGTTGCAATGCTAGCCAGCGTTGAAAGGCTGTTGATTTGAGTGATGCAGCAGACAAGTTCAACACCACCGATTGACCAGGGTCCTTTTCCAGTTGCGCGAGCACCAACTTGATGGCCAACTGATCAAAACGCAAACCTAGCTCATATTCATCCAGGGTTGACATAAAGCTAGCCGCGGGCAACAAAGTGCCGACAGGAAACTCCAGCCGGGCAAATAGCTCGTAATGCACCAACTGCTGATCACCAAGTAACTTAACCGGTTGTTTTGAAAAACTCACAGCCCCTTGCTCTACCGCCTTTTGCAACATAGTCACCAACTCAGAGCGCTGTGCCACTTCACGACTATCGGTATGGATCTGAACCTGTTGGTTATTATCACTGCGCGCGTGTTGCAATGCTTGGTCTACCCTCGCCATCACTTCAGCAACCGAGCCTGAGTGATTGATCCAGCAAGCTCCAATCCAGACGGGCAGCTCTGTGCTGGCAAACAGCTCTAGTAAAGCCTGCTGCTGATGCTCCAGCAAAGCTCTACTTTGTTCAATGCTTTGGCCTGGTAAAATCAGCGCAAACTCATCCAGCCCCAGGCGACACAATACGGCATCCGCTACCCCAGCACAGCGTTGTTGCATCAACTGACTGGCGCGGGCTATGGCTTTATCTCTTTCAACAAAACTTTGTTGGTCGCGCTGAGTCAAGGAGGGGATTTTGATCAGAGCCAGAACTCCCCGGGGTTCTTGCTGTAACCAGGCTTGTAACTGCTGGTTGAAGAAACGGCGATTGCCAAGCCCGCTAACAGGGTCCCGAAAGGCCTGATCTTTTAGCTGCTGCTGACGCTGATCACTTTCAGAGAAGTCCCGTTGCAGCTGTTGTGCCATCTGGTTTATTGCCTCAACAACACTGCGTAACTCAGGGGTCTTTGGCAAGGTTATAGGCTGGTCAAATTGATGCTGTCGGATCTGATCTGACACATGCTGGATCTGCTGTAATGGTTTTAGAATCCGGCGGATCCCCATGGCTGCTACCAAAACCAAGAGTAACGTCAGAGCAGCAAACCAGCTCAACATCTGGATAAAGGTTTGCCACAAGGTGCGATAGGCCATGCCCGGATGACCAATAATGGTCAACTCACCATACTGCAACCAGCCACTACTTAAAACAACACTGCGCTCTACTTGTGGTAAGAGTTCCAGGCCTTGAAACCATGCAGGGACACCATGAAAATCGACAGTACGCTGTTCCTGCCAGCTGAGTTCGGAGCCAAACAAGCGCACCTCCAGCTGCTGATAAAAGCCGCCATCGGCATAAGCCTTTAATACACTTTCAATCAGCACCGGTTGCAGCGGATCTAAATGTGGTTGCAAGGCGCCGGCCATGGAAACACTGGCATTTTCGATATCCGTGGTCAACTGCTCGGCAAGAAACTCTCGGCTATTGTCAAAGCTTAACCACAGTGCGCCAGCCAGACTTAGGGTCAAACTCAGTAAAATCAAAGCAAGCAGTTGTCGAAATAATGTCATTGTTATTTTCCTTTTCGCTGCTGCGGATGCGCATAACGTTGTAATAATTCCACCCATTGCGGCAGTCGCTCTGGCGAGCCGACCGCTTCAGCCCGCCCCCGCTGCCGGTTTAACCAGAGTTGCTGGCCATTAAAGCTAAAGACCGGTATCAAATCCGGCCGTTGACTGGCAGGTTTTATCGCTCCATCCAGGTTGTCCAAAATCAACGGCACAGCAGTTGGTGTCTCATAGTAAGCCAGCACCATATGAAACTGATTAAGCTGCACGGCCTTGACATAAACCAGCCTAAGCTTCTGGATATCAAAGCCCATCTCAAGCAGCGTGAAATACTTGGCAATGCTGAAATCTTCACAATCACCTGCCCCCATGCCAATAAACTCAATGGGAGTTGCCCAGTAATCCTCTTGCCCCCAAAGCACACTATCATCAACAAACTGGAACAAATTAAAAAAACGATTCACCGCTTCCAGTTGTTCCAAGGCAGGCTGACTTTGCTGCTGATCGATTAGCTGCCGCCAAGCGTGATAACGGCGGATAGCACTCTCATCAAAGTTAGCTTGCAGGTAGTTTAATGCATGCCGCTGTTGCGGTTCCGCCCATAACAGCCAGCCTGTGGTGACACAGACCAACAGCAGTAAGACGTTTAGCCGCAAAATAAGCAAGGTTTACCAGCCGCTGGCCGAGTGCGCTTCCACGTCACTCTGTTGCCGCCCTTCCATGGAATAAATATGCCAGCGCATCACTTCACCAGTCGCCAGATTGTAAGCACGAATACCAAGTTGATTTTCCTTCATTACAAATGGCTCAGCTGCATTTACAGTCTCAACGTTCACCTCTATCGGCGGCAATTGCTCACGGTACTCAGCCCAAAGTCGCTCTTTCAGATAAGCCACCCGGGTATCGAACAGCTCGCGGTCTAAAGCAGGTTGTTCAGGAAGCTGGTGCGCAAAAATAGTCAGCTTGAGCGGATCATCGCTTAACTGAAAGCGCTTAATAAGTGCCAGCAAACTGCGCAGCTCCTGACAAGCCAGAATACGATCTACCCGGTAAAACTGCACTGCATAAACTGACGTAAACTGCTGAGACTGTTGCTTGCTGCAGCCATCAACAGTCACTAAAGCACCGCTGTTCGTTTGAGCACACAAATCACGCTGGCGAATGACACCATCCTGATCGGGATCTTTTAGCTGTTGCAGCTGTGCTTGACTCAGGGCATTGACATCGTATTTTGGACTCTGACTACAGGCCAGTAGGCCTGTGGTGAGCAGAAAAATCATACAAGCTTGATACATGGTGGTTTGCATGGTGATCACTCCTGTCCCTGAGCCAGAAAAAAGTCATCCGGATTAATTCGTAATGCTGTAAGTAACTCGCCTTTGGCCTGCAAAATACGGTAATTTGCAAACACATGATCGATTTCAGCACTCACGAAGTTACCACGAGCTTCAAACAACTCATTCTCTGTATCCAGCAGATCAAGCAGTGAGCGCCGCCCTAAATCAAATTGCTCGCGATAAGCACTCTGGGTCTTGTAGCTTTCTTCCACATGCTCTTGCAAATACGCCAGTTGCTGAAACAAAGTACGCTCTGCTTGCCAGGACAAACGAGCACCTTCCAGCACCTGGCGATAGGCATGCTCACGGATCTCTTTGGCTTCAGCCGTACGATAGGCTGTTTTCAGCTGCTGATTATGGTCACGGCGACCATTAAACAGATTGTAGCGCAAAACCAAGCGGGCTTGAGTGCGGTCTACGTAATCGTTATCCCGCTGCCAGCGATTGAATTTATTGGCCTGCACCTCCAGATGCAACTGAGGCCAATAGCTGGAACGTTGCTGAACCTGCAACAACTCGACAGCATGCACATCAAAACTTGCAGCCGTTAGGATTGGATGCTGATCGCGCGCTTGCTCCAACAATTGTTGCTTCGATGCAGGGATCATGCGTATATCTGGTACCGGAGATCGAAGATTCTGAGGGTAGAAGCCTGTCACCGCCATAAAGGCCGACTTGGCATCAGCCTCATTGTTTTGTGCTGCCAGATAATTCGCATGAGCTCTGGCTAAACGACCACGGATTTGCGATAAATCAGATTGTGAGCCCAACCCCGATTCCACACGCTCTTTAATTTGCTCATAAATGCCACGATGCGTTTGCAGGTTCTGCTCTGCCAGCACTTTTAATTGCTGTGTTTTCAATACATCCAGATACACCCGGGCAACTCGCAGCGCCACTTCCTCTGTTGTTGCCAGTAGACTCCAGAACTCGGCCTGAGCCTCGGCGCTGGTTCGATCGACATCGCGGGCGGTGTAAAAACCATCAAACAGCATTTGGCGCAAGGTGAGGGATACATTGCCTGCCCGGCCATCCTCAACATCATCGCGTAAACGGGAAATTGGCGACTCCGATTTATTGAGTTGTGCCACGGCTTGTAGATCCAAGGTCGGCAGCCAACCGCCACGCGCTATTCGGGTATCCTGTTCATAACTATGATACCGGAAAAAAACCTCCCGAACCGTTGGGTTGGTATTCAAGGTCTGAGCCACGGTAAACTCTAGAGAGTCGGCATGACCTTGAGTTGTAGAAAGGACTGTCATTCCAAGGCAAATGCCTAACATCCATGTTGCACGGTTTACTTTCATCAAATCATCTCTCCTTGAGCGCACTTTGCTTGGCTCGAGTAATAGGCTTTACAAGATATTGAAATAATGTTCTTTTCCCGGTAATAATGTCAACCGAAGCCATCATACCAGGCATTATAGGTAACGCTGCTCCATCCGCATCCAAAAAACTACCTTCCGTGCGGATCCTAACCAGATAATAGCTATTCCCTTGCTCGTCCAACATGGCATCAGCACTGATGTACTCCAAAGTTCCAGCTAAACCTCCATAAATGGTAAAATCATAAGCCGTCAACTTCACTACAGCAGTTAGCCCTGGCCGGATAAAGGCAATATCGCGAGGTGACATGCGAGCCTCAACCACCAAAGCTTCCTCTTGCGGCACGATTTCAATCAAATCCATCCCTGGTTGAATCACCCCACCTATCGTATTGATGCGAATGGCATTGATAATACCGTTAACCGGTGACACTACCTGCGTACGGGTTAACCGATCCGACAACTGGACCAAGGACTCTTCCAATACTGCCAAACGAGATGATGCCTCGGCCAATTTGTGCTGGCTTTCAGTCCGAAACTGAAGTGCTACATCCACCTGTTTGCGAAGGCTTTCTTGCAATGCCGCTACTATTTTAGGCAAGTTGTAACGTGCTGAAGCCAGCTCAGACTGCACTTCATTGAACTGGCGTTCCAGCTGCAGCAATTCTACTTCAGACACCACACCTCGTCTGGCTAATGGCCGGGTCAGGTTCAATTCCTGCTCGACCAGTGCCAAACTCCGTTCCAGATGGCGGATGCGCGACTCTATCTCTGAGCGCTCTTGTTGGCGTTGTTGAATTTGCTCCGCGATGATACCAAAACTGTTTTCCAACCCTTGCATACGCTCCTGAAATAAAGCCTTGTAAAACAACTGCGTAGGCGAGTCAGCTTCCAGCTGACTAAAGTATGGCGGTTGGATATCTAAAAAAGCACGGGTCGATTCAACCCGAACCGAAGCCAACTCTGCCCGATAGCGGGCGATGTCTGCCAGCAGCGTGGTGCGCTGATGCTGTTGCTCGCGCACATCGGCCCGGAATCGCGTTTGATCTATGCCCATCAAGACCTGTCCCTGACGGACCTGCTCACCTTCACGAACCATCACCTGCTGCAAAATACCGCCTTCAAGATTCTGCACTATCTGCAATTGCTGGGAAGGGATAACCCGGCCTTGCCCTCTGGAAACTTCGTCGATTTCTGCAAACCAGGACCAAACCAAAAAAATGATTGTCATGCAGGCAATCGTCAACAGTACGCGCTTGGATCGATAGGGTGTTTTAAAATGCAAGCGGGAGTGCAAATCATCGACGTATTCAAGTTCCTGCTCAGAAATAGCGGGTTGCGGTGGCCAAAACCACTGCAGTATACGCTCTATCGCTTTACTCAGCATCAGCACGTCCTTTCTTTAAGGCTGCCAATACAGAGTTTTTCTCGCCATCAGCCACTACCCGGCCTTTTTCCAACACAATGACCCGGTCTACCAACTCCAACATCGACATCTTGTGGGTAATCAATATCAGCGTTTTATCTTTAGCTACCTGGCTAATATGGCGGGTGAGCTGAAACTCAGTGTAACTATCCATATGACTGGTCGGTTCATCCAGTACAAGAATGGGCGGGTTAAACAGTAAAGCCCGCGCCATCGCCACACTTTGTCGTTGCCCACCTGAGAGGTAACTGCCACGCTCACCCACCTGCCGATCCAAGCCATTGGGCTCATGATCGGTAAACTGAGTCACACCAGCCAAACGAGCCGCTTTAAGAACCCGCTCATCATCTACATGAGGCACACCCAGAGTAATATTATCGCGCACGCTTCCATAAAACAGGTTGATATCCTGCGGCACACAGCCAATTTTTTGCCGCAAATCTGCCGGGTTAATTTGTTGACTATCCACGCCATCAAAGCGGATGGCCCCTTGCTCGGGCTGGTAAAATTGCAAGATCAATTTCTCGATGGTTGTCTTTCCGCTGCCAATGCGGCCAATAATTGCCACCTTCTCGCCAGGACGTATGGTAAAGCTGACGTCTTTCAGCACTTGATGCTGGGTTCCGGGATAACTAAAACTGACCCGATCAAACTCAATTTTGCCATCAAAATAACCACGATGCAGGTAGTGATCGGTTTGCTCCTCTTCAAGCTCCATCAGCTGCTCTAAATTAGACAGCGCGGCCTTGGCGCTTTGATAACGGGTAGAAAGTAATGATATCTGCGCAAAAGGCGCAACCATCCGGTTACCAAGCAACACAAAGGCAACCAAACCACCAAAGCTTAATTGGTTATCCATAATCAAATACACACCACTGACCACAATACCAATGGTCACCAGGTGTTGAATAAAGCTGGTGACACTGGCGACAGCAACTGTGTATTTTTTGGTTTGCATCGACCAATTGGCACTGTCTGCGACCAAGGACTCCCACTTACCCTGAAACTGACTTTCAGCGCCGGCAAGCTTTAATGAATCAATCCCAGCCAGTGACTCAACCAGATGCGCTTGTTTTTGACTGTTTACCCGGCTGCCCTGCTCCACCTGTGTTGCCATGCGTTTCAGTACCCAAATCGAAAACAGCAACATGACAGCTATGGCAACCAACAAAACCAACGCGATGGGTCCGGCGATAAAATAAATGACCAAAAAAAACAGCAAAGCAAACGGCAGGTCAATTAAAGCAGCAATGGTGGATGAAGCAACAAAATCACGAATGGCATCAAATTCCTGCACATTACGGGTAAAGGCTCCTAATGAGTTTGGCCTGGCTTTTGCCTTCAGGTTGAGCATTTTTTCAAACAAACGGGAAGAAAGCAGCACATCGGACTTTTTTGCCGCCATATCCAGCAGATAACCACGCAACTGTTTGAGAATGAAATCAAAAATAAAGATTAGGACCATGCCACTGGTCAGCACCCAAAGGGTATCAAGCGCTAAGTTTGGTACCACCCTATCGTACACATTCATTACATAAAGAGGGATGGCAATCGCAAATAAATTGATAAAAAAGGCTGCTAATAAAGCATCGCGATAAATTGGAGTCGATAGTTTAATGGTATCCCAGAACCAATGGCCATCCAGAGTATGTAAGACCTTCGGAGCTCTTTTATCAAAACGATGCTTCTTTTTCACTAAAAGTACATGACCGACAAAACGCTCGGACAAGTCCTCAGCGGCCAGCTCTTCTTCTGAGTCTTCCACTTCTGGCCAAGAGACAGTAACTGTTCCCTCACTTTCATTTCGTGCTAATAGAATACAAGCTTTACCTTGTTGCAAAAGCAGCACACAGGGCAAAAAATCATCGTGCAATTGATCGAAGTGTTTCTCGGAAAATTTAGCTGCCAAGCCTCCGCGCTGTGCAGCTCGCGGAATGTCTTTAAGCAATAAACGCCCTTCCTGCAAAGGAAGACCCATACTCAAGGTCTTGGCAGAAAATGGCCGACCATAGTGCTTGGTAAAAAAAACCAGGCTTTGCAAAATAGGATCACGCTCCAGCGGATCCACTGGTATTTGTTGCGAGGAGTTTTGCTGCATTTATCCGTTCTTAGTCGTAGCAGAGGCTTTTGCCTCTGCACTTTTTTATTGTAATTAGGTCGGATCCATCATCAAATGACCAAGCTCAAGCCAAACATCAATAGCCTGCTCAGCCGAGCCAAAATGATCAATGACTTGCTGATAGTCCAACTCGGGGATAACCACAGATTGCAAGTCACCACTCAACGGATCCTGCACCTGTAAGACGGCTTCTCCTTGCTCATTACTGACCAACTGCAATAGCTGTTCCAGGCTTTCAGAGTTTAGATCAGGGAACAAGTCTTGTAATAATATGCCCTCAACACCCACTGACATTGTTGACGAATCAGGTTCAGAAGCCTTGATAAAATCATCAGTTATCAGTAAGGGCTCTTCTGCAACCGCAAAACTTCCCAGCTCATTGTCATCCTCGGACGATTCGATGAAGAAGCCGGTCGCATCATCATTCAAAGGCACTGGACTGGTGTAACCATCCAGTAAAGCAATGAAATCTTCAAAAGTATAGAGTAAAGCGCCCTCGTTCGAGACATCACCATTCTCATCTTGCTGCAATGGCTGATTTATGGTTCCGCTGGCACCATTAAAGAACAAAAACTCACCTTCATATTTGAAGATATGTGCCTGTGGCCGGTAACCAAGCTCATCCCGAAGGTAGTCGTTTCGGGCAGCGATGAAGAAGTCCCGAAAGTGTTCCGGGCCAAACTCATCTGGTAAGTCGGTCACTTTGATGATAATCAGTTGACCATTTTCATTGATACCTGATATCGCAAAATAGTTGCCATTTGAGTCGGCGTCGGCATCCGCATCGGCATCCGCATCGGCATCGGCGTCCGCATCGGC
>NZ_FNRM01000008.1:150497-170785 GCF_900107845.1 Alkalimonas amylolytica
GCATCGGCGTCGGCATCTGCATCCGCATCGGCATCCGCATCTGCATCCGCATCGGCATCGGCGTCTGCATCCGCATCGGCATCGGCGTCTGCATCCGCATCGGCGTCTGCATCGGCATCGGCATCGGCGTCTGCATCCGCATCGGCGTCTGCATCCGCATCTGCATCGGCGTCCGCATCGGCGTCTGCATCCGCATCGGCGTCAGCATCCGCATCGGCGTCAGCATCCGCATCGGCATCCGCATCGGCGTCGGCGTCCGCATCGGCATCAGCGTCCGCATCAGCGTCTGCATCGGCATCCGCATCTGAATCCGTATCGTCAGGATCTTCCGGTTCTGGCTCTGGCTCAACACCTGTTTCAGTAGTGTCGTCAGCTAAGGCGGCGAAATTTGGGGTAAAAGTTTGGGTATCTGTGGTTGGCGAGGCAATCGCAATATTGGTATCGTAGCCAGCATCTGGCAAAACTTCATTACCATCACGATCAAGCACACTAGCACTACTAGTGCCATCAGTCGCATTTTCACCAGCGGCAGCTGCCGGGATCAGACTAATATCCTGATCCGATAAAATGGCTTGTTGAATGGCTTCAATTTCGGCGGCTAGAATAGGATCGAGTATGGGATCATCGGGCAACTGCAGAGCAACCAGATCCTCACCATTGATGGTGGCCCCTTCTTCAAAGAATAATTGGGCGTCAGCAGGAAGCTGCTGACCAACACTGACGAGTTCTAAATCTCCGTTGGCTTGTTTAAGCCAGATTTTACCGCCAACAGACAACACCAAAACCGGTTCAACGGTAACCAACTGCTTCAACATAAAAAATCCTTTTACTGCCTACGGCCATACGACTACATCCAATATTGTCTATCAAAGTGGCGACAAAATCAACAAATGTGAAGGCTGTTAGTATGTTTCAAATCAAACGAGATGCTTTAGCTGTTTATCTTTTTTTACCATGCTAGAGTAGAACCACTGAAACTCTTCTGTACATGTTTATGCAAATTGACATCCCATGGAGCCTGCTACGGCATCAACTAAAACAAAACTGCCCTACCGTTGCAACCGGAATAGAGCAATTTTGCTTTTGCTGCGCAGTTTCCAATGGCGAACAACGCAGCTGGGTAGTCCATAGTTCGGCTAATACATTCGAGCTATGTTGGCAACAGTTGCAACAAAAGTGTATCGAGCTTATTCAAGCCAAAAAGTTAGCGGTACTGTACCTTCGCATCGACTGGGTGACTGACGCCACACCATTGCAAATGCACGAACTAATACGCAGGCTGCGCAATACCAAACGCAATTATTACCGCTACGGTCTGGCGTTTGATCATGAGTTACTTCAGCTTTATACCGAGCAAGAACTAAACGCCAATGCCTTACTCTATGCTGGCAGTGAGATCAGCTATTGTGAGCTCAATCCACACAACTTTAGTGTTTATCAAAAACGGCGCTTCAATGAAGAGCTGCCAAACCCGAGTAAACTCGCAGCTGATCAGTTGATATGGCAACTGGAAACTCAGGGGATTTTTTTGGACACCGATGGTCAGGTGCATCTGTTGTATCCCTCAGGACCCAATGCAAGCAGGCGACAACTTCCAGGATTAACCCATAAACAGCTTGGCACCATTATCAACCATGCTTCCGACTATCTGGCAAAACAGGTGCAGCCAAAGGGGCGCTATCACTACGGTTATTTCCCCTGCTTTCATCGACCTATTCAAACTTACAATACATTGCGCCATGCGAGCTCCACGTATGCCCTCATCGAGGCCTGTGAATTTAACCCCAGAGAGGAAATCCAAAACGCGATAGAACGAGCCCTGCAAGCGCTTACACAACAGATGCTTGTGTATAAAACCAATGTCGACGGACAGCAAATGGCGTTTTTGCAGGATGAGCGCAACGAGATTAAGCTAGGAGGCAATGCGCTTTGCTTACTAGCACTTTGCAAATACACCGAGCTGACAGGCAGTAATCGCTACCAGGTATTGATGCAACAACTGGCCGCCGGCATTGTTAGCATGCAAGACCCAACAACCGGACGCTTTGTGCATGTGCTTCACAGTACAGATTTTAGCGTCAAGCAAAGCTTTCGTATTGTTTATTACGATGGCGAAGCCTGCTTTGCGTTGCTGCGTTACTTCGCCATTTGCCAAGAGGAACGCTGGTTGAATGCTGCCGCTCTGGCTTTTGATGACTTCATAGCCCGCGAACACTGGAAAGCGCATGATCACTGGCTCAGTTACAGCATCAATGAGCTGGTCAAATACCGTCCGGAAGCTAAGTATTTTCAGTTTGGTTTGCAGAATGTGATGGGCCATCTGGATTTTGTGATTGAACGCATCACCACCTTTCCAACTTTATTAGAACTGATGATGGCGGCGCAGCAACTGCTGGAAAAATTAGTGAATCGTCCCGAGCTGTACCACCTCTACCATAGTCTAAACCTTGAAAAGTTTTACTTTGCCATGCACCAACGTGCGCAGCATATGTTGAATGGTTTTTTCTGGCCTGAGCTAGCCATGTTTTACCGACATCCTGCAAAAATTAAGGGTAGTTTTTTTATTCGGCACCACGCCTTTCGAATCCGAATTGATGATATTGAGCATTACTTATCAGGTTATATCGCTTATTGCCGGTTCCTTGGCAGCAAACACAGAACTACCATACCAGAGCCTGCAGCAAGAGGCTTGGCTAATGGCTGGACGGTACAAAGTCTTGCCATGGCAACAGGAGGCACCTGGAGTAATAACACCCCGACCACTCTTCAGATAGATAGTGTAGCGGTGAGTGCACATGGTTTGAGGCAGCATTCGTTAGTGATGTTGGCACCTGAAGCCACCGCCGCCGGCTTTAAAGCCTCCCAGCTAACCACTTATCGTGCGAAAATTACTGCGGCTTTGTCTGAATCCACTGAGGGAGCTAAAACAGAGCTACCAACATTACGTGTGCATGATGGCCAGCAGGCTATCCTGGATCTTGGTAGTTTTGCTCGCAGTAGAATGAAAGGCGTTGTGATTGCTGTCACGGGTAGTGCTGGTAAAAGTACTATGATTGCTATGCTGCAACACTGCTTAAAGCCGTATGGCAAAACGGTTGGTAACCAAGCAAATGCTAATTTACCGTTGGGTGTCGCTTGGAACTTAGCATCCATGCCATGGGATGCCGACTTTATCGCTTTAGAGCTCGCCATCGGTAGCATCCGGCAAAGCAGCCGAATAGCCAGACCTGGCGTTGCGATTATTACCACCATAGGACCAGCTCATCTTGAATACCACAAAAATGTTGAAAATATTGCTCGTAAGATAAGTCGTATCTTTCATGAGATGGCGCCTGGCAATCTCGCAGTTATCAACCGAGATCTCCAGCAATGGCCAATCCTGGCAGCTGAAGCACGCGCAAGAGCTCTGAAAATACTCAGCTTTGGCCGTCATTCCGAAGCTGATGTAAAACTATTGGCCGCTCATTCGGATGAAATAACAGTCATGTTGTCAGGTCAGCGACTGCGTTATCGTTTGGGCAGTCCCGGCTTGCATCAAGTCTATAACAGCCTGGCCGCTTTAGCGGTAGCAAGTCATTTGCAACTGGCCTTGCCCGAACTACTCAACACATTTGCTGACTTTAGGGCCATACCAGGTCGAGGTCAGCAGCAAAACATAAAACTTGAACAGGGGCAGATCACTGTATTGGATGATGCTTATAACGCAAACCCGGCATCGATGCAGGCTTTATTTCAGATGCTGCAACAGTTGCCAAGACAAGGCCGACTCCTATTGGTGTTAGGTGATATGCTAGAGTTAGGTGAACACGTGAAGACTTATCACCAAGCTTTGGTGCCTGACATCAAGCAATGTGTACCAGATAGACTGTATTTGGTAGGAACAGAAATGACAGCATTGAAAGCAGAGCTTACGGAGCAAGCAAACCTCAGCTGCTGGAATGATATACAGCTATTACAACAAGCTCTGCTGCGCGATCTTGAACATAATGACCTACTGGTATTTAAAGCCTCTAATGGTATTGGCCTGCATAAAATTGTCAGTCACTTTGAAAAGCTTCATGCCATCAACTCTAAAAATTAAAGCTTTGACTTTTGATTGTTCAGTCTATTCGTGGTCAGCGTGCCCCGGACTGTTTGCGGGTAATCGCTGGCCAATTGCCATTTAGGGCGAATAGGAGTGAGCGGCAGTTCGCGCTTTCGGGCGACCAGCAGATAACTACTGCCAAAGCACCGGGCAACAAAGCTACGCCAGCGACTAGCAGCAGGCTCTTTACCCAGCAAACTGGACGCGTAAAAACGTTGTTCCATTACCACCTCAAAGCCCAGCAAGTACAACCAGTCTTTTAATCGCGATAAGGTAAAAAAGCGGCCATTCCAAGGTGCCTTATCTTTCAACCAGGGATTCAGTTTCAACAAGCCGGCCAGACTCAATGGATTAAAACCGCTGAGCATTAGGTAGCCATCCGCTCGCAATACCCGATGCATTTCCCGCATCAGGTGGTGTGGATCGCTGCAAAACTCATGGGCATGGCAAAGCAAAAGCGCATCCACACTCAGATCCAGCAAGGGCAAGGCATCCGATTCGGCTTTAACCTGACACTGGCTTGCCTTGATCCCAAGATGAATATGATGCTTAATAGGACTCTTGGAGGTATCAAGCTGGCAACTGAGGTCTCCCACCTTCAGCAGGTAGTAGCCAAAGATTTGTGGCCACCAGTCTGCTAATAACTGCTCGGTAGCAGCACGCAGAGCCTCACCTTGCGGGATCTGCTGCCAATTAGCAGGACCAGGCCGGTTACTGGCACTTAAGGCGGGTTTCATCAAAGCTTGCTACCTTATAAGTTCTATCTTCCGATTGAGTATACCAGATGCAGCCAGAGAAACTGACCATCACGCCATTAGCCGCTTTTCAAGACAACTATATCTGGTGTCTGACCAAACCGGATAGCGATGCACTGGTCGTGGTTGATCCTGGCGATGCGGACGTGGTGCTGCAGTTCGCCCGCACCACTAAAAGGCAATTGAGCAGCATCCTGGTCACTCATCATCATTGGGATCATACCGATGGTATAGCCGCACTGAAACAACACTGGCCAAATACACAGATTATCGGGCCTGACTATGAAGCAGAGCGGATCCCAAGCCTGACACAAACCGTGCACGATGGTGATATCGTTCAATTGGAGGAGTTCGACCTGCAGTTTCAGGTGTTGCATCTACCAGGCCATACGCTGGGACATATTGCTTACTACCAGAGCTCAGTTGACGGAGCTCCTTTGCTGTTTTGTGGTGATACCTTGTTCAGCGCCGGTTGCGGCCGCTTGTTTGAAGGTAGCCCCGAGCAGATGCATCAATCATTGCAGCGACTGATGGCTTTACCAAATGAAACGCTCATCTACTGCACCCATGAGTACACCTTAGCCAACTTAGCCTTTGCCCGAGCCGTTGAACCAGACAATCAGGCTGTGATAGCCCATTTAACCAAATGCCAGCAACTGCGTGATAATCAATTACCCACCCTGCCAAGCAAGCTGGCAACAGAAAAAGCCATTAACCCATTTCTGCGTTGCCACCTGCCTGATCTGCAAAGAAAATATACCAGCAGCTCTGAGCAGGCCGTTTTTACAGCACTCAGGTCAGACAAAGACCGCTTTAAATCCTGACTTGCAATCAATCTTCAAGCAGGTAACATGCAGTCTGATAACAATAATCACAGGACTCTCGCATGAAAGTACGCGTTTTAACTGTTGTTGCGACCGCTCTTCTAGCCGGTTGTGCTACCACCAACCAACTACAAACTGCGACCGAACCAGTCAGTGAAACACCCAACGCGTCTTTTGAACAAGCAGCCAGTGCCGAACTAATTGCAGCAAGCTTGCTCGCCCCTGCCCGCAGCAAAAAGCAGCAACTGCCAACACCACTGGATGTTACCAAAGTGGATGATGTCTGGCAGCGTATCCAGCTACAATTAACCTTTGAGGTCCCTGAGCGAAGGGCAATTGCTGAACAACGCAACTTTTTTGCCCGCAATCAAGCCTATCTGGATCGGGTATCCAGCCGGGCTGAGCCCTATTTGTACTTCATTGTCCAGCAGCTGGAAGAGCGGAATATGCCGCTGGAGCTGGCCTTACTTCCTATTGTTGAAAGTGCTTTTGATCCCTTTGCTTACTCCCATGCTCGCGCTTCTGGCCTGTGGCAGTTTATGCCTGCCACTGGCAAACGCTTTGGTTTACAACAGAATTACTGGTATGACGGCCGGCGTGATGTGATTGAATCAACCCGCGCCGCCTTAGATTACTTGCAATACCTCCATGATCGGCTGGAAGGCGACTGGCTTAATGCCATTGCCGCCTACAACTCAGGTGAAGGCCGCTTGCTACGGGCCATTCGCCATAATAAAAACCGTAATCTGCCAACCGATTTCTGGTCACTCGACTTACCGCGCGAAACCACAGCTTATGTCCCCAAGCTGCTAGCCCTGGTTGATTTAGTGCGTCAACCAGAGACGTACGGTATTGCTTGGCAACCTATTCCGAATCAACCACAAATAGGCATCGTTGAGGTTGGTCGTCAAATTGATTTGGCAGTGGCTGCTGAAATGGCAGGTCTGAGCCTGAATGAACTGCATGCACTAAACCCAGCCTTTAATCAATGGGCTACCGATCCGGATGGCAGCCACCGATTGGTGCTCCCCCTGGACAACAAACCCCAGTTCCGGGAACAACTGGCCAGCACCCCAACCGAGCAATGGTTAAGCTGGCAACGTCATACCGTAGTGCGTGGAGATACCTTAGGTAAAATTGCACAACAGTACCAGACCTCCGTAGCAGCTATTCAGCGTCTGAATGAGCTGAATGGCCATACCATTCGTATTGGCCAGCACTTGCTGGTTCCAGTATCGGCTAAAAATGCCGACGCATACCAATTAAGCCAGCCTGGCCGAATTGCTCAGGCACAAGAGCGCACCAATCCGGAACAACGGCTGCACTATACGGTCAAACAGGGTGATACCCTGTGGGATATCAGCCGGGCGCATCAGGTACGTGTTAACGACCTGGCACGCTGGAATGGTATGACAGCACGCGATCCCATTCGCCCTGGTCAGCAATTGGTGATTGTTCAGGCACAAACGAGTTCAGCCACAGCGCAGCCAGCGACTCCGGGTGTTACCCGTACCATTAACTACCGGGTGCGCCGTGGTGACTCGTTGTCACGCATCGCTCAGCGTTATCGGGTGCAGGTGGCGGATATTTTGGAGTGGAACCAGCTAAGCATCGATCAACACCTGCAACCAGGACAACAGCTTCGCCTGTTGGTAGATGTGACCCAATCTTAAAAGCGGAGGACACCTGGATGAGAATCGTACTGTTGAGTATTTTGTTCGGGTTGGTCCTCAGTTTCCCGGCGCAGGCTTATTTTGATGTACAAGGTAGCGGCGTTGTCCAACTCAAAGATGGCACCAGCCGCCTGGTTGAGTTCGGTTTTACCTTCACACGTATTGACGGGCGCAATACCTTTATTGCAGGCCCCCATAAGCTGGCTGTACAGCAAGTACCGCAAAAGTATTCATTATCCCTGGTGCTGCATAACAGCGATTACGTCTGGGTTGCTGATTTTGCGAATGCACCACTGATAGGCTTTGATTTTAAAATTGCCGGCCATCATATCAAGCTGTACAAAGAAGAAGGCTTGCGGATGCCAGGAAGCTTTGTGATTGAAATTGATGGCATACGACACCACTTTAGCCGTAACATTGGCCAGATTGACTTTACCTTTGATCAATCCGGCATAAAAGGCCTTGAACCAAAAAGCTTTTTACGGCCCCGACAGTAAGAGCAAAGCAACAACAACGCGAGCAATCAGGACTTGGGCTCTGGCTGTAGTTGCAGCCTTGGGATAGTGCCCCAGAGCACGCACAGCAAAGGTGCCAGCCAGTGAAACCACCAATGAAAAGACACACTAAACCCCTGCCACCAAGCGTAGCCGACCGCCAGCCACTGCAAGGCAATACCAGCAGCACCGATCAAAAACAACGACCGATTTAACCAACGTGTTGGAAAACAGGGGATCCAATTACTGCGCATCGGCTTGCACTTCTGGCGCGGCATATGAGAAAGCATCCAGACTATTGCACTGCTGATAAATGGCCTGGATGGTCGGGTATGGTGTCATATCCAGCCCAAAACGCAGCGCATTGTAGACTTGTGGCACCAGGCAGATATCCGCCAGGCCAACCGTATCCCCAAAGCAAAATCGTCCTGCGCTTTGTTGCAACCGCTGCTCCAGAGCTTGAAAGCCTGTGTTGAGCCAATGATGGATCCAGGCCATTTTCTGTTGCTCAGATAACTGCAAAGGGCCGGTCAGATACTGCAGTACCCGCAAATTATTCAATGGATGAATATCGCAGGCAATATCCAGCGCCATAGCCCGCACCAGGGCACCCTGCTTAGGGTCTGCCGGCAATAAAGCCGGCTCAGGTTGAATCGCATCCAGATACTCGACAATGGCCAGCGACTGGTTCAGGGTCAGCTCGTTATCCACCAAAGTCGGTACCAGCTCAGCGGGGTTCAATGTCTGATAAGCTGCCTGATGCTGCTGACCACCTTCTTTGACCAGGTGCACAGGAATGGACTCGTACGTCATGCCCTTCAGCGCCAGGGCAATGCGCACCCGGTAAGCAGCCGAGGAGCGCCAGTAACCATAAAGTTTCATGTCTTCATTTATCCTTTGATGTAAAAAGAGCTGCCACAGCAGCTCTTTCCTTGATTCATGCACACTGCCAAAGGCGTTAGCCCTGATAGCGATACTCTACCACTTGCTGGTCGATGGCACCAAAGATACTTTGGCCCTGCTGATCCAGCATTTCAATGCGAATACGATCGCCAAAGCGCATAAAGCTGGTACCCGGTTTGCCATCACGGATGGTTTCAATCATGCGGATTTCGGCGATGCAGCTATAACCAACCCCACCTTCAGCAATGGCAGTACCATACTCAGTGCCTTGCTTGTTCGATACGGTGCCTGAACCAATAATAGTCCCAGCACAGAGCGGCCGGGTGCGGGCAGCATGCGCAATCAGTTGGCCAAAATCAAAGGTCATATCCACCCCGGCATTGGGTTTACCAAAGGCTTCACCATTGTAGGTGGACAGCAGCGGCAGGTGCAGCTTGGCATCCTGCCAGACGCCTTCCAGCTCATCCAGAGTAACCGCCACCGGGCTGAAGCTGGACGATGGCTTGGACTGGTAAAAGCCAAAGCCTTTGCCAAGCTCATTCGGGATCAAACCACGCAAAGAGACATCATTGACCAACATCACCAACCGGATATGATCGCGGGCTTGCTCGGCCGGGATCCCCATAGGCACATCGTCGGTGATGACGGCAATTTCACCTTCAAAATCGATGCCATAGTCTTCACTGGCTACCTCAATCGGTGCATAGGGTGCTAAAAATGCATCGGAACCACCTTGGTACATCAATGGATCAGTCCAGAAGCTGGGCGGCATTTCGGCATTGCGGGCTTTACGTACCAATTCAACATGGTTGACGTAGGCACTGCCATCGGCCCAGTGGTAAGCGCGTGGCAATGGCGAAGCACAACCGCTTTGTTCAAACGGCTGGCTGTTAGTCAGGCTGCCGGCATTCAGCGCCTGATAGACTTCTTCAGCCTGCGGTGCTTTTTGCTGCCAGTTATCCAGCAGTTGCTGCAAAGTGGTGGCGATCTGAGGGATCGCCACACTCCGGCTTAAATCACGACTCACTAACACCAGCTGGCCGTCACGGCTGCCATCATTCAACGTTGCAAATTTCATTCTAAATCCTTGTACTGCGGCACTCTACACTCAGTGTGTAACATGTGAAGTGCACAAATCAGATGCTCAAATTATTTAACCTGCCAGCTGTTCACATACGCCGGATTCTCGGTACCAAGCGCTGCTTCACCGATATCCAGCGCATCACGGGTATCCAGCATCACCGCCACTTCATCGGTAAATTTCTTCCGGTACTCCTGGCCAGCCTGAAAGGCTTTCGGATGCGGGCCATGGGTAAAACCGGCCGGATGGAAAGTGACCATGCCCTTTTCGATATTATCGCGGCTGAAGAAATCACCGGCATGGTAAAACAGCACTTCATCGTAATCGTCGTTGTTGTGATAAAAGGGGACTTTCAATGCGCCCGGATCGCTTTCGATCGGCCGTGGCACAAAGGTACAGACCACAAAACGCTGCGCCACAAAGGTGGTGTGCGCCGATGGCGGTAAATGATAGCGATGGCTCATCAGCGGCCGGATATCGCGCCAGTTGATACGCATCACCGCCAAATCACCGTGCCAGCCGATGGCATCCAGCGGGTTGTAGGGGTAGGTCACTACCGAGGTCTGACCGTGACGCTTGATCTGCACCTGCCAACTCTGCTCTGAGTACTGCGCTTTGAAGGCCTCATTGATTTTTGGCGTATCCAGCATGGCCGGGTCAAAAATCGCATGGTTTCCCACCAGGCCTTTTTCCGGCAGCTGGTAGGAGTCGTTGGTGGCTTCAATCATCAGCAGCAACATGGGGCTTTTGGGCTCCAGCCGCCACATGGTACTGCGTGGGATCACCACGTAATCGCCTTCGACAATTTCCAGATGGCCATAGTCGCAGTAGAGATCAGCACTGCCTTCGTGCACAAACAACAGCTCATCGCCGTCGGCATTGCGCACCAGATAGGGCATCTTGCCCTGCACACGCCAGGTGCGCATTTTGCAGTGAGCATTGTGCAGCAACAAAGGCACCTGCCAGGGCGACTCAACCTGGTTTTCACTCAGTTGGTTTAAATCGAACAAGCGGGGGCGCAAAGGCCCCTGCCAATCGCTCCAGCCGGTTGGGGCATGGCGGTGATGGAAATGTGTAGCCGGACCAAAAAAACCACTACGACCGGTTTCACGCTCATAAATCGCTTGTTCCGGGAAGTCGGCATGTGCCTGACGCGACACATCACCTTCCCGCAGTGGAAAAGAGGCCCATTTACGCATTCGCTAACACTCCACGCTGGATTTGATCTTCTTCAATCGACTCGAACAAGGCTTTAAAGTTGCCCTCACCGAAGCCTTCATTGCCTTTACGCTGAATGATTTCAAAGAAGACCGGACCAATCACGGTTTTGGTAAAGATCTGCAGCAAGATACCGTCTTTCATTGGCGCGCCATCGATCAGAATACGCAGCTCGCGCAGTTGATCCAAATCTTCCTCATGCCCTTCGACCCGGCTGTTTACTTTGTCGTAGTAAGTATCCGGCGTTGGCATAAAGTCCATACCACGCTCACGCAGGGTACGTACTGTCTGATAAATATCTTCGGTCGTCAGGGCGATGTGCTGAATGCCTTCGCCATTGTACTCGCGCAAGAATTCTTCGATCTGTGATTTATCGTCCGATGACTCGTTGATTGGAATACGGATTTTGCCACAAGGCGCGGTCATGGCGCGGGATACCAGGCCGGTGAGCTTGCCTTCGATATCAAAATAACGGATCTCGCGGAAGTTACCAATCTTCTCGTAAAAACCAGACCAGACATTCATGTTGCCGCGCATCACATTGTGCGTTAAATGATCCAGCACTTCCAGACCAACGCCATGCTTGGCCATCTCGGTTTGCCAGTTGTCGTAGTATTTAAAATCGATGTCGTACACCGAAGAGGCGCCGTAGCGATCAACAAAATACAGCAGGCTGCTGCCAATACCGTAGACAGCAGGAATATTCAGCTCCATCGGGCCAATCTGGTTTTTGTACTCTTTGGCGCCATTAGCAAGCGCATGCTGCAATGCTTTCGCTGCGTCCTGTACCCGAAACGCCATGGCGCAAACGCTGGGACCATGCTCACGGGCAAAGGCTTCCGCCTGCGAGTTCGGCTGCGCATTGATGATAAAGTTAATATCCCCCTGCTTGTACAACCAGGCCTCTTTCGAGCGATGTTTGGCGACCTCAGTAAACCCAAGCCCATGAAACAAATCTTTCAGCTTTTGAATCCCCTGTGCATCAGCGGCGGTGTATTCAACAAACTCGAAACCATCGGTACCTAAAGGGTTATACACGTCTTGCATGCGACATCTCCACGATCTAATTATGCTAATTATGCCCAGTCTCTGCAGCCTGGCTGCGGTTGGCGCTATCTTGCTTTAGTTTGACCAGAATGAACATCCACTGTCATTTTTGCTGGCATCACAGCGGCCGCCAAAAATCGTAAAGAAATAAGTACAACGCAGGGTTTTATGAGGTATTCAGCAGGTAACAGCCACCAGCCTGCTTGAGCTGGCGGCTCGGAGTATCGTTTTACGCACAAAGTGGCATTAAATTTTTACAGTCTTGCGATTTATGCCGTAATCACGCAGTTTATTCGCCACCGCGGTATGGCTAAGCCCCAGCTTTTTTGCCAGTTGCCGTGAGCTGGGGTACGCCGGGTACAACTTGCGCAGTAAGCTGGCTTCAAAGCGTTTCACCGCTTCATCCAGGGTGCCATCAAAGTCCTGCTCCAGATACCCAAAATCACTGGTAAAACTGGGCAACTGCAGGTGTTCTTTATCCAGTTGATACCCTTCCAGCAGGGTGACAGCGCGGTACAGAGCATTCTCCAGCTGGCGCACATTACCTGGCCAGGGGTAGCTTTGCAAAAACTGCACACAGCTATCGCTGAGCTTGGGTGCCTTACGCCCCAGCCTGGCGGCAAAGCGGGCAACAAAATGTTCGGTCAGCGGCACGATGTCCTGCTTGCGCTCGCGCAGCGCCGGCAAGGCCAGCGTGAACACATTGAGCCGGTAATACAGATCTTCGCGGAATTTGCCTTCCTGCACCATGGCCGGTAAGTCTTTTTGCGTGGTACAAATCACCCGCACATCAACTTTCACTTCGTTCTCATCGGCCACACGGCGAAAGGAGCCATCCTGCAAAAAGCGCAGTAACTTGGTTTGCAACTCACGCGACATCTCGCCGACTTCATCCAGGAACACGATGCCGCCATTGGCCTGTTCAAAAATGCCTTTTTTGCCCACAGTGGAGCCAGCGAAGGCATTGGGGCCATAGCCAAACAGCTCGGACTCGGCCACATTATCCGGCATCGAGGCACAGTTCACCGCTAAAAAGGGTTTGCCTGCCCGGCTACCGGCAGCATGGCAAGCCCGCGCCAGCAGCTCTTTGCCGGTACCGGTTTCGCCGGTGATCAACAAAGGCCCATCCAGCAGTGCCATTTTCTTGGCCTCCCGAATCACTTTGCGCATTTGTGGGCTTTGTGCCTGCAATGTTTGAAAGCTTTCCTGATTGCCCTTGTTAAAGGCGAGCATATGCTGCCCCAACCGGCTCTCTGATTTCAGATTGATCACTGCACCGGCCAGTACCTCATGGCCGCTTTCATCCGGTACCATCACCGGCAATAGATCGGCAATAAAATGCTTGCCCTGAATCTCCACCCGCCGGGTTTGCGCCAGCACATCATCGCTTTCCAGCCAGCGCAAAAAATTAAAGCCTTTCACCAAACCCGGCAGCAACTCGCCTTCAATGGCTTTGCGCTCGACGCCAAGCGCTTCGAGCGCTGCATCGTTAATCACACTGACCTGCGCCTTGGTATCAATGCCAATAATGCCATCCGGCAGTGTTTTTAACAGCGTGGTCAGCTCGTTTTGATGACGCTCCGACGGCATAAAAGCGGTGGTTTTGACATCCGCTACCCCGGGGATGCGCCGCATCTTGGCCATCAGCTCCTGAAACTGTTCAAAGTGAATGCTGGGAAACGAGACAAACATGCGGCTGGAAGCAGCATCGACTTCGATGCCACGCAAATCCAGTTGATAACTGACCAGAATATTCAGGATTTCCTGAGCAATGCCTAATCGGTCCTGACAATGTATTTCAAGGCGCATAACGATGGTGTGACCTCATGCTTAACCAGTTGCTGCATCATACGATAAAGCCGTTCGGTTAGACCAGAATTTTTGTAAAGAAATATGAACATCTTGTCTTGACTGGTCTGATTTGCCATAGTAGCTCCAATGAGTAGTGCAAACGAAGTGATCCTAAGGTCGTTATGGAAGCCAATATTTTTACCCAGGTTTTTCTGCCAGTGGCGCTGGCAGTGATTATGCTCGGCATGGGTTTATCGCTTAAGCCTGTGCATTTCAAGCAACTGTGGCAAACCCCCAAGCCGGTGCTGACTGGTCTTGCCATGCAAATTATCGCCATCCCAGCACTGGCATTTATCCTGGCCTATCTGCTGCAGTTGCCGCCCGAGCTGGCGGTTGGTTTGGTGCTGATAGCGGCCTGCCCCGGCGGCCCCACCTCCAATCTGATTGCCCATCTGGCTCATGCCGATACCGCGTTGTCCATCAGCCTGACCGCAATCAGCAGTCTGGTGGTGATTATTAGCCTACCGTTATTGGTCAACCTGGCTTCTTTGTTATTTCTGGGAGAAGGTCAGTACGTGGCACTGTCAGTACCTCGCACCGTGTTGCAGCTGTTGGTGATTATTCTGTTGCCGGTCTCTTTGGGAATGTGGTTAAAAGCCCGTTGGCCGGAGTTTTCCAGAAGCTGCCTGCAGCCGGTAAAATGGCTCTCCTCGTTCTTTTTAATTGCAGTCGTAGCTGGCGCCCTGTTGCGCGAGTTGGATCGGTTGCTGGGCTTTTTTCTAGCCATCGGCATCGCAGCTTTATTGCTAAACCTGCTCAGCATGCTGGCCGGTTACCTGGCTGCCCGCAGCATTGGCTGTCGCGGCCCACAAACCCGCTCCATGACCATCGAGGTCGGTATTCAGAATGGTACCTTAGGCATCGCCATTGCTACCTCGCCGATGCTGCTGAACAACAGCACCATGGCCATTCCATCGGCGATTTACAGCCTCATCATGTTTGCTTCTGGCACGGCGATGATCATCTGGGGCTACCGGAAAAAACAGGCATAAAAAAGTCCGGTCAAGCCGGACTTTTCAACGTGATGATGAAGCCGATCGATTACGCAGCAAAGGCTCTGTCGATCAGCAAATGCAGGTAGCCATAATGATGACGAACGGCATCCGTTGACCGACGCGGTGCAGAGAGGCTGCGGATGTAACGCAACTGTCCGACCGCCGCCGCCTGGCTGAGATGATCATACTCGGAGTCATCGTCAAGCCCGGAGATTTTAATCAGACGATTGACGTATTCTACCTGCAGATTCTGGCTAAGGGTGGTCAAGTCGCCCCGGAAGATCCCTTTCGTTAAATCACTCAGCATTTCGGTCAGGCTGTAGTCATTCCCATACAAAGCCGTATCGGAAATACGCTGCAGAACCTGTTGATGCAAAATATGATCAAGCACATTGCGCTGCATCCCAAGGATCATCCGGTGCATGCGTGGATCTTCGTTGTTGCCACGATGGCTAAAGCCACGCCGTTGGGCATGCATGTACGCCAATACCGGCTGCATGCTTTCTAGTGTATCTGCAGCGAATACATAGCTGTTCAACGCCGCCATAGCCTGACGTTGGATAGCCCGGGGAACGGGTTGAAACGGTTTCACATCATCATGCTGACCAATAAAAGCACGTTCGACATAGACACCACCAATGAAACGACTCACGACATTGGCCTGACCTGCGTACTGACCAAACAGCATGTTGGCACTGGTTAAAACGCGTTGGTGAGACTCACCATCGACACGTCCTTTATCCAGCAACTGGGAAAACTCATAGTTCACGCGCTGCCAGCGATCTTGCGCATAGGCAATAGGATCAGAGCTCATGGCACCAATCATAACGCGCGGATCGATGTGCCGGCCAGGTGCACGCATGTCATCGGCATCATTGCCAAAAGCCAGTTCAGGCAAATGTGAGCGGCTTAAAATAGCTTGCAGCCGCTGCTCTTCCGCTTCGGCATCATCAAGGCCGGTAGAGTAGCCATACTCAATGGCCCACATATCGTAAGGACCTGGTTTGTAGCTGTAATAATCGCCTTGCTCCACACCTACCGGTGCAATATTGACCGGGTTGTAATCCATCACCGAACCGGACAGAACGCCTTGCGTCAGAGACGCATCGTGCACTTGTTGATTATTCCACAAACTGTGTGAGCGCATGTTGTGATTCAGCCCCAGGGTATGGCCAACTTCATGCATGATTAAATGCCGCAGTGCCTGCACCAGAATCGGATCATCTTCGATGTTGTCGTACATGCGTTTATCCGAGGCAAGCCTCGCCACGATATGCCCCATCTGCAAAGAATGGCCCAGGCTGCAGTGCAACTGATGCTCATCATGCGAGTGATGCTCTGCCATCAGGTTCGCGCCACCTGAAAATAACTCGCCCAAGGTCCAGCGGTTCGACATAAAGACAAACTCAAGCATGATGTTGGAGCTGATGATTTCACCGGTTTTCGGGTTGGCTAAAGACGGACCGTAGCCGCCAAATGGTGGGCGTGGTGATGAGGTCCAGCGCAATACATTGTAATTCACGTCACCTGCGTCCCACTCGGCATCATCTGGCTGCTCTTTCACCACAATGGCATTCTTAAAGCCAGCCGCCTCAAAGGCAATGTTCCAGTCCTCCACGCCTTGGCGGATCGCATTGCGCCACTGATGCGGCGTGGTATTCTCTATCCACCACACAATGGGTTGTACCGGCTCAGACAGCTGGGCCTGAGGATCTTTTTTCACCAGGTTCCAGCGATTGATCACATCGCCCCATGGTGTCCACTCCGGGTTGGTCATCTGATCAAACTGCTGAGTAAAGTATCCGACCCTAGGATCATCCCGGCGGGGCTGATAATCATTGTCAGGCATCTCAATAAAGGAGTGTTGCAGACTAATGGTGATGAAGCGTGGATCGGCAATCGCAGCAGAACCAAACACGACCGGCTCTTCGTTGATGAACACATAGTCCACCACCACGTCCATATTGCGCTCATACAAACGCTCACGAGCAATCCGTGAACGGTCGGTATTTAAGGTTCCCAGCGAAAAACGTGGTCCGGTCTGATTTGGGTTGGCCCAAGGGGTAATGCGATGCAACGCCTGGCTTTTAAACAAAGGATCGGCCTTTACCAGGATCCGGCCATCGTCATTGGCTTCAATATCCAAAACCGCCAACAGGGCTTCGCTGCGGTTGGCCTGAGCGGCACGGCTCAGAGGGTTACTGCTATCAAATACATAGCGCGGATTCCAGCTGACGACTTCAATGCGCTTAAAGTTACGGCGAAACTCAATCAAGCGCGTTTGCCGAAAATTACCCCGGTAGTGACCGGCCTCTACCACGCCATCCATCGTCTGAGCATGATAGATAAAAGGCTGGTTCAATTGCGACTCACGCAGTGACAACATGGTCTCACCAGACTCCATGTTGCGGTAAAAGTTGAACAAACCTTGCTGCACCTTGAGCTCAGAGACAAGGTCGTTGTAACTTTTGTTTTCATTTTTATTGTTTTGATCTGCCATCACAGGCTGTAGCAAAAAGCTGATCGCAACCACAGTGGCAAGCGCCGACCGCCGCAGCCCGGCAGAAGAAAAAATCATCATGTTATCAGGTCCAATAGTTGGGAAAGTTATAGAGTGATGAAACAGTACGACATCGGGATCAACAACGATCAAAGCCAAGAGCGCTGACTATCCAGCAGAAGATTTTCAGTGTTCACACACCGGCTTGCAATGAAAAAGGGGCTGAATGCAGTATTAGAGCGTCAGAATACACGTCGAGCCTGGCGACGGGCTGGATTGCCTTGGGAAATAGCCTGAGCCCAATTAAGAAAAGCCTCACACACGAGGTTTACACCAAATATCGCCGAACCCTGGGATCGTAGAGCAGCTGTTGCTAAACATATTCTTGGCCGGAGAAGTGACCGCCACGGAACTGCCTAGGCGATCGGCATGCCGGTAGTGCGCGGTTTCGGTGTTGTTGCTGCGCCGGATCACCCGGGCATTGCCGACCCGAAACTTGTGCTCGATGACACCACCCGGCAATTGCACCCGCTCGTACAAACCATCTAGCAGCAGGCTGTCGGTGACTTCGCCAGAGCGCTGGTCGATTACGTTATTAACATCAAGTGGCTGAGATGAGTTCCACCAGTCTTTTTTGCGAACGGTATGAACGCAGCTATTCAATCTAGCTCTTGTAATGTAAGATGATCATAAAACAAGAAATTATCTGAGCGAGAAAACAAAGCTCTTACGTCACAAATATGATTATTAACGATTTCACCGTTTTTTTCCAAAATATAAATGGCGTTTTCGTCCCCGAAAACTGCCGCGGCATAAAAAGCAATCTTCATTTTCCTATATTCTTTCAATTGATTGTATATGATACCTTGATTGTATAGGGCTGATACTGATCCAAGCTTTGATGCCACTTGAAAATATTTAAACGCTTTTCGTGTATTTTTCTCAACATGAATTCCCTCCCAAAAAAATGATGCAAGCATTTCGGCGGCATTTACGCTACCTTTATCTATTGCTTTATCTAGCATGATTAACCCAGCTTCCACTCGATCCGATTTAAGCAAAATATCAGCTAGGAGATATTCTGCATGACCTGAACTGGATAAAGGAAGCGCACGAAGGTAAAGATCTTCAGCTTTATCCCATTGTTTAAAAGAGCCAGAACCAAAATGATAGAGCTGAGCAAGTCTGAGCAGGTTATCATGGTCTTTTTCGAACTCGATTTGGTTTAACCTTAGGTACTCGAAGATCTTCAACGCATCTTCGTATTCTTGTTTGAGAATTTTTAATTCAGCTAGATTACCTAGTGCCAATCTATTATTGTCATCAATCAAGGTTGCAAGAATAACTTCAGCTGCGGCATAGTCTCTATCTTTTCCTCTTAAGATATAAAAAGAAGCCAGACTATTCTGTATCCAGAAGCTATCAGGAAAATTACCTGACGAAAGTAAGTCGATACCAATATCATATAAATTCACCAGTTGATAATTGATAACAAGTTGCACCCAACGCTCTAAACATTTCATATTCTTTTGAATACAATCAGAGAGTAACTGCACCTCAAGAGTGGGAGGAGTATTGGACAAATCATCATCGCAAGCAGACTGTTCTTCATAACTTAAATTACTCCCGTAACAATTAGAAATAACAGCCAGCCTTTTATCAGCCATAGAGTTACAGTCAGAAGCTATTGAAGCCGGTGAGACGAACAATAACAAAAAAGAAAAAAACACCTTTTTAATTTTCATCATCAGATCCCTAAGTTACAATTTGGGCATAGTTTATCAAAGAGCCATACCCTCTGATGTCCTTGAGTAGTTTGATAAGGCGTTGTAGCTCTAATTACATTGTTAGTAGCAGTATTTAATTTTGGGCTACTCCCTCTGACAGAGACAGCACCACATCCACCACCCCGAGCATGACTACATAACTTCACATTGAGAGTACCATCTGCAGCTATGTTCAAAGAGCTACTGCCTAAAGCTGGATTAATGCCGCCTCGAGAAATATCTAATTGAACAGGGCCGTAGTCATAACTAATAGCAAGAGTATTTATATCACCATTACTATCAAGAGATAACAGCCTCAATGGACCAGCTTCTACACTTAAGGTAAGCTTTAGTTCATCAACTTCAACCCAAGGCTTATCATCAGTATTTCCAAAACCGGGGCCATAATAATTATACAAAGCCTGCATAGCCCCGGTAACAGCGCCATTGGCAAACTTGCCGCCCGCTATCACCGAAGCGGTGCCGCCGATGGTGGCGGAAATCACCGTGCCGCCCACTACGTTTTGCGCAAAGCTGGCATCCATAAGCGGCGTGCCCAGCCCTTTAGTGACACCAGCACTAAAGAAACCATGCCCAAACTTGCCGCCTTGCAGGCTGGCGCTAACCCCACCGACCATCGCATGCGAAAAGATTTGACCGGCTACCTGGCCTGCGGTTAATAGGTTGCCACCAAAATCAAGATAACTCCCAAGCTGGGCACCATTGAATACCACATTATCCACATTAGCGGCACTTAAATCCGAATAAGAGCCGCCAATTTGCTGAAACGTCCAGGCTGTGCCGAAGGTGATTAAACCGCTGCGAAGTCCCGCACCTAAACTGCCGGTCATGGCAAAACTCTGGGCACCGGCATAAGCGCCGCAAGCAACCGGACCGCCAGCGATGCAGACACCAATCTGCACCGCAGCATTTAAGTACTGATTTCGCCCAAGCTCCCGCAGCACTTTGCGTGTGCCGGTGGCTTCCATCACGCCTTTAAGGGCTTTCTTCACAAAGTTATACCCACTCGGATCGGTATAACTCATCGGGTTATTCAGCACATAGCTGTAGCGGTTGTAGTTTTGCATATTCAGCGG
>NZ_FNRM01000004.1:0-73254 GCF_900107845.1 Alkalimonas amylolytica
CGTGGCCCGAAGGTCCCACGCTTTGGTCCGTAGACATTATGCGGTATTAGCCACCGTTTCCAGTGGTTGTCCCCCTCCATCGGGCAGATACCCAAGCATTACTCACCCGTCCGCCGCTCGTCATCACCCGAAGGCATGTTACCGCTCGACTTGCATGTGTTAGGCCTGCCGCCAGCGTTCAATCTGAGCCATGATCAAACTCTTCAATTAAAGTTTTGACTCAGTATTTTCTGACTAATAAATTAACATTGGTCACTCATACTGATTATTCGTTTGCACGTATCAACACAAGTACCCACACAGATAATTGATTGCGAATTGTTAAAGAGCAGCGCTTCATTCCGAAGCAGGACGCGTATTCTACTGCGTCAGGGTATTAAGTCAAGCATCATTTGAAGTAATTTTCCAGTCGATGCAGCTTAATTTTATCGCACATCAGAAAAGACGCTTTAGATGCCTTCCCCGTGTCGACTGGGCGGCATTATAGAGGCTTGTATAAACAAGGCAAGAGAAAAAGTGATTTTACGAACCGTTTGCACAAAAACCAAACAGGCAAAGCACAAACGGCTGTTTGCCCTCAGGGCTATTTAGGTTCTGCCGTTCCAAAAAGCGCAACTTTTAAGGTATTGTCAACTTTATCCGGCGCACCGACCATTTCATCGTAAGCTGATTGGTGGCTCAGATAGGCTTTGCGAACGGTCGCCTCAGCAAACGCATCACGAACCTGCTCAATGCTGTGAAATTTCTTTGGCCTGCCTGTGGCATCGTCGATGATAAATGCTTTGCGATTATCGAAATCGACCTCTGCCAGATAGAGCCCCATCTCATAGGAGTGGATCACCAGTTCATCAATATGGACATCCTGCCGATTCAAGTGTTCTAAGCGGTGAAAATTCATAGGCACCTCGTAGTCGTTTTTTTCTGATACGAGTTTAGTGCAAAAAACGATCGCTTACAGAAAAGTTTAGTCAGAAATGGGACAAGCTTTACATTAAGAAATAGCCAAAGGTACTATGATGAAAATTCAGTCAGCATTCTAACTTGTCGAGCTGTTGATGAACCCATCTTTTTTTCGCTGTAAACAGGTGTTAGTGGTAGAGGATTGTGCACCGGTCCGGGCTACTGTGAAAAGTATGCTTCAAACCATCGGCTTTGAAGCTATTCACCTTGCACGTAACTCGACCGAGGCGTTGAAAAAGTGCTATGAAATCCCCTTCGATTTTATTCTGTGTGATTTCAATCTAGGTGACTGCAAAGATGGCTATCAACTATTTGAAGCTCTCAAACAGCAAGATCTCATCAGCCCACTATGCTGTTTTATGATCATTAGCGCTGAGAGTCAGCGTAAAATTGTCCACGGCATGATAGAGCTGCAACCTGATGACTATTTACTGAAACCTTTCAGTTACCCGGTGCTAGAAGAACGAATTATTCGCATGGTCAAAAGCAAAATTGCGCTTCGTAAAATCTACCTAGCAATTGCCGAGCACGATTATCCACTAGCTATCGAAGAGTGTGGCAAGGCCCTTAATGCAAAACCGGAACACAGCCAAACCATATACCGACTAAAAGGAGAGCTTTTACTGAAAACCAAGGCCTATGAGAAAGCCGAAACATTCTATCGGGTCTTAAATGAGGCCAAATCCTACCCTTGGGCCCGGCTTGGCTTCGCCATTGCTGGCTTTCGCCAGGAACGTTGGGAAGATAGTGAGTTGGAGCTAATCGATTTAACACAGTTTGATGAAACCAAAGTCGAAGCTCTGGACTGGCTATCTCGATTGTTAGTTAAGCAAAACCGCTACCAACGAGCGTGCGAGACGCTGACTGAGGCAGCTTTACTCTCACCAAAAAATATTACCCGCCAACAAACCCTGAGTAATTTAACCAGCATCATAGGTGATAAAGAAGCCGCAGTTCGTATCCATAGTAAATTAGTCGCCGCTGCACGCCATTCCATTCATGATACTGCCGATAATTACCTGAACCATGCCCGTGCTCTAATTGACCTCGCGCAAACTAAATCTGTGATGGAGCGAGCCGTTCATTTGCAGCATGCCAGCCAATTAGTCACCGGCCTGAACAAACGTTTTAATGAGGCCCTGGTACAGCAGGAAGTCCAGTTGGTTCGGGGGCGAATCCTGGCAGCAAAAGGACAATTGGCAGAAGCCAAAGAACTCATTCATGGCATTACCGGCCTGAAAAATAAAAAGCTCACCATTGACAGCTGCATGGATGCCGCCAAAGCTTATTTCGAAATTGGTGATTTGTATGAAAGCGAGTATTACATTGACGAAATGCGCCGCCATCTGGCTAAAGATGACTTCCTGACTGAGACCCAGCAACTGATGCTAAAAATGGAACAAAACCGGCATCAGGAACTAAAAGATAAAATTAAAACCATCAATCAGGAAGCCTCAGAAGCCTATCAGCATGGTCATTATGGTCGAGCCAGCGAGCTATTTAACGAGGCTTTTGAATACATGCCGAGCAACCCGGTCATCGCGCTGAATATGCTGCAGGCCATGAGTAAAGGGACTGGTCTGACGGTAGAAACCATGAAACCAGCCAGGCAAGCCATTGCTTTGCTTGAACAAAGCGAGTTGAGCATCACCAACCAAGAGCGTTACAAGAAATACTATCGCACGCTGATCAACAAACACCCGGAGTTGGCAACCAAAAATCGTGCACCATCTGTGGCTGGTTAATCAGCTGCCCGTGTGGCATGCCAGGAAACTACCTGCCAACCTGTATCATTCCGTTGCAGAGTGCCGCTGTTGTAAAAGCGTAATTGCTCTGCATCGCTGTTGCCGAGCAAAGTAAAGTTCAGCACCGCCACATCCCCATAGATACGGATCTGGATATCTTCTGCCCCATAGTGGAGGCGAATATCCGCTTCAGCAATGGGTCCAGTGCGATGCACGCCCTGCATCAAAGTGTCCTTACCAAAACGGGTTCCGGCAGAGCTGGTATAGACCAAATCTTCGGCCCAAAAGCTCTGATGGATCTTTGCATCATTACGGCTGGCTCCTGCTAAAAACTGATGCAATAACGCTGTAATTTCAGCTCTGTCGTCATTAGCGGATACCGATGGCACCAGCAACAAGGATATGAGTAGTGTTACGGTGAAAAATAGACTTTTCATTGTTCATCCTTCCACTAAGTAAGCGAACCGGGGCTCGCTTACTTAATGATTGAGCGGGTTACATGCTGATACCACCATCAATTTCGACCACCCGACCAGTGAAAAAGTCGTTCTCAAAAATGTATTTGGCAGTATGAGCAATCTCGCTGGCCTCACCCAGACGGCCCACCGGTTTCATCTTTTCCAGCCGCTCGCGTGCTTCCGGTTTCATCGCATCCGTCATTGCCGTGCGGATCACCCCAGGTGCGATAGCGCCAACCCGAATGCCATAACGGCCCAGTTCACGTGCCCAGGTCACTGTCATAGCGACCACGCCAGCTTTAGAGGCAGCGTAATTGGTTTGGCCCATATTACCGCCACGAGCCACGCTCGACATATTGATGATCACCCCTTTGGTGCCACGCTTTACCATTATAGCGGCAGCTTCACGGCCGCAAAGGAAAACGCCGGTTAGGTTCACATCGATAACGGACTGAAACTGTTGCAGTGGCATCTTGCTTACCAGCTCACCGTCTTTGTATTTCAGCAACAAGCCATCACGTAAAATTCCGGCATTGTTAATCAAACCATCCAGACCATTGAAATCGTTATCAATAGCGGCAAAGGTTGCTTCCACTTCGGCTTCGTTTGCCACATTGGCTTGATAAGTTTTTACCTCGGCACTGGCAGATAATTCCGCTTTTGCCGCAGCCAGCTGCTCTTCATTCATATCAATCAGGGCCAACCGGGCCCCTGCAGCAGCACACATCCGTGCCATTTCCAGTCCAAGCCCCTGGGCACCGCCGGTAATGACGATGGTTTTGTTGTTCAGATTCATGCTTTTTTCTCAAACAGTTTAAAGATACTGGAAAAATCAAGTTTGCCATGGCCGGCGCGCTGATGGGCAACATACAGATTACGCGCCAAGGCCCCCATTGGAGTGCTGCTTTGGCTTTGCGTAGCAGCTTCAAGTGCCAGCCCGAGATCCTTGGCCATCAAGTCCACCATAAAGCCGCCCTGATACTGGTTGGATGCAGGCACATTCTCCTGCACCCCGGGACAGGGATTGTAGAGTTCCAACGTCCAGTTGCGGCCAGAGCTTTTTAGCATGATTTCCGACAGCACTTTTGGATCCAAGCCATTGTCGATGCCCATTTGCAGCGACTCCGAGGTACCCACCATCAAAATACTGAGCAGCATGTTGTTGCAGATTTTGGCCACCTGACCGGCACCGATAGCCCCGGCATGGAAGATATTTTTCCCCATGCCCTGCAAAACCGGCACCGCTCTTTGGTAATCAGCCTCACTGCCGCCAACGATAAAGGTTAAAGTACCGGCTTTAGCGCCACCAACACCACCGGATACCGGGGCGTCAATAAAAGCTATGCCTTGCTCCGCCAAACCTGCGCCAAGCTTACGGGCACTGTCGGCATCAATGGTGGAGCAATCCATCACCAACGCATCTGGTTTGATCTGAGCCGCTATGCCCTGCTCGCCCAGATACAGGCCAAGCACATGTTTGCCCGCAGGCAGCATGGAAATGACAAAGTCTGCACCGGTTGCCGCATCGGCCGCTGACGCAGCGACTTCGGCGCCTTCTGCTTTCACAGTTGCCAAAGCTTCCAGTGATAAATCAAAGGCTTTGACCTGGTGGCCAGCTTTGACCAGGTTGATGGCCATAGGACCACCCATATTGCCTAAACCAATAAATGCAATTGTTGCCATCACAAGCTCCTTACAAGCCTAACATGCGCAGTGGATGCTGACTGGCAGTCCACGGCGATGTAAAAAAGGTATCGATCAATTCTGTGGGAACAGACTCAACATTCGGGTATTGCCAATTCGGCTGACGATCTTTGTCAATCAGCAAAGCGCGAACCCCTTCGGCAAATTCCCCCATGCGGCCACACTGCACACTGATGCCAAGCTCTAACCGGAAGCTGTCGGCCAGAATCATGCTCTGCCCCAATTGCAATTGCCGGAACACGATATGCGCCGTAATAGGACTGCCATAGCTGAGCGCCTCTTTGGCTTTTTGCAGCCAGCTGTCATCGCCTGGCATGGCATGAATAGCAGCAATCACAGCAGGCAGGTTATCCAGCTCAGCCAGTTTGGCAATCTCAGCCTGGTGCGGCCGGATCTGGCTAAGCGGTAGCTGCGTGCGGCTGTGCTCTTCAAAATCGCGCAGTGCATCGGCCAACTTCTGATGGTTAAGCGCAACGGTATCGCCCCACTTCACGGTCAGCAGTTTATCCAGCACCGCCGTTTTTTTGTCATGCAAAATGAAATGGTCGGCCAAACCAACCAGACGGGCATCGGCAGCGTTGATGGAAGCGCCGGTTAATCCCAGAAACAAGCCACAGCCAGTTGGCATCCGGTTTAAAAACCAACTTGCGCCCACATCCGGATAGAGACCGATGGCAAGTTCCGGCATGGCAATACGACTGCTGGCCGTCACCACCCGATGCGAGGCTCCTGCCATCAGGCCAAGACCACCGCCCATCACAATGCCATTGCCCCACACCAGCACGGGTTTTTCAAAGGTGTGAATCAAATAATCCAGGCTGTACTCTTTGGTGAAAAACTCTTCGACATAGGGGGCATAGCTGTCCGGGTGGTCTTTCATGGCCTGGTAGAGATCGCGAATATCACCGCCAGCGCAAAAAGCTTTGTCACCACTGCCTTGCAGCACCACCATAGCGATGCCTGCATCGTCTTTCCATTGCTGCATCTGTGGCAGTAAGGATTCAATCATGGGCAGGCTCAGGGCATTTAACGACTTCTCTGAATTCAGCGTTGCCAGGCCAATCCGTTTGCCATGCGCGGTCGTTAGCTCCTGATACTGCACGATTGGCTGCTCATTGCTCATTATCCATTCACCCATGTTGGTTGACGTTTTTGCAAAAATGCCTGCACGCCTTCGACTTGATCTTTGGTATCAAACAAGGCCACAAACAATTCCCGCTCCAGTGGTAAAGCTCCGTGCATGGTGCCACTACGCCCTTGTTGGATCAAATGTTTGCAGGCTGTGACCGCCGATGGGCTTTGCTCGCCCACTTTCTCTGCCAGAGCCAGCGCCGCGTCCAACGCCTGGCCGGTCGGCACCACGTCTTCCACCAGACCAATGCGCAGAGCGGTATCGGCTTTCAGGCGCTCGCCACAGAGGATCATGCGCTTTGCCCAGCCCTCACCCACCAGCCAGGCCAAATTCTGCGTGCCGCCGGCGCACGGCAGCAGCCCCACTTTGGCTTCCGGCAACGCCATTTGCGCCTGTTGCTCGGCGATACGAATATCGCAGGCCAGCGCCACTTCCAGGCCGCCGCCCATGGCGTAACCATTAATAGCGGCAATACTGACACCGCGAAAACGGCTTAAGGTTTCAAAAGCATCGCCAAACACGCGCGCCATATCGGATGCTACGCCTTTGTCGCCATCGGCGAACAACTTCAGATCGGCACCGGCGGAGAAAAACTTATCGCCTTCGCCGGTGATCACCAGCGCATACATGTTTTTATCGTGCTCCAGCTCCAGCACCAGCTGTTTCAGCTGCTGCAGGCTGGCTTTGGTCCAGGTATTGGCTGGTGGGTTAGACATGGTAATTAGCGCAGTGTGACCACGCTTTTCCAGCTTTAATTCTGCCACGACAGACTCCTTGGATTTAAACAATGGACTTACAGAATGTCGCCTGCGGCTTCATCCAGCAGACGCCGGCTGATAATCAGCCGCATAATCTCATTGGTGCCTTCCAGGATCTGGTGCACCCGTACATCGCGGAAGTGCCGCTCCAGCGGATACTCCTTAATGTAACCATAGCCGCCGTGCAGTTGCAGGGCCTGATCGCACACCTGGAAACCAACATCGGTAGCAAAGCGTTTGGCCATGGCGCAGTAAGCAGTCGCCTCGCTATCGCCCTGATCCAGCTTAAACGCAGCCATCCGCACCAGTTGCCGTGCGGCTACCAGTTCAGTCGCCATATCAGCCAGTTTAAACTGCAGCGCCTGAAATGCCGCCAACGGCTTACCAAACTGCTGGCGCTCCAGCATGTAGTTACGCGCAGTATTCAAGGCTTGCTGAGCGGTACCAATGGAGCAGGTGGCAATATTAATACGGCCACCATCCAGCCCTTTCATGGCAAACGAGAAGCCCTGGCCTTCTTCGCCCAATAGGTAATGCGCTGGAACACGCACATCTTCAAAGGTAATCAGCCGGGTAGGCTGAGCGTTCCAGCCCATCTTTTCTTCGGCTTTGCCGTAGATCACGCCTTTGGCATCGGCCGGTACAATAAAGGCAGAAATGCCCTTGGGGCCAGCTTCGCCGGTGCGCGCCATCACCACCAACACTTCGGTACTGCCGGCACCGGAAATAAACATTTTCGAGCCGTTTAATACGTACTCAGCACCCTCTTTTTTCGCTGAGGTGCGAAGTGCGGCAGCATCGGAGCCTGAACCTGGCTCAGTCAGGCAGTAAGACGCCAGTTTCTGGCCGGTGACCAGGTGCTCAATCCACTCTGCCTTCGCATCGGCGCTGCCCCAGCTGGCAATCATCCAGGTCGCCATATTGTGAATGGTTAGCATGGCGGTGGTGGCGGTGCAGCCCATCGACAGTTGCTCAAAAATAATGGACGAATCCAGCCGTGACAGCCCCATACCACCGTCTTCTTCCGGGGTGTAGAGGGAGCAAAAACCCAGCTCACCGGCTTTTTGAATCACGTCTTTTGGAAAATGATGATCGCGATCCCATTGGGCCGCGTTAGGTGCCAGCTCTTGCTCGGAAAATTGTTTCGCTACATCAACAAAGGCTTGTTGGTCTTCGGTTAAATTGAAATTCATAATAGGTCCTGCTTATGCCATCGGTGCCGTTGCTTCCGTACATGTAACACACTCGCGCGTTCGCCGCTCCCCGGCTCACTTTTGATCGCTCGCTCTGTTACATCTACTGTGCACAGCACCTGGTTCACCGTATTAAATAAGCATCTACGAAGGATGCCACACTAAGCCGGGCAGCCTGGAAGCATCGTGCAACTAAGCAAACATTCAAAAGTCCCGAGGGGAGCAAGGGACGGGTTTGCGTGTTGCAACGATGTTCCGGGCTTTCACCAGTATCAACCTGAAGGATCAGCGCAAATTAATCGACATATTCGGGCCGGACACCTGAATATCGTCATCAAACCAGCGCGCGGTAATGGTTTTGGTCTCTGTATAGAAACGCACCGCTTGCTTACCGTAAGCATGCTGATCGCCGTAGAAAGAACCTTTCCAGCCGGTGAACGAGAAAAACGGCAGCGGCACCGGGATCGGAATATTGATACCGACCTGGCCGACTTCGACCTGATGCTGATACTTACGCGCTGCGGCACCGCTGGCAGTAAAGATGGACGTACCGTTGCCATAAGGGCTATCGTTCACCACTTTCAGGGCTTCATCCAGCGAGTCAACACTCATGGTGGTGAGCACAGGACCAAAGATTTCCTGTTTGTAAATTTCCATCTCGGTACTGACATTGCTAAATACCGTAGGACCAACCCAGTTGCCGTTCGGGAAACCATCGACGCTGCAATCAGAGCCATCCAGCAGACAGGTGGCGCCTTCTTTTTTACCCTGTTCAATCAGTGACAAAATACGGGCTTTGGCCTGCGGGCTGATTTGCGGGCCATAGGCCGCATTCGGATCGGTGTAAACACCTGGCCGTACTTTGCCAATGGCCGCGGCCACTTCCGGGATCCAATCCTGCGCTGCGCCAACAAAGACCGCGACTGAAATCGCCATGCAGCGCTGGCCGGCGGCTCCAACCGAAGCACCAACCAGGGCATTGATCACCTGCTGCTTGTTGGCATCCGGCATAATCACCATATGGTTCTTTGCACCGGCAAACGCCTGTACCCGCTTCAGATTGTCGGTACCAGTTTTGTAGATGTACTGACCCACATTGACCGAGCCAACGAAGGAAATCGCTTTGATATCCGGATGGTGCAAAATGGTATCCACCTGCTCTTTGGCACCATGCACTACCTGCAACACCCCTTTCGGTGCGCCAGCCTCAACGAAGAGTTCAGCAATACGATTCACGGTCATCGGATCCTGCTCCGATGGTTTCAGCACAAAGGTATTGCCACAGGCAATCGCCATCGGGAACATCCACAGCGGGATCATGGCCGGGAAGTTAAAGGGCGTAATACCGGCGCACACACCCAGCGGCTGAATGTAGCTGTAGGTATCGATGCTACGCGCTACATTTTCTACCGTTTCGCCCATCATCAGAGATGGGATATTGGCGGCCTGCTCCACCACCTCGATACCGCGCCAGACGTCGCCTTTGGCATCTTCGATGGTTTTGCCCAGCTCCTGACAGATGATCTCGGCAATTTCAGTCTGATGTTCTTTTAGCAGGTGGCCAAAACGCATCATTAAGCGGGCCCGCTCGGATACCGGCACTTCTTTCCAGCTTTTAAACGCCTCTTTGGCCGACTCAATCGCCCGGCTCATTTCATCTGCGGTGGCACAAGGTGCCTGCGCAATCACTTCCTGCGTGGCAGGGTTGGTCACCGGGATCCATTGCTCGGTTGTCGAGTCAATAAAGGCGCCGTCAATAAATAGTTGGACTTGCTTGGTCATACAATGCTTCTCCCACGAATTCGAAAATCAGCCAGCCAGGCTTATTATTAGTATGCTTGCCCGGCTGACTGCTCATTTAAATCGGATGATCCGTTACACCAGCTCTACAGCCAGTGCCACCGCTTCACCACCACCGATGCACAACGAAGTCACACCGGTTTTCAGATTGCGTTTACGCAGCGCATGGATCAGAGTCACCAGCAAACGTGCGCCAGAAGCGCCGATGGGGTGGCCCAGTGCACAGGCACCGCCGTTGACATTCACTTTGGCATGATCCAGCCCCAGCTCCTGAATCGCGAGCATGGTAACCATGGCAAAGGCTTCATTAATTTCCCACAAATCGACCTGGTCTTTATCCCAACCGGCTTTGGTCAGTACTTTTTCCATGGCGCCAACCGGTGCCACGGTGAACAGTGCCGGCTCCATCGAGTGGGTCGCATGCGCCACCACTTTCGCTAAGGGGGTTAAGCCTTTGGCTTTGGCATCCGAGGCCCGCATCAACACCAACGCAGCGGCACCGTCAGAAATGGAGCTGGAGTTCGCCGCTGTGATGGTGCCATCTTTGGCAAAGGCAGGACGCAGACCAGGAATTTTGTCGATTTTAGCGTTGCCCGGCTGCTCATCCATGGCGAAGGTGACTTCGCCTTTACGGCTGCTGTAACTGACCGGAGCAATTTCATCGGCAAAAGCACCACTTTCAATGGCGTTTTGCGCCCGGGTCAAAGAGTCGACGGCAAACTTATCCATGGCTTCGCGGCCAATGCCATACTCATTGGCGGTGTCCTGGGCAAAGCAGCCCATCGCTTTGCCATCGTAGGCATTTTCCAGCCCGTCCAGCATCATGTGATCTTTGATTTCACCGTGGCCCATGCGAAAACCAGCCCGGGCTTTTTGCAACAGGTAAGGTGCATTGGACATCGACTCCATACCGCCTGCCACTACCACATCGGCAGAGCCGGCTTTCAGTAAGTCGTGCGCCAGCATGACGGTTTTTAAACCAGAGCCACACACCTTGTTGATGGTGGTCGCGCCAGCAGATAACGGCAAACCGGCTTTTAAGCTGGCCTGACGGGCAGGTGCCTGGCCAAGACCGGCTGGTAACACATTGCCCATAATGACTTCGCTGACAGCATCACCGCCAATACCGGCTTCTGCCATCGCCGCTTTGATCGCCACGGCTCCCAGGTCAGTGGCGCTGACGCTGGACAAACCGCCCATAAAACCACCCATCGCAGTGCGCTTGGCTGCGACAATCACAATTGCATCGTGTTCGGCCATCAGATTCTCTCCGTCATTGCTTCGTCAATTAAAAAGTCTGTGCCAGAGACTACACCATATTGACGTTTACGCCAACGTCAACCTTATACCACTATGGTGCAGTTTTGTCGTTTTTGTTCGGCAAAATGCAGTGGTCTGCGCTCTGTATTTGGCATCTTTGCTTTACAGCGGTTTGCAAAGCATGAACTCAGACCAGTGACAGGCGCCGGGCCTAGCTTTACCTTTACGTAAACTTCACTTATAGTTGTCGGCAGATTTCAGGAAGACCACCATGACGCAAAAAACCGAAACAACTTACTCAATCAGTGAGTTAGCCAAAGAGTTTGACATCACCACCCGCAGTATCCGCTTTTACGAGGATCAAGGTTTGCTGACGCCCATGCGCAATGGCCAGACCCGGATCTACAGCAAACGGGATCGGGTGCGCCTGAAACTGATCCTGCGCGGTAAACGGCTAGGCTTTAGCCTGGCGGAAACCGGCAAACTGTTCGAGTTGTACGACGCCGATAAAAGCAGCATCACGCAGCTCAATACCATGCTGGCCTTGATCGAGCAAAAAAAAGCCGAGCTGCACCAGCAAATGGACGACATTAAAGTGGTACTGATGGAGCTGGTCACGGTAGAGAAGCGCTGCCGCGAAACACTCAGTCAGGCCAAGCACAGCGGCAACAAAGCCGCCTTTGAATCAGAAACCTTCGAATCAACAGTGGGGATCCAGCATGATCACGACTTATAAAACCCTAAATTTTGACCTTGGCGAAACCGTCGACATGATCCGTGAGCAGGTCAATGCCTTTGCCCGCGAAGAAATTGCCCCACGTGCGGAACAAATTGATCACGACAACGCCTTTCCGAATGAGCTATGGCGCAAATTTGGTGATTTGGGCTTGCTGGGTATCACCGTCGATGAGCAATACGGCGGCTCTGGCCTGGGCTATCTGGAGCATGTGGTTGCGATGGAAGAAATCAGCCGGGCCTCTGCCTCGGTAGCACTGTCTTACGGCGCGCACTCCAACCTGTGTGTGAATCAGATCTTCCGCAACGGCAACGAAGCACAAAAACAAAAGTACCTGCCTAAATTATGCAGCGGCGAGCACATTGGCGCTTTGGCCATGAGCGAACCCAATGCCGGCTCTGATGTGGTCAGCATGAAGCTACGCGCCGACAAGCAAGGCGATCGTTACATCTTAAACGGCAATAAAATGTGGATCACCAATGGTCCGGATGCGCATACCTATGTGATTTACGCCAAAACCGATGTCAATGCCGGCTCCAAAGGCATCACGGCCTTTATCGTGGAACGTGGCTTTAAAGGCTTTAGCCAGGCGCAGAAGCTCGACAAGCTGGGCATGCGTGGCTCCAACACCTGCGAGCTGGTGTTTGAAGACTGCGAAGTGCCGGAGGAAAACGTGCTGGGCGAAGTTGGCCGTGGTGTGCAGGTGCTGATGAGTGGCCTGGATTACGAGCGTGTGGTGCTCTCTGCCGGCCCGCTTGGCATTATGACCGCCTGCATGGATGTAGTAGTTCCTTACATTCACGACCGCAAGCAATTTGGCCAATCGATTGGTGAATTCCAGCTGGTGCAGGGCAAAGTAGCCGATATGTACACCCGAATGAATGCCGCCCGCTCTTACGTTTATACCGTGGCCAAAGCCTGTGACCGTGGTGAAACCACCCGTAAAGATGCTGCTGCAGTGATCCTGTATGCAGCCGAGCTGGCTACCCAGATGGCACTGGATGCTATCCAGTTGCTTGGTGGCAATGGCTACATCAACGAGTATCCGACCGGACGTTTACTGCGTGATGCCAAACTGTATGAAATCGGCGCTGGTACTTCGGAAATCCGCCGCATGCTGATTGGCCGTGAACTTTTCATCGAGTCGAACTAGTTTCCAGCAACAGGTGACAGCAGTGACAAAAATTCTGAGTAAAGTAAACCCACGCAGCGAAGAATTCGTGCGCAACCAGGCTGCGATGCAGCAACTGGTAGAGGATGTAAACGCCAAGGTGCAGCAAATCAAGCTGGGCGGTGGTGAAGCCCTGATCGCCCGTCATACGGCGCGTGGCAAACTCTTTGTCCGGGACAGGATCCAAAAACTGCTGGACCCGGGCTCGCCGTTTCTGGAAGTCGGCCAGTTCGCGGGCTGGGACTGTTACGACGACTACGTGCCCTGCGCTGGCGTGGTCGCCGGTATTGGCCGGATCAGTGGTGTGGAGTGCATGATTGTCGCCAACGACGCCACCGTCAAAGGTGGCACCTACTACCCACTGACGGTAAAGAAACACCTGCGGGCGCAGGAAATCGCCGAGCGCTGCAACCTGCCCTGCATTTATCTGGTGGACTCGGGCGGTGCCAACCTGCCCCGCCAGGATGAAGTTTTCCCGGACAAACTGCACTTTGGGCGCATTTTCTTCAATCAGGCGCGGATGTCGGCCAAAGGCATTCCGCAAATTGCCGTGGTGATGGGGCTGTGCACCGCGGGTGGCGCTTATGTGCCGGCCATGGCCGATGAGAGCATCATCGTCAAAGAGCAAGGCACCATCTTTTTGGCCGGCCCACCACTGGTGAAAGCCGCTACCGGCGAGGAAGTCAGTGCCGAAGAATTGGGCGGGGCCGATGTGCACTGCAAAATCTCCGGTGTGGCCGATCACTATGCCGTCAATGATGACCATGCGCTGCAACTGGCACGCAATGCCGTCTCGCGTTTAAACCGCAGCAAACCACAGCAGCTGGATGTACGTGAGCCGGAAGAGCCGCTCTATGATGCCAAAGAAATCTACGGCATCGTCGGCACCGATCTGAAAAAGCCGTTTGATGTGAAAGAAGTCATCGCCCGCCTGGTGGATGGCTCCGACTTTGATGAATTCAAGCAGTATTATGGCAGCACCCTGGTGTGTGGTTTTGCGCGCATTTTCGGCTATCCGGTGGGCATTGTAGCCAATAATGGGATTTTATTCTCGGAATCAGCGCAAAAAGGTGCGCATTTTATTGAGCTGTGTGGCCAGCGTAAAATCCCGCTGCTGTTTTTGCAAAACATCACCGGCTTTATGGTCGGTAAAAAATACGAAGCCGAAGGCATTGCCAAACACGGCGCCAAAATGGTGATGGCAGTGTCCTGCGTCGAAGTGCCTAAATTCACCGTGTTGATTGGCGGCAGCTATGGCGCCGGCAACTACGGCATGTGCGGCCGGGCCTACGATCCCACCATGATGTGGATGTGGCCGAATGCCCGCATTTCGGTGATGGGCGGCGAGCAGGCCGCTGGCGTGATGGCACAGGTCACCAAAGACGGCCTGGCCCGTAAAGGCGAAACCTTATCAGCCGAAGCCGAGCAGGCACTGAAAAAACCCATCGTGGCGCAGTACGAGCAACAAGGTCACCCTTACTACGCCAGTGCCCGCTTATGGGATGACGGCGTGATTGATCCGGCGCAAACCCGGATGACGGTTGGCCTGGCCCTGGCTGCTGCTTTAAACGCCCCTATTGCCGACACCCGCTTTGGCGTGTTCCGAATGTAATGCTGGAGATTACCTGTAATGGCTGAATCTTATATCGAGCTGTCTGTTTCCCCTCAGGGCATCGCCAGTCTGACGCTAAACCGGCCAGAGGTGCACAACGCCTTTGACGATGTGATGATCGAGCAGATCATCACAGCGCTGCAGCAACTGGCAGCCAACCCTGCCGTGCGGCTGCTGCTGCTAAAAGCCCATGGCAAAAACTTTTCTGCCGGTGCCGATCTGAACTGGATGCGCTCGATGGCAGCCAAAGATTACCAGCAAAACCTGGACGATGCTGGCCGCCTGGCCGAACTGATGCGCAGCCTGGATCGCTTTCCAAAACCAACCATCGCGCTGGTGCAAGGCGCAGCCTTTGGCGGAGCCCTCGGCCTGGTGGCTTGCTGTGATATCGCTCTGGCGGAGCCGAAGGCCAGCTTTTGCTTAAGCGAAGTGAAAATTGGCCTGATCCCGGCCGTGATTAGCCCTTATGTGATGCGGGCCATTGGCGAGCGCGCCAGCCGGCGCTATTTTTTAACCGCCGAACGGTTTTTTGCCGATGAAGCCCTGCGGCTTGGCCTGTTGCATCAGGTGGTGGCTGACGGCGATTTGCTGCAAGCGGCAGACAAGCTCTGCCAGCAATTGCTGCAAAATAGCCCCGCTGCACTGAGTGCAGCCAAGCAACTGATTGCAGACGTCGACCAACAGCCGATCAATCCAGCATTGATCCAGCATACCAGCGAAGCCATTGCCCGCATCCGGGTGTCGGCCGAAGGTCAGGAAGGTCTGACTGCATTTTTAACCAAGCGCAGCCCTGGCTGGCTGCCGAAGGATTAACCCATGTTTCGTAAAATCCTGATTGCCAATCGTGGCGAAATCGCCTGCCGTATTATCGAGACCGCGCACAAGCTGGGGATCCGCTGCGTAGCGGTGTATTCCGAAGCCGATGCCAATGCCCGCCATGTCAATATGGCGGACGAAGCCTTCTTACTGGGGCCAGCACCAAGCAAAGATTCCTACTTAAAAGCCGACAAAATTCTGCAGATCGCCAAAGCTGCAGGCGCTGAAGCCATTCATCCGGGCTATGGTTTTTTATCGGAAAATGCCGGCTTTGCCAAAGCCTGTGACGCAGCCGGTGTGGTCTTTATCGGCCCACCGGTCGGGGCCATTGAAGCCATGGGCTCGAAAAGCGCAGCCAAAGACATTATGGCCAAAGCCGGTGTGCCGCTGGTGCCTGGCTACCATGGCGATGAACAGGCGCCGGATTTTCTCGCCAAAGAAGCGGAAAAAATTGGCTACCCTTTGCTGCTAAAAGCGGCCTATGGCGGTGGCGGTAAAGGCATGCGGGTGGTATGGCAACAAAGCGAGTTTGCCGATGCGCTGGCCGGGGCCAAACGCGAAGCCATGGCTGGTTTTGGCAACGACAAGATGTTGATGGAACGCTATCTGACCAAACCGCGCCATGTCGAAATCCAGGTGTTTGCCGACAACCACGGCAATGCGGTCTATCTGGCCGAGCGCGATTGCTCGATCCAGCGCCGCCATCAAAAAGTCATTGAAGAAGCCCCGGCGCCTGGTTTTACTGAAGCGCAGCGACAGTCGATGGGTGACGCTGCGGTTAAAGCAGCCCAGGCCATCGATTACCGTGGTGCCGGTACCGTTGAGTTTCTGTTCGATGAAGACGGCTCTTTCTATTTTATGGAAATGAATACCCGTTTGCAGGTCGAGCATCCGGTTACCGAGATGATCACCGGTCAGGATCTGGTGAAATGGCAATTGCTGGTCGCCAGCGGCCAGCCGCTGCCATTGGCTCAGCACGAAGTCAGCCTGCATGGCCATGCCATCGAGGTACGGGTCTATGCCGAAGATCCAGACAACGACTTCCTGCCAGCCACCGGCAAACTGACCTATTTGCGCCAACCAGAAGCCAGTCGCTATGTGCGGGTCGACAGCGGCGTAGTTGAGAACGATGAAATCAGCCCCTACTACGATCCGATGATCGCCAAGCTGATTGTCTGGGATGAAGATCGCGACCGTGCCATCAGCCGAATGCTGCGGGCGCTGGATGATTACCGCATCGCCGGGGTGACCACCAATCTAAGCTTTTTAACCAGTCTGGTCGAACATCCGGCTTTTGTCGCGGCCGAGCTCGACACCAACTTTATTGAACACCATCAAGAATCGCTGTTCGCACCAGCCACCAAAGAAAACAACCAAGCGCTGGTGCTGGCAGCTTTGTACATTCTGGAAACGCAAAAGCAGCCGCAAAGCTGTAGCGACGCCTTCAGCCCCTGGCAGTTTAGCCATGGCTGGCGGTTAAATGAACAACCGATGCAACTGCTGAACCTGCAGCATCAGGAACAGAGCCATCAATTGCAGCTGCAACAGTTGCAGGATGCCGTGCTGGTGCAACTGGATGGCCAGCAGCTACGCTGCCAGGCCCGCTTGCAAGGCGATGAGCTGATCGCCACCCTGGGCGAGCACAAAACCCGGGTGCGGATCAGTCAGTATCAGGACACCATCAGTGTCTTTATTCGCCACCATCGCTACGACTTCAGCTATCAGACCGAGCTGCTGACCGAAACCGAGCTAAGCGACGACAGCGGCAGCCTGACTGCACCGATGAATGGCACCATCGTCGCGGTGCTGGTCGAAGCTGGCCAGCAGGTGAAAGCCGGTCAAACCCTGGTGGTGATGGAAGCGATGAAAATGGAGTACAGCATCAAGGCGCCTACCGATGCCACCGTCAAGGCCGTGTTCTATCAGGCCGGAGAGTTGGTGCAGGACGGTGCCGAACTGGTGGAACTGGAAACGGAGGACGCCTGATGCTACCTAAGCAAGTTCGCCTGGTGGAGGTCGGGCCGCGGGATGGCCTGCAAAATGAAGTGGCGGTGTCGCTTGACGCCAAAATTAAGCTGGTCAATCAGCTGAGCCGCACCGGGCTCAGTACCATTGAAACCGGTGCTTTCGTCTCCCCCAAGTGGGTGCCGCAAATGGCCGACTCCGCCAGTGTTTTTGCTGGCATCAAGCGTAAAGCCGGTATTCGTTATGCCGCCTTAACGCCTAACTTAAAAGGCTACGAAGCCGCCAAAGCCGCCGGTGCCGATGAAGTGGCGATTTTTGGTGCCGCCTCCGAAGCCTTCAGCCAGAAAAACATCAACTGCAGCATCGACGAAAGCCTGCAGCGTTTTGCCCCGGTGCTGGCTGCGGCCAAGGCCGATGGCATCCAGGTGCGTGGTTATGTCTCCTGCGTGGTAGGTTGCCCCTATCAGGGCGACGTGGCCCCGGCCGACGTGGCCCGGGTGGCCAAGGCCTTACTGGATATGGGCTGCTATGAGATTTCGCTCGGCGATACCATCGGCGTCGGCACGCCTAAAACCGTTGCTGCGATGCTGGATGCGGTGCTGGCCGTGGTGCCACTAGAGCAAGTGGCGGTGCATTTTCATGATACCTATGGCCAGGCGTTAACCAATATTTACACCGCGCTGTTGCGTGGTATTGCGGTGATCGACAGTGCCGTGGCTGGCCTGGGCGGCTGCCCGTACGCCGCCGGGGCGTCCGGTAATGTTGCCAGCGAAGATGTGGTTTATTTGCTAAATGGCCTTGGCATTACACACGGCGTGGATTTAAATGCATTGGCACAAGCTGGCTGGGACATATGCGCCGAGCTCGGCAAGCCGGTTAGTTCTAAAGTAGGATTGGCATTGCAGGCCAAGTGCCTTAAAAATTAAGCGGAGTTCAGGCTCTTCGGAGCACGCAGGGGTTGCGTATCTTTTGGTGTGACACGTCGTGAACCCTTCCCAGGGGACTCTTGTCAGGCATCCTTGCCTGACAGGCTCACACCAAAAGACACATCCACCCCTGCTCATTATGAGCAGCGGACATCAGATGTTCGAAGCAATGAGGATTACAGATGGCAGGGTTTAATAAAGTCGTAGAGAGTTACGAAGCAGCGATGGCCGGGTTGGAAGACGGCATGACAGTGATTGCCGGCGGTTTTGGCCTGTGCGGTATTCCGGAAGGCTTGATTGCCCAAATCAAAAAGATGGGTACCCGGGAGCTGACAGTGGTTTCCAACAACTGCGGGGTCGATGGCTTTGGCCTGGGCATTTTGCTGGAAGATAGGCAAATCAAAAAAATGGTCGCTTCCTATGTCGGTGAAAACGCCCTGTTTGAAAAGCAGCTGCTTAACGGTGAGCTGGAGGTCGAACTGACGCCGCAAGGCACCCTGGCAGAAAAAATGCGCGCTGGAGGTGCTGGTATTCCGGCCTTTTTCACCGCCACCGGCTACGGTACTCCGGTGGCTGAAGGCAAAGAAACCCGTGAAATTGATGGCCGCCATTATGTGCTGGAGCCTGCCATTACCGGTGATTTTGCTATAGTGCGAGCCTGGAAAGCCGACCGTTACGGCAACCTGGTATTCCGCCACACCGCGATGAATTTTAACCCGATGGCGGCCACCGCTGGCAAAATTACCGTTGCTGAAGTGGAAGAAATCGTCGAGCCGGGTGAGCTGGAACCCAGCCAAATTCACACCCCGGGCATTTATGTGCAGCGCGTGATCAAAGGCAACTTTGAAAAACGCATTGAGCGCCGCATGGTTCGTCAAGGTTAAGGAGGCAGTAATGGCTTTATCACGTGAACAAGTCGCCATGCGAGTGGCGCAGGAACTGCAAGATGGCTTCTACGTTAACCTTGGTATTGGCATCCCTACGCTGGTTGCCAATTATGTGCCAGCCGGCATTGAAGTGATGCTGCAATCGGAAAATGGTTTGCTGGGCATGGGCCCTTACCCAACTGAAGCACAAATCGATGCCGATATGATCAACGCCGGCAAAGAAACGGTGACGGCCGCTACCGGCGCTGCTATTTTCAGCTCGGCCGAAAGCTTTGCCATGATCCGTGGCGGCCATGTCGATTTAACCGTACTGGGTGCTTTTGAAGTCGACCAGCATGGCAACATTGCCAGCTGGATGATCCCAGGCAAGCTGGTGAAAGGCATGGGCGGTGCCATGGATCTGGTGGCCGGTGCCCAAAACATAGTGGTGACCATGACGCACGCCGACAAACACGGCAACAGCAAACTGCTGAGCGACTGCACCCTGCCCCTGACCGGCGTCGGCTGCGTGAAAAAAATCGTCACCGATTTGGCAGTACTGGAAGTACGGGATGGCGCTTTCCATCTGCTGGAGCGAGCGCCTGGTATCTCGGTGGAAGAAATTCAGCAGAAAACCGCTGGCAAGCTGGTGGTATCCGGCGATATCCCGGAAATGCAGTTTTAATTACAATGGGCGCCGGCATGGCGCCTTTTTTATTGCCGCGCCCCACTAACCGCTCTTCATTCATCATTCAACATTCACAACCCCACTCTTCACAGATGAAAAATGCTGATTTATTGACCAGATAAAATCATCTGATACAATCATTGTATATCAACTGATAAAGGCTGCAGCATGCAAACCGTACGAGACTATAACCCACGCCTCTATTACGCCAAACCAGATATCTGGCAACAGATCGGAGTTGCTGAGCGTGGCCCTAAGCTGTATCAGGCGCTGCATCAGGGCTTTGCCTACCAGGTGTTTGATAAACTGGCAGCACTGTCCAGCCTGGATAAAAAGCAACTGGCAGCGGTTTGCCAGCTGGCCCCGGCCACTCTGGCCCGGCGTGCGAAAAGCGGCCGCTTTACTCAGGATGAAAGCGACCGGCTGTATCGCTTTGCCACCGTTTTTGCGGCTGCCAGCAGCTTGTTTGGCGGCGATAGTGCTGCCATCAGAAGCTGGCTGACACAGCCCGTGTATGGCCTTGGCGATCAGGCCCCTATTGAGATGCTGGCCACCTCGGCAGAAAGCCAGGCGGTGCTGGATCTGATTGGTCGCTTAGAGCATGGCGTCTTCAACTGATGCTGCTGTTCCGGCTGGTGCATCAGAAGTGGGCTGCTCAGGCGTTTGATGGCGAAGGTGCCAGGCTCTATGGTGGGCGCTGGAACAGCAAAGGCAAAGCCTGTATCTACACCGCCGGGTCGGAAGCTCTGGCTATTTTGGAAGTGCTGGTGCATCTGAACAACAGAGTGGCACTAAAGCAGTTTCGTTTATTTCAGTTGTACCTGCCGGACGATGCCTTGCTTAACCTGAGCCCACAGCACCTGCCCGCCAGCTGGCAGATGCAACCGGCCAGCGCCGAGACCGCCAACATTGGTGACAGCTGGCTGCAAGAGCAAGCAAGCCTTGCTCTGGTGGTACCCAGTGTGCTGGCGCCGCGCGAGCACAACATTCTGCTCAACCCAGCCCACCCCGACTATCCGTCCTGCCTTGACAGCCGGATAGAACTGGATTTTATGCCGGATCCTCGGTTAAGCCGCTAAACTGGTTTTAGCCAGCTTTTGGGTGTGGGCGCTCTGCCGGCCACTTGACGCTCAGCTTACGGTGCTGGGCCACGCAGTCTCTTAGATACAGATTAATAAGGCTTTGGTAAGGGATCCCTTCCACTTCAGCCATTTCCTTGAAGTAAGCAATCACATCCTCGCTTAAACGCATAGTCACCGGCTTCTTCAGCTTGGAGGCATAAGGGTTCTTACGAGAACTCATTTCGGAAAGATCGTATTCAGTTTTCATGGCAGACCACCTTGATAATGCTTGCGTTCGTTGCTTGTCGCTTTACGAGCTGAAATGATGCGAATCGTCTCTCCATTGCCGCGCTCACAGTGACAAACAAGCAGGATCCTGGCCTCACTGCTCATACCCAGCATCAGAAAACGATCTTCAGTCACCGAATTCTCGGCATCAAAAAACTACAGGGCAAATTCATCATAAAACACGCTTTGTGCCTCAGCAAAAGACACTCCGTGCTTCGTCAGATTGGCATTTGCCTTGGCCGGATCCCACTCGAACTTAATTATATGTACAGTGTATGTACACTACTGAGTTGCGTCAAGCTCAAAGCCTGAAGCCGACTGACCACCCTCAAAATAAGATCCGCTTACTGCAAGTGTTGTTGCAGCCAGTTTTTCATATCGTCAAAGGACTCTTGGGAAACATTGTGACCGGCATCCGGATAGATATGCAGCTGATGCGGCTGCCCCCGCTGCTCTAGCAACTTGGCAAAACGCGTGGCATTGCTGACATGCACCCGATCATCTTGCTCACCGTGCAAAATCAGGATCGGCAGCTCGGCCGGGATTTGATCCAACCAATGCACGACTGAACGTTCAGCCAGCGCCTCCTGCTTACGGTTGGCATAATCCGGGATCCTCGCCTTATACACGTTTTCCATTTCAGAACGAAACTCGAGCTCTTTCTCTAAATCAATCACGCCTACCGAAAACACCAGCGCTTTCACCTCCGGCATATTCCGCACCGCCATCAGGCTTTGCATGCCGCCGCGACTAACGCCCCACATGGCGATGTTGTTTTGATCGGCCATTGGCATCTGCTGGATAATGGGCAATAAGGCTTCAACATCGGCCACATCGGCACCACCGAACTCATCTTGCGCACGGTAATTACTGGCAATCACAATATAGCCCTGCTCAGCCCAGGTGATTAATTGATGGTATACAAATGGAAATCGTAGAGCGCCAAAATCGGCATTGCCACCACGGTTATAAATCAATACCGGCAACTGGTGCTCTGTTTTATCAGGGTGCACCGGTGCCACAACCACTCCCCGCACTTCAACATCGTCGACCAGGTACATAAAGTCACGGCAATAAACAGTGTTCACCCGCTGCTCAAACTGCGGTTGGACAAACACACGATTCACTCGCTCCTGCTGTTCGGCAGGCATTTGCTCTAAACGTTGTGCCAAAGTAACAGAGCTCTCAAATGGGCCGCGAAAACAATTGGCCGTCGTCTGAATAGACGCATGCCCACTAAAAGGTTCTGCCTGCGCCAAAGACAGCGACACCAGCAAGGCCATTCCTAGCAACCATTTCATAGTATTTTCCTTAATCATTATTTTTAGAATCGATAAAAAGTTATCACAAACAAACAATTGCAACAACTCACAAATAGATTGTTATCATATGTGGCAGAAGGTAAGGGGGGGTGGAAGCACAGTAGATGTGAGGGCGCAATCAAGCGCCCCTAAAGCCTAGAGCTTTATTAAGACTTATGCAACCGGGCCAATAGGCTGGAGGTATCCCAGCGGTTACCCCCCATGCGCTGGACTTCGCTGTAGAACTGATCCACCAGGGCGGTGACTGGCAGGTGGCTGCCGTTTTTGCGAGCTTCGTTAAGAGCGATGCTTAGATCTTTGCGCATCCAATCAACAGCAAAGCCAAAATCGTACTCGCCTTTCAGCATGGTCTGATAGCGGTTCTGCATTTGCCAGGATTGCGCAGCACCTTGCGAGATCACCTCAATCACAGCCGCTGCATCCAAACCGGCGTTTTGCGCAAAATGCAGGCCTTCGGCCAGCCCCTGCACCACACCGGCAATGCAGATTTGATTGACCATCTTCGCCAACTGGCCGGCTCCCGCTGGGCCCAGTAGCTTGCAGCAGCGGGCATAGGCCTGCATCACCGGCTCTGCTTTGGCGTAGCTATCACTCTCACCGCCGACCATGATGGTCAGCACGCCGTTTTCAGCACCGGCCTGACCGCCGGATACCGGCGCATCCAAAAAGCCAATGCCCTGTTCGGCACAAGCCGCAGCCAACTCACGAGCCAGCTCGGCCGAAGCCGTGGTGTGGTCGATCAGTACCGAGCCTGGCTGCATGCTGGCTAAGACACCATGCTCGCCATAGACCACCGAGCGCACATCATCGTCATTACCAACACAAAGAAACACCAGCGCTGCGCCTTGGGCGGCCTCTGCCGGTGTACTGCCATACTGACCGCCATACTGCTTAACCCATTGCTGTGCTTTGCTGCTGGTGCGGTTGTATACCCGGCTGTCATGGCCATGTTGCTGCAAATACCCCGCCATCGGATAGCCCATCACACCCAGGCCAATAAAGGCGACTTTTTTGCTGTTTGCGGAATTTGTCATACCAGTGTCTTACTTCTGTCGTAAACTAGGGAATGGCGCTAAGCGTACAAAGATGGCCGGCAAAAAGCAAAAACCTTTTGGGGAAGAACGGATGAACAACCTGCATCACTTTACCGTGAACGACGCACAGGGCAAGCCTGTCGATTTATCGCAATACAAAGGCAAAACCGTGCTGGTGGTCAATACCGCCAGCCAATGCGGCTTCACCCCACAGTACCAGGAGCTGGAAGCACTGTATCAAACCTATAAAGATCGCGATTTTGTCATTCTGGCCTTTCCCTGCAATCAGTTTGGCGGCCAGGAACCCGGCTCGGATCAGGATATTCAGCAATTTTGTCAGCTGAATTATGGCGTCAGTTTCCCGGTGCTGGCTAAAGTTCAGGTCAATGGCCCGGAAGCCGAACCGCTGTTTGAATTTTTAAAGAATCAGGCCCGTGGTTTGCTGAAAACCCGTGCCATCAAATGGAACTTCACCAAATTTTTGGTCAATACCAAAGGTGAAGTCGTGAAACGCTACGCACCGCGCACCAAGCCACTGGCGCTGCGACAAAGCATCGAGGAGTTGCTCGGCCAATAAGTACCTGGCTTGATCCGCCGCAATAACAAATGCGCCGTTTTTGCTACACTGTGGACAAATGCAACAGGGATATCCGAATGAAAGTTACCGTATACAGTGCCAAAAAATACGATCAGCAAGCCTTTAGCCGTTGGGCCGATGCCAGCCTGGAGTTTCATTATCTGGAGCTGAAGTTAAACCCGGACACCGTTGCGCTGGCCGCTGGCAGCAGCGCCATCTGCGCCTTTGTCAACGACGACTTATCGGCGCCTGTACTAGAAGCGTTGCACTCAGAAGGCGTGCGGATGATTGCCTTACGCTGTGCAGGGTTTAACAATGTCGATTTGGATGCCGCCAAGCAACTGGGCATTCGGGTAGCACGGGTGCCGGCTTACTCACCAGAGGCAGTCGCTGAGCATACCGTTGGCATGATGCTGACCTTAAACCGTAAGCTGCACAAAGCCTACAACCGGGTGCGGGATGATAATTTCTCTCTTGATGGCTTGCTCGGTTTTAATATGCACGGCAAAACGGTCGGTCTGATAGGTACTGGCCGTATCGGCAAAGCCACTGCCAAAATCTTGCTTGGTTTTGGCTGTACCTTACTCTGCCACGATCTGTACGAAGATGCCGAGCTAAAGCAGCTGGGAGCGCGCTACGTGCCCTTGCCTGAACTGTATCAGCACAGCGATGTCATTAGCCTGCACTGCCCCTTGACGCCGGAAACCCGTTATCTGATAAACCCCGATACTTTGGCATTGATGAAGCAGAACGTGATGCTTATCAACACCAGCCGCGGCGGCTTAATCGATACCAAAGCAGTTATTCAGGCACTGAAAAGCCGTAAAATTGGTTATCTGGGGTTGGACGTGTACGAGCAGGAAGCCGATCTGTTTTTTGAGAATCTGTCAGAGATGGTAATTGATGACGATGTCTTTAAGCGCTTGCTAACCTTCCCCAATGTGCTGATCACCGGCCACCAGGCCTTTTTTACCGAAGAGGCCATGCAGCAAATCAGCCAGATCACCAGTGAAAACCTGGTTGCTTTCTCCAAAGGCTCAGCAAATGGTAACGAGCTTTGCTAAAGCAGGGTCAAGCGTTTCAGATAACCCATAAAAAAAACCGCTGAGGCGGTTTTTTTTATGCTGAAAATAGAGAGCAGGCAGTTATTCAATCAAGTCTTTTGGGATACTGGCACGCAGTCCAGACCAAATTTTACCACTTTCCCAACCATATTTACGGACCACAGCGATCACTTCATCGTGACGACCGGCCTCAGCATAAGCACGCAGTTCTTTGTAATAGCTGCGGGCCAGCTCACGGGCTTCTGGCTGGGAAAAGTAAAAACGGGCAATTTTATTGTACAGGCCACGAAAGCCATTGAGGATAAGCACATAAATCCGGTTGGATGAGTGCAATGCCAGTTCATGATTTAAGTTGTAATCAAAATCAGCAAAAGCTTCCGCCGTATCCGGTAACTCATCGGCGCCAGCAAAAGAGGCCATGGCTTCTTCACGATGGGTTTTGATGGCACCACGAATGTAGATCGCGCTGATATTGGTGCGGGCTGATAACAGCTCGTTCACCAGATCCGGCATCTGGTCTTGATCCAATCGCGCCAGGGTTTCCAGAATATTCAAGCCTGAAGTTTCCCAGAAATTATTCACTTTGGTTGGCTTACCATGCTGGATGGTCAACCAGCCATCACGCGCTAGCCGCTGCAATACTTCACGGAGGGTAGTTCGGGTGACACCAATCAGCTCCGACAACTCACGCTCAGCGGGCAAGATGGAGCCTGGGGCAAACTTGCCATTCCAGATTGAGTCAACGATGTATTCTTCTGCAAAACCGGCCGGGCTTTGTGCTTTGATAAGATTGGTCATCCAGGAAGGTCCACTTGTGCTGTGATTATTTTAAATTATCGACTGATTGTACCAGAGAACCGCCAGTTCACAAGGGGTGCCACCATTTTGGCTGGCTTTTGGTGTCATAGTTGTAACCTGGTTCACAATGACATAGAGTAAGTGCCTCAAAACTAGACTTTTCCCGGAGCCTGACTGATGTTTGAGTGGCTGAAAAAATTCTCTAAGCAACGGCTAAGCTGGCTGTTGCTATTCCTGACTGCGCTGGGGCTTGAGCTGGCCGCATTATACTTTCAATACGGTATGGGGCTGGAGCCTTGCATTCAGTGCGTTTACATCCGGGCAGCCGTAGCCGGTATTCTACTGGCAGCCTTGCTTGGTCTGATGGCTCCTGGCAGTGGGCCGATTCGGGTACTGGCCTGTCTGGGCTGGCTGGCAGCGGCTATCTATGGTTGGGTGCAAGCACGAAAGCTCAGTGATATTGAACAACTCATTGCCGATGGTGGCTTTTACAGCTGTGCTTTGTTTGCTGACTTTCCGGATTGGCTGCCGCTGCATCAGTGGCTACCTGCTATCTTCGATCCAACCGGGCCTTGTGGCGCCATTGACTGGCAATTTGCCGGTGCTTCGATGGCAGACTGGATGCAGTGGCTCTTTGTCGCCTATGCGCTGGTAGCGGTGCTGGTGATACTCAGTCAAGGGGTTCGACTGACGACAAACCCTTACAAAGGATGAGCTCCGATAAAATCAGGTGCCTAAGCACCTGATTTTGTGAAACGAATTACTCAACAATTGCCAGTAACTCAACATCAAACACCAGGGCACTGAATGGTGGAATAGCGTGGCCTGCACCGCGCTCACCGTAGGCCAGTTCGTGCGGGATATACAAACGGTATTTGGCACCTACCGGCATCATCTGCAGGGCTTCGGTCCAGCCAGCAATCACACCAGATACCGGGAACTCAGCCGGCTCACCACGTTGGTAAGAGCTATCAAACACAGTGCCATCGATCAGAGTGCCATGGTAGTGGGTACGCACCGTTGACTCACGTCCAGGCTTATCGCCAGCACCGGCATTCAGTACTTCGTACTGCAAACCAGATGCGGTCACTGACACTTCGGCGCGTTTGGCGTTTTCTGCCAGAAAATCTTCGCCTACCTTAGCTGCTTGCTCCGCCTTCTCAGCCTGAGCGGCTTGCATACGCTGGCTGATTTCAGTGAAAGCTGCACGAATCAGCTCTTCGGATACTGCCGGGGCTTCGCCCTGATAAGCTGCTTGTAAACCAGCTGCCACGGCATGGATATCCAAGCCATCAAAAGGATTGTCGGCCAGTTGCTGGCCCATTTGCAAACCGATGCCATAACTGGCGTGCTGTTCTAACGATGTGTATTGTTCAGACATAAAACTCACTTTGTGATTGACGCTGTAGCTACAGCAAAGAACCCCTATAGTACCGCAAAGCAGGCCTGCTGTCAGGCCGCTACTTGCTGAACCTGCTGCCAAAGGCCAGTGACAAGTTGCTGATCGGCGCTGTTGAGCTCGCCATTGGTGATGGCTTGCGTCAGGCTTCGATCTACCTGTGCCAGTAGATCTTGCTGACTAAAAGGCTCTGCAGCCACTTCCAAGGTGCCAACCGCCAGGTCAAAATGCCCCCGCAGATAGCCGGCCGCAAACAGCTCGTCGTCGCTGGCGGTTGGGATCATCTGATCAAAATAGTCGGCCACAGCCGAAATGAAGGTGGTGCTGTCCATCAATCTGCCTCTCCTAATCGATACATCACATAATCGTTGTAACCGGTCAACACCGGCATCAACCCCTGCAACTGCTGATCCAGCAAAGCATCACCGGTATCGGCCAATAGGGGTCTGCCCGATAGTTGCTGCAATTTGGCCTTGGTTGCTATCAGCCAGATATTATCCCGACCAATAGCCCGGATCACATCCGGCGAGAGCTGTTGATTGCCACGGCCAAACACATGACCCTGACCACCAATCAGCGTGATAATTAGCTTGCTCGGCCGATCTTTGACCAGCGCTAATAACTGGCTGGCGGTAACATCGCTGGCTATCAACTGGCCATTTTCTACCACATCGACACCCAACAGGGTATTGGCAAGACCAAGCTGCTGCATCACTGCAGCCACGGTCGAACCTGACCCCATCACATAGCGCACGTCTTCATCCATCTGGCTGACTACCCAGGCAGCTAAGTCATCAAGCACCAGCTCTTCCGATTCGCGCCCGCCCATTTTCACGCTTTGCACATACTGCAAAGCAGCAGGAATGGACAGCTCACCAAAGCGACGGGCTTTGACCACGCCCTGACGAAAGGCCTGCTCGTCAATGTCCATCACATCGGCCTGACGCATCGAAACCAGCTCACCCCGCACCAGGCTGGCGACCAACTTGCCAGCAGCCGTCGGGCTAATCGCATAGACACCGGAGTGAATTTTACAGCCCGCGGGAATACCAAGCGCCGTCACCTGCTCTGGCAGCACAGCACAGATATTGCGGGCGGTCCCATCCCCACCGGCGAACAACAGCAAGTCAATGCCATCAGCGGCCAAAGCCCGGGCGGCGGCTTCGGTATCTTCAGCCGTGGTCGGCTCAGTGATAGCTTGGTAACAGACTTTGCAGTGAAAACCTAGTTGCTCTGCCAACTGCTGCCCCATCGTGCCAGCAACCGTTTTAATCAGCAGTCGATCTTTGAGTGCGAGCAACTCACTCAACGCAGTTTCGCTGCGCTTACCGGCCAAAGGCTTAGCACCCAGCGCCAGCGCCTGTTCGGCAACACCATCGCTCCCTTTTAAGCCAACACTGCCGCCCACACCGGCTAGCGGATTGATAATCAAGCCTAAACGAAACACCGATGACATAGCTCTCCCCTGCCCCTTAGCTGCAATGGCGCGCATTGTAACCGCTCGCCCCACTTTTTCCCAGTAGCAGCACTTGAGTTGCTGCATGAACTACCCTAGAGTTGTGGCACGAATTGACTGCCTGTAAGCTCATTATGCCCAAGCATGCTGACACTTTAGATCTAACCGCCGTTTTTGCCAGCCAACGAAAAGCAGCGCTTGCTCTGCCTTATCCGGACTATGCATGCCGCCTGGGCTGGCTCAAACAATTAGAACAGCAGTTGAAGCAACAGCTAAATGCCCTTGCAGCCGCGCTGTCCGAAGATTTTGGCCATCGCAGTGCCGAGGAAAGTCTGCGGATTGAATTGTTGCCAACAGCACAAGGCCTGGCGTATCAGCAAAGGAAATTAAAGCGCTGGATGAAACCGGAAAAGCGCCATACCAGCTGGTTGTTTCAGCCAGCCCGGAATTTCATTCAGTACCAACCCAAAGGCGTGGTTGGCATCATGGTGCCCTGGAATTACCCGGTATTTTTAACGCTGGGGCCTTTGATGGCAGCACTGGCGGCTGGCAACCGTGTAATGCTTAAATTGTCGGAAGATACCCCAGCCACCAGCCACTGCTTGCGGCAGCTGCTGGCAGCGGTATTTCCAACCGACCAAGTCGCGGTTTTTAGTGGCGATGCAGAACAAGCAGCCGCTTTTGCTGCCTTGCCTTTTGATCATCTGCTATTTACCGGGTCAACGACAGTCGGTCGTAAAGTGATGCAAGCCGCAGCAGCTAACCTCACCCCTGTCACGCTCGAGCTGGGTGGCAAATCGCCGGCCATCATTGCAGCCGATGCTAACCTGGCCGTCAGTGCCGAGCGATTGGTGTTTGGCAAGTGTGCCAATGCCGGCCAAACCTGTGTTGCCCCCGATTATCTGTGGGTTGATGCTCAGATCCAGCCCGCTCTGATCAATGAACTGAAAAACACTTTTAACCGCCTGTACCCTGCCAGCCGACTGCAACAGGATTTTAGTTGGCTTTGCACCGAGCGTCAGCGTCAGCGCATGCTGACCTTATTGCAACAAGCCGAGCAAGCCGGTGCTACCATCATCAGTTGCGCTGAGCACAACTGGCAGCATTATCTGCAGGATGGCAGCGGCCTGCTGCCACTGCAGCTGGTGCTAAACTTGCCTGAGGATCATGCCCTGTGGCAGCAGGAAATTTTTGGCCCGATTTTGCCCATCCGAAGCTTTAACACCATCGAGCATATTTTTACCGAATTGAGCACTCAAGCCCGGCCTCTGGCCTTGTACCTGTTCAGCGATAATAAAGCCTTGCAACAACAATTCCTGAAGCACAGCCACTCCGGTGGGGTTTGTCTGAATGACTGCCTGATGCAGGTGGCACAGGATGACCTGCCCTTTGGTGGCATTGGTGCATCCGGTATGGGTGCTTATCATGGCAAAGAAGGTTTTATCACCTTTAGCCATGCAAAAGCAGTGCACTCTAAAGGCTGGTGGCACCCAGGTAAACTGATCTACCCGCCTTACAACAAAAGCCCGCTAAACACTGCACTGCGCTGGTTACTCCGTAGCTGAACAGCTATTTGTCATAGCAAAACAGTAGGCTGCATTGCATTTAAGGTTATTCTGAACTTAACTTGAAAGGTCAGATTGTTGTAGACCTTGCTGAGGATATCATCATGCAGTTTCAGTCCCTCCGCTTTCAGCTAAGCCTTGGTGTTGCCTTGTTGTTACTGATCAGCACCGCTAGCATGGCGCTGATCGGCTGGCAGTCAACCCGCAGCAGTAATCAAAATGCCATTGAGCGCTTGGATCGCTCCATGCGGGCTACCGCTGAAACCATCCTTACCGACGCAGCCAGAGTGAACGCTCTGGACACCGCCAGCGTAATGAACCGGAATTACGACGTCGCCAAAAACCTTGCCAGCCTGATGAGCAATACAGCCGTGGGCTCTGGCAATGCACCCTATAGCCGTGAGCAAGTACAATTGTTCGCTCGTCATCTGCTGCAAGCCAACCCTTCGGTGTCCTCTATTTACACCCAGTATGAAGCCAACGGTTATGACGGGCGTGACGAACATTACCGCGGAACCGGCATTGAGCACAGTTCAGATCAAGGTACGCTCGAAGTGTACTGGGTAGCGTCCGAGAGTGGCCTGGAGTTTATCCGTACCCCTGATGCCGCTGATAAATACCTTAGCAACCTGAACGAATTTGGCATCCGGGAGGCCGAATGGTACCTGTGTAGCCATGATAAACGCCGGCCTTGCCTGATGGAGCCTTATCAGTACGAGATCCGCCCGGGTTACGAAGTGCTACTAACTTCTTTGGTGTACCCGGTGCTGGTCAATGGTGTCTTTCGTGGCGTCGCCGGCGTTGATATTAACCTGCCGGTGTTGCAGGAGTCGCTGCTTCGTCAGGCGGCCAGCCTGTACGACGGTCAGGCTGATCTCTACCTGCTCAGCGAGCAGCAGTTAGTCGTGGCATCCAACCGTTTTGCCAATCAATTGGGTCAGTCACTGCAGCAGCTTGCGCCTGAGCTTGCAACCGCTTTGCAGCAACAAAGAAGCGGCCTTTTTTCGTATCAGGACCAGCTGGTTCTGGCTTACCCTATCCCCATCGAAGCCTCTGGCAGCATTTGGTATACCCTGGTTGCAGTTCCGGAACAGGTGGCACTGGCAACAGCCTATGAACTTTCGCAGCAACTGCAGGAGGATGCCAACGCCACCACAGCTCGTATGCTGCTGTCCGGTTTAGGCTTGTTGCTGCTCTTTGTTGCATTGATGTCCGTCTGGTTAAGGCGTGCGACCAAGCCCATTGTCAAAATGAGCCTGCTGATGCAGGAGCTTGCAGGTGCTGAAGGCGATCTAACCCGCACCCTCGATAGCAGTCGTCATCAGGAGCTGCAGGACATGGCAGCTGGCTTCAATGCCTTTACTGCTAAGCTGGCACTGATGATCAAAGCCTTGCAGCAGTTTTCCGCCCAACTGCAACAACAAACCCACACCCTGGTGGATACCAGTCAGCAAACCAATCAAGCCACCCAGCTGCAAGCTGCAGAAATCCAGAATGTGGTATCCGCGATGCACGAGATGACAGCGACTGCCAATGAGGTCGCTCAACTGGCAGGCAGTACAGCGGAAGGGGCACAAAATGCCATTTTGGCATTGAATGAAGCCAATGGATTATTCCAGAGCACACTGGATGAGTTTCGTCAGGTCGCTTTGGATGTGGAACATAGCAAAGTTCAGATTGAAGAAGTGGCGGGGAGTAGCCAGGAAATTAATCAGATCATTGAAGTGATTCAGTCCATTGCAGAGCAAACCAATCTACTGGCACTGAATGCCGCTATCGAAGCAGCGCGAGCCGGTGAGCAAGGCAGAGGTTTTGCTGTTGTCGCCGACGAAGTCCGTACTCTGGCCGCCCGAACTCACAGCTCCACCGATCAGATCAAACAACTAATCGCCAATTTACAGCACCAGGTCGGCGGTGCGGTGCAACAAATCAGCAAGAATACCGCCGGTATTGAGCAAACACTGAGTGAAGCTGTGGTTGCCTACGACAAACTATCCGCTGCAACCACCGACATCTCAGCAATCGCCGATAACTCCTTTCAGGTAGCGACTGCAGCGGAAGAGCAGAACCAGGTTAGCGATGAAATTAACCGCAATATTTCGGCTATTGGCGATGCGACCCGGGAGCTTGAGCAACTGGCACAGCGCAATAATGAGGTGAGCGATACCATCGATCAAATCACCGGCCAAATGGATGAGCGATTAAACCAGCTCAAATGTTAAGCCGTGCACAGGAGTTCCTATGAAAGCATCATCAATGGCCACAACCTTGCTTAGCAGCACCCTTCTCTGCGCAGTTATATTGCCGGCTCAGGCCAACTGGACTCTGGAGCTGGCGGTGACCAACAACTATCTGTTCAATGGTGTCAGTCAAACCGATAAAAAACCAGCCTTTCAACCAGGCTTAACCTGGGAGGCCGGCAATGGCTTCTATGCTGGCTTCTGGGGTTCAAATGTCGACTTTGGCGAAGGCACCAAGGTCGAGGTCGATGGTTATCTTGGCTATTACCATCAATTTCGTGACTTCGGCCTGGATATTGGCCTGGCTCAATATACCTACCATGGCCGCGGCCACAGCTCTGAACTTAACTTCCGGGAGCTTTATCTGACGCTGCACCGTAATGATTACGAGCTTTCTTTCTGGTACAGCAACGACTATTTTGGTTTTGGCGGTGGGCATCTGGTGGTGAAACTGGCGCGCAGTTTTACTTTAAGCCCGGGCTGGACTTTGCAGGCAGGGCTGGATCGTTCACACTCCTTTGATAAAGCCAGTTACGACTGGGAAGGTAAAGCTGGTTTTTTCCATGCTGAGTTGGTACTCAGCACCGATCTGGCCGGTTTTATCTTAAGCGCTGGTCTGCACACCACCACCTTAAAAGAGCGCTGGGGTGATGATGCCCTGGTGTTATCAGTCAGCCGTTCGTTCTGAAACGACTGCATGCACCTGCGTTGGCAGACATAAAGCAAATAACATAGCAACCCCGGCCGTGGCCGCTGCTATCACAAACGTCTGAGTCGAACCTGCACCATCCTGCCAAAAAATACCCGCAGCGTAAGCACCGACCGCACCACCGCCCCCGAAAATCAAGCCGGCATAGAGTGCCTGACCACGGCTGCGCAATGCTTTCGGGAAATAGTGTTGTATAAAGTGCATGGCGCAGCTATGGGCAATGGCAAAACTTCCTGCATGCATCAGCATACTGACCGCCAGCCAAAATGGTGAATGTGCCAGATAAGCCAGCATCAACCAACGCAGCATGGTAAGGCCATAGCAACAGCTCAGCACCAAGCGGTAACTGCGCTGCTTTAACAAGGTGCCCATCCAGAAAAAAGCAACAATTTCAGCCAACACCGCCAGGCTGATAAAAAGTCCAGTCGCTACCCCGCTGTAGCCAAGGTCTCTGGCATAGAGGGTGAAAAAGCCATAAAAAGGCGCGAAGCTCATCTGCAAAATAAAAGCCGCCCCCATAAAACAGAGAAATACCGGCTGGCTGAGCAAACGGCCAAAGCCCTTTCGGGCCGAGCTACTTTCCGTGGGAGGTGACAGCTCTGGCAATAAAAATAAACTGCCAATCAGGAGCAACATGAGAATGGCCGCACCATAAGGCAGCGATTCAGTACCCAGGCTTTGCAGCAATACCCCCCCTATCAGCACCAGCACTATGTAGCCAACGCTACCACTGCTACGGATCCGGCTATAACGACTGGTATTGTCGTTTAGAAAGTGAAAGGTGGTGACTTCCAGCTGCGGCAGGATGGCAGTCCAGAAAAAGCTGAAGATACTAAAGCCAAGCAACAGCAGCCAAAAGCCCTGGTCGAAGAAACTGCTAAGCCAACCGAACAAAGCCAGTACCGCGCCAAGCCGCATGATGAGTAACGGTCGTCCTTGGCGCTCCGCCACGGCAGCCCAAAGGCTTGGGCCAACAATGCGGGTAGCGGTGACCAACGCCAGCAGGACACCGATATCGTACGAACTTAAACCACGGCCATCGAGAAAAAGCCCAAGGTAAGGAATAAAGATGCCAAGCACACCGTAGTAAGCAAAGTAAGCCAGCACCAAAGCCGGTACGGCATGCTGTGTTGGCAGTCCACTCATTCGTCTTGCAAGCGGGCAATATCCGGTGTGTTGCAGACCACATCCAGGTTCTGCGCCCGATGGCGTAGCAGATGGTCCATCAACACAATGGCCAGCATGGCTTCAGCAATCGGCACCGCCCGGATGCCGACACAAGGATCATGCCGGCCTTTGGTCAGCATATCCACCGGCTCGCCATCCAGGTTGATGCTCTTACCTGGAATACTAATGCTGGAAGTGGGTTTAAGCGCAATACTAACCCGAATATCCTGACCACTGCTGATACCTCCCAACACGCCACCAGCATGATTGGCGCTAAAGCCTTGCGGCGTTAATTCATCACGGTGGGTCGAGCCTTTTTGCTCCACCACAGCAAAGCCATCACCGATTTCTACGGCTTTCACCGCATTAATGCTCATCATGGCATGGGCAATATCGGCGTCAAGGCGATCAAACACCGGCTCCCCCAAACCTACCGGCACTTTAGAAGCCACAACATTCACCCGGGCACCGACAGAGTCACCCTCTTTTTTCAAATCCCGCATATAGGCATCAAGCGCATCCAGCTTGGTTGGATCCGGGCAAAAAAACGGGTTGTTGTTCACTTCATTCCAATGCACTTTATCCATCGCAACCGGGCCCAGCTGGGCGAGGTAACCGCGAATTTCCATGCCGAACTTTTCTTTCAGGTATTTTTTGGCAATGGCACCGGCAGCAACCCGAATAGCCGTTTCACGGGCCGAGGAGCGACCACCACCACGGTAATCGCGAATGCCAAACTTATGCCAGTAGGTGTAATCGGCATGGCCTGGGCGGAACACATCTTTAATTTTGGAGTAATCCTGCGAGCGCTGATCCGTATTTTCAATCAATAAACCGATGGAGCAACCAGTACTGATGCCTTCAAACACGCCGGATAAAATTTTCACTTCATCGGCTTCGCGCCGGGCAGTAGTGTATCGCGAGGTGCCGGGTTTTCGCCGGTCCAGATCTTGCTGCAACTCGTCAGCGCTAATGTGCAACCCAGGCGGACAACCATCGACGATGCCGCCAATGGCTGGACCATGGCTTTCCCCAAAGGTGGTCACCCGAAACAACTGACCGATACTATTGCCTGCCATTTAAAACTCCTTCAGCTGTTGCTGGCAGCGTAGCAGCTCTGCCTTATCAATGGAAAATACCCCGGTACCGCCCTGTTCAAACGCCAGCCACTGCAGCCCGACATCTGGCAACAAGGCCTGAAGTGCCACCATGCTGTTACCCACCTCACACACCAACACGCCTTGCTCGGTCAGGTGCTGTGCTGCTTGCCGTAAAATTTGTCGGGTCAGCGCCAGGCCATCAGCCCCAGACGCCAAGCCAAGCTCTGGCTCGTGTAAAAACTCAGCCGGTAAATCAGCCATATCCTCGGCGTCTACATAGGGCGGATTGGTAACAATCAGGTCGTACTGTTGTCCGGCCAAGCCATCAAATACATCTGATAACAATGGAAATACCCGATGTTCAAGTTGATGCTCGGAAATATTGTACTCTGCCACCGCCAACGCATCAGGACTAATATCAGCTGCATCCACTTCTGCCTCAGGAAACTGGTATGCGCAGGCAATAGCAATACAGCCAGAACCGGTACACAGATCCAGGATCCGCTCTGGTTGGACACCTGCCAACTGCTCGCTAAACCCTTGTTGGATCAGCTCAGCAATGGGTGAACGCGGCACAAGCACCCGCTCATCGACATAAAAGGGCAAGCCGGCAAAATAAGCCTGATGAGTCAGATAAGCGGCAGGGATGCGCTGCTCTATTCGTTGTTGCAGCAGCGCAATAAAATCCCGTCGCTCTTGCATGATCAACCGAGCTTTAAACAACTGCTCGTCGGTGAGCGGCGGCAAGGACAACACAGCAGCCATTAAATTGGCCGCCTCATCCCAAGGGTTGTCGGTGCCATGGCCCAAATAAACCTGGCCCTGATGCATTTTACTGACCGCAAAGCGCAGCCAATCCTGCACACTGCAAAGCTGCGTTAACGCATCTTCAATCAAAGAAGGACTAAATAAAGAGGTTGCCTCGGTTTGCGCTGTGCCTGTGGTCGTTGAGCCTGTGGTCATAGTATTCCAAGTTTATTCATACGGCTGGACGGAAGTGGTTTGTGTTGCCCGGCTGGTTTGATTACACTTGCACCATGCCAGATAAAACCAAACTAAGCCCGGAAGAAAGTCAGTTATTCCGTGACCTTGTCGCGGACGCCTCACCGTTGGTGCAGGATAAAAAGTGGCATCATTCTACTCCGGTTACATCAAAAACTAAAGCAAAAGCCCGGCTGCCCACCGAGGAGCAAGCGCTGTTTTATTTTTCCGACCAATATGAAGGCTATGTGGGAGGTGACGGTGCACAAAGCTATGTTGCCCCCGGGGAGGACCCGCTGTTAGCCAGAGCCTTAAAGCGTGGCCAAATTCAGCCTCAGGTTACCCTGGACTTGCACGGCATGACGCAGCAAGAAGCCAAACTGGAACTGGCGGCTTTGCTGCACTGGTGTCAGCAGCAGCATCTGCATTGCGCCTGTATCGTCCATGGTAAAGGCTTGGGGATTCTGGCGCGAAAAGTACCCAACTGGCTTATCCAGCACCCCAATGTAAGGGCTTTTCATACCGCACCACGCAGTTGGGGCCGCGATGGGGCTTTGCTGTTACTGCTGGCGCTTCCGCAAGGTGCCATGAGCGATAAAGACAGTGACAATCTAACCTGATGGATCGTTGGTTACACCGGCAGTAAGCTCAACTCCTGAGGAGAAACGGTTTCCAGCAATTGGCCGTTTCGGCCTGGTTCATACTGCAAACAGGCCAGGCCTGCCGTAGCAAATACCGGACACTGACCAGCACTGCTGAAGGTCTGCACTAAAAAGCTTACCAGCGGCATATGGGATACCAATAAGATACGCTGCTCTGGTTCAGTCGACCAGAGTGCATCCAGATACAGCTGTACCTGCACCGGATCACCTTCTGGCACCAGATCCGACAACAACGCCAATTCACAACCGGCCGGCTGCTTTTGCAACATGAGTTCAGCCGTCTGGCGCGCCCTGCTGTAAGGACTGCAAATTATCTTGTCAAAAGCAGGATAATGCTGACGCAGCCAGGACGCCATCCGGCAGGCTTCTGCTTTGCCTTTTGTGGTAAGTTGCCGTTTTGCATCCGTGCTTTGCAGCGCTTCAGCCTCACCATGACGCATAATCACCAAGTTGACCATCAACTGTCACCTACTACCGAAATGTCACGCCCCGGGTACACCAGGCTAAAAATTGTGCGCTATCATAATGAAAGATTCGCTCATGAGTAACTGTTATTAAGGCATAAACTTAGGCTATGCTATTCCTTAAAGGCATGAAAAGCCACAACTGAGCCGGTTGCCCCGAAAACCCAGCAGGCAGACTATTGAAAAAAAACTTGATAAAGCAAAGCCCTAACGACCAAAAGCAGTATAAGCACCTGGTTCTGGCCAACGGCTTGGCTGTACTTCTGGTACAGCAGAGTGATGCAGAAAAAAGTGCTGCTGCGCTTTGCATCCGTGCCGGGCACTTTGATGATCCACCTGAACGGCAAGGACTGGCACACTTTACCGAACATATGCTGTTTTTGGGAAGCAAACACTACCCGGTTGCTGGTAGCTTTCAACAATTTGTCAGTCATCATGGTGGCAGCAGCAATGCATGGACCGGCACAGAGCATAGCACGTACTTTTTTGACAGTGATGCAGCGCATTTTGCCGAAGGCTTACAGCGTTTTGCCGATATGTTTATCCACCCCTTGTTTGCAGAGAGCTACATAGAGAAAGAACGTCAAGCCATCGAAGCCGAGTTCACCCTTAAACTGAAAGATGATGGCCGCCGGATCTATCAGGTACACAAGGAAACGGTTAACCCAGCGCACCCTTTTGCTAAATTCTCGGTAGGTAACCTGCAAACCCTGGTCGACTTGCCGGAGCAAAGCCTGCGTGACAGCCTGCTGGCTTTTTATCAGCGTTACTACCTTGCCAGCCAGATGACGCTGGTTCTGGTAGCACCGGAACCACTCAGCACTCAGCAAGCCTGGGTTGAACAACACTTTACAGCGATGCCTCAGGGGGAATGCCAACGTGATTGGTTGGAAGAGCCCCTCTATTTGCCTGAACAACTGGGTATCGAACTGAGGGTAGAACCGCATAAAGAAATGCACAAGCTGGTACTGAGCTTTGCCCTGCCTGGTATCCAACGTTGGTACCCTTATAAGCTGGTCAGCTTTATTGCGCATTTACTGGGGGATGAAGGACCAGGTTCTTTGTATGCCGAGTTGAAAGCGGCTGGCTGGATCAATCAACTTAGCGCCGGTGGTGGTGTCGATGGCAGCAACTTCAAAGACTTCAGTATTTCCTGCGAACTGACTCAAGCTGGTATGGCCTCTACTGAGCAAATCACGCATGCCATCTTTCAATATCTGGCCATGCTAAAACAATCTCCCTTCCCACAGCAGTTGTATCGTGAGCGACAGCAACTGCTGGAATGGTCATTCAGCTATCAGGAGCCCAGCACTTCGGAGCAAACAGCCACTGAGCTGGCTGTGAATATGCATCATTACCCGGTTGAAGACATCGTCTTTGGTGACTACCGGATGGAAACCCCACCAGAGTCCCTGTATCGTCAGGTGCTGAATTATTTCCAACCCACCAATGTGCGACTTATGGTGATTGGACCTGGCCTTGAAACCAACCAGAGCGCGCGCTGGTACCTCACACCTTATCGGGTAGAGCCGCTGCCAACCCGGTTGCTGCAATCGCTGGCAAACTTATCACCATCGCCAAAGTTTCAGTTGCCGCAACCAAACCCCTACTTCGTCGATGAGCTTCGGCTGTTGCCTGAAAGTGCAACACAAGAAAGGCCCGACTGTATCCATCGCGATAATGCACTCACCCTTTGGTTTAAGCCAGATGCCGATTTTCATACCCCAAAAGGTCACATCTATCTGCAGTTGAGCCTGCCTTTTAGCATTCAGAGTTGCTGGCACTTGGCTGCAACCAGACTATGGGTAGAGTTGCTAAACGATGAAATCCAACAGGCATTGTATCCTGCCAGCACGGCGGGTCTGGGCTACAGCCTTCACGTACAAAAGCAAGGCATCAGCATTCACAGCTTTGGCCTTAGCAACAATCAAATTCAGTTGCTGCTCGATGTGTTAGAGCATCTAAGTCAATTTCAGGTCCAGGCGGGCCGTTTTCACGAAATCAAACAACAGCTGATGCGTCACTGGCGTGACAGCCATAAAAATAAACCCGTCGCCAGTCTGTTTAGTCAGCTTTCAGCGGTGTTGCATCCACTCAATCCAGCCATCGACAGACTGCTGTTGGAACTTGAAAGCATGCAGCTTGATGCCTTTGCCTGCTTTCATCAGCAGTTGTTGCAGCAATTGCACATCGAGGCTTTTATGGTTGGCAACTGGCAATCACAGGACGCCACCGAATTGCAACAGCGCTTGGGTAGCTGGTTGGCTGATCGGGAGCATTGCGCTCCTCTGTCTGTGCCAGAGCGCCCAATGCAAAACCATGGCCCTGTTTGGCTCAATATAGATGTGGATCATCATGATCATGCGCTGGTCATCTACTTACCAGCTCAGGATAAATCACCCGAGCAGATCAGTCGCTTTATGCTGGCCAACCACTTGCTGGCACCGCGCTATTTTCATCAATTGCGCACCGAGCAACAACTAGGCTATCTGGTAGGAACCGGTTATGTTCCTGTGAATACTCTGCCTGGCCTGGCTTTTTACATTCAATCACCCAATACGGATTGTCAGCAGTTGTATCAGGCTACCGTGCAGTTTTATCGTACTTTCCTGGCTGAGTTAGAGCAATTGAGTGAGCTTGAGTTTCAGGAGCTAAAGCAAGGGTTGCTCAACCAACTGCAAGACAAAGACACCAGTTTAAGTAGTCGCGCGAAGCGGCTCTGGCTGGCAATTGGGCAGGATGACCTGCAGTTTAACCTAACTGAGCGCATCAGCAGTGCGACAAAGCAGCTGACCCTGAATCAATTTGTTCACTTTTTTTACCAGCTACTCTCACCAGATTACGATGCTATTTTCCTTGCTACCGACAGCAAGCCAAGCCATAGCCACCTGCGTTTTCTAGATGCATCAGAGCTGATTTCCGAGCTGGAAAATGATTAAAACGATTTGCTTTTGACAGCATCAGGCAATTTCTATATGTTAACGGTACCTAGACTGCATCCAAGATGACTTAATGCGCGCTGGCACCACAACAACAATAATATTGAGCTGCCTAACTACTTTACTGCCAAACACGGCCTTCGCCATGAACTGGGAGGCTGTGCAACCTTATGTCCTCAGTGTTGTGTTGTTGCTTTCGTTTGGAGCCTTATTATTGGCTCATCTTAGTATAGTCAAGATGCGCCGATATCAAAGCCGACTGGAGCACAGTGAAGAAAGGCTTCGTCTTTCACTCTGGGGTAGCGGTGATGAGCTTTGGGACTGGAACATTGAACAAGGCACATTGTATCGCTCCAGCTCGTGGCAAAGCCCGGTTGAGCTGGACCCGGAGACTCAGGATATTCCTCCCAATCGCCAACAAATTCACCCGCAAGACTTGGATCGAGTCAGCGAAGCGCTAAGCAATCATCTCAATCAGCAAAGCCCCTATTTTGAAGCCACCTACCGCATTCGATCCAGTGATCAACAGTGGATTTGGGTGCTTGACCGCGGCAAAGTCGTCAGTTATAACCAGCAAAATCAAGCCAGCCGCATGACCGGTACTCTGAAAAACATTCATCATATCAAACTGGCAGAAGAGCGCTTGCAGCTGTTCGCACAGTGCCTGGAAAATATTTCCGATGCGGTTGTTATTTGTGATACATCTTTTCGCATTCTGGAAGTAAACCCGGCTTTTAGCCGTATTACAGGCAAAGATCGTGAACACGTCATTCAACAACAGTTCGAATTATCGCTTTACCCAAGCCGCTTTCTACGTGATATCAAACAAGCCTTGATGAAAACCAGTTCCTGGGTTGGGGAAGTGCAGGAACAACGCAGCGATGGTCAAACCTACCATGCCGAGTTGAACTTTAACGTCGTCCGGGATGAACAAGGACAGATCCAGCAATATGTCGCGGTATTTTCTGATATTACCGAACGCAAGACCCGTGAAGAACAGCTCAGTAAGCTAGCCAACAGTGATACTCTGACCGGCTTACCAAACAGGGCTTTATTTCTCAGCCAGTTGGGTGAGCTGGTAGAGCAACAAAAACGCCATTCACTTTTAATGTTCGACCTGGATAACTTCAAAAAAATCAATGATTCACTTGGTCATCAACTCGGTGACGGCCTGCTATGCAAGCTGACGGAGCGCCTTAAGTTATTTCCCCGCAACAAAGGACAGCTGTACCGGCTTGGTGGCGATGAGTTTGCTATTTTGCTGGAAAACACCAACGATATTCACACCATTACCTCACTGGCCAAAGAGCTGATCAAACAAATTAATCTGCCATTTTTTATCAATCAACACGAACTTGCGATCAGTTGCAGCATAGGCATAGTGCTATACCCAGAGGATGGTCAGGATCCTCAGAGCCTTCTTCGTAACGCTGATACGGCCATGTACCATGCTAAAAATGAAGGCGGTAACCGTTACCTTTTTTTCAACGACAGTATGAACAAACAAGCGGTAAAACGCTTGCAGATTGAAAACCTGATTCGCCATGGCTTAAAAGAAGACTTTTTTTCCGTCTATTATCAGCCAAAAATGGATATCCACAGCGGTAAGCTGCTTGGAATGGAGGCATTGGTTCGTTTCATTACCCCAAAGCGCGGCATTATCAGCCCTGCCACTTTTATTCCTGTAGCTGAAGAAACAGGACAAATTGTTGAAATCGGGGCTGTGGTGCTTCGTAAAGCCTGTCAACAAGTGAAAGCATGGATTGATCAGGAACTGTTTCATGGTCGGGTTGCAGTGAACCTGTCAGCCAAGCAATTTATGTTGCCTTATTTATGCGAACAAATTGACGATGTACTGCAACAGACCGAGCTGCCGTCTTATCATCTGGAACTTGAGATCACCGAAGGCACCGTCATGCAATCGCCCACCATGGCAATTGATACCATGAAGAAGTTACGGGCGCGTGGTATTCACCTGGCTATGGATGACTTTGGAACGGGCTATTCGTCACTGGCGTATTTGAAGCAGTTTCCGCTGAATACGCTGAAAATCGACAAAGCCTTCATTGATGATATGGACACAGCCCGTGGCCGCAATATGGTGGATACCATAGTGACGATAGCTCACAACCTAAGCCTGACGGTGGTGGCAGAAGGCGTGGAGGAAAAGCAGCAGCTGGACTTGCTTAAACAACTACGATGTGAAGTGATACAAGGTTATTACTACAGCAAGCCCTTGTCATCAGAGGACTTTACCAGGTTTTTGCAACAGCAGCAGGCACCGAACACGACGAAAGTCGCACGGACAACTGCCACACTGGGTTAGCATCCATGCTCAACTGAGTTACCTGGGCACATCAACCGGGCTTGAACCCGGTAGAGGCGGCTTAGAGAGGCTTAATCGCTGTCAACCTCAACGTAACTGAAATCGTCACTGCTGTCAGCAATACGCTTCTTACCAAACACGGTATGGAATTTACGTTTTTCCTGCACCCGTTGTTTGTATTTCAGCCAGGTTTTCTCCACAGCGCTGGCCGCTTCGGCCTCTCCGCGGCAAACCAGTACAAAACGTTGCTCTTCATCAGTTTGTGGAGCACGACTACCCTGCTCCAGTTCCTGCAAAGCAACACCATGCTTTTCCAGCAGGTTACCTTCTGCCAGTGTAAAGCGTCCTGACCGGGTAAACCCTTTTGGGAAATTGCGGTCATCGAAAAAGCGACGTGGAGCGACAAAACTTTGCTGCATCACTTTTTTCCTCTGTTGCTCATCATTACAATGCATTATTAGGGTTGCATGTTGTACAAAGCAAGTGGCAATTGGGATCACAATCCACTTGCTCTGCTCAACTGTGCGGAGTATGGTGAACAAAATTGCCCTCGTAAAACAAAAGTTTTTTATCGTGACGATAAAAATTCCTGAGGAAAGCACTTGGATACAGAGTTACTTAAAACTTTTCTGGAAGTTCATCGCACCCGTCATTTCGGTAAAGCTGCCGCCAACCTGTTTTTGACCCAATCGGCTGTCAGTTCACGCATTCGCCAACTGGAACAGCACCTTGGCGTCACCCTGTTCAGTCGTTACCGTAACAACATTCAGCTGACCACAGCTGGTGAGCGGCTACTGCCGCATGCCGAGACCATGTTAGTCACCCTTCAGCGGGCGCGGCAGGATGTAGCGATTACAGCCGATCAACAACAGCAACTGGTCATTGCCTCAACCGCAACACTATGGGATTGTTACCTACTAGCGCGCTTTAGCGTGATGCAGCGACAACTTCCGGCCATCAGTTGGCGGGCTGAAAGCCTGGAGCGAGAATCCATGATCCGAGGTTTGTTAGAGCGTCAATTGGATTTAGCTTTACTGTTTGACCCACCAAAAACTGATGACCTGCAAGTCGAGCATCATACGGAATTAAAACTGTTGCCGGTAATCCACTCTGATTTTGAGCCGACAAAAGCGGCTATGCAGGCCAATTATGTGTTAATGGACTGGGGAACGGCTTTTCAAATAAAGCATGCCGATATCTTGCATGAAGAGATCCGGGTCACGGTCCGAACCAATCATGCCGGCATCGCCCTGACATCCGTATTACAACAAAAAGGCGCGGCTTATCTGCCAGAGACCATGGTTGCACAACAGCTGCAACAGGGAGTGCTGCAGCAAGTTGAAGATGCCCCGGTAATAGGTCGAAATTTGTACGCGGCTTACCTGAAAGCAGCAGACAGCAGTGATAGCCTGCAAAACGTCCTGATACAACTTAAGGATATTAAGGTCTGAACAAACGGCTGTTGCGCCCTCTGGCCCTTAAGATCACCAGGCGCTTATGGCTGGTAAAAAGCGGCAGCAATAAAGGTCCAAGCGCCAGCGCAGCAATGCCCCAACGCCAAGCGGACATACCGGCACGCAATGCAGCGATGTAGATTGAAATAGCGGTGCAGACAAAAACAGCAGGAAGCAACAACAAAGCGATCTCTCCCAATTAAAACAAAACTATGGAATAGCGCAGCAATGCGTATGTTATCAGATTCAAATCGCTGATGTTGTTAAAACATGGCCAATTTACTGCTGCTGTTGTTCACAACCCTCACCGTTTAGCCGTTGATACACCCAAGCTTGCTCACCACTGGTTAAAAAGACCTGAAAACGGCAATAGCGCAGCCCCAAGCGCTCATACCGGTCCAGTCGCTGCATTTGCCGCTTGCTCACCTGCATTCGGACCCCTACAGTGACTGCAGCTTCGTTTGCGACAATATTCAACCCCTCACGCTCAAACCCGGCTAACTCATCAACGGTTACTTTCACATCCCCTCCAGTGACTAACTTGCGTACAAATCGATTGCGGAGAGTTCCATACGCAAATAATTGATAGGACGGTTGCTGATACTCCACACTTTCATCTGGTGTGAAGAAAAATGGCGCTGGCCACCATAACCAAAGTAGCCACAACGTCAAACTCACCATGAGAACGATAGCAGTGATAAAACCAGCGACTTGGCGATGTATTTTCATCTTACAAGTCTACCCCCAAACGCAAGACAAAAAAAAGCCCATCCGAAGATGGGCTTTATTCATTTATTTCTTTTGTGCTTAGTTGGCACGAATTTCAATCAAGGTTGAAGCCTGCTCATTACCACTTTCATCTGCAAAAGATATCACGCCCATGTACGGCAATGGGGATGACTGCAAATCACGGGTCATTAAAGTCACATTATTAAAGCGACCATCAATAGCACGAACCGGTGCAGCCAAGCGCGATGTGGCATTATTGTGCTGGTCCACAATCCAGAACGGCATGGTGTAAGTCACTTCTGCTGCGCCTTGCAAATTGCGCGGATGCACCCACACAATATACACATTACCTGCGGCTTGATTCGCAGCCGGAACCGGATCACGCAGCACGATGTCTTCAAACCCACTATTGCTGGTTGATGACGTGACAAATGAACAGCTCCATCCCTGACAGCGATAGACATATAAGTCCAGGATAGCACCAGGCACAGTCGCCAGCCCCTCATTTAACATGAAACGAGCCACTTTAGTTCCTGCAGGGATCTCCAGAATGTGAGTACCTAAGCTTGGCTCATTGAACTGGAAGGTTCCATCTGGATCCTGTGGAATGGTTCTGGAGCTAGCAAAAGGTGCAGACAATCCAACCATAGAAGCTGACGTACGACCGCTGTAGTTCATCAACACAGGGAAGCTTACCCGGCCAGAGCTGGCAGCAACCTGCGCAGAAATCACCTCAGGTGCTTCGATCAGTGTTGGTGGGATGGCTTTGATGGCGATTGGGCTACGCACATCGAATTGACCGTTGCTCAACGTCACTGAACCAAACTTCCAGGTTTCGTAATCAGTTGAGGATGTAGTTTCAAATTTAATGGCGTAGGCAGCCTGGCCATTGGCAGGAACTTCCAGCTGAGAGGATGGTACCCACTCGCCTAAGGCATTGAGCGTTAATGCAGTAGCCTGAATTCCGGCGGGCGCATCAATCTGAATGGTATAAGTAGTGCTAAAGCCTGATACGTCAGTGACTTCGCGATAAACAACGCGACTGACATCCAACTCGGCAATACCAATGGATGGCATATTCAATTGGCTAGCCTCGAAGTCGTATCCCATGTTGGCAAAAGCATCGCAGCTAAAGCCTGAGGCATTCGATACAAAGCTTTGCGCACCCAAACCACACAAGAATGCAAAGTAATGCGTAGTATCAACGTTATACACCAGACCAGGATTAGCAGCACTGGCAGGAACCGCATGGCCGGCACCAAAGTCAAAAGGATCAGCCGCAGTGACACCATTTTGTTTCACCACATTTTGACGTGCTGTCGTCATCAGTGCGGATTTGATCATCGCTGGTGACCAATTCGGGTTTGACTCCTTAAGTAAAGCAGCCATACCAGCAATATGCGGGCTGGACATTGAAGTACCCTGCAAGTAAACGAAAGGTACGTCATTGGCACCTAACATCCGCTCTTCAGAGCCTGCTGCCAGGATGCGAACACCCGGAGCGGTAATATCAGGTTTGATGATATCGAACGAAGCCAGGTTTGGACCACGCGATGAAAATCCTGCCATAATATTGCCAACTTCAGTTTGCGGTACCAAGGCCCCCGCCACAAACCGAACCGCAATATCTTCTCCGGCTTCACTAGCTTCAAGTAACGCCAAACCATGAGCACGGCTAATCATAAAGCCAGGGATTGAGAAGCTACCATTACCACCCATCACAAAAGGTGCAGTGTTATCACTGTTAAGCACAATGGCGCCAACAGCACCTGCGGCCTGTGCAGCTGCCAACTTGTTATCAAAAGGACAAACACCGCGTTGCATCAAAACAATTTTGCCTTCGAGCTCTGCCGCATTGTCCACACCATCACATGCCAGAATCGGGCTAGCCACGGCTAAATCGGCAGCTACTTCGCCTACCTGAAACAGCGGCGTCGTGGTAGCAGCTTCCACAGCTGGATAATTGCCCGTTACTGAACCACCGGTTACATCAATGGCAGCACCACCAACAACGACGCTGGTTCCATCATAGGTTGAAGCAGCAACACTCATAACCCAAGGTGCTGGCGTACCCACTGTGCCTGCTCCTGGGCCACTATTGCCTGCTGAAACGGATACAAAAACACCAGCTTGGGTAGCACGCAACTTGGCCGCCGCAGCTAAGGTGGTTAAATCCGTTAAACTACCACCAATAGAGTAGTTAATTACATCCACGCCATCGGCGACTGCGGCATCAATCGCAGCCATGGTATCACCAAAGAAACAGCCACGCTCTGGGTTACCTTCAGGGCTTACGTAGCTGCTGTTCCAGCAAGCTTTGTAAGTAGCAATACGAGCTCTTGGTGCCACACCAGTCACAAAGCCGGCAGGCTGGCCGTTGATCGTTGCCATAACCCCTTCATTACCAGCAGCAGTCGACGCTACATGGGTGCCGTGGTTGTCTGGATCACGGGGCGACACAAACTCACCAGGTTGCAAGTTATAAACGGAGGTAAAAGCACTATTAAAGTAACGAGCACCCACCATTTTTCCATTACAGAAGAAGGTATCATCTTCACCGGTATCACAGACGCCGTTCCAGTTGTCCAATGGCGCATAAGAGCCGTCATCAGCAAAGCTTTCACTTTCTGGCCAAATGCCGGTATCCACGATACCGATCACCACATTCTCGCCTTTAACACCCAAAGTATGCTGCCCATTGGCACCGTTTAAGCCCAGAAACTCTGGCGTATTGGAGGTATCAAGCTGCATCGGCTCGTCTTGCCATACCCCAACGACATCCGGATGTTGACGAAGACGCTGCACTTCGTCTGCCGTTAAGGTTGCTGAAAAACCATTGAAGGTGTGGGTATAGGAATACAGCACATTCGAAATGCCCATCTGAGCAGCAAGGTTCTGATGGAAGTTTGTGACTTGCTGTTGGTGCGCTTGCATGGCAGCTGAGCGGGCGTCATAACGATTCATACCAGCTGTCAACTGTGAGTTAGGCCGCAGCTCACCTAAACGCGCTGCTTTCTCGATACCAGACTCGCCACGCACCTGAATGATATAAGGTGCGTAAGCAGCAGCGGCACCATCCAATTGCAGCAAGGCAGTATCAACGGATACTTCGTATGGATTTGCATGCACTACGGTCATAGCGCAAGCAGCCATAATGGCAGACGCCAGGATGGTTTTAGTACGTTTGGTTTGTATCTTCATAATTTTCACTTTTAGTTATATTTATACTGAACAAAGAGGTTGCCAGCGATTCCTTAACCCAAGCAGTCAGCTCCTGGTATTTGCATAACTATGCAGGGCGCAGCACAGGAAACATCATCGTAAAAAAAACTGACACAACTCATACAATAAATTACACTCTATGATAAAACAGGGCTTTTCTGGCAGCTTGAATTACAGGATCTGTCTATTGTTTAAACAAATGGCGGTAAAGCATGCAAAAAAAACGGACACCCATTCTTTATCAAAAAATTAAGCTCGACGGCGCAGCATCAGACCAAACAACGCCAGCAGCATTAATGCTAAAGTAGCTGGTGCCGGTACCGTCACATTTCCAAGTGTCATGTCAAAAAAGTCGCCGTTTGCGTCTTCAAAGAAACCGAAACCAGACTCAAAGAAACCTACAAAAAAGTCGCCAGTGTTGATATCTTCAACCTGAAAGGATAAAAACTGAAAGCCTTCAAATAAGTTCAGAGGGTTAAAAGCTACTTCAAAAAAATCAAAATCTAAATCTTGAATAAGCTGAACGCCAAAAAGTTCGAATGCAAACCAACTGGTACTGATATTAAAGTCACCGAAATTCTCACTTTCCGACACTTTGACGCTAATCGAGCCTATGGTTTGGAAGATGCCATTATTGTCGATCAATAACAGATCCTGCGAAAGAATAGGGGTAGCTTGCGTTGAAGGCGCTGTAAACAGGGCAACAAAGCCCAAAACTAGTACGGCAAGTAAAAGCTTTTTCATTGATGTAACTCCTGGATGGATTGATTTTAATTAGCATGCATGGTTGTTGCATAACCATGCCGGCAAATTAGAGGCAGAATGCATGCCAGAATCGCAAATTTTGCTCACACCTGATTATGTAAGACAATGCAAATACATTCAAAATGAAACGAAATCTTTACAGCTGTGTTCAAGACGAACCGAAAGAAAAAAGCCCCCTGGTGCAGGGGCATCAGGGGGCTTATCCGCAGGTCAAAAATCAATAGAAAGTTTTGCGGTCCGCTGCCATTGTGACAAGAAGCTCACAGGGTGCAAAACGCGCACCAAACTTAGCCTCATAGCTTTTCAATATGTCCACCAATTTAGCAGCGCCCAAGCTATCGATGTAACGGAATGGCCCACCTAAAAATGGCGGGAAACCAATACCGAAGATAGCACCGATGTCACCATCCCGGGCCGACGCAATGACGCCTTCTTCCAGACAGCGAGCTGCTTCGTTCAGCATTTGCACCGTGGTGCGCTGTACCAGCTCGTCGCTGCTTAGTTTCGGGCTTGGCGTTATGCCAAGCAGTGGGTAGACACTGGCATCGACCGGCTTTTTCCCTTTCGCTTTGCCACTGTACAGATAAAACCCTTTTGAGGACTTCTTGCCTTTGCGGCCATCAGCCAACAGTTTGTCAAAAGCCGCTGGAGCAGCAAAACGGTCACCCAGCTCACCCTGCAAAATCGGGCCAATTTTAGCGCCGACATCAATGCCCACTTCATCCAGCAAGGTAATAGGTCCAACCGGGAAGCCAAACTTTACCAAGGCTTTATCCAGTTTCTCGATCGGCTCGCCTTCCAACAGAATTTGCGCCGCTTCGTTCATATACAGTGCCAAAATGCGATTGACGTAAAAACCAGCCCCATCCTTTACTACGATAGGCGTTTTGCCTTGCTTACGGGCAAAAGCCACCGTGGTAGCAATAGTCTCCGGCGAAGTGCCTTTATGTGCAATGACTTCCACCAGAGGCATTTTGTCGACCGGTGAAAAATAGTGCAGGCCAATCACATTTTCCGGCCGTTTCGCTTTCGCTGCAATCTGGCCAATCGGCAAGGAGCTGGTGTTGCTGGCAAAGATGGTGTCTTCTTTGCAGTGCTGCTCAATATCCGCCACCATGTTCTGCTTAAGTTCCAGATCTTCAAACACCGCTTCTACCACCAGATCGACATCTTTAAAACCGCTGTAATCGGTGGTGCCAGTCATCAATGCCATTTGCTGCTGCAACTCGGTTCTGCGCATAAAACCACGCTTGGCTTTTTTATCCAGCAACTGATAACCATAAGCCAGGGCATTGGCGATGCCTTGTTGCTGAATGTCTTTGATGCGAACCGGCAACCCCGCTTTGGTTGCGGTCACACTGGCAATACCACCGCCCATCAGGCCGCCACCTAACACCGCTATTTTCCGCAGCATACGCGGCTTAGCATCACCAGCACCGCTTTCTTTTTTCATGTCAGTGGTGGCAAAAAACAGTGCGCGCAGCGCCTTGGACTCTGGCGTCATGCACAGTTCACCGAAAGTTTTGGCTTCAGCCGCCAGGCCCTGCTGCATGCCCTTATCGATGCCAGTGCGGATCACCTGCAAAATTTTAAGCGGTGCCGGGTAATTCCCATGGGTTTTCGCCAGCGTTTGTTTGCGGGCCTGGTCAAACACGATGCCACGACCGGGGCCGGTTTTTTCCAGCAACTTGCCAACCAGATTGAGCTTCGGCTCATGCACAGGCTTTTTACCAGACAGCGCCAATTGCACAGCTGCATCCAGTAATATGCTGTTGGGTACCATCGCATCGGCCAAACCGGCTTTTAATGCCTGCTTTGCCCGTAACTGCTTGCCGGTTAGCATCATATCCAGTGCTTTTTGCAGGCCAACCAGTTTAGGCAGACGCTGGGTACCACCACTGCCAGGCAGCAGGCCTAACTGCACTTCCGGTAAACCCAGTACGGTTTTAGCATCGTCACTGACCACCCGCTGATGACAGGCCATCGCCAGCTCCAGCCCCCCTCCCAGGCATGGGCCATGAATAGCCGCCACCACAGGTACCTTCAATTGCTCAATATCGGCGAACACTTGCTGACCTAAGCGCGCAATCGCCTCGGCTTCTTCAGCACTATTACATCCATCCAGCATAGTGATATCAGCGCCAGCAATAAAGGAGTCCGGCTTACCGCTGATAATCACCACCCCTTTGAGGCTGCTGTTTTGTTTCAGCTCGGCCAGTAAGGCGTTTATTTCATCGGCAAAGGTGGCTTTAAGCACATTCATGCGCTCACCCGGCACATCCATGGTGATCACAGCAACGCCATCGTCGCGCAGTTGCAAGGCAAAGCTGCTGGTGTTTTGTTCAGTCATTATTCGGTCTCCACAATCATAGCGGCGCCCAGGCCACCGGCAGCACAGGCCGTAGTCAAGCCTACCCCACCCCCACGACGTTTCAGTTCATGTAAGGTTTGCACCAGCAAACGGGTGCCGGTCGCGGCAAAGGGGTGGCCGTAAGCCAAGGAGCCGCCATTCACATTGAACTTGTCCATATCAATGTCGCCTATGGCTTTATCCAGCCCCAGCTTTTCTTTGGCAAACCTGGTGCTGCCAAACATCTTCATATTGGCCAGCGCCTGCGCGGCAAAGGCCTCATGCATTTCAATCAGGGTCAAATCGGCCAATGTCATGCCGGCACGCTGCAGCGCTATTGGCGTGGCGTAAGACGGCCCCATCAGCATGTCCTCCCAGACATCAATGGCGGCAAAGGCATAACTGCGAATGTAACCCAGCGGTTCATAACCCAGTGCCTTGGCCCGACTTTCGGTCATCATCAGCACAGCCGAGGCACCATCGGTTAATGGCGTACTGTTGGCCGCTGTGACAGTACCGTATTTGCGATCAAACACAGGCTTTAAGCGGGCATAGGAGGCTAACTCGGATTCCATCCGCACATTGTTGTCTTGCTCGAAAAAGGTTTTGTGCGGCGGCACATGCGCCACCATGACTTCATCGGCCATCAGGCCGGATTGCCAGGCTTTGGCAGCCAGGCTGTGCGAGCGATGCGCCATTTCATCCTGGGCTTCCCGGCTAATGCCATGAGTTTTCGCCATTTGCTCGGCAGTCTGGCCCATTGACAGGCCGGTGCTGTATTCGGCCACAGCTGGCGGCACCGGCAACAAATCTTTTAAACCCAGTCGCTTTAAAATACTCAGCTTTTGGCCCAGGGTTCTGGCTTTGTTCATATCCACCAAGGCTCGGCCCAGCGTCTTACTGACCCCAATTGGCAACACTGAGCTTGAATCCGCACCACCGGCAATACCAACATCTACCATACCAGCCAGCATGCTTTCCGCGACATTGGCTACGGCCTGAAAACTGGTGGCACAGGCGCGGGTCACGCTGTAGGCATCGGTATGCACATTCATGCCGGTACCCAGCACAATTTCCCGGGCAATGTTTGGCGCCTCCGGCATTTGCACCACCTGACCATACACCACTTGCTCCACCAGAGCAGGATCGATCTCAGAGCGGATTAGCAGCTCATTGACCACCATCTTGCCCATATCCAGCGCCGACACCCCATGAAAAGCTGTCGCCTGCTTGGCAAAGGGAGTGCGTAAGCCACGCACAATGGCAATGCGATCCCCCTGACGGTTTTTTAATTCGATTGGCTTGGTCATAAGTATCCTCATGGTATCGGTAACAGGTCAGACCTGATTCATCGTTCGATTGTAACCACAGTCGCTGAAAATTAAAACACCTGTTTTAAAATCCATGCATTGCAACCTGCTCTTGTCTTTTGCAGAATGAACCTTATATAAATGCATACGTCATAAATGCGTACGTCATAGCATAGCTGCTTTTACTCCCTGCACAGGTTAAACATCATTATGGTACAAGCTTTTACCGAATTGAAACGCTATCTCGACAGCCAGGTTCTGGGCCAACCGGCGCTGACTGAAGGCATACTGATCGCCCTGCTTGCCAATGGTCACCTGCTGGTGGAAGGCCCTCCTGGCCTGGCGAAGACCCGCGCCGTGAATGCCCTGGCTCAGGGGGTGGAAGGTGATTTTCACCGCATTCAGTTCACCCCCGACTTACTACCAGCCGATCTCACCGGCACCGACATTTATCGGCCGGAAACCGGCCAGTTCGAGTTTCAAACAGGCCCCTTATTCCACCATATTATTCTGGCCGACGAGATCAACCGGGCGCCGGCCAAGGTGCAATCGGCCCTGCTGGAAGCCATGGCCGAGAAACAAATTACCGTTGGCCGCAGCACTTACCCGCTGCCCGAGCTATTTTTGGTGATGGCTACGCAAAATCCGCTGGAGCAAGAAGGTACCTACCCATTGCCTGAAGCTCAGTTGGATCGCTTTTTACTGCATTTGAATGTCGACTACCCGGATGCGGACACCGAGCTGGCGATTTTGCAACTGACCCGGGGCGAAGCGCTGCAACAGACCACCCCCAAAGCGCCGCAAATGACCCAGGCCGATATTTTTGCCGCCCGTAAAACCATTTTGCAGTTGCACTTAGCACCAGCACTGGAGCAATACATCGTCGCCCTGGTGCTGGCCAGTCGCCAACCGGCCAACTACGATCAGCAGCTGAGTCAATGGCTGGCCTACGGTGCCAGCCCTCGTGCCACCATCGCGCTGGAGCGCTGTGCCCGGGCCAAGGCCTGGCTGGATGGCCGGGACTTTGTCACTCCGGATGACATTCAAGCGGTATTTCACAATGTGCTGCGCCACCGTATTATTCTGACCTATGCGGCCGAAGCCGAAGGCATCAAAACCGATGCGGTGCTCACCAAAATTCTTGAGCTGGTACCTGTCCCCTGACCATGAGTGATGTCAACCCACAGCAATGGCTGCAGCAGCTGGCTGCAACAGGGATGAGTCTGAGCCTGAATGAGCTGCTTTGGTACCAGCGTTATACCAAACTGCTGGATCTCAGGCCACAGCAACACATTCAAAGCAAGCTGGCTGGCAGCTACCTGGCGCGCAGCAAAGGCCGCGGCATGGAGTTTGATGAAGTGCGTCATTACCAGCCTGGCGATGATGTCCGTACCATTGACTGGCGGGTAACAGCACGCACCGGTAAAGCCCATACCAAGCTGTTTCGTGAGGAAAAAGAGCGGCCGGTCTTTATCTTGACCGATCTGTCCGACAGTATGCATTTTGGCAGTAGCCTGCTTTACAAATCAGTGCAGGCCGCCCATTTAGCGGCCCTGATCGCCTGGCACAGCAAAGCCACTGGCGATAAACTCGGCGGTCTGGTGTTCAGCGAGCGTCATCATCTGGAACTAAAGCCCCGAAGCCGCTCGGCTGGTGTGCTGCATTATCTGCATGCATTGCAAGCTGTGTTTGCTGAGCAACAGGGACGCTACGGCCTTCAGTTGCCGCAGGCACTTGGACAAGTGCGGCGGCTGGTACGGCCCGGCAGTTTGCTCTTCGTATTATCTGATTTTCAACAGCTGAACAGCGAAGCGCTGCGGCACTTAAGTGCGATACGCCAGCATAACGAAGTGGTCTGTGCATCGTTATTCGATCCGCTGGAAATGGCGCTGCCCATCAGTGCCAGTGGCAGCGCTCCGGTAACCGATGGTGAGCAATCGGCCTGGCTGGATCTTGGCAGCCGCAGTACCCGGCTGCGTTATCAAACACAGCAACAGCAGTTTTCTACTCAGCTGCAACACAGCCTGAAACAAGTGGGCTGCCGCTGTTTGCCCATAAGCGCAGCCGAGCCGCTGGTCAATCAATTGCTACGGAGCTGGCATGACTGAATCGCATCCTCTGCTGGCTGAGCTGGCCGATATCATCGAAACCGACACAGCCCCCGCTATGGGCATAGCGCCCGGCTGGTGGCTGGTGCTATTGCTTGCACTGCTAGCGGCCGCTGCCGTGGTCTGGCTGGCCAAGCGACGCAGGCAGCAGCTGCAAAAGCAAGCTGGTTTACTTGCCGCCCGGGCTGAGATGCAGCGACTGGTGGCGCTCGAAACCATTGACCCTGCGGCCATCAACCAATTGCTAAAGCGGCTGATCCGTCACTATGCACCGAACAGCCCTCTACTTAGTTGCAGCACTGAGGAATGGCAGCAGTTTTTACAGGCACAGGATACAACGCTCACCTGGCCCGATCTCAACCGCCTGCTGTATCAGCCCACACCAGATTCTGCCGATGTCAGGCACTTTTCCGACTGCGCCAAAAAATGGCTGGATCAGCAAAGTATTCAGCAGTTGCAACAAGTCGCGCAGCGGCAACCACTCAGTGGAGGTGCGGATGTTTGAACTAAGCTGGCCCTGGTTGCTGCTGTTACTCCCTCTGCCGCTGCTGTTCAAAAGCAGCGCGGTTGCGGCTGGCCGGACACTGAAACTGAAACCCTTGATGCAGGTAGCCGGACAAAGCCAGCGCAACCCAAGCCGATGGCGACAAGCTGGCACCTGGCTGGCAGGCCTGATTTGGCTAGCCCTGGTGCTGGCAGCAGCTGAGCCGCGCTGGTATGGCGAGCCGGTCGAGATCCCACAACAAGCCCGTGATATTATGGTGGTGCTTGATTTATCCGGCTCGATGGAAATTGAAGACATGCAGTGGCAGGGCCGGCCCATCAATCGCATTCAGGCGGTGCAACTCCTGACCAAGGAGTTTTTACAACGCCGGCAAGGCGACCGGGTAGGGCTGATCCTGTTTGCCGATGCGGCTTACCAACTAACCCCATTGACTCTGGATTTAACCACGGTACAAACCATGCTGGATGAGATCGTGGTTGGCATGGCGGGCCGGCGAACTGCCATTGGCGAAGGCATAGGCCTGGCGGTGAAACGTTTTAACGAGCTGGAAAGCTCCAACAAAGTGATCGTATTTTTAAGCGATGGCGCCAGCAACACCGGCAATATCGGCCCGGAAGAATCACTGCAATTAGCCAAGGCTGCCGGTGTTCGAATTCATACCGTCGGCATCGGGGCAGAAGAAATGGTGCAACAGGGCTTGTTTGGCCCGCGCGTAGTGAATCCGTCACACGACCTGGATGAGCCCTTGTTGATCCGTATGGCCGAAGAAACCGGTGGCGCTTATTTTAGGGCCCGCAACATGCAGGAATTTGAGCGCATGTACCAGTTGCTGGACGAACTGGAGCCAATTGAACGTGAAACCTTAAGTTACCGGCCGCAGCGCAGCCTGGTGCATTGGCCACTAGCTGTGGCCTTGCTACTCTCGCTGTGGCTGGCCGCACTACAAATTCGTTGGCAGGAGCTGTTGTATGCCAATCGCTGATCTCTACTGGCTAAGGCCTTACTGGTTATTAAGCCTGCTCCCGTTACTGATCATCTTGGTCCTGCTCTGGCGTTACCGCCAGCAACAAAGTCCCTGGCAAAAGCTGATCGCACCCCATCTGCAAAAGCACCTGCTCGGGAAGGGAGCTGTGTCGCTGTCCCCCTGGTCGCTGCCCCTACTGGCCCTCTGCTGGTTGTTGGCGGCCATTGCCCTGGCTGGTCCCAGCTGGCAACGCATCGAACAACCAGCAATCACTGTCAACAAGGCCACGGTGCTGATCATCGATATGTCGATGTCGATGTATGCTACCGATATGGTACCCAACCGGCTCAATCAAGCCCGCTTTAAAGCACTGGATTTTATTGAAGCGTTGCAAGAAGGCGAGCTGGCCCTGGTTGCTTTTGCCGGCGAGGCTTTTGTGGTCAGCCCACTGACACCGGATCACAACAATGTTCGCCTGCTGCTACCGAACTTACGACCTGACATTATGCCAAGCCAGGGATCCAACCTGCTGGCAGCCTTAAAGGAAGCCGACCGCTTATTGCAACAAGCGGGCTATCCGCAGGGGGATATTGTCGCCCTGGTGGATGGCTTTGAGCGGCACAGCGAGCGCGAATTGTTTGATCAGGTATCTCGTATGCGGCACCGACTATCTATTATCAGCTTTGGCAGTGAAGAAGCGGCTCCGGTCCAACTGCCGGATGGCAGCTTGCTGCGCGATAGCAACAATCAACTGGTGCTGCCCGGTGTGCCCATTAGCCAACTGCGCCAACTGGCCCAGCGAGGTGGCGGTGTCTTTGCACAAGCGCGATTGACCGACAGCGATATCCAGGCGGTGCTGAACCAACCTGAGCGCCAGCAAGGACGCTCGGAACAACAGCTGCAAACAACTGGCGATGCCTGGCGAGATAAAGCGGTCTATCTGGTCTGGTTGTTATTGCCACTGGCCCTGTGGCTTGGCAAGCGCGGACAGTTACTGCTGGTTTGCCTGTTATTGTTACCACCGGGCGTGATGGCAGAGAATAACCGCAGCCTGTTTCAAACCGATCAGCAACGCGCGATGCAAGCCTATCGGCAAGGTGACTATCCACGTGCTGCTCAGTTATTTAGTGATCCTTACTGGCGTGGCCAGGCAGCATACCGTGCTGGCGATTACCTGGCCGCAGAGCAAGCCTGGGCAGCACTGAGCGATACAAACCCAGCCGCCAGTCACAGCTACAATCTGGGCAATGCGTTAGCCAGGCAGGGACGCTTTGAAGAAGCCCTAAACGCCTACCAGGCAGCTTTACAGCAAGATCCTACATTGGAACAAGCCAGGCACAATGCTGCGCTAATACAGCGCTTGCTGGATGAGCAGCAAGAGCAGCAGCAAGACGGCGATGACAACGGTCAAAGTGATGATCAACAAGAAGAATCACCACAGGGCTCGGACAGCAGCCAGTCTCAGGACGACAGCGCCGGTTCTTCAGATCCTGCCGCAGCGGATGCAGGCGCGGAGAGCCCTGAGCAATCAGACAGCTCTGAGGCTGCAGATGGCTCAGAGCAAACAGAGGACACCGATCAGCAAGACAGCGGCGAAGAACAACAAAGCGAACCTCAGCAAGCAGCAGACACAGATCAAACTGCAGCTGAACAGCAACAACGGCAGGTGGTGGAATCACCCTGGCCCGATGCCGATCCAGAACAACAACAAGAGCTGAATAACCTGCTGCGTAAAGTGCAGGATGATCCGGCTTTGCTGCTACGCAACCGGATGCATATTGAACATCAACGCCGCAGGCAGCAACAACTGCCGACAGGAGCCCGAGAAGAATGGTAAGAACCCTTTGTCTGTGTTTGTTGATCCTGGGTAGCTGGCCCTTGTGGGCGGCCAGCCAGCTCAGTGCCAGCGTCGATAAAAACCCGGCCATGGTTGGTGAAGCTATTGTGCTGGAAGTCACTGCAGATGCACGCTTAAGCGCTGATCAACTGAACTTTCGGGTGCTTGAGCAGGACTTTCGTATCACAGTCCCTTCGGTCAGCCAAAGCACCAGGGTCATCAACGGGGAAGCCAGTCACAGCACCAGCTGGCGTTTATCACTGTTTGCCCGGGAACCCGGTCGTTACACCATACCGGCTTTTGAGGTCGGCCAGGTCCGCAGCCAACCGATTGAGCTGGAAGTGATTGCTGCTAATGCGGCAGCCGACGGCAAGCCCGATGTATTTTTAACCGCCAGCCTGGAACAAAGCCGGCTGCATGTCCAGCAAACCGGCTACTATACGGTGACTATCCATTTTCGCGGCGACTTGCAACGCGGCAGCCTGACCGAACCCAGCATGGAAGGAGCGTCCGTGCTGCAGATAGGCCGGGATGAAGAAGGCAGCAAGCTGATTGATGGTGTGCGCTATCGCACCATTAGCCGCCGCTTTGCTATTACGCCTCAGCGTAGCGGACAATTTAGTATCACCGCTCCTGAGTTTACCGGCGAATTACTCGACAGAGACAGCAGCCGTAACAACTTTTTTGCCCGCACCCGTACCGTATTACAGCATGCAGAAACCATTGCGGTTGACGTCTTGTCCATTCCTGCCGATTTCCCGGGCGACTGGCTGGTGGCTGGCCTGGTCACCCTGCATGAAGAATGGTCTGGTGACCTGACTCAGCTGCATCAAGGAGAGCCCATCACACGAACCATAACCCTGTCTGGAGTGGATGTGGCCGCTAACCAATTACCGGACATCGACTTTAAGGCCCCAGCAGGACTCCGACTCTACCCACAGCAACCTGAGCGCCAGGGTGCCCAGCGTAATGGGCGTTTGGTGGCGCAAAAAACCTTTACCCTGGCGATGATCCCTACCGAAGCTGGCGAGGTGCACTTGCCTGAGCTGCGCTTACCCTGGTGGAACAGCCAGCGTCAGATGCTGGATTATGCCACCCTGCCGGCCCGAACCATCCAGGTATTGCCTGCGGCAAGTGCTCAGTCCGATGCAACAACATCCAAACTACCAACCAGTGGCGAAGCCATTACTCCCGAGCAAAGACCAGCCTCGCCCTGGCATTGGAACCATGTAAGCAGTTTGCTGCTGGCAGCCTGGTTCATCAGCACAACCCTGTTACTCTGGTTCTGGCGCCGGCCAAAAGCCAGTCAAGTATCCGTCGCGGCTCCAAGCTTTAATGCAACAGCGCTGAAAAAAGCCTGCCGGCACCACCAGCCTGAGGTGGCCCGTGACTGTCTGTTGTACTGGGCACAATTGCAACTAGATGCACAGATCCGAACGCTCAGTGCTTTAGCTGCGACTGTCAGCGAACCTCTGCGCAGTGAACTGCTATTGTTGAATAAAGCCCTCTATCACCCTGCAGCCGAAACCTGGCAGGGCGATAGTTTGTGGCAGGCCTGGCAAAGCTATCAACCAGACTCAGTTGCACAACCAGTACGCAGCGAGCTTAAATCCCTCTATTCGTAACCGACAGCTCTGCTGACACGTTGTTTCAGCATGGACACTCACTACAGCAGCCCCGCCGTTCATCCAGCGGGGCTGGCACTTACGGCCATTGCTTGCTAGCATGAGCGCTTACGACAAAAAAACAACAACAGCCTTTCAGCAATCAACAGGAGTGTATTTTGGAAACTGGCACCTTTATCTCCCTCGCCATTTATTTTCTTGCCATGCTCGGCATCGGCCTATACGCCTACCGTACCTCTACCAGCGATGTCTCCGGTTATATGTTGGGTGGCCGCAAATTGGGCCCCGGTGTCACCGCCTTATCGGCCGGCGCTTCCGACATGAGCGGCTGGATGTTGATGGGCTTACCCGGCGCTTTTTTTGTAGCGGGCTTTTCTGAAGTATGGATCGCCATCGGCTTGACGGTGGGCGCCTATTTAAATTATCTGATCGTAGCGCCGCGTCTGCGCACCTATACACATGTCGCCAAAGACTCCATCACCCTGCCCGATTACTTTGAAAACCGCTTTAACGATCAAACCCGGGCACTGCGACTGGTATCTGCCGTGGTGATTATTGTCTTTTTTACGCTCTACACAGCAGCTGGCGTCTATGCCGGTGGCACCTTGTTTCAAAATGCCTTTGGTCTGAACTATGAGATTGGCTTACTACTCACCGCTGGTGTGGTGGTAGCCTACACCCTGTTTGGAGGCTTTTTAGCCGTCAGCATGACCGACTTTGTCCAAGGCTGCATCATGTTTATAGCGCTGATTTTGGTGCCGGTGGCTGCCTTTCTTATCTTAGGTGGAACTGAACCTGTGATGCAGGAAATTGCCCGTATGGATCAACCGATGCTCAATCCTCTGCATGGGGCTACGGTGCTAGGGGTGATCTCATTACTGGCCTGGGGTTTAGGGTATTTTGGTCAACCGCATATTATCGTGCGCTTTATGGCGATTCGCTCAATCAAAGATTTTAAAGTAGCGCGCCGTATTGGCATGAGCTGGATGATTGTTGCTCTGATCGGTGCCATGCTCACCGGCATTATTGGTGCTGTCTATATGGCCACCCAAACCGGTTCGCTTGGTCCAGCCGCTTATCTGGATGCAGAGGGCCAATTGGCCGATCCGGAAACCATCTTTATTGTGTTGTCGCAAATTCTGTTCCACCCCTTGGTAGGAGGCTTCCTCCTTGCTGCCATTCTGGCCGCTATCATGAGTACCATTTCATCCCAGCTGTTGGTGACCTCCAGCTCACTGACCAAAGATTTCTATCTGGCGTTTATGCGCCGCAATGCGTCCGATCGTGAACAGGTGATGGTAGGCAGGATCTCGGTTGTGATCGTTGCACTGGCCGCCATTGGCTTATCACTGAATCCAAGCCAAAACCTGCTGTCTCAGGTAGGAAACGCCTGGGCCGGTTTTGGTGCCGCTTTCGGCCCGCTGATTATTTTCAGCCTGTATTGGAAACGCATGACCTATGCAGGTGCCTTAAGCGGCATGCTGGTTGGCGCTGGCACGGTATTGTTCTGGATCTATGCCCCGCTAACCATTGCCGGTGAGACCCTGAGCAGCTATGTGTATGAAATTGTGCCCGGAGCTTTACTCAGTGCTCTTGCGATTGTTGTGGTGAGCAAACTCACAGCAGAACCTGCCGTCAGTATTCAACAAGACTTTGAGCGCATGGAACGACGGCTAGAAAGCGATATGGAGTAAGACAGAGCCCTCAGCAAAAAAACACTGAGGGCTTTTTTTTTGCTTGTTTCCTCACGCGCAAGCAGCTATAAACTAAGGGATAGTCTGTGGTAGCAACCAAGCTACCTGCACAACCCCGAGGACCATAGTTTCTATGTATTTCTATGCGGCACGCCAACCGATCCTGGATCGAAATAAAGAGCTCTACGCCTATGAGTTGTTGTTTCGGGATAGTCTGGACAATGTCTTCCCAGATATCGACGGAGATGAAGCAACCTCAAAAATGATAGAAGGCAGCCAATTCTCTTTTAGTCTGGAAGATTTCCTCGGCGAAAAGCCTGGATTTATTAACTTTACGCTGGATACCTTGCAAAAAAAATACCCAAGGATGCTGCCCAAAGAGCAGATTGTTGTAGAGGTTTTAGAAACTATCCAGCCAGGCAAACGCCTGCTGGCTGAATGCCAGGACTTAAAAAGTAAAGGCTATGTCTTAGCACTTGATGATTATGAACATCAGAGCGTCTGGCGCCATTTCTACCCATTTATTGATATCATCAAAATTGATGTGTTAACCACCAGCATCGACACTATCCACCAAATCAAGCAAGCCATTGCCGATTTTCCACACATTAAGTTGCTGGCAGAGAAGGTGGAAACCAATCAACAATTTGAAACAGCAATGGAACTGGGCTTTGACTATTTCCAGGGTTTTTTCTTTTCCAAGCCGGAAATGATGCAAACCAAAGCACTGTCACCAGCGCAAATGACCTTGGCTGAATTATTGTATGAAACATCCAAGTCTGAAATGGATTTGACCACCATCACTGCAGTTTTCCAACGCGATATCAGCCTATCCTACAAGTTACTGCGTTACAGCAACTCGGCTATTTTTAAACGTCGCACTGAAATTGCTACCATCAAACAGGCACTTGTAGTGCTTGGTCAGGCAGAATTAAAACGCTTCCTGTCGCTGTTGTTTACCGCTCAAATCAGTAGTGATAAGCCGGCCGAACTGATGCGTTTATCCATGACACGGGCCAAGTTCGCTGAAGGCTTGGCCACACTGCATGGGACTGAAAGCTCCAAAGCGTACCTTACCGGCATGATGTCACTGATGGATGCGCTGCTGGATGAACCCATTGAGTCTGTCATGCAAAAATTACCCTTGGCGAAAGATATCAAAGAAGCCCTGGTTGAAGGCTCAGGTGTTCTGGCAGACTACATCAAACTAATGCAATGGTACGAACATGCAGATTGGCAACAGGCAAGCGCCCTGATAGAGCAGCTGCGACTACCAGCGAATAAAGTGCCAGATGCATATCATGAAGCAATAAACTGGGCCAATGAGCAAATGAAAGTGATGGGAGACAGCTAACTCCCATTCACATCTTCAACAGTAACTTCAGATGCGATCAGTGGTCAAACTGGACGTACTGTGCAACCTTCTCAGCCAGCCGTGGACCAATACCACGAACCTCCGTCAGCTGTTGCTCACTTCGAATAGCACCATGCTCAGCGATGTACTTCTGGATGGCCTCGGCTTTTTGTTGCCCAATCCCTGGGATCAAAGCCAATTGCTCTGCGCTCGCAGTATTGAGGTTGATTTTCTGCACTGCAGCAGTACTTTGGGCCTGGTCAATAGTCTGCTGTGGCTTAGCCTCCCAGGCAAACAATTGATTGGATACCAAGGCAACACAGGTCATCGCAAAAGCAAATACAACTGTTTTCATTGTTTTAAACTCCATTTAAGGTCACTGCATAACCTAAAAGGCAAGCAATCAACTCTTCTTGCCACCTGGCCCGCAAGAAAAATTACTTGGCAGCAACCAAAAAGTTAACCAGGTTGATATAAATATAACCAATAAAACAAATAGATCAAATTAAATTCACAATAAAAGTGTGATTTCTGGCGCATGGTTCAGCCGAAATTAAGCCTGAAGCTCTTATGCTGATAAGGTAAATCACGCGAGGTGCTTATGATGAAAATGCTCCCTGTTTTTGCGGCGTTATCAAGCTTGGTGGCAGGCTCAGCTTTTGCGCATGCCAATCATGTCGAATACGCCCGAGTGACCCACGTCGAGCCAGTCTACCGCACAGTTGCTCGTCATAGTCCACAGCAAGTGTGTTATACCGAAGCAGTACAGTACCGAGGCAGTCAACGCGCTGATACCACTCCGGTGGTACTAGGCGCTATTGCAGGTGGCGCTTTAGGCCATGCCATGGGGCGCAACAAGAGCAATAAGCGAGTGGGTATGGCCGCCGGAGCCGTGCTTGGAGGTGCCGTTGTCAGCGATATCCAGCGCCAGAATAATCAGCCAGCGACTGTCCATCAACAGCGTTGCCGGGTCGTCAATAGTTCGGTACAGTACCACAATGTATTCGATGGTTATCAGGTCAGCTACACTTTGCGTGGCCGCCATTACACGACCATGCTAGATTACGATCCTGGACCACGTTTACCGGTTCAGGTGAGTGTTCGGCCTGGTTACTAACCGCAAAGGACAACAGATACAATGCAAGACAATCAACAAACAATTTTGTGGAGCTAACCATGTTACGTAGTACAGCAATCCTGTTATTGGTTGTCTTGCTCAGTCTGCTGCCCATTGCAGCCAGCGCAAGCAGCAGCCCTTCAGTCAATAAAGAACAAGCAGCTGAACTTGCATTGCAGCGTTTTCCTGGCAGGGTACTCAATGTGAAAACCGAGCAACAAAATTACCGAATCCGTGTATTACAACGGGACGGACGTGTGGTTACAGTGATAGTGGATGGCCGGACCGGCCGGGTAACAAGGGATGATCGCTAATGCGTATTTTAGTGGTAGAAGACGAGCAGCTGTTGGCTAATCAGATCCGCAATCATTTAACCGATCAACAGTTCAGTGTGGATATGGCATTTGATGGCAGGGATGGCGATTTCAAGCTCAGTGAATACCCTTACGATCTGGCCATTATCGATTTAGGCTTACCGCATATGGACGGCCTTAGCTTAATCCGTAAGGCTCGTAAAAAAGACATCAAAACCCCTATTATTATTCTGACTGCCCGTGGCAGCTGGCAAGAGAAAGTGGAGGGCCTGGATGCCGGTGCGGATGATTACCTGACCAAGCCCTTTCATATGGAAGAGCTTTTAGCCCGCTGCAATGCATTAATCCGACGCGCCGCTGGCCAACCAGACCCGACCTTATCTGCAGGACCAGTGGCACTCAATAGCCGCACCCAGCAAGTTTGGCTGCATGAACAGGAGATCAGCCTGACGGCTTATGAATACAAAGTTCTCGAGTACTTTATGATGAACCCAAATAAAGTCATTTCGAAAACTGAGCTGACCGAGCATATCTATGATCAGGATTTTGATCTGGATAGCAATGTGATTGAAGTTTTTGTGCTACGTTTGCGGAAAAAGCTGGATCCTGAAGCCGAGCTGAAACCAATAGAGACATTGCGAGGTCGAGGCTATCGCTTTACCTTGGCAGTGAATTGAACATTCAGATGCCATCAATGAGTTTATCGTTAAAACTGCGGCAGGGCTTAATCAGCTTGCTGCTGTTCGCTTTTTTACTGCCCGGTTCTTTTATCGCGATTGAACGCGCTTTTTACACCCAGTTGGTCACCAATACGGAGCAAAAGCTGGAAGTGCACCTGTATGCCATATTATCGGAAATCCAGGTCTCTGCCGACAAAGTACAGCTAAGCAATGTGGCACTTGCCCCCGACTTTTCCCGACCAAACTCTGGACTCAGTGCTTTTATCACGAACGAATCGGATGTGCTCTGGCAATCCGACTCCTCCATTACCCAACAATTTGAGCCAGAACTACTGCAACTATTACCGGGTAAAAGTGACTTCAGAGCCGACATACAATACGGCCAGAAATATTGGGTCCTTTCCATTGCTTTATTGTTCGATCAAGGCGATAGCACCATCCCTCTGACTGTCCATGTGGTGCAATCGGATCACTTACTCAACACACCGCATCAGAGCTTCTTGCGCACCCTGATCCGCTGGTACCTGGGGATTGCTTTGGTGTTGTTGCTGGTGATGCTGCTGGCTTATCGTTGGACCACTCGGCCACTATCCATGCTGGATCATGAAATTCGCCGGGTAGAAAGCGGCAAGCAAGAGCAGCTTACCGGTAAGTACCCTACGGAGCTAATGGCCCTCAAAGAAGACTTGAACCTGCTGCTGGCTAGTCAAAACCGCCAGAAGCAACGCTACCGCCATCATTTAAGTGATTTGGCGCATGCGCTGAAAACCCCGCTGGCTGTCCTCAATACCTCCCCACTTAGCGAGCAACCTGAATTAAAAGAGCAGTTGGATAGGATCAGCGCCATGATTGATCATCAGTTAAAACGCGCCAGCAGTTCAGGCCAGGATGTCTGGAAGAAGCAAATTCCTTTGCAACCTCTGCTGGATAAGATGATCAATGCACTGGGCAAAATTTACCAACACAAAGGCTGTCACATTGTGGTTGACTGTCCGGAGGATACAGCATTCAAGGGCGATGAAACCGACATGATGGAAATCCTTGGTAATTTACTTGATAACGCCTGCAAAGCTTGTCAGTACCAGGTACGGCTGCACGTGAGCTCACACCCTTTTACCCTGGTGGTAGAGGATGATGGCCCAGGCATTCCAAGTGCCCGTCGACAGCAATTGTTCCAGCGCGGTACCCGGTTGGATACCTACAAAGAAGGGCATGGTGTCGGCTTGTCCATTGTGGCAGAGCTGGTCAGCTCCTATAATGGTGATTTAGAAGTCGGTGACAGTGAACTGGGCGGTGCACGCTTCCAGGTTCGCTTTCCGGATCTATGACACCCAAACCTTACGAGGTCGGCCATGATATTCAGCCTTACCCTGCTTGCAGTGAGTCTGCATACAGCTGCTATTGAAGAGCTTTGCCCTTGGCCTGAAAGTGGCAGCCAGCAACAGCGCTATCACCAGCAGCTCAGTTGCTATGATCGTGAGCTGGTGAAAGCCAGGCGCTCTTTGGCCCAGTGGGAACAACACCATACTTTTGTACTGCAACAACACAGTCAACGCACAGGGCGACCAGCAGCGTTCAACAGCTTTAAAAGCGCCCAAGAAACATTTGCGCAGCTCAAAGAGCAGCACTGCCGTTGGCAATACCAGCTGCAGCTGCCAGATGTACAACAGGGTGCCGCTTACTACAAGCGCTGCCAGCTGCAACTGATTAAGCAGCGCACCGAACAACTGGAATCATTGGCTGCCCGCTAAGCTAACGGCTCATCCAAATCGTCGCGCAACTGGGTTTGCTCTTCCGAATCCAAAAGGACGGCTATCCAACGACCATTGGGGCTATTCTCCAGCCCAATTTTAACAATCATGGTCAAGGGGATACTAAGCAACATCCCAACGGTACCAAGCATCCAACCCCAAAAAATCAGCGATAAAAACACCACCAGGGTAGAAAGGCCGAGTCCCCTCCCCATGAACCGTGGCTCCAGCACATTACCAATCAGAAGGTTGACGGCAATAAACACCAGGGTCGTCCCCAGAGCCAGGCTCAAACCACCATCAACCAGTGCCACCAGCACAGCCGGAACCGCCGCGATGATGGAGCCTATATTCGGGATATAATTCAATAAAAATGCCAGCATTCCCCACAGCAAAGGATAACTGACGCCGAGCAACCAAAGCATCAGGCCCACCACCAAGCCAGTCAAGGCGCTCATCATGGTTTTAATGGCAATATAACGATTCACCGACTCAAGAAACTGCTGTACCTGCTGTAACTTCTTTTCCGGAGTCTTCATACCTAACTTAATTTTGGCAGGAATACTGTGAGCCTCCAGCAACATAAAAACCACAATCAACAAAATCAGGAATGTGTTGGTGAGCATGGTGCCAAGTCCGGCCAGTAGGTTGGTGGCAAGTGTCATGGCTGAGCCCGGGTTAATCTGACTAAGCAGTTGCCTTGGTTCAAGTACCAGATGGTACTCGGCCAACCAATTCAGCAACTGCAACACCACCAAATTAATTCGCCCTTGGTATTCAGGCATATTGCGGGTCAAATCAGTCAAGGACTGACCGACAATGGTCGCAAAAAAGGTGCCCAGCACTACAATCAGCAGGATAACCAGGCCAATGGCTGCCAGCTTGGGCAAATGCCAACGATGCAGCAATTGGATCAGAGGACTGCAAATGATGGCAATAAATAGCGCCAGTAGGAAGGGCACGACGATGGTTGCAGCAGCTTTGATACCAGCAAGGATAATCACCAGGGCCGCACAGGCCACCAAAATACGGGTCGCGTTTGAGTCAGTCACTGTTGTCATAAAGGTCCTTGCATTCTTTGATCGGGAAAGGCTTAATAAACGTATCGAATAAAAATACCGAGGAACAATGAATTATGGAATTAAACCCGGCGATTATTCGCATCAAAAATCTGCGGCTACGTACCTTCATTGGCATCAACGAGGACGAAATCAACAACAAACAGGATGTCGTAATTAATGCCAAAATTCAATACCTGGCTGATGCTGCTGCCGATAGCGATGATATGAGTAAAGCGCTCAATTACCGCACCATCACCAAACGGATTATTCAGTTTGTAGAAGACAATCGCTTTTCATTGCTGGAAAAACTGACCGCGGATGTGCTTGCCATTGTTGCAGAGCACAGCTCAGTGCTGTATGCCGAAGTAGAAATCGATAAACCGCATGCCTTGCGTTTTGCGGATTCGGTCTCACTCACACTCTCTGTCAGCAAACAGCGTTAATGCAGCTATACTGGATGCAATCAGGATGGTTTAACTTTTTGACAAAGGGTAGTCACAATGAAGCTGTTTATCACTGGAGGAACCGGTTTAATTGGTCAGGCGGCGATTAAACGGTGGCTAACCGACCATGAAATAACGGTTCTGACGCGCTCTGCTGCAAAAGTTAAATCACTCTTTGGTCATGCAGTGACTTGCTGCGAGCAACTACACGGCGTGGATATCAGCCGTTTTGACGCTGTGATCAACCTGGCAGGTGAACCCATTGCAGACAAGCGTTGGAGCAAAGCACAAAAGCATCGTATTTGTCACAGTCGCTGGGATCTGACCGAACAATTAAGCACCCTGATCCAACAAGCTCACAAGCCACCTTCTGTCTTTATCAGCGGCTCTGCCATCGGCTTTTATGGGCGTCAGGATCAACATGGCATTGATGAAAGCCATCAGGACTTTTATCCAGAGTTCAGCCACGATATTTGTGCTCGCTGGGAGAATCTGGCGCAGCGCGCAGCCAGCGAACGCACTCGCGTTTGCCTGGTTCGCACAGGCATCGTGCTGGCAGAAAACGGCGGCGCTTTAAAGAAAATGCTCCCCCCCTTCCGTTTTGGATTGGGAGGGAAAATTGGCGATGGCACTCAGTACATGTCCTGGATCCATATAGACGACATGGTAGCCTTGCTGGATTTCTTATTGTGCCACAGCGAACTAGCAGGGCCTATCAATGCGACCGCGCCAAAAGCGGTGCCTAATGCCCGCTTTACCGAATTGCTGGCCAAGCGCTTAAAGCGCCCTGCTTTGCTTCCGATGCCAGCTTTTATGGTGCGCCTATTGTTCGGTGAAATGGGTGACTTACTACTGTACGGCCAAAATGTGTATCCGAAAAAATTATTGGATGCTGGTTTTCAATTTAGCTACCCGGATTTACGCGAGGCCTTACAACAGCTGAACCTTTAACAGGGCGCATGACTGCGCCCCTGGCTCACCAATAAACTGCCTTACGAATAAATGGCCCTTCGCATTAAAACCGAGCTTTGGATAGCCAGCAATTGCCGCAATTGCCACCAGCCAAGCAAAGTAACCACCACCACACCAAAACCAGGGCCAATCCACCACAGATTCCAGTGCAACTGAAATGGCAGCTCAAACAAGCGGAACTGCAACACGCCAAGCACAGCCTCTGCCAGAACGGTAGCAAGGATACCGGCCAGCGCTCCGAGCGCGGCGAACTCCAACAGCATGGCATTGCGTAAAAAGGCGTAGCGTGCCCCCAAAGTGCGTAAGATAGCCAGCTCCTGTTCTCGTTGCTCCATAGTAGCCTGCACCTGGGCCACCAACACCAACACCGCAGCGGCAAACACCAGCAGCAAAATGCTGCTAAGGGCTACAGTCACCTGGGCAATGATATCCTGCACCTGCTGGATAATGGCATCGACATTGAGCACGATCACAGTTGGGAATTCACGATTGAGCTGATTTAGCACCTGCGCCCGCTCCGCATCCAGATAAAAAGCACTGAGGTAACTAGCCGGGAAATCGGCCAGTAAGTCCGCACTTAAAATCATGTAGAAATTGGGTTGCAAGGTATTCCAATCAACTAAGCGAATGCTGGTAACCGTAGCAGAAACCATGCGACCACCAATAGAGAACTCCAGCTGATCGCCAAGCAAAATACCCAGTCGTTCTGCCAACTCGGACTCTACCGACACCTCAGCAAGCGTTTCCTCACTAAACCAACGGCCGTGCAGCACACTGTTATTTGCCGGTAATTCGCTGGTCCAGGTCAGGTTCAGCTCCCGGCCAACACCCACCCGCTCGGTATCTTCTTCCTTGGAAGCACGCTGGCGCAGTTGTTGCTGATTGGTCGCGGTCAGACGGCCGCGCACGATTGGATAAAAGCTATCGAGCTGTAACTGATGCTCTGCTGCAAAGGCTTCAATACCTGGCCGCTCAGCCTCGGAGATATTCACCAAAAACTGATTGGGTGCACCGGCCGGAATTTGCTGCTGCCATTGCTCGAGCAATTCCACTCGCAAAAAATACAACAACAAGGTTAAAAATAATGCCATGCTAAAGGTCAACAACTGAAAGCTGTTTTGCCACAAGCGCCGGCGCAAATTGGCCAACGCCAGTTTCAGCGCCGAGCTTTGCCCTGCAGCCATAGGTTTGGCCACTTTCACCAGCACTGCCGCCAGCCCCATCAATACCAGTGCAAATGTCACGCAGGCAGCAAACAGAATAAGACTGAGCATAAACTCTTTACTAAACAACCACATTAGTAGCCAGACAGCGAGCGCCCCTGTTGCCAGATGCCAGACATCAAAACGCCAGGCTGGTAATTGCCGCAACACCGCTATCGCTGGCACCGCTGCCAACTGCCATACAGGTCGCGCCGCAAACAGGCCGGCACAAATCACCGCAGTTAACAATCCCATCCACAGCGGCCGGCTACTAAAGGCCGGCTGGTAATCGTCCATCCACAACTGAATGCCCTGCTGAATAAACACCACCAGCACTATGCCGGCTATAATTGCCAGCACAGAACTAAATACACTGACCAACATCAGATGGCTGCAATAGATCTTTCGGGCTGTGGTGGTGGTCGCCCCCAGCGCTTTAATCACAGCCACCGCCTCTGCATGGCGCTGACGGTATCGATTGGCCGCTACCGCCGAGGCACTGGCAGCCAGCACAATCCCAAGCAAGCCCGCAAGCAGCAGAAAGCTCTCGGCCCGCTGCATGGCTGCACCTATGGCCGTATCCGGATCCAACTCTTGCCATTGCTCATGCACAGACAACTGAGGATCAAGTTGCTGACGCAACTCTGCCAGCTGTGTCGTACTGCCTGCAAACAAATAGCGATAACCAATTCGACTGCCCGGCTGAACCACTTCAGTAGCGGCCACATCGTCAAGATGCATCAGCACCCGGGGATTACCACCAAACACATTGAGCGGTGCATCCGGTTCGGCTTCAATCACACCGGCAACTTGCAGCGATGCCATGCCAAGCTCCAGACGATCGCCAGGACTTACCGCCAGCAAGCTTAACAAACGAGGCTCTAGCCAGATTTCACCAGCACTGAAGCTAGCCAGTTCGCCCTGCCCTGGCTGCTGACTGCGTCGCAGCACCAGCTCACCACGTAGTGGAAATTCACTGGAGACGGCTTTTACCGTAACCAGCTGCATTTCACTGTCAGAAAACAACATAGAATCAAACAACATCTGCTGAGCTTGTTGCAAGCCAACCGCATCAGCCGTTGCCATCAACTCTGGTTGAAATGGCCGGCTGGAACGCAGCACCAAATCGGCCGCTAAAAAGCTGGCACTGCGCTGATACAAGGCAGAGCGCACACTTTCGGTAATGCCGGTGAGCATCACCACAGAAAACACGGCTAAAAACAGCGCAAAGGCAATCACCCAGAGTTCGCCACGCTTTAACTCGCGCCAGAACAGGCGCCAGGCAATACTAGCCCACATGGCGCTGCTCCTGCGGCTCTGATGGCAGTTGCTGCTCCAACTGACCATGCTGCATCAGGTACTGCTGTTGACAGCGCTCTGCCAGTTCAGCTTTATGTGTCACCAATACCAGGGTGGTACCTTGTTGTTGGTTCAAATCGAACAACAAGTCTTCTACCAACAAGCCGGTTTTTTCGTCCAGGTTTGCGGAGGGCTCGTCAGCAAACAGAATGTTGGGCTGTGTAATAAAAGCCCGGGCAATAGCAACCCGCTGCTGCTCACCACCAGATAATTGAGTCGGATAAAAATCCCGCCGCTCAGAAAGCCCCACCTGAGCCAATAGCTCTAAACCGCGATCTTTAGCGTTACGGATCCCTGCCAGCTCAGCTGGCAAAGTGATATTTTCCAGGGCGGTTAACCCCGGTAACAACAAAAAAGACTGGAAAACGAAACCGACATGGCTGGCTCTAAGACCAGCTCTGGCATCCTCATCCAGCTGATGCAAAGGTTGTCCCGCCAGAAAGACTTCGCCCTCACTGGCTGTGTCCAGGCCCGCCAGAATGCCCAGTAAAGTAGACTTGCCTGAGCCGGACGCACCCACTATGGCTACCGACTCACCCCGCTTGATTGTTAAATGCAAATCATTCAGGATAGTCAGTGATCCTTCCGTTAATTTTACCCGTTTGGTTAAATGGGTCGCTTTTATATCAATATCAGGTGATAACGTCATGCGTGCATTCTTAATTCTGTTGTTTGTTGTTTACAGTACCACGACTTATGCGCAGCCGAAAAGGTTGTTGCTGCTCGGTGACAGCCTGAGTGCGGCCTACAACATGCAGGAGCAACAAGGCTGGGTCTATTTAACGCAGCAGTGGTTGGATACGCAACAGTTACCGCTTACGATCATCAACGCCAGCATCAGTGGTGAAACCTCAGCCGGAGGCCTGGCCCGCTTGCCTGCTTTGTTGGAGCAACACCAGCCAGATTATGTGCTGATTGAGTTGGGTGGCAATGATGGCTTACGCGGCTTTGCTGTTGCCCAACTGGAACAGAATTTAACGCAATTGATTAAGCTTAGCCAGGCCACTGGCGCTAAAGTGCTGCTGATGCAAATTCGGATCCCGCCCAATCTTGGCCCGCGCTATACCCGTCAGTTTGAAAGCCTCTATCCGGCTCTGGCTGAACGTTATCAGTTGTCGCTGTGGCCATTTTTCATGGAGCAGATTGCCCTGAACGAAGATTTGATGCTACCGGATGGCATCCATCCAAACCGCGAGGCACAGCCGCTGATTAAACAGCAGATGAAGCGTTGGTTTGCACAGCTGGTGGATGATTAGTGTTGAGTGTTGAGTGTTGAGTGTTGAGTGTTTTTAACTTAACACTTAAAACTAATAACTCAACACTAAAAAGAAGTGGCGTCCCCTAGGGGATTCGAACCCCTGTTACCGCCGTGCCAGATGGTTTTGCGCGGTGTCCCGACACCGCCTCGCGGCGATAGAACAAGGGATACGATTAAAATTAGATTTGAGAAGTAAAGTGGCGTCCCCTAGGGGATTCGAACCCCTGTTACCGCCGTG
>NZ_FNRM01000004.1:73470-365272 GCF_900107845.1 Alkalimonas amylolytica
CTAGACGAAGGGGACGCACGAAAAAATCTTTGGTGGAGCTAAGCGGGATCGAACCGCTGACCTCCTGCGTGCAAGGCAGGCGCTCTCCCAGCTGAGCTATAGCCCCACACGGGCGTATTCAGCAGTACTGGTTTATCGCTGAACACGGAGCGCATTCTAGGGATCACCCCGTCAGCTGTCAACAGTTTTTTCGGCGCCTTGTTTTGTTCGCATATTTTTTAAACGTGACGCTGAATTTTGCAGCAAAATACACAAGCCAGGGAACTAGTTCACGCTGCTCAGCAAAAGTGGTAGCATGTAGATTGCAGCAGGAATTATTTGCATATGAATACAGGAATGGACTATGTACGAAAAGTACTATGGGTTTAAGGAACGCCCTTTTCAGCTTACCCCAAATCCCAACTGGTTTTTTGCCAGCAAGCTGCATAAGCGCGCCTTAGCGTACCTGCAGTATGGTCTAAGCCAGGGGGAAGGCTTTATTGTGATTACCGGTGATGTAGGTACCGGAAAAACTACCATTGCCAACCAACTGCTTAGCCAGCTCAATCAGGATGAGATCATTGCCAAGCAAATCGTCACCTCGCGCCTATCGCCAGATGATTTGATTCGTATGATTGCATCAGCTTTTAACCTGGTAGTCAGCGAGCACAGCAAAGCCTCTTACCTGGATGCCATTGGTAGCTTCCTAAAGCGGCTGCATTCTCAACACCGCCGAGCTCTGCTGTTAGTGGATGAAGCTCAGAACCTGCCATTGGAAGCCATTGAGGAGCTACGAATGCTGTCTAACTTTATGGCCGACGGCAAGCCTTTGTTGCAAAGCTTCCTGCTGGGACAAAATGAGTTGAACGCAGTCATTCAAGCCCCCGATATGGAGCAATTTCGTCAGCGTATTATTGCTTCCAGCAATCTGACACCCTTGCAGGTTGAAGATACCCGCGCCTATGTTGAATACCGCATACGGCAGGCTGGTGTATCAGAACCATTGCTAGCCGAAGACAGCTTTGCCCTGATTCAGGGCTTTAGCCGCGGTATACCACGTAAAATCAACACGTTGATGGATAGGGTCTTCTTATATGGGTATCTGGAAGAAAAAGCCTTTCTGGAAGCTGCGGACGTACAAGCGGTCATAGACGAGATTATGGATGAAGTAGCCAACTTAAAACCGGTGCACGCTGAAAACCCTACCAGACTCAACGATAACCCAAGCAACAGTGCATCCGCTAATCTGCTGAACGAAATAAGTCAATTACTGGATAACTCGCTGGAAACCAAACTTAAGCTGGCGAAAGAATTGGATCAACTGATTCAAAAACAGCAAAATACACTGAAGAAAAATCCTCCAGAGCAATGATTTGTGGATAGAAAAACAGCTGCACCTGGCAGCTGTTTTGTTCTATTGCTTACTTAGAATCGGTAGTTGTAATTGAGTATCAGTCGGTTTTCACGATAGTCAAAGTCGTCATTGTTGGAATCCCTGCGACTATGCCGGGCGGTCAGGTTAATATCCGAGGCTGACGACAAATCCCGGCTCCAGCCCAACTCATACTGCCAGCTTTTATCTTGCCGGTTATTGTTGCCAAAGTCGTATTGATACGCCCGAACATTGGCTCGCAGGCTGCTGTGTGGCGTTAAGCGCCAGGAGGTTTGAAAACTGGCATTATGACGGCGATCCACCCGATCCAGTTCCTGATAGCGCTGCTCACTGCTAGACAGGTTCAACCCAACGGTCAGGCGGTTTTTGTTGTAACCAATCGCCAATGCACCTTGCCGGTTCAGGATCACATCATCACGGATCAGGGTATCCACATCAAAAAACTGCTGAAGTTGTTCATTGACACCCAGTTCATAGCCGGCACCGGGGAAATTAAAGCAATCGCCTATCCCAGTGGCATCATCCGGACAAACAAAGACCCCTAAATCAATCAGCTCCGTTTCCAGAAAATTTCTGGTGGAAACTCGATCCGTATAGGACAAACGCATGGTCAAAAAACGCAAATTATACTGGCCCGACACTTGCGCTGTTCTGCCAAAATAACGCCGATCCCAGTAACCTGAAAGCGAGGTACGGCGTGATGGTGCCAGCAAAAAATCGGCTGAGACAAAATTACCATCATCCCGGCCTGTTAGCACGGTGTTGTAGTTCACATTGATACGGGATACCCGGCCAAACTGCCACTCAAGACCTGTCCCTGCCGTGGCGTATTCATTGGTAAACGCGGAGTTTCGGACATTGTTTTGCTCATAGCGCCCCTGCACGGTCCAGGCCAGGGATGGAAACAAGGGAATGCCAAACATTAGATCGGCACTGTCGCGCGTTAAGCGGTTGCGCTGCTCACGCTCGGTGCGCGTGACGTTTGTGTTGCCACGCCAATAGATACCGCCATATTGATGATGACGAAAGGTACGTAAGCTTAGATTGTACTGCTCGCTGTTGATATCACCCAAATCATCGTCCTGCTCGGGCCGCTTCGAGTTTACCTTGCGGGCAGAGAGATCCACGGCAAACTGCGCTTCTCTGTGTTGGGCTGTTTCAAGCGCAATAGCCGTGCCATAACGTCTGGTTTTACTAAGCTCACCCGGGTTGGTGATGCGATCACGAAAAATTGCACCGCCTCCCCCAGCACGAATGGTATAACGCTGGCTGGCATCGACGGTCCATCTCAGTCGGCGGTCAAAACCTGATAATACATTCTGCATCAGGTATTCATTAAACGACATGTCATCACGCTCGTCATCACTGTACCAAACGCGTTGATGACTAAGGTCCACTCGGGTCAACATGTTGGGTCCCTGATAACGCCAGCTGACGGCAGGCTCAACTTCCAAAGCACTGCCACGCTGTGTATCGGGTTCAGTACCAAGATCCAACTGATAGCCGTGGCCGGTAATGCCCACTTTGGGGGTAAAGCTGGAGTTTGCCTGCACAGGGAGGACTGCGGTCAGCGCCAGACTGACCGCAACAACCAGTTTGTTTAAACTGCCTGTCTGTTTGGGCGACTTATTCGGAAGGTGAATAGTAGTAGCCATATCCTTTGCCTTGATTACGGTGTGCTTTATTTATGACAAAACCGACCGCTAACTCCTCCGGCAGCAATGCCACAGCTTGTTCTATTTCCGCTAACTTGGTCTGGTTTTCCTCAATCACTATCACCGCCTGACCACACATCGATGCTAATACCGCCGTTTCATTCACGCCTAGTAAAGGTGGCGCATCAAAAATAACCACCCGATCGGGATAACGGGTGGCAAACTCGGTGGCTAGTTTCATCATCTTTTCACTGGCCAGCAACTCCGTGGATAAATGGTGTGGCTTCCCTGCGGCGATCAATTTCAAACGATCAACATTGGTGCTGAGCAAGACATCCTCTACCGATAAATCATCGCCGGAAAGATAATCGGTCAGGCCATACTCTGCCTGGAAGTTCAGCGTCTTGGCAACATTTGGCCTGAGCACATCCGCATCAATCAACAGTACTGTTTTGTCTTTTTCCAACGCCATGCTAAGTGCAAGATTCACTGCCGTGAATGTTTTTCCCTCGCCTGGCCGGGAGCTGGTCACCATAATCAGGTTCGGGTGCTCTAAGGTGGTGCTCAAACCACCAAAGGCATTGTTGAGAAGCTTTCGTTTGATGCTTCGAAGCTCTTCGTTGATCAAGCGGCGCTCAGGGCTGAGTGAGACAAAGTTCTTCTCTTCCAGCTGCTCAAGATTAAGCTGAACGGTCGCGCTATTCAGGTAATCCTTTCTGGACTGCTTTGCCTGTTGCAAGGTGTCATGCCGCTGTTGTTTCTCGGTGGCTAAGCTGGCTGGATCAACGACGACGTCGCCGTCCTTAGACTGCTGTAACTCGGCTTGCTTGTTCACTGCTTTTTCTATGGTACTCATGGCAACAACCTCATTAAAGCACCCACCGGTCGTCCAAGCATCAGATCATTACCAAGTAGAAACAAATAGATACTTAGCAAGGCACCGCTTAAAATCACAAAATAAATAAAATGCTTTCGCACTTGCCACACAATCGACTCCCGATCAATGTGCGAGATGACACCAAACACCGGAAAATGCGAAATCGACTTTAACTGCAAGGTATTGGTCATCACAGGCGAAATCAAACTACGCAAAAGGGCTATGGCCACACCAGCACCTACGCCCAACATCAGCACCATGGTGAAATAGAGTTGTCGATTTGGGCCAGCTGGGCGAGAGGCAACACGGGGCGGGTCAATAATGCGAAACTGCATGTCCATCTCAGAATCGTCTACCCGGCGTGATAATTCAGCAGACTCTCTGCGAGACAACAGCTGCTCGTACTTGGTCCGAGTGATATTGTAATCACGGTTCAAACCCGTCAGCTGCGCTTCAATTTGAGGGACTAAGTCCATACGATCCCGTAAGTCACGCAGCCTGGCTTCATGGTTAGCCAACCGAACCCGACGAGAAGCAATCTCACCTTCTAACTCAGAAATGGCCGTCATCAGACGAACATAAAGCTCATTCTGGGACAAAGCGCTATCGATACCACTGGCAGCGATGCGTCTTAGGGTCTCAATCTCTTCTTGCCGTTGTTGCTCAATGCGCTCAATCAACAACAAGGTTTCACGGACATCCGGATGATTATCGGTAAAGCGCATCCGCAAATTATCCAACTGCACACGTAGCTCTGCCAACCGCGGGTCGAACTGGGTCGATGGCTCACGGCTGTCTTCCGAGCCCCCGGTTAAACGGGTAAGCTCAGTCTGGGCAGCACTTAAACGGGTTTCAAGCTCAGCCAGACTCAGCTTTACCTCTTCAATACGGGTTTGCTCTAACGAAATCCGGTTATAGAAGTTTCCATCAGCCGATAGTATTTCCATATTATTACGGCGAAAATCAGACAAGCGTTGCTCAGCTTCAATCAAGCGGCGCTCGTAATCTGCGATTTGCTGATTCAGGAAGTTTTCTGCCGAAAGTGCGTCGGAGCGAGTTCCCCCTAAGCGCGTTTCGATAAATACATTCAGTGTTTCCTGCACTACACGCAAGGCAATAGCGGGTTCTGGATTGTTGTAGGAAATGCGGTAAATGTTTTCACCCGAGCGGTGTACCTGGCTAAAACCGATATTGCGCTCCAGGCTATCCACCACCCGATCAAACTCTTCCGTCGTTAATGCCCGACGATCCAAATCGGCAGCACGGGCAATTTTTTCAAGATTGGGCCTACTTAATAAGGTTCGCGCCAATAGACGGACTTGCTGATCGGCATTGGTTTGTACCGTCAGACCACGTAAAATTGGATCCAATACGGTACGGGTTTCTACATAAACGCGCGAGTCAGCCTGGTAGACCGGCGGCATGTTATACACTATATACCAGCCTATCGGGCATACCAGCCAAGCCGTGATCACAATGTATCGGCGACGTAACCAGATACCGTGCAAATAAATAAGCACTTGCTGAATCGCAAGATTGAGTTCCTTCATGTACAGCTCCGAACTTCCATTTTAAAAAACGCTGGTTACCAAACCGGATTAAAACCAGGCCTCAGGGATAATCACGATATCACCTGGTAACATATCAACGTTGGCACGAATATCACCATCGCGAATCAGATCATCCAGTCGAACACGGTAACTGACCTGACGGCCATCCACGGTACGAACGAGTTGTGCTCTGTTGCCACTGGCAAAATCGGCCAGGCCGCCTACTTGGATCATCAAATCCAACATGGTCATGTATTGACGGTAATTGACAGCCTGGGGGTTTGCTGCAGCGCCAATCACCCGTACTTGTTCGCTGTAGGGCCCGACAAAACCGGAAACGGACACAGTCACAATGGGATCACGAATGAACTGGCTTAGCACTTGTTCCATATCGCGGGCTACCTGAGTCGGTGTTTTCCCACTGACAGGGATATCTTCGACCAGAGAGGTGGAGATCATCCCGTCCGGGCGAACCAGAAACGAGCCAGACAGTTCAGGGTTACGCCAGACAAAAATACTCAGGTTATCACCAGGACCTACAAGATACTGATAATTTTCAACCGAGGTAGTGAGAGAGTTGTGCACGGTGGCAACAGGCAACGTACTTTTACTGCTACAACCTGCAATCAGAAGTGCGAACACGACCAACAGCAGGCCGCGAATTCCTTGTAATCGTTGTACTTTCATGGATTTGATCCTTCGATTCCTTAGCCAAGCGGTATTACTATAACGTATTTTTTAAGTGGTGATGGAGGAAATGCAAAAAATTATTTCCGTTTCACTCTGGAAATAGTATACTTCTTAGGCTAGATTTGAAAGCCTGCGGTACCAATCTTGCCAGGTTCTGTTGTAATAATGCAAAGGATGCACAAGGACGAATTATGAACAAGGCTACCGGTTACGGAAAAAATTCATTTGCTGATCAGCTGTTTTTAATAGGTGAACTGATACTTTTACTAGCATCAAGTTTAGCAGCCAGCTTCGTGTTTCATCATTTTTTCAGCCCTATCCCCTTTGATGTACGCTTAATCAATGCCGTGGTGTTTGCAGCGGTGGTGATGCTGTGTGCCCTATCGGTTGGTCTGTACGATCAACAGCTACGGGAAAGTCACGGCGGTATTCTCAAGCGCGTTATCATTACCTTGCTGTTCAGTGCTTTCCTGCTGGAAGTGGTTGTTTTCAACCTGTTCAGCTCCATCGCCATAAACGGCTGGTACATGTTACTGGCAAGCACCATAGCTGTAGCGCTTATCAGCAGTTTCCGCGCCTTCTTCCATTACCACGATGTGACCCGCATCAGCCGGCGTCGTGTATTGATTTTAGGTGCCGGTGAACGTGCCTCTATTATTGAACGGCGCATGCGCCGGACCGTCGATCGGCGCAATTTCGAGATTGTCGGTTTTGTCCGGGTAGCCGGTGATAAAGAAGACGCTCTGCAAAACGAAACCGTTCTGGATCTTGATGTGCAGGAAGAACTGTTTCAGTTTGTGATGGAAAATGCCATTGATCAGATGGTGATTGCCTGTGACGAACGCCGCAACATGCTGCCGGTGGAGCACCTGTTTAAGTGCAAAACCCGGGGTATCGATGTGGTTGAGATCCTGGACTTTATCGAACAGGAAACCGGCCAGATTGCCGTCAACCTGATTTACCCGAGCTGGGTGATTTATTCCAACGGCTTTGATAACAAAAAGTGGCTTAAGACCAATCTGGATTACCGTCTGAACTTCTTATTGGGTCTGTTTGTGTTGGCGCTGACTTGGCCAATTATGGTCGTCACTGCCCTTCTCATCTATTTCGAAGACGGCCGACGCACTGGCGCCTCTATTTTTTATAAGCAAGTCCGGGTTGGCATTGATGGTAAGCCATTCCATATCATTAAGTTCCGTAGCATGCGCTCGGATGCAGAAGCCGGCGGTGCCCAGTGGGCCACCAAAGACGATGATCGTGTCACCCGGGTAGGGCGCGTCATTCGTAAATACCGCATTGATGAATTGCCACAACTCTTTAATGTATTTCGTGGTGAGATGGGCTTTGTAGGCCCCCGGCCGGAGCGGCCAGAATTCGTCTGTGAGTTGGAAAAAGACATTCCTTACTATGCCCAACGGCATAATGTGAAACCAGGCCTGACTGGCTGGGCCCAGTTGAAGTATCCTTATGGCTCCACCAGTGAAGATGCGCTGGAAAAGCTGAAGTTTGACCTTTATTACATCAAGCACCGCAGTCTGCTGCTGGATTTAGTCATTCTTATCCGCACTGTGGAGATCGTATTGTTTGGCAAAGGACGTTAACTGGATGCAGTTACCTTCACGACCACTCCAGGCATTAACGATCGATATTGAAGACTACTTTCAGGTTGCAGCTTTCGAAAATAAAATTCAACCGGCGGATTGGGGTAAGTATCCAATCCGCGTGGATCGTAACACCTATCGCATTCTTGATATTTTTGAGCGCAACCAGGCCAAAGCGACCTTTTTTATACTGGGCTGGGTGGCGGAAAAATTTCCAGAGCTGATCCGTGAAATTCACCAACGGGGTCACGAAGTAGCCAGCCATGGTTTTAGCCATATCAAAGCAACCGCCCAAACGCCTGAAGATTTTCTGCAGGACGTCAGCTCAACCAAAGCCTTGCTGGAAGATATTATCGGTGCTGAAGTAACCGGGTACCGGGCGCCCAGCTTTTCGATTTGCGCTGAAAACGAATGGGCCTTTGCCTGCTTAAAAGAAGCCGGCTATGTCTATAGCTCAAGTACCTACCCGATAAAGCACGATCACTATGGCACGCCTTATTGGCCTGCTGAACCTTACTTGCGTAAAGAGGGTTTGTGGGAATTTCCCATGCCCATCCTCACGATGAATGGACGGCAAATTCCCATTGCGGGAGGTGGCTATTTTCGTCTGCTGCCTTACTGGCTTAGTAAAGCGTTAATTCAGCGCTATCTGCAAAATAATACCAGCCCCTATATGTTTTATTTCCATCCCTGGGAAATCGACCATGAACAACCTCGCATTGACGGTGCCAGCTTCAAATCCCGTTTCCGCCACTATGTCAATCTGAAGCGGATGGAGCATAAAGTATCGCGTTTGCTGCAGGATTTTGAATGGAGTACAGTACAACAGGTATTCGAGCAGTATCAAAGCAGTCACAAGGCCTGATATAAGTTCAGGTAAAGGATGCAAGGAATGTATCAACAAGTACAAACACCAGCCTCATCTTCCCGCTCTCACCTTATTATTAGCCTGGCTGTTTTTTTTAGTGGGTATCTGATGGTTTTCTGGCCAAGCTTGGCCAGGATGGAAGGCATTTGGCGCCACTCCGAAACTTATATGCATGCTTATTTGATACTGCCTATTAGCCTGTGGCTGATTTGGCGTCAGCGGGAGCGGCTAGCTGGCTTGCCGATGCAAAGCACTTTGTGGCCAGCGCTGTTCGCTACACCATTCGCCATGGCCTGGTTGCTTGCTTATGCCGTTGATGTGAACTTTGTCAGTCAGTTTGCAGCTATTTTCTTCCTGCAACTGATGATTTGGTCGTTGCTGGGGCATCAAATCCTTCGCATCATCTGGTTCCCGGTCGTTTTCCTGGTTTTTTTGGTGCCGTTTGGCGAAGCCGCCAACCCGATTTTGCAACAAGTAACCGCCGATATGGTGGTACATTTCCTGCGTCTGGTCGATTTTCCTATCTACCGTGAAGGCTTATACATATACACGCCCGCTGCGGTATTCGAAGTGGCCGTCGCCTGCTCCGGCCTTAACTTTTTACTGACCAGTCTGGTGTTGTCCTGCCTCTACTCTTATTTGCATTACAGTCGCTGGTACAAGGCTGTTGCTTTTATTGCTTTGACCTTAGTACTTTCGATCATCGCCAATGGGATCCGAGCTTTTTTATTGGTGGTGATTGGTGAGAAATCCAATATGGCCTATGGCTTTGGTGCTGATCACTATTACTATGGCTGGCTGGTCTTTTTCCTGGTGATCATGCTGGCATTCTGGCTCGGTGCCAAATTTGCCGATGACGATGCCCCTGCGGCCACAGAAAACAAAGTGCCCGAGCAGCGTACAGTCCCCATCAGTAAAACCACACTGGTTTGCCTGGCCCTGACCTTACTGCTGGCCGGCAGCATCAGCCGGAATATTGCCGATACTCCAACACCGGAACAACCTGCCCAACTCGAACAACACAATCAGGACATTGCCGGACAAAGTAATTGGGGCATTCAGTTCTACGATGGCCTGAGCCGAGATCACTGGCTCACCGAACACAGTGTTGAGCTCTTTATGGCCTCTTATGCGCATCGGCAAGAACACGGTGATATGATTACCTGGCACAATACCCTGTATCAGCCTGAACAGTGGAGCATCACGGCTCAACATCATACTGGCTCTTTACTGAATGGTTACGGCATCCTGCAACTGGTTAATACCCGTGGTCAGCAACGTGCTGTGTTGTATTGGTACCAAATGGGCGAACACAAAACCAGCAACCGCGTGGCGATGAAACTGTTGCAATTAGCGGCCTTGTTACGGGGTGATGACACGCCAGGCTATGTCTTCGCAGCTTCGGTAACCGGAGACCAGTCCATCGAGGATATCCGACAGCAACTGCTGGCCGCGAAGCAACAACACCTGGTGGATCTGGCTCCATGAACAGCTCGGTGAGTCAGGGCGTAGTACAAAGCTCGGCTATTTTACTCACCATTCAACTGTTCCAGAAAAGTCTTGGTTTTATTTCCACCCTGATCCTGGCCAGGCTGCTGGTACCTGAGCATTTTGGTATTGTGGCCATGGTGATGATTTGCCTGATGTTGTTTGAAAACATCGCCGATGCAGGAAATCAGCACTACATCATTCAAAAGCAGCAGCTGGATGATGAGGATTTACACACGGCCTGGAGCCTGGAGTTGCTCACCAAGCTGTTGATGTTTGGCTTGATCCTGTTACTGTCACCCTTGCTAGCCAGTTTCTTCTCCATGCCTGAATTAACCAGTGCCCTGATGATTGCCAGCCTGGTATTACCGATCAAGGCCTTGCAAAACCCCGCCCTGATGCTGTTTGCCAAGCAACTGAATTATCGCCCGGTGTTTCGGCTTAGTCTGCTGCAAAAACTGCTGTCATTTATTGTTACTATTGGCCTTGCTTATCTCTACCCCAGTCACTGGCCAGTCATTATTGGCGCTTTGGTATCAGCGCTTAGCTTTACCCTCGGTAGTTATGCCATCAGTCATTTCCGTCCTCGCTTCTCACTGGCCCGCTTTTGGCAGCAATGGGGCTTTTCAAAATGGCTGATGTTGCGTGGTTTGATTGGTTTTGCCCGCTATCAGGCCGATAACCTGATCGTGTCAAAACGCTTTAGCACCGCCGATCTGGGTGGCTACCACTTATTACGCGAACTGACACTGCTGCCTGCCATTGCCGTGATCGTTCCTTGCAGCCAACCTCTGCAGGCCGCCATTGCCGATCAGCGCGACAAGGCCGATTTACTCAGCTACCGCACCCGCATGAGTTTGCTGTTGCTGCTGCTGGTGCTGATCCCAATCACCACCTTCTTACTGGCTTACCCAAGCTTAATCGTCACTACCCTGTTAGGAGCTCAATGGTCTGAGTACGGTGTACTGCTGGCGCCTTTTGCCTTGTTTTTTATTACTTTTTGCATCTTTGATCTGATCAGTAATGCCTTTTTGGCCATAGGCAAAAGCCGCTTGCTGTTCTGGTTTGATGTGGTGTCAACCCTGGTGGTGATTGCTGTCTTGTTATGGCTGGTGACGGGAAGTCTGCTGGAGATGGCCTGGCTGCGGGGCTGGCTATCGGTCCTAACCACCCTTGCTTTGCTTGGGTTGTTGCAGCAGGCTACCCGATTTAACCTGCTGCGCTTGTTGTGGCTGTGCCTGCCTTACCTGCTGTTTGCCGTGCTCGCCTACCTGCTTAGCCAGGCGCCAGGCTTGCTGCCGGATACCGCACCACTGTGGCTTCTGCTTAGCCATGCGGTATTATTTTTCAGCAGTTACAGTCTCTGTTGTTTGCTATACACCTGGCTGGTAAAACACCGGGTACCGGAACTGCAGCATCAAACAGAGGTGGTTATGCAGTTGTCTCAAAAGCTTCGCAAAGCTCGTCAGGCGCTCTGAGCTGAGCGGCCGGCTTTAGCTGCAATCAACTCATGGTACAACTGGCTGTAGGCCAGCTCCATCGCCTGAGCCGAGAAGTTCTGATACACATGGGCACAACCGGCTTCTGCCAGCTGCTGTTTCTGCTCAGGGTTGTCTATCAGGCGTTGCCACAAGGCTGTCAACGCCTCAGTATCACCATAATCGGCCAGCAAGCCGGTGTTGTTGTGTTCAATCAAGCGATCTACACCTGGAATATTAAACGCCGTCACACAAACTTTCGCTGCCATCGCTTCCATCAAGCAGCGCGGGATCCCTTCCAGGCTCGAGGTCAGCACAAAGCAATCAAAGGTCGGCAGCAAGGCCAGCCTGTCATCGCGAAATCCCATAAAATCGACCTTATCGGCAATGGCAAGCTGCTGCGCCAATTGCTGCAGTAAGGCTCGTTCATCACCATCGCCAATCAAAACCAGACGACAATGGGGCTGGCTTGCCAGCAAGGCAGCAAAGGCTTGTAAAGTGGCAGTGAGATTTTTCCGGCTAATTAACTGGCCGATATAGCCAATACGAAATTCATCGGTGGTTTCAGGCTGAGCCTCTGCTAAAGCAGCTTCCACTTCAGCCAGATCAACCCCGTTCGTAATCAACCGCACCCGCTTGGGATTGACCCGATACTGCTCCAGCACCGTCTTTTGAATATCCGGTGATAACGGGCAGACCCAATCAAAGCCATGAAAGGCCTTCCCCCCCAACCAGATATAAGCCCGTAAGCGCTTATCCGTGGAGTTTTCAAAGCCATGCGGCGTACAAACCGAAGCAATACCTGCCCATTTTGCCGCCAACACACCCAGAATATCCGACTTGTAACCATGGGTGTGAATGATATGGATGCCCTGCTGGCGAATCAAATCCACCAAGCGTTTCACCACCCGAAGATCAAACTTAGAGGCCATGGGAATGCGGTGTTGCCGGGCTGTTGGCAAACCAGAACGAAGCAATACATCATCACATGCCCCAGGCTCATCGGTAATCGCCAGATGTTGCTCTACATCGCTGCTGGGTTGAACCGATAACAAGGCATTGACCCAGCGCTCAGCACCGTAGTAACCACTCGGGCAAATCAGTTGCAGCACTTTGATGGTCATAGAGTCGTTTTCCTTGGCAATAAAAAGCGCACGCCGGCCAGGGTTCCCACAGCACGGGCAGCAAAATAAACGGTATAAAACAGCAGCAGATAATGAAAAGCCACGGTGTTGTGCGGCAAACGGTACAAGCGCAGGCTGTACAACAGCACCGGCAGCATCAACAGGGCTACGGCAGGTAAAAACAAGGATGGCACTAAGCTACTCAGCAGCATCGCTAACAAAGCCAACAGCACCCAAAACGGCAGCAAAATACTGGGCCATTCCCGCAACGGCACCTTGCGCCCGGACAGGGATTTCAGATTGTACTCAGAGCGCCAGATTTCCTTTTTAAAACTTTGTGCAAAGGACTTATCTTCGCCCAGATGTATATAGTAGGTTTGGGAAGTGCAATAGAGCTCCCCGGCCTGCCCCAACCGTTCGGTGTAATAGGAGTCTTCGCAAGTCTGCAAATGCTCTGGGAAACCTCCGACATCCTGATGAGAGCTGCGCCTAAGCAGCAGATTGCAACCAGGCAGATAGGCAGCTACTGTATCAACCTTGGTATTGCAAAGTACCGTCCTTATTCTTTCTGTCACTGGCGCACCTTGTGCATCTTTTTGCATCGCCGTAAGCACGACCCGTGTGGGTTGCTCTTGCATCAGCTTTAAGCAGGTAGCCAGCCAGTCCGGGGCCAGCTGAATATCGGCATCCAAAAATGCCAGCCATTCCGATTGACCATAAGATGCACCCACATTGCGCTGCTCGGATATGCTGGTCGCATCCGGCCGGTACAAGATGGTTAGCTTAGGATGCGCTGGGACCACCAAAGGTTCTGAATTTTTGGTTACCACTAAAATTTGATGGACACGCTCGGGGCAGTTTTGCGCCAGAATGGATTCGATGGTTGTCACCAGCATCTCTGGCCGCCCCATATGCGGGATCACAAAATCGACTTTCCCTGCCAGCATGCTCATATGGAAGCATCCATTGTTGGTTTGGTTTGCAACTCAGCGACCTTGCGCACAATACGCGCCGGGTTGCCAACCGCAATAACCCCAGCCGGTAAATCCTCGGTGACCACAGCGCCAGCGCCGATAATGCAACCATCGCCTATGGATGCCATGACAATAGCGCCATTGCCAATCCAGCAATTGGTACCGATCTGCACTTTTTCGAAACGCCCCCCCTGGTCCTTGTAGGGGGTGGAGGGGTCGGCAAAATGATGCTGGTTTTTACCGCTCAGAATATGCACCCCACTGCCCAGCAAGGTGTTTTCGCCGATACGGCACAGCCCGATATTGCATTGCGGGCCTATATAAACCCCCTCCTGAATTTCAGTGCCTTGCTGGGAAAATAAAGCGCCAAAACCGATGTAGCAATCCGCCGCGCAGTGCTGCATGGTCAGCCGATACGCTGCCACCCGAAGATAACTGCCCAGTAAACCAGGCCAAAGCGATAACAGCTGGGCAAAGCCACTGAATAAACTGTCCCTGGCACAAACTGGCCGCAAGAGAAAGTACAGCAGCAACAACGGCGATACCAACAACAACATCAGCAAGCGCACCGCAGCTTTGGCAGCAGACTTCATGCGGATGCCTCTTGCCGTTGTTGCAACAAAGCGGGTAAGTTTTGCAGCACCCCATCCCAGCTGTAGTGCTGTCGTATTAATTCCGGGCCATTAGTCTGTAAAGCCAGTTGCAAACGCGGGCTGGTCAGCACCTGTTCGATGCAGGCAATAAAATCAGCCTCGGTGCTCGCGGTCAGCAAATGCTCACCCGGCTTGCAGGCAATACCCTCAGCACCCAGCGGCGTGGTGATCACTGGCAGGCCGCAGGCCATCGCCTGTAAAATTTTATTCTGCACCCCACGGGCCAGCCGAAAAGGGGCGATAAAGATGCTGGCCTGATGGTAATAAGGCAAAATAGCATCGACATAGCCCGTGACTTCAATCCCTTGGAGTTTTCCCAGCTGCACAATACGGCTGCTGGGTTGCATGCCGGCAATGATAAAACGGGCACCGGGATACTTTGCCAACACCTGCTGCCACATCGACTGCACAAACCAGAGCACCGCATCTTCATTCGGCTTGTAATTCATCACTCCGGTAAACAAAAAAACCGGATCGTCCGGATTGGCTGGCGTTGCCGCCGGGTAAAAGGCCGAGGTATCCAGCCCATTGGCCAGCACACTGACTTTCGATGCATCAGCAAGTTGTTTGGCAAACAGCTGCACCTCGTTGTCAGAAATAAAGAAACAATGATCAAACTGCTGATAGATTTGCTGCTCTGCGTTAGCTACCAATCTGGCTTCACGCTGATACACCCATCGCATCGGCCAGCTGCTGTTGGCCGCATACTGCTGCCATTTGTCGGAATCCAGATCCATAAAGTCCATCAGCAAAGTACAAGGCCGCTTTGCGGAGGACACCAAACCCGCCCGCTGCACATACACCGCCATTGCAGAGCTGGTACAGACCACCGCATCGGGCTGCTCTGTTTGCAGCTGCTGTTGCAAAAGCGCCTGTAAGGCAGGACAAAAGAAATGCGTTTGCGACACAGGCTGTCCGGTCAGCACAGCCGACAGCTTGCGCCAAAGCGCGGAACCCAGCGGTGCAGTCAGCACTGTCACACCCAGTTTTGCTTGCAGATCATTGGCAAAACCAACTTCAGCAGCGTCTTCAACCGGGGCAAAAACGGTCAGTTGATGACCTTGCTCCACCAGATAGTTGATTTGATGGAAGGTGCGGATTTTTTCGCCTTTATCGGCAGGATAAGGTACCCGGTGCGCAAGATAAAAAATCTTCATCTGCCTGAGCTCCGGGCTGCTTTTGGCAGAGTGTGATTGATACAAACAAAGTTCATAGCTTGTCGCCCTTGATGTCCATGGCCAATTGATAGTATTCCCTCTTTGAGACAGATTGTACCCCCTGCAACTGGCCTTTCACAACAGAGCAGCAGGAAAAATACAGCTCAGTCTGGTTTAAATAACGTCAATTCAGACACCCGGCTATCAATCAGTTGATGCACAGCCTGAAACCCATCGCCTTGCAAGCCACCAAGCAACAGCTGTACCTGTGCTTCGGATAAGCCCTCGGGCAAGTCCCTTACTTCAGGAAAAAAAGCGCGCTCAAAGGCGGCTGTATCCAAAGTGAGCACCTTCACATCATCAATCTGGTGCAAGTGCTCTGCAAACCAAATGCCGGCTTTATTGGCCGCAATATCGACAAAGCTATAACCCGACCCGCCATCGGCCGCATCATGAATTTCTTTGAGTCTGCCAATCTGATCGGCCAGGTAAGGATTGCCTACCTGCTTGATAACCGCCGAATACAAAAAGTGCAAGGTGAGATCGCGCCGACCTGCCAGCACAACCCCGGGTAACTTAGGTACCGCCTCCCGTCCCAGCCCGTCATTGGCAAAGCGAATAAAACCACGGTTACCAAAGCCTGTGGCCAAGGCCCAGAGCGCCTGGCGATACTCATATTCCTGTTGGGCTTCAGATGCCGATCGCTCAAGCGCAAGCAAGAGCAACTGTTGGGTAAAAAATGCCAGCCGCCGTTCTTGCGGGTAGGCCTCAGCAAGACGCTCTAAAGCCGCTAAGTAAACGTCGACATCGGGTGCCAACGGCGCTGCAGTGCCTAACAATTCGCGGCCAAGTTGACGCCCGGAATACAGCCGGGGATTTAATTGCAAATCAATGTCACTGACATCAGGTTGACGAAAAACCAGGCGTCCATCGCTCAGGCGGCCCTGTTGCAACAATGCCAACAGCTGTTGATCGGATGGCGAGGCAAAGACGATACGCACAGAAGTACGCAGCATCAACATAGCCAGCATGCCCGGCACAGGCAGCTTGCCCAGTTGACAACTGTCGATGGCAAAACCAGCGCGGGTTTCAGAAAATAAGCAATAGCCATGCAATAAACGCTGTTCAAACGGGCGCGGTAAAGTCATTGCTACATGCACTACCACCCCAAAGTCTCCCAAAGCACCATGGAACACCACAGGATGTAACGTATGGCTGGCTACATTCAATAACGCATCCAATTGCGGCTGTGCCAACTCAACCTCAATCCCATTTTGGCTAAAACGTAATTGCTGCAAGGTAGAGCTTACCAGTTGATGCGAGTCCACCACATCCTGGCTGCTCAGGCTGCGGGAGTCCACCTGACCTTTGGTGGTGATCAGCCAAAACAGCACAACTCCGAGCACACAGAGTCCAATCGTACATTTCACCACAAAGCGCAGTAGCTTTTTCCACATCCGGCCCATTCCTTTTCCAAACTGCTCAGCGCCAGCCAGGCGCGCACTTTTCTCAAAGTGCATGTACAATACTACAGATTTTTGTTAAAAAAGCATCATGCGGTCTTACGTTAGCGCCGCCCCAACAGAAAAGGACGCACTATGTTGAAGCCCATTATTATGGCTGGTGGCTCAGGAACCCGTCTCTGGCCTTTATCCCGCGGCAACTACCCCAAGCAGTTTCTGCCACTGGCTGGCAAACATAGCATGTTGCAGCAAACTTTGCTGCGCCTGAATGGCGTTGAACACCAGCCTCCGCTTATCATCTGCAATGAAGAACATCGCTTTCTGGCGGCAGAGCAAATCCGCCAGCTGGAGCAAGGGGTCATGCAAATTTTGCTGGAACCGGTTGGCCGCAATACCGCGCCAGCAATCGCTCTGGCAGCCTTGCAAGCTTGCCAGCAACAAGACGATGCCATCTTGCTGGTAATGGCCGCGGATCATGTCTTTACCGATGTTGAAGCCTTACACCAAGCGATAGCTACTGCGCTGCCCTTTGCCGAATCAGGAAAAATGGTGACCTTTGGTATTACCCCGACCCAGCCTGAAACCGGTTATGGCTATATTCAGCAAGGCCAGGCGCTGAATGGCGGCGGCTTCACCGTAGCCCGCTTTGTTGAAAAGCCAGGCAGCGCCTTAGCACAGCAGTATCTCGACAGTGGCGATTACCTGTGGAACAGCGGCATCTTTTTGTTTAAAGCCAGCCGCTACCTGGAGGAGCTACAGAAGTTCCGCCTGGATATTTACCAAGCCTGTCAGGACGCTTTGAGCGAACAAACGCCGGATATGGATTTTATCCGCATCAAACAACACGCCTTTGAGCAATGCCCGGCTGAGTCCATCGACTATGCGGTGATGGAAAAAACCGATGCCGCTGTGGTGGTCCCCCTTGATGCAGGCTGGAACGATGTCGGTGGCTTTGCCGCCTTGTGGCAAATATCGGCCAAAGATGAACATGGCAATGTGCTCTCCGGTGATGTGATAGCGCATGATACCCGCAATAGCCTGGTTCGCAGCGATGACAAACTGGTCGCTACCGTCGGCGTAGATGATCTGGTGATCATCACCACCAAAGATGCCGTGCTGGTGGCCCACAAAGACAAAACCCAGGATGTGAAGCAAATTGTCGCAGAGCTACAACTAGCCGACAGGCATGAAGTCAGCTTCCATCGCGAAGTTTACCGGCCCTGGGGTAAATACGACTCGGTCGATAGCGGTGCGCGCTTTCAGGTAAAGCGCATTACCGTCAAGCCCGGAGCTAAACTCAGTGTACAAATGCATCATCACAGGGCCGAGCACTGGATTGTGGTTTCAGGCACCGCCAAGGTCACCATCAACGACACTGAGCAGTACCTGACTGAAAATCAGTCGGTCTATATTCCCATCACCGCCGTGCATGCGCTGGAAAACCCAGGCAAAGTGGACCTGGAGCTGATTGAAGTGCAATCAGGCTCCTATTTAGGTGAAGACGACATCGTTCGTTTTGAAGACCGTTATGGGCGTAGTTAACCGGGGCACAGCCAGCATGCACACAAACACAGTGATTACAGAAAGCGGCGTCAGCTTTGGTACCAGCGGTGCCCGGGGCCTGGTGACTCAGTTCACCCCGGATGTATGCGCGGCCTTTGCCGTTAATTTTGCTCACCTGCTGCAGCAGCATGGCCCTGTCACTGCCATCGGCCTTGGTATCGACAACCGCCCCAGCAGTTATGCCATGGCCCAGGCCTGTGCGGCTGCTTTGCAGGCACTTGACATAGAGCCACAGTATTTTGGTGTCTTACCTACCCCGGCACTGGCCAATTACTGCATGGCCCGGGGCATGGGCTGCATTATGGTTACCGGCAGCCACATCCCCTTTGATCGCAATGGCCTGAAGTTTTACCGGCCCGATGGCGAAATCAGCAAGGCGGATGAGATCCTCATTGTGCAAGGCAAACAATCAGTGCCCCAACTGCATGCACTGCCTGAGTTGGCTGAGCGCCCGGATGCCAGCCAGCATTACCTGGCTCGCTACCAGAATGCGTTTCCGGCTGGCTTTCTGGCAGGAAAAACCATCGGTATCTATCAGCACTCAAGCGCAGGGCGCGATCTCTACGGCCGCCTGTTTGAATACTTTGGTGCCAACACTGTCGCACTGGGGCGAAGTGACCACTTTGTCCCTATTGATACCGAAGCCGTCAGTCAGCAAGACCGCGTCCAGGCCATCGCCTGGACCAAGCAGTATAACCTTGACGCGCTATTCTCCACCGATGGCGATGGCGACAGGCCCTTGCTGGCCGATGAACATGGCGACTATTTTACCGGCGATGTGCTGGGATTGCTGTGCTCACAGTATCTGGCGATCTCCCATATTGCCGTGCCGGTTAGCTGTACCACCGCGCTGGAAAAATCCGGTGCCTTTAGCACGGTTCTGCGAACCCGCATTGGCTCACCCTATGTGATTGCCGCATTAAATGATTTGCCAGCGCCCTGCGCCGGCTTTGAAGCCAATGGTGGCTACCTGCTGGGTTCAGACTTGCCAAAGGTAACAGCACTGCCAACCAGGGATGCGGTGTTACCAGCCCTCGCCACCCTGGCACTGGCAGCAGAGCAACCGCTCAGCAGCTTGCGCCGGAATTTGCCACAACGTTTCACTGCCAGTGATCGGTTGCAGCAGTTTGAACGCTCTCAGAGTGATGCGTTACTGACTCATTTCAAAAGCAAGCCAGCTGCGCTACTGCAACGGCTGGGCTACAGTCAGCCAGCCGTTGAGGCGGCACTGCAAAGCCTTACCCTGGATGAAACCGATGGCTTGCGCTTCACCTTGCCCAATCAGGACATCGTGCATTTACGCCCCAGCGGCAATGCACCGGAGCTGCGTTGTTATGCGGAATCGAATACACCGGAGCAAGCCAATGCACTGGTGCATCAGGTATTGACAGGCTTAGTATCGGGTTAGCTCAGCGGGTCAATACCTGCTGCATCAGCTGCGCCAACTGCCGGGTACGCTCATAACGCGAGTAAGCAGCAATGTTGGCTGGCACCTCGCCAGCCGTTGGTTCAACCGGGATCTGGCCACTTGCCAACTGCAGACGCAGTGCCCTGGCCACAGCAGACACCCCATCGGCACAATGGCAATGCGCCAGCGGCTGCAATGTCTGAAACGTGGAACCTTTATTGGGCGTTAACGCCAGAACCGGCCGGCCTGAGCGGATGTAATCGTACAGCTTGCTTGGGATCTGGTTATTAAATAAAGGCCCCTGGATCAGCAACAAGCTATTGGCCTGCTGCATTTCAGCCAGCGAGTCCAGGTAAGGAATGCCGGGCAAAAAATGCACCAGCTCACGGATCCCCAGCTGCTGCAATAATGCCTCTTGCTCGGCGGTGCCTCCGAAGCCACGAAAGTGCAACGCAAAGTTGTCGGCGTTGATCACGCCCTCACGCTGCAACCCGGCCATGGCATGATACAAGTCCGACGGATCCCGCCCCTGCCCGTACAAAGCACCGCTGTGTAATAACACAAAACGCTGGTCAGTGCGCTCAGGACGCTTGGACAAGCGCTGAAAGTTAACCTCATCAAAGCCATTTTCTATCACCGCAAACTTGCTGAGCGGCTCATCGGCGTAGAGCCGGTGGTACAACCGGGCCGCATTGTCGGTGGTAAACACCGCTTGCTGACAATAACGGATGGTTTGCTGCTCAATCCACTTAGCAATGCCACTGTACCGGCGGGCACTGGCATCGTAGCGGCTTTGCAATGGATCCCGGTAGTCGGCTATCCAGGGCAAACCGCTGTAACGCTGCAACCGATAAGCGATGTAATGGGCAGTAGAAACCGGATAGGTGCTCCAAATCAGATCCGGTTTAAATTGCCGGATGAGTTTTTTACCAGCAGGTATCGCCGTAAGCGCCCAACTCCACCAACGATCCGGTACGCAACTAAAGCCCAGATACTTACCGCGCCAGGACAGATCACGCGCCGCATCAAGCGCCGCGCAGCGCTCAATATGCAAAACGTCCGGGCAACCGGCCGCAGCATCGGTTTGCTGGTAGACCGATGCTTTCACCGTCAACACCACCACATCCCAACCAAAATCCTGCAGATACTCGGCAAACTTATAGGTGCGCTGCACGCCGGCGCTTTGACAAGGCGGAAAATCCAGCGCAATCATCAACAGCCTTTTTTTTGGCTGCACTTCAGTAGCCATTGGTTCCTCCGGCATCGCGCTGGGTACTGCGCAGCAGGCTCAACATAAAACGGCTCTGTGACGTTGGCCAGGGTGACACCCGGTGCAAGCAAAATGCCTGGCTGTCAATGTCGGTGTTACTGCCAGGCACCGTACTAACGGCATAGCGAAAACCCGCTCGCTTCACCATATCGATATGATGATCATCAAAGTCACGGCCATACTGACCATTCGGATACGCAAAACTGACCACCTCTTGCTGCAGCAACTGCTCGAGTTCGAGCTTGCTGCTACGAATTTCCTGCTCTGCGACCGCATCCTGCTCCAACATTAAAATCGGATGATGCACCGAGTGAGCGCCAAACTCCATGCCAGCCTCGGCCATTTGCCGGATTTGTTCTGGCTGTAAAAACTGCCTGGAGTTATGCATCACACCGGTTGCTTGCCGCAAGCTGGCCAGTTGCTGCTCACGCTGCTCTACCGTCAGGTACTTGAGTTTGTCTATCATGGTTTTCGCCAGTCGTAAGCGTTTGGCAAAGGTATTGACCGAATAGTCGGTTGCATTGAGAGTGAGCTGGTGGCAGTTCACCGGCGCATCGATAATGGCTTCTGCAATCTGCTCTTCCCACAACTGGCCATGAGTCAGGCCTGCGGTGGTAATAAAAAAAGTGGCGCTCAGACCATGCTGCTTGAGCAACGGGAAAATATAATGAAAACAGTCGTCGTAGCCATCATCCACCGTGATTACTGCCGCATGCTTTGGCAGCCGCTCTTCGGCAGCCAAACGGCCAGCTTCAGCGAGTGTCAGTACCTGGTAGTAACGTTTAATCCACCCCAACTGGCGCGCAAAGGCTTCCGTGCTTAAAGCTGGTAAATAAGTGATCTGCCCTTCAGGGGCGACACGATGGTAGGTTAGGATGGTCAAAGCATTCTCTGAGCGCTTGCTCATGAACTGCTGAGTACACTTGAGAAAAAATGGCATCATAGTAAAGGTGCATCCATGAATTGCTGGTGCCGCATTGCAGACACATCCCTGCTCACTGGAGGCTCTGTTTTAACACACTAGGCTGATGACTGCCAAGCAAAGCATGCAGCTCAGCCAAACTTTCGCGATAAGCCGCATCATGCCCGATCCGCATATGCCAGGAGCGGGTTCTGCACATAAAGTAATGAAAAAGCCGTAATAGCACGCAACGAGCACGGATCAGGCGATAACAAGCGCTCTGAGTCACTTCCGGCCCTAATAAGCTGTAGCCTTTTAAAAACGCCGATTGCAGTTGCTCAACAAAGGATGAGCGGTAAAAAAAGTGATTGTGCATGCGACCCACTTTTTCCAGAAAATTGATTGGATCAAATAAACTGCAATCCATCCTGTAGTCGGTAAAATCGATCACAGCCAACCGCTCTTTATTGGTAATCATATTATGCGGCGCAAAATCACCGTGACAACCTGCGACAAAAACACCATGTGGCATTCCTTCAGCCTGCGCTGCTTTTGCTAATTGCATGAATGCTTTATTTAGCGAGGCACTCACTCCTGGTGCTTGCTGCTGTAGCAAGTAATCAATCCGCTCCTGACAATAAAGTGCCAAAGGTTCAAAACTTACCGACACCGCTTTATCGGCGGTCATCTGTTGAAACTCACGCAACCAGACACCGGCCAGCTCGGTCATTTGCACTGCAGCTTTCACCGAGCTTTGGCCAAATAAGCGAGCGGCACCGGTGAGTAAGTCTTCCAGCTCGGTGCCTGCAACTTCTTCCGTTAACAAGCTGGCAGAATCAGCATAGAGCTTCACCGGATGGGGAACATCCAGCATCTTCACCCGATCAAACTGCTGACTTAACCGCACCATAATATCGTACTCGTTTTGAATACCGGCTTTGGCTTTGGCTTGGTCACTACTCTCGCACAGTGTTTTCAAATACAGCCTAAACGGGGTACCCTTGCTAGAGCTATGTAAACGGAAAACCGTCGAGAAAGGGGTTTCAATGATCTGATGAGAGTCAATCCGAAACCCTTCACCATACAAGCGAATCAGATCCTGATCCTGGCAGACCTGCTGCAATACATCCTGCGCTTTGGCAGAGTTTGACATGATGTTATTCCCTTAACGGCACACGGATTAACCCTGACATCTGTTTTTAACTAAAACCGATGCAAACGGCTGCTACTTTACAGTTTTATTGCACTCAAAACCAGTCTGAGCAGCAAAGCGATACTGCAAAGCCAGAGTTCATGACACCACCATATAATCAACAAAAAATACCTGACAGCAGCTTTATTCAAGGTTAAGCTAGTTTGTGCCATGCAAAAAAACGGTTCAGGGCAAAACCTGTCACGATATCGAAAAGGGATTATTTCGTGCGTACAACAAAGCGTTTAGCAACCAACCTTATCGTCCACACATCGACCAAAGAGTCCACGCTCTGCAGCCGCGACCATACGGTGTACCGGCTGGATTTGGCCGATCACACTTTAAGCAAGCTGTGCCAGCTACCGGCCAAAGCCCCCGGCCTGGTTGGCTGGTTGAAGCACAAGCTGGCCAGAAGCCGGCTGCGGCAGTGGCTGAAACCACAACTGGGCATTGAACACCTGATTGAAACTGCCGATGGCAACATTGTGATGGTGTACGACCGCATCTATCTGTACCGCCCCAACCAGGGCACAACTTACGCCAGTGTCGTGCCAACATCACATATTCCTGATCTGGTTGGCCCGCTTCGTGGCGGCCTTACCAGCCATCCGGTATCGGGTGCGGTCTACTTTGGCGAATACCTGAATAATCACAGTTGCCCGGTGCGGGTGATTAAAATCGATCCAGCCAGCCAGCAGGCAGACATCTGCTGGCAATTTGCCCGCGACGACATTAAACACATTCACGCTATTCGGTATGATCCCTACCGCAACCGGCTGTGGATCACCACCGGTGACGCCGACCACGAATCAGCCTTTTACTATACCGACGATGAATTTCAAACGGTGTATAAATTTGCCGGTGGCGATCAAAGCTGGCGTGCTATTAGCCTGCTGTTTTACCCGGACTGCATGGAATGGGGCATGGATGCCGGTAAAGATGCGCCGGCCGATGCCATCAACCATATTTATCGCTACCATTTTGCCAGCGGACAGCGTGAGCGTATTGCCACCATTGGCAACCCGGCCTATGCCGCTGTGCCTTGCGCAGATGGCGCTGCCATTATGGCAACGACCTTTGAACCAGGCCGCCAGCAAGCAACACCGGAACAAGCCGCATTGTGGTTTCGTAGTAAAGACGGTCACTGGCAAGAACTGCTGGCACTGGATTACCAGGACAGCCAAATGGCCACGGTAGGCCGCTATGGCATGATTTACCTGCCCAGCGGCACCCTGCCAGCCAATCAGGTGCTGTTTACACCTGTCAACTGTGCACAAAGCCATTTACACTGTTATGCCCTGACGCTTGACTGATAACTTACCACGGAAAGGATACGCCATGCTTCGCTCACTCAAAGGCCTGATCAAAACCACCCTGCAAAAACTAAACCGGCAGCGCTCGGCGCAAAAAATAAAACAGCAAGCCGAGCACATCAGCCAGCAGCAATTGGTGGAGGATTTACAACAACTGGGCCTTCAGCAAGGTGATACGGTGTTTTTGCACTCCTCATTGCGTAGCTTAGGCTATGTCGAAGGTGGCCCTGCTGCGGTGATTGCAGCCTTGCAGCAAGCCGTTTGCTCCAATGGCAATATTTTACTGCCGGCCTACTATTTGCCCGGGGGTACCATCGAAGCCACCTGCCAACTCGATGATTACCAATTTGATCCCCGTATCCACGGCACCCATATGGGCCGATTGCCGGAAACCTTTTTAAAATCCACCGGGGTCAAACGTAGCCTGCACCCAACGCACTCGGTCGCCGCCTGGGGCAAAGATGCCGACTACCTGACCAATGGCCATCACCAGGCACCGTCGGTGTTTGGCGAAGGCTCACCCTGGCAGCGCTTTCTGGAGATGCCACAAGCCAAAGTGCTGGGACTGGGCATCAGCATGGGGCCAGTGACCTTTTATCACTTGCTGGAAGATGAGCTGGGCGAGGACTTCCCGCTACCGGTTTGGGAGAAAGAATACCGCTTGCCCTGCATTGATGACAACAACACCGTCTGGCAGGTCCCTGTGCGCTCTTACAACAAAGAGCTCGCCCGTCAGCGCATCGACCATCCATCCAGAGACGACTTACGGCAGTATTTTATGCAGGAGTTTCAGCAAGCGGGCTACCTGAAAAGCGGCAAGGTTGGCGCTGGCGACAGCTGGTTTATTCCTGCCAGTGACTTTTTGCGGCATTTAAAACAACTGGCCAGCGAAGGTATCACCATTTATAGCGCGGCTGAACAGCTTGAATATGACTGATACAACAAAGATAACAGCCGATGACTATGCATACCTTAATCTATTGCGTGGTGCATCAATCATCCGCGTTATGCTGGTTCACCTGGGATTATCCTGGTTCTATCCGCCCTACTCCTACTACATCGGTATTTTTTTCCCCTTACTGTTTTTTATATCCGGTGCAGTCAGTTATACCAGCTTCAAAAAGCATAAAAATATCACCATACATCTTAAAAAAAGAGCCATCGAAACTCTGGTTCCTTACTATGTATTTTCTGTGCTGGTGGTAACGCTGGGTTTCACCTTAGGTCATAACTACATTAGCTCCACTGACAGCATACTTAGATGGCTACTGGTATCACCCAATCTATCGCAGGTAGAAATACCTATCGGTCAAATCTGGTTTATTAAAACCCTGATCATCATTCATCTGGTATCATCCTTCGTTTTTAAATTGGCTGATTACTTCAAGCAAGCTGTAATGGCCGCTTTCCTGATCTCATTGTTCGCGGTGATTGGCAATGACATCACTCAGTTCAAAGACCGTTTGTTCGAGAACCAATTGATTCAATTGCTCGGGCCTGATGCACTTTGGAACAGCATAGCGCTTCTATCATGTTACCTGGCGGGTTCACTCTTCTACTCGGCAGGGTTCTCACTCAGACAGCACAGACTAGCAACATGCCTTGCGTTTTCGATGCTTGCTGTAGTCGGCTTATACCTTACCGGGTTTAACAGTGACTTTAACTTTCACTTCATGCAGAAGAACTTATTTTATGTCGCCACCGCTATCAGCGTGACTACAGCCCTTTTCGTTGTTCAGAAACCGCTGTTTCATTTGATAAAGCACATGAAACCAATCGAAAAACTCCTGCTGTTTAGCAATGCACATTCCTACGCTCTGTTCTTGCTGCATACGGTTATCTTGTTTTATGTGGAAAGAGTGATGAGTTGGCAAGATTTAAGCGGGAATTATGGTTTAGCCATCGCCAGAATGCTGCTCGTCATTACCCTGTCACTTTGTGTCGCTCCATACTTCTCACGACTAACAAAAGCGATAACGAAGAAACTGCTGCAAGAGCACGCTGTTCTAAGAAAAAAAACGAACCGGACACTTTAAATACAGCGACTTCCCCAAGCAGGCTATTAAGGTACTGCTATCGCATTTTTGCTGAATAACTGGCCAAAAAGCGGGTGCCTAAGCAGTTTTAACCACAGCAACCACCAAAATGGCATCAGCAAGGCAATAGTGCCCACAATCAGCAGTGGCTGGCCTTGCTGAAAATCATACAACTGCTGAAACAGCCAGACCGGTAGCAGGCAGAGCAGTGTCATAGCGCCATTCTGCAGCACCGTCTTGAGAAGTTGCCGTAGACTGAGAGCCAGCAGCACCCGTATCAGCCACACCAGGATACAGGCTTCCATCATGGCTACGGCTACAAAGCCGAGCGCCATCGCCTGCAAGCCTTGTGAGTACAATAAAATGCAAGCCAGTAGAATCGCCAGCGCATTGCCGCTTTCACGCCACAGGGTAAAGTATGGGCGGCCCAGCGCTATCATAAAGCTGTGAAACTGAAAGTGCAGGGTTTTCAACCCAGCCCACACCATCAGTATGCTGGCTATGGGCGCAGCGGCATCCCATTGGTCACCAAATAACAAACGAATTACCGGCAAACTGGTCACAGCAGCAACCGCCAACACCGGCCACGCCAGTGCATTAAACAAAGCGCTGCCCCGAAGATAAGCCGCCGCCAGATCGCCCCCGGTGCGCTTAATTTCGGCAATATAGGGCAAAGACACGATACCAACCCCCATACGCAGACCATCGGATAAGAACTGCACAAAGCCCTGTCCACGCGAAAAGATACCGACCTCAAAGGTTGTTCCCATACGACCAATCACCAAATCCGGCATCACCTGACCTGCCCGCCGCATAAATTCCGCCCCTGTGGTAATCAAGCCCAGGCTGGCTATGCCGGTCATCTGCCGGAACTGAGGCCGGTTGTGCATCTCCTGCGGCCGATACAGGGTGTTAAGTAACACCAGCTGCATGGCAAAACCAAGCGCATAGCCGAGCGCCAGCGCATAAAAGCTGTAGCCCAGCAGAATAAAGCCCAAGGTGGCGATAAAGGATGCCAAAGCACTCAGTAGCTTGATGTTGCGCAGCTCAGCAAAAGCCATGGCTCGCACCAGTAAGGCATAGGGAATACTGACATAGGGCGTGATGATAAAGGTAGACGTCAAGATAAGCAGCAACAGCGGCGCTTCCTCAATGCGGTAATACCGTGCAATCGGCAGTGCCAGCAGTAGAATGGCAGCCGCCAGCAACCAGGACATCAGCATGGTTAAACCAAGGGCGCTGCGCACTTTGGCTTTATCAATCTGTTCTGCCCGCACCAGATAGACCCCGGCTCCCAGGGCTTTGAACTCCGATAGAATCATCACCAAAGCCGCGACCACGGCGTAGGTGCCGATTTCATCCGGCGTCAGCAGGCGCGCAATCACCATGGCCGAGCACAGTGCTATCGCCTGCAACAACACCGAGGTAATGGACGCATTGATAATGGCCTTTTTGACTTTACTCATGCACCACCACTAGCCCTGCCCCAGGCTCTGGCGCTTGGGTGTGCGCAAATGGCGCAGCTGATTCAGGTAAATCATCGGTCGGAAAAAATAAAAAAAGGTCACCGCACTGTCTTTCACCGTGCTCGATCGCAAACAAGACAGCAGCGCACGCAAGCGCATCGGTGCCGCGATAAAATCTGCCTGGGTAATTTCCCGCATCAAAGCTAGCACATTGAACAGGGTTCGTCTGCCAGCCAGGGCATCGCCGCGCGCCTTGTTGCTGGCATAGGGAATATCGGCAAATTCAGGAAACGCCTGCGCAATGCAGCTGGCATGAAATTGCTGTGAAAAATACAAATCTTCAGGCAGCGCCCGCAGAAAATCAAACAGCTCGGCTTGCATGTAGGGGAAAAAAGCCTGGCTGTTGCCATTTAATTGCCGAAAACTGCTGATGGCAATGGCGCGGCGGCTGCGATTCCAAAAGTAAAAGCTTTTCACCGGAATCACCTCACCGGCGAATTTTTCCAGCTCAGCTTGCAACCGCGCTTGCAGCCGCTGTGGCGGCACTAAAAACTCGGGCCGGGCTTGAAAGTAGGCTTCAAAATAAGGATCCATCGGCGCGATTAAAGCCGTTAACGCAGCCCAGTCGCCTTGCTGATAACACCAGTGCATCTGCGGCGTCACGACTTTGGACTGGCTGAGCACATCCCCGCCAAAGCCATCCAACACCAGACCCGGTGTTTTTTGTGTCATGTACTGGCCAACCTGATTGATCCAAAAATGATCGTAGGTTTCAAAACTGGTGCGAATATTTTTTTGCTGTTCGGCATTGTGCAGCCGCTGCTCTGAATTCAGTACCCGGTGCGGCACCTCCAGCCGCTGGCAGAGCTCTCGGGCTATGGTCACATCATCGTTGCTGTGAGGCGACAACACCCGGGTGGTGTAGCTTTCTTTAACCGGCAACCCCAAGGCACAGGCGGTCAACAAAATATGGCGTGAGTCTTTGCCGCCTGTCAGTGGCACATACAGCGGCAACTGACAACCGCGAAGCTTTGCCAGCGCCCGAGCAAACAACTGTTGATAGCGGGCCGCAGTGAAGGGCTGCAGCATTCGTTTAAACTCAGGTCGACGGCTTTCGATGGTCAGGCCGGTGTCATCCAATCGCACGGTCAGCTTGCCTTCGGCTCGTTTAACCCCCAAAAAGGCCGTATCGCTGCCCAGGTAAAAGCCAAGCCGCAGGAAAAGTCCCACCGCTTCGCTATCGGTTTCCAACTGAAAGCGCTCCGCCAGCAACGCCAGCGAATTGCTGATCACCAGTTGCGAGTCCATTTGGCAGTAGTACAAAGGATACAAGCCGAGCCGATCCCCAGAGAGCTCAAAACGTCCCTGCTGCAAAGACCAGCGCACAAAAGCACCGTCATCCGAAGCTTCCCCATCCAGTTGGTAACCCACAAAGCCAGCAGCTGCTCCCTCCAACAGCTCAGGCTGTGGCTGGCAGCGCAAACGGAGCATAAAGTCAGCCTGGGTACCTAAACGTATATCCGATGCAGTCGCCATCTCTAGCTCCATCTCGCTGTCAAAAACGATTAATAATCAAACCAGACTCAACAAGCTTGCTGCTCTTGATACCATTGTCAGACGATTGCTGATAACCAGTCACTTCGTTCCGTGAGTTAATCCGAGCTTATGGCAATTTGATTGCAGTTTAATGACGGCTGCATGAAATAGGCTGGCGCAGAAAAACGGTTGGAGGGGAACAAAAAAGCCGCCTGAATTCGGCGGCTAAAAAGAGGGATGGAGGTTAGGCCATGTACTGCCCACCATTGACCGAAATGGTCGAGCCGGTGATGTAGCCTGCATCATCAGAGGCTAAAAATAGCGCACATCGGGCGATTTCATCCGGCTGGCCCAAGCGTCCCACCAGAATATGCGGTACGATTTTTTCGTTCACAATATCGGCTGGCATGGCATTGACCATATCGGTGGCAATGTAACCCGGGCAAATCGCATTGACGGTAATGCCTTTACGGGCATTTTCCATCGCCAGTGCCTTGGTAAAACCAAGCTCCCCAGCTTTGGCGGCGCTGTAATTGGTTTGCCCTGCCTGGCCTTTTTGGCCATTGATCGATGAAATATTAATAATGCGACCAAAACCACGCTCGCGCATGCCTTCAATCACCGGACGGCACATGTTAAACAAAGAGCTTAGGTTGGTATTGATCACTGCCTGCCACTGCTCCAGCGACATTTTATGAAACATGCCATCGCGGGTAATGCCGGCATTATTGACCAGAATATCCACCGGCCCCAAATCGGCTTCCACTTGGGCAATACCTTGCTGACAAGCGGCAAAATCACTGACATCCCACTGATACACCGCAATCCCGGTTTGCTGATAAAAAGTCTGTGCTGCAGCGTCATTGGCCGCATAGACCGCAGCAACACGGTAGCCTGCTTTTTGAAACGCTTCGGAAATGGCCCGGCCAATGCCGCGGGTGCCACCCGTGATTAGTGCAACTTTTTTCATAACAATTCCTTTGATATTTTCCTACCGATGGGATGTCTAATTTTCCGCTAAAAAAAGCCCAATGTAAAAAAGCTTTTCATCCAGTTGCGGTGTTGATCAGTTCTGAAATGAGCGCCAATATAGCCCAGAGCCTGCTTCAAACCCTGCTTGCTGTAGGTGTAGTAAATGCCCATGACAAATTTTTTAAACTGCTCTCTACACTTTCTAAAATGGTGTATACGCAAGAAATGACTTTTTTTCAAGGCATCCGAATAAAGATCCAGCTTATGCAGAGTTGCCTGCTGCTCGATGGGAGTGATATCCCGAAGAAATCCGTGCTCGCCAATGCGGGTTGGAATGACATCCGCCACCCTGGCTTCAACACCGCCCTCATGTTGCTCCAACCATACCGCCAGTACCATGCCCTCATCCACATACCCCTCGCGATTACGCATGTACTGAGATCCGTGTACCGGGAAAACAAAGTTCCCTAACGAATAAGCGATAACACAGCCTTGATGCACTTCAATGCCTTGCAGTGTATGCGAGTGATGATGCACCACCACCTTGCAATAAGGCGCTAATGCCCGGGACAACTGAACCCGCCAGGGAGCCGGGTAGTTGGTAAACTCCAAATCCGCGTGAATGATCACCACCAGAGCATCGACTCTTTGAGACAAGTGCCTGACGTTACGCAGTAGCTCTTTTTTCTTAAGCACTGCGACTCCGGGCTCATGTTCGCCGGCCGCATAATGGCTGGCATCGGTGACATTGAGTATGCCAATACTAAGGCCACCTCTTTCCAGGGTAAGCATCGCATGGGCTTCGGTTGCATTTGAGCCGGCACCGACAAAAAAGCAATGACTCTGCTGAATGAAGGCCTGCATTTCCAACAAAGCCTCAGCCCCCGAGTCTTTGACATGATTATTCGCCAGACAAAACACATCCACTCCCAGCGCTTGCAGTGAGGGTGATTTGCCGATGGGAACATTCATGCCAACAGCAGCCATTGGGCGAGCCGAGAAAGAGCACTCCAGATTGCACAAGGAAAGATCATAGGGTTGGAAAAGTGCCGCGATATCCTGGAATCCTCGGGTTACAACCTCTTGTGGAGCCCGTTTCAAGCTGGTTAAGCACAAGTCTCCGGCAAAAGCTAACCTGACCATTTTTGGGTGAACCTCCTCAGGGTTAGATTGAACAGCTCTTTTTCCGGGCCTTCAGGCCAGCGTGACAAAAAACACAATAAAGTTAAGCTTAATGCATAAACCAGAACACCAATCAGGGTTAAAGGTATACTCAGCCAGCCGACCACACCAAACTCTTTGATTAGAGGGATTTCACGGAACAACAGTAAAACCAACACCATGATCAAAGTAGCGCAAAGCACGCGCCAGATTTGCGCATACAATAATTTAAAATTTAGTAAACCCAGCCCCCGTTGCGTGAGTTGGATCACCGCCATGCCAATCAGGCTTGAAATAAGCACCCCCCAAACCAAGCCTTCAGCACCATTGAGATGAATGCCTATAGTCAGTGCAATCGATTTGATAATAAGCATATAAAATGAATAGCGACCTAACAAATCGGCTCTGCCAACGGCGGCCAGTGCAGAGACAGCGCACGCCACATTCACCCGGGTAATACCGACAAAAGCCAGGATCTGCAGGAAAAACGCAGCGCCCGCCCAATTCGGGCCCAGCAACAACAGAATGACAAAGTCGGCCAGCAGACTTAACCCTACCGCGGCTGGTATGGCTAAAAACAGGACCGAAGCCAAAATGGTGGTGTACAGCTTTTGGAAGGCGACTTTTTCATCCACTAATTTCGCCAGTGCCGGTAACGACGCCCTGGCCACCGGCATGGCAATCTCAGTGGATGGCATGCCAGCAATTTCTTTGGACACCGTGTACAAACCAAGGCTCTCTGTGCTGCTCAATTTACTAAGCAAAAAAGTATCCAGTTTGATGGAAACCGCCTTCAGCGACTCATAGACAAAAAACCATTTGGAAAAATTAAACACCTTTTCAAAGGAAATCAGACTCAAACGAGGCCGAAAGGATGACATAGCATAGCTCAGGATAACTTTCACCAGAGCACCCACTAAGGAGCCGATTGGAAAGGCCCAATAACTTTTATAGATGAGGGCTATTGAGACAGTGACCAGAAACTCGGATAGTCTGGCGGCGATATTAAACCTAAACTCCCGGTCAAACCTCATCTCGCGTTGAAAATCAACGATCCCGACATTCATAACACCATGAAACACCGCAACACCGGCATAGGCAAAAATCACTGGGTAAATCTCCGGTTCATCAAAGAAGCCGGCCCAAAATCCAGCAGTTGCTGCGATCACTAAGCCCAGGAGCAAACCCCGAATTAAGCTTAAAGTCCATACCGTGTTGTAGTCGTCTACCGTTGAGTTTTTATTTCTGACCAGGGAAGTCAGCAAGCCAAACTCGGTCATCAACTGGATAAAGGACGAAAACATAATCGCCTTAGCAATTAAACCATAGTCCTCTGGTAACAAGACCCGCGCGATAATGATGACAGAGATAATCCCAAGCAAACGCGATGCCCAGCGTACCAGTAAGGTCCACAAGCTGCCTGACGTGACTTTTCGGCCAAGGCTTTGTTCACTCATTCCGGTTGAACTCCCATTAAGCGTTCACTCCTCACGCCAGATGCTCCAGTAACTCTGGTTCGGGCTGGTCACTTACCACATCACGCAGATAGGCGACTCTGCGATACGAGAACAACAAACGGACCAGCTGGGGTTTATCGGTCCAGGATGATAATGCCTGCAGAGCCACTTTTACTTTTTTGCCTGGTGAAACCACTGGGTTCGCCTGCAGATCAGACAAAAAGGAACTCAGCATCAAACGCCATTGCTGCTGTGTCAACCGTCCCCCTAACACGTCTCTTCCTCCGAAAGGCAATGTGCTGGCTTCGCCGCCCAGTTGGCTGATCGTATTACTGTGAAAAGCTTTGGAAAAATACAGCTCAACCGGTAACGTGAACAGAAATTCAAGCATCTCTTTCTGCATAAAGGGCATAAAGGCGGTACTTTGTCCTGACAGATAGCGAATAGAGCTAATCGCGATGCTGCGCCGGCTTCTGTTCCAGAAAAAAAACTGCGCCATGGGGTTGTTTGCCTGATGAAATGACCGTAACTCGGCTATCAGGCGTTGCTGCAAAACCCCCTCATCCACTATAAAGGGGTGGTGCGACTTCCTGAGCCAGCCATTGAAGTAACGGTTGTCTTTTAAAAACGCCTTGATCAAACCGGCCCAATCTGCCTGCTGGTAGCGTTGGTGCATCTCAGCGCTGATCACCGAAGACTGACTAAGCACATCACCACCAAAACCATCCAGCAATACTCCAGGTGGTGCTTGATTGAAGAAGTCCGCCGCCGGAGCCGCCCAGCTATGATCACGGGTTTCCAGATTCGTCTGCCTATTCTTGGTATACTCACTCTGAATCAGGCAATAATCCGGGGCCAGCGTTTGGTGTGGCACGGCAAATAGCTCGGCGAGACGGCGTGCGATCACCACATCATCATTATAGTGCGGCGCCAGTACACTCACGGTATAACAGAGGTCGGGCTGGATGTTCAGGCGGATTAAACTCAGGAAAATATGCCTGGAGTCCTTGCCGCCAGTCAAGGGCATATACAAAGGTTGTTTTATCTCCCGAAGATATGCCAACGACTGCTGCATCAGCTGCTGGTATTTTTCCGTCGTATGCTGATAGCCAACCTGTGTCGGTTCAGGCCGGGTTACCTTCACCTGGATCCCTGAGTCACCGGCGCTCACGGTCAATTTACCCGTTGGTCGATGCAGCGTTCGAAAGGCAGTATCGCTGCCAAGGTAAAACCCCAACCGCAAAAAAATACCGACGGCCTCAGTGTTGACCTCCAGTCTTTGCTCCCGCTGAATCATGCTGACCGAGTTGCTGATCAGCAGCTCATGCTCGCTTTGCATATAATACACAGGATATAACCCCAAACGATCCGTGCTTAGCTCAAAATGACCATCGGCATAGTTCCAACGTACAAAAACACCATCGTCGCAGACTTGATCATCCAGCACATAGCCAACAAAGCCTTGCGGCTCACCTTCAAATGACAAGCGTTGTTGCTGGCAGCGCAGTCGGAGCAGAAAATCTTGTTTTGTGCCTAGTTGTAGTGCTGATAAAGTTTCCATATCGTCAGTCCATGTGATCCATCTGGTAACCTGCAACAGCTGTGTTTCTGCAAGACTTTTTAGGTAAAATAATCCATCAATGGCTTTTGCCGCAGCCACTGCCAAACCCGCCAGTAAAACAACAATTGAACCGCTTGTTCCGGTACAGGTTCCCCTTTTTGCAATTTTGCGAGAAAATCTGGTCGCACAACGGCGTCCTGTTGTTGCCAAAGTTGTGGCTGTGTCAGATAGCGTGATGGCAAAGGCTTGTTCTGGCTAGGGTTTAGCAAGAACAACTTCATTAATTTGGGGTGTTTTTGCAGAAAGTTATAGGCTTTTAACCGGCCCATAAACAGATGATCAGTGACACGTTTCGAATGCAGCAAATGTGGCTTTGAGCCATGCACCACAGGAAATTTCAATGCCGCTGGTGCAACCTGCTGATACACTTCCTGATAAAAAGCGTTGCCCCGTTTTCGCAACGGATCTACCGCCATGGTGGCAAGCAAATAGTCACGGGACATGCCGGGCATGCACACCATGGATTTTTGCTGAAACACCTTAAAGGGATTTAAACCGTACCGATTTCGTGTCCTGTGTGCGTAATTGAATAAGGCCGTGCCATCACTGTCGTTGGAGTACTTGGCCTTCTCCTTTAACCAGGTGCTTTCAAACGCATGCCACATCTCGGTTGCATGCTCCTTACCAAACACCATTTCGGCATGACGCCAGATAGCATGGCCATGCCATTTGATTTTTGTAGCCTGAAACTCGGCAAAGTCATCTTCACTGGCTTTGAGTGTTTTGCCGGGCAGCAATCCCTCCCATAACACACTGGCATCGACAAACTGAGCCACCTGGCTGATGAAAAGAGATAAGCTCGGTACCAGAGTTTCAGAGACTTCCAGGTAATCCAGGTAGGCCTGGCTGGAAAAAAACGCGTGGTCCGGCACCTCGAGGGTATAAGGGATATTTAGATGCCGCGCCACCGCCAGCGCCGATCTGCCATCAAGATCCAGGTTTTCATCGGCATGGGATACGATGATGGCTTTGAGTGGCACGTTTCTTTTCTCAAGCAGAAAAGCAATCAAGCGGGAATCATAACCACCGCTGAGCAAGAGGGTATGCGGTTGGTCCGGACAAGCGCGCAGCGCCAAATCGACACTTTCTTCAAGCGTTTCTACCACCTCTTCGGTAGTGCCAGAGTTTCTTTGATAATTAAACTCCCAGTAACTATAGCTTTGCACAGTGACAGGATCCGGCTCTACCACCATCACAGTAGCCGCAGGTACACGCGATACGCCTTTGGTAAGAGTATCCGGGCCAAAGGTGTATCCAAGCGCTAAAAAGGCTCCCCAACCAGCAGGGTTATGCGCACCATCAAAGGCTCGGGTACAGTCTGCAAACACTACCTCTGAGGAACTGCGTTGCCAATACAGTGGTTGAAGACCCAGGATATCTGAACAAACAACCAATTTACTGGCACTGGCATCCCAGAAAATAGCAGCAAAAACGCCTTCACGCTGTGGCAGTATCCGAGCAGCTTCCTGCCAGGACTCGGGTACTTTTTCGATGGCAGGCAGTGGTGTGCCCAGTACCAGAAGTGCATTGCCATTTAGCTGAAGAAGTTCTTGGGTGGATGCGATGCTGAGCAGAGGGGTTTGCAATTTTTGGTGCAGTGCCATCTGCTTGGTGACAATGTCCGTTACGGCGATAGAGTGCTCTTTCCCTACTCGGATCAATGATTGTTTCATACTATCCCTGTCTCATTATTTTCTTGCTTTGTATTCGTGCAGTTGCCCAAACCAACTCCATATCCGGGCCTAACCGTTAGCGCGCAATCAAAAATTAAGTACACAACAGACTTCAGCTTCGCTTAAAACCACCTGCGATCCTGTTGTCCCTATTAACCTAGCAGGAAATCGCCAGAAATGCCTATATTTCGCGCAAATAGTTTAATTCCCAAGTTATACCGGGCTAACTTGTTATTTTTTAGCTAATAAGCAACAGCGATGACTGTCTTTTGAGAGGCGTTTTGGTGCAATTCAAGCTGAACAATATTTATCCACAGCGGTAATCTTGGTATCATAGCCGGGCTGCCGCATGAAACTGTACTTCAGTCAAATTGCCCACGCTGTATCCACATGGGATCTCCCATGTTTGATTGAAACCAGATGAATTTTTTTGTAAGGAAGCCGTAGTGCAGCTACCAAGAGAAGTCCTCCCCTTGCTCCCAGTGTCAGTAACAACAGCTGCGTATTGTTTATCCCTGAAGCTCCAGCCTGGGCGTGTCTGCGGCGGCAATATAAAAGCCTACCGTTCACAACAAGAACTGGAGGCCTGGTTAACGGATACTGAAGAAAGACCGCAAGAGTGTGTTCAAAGTGCAGACTTTTGCAATCAGGTATTGCGCACTGAGTTCACACATACTTTTATTTGTCTGGATACTTTAAATCCACTTGCAACCAAGGGCTTGGCTTCATGGCTTAAACGCATCAAGGCAGCCGGAGGCCAACTTGGTCGACTGGTTATTCTTCGACGCCTTACCAATGCCAGTCTGCTTCGCAAAGTGACAGAAACAACACTAAGACGGCGCTTACGAAAGCTGATGACAAGCTTGCTGCCCGACCCTGAACTAAGTTTACTACGAGCACTCAGCCCAGCTAAGAGTGCGGCCAACTTTTCCTGTTACCAATACATTGCTGAACGTGTCGCAGATGGAAGTATTAAGCGCTTTCTTCCCATACCGCCAGCCACTCAAGAGGGGCAACGCAGCCTGAATAAGCAACTTGTCGATCATGCAGTTTTTTTTGCTGTCTGGCCAAGTGAAACGACCCCGTCCCCATTGCATAAACTGATGGATAACATACCAGCTTCGCAGTCGGAGGCTGGATTAGAGCTGAAACAGGTTTTGGTGAGCAAAAAAGACAAACTTATCGTTTTCTTAGAAGCAAAGATGCCTTTGATCGGCAAGATCACATTGTCAGAAAGGGCAAGAGCAGATGCACAACAGAATACGGCTGTGTTGATTAGTCTGCGACATCAGACCAAGCTCCTTACCCCAGTAGTCCTTCAGGAAAATGTTATTGATGGCTATTTTTATTCCATCGAAACGGAGTGCTCCGGTCAGCCACTTAAAACACTCAAGGATGCGCACATGGAGCAAGAAGTGATGCTGGGTGTCCTCAATGCCTTTAGCAGGCTTAGCAATGATCCCAGTTCACAGGATGCTGGGCCCTTGATTGATGCCATGCTGGATAAAAGCTATCACCAGCTCGAAGGACTGCTTTCAACAGCACAACTAAGTGTCATCAAAAGCTACTTTCAGCAAAACTTGTCCAAACACATTATCCCTTGCGGTGTAGTACACCATGACCTGAGTCAAAGCAACGTCTTGTTTAACGCAGCCGAGCAGCCCGTTGCCGTCATTGATTGGGATGAAAGTACCTTACAAGCTCCATTGGCCTTGAATCTGCTTTCCTATTTATTTAGTCGCTGCAGTCGGCAGGCAAGCAACCAACGGGATGCTTTTGCGATGGTTTTAAATGCAAACACGGCATCTTCTGAGTTGTCAGAACTAACCAACCAGTCTTATCAACTGTTACAAAGCCCATCGGCACTACACCCTTTCTGGACCAGGCTGCACTGGTTGATCACCCTTGCTCATCAGGTGCAATTTGAAGGCTTTACAACGCGGGCTCATTTATCCGCTGATGCCGGTAAAATCGTCGACGAATTTTTCAGTATTGAGGCTAACAGCGGCTCGCTCCAGATCCAAGCAGACTTATCACAAACGTCCATACTCGCTAACTAGTTTCAGAAGTAGCCAGTCGAGTCGTTGCTGGCTATGTACTTTGATATAGAAAAGCGGTGTTTTTAATGACGCTGTCTGTATCAGCGCTTTGTTCGCAAATACAAGCTACGTATTTCAACACTGATCGGGTGTCGTAACACAAAGATCAGTGTCAACCAGAGCACCGGTACCACAAAAAATAACAAACCTAAGATAAACAATAGACTTTGTTCAGCAATGGTCCATTTGATATCAATAGCAAAAACAAAAGCCCAACACAGTACAGCAATAACCACGGATGGCAAAATGGAGCGAAAGAAAGCCAGTATCTGCAGCTGTAAGTATCTTCTTAGTACCAGACTGGAGACCACCACATCCAGTAACCCTGTCGCAACGAAGGCCCAAGCGATTGCCGTTAGTCCATACGGGAAGGTCTGAATCACCAGAAAAATGAACACAACAAACAATAATAGCTCTTTCAAGAACATCACCTTTTCAGCATGATTCGCAATCAATGCTTGAGGAGATAGCAAGTGAATGGCACGTAACATGGCCCATAATGTCAGAATGCTAGCTGGCGCTGCAGCTGCCAGCCATTGATCTCCAAACATAATCTGAATCGCTGGCAAAGTCACCACGCTAGTGACGCTGAGTACTGGCAAAATCAAGCCAAGCATCAAGTGGCTCGCCGCCGTGTAGGTGTAGGCTAAATCGGCTCCATCGTTTTTCTTTCTCGATAAAAAGGGCTGCACCACCGGACGCACCCCTGCATAAATCGAGTCGGTAACAAAGTTAATAAAACCAAGACCGCGCGAAAACATGGCTACCTGAGCTGTAGTACCAAGCTTACCAATAATAACGTCTGGCGCGGTTAGCTGCATATTGCGAAATGTTTTGCCGAGGGTGCTGTAAATTCCTAAGCTGGCTATAGGTTTCATGTTTTGAAAGCTGGGCCAAACCAGGCTTTGCTGGCGCGTGGCATAAACCCCCAAACTGAAGGTTACGAAAACCGACACAATATGCCCTATCGCCAAAGCGTAATAACTAAAGCCTAGCAAAATAAAGCCAACCGTCACTATCAATTGCAAAGTTGCTGAGCTAATTGCGATCTGGCTGATGCGATCAAACCGATACTCGCGACTTAATAAGGCATTCGGAATACTGATAAAAGGAGCAAAAATGAAGCCAGTCGATAGCATAAAAAAGATGATGCCAAGATTTTCCACCTTAAAGAAATCCGCGACCCAGAATGAGGATAGCATCACCAAAGCACCGAGAGACCAGCTAATTAAAATGGTCAAACCATAAGATGCCTTAATTTTATCGACCGTGAGCTCCTTTTCCCTTACCAGATAAGTATTGGCTCCAAGAATACGAAAATCGGCCATGATCATCACCAAAGCGCTGGCAATAGCAAAAGTACCGATTTCTTCCGGGGTCAGTAAACGGGCTATGGCAATGGTACTTACCAGTGAAATCAGTTTGATCAGGTACTTGCCGGCCGCAGAGTGAAGGATGGCGGTACGGACTGTTCGCATCAGCGATGAACTCCTGCATAACACGTTGCAAAGGCAGCACACATTGCTGCGGCTGCAAAGCGCTGCTGAAAATCATCCTGAGCCGCTTGCTGCATTCCATTGTCACTGTTTGGTGTGCTAACAATCCCCACAATGGCTGTTGTCAGCTCCATTGCGGTATTTTGCGGTAACACCCGACCGCTATAGCCATCCTGCACCACCTCAGGATTTCCGCCCACATCCGACACAATGCAGGGAATGCCAAGGCTCATGGCTTCCAGTAAGGTCATCGAGGTACCCTCACTCAGCGATGGCAGTAAGAACAGCTCCATCAGCGCCATGTAGTCGGTGGCCGGGCTTTTAAAACCGGCAAAAATAACCCGCTCGTTGATCTTTAGCTCACCGGCCAGTTGCTCCAGGTTGTGTCGTTCTGGCCCATCGCCGACCAGCAGCAACACCACATCGGGAAACTCCGGCGCAAGCCTGGCAAAGGCTTCTAACATCATGGCCTGGTTTTTAATCGGGTCTAATCGCGCTACCGTACCAATCACCCGCTGCTCTGGTGATATACCCAGCTCTTGCCGGGCTTTGGCCCGGCCTGCTTCGGTACTGACTAAAGGCTCAATGCCGTTGTAGATCACGTCTATCTTACCTGCCGGAATAAACTCGTACTCCACCAAAGCCGCCTTGGTGGCTTTGGAGATGGCAGTGATTTTGTGGGTGGTCGCAGCCATCAGTTTATTGATCAACCAGGCCTTGCGACGATGGTGATCCGGGAAAAAGCGGCCATGCTCGGTAAAAATGACCTTAGCCTTAGTGCCTAAAGCGGCAAACCAGCCATAGACCCAGGGGGTGTATTGATGGCAGTGCACGATGTCGATGCGGTGCGCTTTAATCAACTGACGGATGCCCTTGATGAGCGCCCAATCAAAGCCAGGCTGTCGGGCCAGCACCTCAATGCCAATGCCTTCTTGTTGCAAAGCCTGGCCAATGGCACCAACGCTGCCTTCGATGCAGCAAATGCGGTGCTCGACCACGCTTTTATCCATACCGCGGATCAGCTGATTGATCACCTGCTCGGTGCCGCCTATGGCCATGTCGTAGGTGATGTGAAGTACCCGCTTCATGCGTGTTCCTTAACTGCCCGCTCATTATCAGATGGAGTTGCCGGCGTCATGTAGTGCTGCCACCAGGCTTCGAATACCAGCAGGGTCCAGAGCTCCTGGGTATAGCGATGATCACCGGCCTGATGCTGCTGCCACAGCTGCTGCACCTGCTGCCGGTGGAAAAACTGAGCAAAGCCTGCATCCTTGGCTTGCAATAACTGATCGCCTATCGGTTTAAGCTCGTGGCACAGCCACTCAGCCAGTGGTACCGAAAAACCCATTTTCTTACGGTACAAAATAGCATCCGACAAAATGCCCTGCTGGCTTTGTTTCAGCAGGTATTTTTTCTCCCGGCCGTGCAGCTTTAAACGCGATGGCACGGTGGCGGCAAATTCGACCATGCGATAATCGAGCAGTGGGGCACGGGCCTCCAGCGAGTTGGCCATGGTCATACGGTCTACTTTGACCAGAATATCGCCCGGCAGATAGGTTTTAAAATCGGTATAGAGTACCCGAGACAGATGATCGTCGCTGTCGGCCGCATCATACGCCTGGGTTGTGACTGTGGCTGAATCGTAGCCCTGCAATTCGCTGGCAAAAGCGGGCAAAAGAAGCCGCTGCCACAATGCCGGGCTAAAGAAAGCATTGGTTAAAAAGAACCCCTGGCCAGGGCTAAGCGCCATGGTACGTAACAAGGTATTGGCTTTACGTGCGGGGGTGCCCGGTAGTTTTGCTGCCAGTTGCGCCAGCGGGTTGGCCATAGATCGAATAAAGCCCGGCAGTTTTTGCCGTAATTGATGTTCGGTCTGATCCACCACGTACTTGCTGTAACCGGCAAAATTCTCATCGCCACCATCCCCCGCCAGCGCCACCGTCACTTGCTTACGGGCCAACTCGGCGACAAAGTAGGTGGGTACAAAGGACGGATCGGCAAAGGGTTCGTCAAAGTAGCGGCTAATCGTCAGGAAGCTGTCGGTGACATTGGCACGCACGGTAAATTCATGGTGATCGGTGCCAAACTGCTGCGCAATCTGCTTGGCGTACTGCACTTCATCGAATTTTTTCGAATCAAACCCAATGGCGCAGGTGGTCACCGGTTGTGCCCCCTGTTTCGTCATACTAGCTTTCGCCATGCTGGCCACCACGGCGCTGGAATCTACCCCACCACTTAAAAAAGCCCCCAGCGGCACGTCGCTGATCATGCGGATTTTCACCGCATCGTCCAACAGCTCACGCAGCTGATGCGACAACTCTTCTTCTGAGGCGGCACTGGGGCTGGCAAAGCTTAGATCCCAGTAGCAGTGCTCGGTAAACTGACCCTGGTGCCACTCTGCATAATAGCCAGGCTTGAGTTTGCGGGCCTGTTTAAAAATACTTTTAGGGTCCGGCACGTACTGGTAAAAGAAATAGTCCTGTAGCGCTTGCGGGTTTAAATCACGCTTAAAAAAGGGCAGCGGCATCAGCGCTTTTAGCTCAGAGGCAAAGGCGAAATAGTCCCCGTCCTGATACAGATACAGCGGTTTTTTGCCTAAACGATCGCGCGCCACAAAGAGCTTTTGCAACTGCCTGTCCCAAATCGCGATGGCAAACATGCCATTGAGCTGCTGCAAACAGGCCGGCCCATGCAGCATATACAAGCGCAGCAACACTTCGCTGTCGGTATGGCTGACAAAGTGCTCGCCCTTTTCTTCCAGCGCGGCTCTTAGTGGCTGAAAGTTATAAATTTCGCCATTAAACACCATCACGTAACGACCACAGGCCGAGTGCATTGGCTGGCTACCGGCGGCGGATAAGTCCAAAATGCTTAAGCGACGGTGCACCAGAGCGATGTGCTGATCAAACCAAAGCCCGCCAGCATCGGGGCCGCGGTGCAAAATCGCCTGCCCCATCTGTGCCAGCAACTGCCCGGTTGTTGTCTCTGGCTCACCAAAGCGGAAAAAACCAGCTAATCCACACATCCTTGTTACTCCCTGCTGCCGTGATTGGCCAGTTGCTGCTGAGATTGCAGCTGTTTTCTAAGCGATGCCTTGGTGACCGGGCCGCGTGGTGCTGGCCGACTCACCGCTTTGCCCTCGCCTGGCTGTTCAGGCATGCCAGCCGGCGCTAGCCGGCCCAGCGCATTGCCGGCCGCTGCAGCGGCCGTTTTGGCTTTGTGCTGCAAGTAATACACGTTGCTGGATGATGCCAGAAATAAAATCATCCAGAACAAAATCTCGGCGCGGGCGCGGTCAATAAAGGTGGCCGCGGCTAAAAAGCCAATTAAACCGCATTCCAGCGCCAGGATTTTGTGGTAAATCTCGGGTCGCCCCTGCTTAATCATATACTTCTTGGTTTTGTGGCTGATACGAAATACCGACAGCAGCATGCCAACAAACACAAACAACCCCAGCCAGCCAAAGTCACCCAGCACCTGGAACCAGGTGGAGTGCGGCACCCGCCGCTCGATGGTGTAATTGGTTTTGGTGGGGTCCAGATAGATGGCACTGACCGTCGAATAGCCACCTACCCCCATGCCAAGCGGGTAGTCTTTGATCATATCAAAGGTACCAAACCAAAAGTGCATCCGGCCCCGGCCATCGCCGCCCCGCTGGCCCTGCTCGTCCGCCTGCAGGGTTTGCATCCGGTTCCAGAACGACTCATCGGTTAAATAAAGCGCGCCGGATAAACCGGCGATCACAATGCCCACCGCCGCCATGCGCTGGCGGGCTTTTTGAATGCGGGAAAACAGCATAAAAAATACAAAGAGTGAACAGCCGGCCAGCACGCCCAAAAAAGCGCCCCGGCTGTTGAGTAGTACCAACACATTCACCACAAAAGCACTGCAGACAAAAACCACAGCCCGGGTTTTCCAGTTGCCCTGCCAGGCGTAATACAGCAGCAAAACCACAGCCGGTACCAAAGCCGCTGCGGCCAGGTTGGAGTCGGTGCTGGTATCAATCATGCCAATACCGGATAAACGGCCGCGATTATCCCGCCCCATGGAATGGCCGTAATAACCCACATAGGCGGCACCAAGCAGATAGACCCAGATAGCGATGTTGAGCAAGCGCTCGGTATTCAGCAGCTTATAAGCCACCAACATCACCACCACCAAACGCCAGAAGTAATCGGTAAAACGACTGTGTGCATCAGGATCAAGTGCATAGAAAAAAGCGATAAAGTGCAGCAGTAAAAAAGCCAGCATCCAGCCAAACACCGGTTGCTTGGTCCAGGGGCTGATTTTACTCAGTTCCTGGTATTTCACCGCCAATGCCAACAACATCATCAAGGCAGTGATAAAGGAATAACGCATGCTGGGAATATCCGCACTCCACCAGCGATTTTCCGGGTTAAACATATAAACCAGCTGGTACAGAAAAAACGCCGCTGCGCCGTTGTAAGCCAGCACCGCAATCAGGCCACCGCCATACAGTAATAAGAAAAACAGCGCAAACTTAGACACAGTGGACCTCCTGCTTGCAACGGCTGGCTGTAACCAAAAGCAATGCCGGGCGAATACGACCTATCATAAGGCAATGTACCGGCGGATACGAGCACCCAGGCCATTGGCCAGCGGCAACGGCAGCTGTTGCCAGGCTTTTTCTGCCAGGGAGCGCAGCCTGGACGGCCCGGCATCGTCGGCACTCAGTAAATGGGTGATGCCGCTGTGCTGAGGTTTGAGCAATTGCCAGTCCAGCGGCACCGGCTCAGCCCCCCACTGCTTTTTAAAGCGATAGGTGCCTTCTTGTGGTGTGGAGCGTCCCATATCAAAGAAGCGCACACCATGGTCAGCCAGATGAGCCTGCAAGGTCCAGTACAGCAGCATATTGGGCGCCAGATAGTTGTAATCGGCCAAGGTCGAGGCCCATGGGATCACCGCCTGTTCGCCCTGCAGTAACACCAAACCAGCACCAACCACCACATCCTGATACCAAACCAAACCAATGACGGCCTGGCCCGCCGGATAATGCTGCAAGATAGCATCAAACCAGGCCACACTATGAGGCGGTGAGCCCAAACGCTTCATGTTGGCACTATAGACCTGATAAAACAGCCGCACGGCTTCGCGATCGGTGCGAACCTCGGCGGTCAGGCCATTTTTTTCTGCTTTTTTGATCTGACTGCGTAACTTGGGTTTGTAACTGGCCAGCAGGGCTTCGGAGCTGGCAGGCAAAACCGTCACCATTCGTACTTTTTGGCTGGAAAATTCTGGATTGGCGACATGCCCATAACGGATTTCAACGGCTTCGGGCTGACGATTCTGCAGTTGTTGCACCAACGCCTGCTCCAGTTCCGAGGAGACGGCCAGTGGCCCGGAGAAGTCACAAAAAGGCTGGGAGATCAGGCGGCAACTAGCCAACGGTCGTTTAAAACGGACATAAGGCAAGATCCCAAGAATTGGCTGCTCTGGCTGGCGGGTATCCCGCACAACCAAACAACCTGGCGTATGGCCATAGGCTTGTTCAACCGCTCTACGCCAGCCACTGTGTATGTATGGGCTGGCGGTAGCCAGAGTGGCAATAAAGGCATCGGCTTCAGGCTGGTCTTCGGCAGCCAGCTCATGGAAAGTGCATGCGTTGATAAGTGGTTCCATCCTAGTCGTTGCATTCATGGCTGTGACGTTGCTCCAAACAGAGTCCGTAATTTATGCTTGCTTTGCCTGGCAAAAGACTCCAGTCGAAAACGCGCTCTGGCATGCTGCAAGCGAAGCTGGCATAAAACGGCATGCGGTTGGCCCAACTGCCGTTTATAACGCTCATCACCCGCCATAAAATCATAAAACTCACGTCCTTGCCGACAGTAATGCTCGATGCACAGACTGTGTCCAACCAGGCCGGGCTTCAACTGCTTGTCGAGCTCTGGCCGAAAACCCGCCAGATAAAAATAAATCCGATTACGATAACGCAACTGATAAAAGGTGGCCAGGTGCTGCTGTCCGGCCATCAGAGTCAACAATTCGGTCCCTGGTGCTTGTGCCGGCTCGCTACTCTGCTCTGCCCAGGCTGCCTTGATAAGCGCCCGATGAAAAGCCAGAAACTCCGGATTAGCAAAACCACTTTGCCCTGCCTCGCTACCCCAGCGCTGTTGATGCCAGGGGCTGATAGCATCAAACCATTGCAGTGCTTGCTGCACGTTTTGAGCTTGTTCCAAACGTAGCTCGCCATACTGTTGATAGCGCCGCTTGCTGCGATTAATTTGATAACGGCAATTAGCCGATAAGCTGGTCAGATAACTTTGACCTGAGTCACGTAACGCTTGTAAATCCACGCCAAAGCATGGTTGCTGCCAATCGATTTGCCGATGCAGTGGAGCTTGCTGCCATTGTTTGGCCTGGTGCGCATCCACACCTGCCAGCACCAACTCATCCCACTGCTGCCACTGCAGCAGACCGTTTAACACAGCGTGATCTACCGGCCCGGTCATTCCTCGCCGGGCCAGCACCGTATTGTATTCAATCCAGATCTGGTCCTGGCTGGCTACACCGGTTTGGTGCAACCGCAGCACGCGGGAGCCGATCAACCGATGGCGACGCTCGAAGCTGCAGCTGAATAAAGCCAGGCCAACCAGTTCATTGGCTGCGAATACCCGCATCACCATCAGATCGGGTTGGTAGGTTTGCAACCAGACACGAACCCATAGCCAGGACACAAAAATGCTACCGTCGGCGTCTGCTTCCAGTTGCTGCCAATCCGTCGCTATCTCAGCGAGATCCTGCAGCGGCTGCCAGCTGGTGCGCAGCGTATGGTCACTCATCACCGTGCACACCAACGCAATGCAAGATTCAACCACTCCATCCGCTTAGCCCCGGATCCGGTAGTAATCCTGATACCAGTCGACAAAACGCTGCACTCCGGTAGCAACAGGTGTCGCCGGTTTAAAGCCAACGGCCTTGCTTAAATCATCGATATCGGCGTAGGTGGCGGGCACATCACCGGCCTGCATCGGTAAAAACTCTTTGATGGCTTCTTTACCCATCGCCGTTTCAATGTGCTGAATAAACTGCATCAGTTCAACCGGTTGATTGTTGCCGATATTAAAAATTTTATAAGGCGCGGTACTTTCCGAAGCGATTGCCGGATCCCAGTTTGGGTTGGCGGGTGGAATGCAATCCTGCACCCGCACCACCCCTTCGACGATGTCATCGATGTAGGTAAAGTCGCGCTGCATCTTGCCCTGATTGAACACCTTGATGGGCTTGTCGTTGGCAATGGCATCGGCAAACAGAAACATCGCCATATCCGGCCGGCCCCAGGGGCCATAGACGGTAAAAAAACGCAGCCCTGTGGTCGGAATGCGGTACAGATGGCTGTAGCTGTGGGCCATCAGTTCATTGGCTTTCTTGGTTGCTGCGTACAGGGACACCGGGTGGTCCACTCTGTCTTGCACGGAAAAAGGCATGACCGGGTTCATGCCATAGACCGAGCTGGATGAGGCATACACCAAGTGCTCTACCTGTTGCTGGCGGCACCCTTCCAGCACATGCAGCATGCCCATCAGATTGCTTTCGCCGTACACCAGCGGGTTTTCTATCGAATAGCGCACCCCGGCCTGAGCCGCCAGATGGATGACCCGTTGAAAAGAATGGCTGCTGAATAGCTCTGCCATGCCTGCCCGGTCGGCGATATCCAGCGGTAGAAAGGTAAAATCGGGATGAGGCAGTAGTTGAGCGAGGCGGTCTTGCTTTAACTGGACGGCATAGTAATCGTTCAGATTGTCTATCCCGATCACAGCGTGGCCAAGTTCCAGCAGACGCTGACAGACATAAAATCCGATAAAACCCGCAGCGCCCGTGACTAAAAACTTCATGCTTCATCCTTGGTTTGAATGGTTATTGGCTAATCCTTGCCACGATAGAGCGGCATTGCCCCTAATTTTTGTTGGATTAACGCTAATCGCTTTTGATAAGCGGCAGAATCCAGGTCGACATAATAGCTTAGAAACTGCTCGTATTGAATACCTTCGTGCAAGGATTCAAACTCTGGTAGCAGGTCACTGTCATCGCGTGGTTGTAAAAAAAACGCTTGCAGGTTTTTGGCCGAGTCTTCGGATTGCAAGGCCAGCTCGGCAAAACGCAAGCCAGCTTTATCCGCCAGTAAGTCGACAAAGCTAAAGCCACTGCGCCCGGGGTTGGTATCCAGCAGTTCTTTCATCTCCCCGGCCAACAACCCCAGCTCGCGGTTGGTGAGCGCTTTGATCACAGCCGAATACACAAAGTGTTGCTGTAAGTCGAAGCGTCCGGCCAGTTGCACCTCACCAGTGCCTGGTCGGGTCAGCACGAGCTTGTGCCCGTCAGCAAGCAACCAGTCAAAGTGAACCGGGCCGAAAAATGCCCCCAAGGCCAGTAGAGCGGCCTGGTTTTCCAGCACAGCACTGACCTCTGCTTGCTCGCTATGAACATAAGCCGCATGAAACACCACACTCAGATAGCTACTCAGTTCCTGCGATTTATGCTGCAGGTAGTGTGCTTGCAGCTGCTGCAAATAGGCTTCAGTGCGGTCCGGCTCATGGTGCAAAAAACGTTGTAAGGGCAAACCTGAGCGCAGCCCGCCTTTCAAGTTATCGGGAATAGCAAAACGAAAGCGCACCCTATTGGGCTCTAATTGCACTTGTTCCACCGCGTAAATCAAGTGGGCTACTTCATCCGAACCCAGCATGCGGCTGGCTTGCCAACTGAGCACCCGCAGTACCCAGGAGCCAGGTATTGAGACAGAACCAAGCTGCACCCGCTCCAACCAATCGCCCTGCTCCTCCGGTACCAAGCTGGCTTGCACATTCAAATGAAGCGCCCCTGCCAGCAACGGATAAGACAATGCCAGCGTAGCTCTGTCGGCTGTCATGCTGGCTTCGGCCTGGACTTTGGGAAAAGCTCGTTGACCTATCGCAATGAGCGCCTGACTCTCTTGCAATGTGATATACAGATGTTGCTGCTGCAAGGCCCTGCCTTTAAGGCGGCTGCCAAAGGTTTCTGCCAACAAAGCCGTTTCAGGTGTAACTGGGTAGCTGTTTTGCACCGAGGGCTTAAAATCAAGCAGCAAAAAACTCAGTAAAGCAAGCAGCAACAGACAACCAAGCAGAATGCGAGTCAGCAGCTTACTCAGCGTAAAGCCCACCATGGACAATGATTGCATCGTGGCCAAGTAGGCTAACCCTTACTGACAGCCGGATAGTGCAGTAAGCGCTCGGCAATCTGCTGGCAAGCGCTACCATCGCCATAAGGATTATGCGCTACACTCATTTGCTGATACCAGGCAGCATCATCCATCAGCCGCGAGACCTCCCGCACAATGCTGTCTTGGTCTGTGCCTACCAGCAAGACAGTGCCAGCAGCAACAGCCTCTGGCCGTTCCGTGGTGTCACGCATCACCAGGACTGGCTTACCCAGCGAAGGCGCTTCTTCCTGAATCCCCCCTGAGTCGGTGAGAACCAGATAGGACTGGCGCATTAAAAAGACAAAGGGTAAGTAGTCCTGCGGTTCAATCAGGTGAATATTGGCCTGCTCACCCAGCAAGCGGAACACTGGCTCGCGTACATTCGGGTTCAAGTGCACGGGGTAGACAAAGTCGCAGTCGGGGTAGGTATCGGCCAGTTGTTTTAACGCCGCACAAATGTTATCAAAACCTGCACCAAAGCTTTCCCGGCGATGTCCGGTAATCAACACCATGCGCCGCTCTTGGCCCCAGGGCAGTTGCTCTGATAACTCTTGCAGCAAGGCCGGTGTTTGTTCGATTTTCCCGACCACCGCCAGCAAGGCATCAATGACGGTGTTGCCCGTAACGCTTATCTGCTCTGGCACCACCCCTTCGCTCAGCAAATTCTGCCGCGCTGACTCGGTGGGGGCAAAATGCAGCTGTGTCAAAACACCGGTTAACTTGCGATTGGCTTCCTCTGGCCAGGGACTAAACAGGTTGCCGGTACGCAACCCTGCCTCGACATGGCCAATGGCAATTTTTTCGTAATAACAGGCAAGCGCGGTGGCAAAGGTGGTGCTGGTATCGCCATGCACCAGCACCAGATCCGGTTGGTAGCTGCGCAGCACTGCTTTTAATCGCTGCAAAATGGTGATGGTGACATCAAATAAATCCTGCCCGGGCTTCATGATGTCTAAATCGAAATCCGGTTTGATGTCAAACAACCCGAGCACCTGATCGAGCATCTGCCGGTGCTGTGCCGTTACACAGACCTTGTTCTCAATGCCTGGCGTTTGTTGCAATGTATTCACCAAAGGCGCCATTTTGATGGCTTCCGGGCGGGTTCCAAACACGATCAGTGTTTTTAGCATAACGATAACCTTATCTGTTGCTGAAGTGTCCATACACGAACGGTAAGAATAAGATGACGATGGTATCAAAATTTCCACCGCTGATGGTAAGAATTTCAGCAGCAAGGCCTCAGAAATCCTCGCTTTGCACAGGGCGAGCTATTGCGCTTTATAGGGCTATCGTTTAGTCTTTGTTCTAGTTAAATGACAGGCATGTCGAACAGCAGCAATGGAGTGCGAGAGTCTGCTAAAGTGGAAAGACCATGCGGATGGAACATCCACTTTTCACCACGCAACTTGCTGGCTCCACTCGACACGCCACCACAATTTCGACCGTCTTTCATCACGGCCTGTATCATAAGTGTATAGCCGCAGTGAATGCAGTTAGGTGAGCAAGGATACGAGCATGCACGATTTCAGCAAAATTTCAGTCATCGGTCTGGGTTACATTGGCCTGCCAACCGCAGCGGTGATAGCCTCCCGGGGCGTTCAGGTCCATGGGGTGGACATCTCTGAGCATGCTGTCGACACAATCAACCAAGGTAAAATTCATATTGTTGAACCGGATTTGGATATGCTGGTTCAAGCGGCTGTTTCGACCGGCAAACTAAAAGCATCGACCGAAGCAGAAGCTGCCGATGTGTTTATGATTGCAGTCCCTACCCCTTTTAAAGGTGATAAAAAGCCTGATCTCAGCTACATTGAAGCGGCCATCCATACCATTGCCCCGCATGTAAATAAAGGTAATTTAATTATTCTGGAATCGACCTCGCCGGTTGGCACCACCGAAAAAATTGCGCAGTGGTTAGCACAGCTACGACCAGACTTACGGATGCCACATGCCAATGCCGAGCAATCCGATGTCTTTATTGCACATTGCCCGGAACGGGTCTTGCCTGGCCGGGTGTTGCAGGAGCTGGTAAGTAACGATCGCATTATTGGTGGCATTAGTCCCCGCTGTGCTCACAAAGCCATGGAGCTGTATCAGCTTTTTGTTCGTGGTGAGTGCCTGGTAACCGATGCCCGCACTGCGGAGATGGCCAAGCTTACTGAAAACTCCTTCCGTGATGTCAACATCGCCTTTGCCAATGAGCTATCGATGATATGTGACCATTTGAAGATTAATGTCTGGGAGCTTATTCAACTGGCAAACCGCCATCCCAGGGTCAATATTTTAAGCCCCGGCCCTGGTGTTGGCGGCCACTGCATTGCGGTCGATCCCTGGTTCATTGTGGACTCAGCCCCAGAGCAAGCCAAAATGATACGCTTGGCCCGTGAAGTTAATGATGCTAAACCTCATTACGTGATGGATCGGGTAAAAAAAGCGGCCGATGAATTCAAAAAACCGGTGATTGCCTGCCTTGGTCTGGCATTTAAAGCCGATATCGATGATCTACGTGAAAGCCCGGCACTGGATATAGCCAAAGAACTTACCGAGCAACGCATCGGCGAAGTGCTGTGGGTAGAACCGAATATTCGTTCGCTGCCCAAAGCATACCAAGCTTTCACCCCCCAACTGGTAAGCTTGCATGAAGCACTGGAGCGCGCCCATATTTTGGTGGTACTGGTGGATCACAAACAATTTAAATCGTTAAAGCCCGGCGATGTGGCTGCCAAAGTTGTGATTGACACCCGCGGTCTGTTTGGTTAATTGCCTGCTCAAGGAGAGGAAAGATGAAAAAAACAACAAGGTTACTGTCCGGTTTAGCCCTGTTGGCGGCTCTTAGCGCCTGCAGTAAAAAAGACAGCGAAGCACACTATGTTACTGCCCAAGAGTACCTGGCGGCCCAGCAGTTCAATGCTGCTGTGATTGAACTTCGCTCGGCTGTGCAGCAATCGCCGGACGATTATCGTTTCCGGTTAGCCCTCGGCAAAGCCTTACTTGGTATCGGCGATACCGCAAGCGCAGAGCGAGAACTTGAGCGGGCTATGCGTTACGGTGCCCCGGAAGAAGACATTGCCTTGCCCTTGATGCAAGCTTATTATCTGGGCAACAATTACCAGGCCGCGATTTCTGCCTTTGAGAACAGCGAAAGCCTGACGGAGCGCGATCAGGCCTTGGTCGATACCTATCGTGCGTTATCCGAGATTGAGTTGGGTGACACCCCCTCTGCCATTGTGCATTTTGAACGGCTGAGCCAATCGGGCTATGCGGATGTTGCTGCCATGGCCCAAGCGCACTTGCATTTGAGTGCACGCGAGGCAGAAGCTGCCATCAAGAGTTTGGACGCCGTTGCAGCTGACAGTGAACTCTATGCAGAAACACGCTATTTAAAAGGTAAGATCTGGCTGGCACAAGATGAGATGCCAGCGGCCATTGAGAACCTGAAAGAGTATGTTGCTCTGGCTCCAAGTAAACTGTTGGCCCGGCTGTTATTGGCTCAAGCCTATGTTCGCGATGGTCAGTTTGATAGCAGTGAGCCCCATTTAGCTCTGTTGCTTCGCGTATTCCCAGAGCAGCCTATGGCTAATTACTTACAAAGCCTGGTCAGCTTCCAGCGCGATGATTTTGAAGCAGCCAAAACACACAGTGAGCGTGCCATCCGGCATGGTCTGGTGGGTACGAGGGCTCGTGTCATTGCAGCCATTTCCTCCACGCGTTTGGGCCTGGAAGAACAGGCATTGCGTCATCTGGAGCCGATTCGTGATCAACTGTACCAAATACCTGATGCCCAGCGCTTGTTCGCATTATTGCAGCTAAGAGCAGGTGAAACAGAAGATGCCAGCAAGATACTTGCGAGTATGCCGGAGCATGAACAGAACCTGCAATTGATCGCCAGTACCGCTTTTGAGCTGGTTCGCAAAGGTTCTCCAGATTCTGCGCAAAGCCTTCTAAGCCAATATCAGAGCCGGGATGATTTGGATGCGGCAGGACTAACCACCATAGGTACCGTCAAACTGGGTATCGAAGGACAGCGGGATGCTGGGATCCGCGATCTGGAGCAGGCACTGCAGCTGGACCCTTCCATTACCCAAACCAGATTAGTACTGGCAATGACCTACCTGCAACAAGGTGACTTTGATAAAGCTTCAGCGCTGGCTGAGGAGTGGATCAAAGATCCTGAAATGCAGGTCGCTGGCTACAACCTGCAAGCCTATGCCAATTTTTTGCAACAACGTTTTGATCAAGCGGTGCAACTCAGTGACCAAGCATTGCGAATCAAGCCCTTGAATCCCTTTTCTTCATTGTTGCAAGCGATGGTCAAGGTGCAACAGCAAGATCTGACGGCAGCGAATCAGCAACTGAAAACCATGCTGGACCAACATCCTCAGTACCTTGCTGGCTTGGAGCAATACTATGCCGTTGGCAAGGCTCGCCAGGACACTGCAGATGCCACTAAACGCATCGATCAGCTGTTTCGTCAGAATGAGCAGATATACCCGGCTCGCTTGCTGCGGGCACGGGTTGCACATGACCAACAGGATTTCCAAAAAGTCATTGATCTGCTAAACGATATCAATCCTCAGCAGCAGCCTATCCCGGTCAGCCACCACTTGCTGCTGATCGAGTCGCATCAGCAGTTGGGGCGCCATGCACCAGCGGTTCGGCTGGCAGAGCGCTGGTATCGGCAGAGCCCGGCCAATATTCAGGCCGGTTACACCTATGCCAATGCCCTGGCGCTAAATAATGAGCGTGAAAAAGCGCTGGAGACCATCAATGCTTTGCTTAAGAATAATCCTGGCCACGAGCGTTTACTGGTAGCACAAATCACCTTATTGGCACAACTGCAGCGGCTTGATCAAGCGGTTGCCGTTATTAGTAATTTGCCAGCCGGTATGGCTAGTAATCCACAGATGCAGTTTATCAAGGGGCGGCTTGAATTGATGCGCGGGGACAATGCAGGCGCTAAACGAGCCTTTCAGGCAAGTTATCAAGAGCTGCCAACGCACGAGACTGCCTTGTTTATTGGCGTTAGTCTGGCCGCCCTTGAGTCTGAAGCGAGTGCAAAAACGTTTATTGAGCAGCATATCGCGCAGCATGGCTCCAATCAGGGCTTGGATACCTATCATGCCACCCTGCTGTTGAAGACTGATTCAGCTCAGTCCAAACAGATGTATCAAAGCGTGCTGGAAAGAGAGCCAAATAATGTGATTGCGCTGAACAACTACGCTTGGTTACTGACGGAGAACGATCAGGCAGCACAAGCCAAGCCATACGCCGAGCGAGCTATGGAGTTGGTACCTAATCACCCGGATATTATTGATACCTATGGCAAAGTATTGCTACGACTGAATCAACCCAACGAAGCTTTAAAGCAATTTGAGCAGTCGTTGAGTTTACGGCCCGATCATGCCGAGGTCATGCTCAATTACGCCGAGGCCCTGGGCAAAACCAATCAGCGAGAAAAAGCGCGTGAAGTGTTGTCACAAGTCCGAAGTGACGATCCAACCGTTTTAGAGCGCTTGGCCAGGCTACAAAGCCAACTGCGCTAAAGCAGATATACAGCGCATCTTGGATGCAACAAAAAAGGGCTTTCATCACAGCCCTTTTCTATGCGCGGCAACCCGGTTTCTAAGACTAAGAGTCAGGCGATATCAAGTGCTAACAGAGTCTCCTGAGTTAGCTCGTCTGTAACTAATTGACACACCGAATCAAAAAATGGTCGGAACAGCGGTTTAATATCACTCACCAGACTATCTTTGTACAGAATAAAGGGCTGGCGCACGCCGTGATAATCTATCAGCTGCCCTGCGGGTTGAAAGTGAATGCCAGGCCGATTCAGATGCTTCATCAATCTTGGTTCCATGATAGCAATCATGGCGTGAATAGTCTGACTCTGTTGATAGTAGGCTGCCAGGGCAAAATACAAACAGATTGCAATGTGTGAAAAGCTCTGCAGCTCGTCCGAAGTAAACTGGTACGCCTGGTGGTCAAGATACACCTGGTGATCCAGTGTTATACGGCGCCGGAATTCAGCCCTAATCGCAACACGGGATACTTCTGCATAGTCACCACGTCTAAGCCCCAGGTTGGTAATGATGCTGCTATCGAGTGCTGGCTGGCAAAAGTGTTCTGAAGGCAGAGATTGCTTATGCCCAAACTCATCAAAAGGTAAAACGCAACGGGCTGTACCCGCTGCCAGCCCAGTGCGCCGGTGACGGATCAGAAAGTGGAGTGAATGCCCATCAAAGCGGTCGCGCTCCAGGGGCTGCTTAAACTGACTTTTATCTTCAAAGCCAAGTTCATCGCAATACACTTGATAGCGGATGTGATACACATCACGCTTTTGAGCTGGTGTTCTTGCTAACACCAACTCAAAATAATCAAAAAAATTATTAATAACCATTCCCTCAATGAATAAACCGCTTGCAGCTCTAGTTTGAAAATTTGTTGCTGCAGCTATGTCGCCCTTACACGCTGGTAAGTTCAATCGAACACATGCGTAATCATCCGTGAGGTTGGTGCACTCTGACACCCTTCCCTAAAACTTCGTACCACTATATCCCAAGCTTGGTAAAAGAAGAATCACTGATTTAGGAAAAACCATCGCTTTTTAGATTAGTCTGAATGAGATGAACAAAGACTGAACCTAAATTCAAATCATAAAAAAGCCAGTCGACGACTGGCTTTTTTTAAATCGCTTGAACTTGTGTTGATTAGGCTGCTTTGTTGCTGCGACGGCGACGAGCGACGAAGCCCATGCCAAGCAAGCCAGCACCTAAGATTGCGATTGACGTTGGCTCAGGTACTGAAAATACACCGCTGATATTCAGGTCTGTGGTACGAACCAGTTCAAGACAGGCTGCATCCACACAAACTGGGATGTAGTTAGGGTCAACGTTGAAATCAGCCCGGAAATTGATAGTGGTTCCGTTACCTTGAGTGTACAAATCAAAGAAGGAATAACCTGAGTTCACATCCATGAAGAAATTCTCAACAAAGGCGTTGCCACCGGCATACCAGCTGAAATCAACAGCAGCATTAAACACTACGTTTGGATTAAAAGCTGACGCACTTGCTGATAACAAATTCAGGCCTAACACCTGAGTACTGGTATTGGTATTCAGATCTTCGTAGAAGAAGCTAAACACGCCAGAGGTGAAGTTAGGAGCAATACCATCAAAGGCTCCGAAAACTTCCTGACCATTGAAAGTACCACCGACTAAGTTACCATCCGCACAAGCACCAACCGGTGCTGGAGGGCAGAAACCTGGAGGCAGGATACCATCGATAAACTCAGCAGTACCTGACACTTGATAAGAGAAGCTAAGCTTCCAATCACTGCCATAACCGGCTGTTGCAGAAGCGCCCAGCAGAGGGAAAAGCTGGCCAATGTCGCCAGAGCCAACATCACTGAAGCCCAATATCTGGCCAATCAAATCATTGGCATGGGTTACAGCACCAGCACCCAAACCATGAGTGTAGGTAGAAGTCACAGGCAAATTAGTGGCACCTAAACCATTAAACTGGGCTGTAGTACCATATCCACTGTTGATTTGGATGGGTGACGCAATTGCTGCAGAACCGAACAGGGCCAGAGCAACGAATCCTAAATTTTTCATAGCTATTTCCTTAAGCGAACATGAAAGTCTGTTGCCTAAAGTAAATGCACATCTCATGCCAACTCTAAAGTATTTTTTTAAATCTTTAAAAACAGCATCTTATAGTGGTAGGCATTGACAACAAAAGCATGAGTGTAAAAAAATCAGACAGCTTCAGCACCAGCTCGAGTGACCGTTCGCTTGGCAATAGCAAACATCAATCGTGGCAACAAACCTTTATTGCCAAAGGGCCGCCAGGTTCTTTTTAATTTATTGCGGTAGGCATCAAAGTGCAGGCCATATGGGGCCGCAACAATATCACCACGTTGCAGCAGAATTTTGAGTGCATAGGTAGCCGCCATGCCTGCGCACAGTTGCACCCCCATAATGGTGGAAGGACCTTTACGGGCTTTAAAATCAACCCGGCTTTTATCGACCAGATAGGGCAGTTGCAGCATGGAGGGTGACAGCCCAATCAGAAATTGGATGTATTGATCCAATTCAGAGCGCCCTTCAAAACAAAAGTACTGCTCGAAGGTCATCTGTCCAGGCATAAAGCACAACAAAGCACTGCCCATGCCCAAAGGAGCTGCAGTAACAATAGGAATCCCTTTGGCGGTACAAGCAGCAAACACCAGCTTGCGAGCTTCCAGTGCAAAAAAGTCCAGACTATCAACGTACAAATCCACACCATCAAGAAACGCATCCACATTGCTGGCATCAATGCCCTGTGGGTAGCTGTCGATAACCAGCTCTGGATTTATATCACGCGCCAGACGCTCCATCACCTCAACCTTGTCCTGGTCGATGGTAGATAACATCGCACCCGCCTGGCGATTGAAGTTGTGAATTTCAAATTGATCAAAGTCTGAAATACTGAAGTGGCTGATACCAAGCCGGGTTAACGTCAATAAATGAGCACTGCCAACCCCCCCCGCACCGGCAATAGCAACTTTACACTGCCGGAGCCTGCTTTGTTCCTGTTCAGTAACCCAGCCTATATTGCGGGAAAATGCCTGGTGATAATCAAACATGAATGCCTCATCGAATCAGCTGAAAGCCCTGCGAAACCTTAGTGTCCGGTTAGGAAGGAGAAGAGAGAGGGCTCAGCGAAAACTCCTGCTCTCTGGCGTTCTCTGCAGCCGGCTTTAGACCACCGGATTGAATCAGATCACGCTCGACGGACTCCAGCAACCGCAGATAACCTGGGCTTAAATTGCTGCGCAAGTCACGTGCATCAATGTAAAAAGGAGCTCGTTTGCCATGGAACTCAATCAGCTTGCCAATTTGCTGAAACTGAATACCCACAAAGGTTAAACTCCGAGCCAGTCGGGGTTCCATCATCACAAAGCCATGATAGCGCTTGGTCTGCATCGCCATGGCGGTCGCCGCCAGGTACAAACAGATAGCAATGTAAGGAAAGCAGCGGAGTTCGGTTTCAGAAAAAACCTGCTCATTAATCGCACCTGTGGCTGCCCCTTTGAATTTATCAATCGCCCGCTTTCGAAAGTTTTCCGGCACAGCCAACCTGGATATCTCACAAATGGACTCACGTGGGAAATTCATCGGCGACAGCTCAGGGTGCTCAATAGCATGCCCACAAAACTGCTCTATAGGCAATAATTCATCCGCGGCATGGGAACCGATAAGCCGCACAGTTCCTGCCAGCGCTTTAGAACCAAGGTGACGCACAAAGCAGTGAATTGCACGCGCATCAAACTCATCACACTCTTCGTAACTTTCTTTAATATCTTCAAAATGCAATTCTTCGCAATAGACTTGATGCCGCAAATGATAGACTTCATGCTTTAAATCATCGGTGGTGGCTATTTGCGGCCGCAAATACTGGGAGAAGTGACGTGAAATCACTTTGGCATCATTGCTGGCCAAGGAGGTCATTGCCTTTTTTACCACCCCACCAATGATGGGCTTTTCAGCAAGGGTTCTAAGTTTTTTCATCGTCCGTCATTGCTGCTTAGCATTAAGTTCTGGTTCATCTTAGTATGGCTTTAGTTTATTGCCTAAGCCAGTTTAATTTTAGCGGAATCACATCGATGGTCGTCTGATAACCAAGCCTGAGCAAATGCAGCTTGGTTTCGAGGGATAAACTAAAATCCACCGATGAAACATCCCCGGTATTAATCAGTACCGTGTTATGCCAGTACTCAGCATGCACGTACTCTCGCGATACTGCATTCATAAAAGTTTGAATCAACATGTTAATGTATGAAATCAGCGGGAAAAAGCGATTTTTTAGCACCGGCTTTTCTTCGGCATCGCTTTTCAAACGAAAACAAACCGCTGGCACATGGCGGCCAGACCAGTCTTTATGCAGCGCATCTTCGGATAAAATCACACCATCGGCCATGACATGATTTTGAAAATCTTTGAAAGAGAACAACAGTGGAATGGACATGGAATAGCGAATGGACTGTGATACTTTCAGCCTGGGCGTCAATGCTTTATTAAACACGACAGGGCCGCCGCCATTGATATCCGTTGCCAGCACGTGCAAATCCAGCTCTAAATCAGCGAAAGTGCGCCCGCCGAGCTTTTCATCCAGCCATTCTTCAAAACGATTACCATCCGATAAACCGCCCGTGCGAAGCAAAGACCAAAATGAAATCTCTCTAAATTGCTTAAAATCGGTATCCATCGCCAGTACTTTGATGTCATCCAGCTTCCAGCCAGCTGCATACAAGGCCGCTACGATGCTCCCCCCTGAAACACCGACCAAATGATTAAAGTGCAATCGCATTTCTTTTAAAGCCATCAGAATACCAATGTAACAACACAAGCGGGTACCCCCTCCAGAAAAAATAGGCACAATTTCACGCTCTAACGGCTTTACCAGCATGGCACTATCCTTGAGATGGTCGATCATTTTTGCAAAAGCGACACAATACGATACACTCAGATGTGATGAGCTGCACAGGTTCAGATCAGAGTTTAGACCAAGGATGATAAAAATGCGTTTGCTACTCGGTTGGATTTTTTTGTTTTGCTGGTCAGTTCAGGCTTCGACTCTGGTCGAGCTGATTCCCCAAATTAAACCTTCGGTGGTTGGCATTGCTATCCACAACCCATCCGCCTCACCCAGAATTAACTTTGTTGGTACTGGCTTTGTAGTCGGCGATGGCAAGCAGGTGGTGACCAATTACCATGTGATCGGCAGAATTCTAGATGAATCCCGACGCGAGGAGTATGTGGTGATTTCTGGCTCAGCCCGCGACATCACTATGCATCGCATTGTGAAGCGGCGCAATGCACCAGAATACGACTTGGCCATTGTTGATATCGAACAAGCATTGCCTGCTTTAAAACTAGCCAAGGATGAACTACAACCTGAAGGTAGTCGAATTGCCTTTACCGGTTTCCCGATCTCGAATGTGCTGGGTCTATACCCGGCAACACACCAAGGCATTATCTCTGCGGTGACACCCATCGCGATCCCGGCAGACAACTCCCGTGACCTGCATATTCAGGCGCTGCGCCGATTGCGTGAACCTTACTTAATCTATCAGCTGGATGCTACCGCTTATCCCGGCAACAGTGGAAGCCCACTGCTCCATCAAGACACCGGAGAAGTGATTGGTGTCATCAATATGGTGCATGTAAAGACAACCCGCGAAGCGGTTTTAAGTGATCCAAGCGGCGTCAGTTACGCCATTCCGGTACGTTACGTCCGGCAGCTGCTGCAACAGCCTTAAAACGCGGGGGCTTTATGCAGGAGTTCTGGGGCCAGCTTGCGCTGGATACAATTGGTTTTGCGCTGGCCGCGACCGGCTATCTGTTCTTCTTCGCACTGCTATTAACCGTCAAAGCACGTAACGTACCACGAACTTTGCTGCTTGGTTATGCCTTGGCTACTTTCTGTTGGGCCTTGGTGTACGCATTCACCACGCAGCCACCTTACCAATCCACTGGCTCTATCTGGTTGGAGAACAGCCGCTTACTGCTGCTGATACTTTTTCTCTATGCGGCGCTGCATGATTATCAGACGCAGATTTCAGAGTTTTTGCAACGGAAGATTGTCTGGTTAAGCTGTGTCCTGCTGCTCGGTTGGACGATCCTGGCCCAGCTCGAGTTGGTCCCTCTGTCCCTTCTGCTAACCGGCCAATTGCTGCTGTGCATCTTTGTGCTGGCCTTGCTCGAAGCCTTATATCGCCGCGCTGGCGATGCTCGCTGGCAATTCAAGCCACTTATTTTCGCGCTCAGTGTCTCAGTACTGTTTGATTTTGTGCTGCTGGCTGAGGGCAGCTTGTTCCAACGGGTGGATGCTCAATTATGGTCGGCGCGAAGTTATGTGCAGTTGTTGATGCTGCCAATGTTGGTCATTGCGGTGCGACGCATTAAAGCATGGAATATTCGGGTCTACATTTCACGTGATATCGTGATGCAAAGCTCATTGGTATTGGCTGCCGGCGTTTACCTCTGCTTACTGGCATTGGCAGGCTTTTATATTCGCTACAGCGGCGGTGCTTGGTCAGAGTTGCTGCAAGCTACCTTTGTCGTGCTTGGCTTTGCGCTGCTGGCTGCCTTGGTTTTATCTGATAACATTCGGCGCAAACTTAAAGTTTTTATTGAAAAGCATTTTTTTGAAAATACCTTTGATTACCGGGCCAAATGGCTGGAGCTGACCCACCGCTTGCGCCAGATTGATGTCAATAAGGACAATGTGCATCTGGAAACCCTGGCGAGTTGGTTGCAAGCTATTGGCTATACCCGGGGAACCTTACTTCGTTACCAACAACAGCCCAAAGTATTAGCCCGGATTAACCGCCCGGAACTGACAGCTGATGAGCATGAAATCCTGGAACGGTACATACAGGATTACCAGCATAACAGCTGGATCATTGATTTAAAGCAAAACAAAGATCCTTTTGTCACTAGCCTGCCATCCCGGACGGCGACCATCTACACGCAACTTATCATACCCATTCATGCCAAGGATGGGTTGTGGGGGCTGTGTTTACTGGATGCTGAGCCCCACCTGCAATTAAAATTGAACTGGGAGCTGAAAGACTATTTGATTGCGGTTACCGAACAGATCGCCAGTTATTTATTTTTACTGGAAGCCAATAACAAACTGATGGAAAACGCTCAGTTTGCAGCTTTTAGCCGGATGTCTGCTTTTGTGGTGCATGATGTAAAAAACATCACAGCCCAGCTGGGCTTGCTGCTGAAAAACGCTGAGCGGCACAAAGATAACCCAGAGTTTATTGAAGATGCCTTTGACACCATAGCGTCCAGTAAGCGACGCATGGACAAAATGCTGGCACAACTGATGAATAAAGAACGCAGCGAGGATAATCAATCGCGCTTTGAAGTATCGGAACTGATTGAACAGCTGATTGAAAGCCGTTGTCAGGGCCAATTACCATTGCCGGTTCTGCGACGCCATGAGCCGATAATGCTGTCACTGGATAAAGAACGCTTTAGCAACGTGCTGTTTCATCTTATTGATAACGCACAATATGCGACCCCTGATGATGGCGAGGTCTGGCTGGAGCTTACCAAAGACGCCGATCAGATGCAGCTGCGCATTATCGACACTGGTAGCGGTATGAGTGCTGACTTTATCCAGCAGCGCTTATTTAAACCCTTCGACTCTACCAAAGGCAATGCCGGTATGGGAATTGGGGCCTACGATGCGCTAATGTTTGTCGAGCAATTAGCAGGTACCCTTGCGGTAACAAGTAAACCAAATTTTGGGACTACCTTTACCATGCGACTTCCTTTAAACTAACCAAGAAAAATGACAAGGATTGTGCAATGAAGACACTGTTAATCGTCGAAGATGATCTGGGTATTCAAAAACAACTGAAATGGAGTTTGCCAGATTATGAACTCGTCTTTGCTGAAGACCGAAGCTCAGCTTTAACCCAGGTTCGTCGTTATGAACCTGCTGTGGTCACCCTGGATCTCGGCCTGCCGCCTGATCCGAGCAATGCATCGGAAGGCTTAGCCTGCCTCACCGACATTCTGGCCATTCACCCCGATTGCAAAGTCATTATCATTACTGGCAATACCGATAAAGAACACGCGTTAAAAGCCGTTAGTCTGGGCGCCTACGATTATTATCAAAAACCCATCGAGCCAGAAGTCCTCAGCGTTATCCTGGCCAGAGCTTTTAAGCTAAGTGCACTGGAACAGGAAAACCGCTATCTGCGTCACTCCGGTTTGCATCAACAGGATATTATCGGCAACAGCGACTCTATTTTAAAAGCCTGCCGCATGGTAGAAAAAATAGCGCCGACAGAAATTACTACCTTGCTGCAAGGGGAAAGTGGTACCGGTAAAGAAGTCTTTGCCCGCAGCATCCACAAACAAAGCCCCCGCGCCGATAAACCCTTTGTCGCTATCAACTGCGCATCCATTCCGGAAAACCTGCTGGAAAGCGAGTTATTTGGCTACGAGAAAGGGGCTTTCACCGGGGCCAATAAAACCACCCTGGGTAAGATTGAATGTGCCAATGGAGGCACCCTGTTGCTGGATGAAATCGGCGATATGCCATTAAGTCTGCAAGCCAAGATGCTCCGATTCTTACAGGAAAGGGTCATTGAGCGCTTAGGTGGCCGGCAGGTAATCGAAGTGGATGTGCGCGTAATTTGCGCCACGCACCGCAATTTAGCGGAGATGGTGGCTGAGCAGACGTTTCGGGAAGACTTGTACTATCGTGTCAGCGAGATGACGCTGTTTATACCACCACTGCGTGATCGTGGCCAGGATGTGGTGATCATAGCTAAAGCCTTGCTGCACAAATTTAATCAAGAGTTCAAGACCCAGGTGCACACCTTTTCTGAAGATGCCATTCAGGCTTTACTTAGTCATCGCTGGCCTGGGAATATTCGTGAGCTGCAAAATAAACTGAAGTCAGCCGTGATTCTGGCAGATAGTAAGCAGATCACGGCCGATGATCTTGGTTTGGCAGCGAGCAGCGAGCAAAGCGCACCCAGGACATTGCGAAAAGTACGTGAAGATGCGGAAAGCCAGGCTATTCGTGAAGCCTATGCTCTGAGTAATGGCAATTTATCCAAAACAGCCGATCTGCTCGGTGTTACCCGGCCAACGCTCTATTCTTTAATTGATAAGTACCGTCTGCTTGAGCTCAGAAACAATGAGCTCACGAGCTAAAACCAACTGAATAACCTGGCGCCTAGCGGCGCTCAGGCTCGAAGTAGCTTTTGCCAAGCACGGCGACCATTGCTCCACGGCTACTTTTAACAATAAGATGCCAGAGCAAAATCGACACAGGCATCTTTAACCAGTGACCACGTAACCAGCAAAGTGTATCTGCCAGTTTATCTTGCCAGTTATCGGTAACAGGATGGCGCGGTGCTAAAACCCGCTTAAATGCAAAATCAAGTATTGCCTGATTCTTTGTAACCCCATGCTGTCTTTCCAACCGCTGATAAAAATCATCAGGAAATGCAGTGGCTAAAATACTTCGACAGTAACGACACGCCAGAAAAAGCTCAGTGCAAAAACCCGTTGCTGTTGCCAGCTCAAATAAAGCATCCCACTGCGCGGGCTGTTTGAATTGCAGAAACAATAAATGCAAGTCCGTCAGATCGCGAAAGCCATTTTTAAATTCTTCATTAAACAGCAAGTGAATGATGCTGTGCAGAGTCATCGCTGGCAGAGTCAATACCTGGTACCCCTGCTCCGTCGTTACCAGGTGTGTTAGAAAGTGACTTATATCCGGCGCCCGGCCAGAAACCGGAGGTACCAAATTGTGGTGAATATCAATGATGGTGCCTCTGCTGTGATGACGGACAGGGGGTATTTCATGGGTCCACTGTCGGTAGTAATGCTGATCATAGGGTGTCATCGGTTCGCCAAAGTAACCATGAAGCGCCAAACGCTGCTCAACGGAAGTAATCGCCTCCTTTGGCACCAGGATATCAATATCGCTGTAAGTCCGCCCCTGCCCAATGGATGCACCAAGCGCCAATGAGTATGCGGCCCCTTTCAAAAAAAGTGGGGTAACTTTGAGCGGTGCCAGCAATGTGACCAGTTCACTCGCTTCAAAAGCAACCTGATTACATTGTTTCCGAGCCAGGATCTCTGCATTTTGTAGATGGTGTCGGGCATAAGCAGGCAGTGCGTCAAACACTGCGGCCTGCCGAAACAGATGGCTATACCGTGCCAACAACTGTTGCTTTCGAAGCAACCGAATAATCAGCACCCAGTCCTGTTTAGGGACCGTTGCGGCGAGCTGCGGCTCCTTTATTAACGCAATGAGCCAACTAGCGCCCTGCATCAATCAACTCCTGTTGCAAAAACTCCGCCACCAAAGCCAGATCATTGTAAAAGATTTCAAATCCAGCCACCCGATCGATGAGCTGGCATAAGGTGACGAAACCATCATTACCAATCACACCATAATTAAAGGCATTCTGAGCCAGCTGCATAAAGCTTTGCGTTTTATCAAGCTTATAAATATCCAACTCGGTATCAGAGCGGTAGTTAGGAAACACCACACCCACTATCTCTGCCGGCTCCTTATTCTGCTGCCAGCTACTTTCTGGCGGTGAAAGATGGATCACATCCCCTTTATGCGTATCGCTTGCTACTGTCGAATAGATAGCGTCAGGAAACCACTGCTTTGCTAGGGTGATGGAGTTATTTTTAAGGCAGATAGGTCGGACAAAGGGAATCACGGTTCGGCTATGCGGTTGTATCAGCGCCATTTCATCCGAAAGTAAGCGCCAACCATGAAATGCCAACCAGGTCGTCAAGGTGCTTTTGCCCGACCCAGGTGGTGCTGGAAACAAAATGGCTTTGTTGTCTTTGGCCAGTACCGCAGCATGAATAATGACGTATTGCATCTCATGGGTTGCAACACACCAGTTCATGCCCCACTCCAGCATGGCGTATGCCTGCTGTTGCTGCAAAGGCTGAAACGGCTCTTGCTGATCGGCAAAAAAACGTGCCTGCGGACGGTAAAATCGTCGTATCCCTTCCGCTTTTTGCACCGAGACAAAATAATCAGGGTAAGAGGCCATGTCTACCAAGCGGCTGCCATACAGCCGCTTCAAATTATCAACTACAAGTGGAATATCGGTTCGAACTTCGAAAGTAAAAGGCGGAAGAAGTAAAGACTGGTGACTAGGCATTCGCTTTCCCGGGACTCTGTGAGGGAAGCTTAAGCATGCGGGATAAAGCGTGCAGTTCTTGTGCCTGAACGCTGGTGTCAGTTTCACCGTTCGAAACCAGCCTTTCTAATTGCTGTGCGGTTAAAGAAACACCGAGCGTTTCACCAGTCACCTGATTGAAAAAGACAGTACCTGAACCATCGGAAAAACTATGGACGACCACATGCTCCAGTAAAACATCATGCAACATCAATGGGTATCTAGCCTAAGGACGACAACTTAACTGCACTGAAATGAGCCTGGATGTCTATTGTTGACTAAATCCTCAAACTCTTTCGATAACACCGCTGTATTATTCTGGCTAGCCAGATTCCACAAATAATTGGCCAAGTCACCCGCAGTTTGCAGTGCAGGACTGCTACCAATCACAGGAAAATAGATACCAAATTGGCCATGGTAAACAGCGTTCATATAGACAGCAGCCATAAAACGGTTGATTTTGGTTGAACCGATAAACTCGCCGTTCACCTGCAACACATCAGCCATTAAAATTTCACCGATTGGCTTAGACGGATTCGGAGGCAAGTCTAAAGGATGCCCTGGGAAAATATCGGTGAAGCGGGCCGATGTCTCCGCAAACGAATTGGCCTGAGAACCATTGCCATTATTACCAAAAAAGCCGGAAGATTTCAGATGTAGGCATTGACCGTTGGCAAAGTCAGAGCCATGGCCTGAAGCAACGATGGACTGCGCAATACCGCCACTACCAGCCCATACGGAGCGGGCAGGCAAGGAAGCAACCACAATGCCAACACCGGTACGCATTAGGAACTTACGTCGGCTCTGGCTGGTTGACTTGGTTACGTTTTGATCCTTCATTTCCATCAAAAACTACTCCTTTAAACAACGTGCCTTGCTTAAGCTTGCTATACGATTTAAAGATGCAAAAATCACACCACAAAAAATTTTTTTTATAATACAGCAAGCTATCTAGTTAACTCTGCAAGAGGTGACTGCCTCTGTAAAATTTTCAGACAGCCAGTATGGACATGACTCATCATAACTCAAAATGATGAATCTGAATAGTTCTTCATCAATGCCCCATAAAAACAAAAGGCTCAATACAGTATTGAGCCTTTCACAGTTAAAAGCAGCGGGAGTTTATAAGGTTACGCCCTTCATCTTGGCTTTATCCCGAATATAGTCTTCCCAGCTACGTGCCTGGCGCGCTAGCGCCGTGTCACGACGTGCCTGCTGAGCTGCAGCTAAAGCCTGAGGATACTGCTCCAGATAAAAATGAGCAGCTACCAAACTCATATGCACCCGACCAGGATTTTCCACATTCAGTTCCAGCGCACGGTTAAATGCGGTAATCGCATTGCGATAGCGCTGGATAGAAAGTAACGCTTCACCCTGACGGCGGAATGCCTCGGCATCATTGTCCAACTGACCAGCCCGACCGTAAAACTCTGCCGCTTTGGCATATTCACGTGCCGCCTGGTAATTGCTGGCAATGGCCATCAGAATTTGACGATTTTCCGGAATAACCCCATCTTTCACTTTTTGCTCAAACAGTGCTGCTGCTTTGAATGACATCTCATTGTTAGCAAAGGTTTGACCAAACATCTGAAAGTGAGTACGTGACTCCAGGTAGCCCAGTATATTGGCTACTCGCAGCGCCGAAAGCGATTTCTGGAACTCTTCCTGCATCTGATACGTATTGCCCAGATAGAACCACCATTGAGCACTATCTGGAAACAAGGTGACCATTTGCTCAAGGACCTGGGTCGCTTCAGGGATACGCTGAGCACCATACAAAGCACTTAACTTGGCTTGATAGTAGTTTTCACGCGGCTCATCAGACAATGCCAAAGCACGATTAATCGGCTGCACAGCGTTATCGTACTGTTCCATTTGCAGGAATGCACCGGCAATACGGAAGTAGACATCATGCCGCTCTTCACCTGTGAAACGCATCCAAGCGCGATAAGCCTCGATAGCCTGCTGATATTTCTCTTCCTGTAGCAGCAAGTTACCAATATTTTCAAGCGTAGCGGCTTGATCATTAAAGCTTAAAATATCTGGCCGAGCTGCACGTTGCAAGTAATCAATCGCTTTGGTGTTGTCAGTGCCAACATACAACTGCCCAATCAAGCGATCCACAAAAGCACGGTCAAAGTCAGAGCTGGTTCGGGTATCCAGTAAAACTTTCAGTGCTTCCTGGATTTGATCTTCATTGTACAAATCAATAGCACGTGTCAATGACCGACCTGTTCGCTCAGTTACCACTTGGCTGCGGCGATCTTTACGCTCCTGGATCCGTTGCTGCTGTTGCGCAGCTGTTTCAGCCAGGCTAGCCGGTACATAGAAAGAACCTGCAGTTAACGCAAATGCGATTGCCAGTGCTGAGCTGAGTTTTGTTAACTTAGTCATCATCAACCTCCGGCCATATCAAGCGTAAAGTCTAGCTGAACTTGCAGGCCATGCTGCTGTTGCGGACGACCATCAACAATTTTTGGCTGATAACGCCAGCGGCGTAACGCACGGATTGCTTCACGGTCGAACACACGACGTGGTTCTGCTTCAATCACTTCAACATTATCAACACTACCATCTTCCATAATGCTAAAGCTTAAACGAACCCAGCCTTGCAAACCGTCACGTGCTGCCTGAACCGGGTAACGCGGCTCAATCCGGACGATAGGTTGAGCATCACCATCGCGCATTAAAGCACCTGATGGATCGCCAATACCACTTGACGCGCCGCCTAAATCCAGACCAGGCATATTAAAGCCTATCGCACCTGACACATCGGTTTGATCCGGAGGCGTCTGTGGTTGCTGCGGTGGCTGCGCCGGTGGTGGCGGCGGCGGTGGCCGGCGTACCTGCGTATCCATATCTGGCGGTGTGGTATTAATTTCTACAACAATCCGCTCTTGCTCGTTATCGCGACGCTCCCCGGTCCCTTTGACCAGGGTCGCCATTAACAAGAACAATAGAAACGTTACCACAGCACCAAGAAATAGCGATGTTAGTAAACGTGCCATAGTATCACTGCTCCCCGGCGATCGTGATGATGTAATCACCTGCCGCTTTGATTTGATCCATGACTTCCATTACCCGACCATGCTGTGTTTCTTTGTCTGCCTGAATGATAATGGTATCAGTTGGCGACTCAGCAACCAGACGTTCAATGTTAGCGGCAACCCGCTCGACATCAACCATCCGACGGTCCATCCAGATCTCACCATTTGGACGAATGGCGATAAAGATGGTGGCGCTTGGTTTTTGCTGGGCCTGAGTTGACTCAGGTTTGTTCACGTCGATACCGGCTTCTTTCACGAATGAAGTTGTCACGATAAAGAAGATCAACATAATGAAAACGATATCCATCATCGGCGTAATGTCGATTTGGGCCTCATCGTCTTCACGAATACGTTTACGTGCCATAAAAATCTCTCTTTAATGATGCGGTAAGCTATCAACCAAGCTTGCTTTTTCCCGCTTTGCTCTGATTTCTAACCGCGAGCTGAAAAAGACCCCGGAAAGTGCAGCTACCATTCCAGACATGGTCGGGATAGTGGCCATCGAGATACCAGACGCCATGGTTCTTGGGTTACCGGTACCCTGGGTAGCCATGACGTCAAAGACGGCAATCATCCCGGTGACGGTGCCCAGTAGTCCGATCAGCGGACACATAGCGACCAGTGTCTTTATCAGCAGCATATTCTGGTCAATTTTTGTTGTTGCTTCAGAAATCCAGGTATCACGGATTTTATGAGCATACCAAGACGTAGTGTCTTCACGGGCATCCCAGCGGGCGATAATCGCTTTCTTTTCCTTTGGGAAAACCGCTTTCAGATACCAGTAGCGCTCTAACATTAAGAACCACATGATGAAGAGCACCAGGGCGACAATGTACAAGACATTGCCCCCGGTATGAATAAAATCCTGTACCGATTCCCACAGCTCAATCAGCTGGAGCATCATTAGGCTTTCTCCTTCTCCGCATGAGCAGCAATAATACCAGCGCTTTGCTCATCCAGTACGTGAAGCACAGATTTAGCTTTGGTCGCAACAATGCTGTGAGCGAAGATCAGTGGCAGTGCCGCAATCAGACCCAGAGCCGTAGTTACCAAGGCCAGAGAGATATCACCTGCCATCAGTTTCGGGTCACCAGTACCGTACAGTGTGATGGTCTGGAAGGTCATGATCATACCGATAACGGTACCCAATAGACCCATCAGTGGTGCAACTGCAGCAAACAGCTTGATCATGTTGATGCCACGTTCAATTTTCGGCGTTTCACGCAAAATGGCTTCATCCAGCTTCAGTTCCAGGTTTTCCACATCGGCAGATTTGTTGTTGTGGTATACCTTCAGAATACGACCCAGTGGGTTGCCATCGGAAGGATTGGACAGATTTTTCAGCTGAGCACGGATCTTGCCACCAATCATGGTCAGTACCACGAAGCGCTCAATCGCAATCAGCAGGCCAATCACCAACAACAGAGTAATCAGGTAACCAACTTCTTTACCCTGATGATAGTATTCAGACAAGGTTGCACGCTGCTGGTTCAAACGCAAAATGCTGTTGCCTTTGGTTGGGTCAACGAACAGATTGGTCAAAGTACCAGGACGGGCATTGTGGAAATCCGACACTGAGTTGTGAACACGGGAAATCGGTGCACGGCCTAGTGGTTGCAGCTGATTGGTATCGGCGTTGTAGTACAGGTAATCACTTGCTGTGGTTACGTGGAAAGAACCGAAACGCGTGACGCGCTGCGTTGAAGTACCACCATCCAGGTTGACCACTTCAGCGTCAAACTTGGAAATTTTGGCAGACTCAACCATTTCTGTCAGCAAGGCAACCCACAGGTCTTCCATTTCCGGAATGGTTGGCAGCTCGGTCGCAGCTGCTAAGCCACGCAGTGGCTCATGGCGCCCTGGGTATTGTGCGCTAACAATAGAGGTAGAAACAACACCAATGGCATCACTGGCACTACCACGGACCATACCGAATAACTCACCCAAAGTACCCTGGGCAGCAATCAGTTCTTGTTCTTTTTGTGCAATCAGAATGTCGTTATCAGCAAATTCTTTTTGCAAACGCTCACCACGTGCTTCCTGGTTGGCCAGAGCGCGACGGGCTTCATTTAATAAACGTTGTTGATCCTGGCGGGCATTGATAAAAGCTTGCTCACGCTCTTGGTTGACACGTCCTTCCAGCTGACGCTCACGCTTTACTTGTTCCAGGATTTGATCCAGCCGGTTGGTGTTGGCTGAAGCATCAAATGCCATGCTGGCAGTAGCAGTCACCGCAACAGCAACGATTAAGGATTTAAATAGGGTTCTCATTTCGTCTTACTCCGCTGCGATTAGTGGTACGCGTGCCATATCAAAGTTAATTTCACGACGGGCCATTTTGATGAAATCGCTAACGCCATTCAAGAAACTATCCGGCAACTGTTCCCAGCTGTTGGTTTGACGGTTCCAGTGCCAGGCATTGCTGCCATCCAGCGACATGGCCATCAGCGCCAGACGGCCCAGATGCACGTAATCTACGGTCAGCTCGTTACCGCCCAGGTTCAAAGTGCCCTGGAACGCAGCCAGCTCAGAGCCATAACCAGCTTCGATGCTGTAGGCTTCCATGATTTGACGGTACTGCTCAGATAATTGCACATCTGAACGAGCCATGACCTCACGCAGGCGCTCAACACGCTCGATACGACGATCGGTACGCAGTGGAATATCGTTCTTCACGAACTCTTCCAACGCATCGATCATTTTAAACATCAGCGGCACAGTACCACGGCGGGTATCTTCCAGGGTGTCGATTTGACGCTGGATGGAGTTGATTTGACGCTGCTGGTCAGTCACCAGCGTTTGCAGGAAATCATTGTAAACTGTCAGGCTATCGGTTTGGTCGACTACTTGACGATATTGATTCAACAGATCCTGAGTTTGTTCGTAAATCGTGTTGATGCGCTCTTGTGAGCGGACGGCTTCACGAATGATTTGGCTATTTTCCTGATGGATTTGTTCTAAGCCGGAATTCGCCATCGCTCCGCCGGAAAAGGCGAAGACACCGGCAAAAGCCGATGCGATAAGACTTTTACTCATTTTATTGTTAAGCATAGTTCCCAACCAATAATTGCTGATTAACGTAACCTGGAGTTTAGGGCTTTTCTCAAACTACTCTCAGGTCAATGACAGTGGCACTTCAACCCAGTGCAATGACCACGAATAGAGAGCCCTGGTTAGAGGGTAAACCATCAGCATCATTACAGCTAAAAAGCCCATTGTCAATACGACAACGGGCTTTGCCACTAATTCAAATGTTGCTTATTTATGCGGTTTTAAGTCGTGTTTATGCGCCATTAAAACACTGCTTTTTTAATGCTTAAACTTTATTAAACAAAGCGCGCAAAAAACAAGCAACACAGTACTTTAGCTGTAGAAGCCGACCATAGCTTCCAAACTGACAGGCTTTATCTTGCTAGCATTGCCTGCACAGCCAAAGGCTTCATAGCGCGCCACACAAATTTCGGTCATGGCTTTGGTTGAAGCCTGCAGGAATTTGCGTGGATCAAACTCGGCAGGATGTTGTGCCAAAAAGCGACGAACTGCTCCTGTTGACGCCAGACGCAGATCGGTATCAATATTCACTTTACGCACGCCGTGTTTAATGCCTTCCAGAATTTGTTCGACCGGCACACCATAGGTTTCCGGAATGTCACCGCCAAACTCGTTGATCACTTTCAACCACTCTTGTGGCACCGACGAAGAACCATGCATTACCAGGTGGGTATTCGGGATTTTGGCATGAATGGCCTTGATCCGATCAATCGCCAGGATGTCGCCTGTAGGTGGCCGGCTGAACTTGTAAGCACCATGCGACGTACCGCAGGCAATCGCCAGCGCATCCACACCGGTGGCTTTCACAAACTCAAAGGCCTCATCCGGGTCGGTCAGCATTTGATCGTGGGTTAACACGCCTTCGGCACCGATGCCATCCTCTTCACCAGCCGTACCGGTTTCCAGTGAGCCCAAACAACCCAGTTCACCTTCAACCGACACACCACAGGCATGGGCAATATCAACCACACTTTTGGTGACAGCAACGTTGTAGTCGTAATCCATCGGTGTTTTGCCATCTTCACCCAGGGAGCCGTCCATCATCACCGAAGAAAACCCAAGCTGAATGGAGCGCTGACAAACCGCCATCGAAGTGCCATGATCCTGATGCATCACCACCGGGATATGCGGAAACTCTTCGATCGCAGCCAGGATAAGATGACGCAAAAAAGGCGCGCCGGCGTATTTGCGGGCACCAGCGGATGCCTGTACGATAACCGGACTGTCGGTTTGATCTGCGGCCAACATGATGGCGCGCATTTGCTCCAGATTATTGACATTAAATGCCGGTACACCGTAGCCATGCTCAGCGGCATGATCCAGCATCTGACGTAATGAAATAAGTGCCATGAGATCCTCTCTCTGTTAGGGTACAAAGTTATCAATGCTCTTTGAGCTTATGTTTTTAATGCTTTAGAGCGCCTGACGCGCCCGTTCTTCCAGTATAGCGACTGCAGGCAGAGTTTTACCTTCCAGGAATTCCAGAAAAGCGCCACCACCGGTCGAAATGTATGAAATTCTGTCCGCTATGCCGTATTTATCAATGGCCGCTAAGGTATCACCGCCCCCGGCAATGGAGAACGCCGGGCTTTCAGCAATGGCCCTGGCAATGGCTTCGGTGCCGGCCGCGAACTGATCAAACTCAAACACGCCGACTGGACCATTCCAGACAATGGTGCCAGCACTTTTCAGCAATTTCACCAGGGCTGCTGTGGTGACGGGGCCAATATCAAACACCATATCATCGCTGGCAATATCGTTAACCGCTTTTAGCATCGCGGGCGTATCGGCACTAAAAGCTTTGCCGGTCATCACATCGGATGGCACCGGAATGCTGGCTCCCCGGGCTTCGGCGGCAGCCATCAGGCGCTTAGCTTCCGGAATCAAATCGTCTTCACACAGGGACTTACCGACACCATGCCCATTCGCAGCGATAAAGGTATTGGCAATACCACCACCAACAATTAACTGATCCACTACGCCAGATAAGGACTCCAGCACCGTTAGCTTGGTGGATACCTTAGAGCCACCAACAATGGCAACCAGCGGCCGTTTTGGATTTTGTAGCGCTTTGGCCAGCGCATCCAGTTCATTCGCCAACAACGGGCCCGCGCACGCAATAGGGGCAAACTTGGCGACGCCATGGGTAGAAGCCTGGGCACGATGTGCAGTGCCAAAAGCATCCATCACAAAAATATCGCACAAAGCGGCCAGCTTTTGGGCCAGTGCATCGTCGTTTTTCTTCTCACCTGCATTGAAGCGTACGTTTTCAAACACCACCAGCTCACCCGGCTTTACATCCACCCCAGCCAGATAATCGCGCTCTAACCGTACCGGTACCGACAATGCCTGCTGCAACCAGACAACCACCGGTTGCATCGAAGCCTCTTCGCTGAAGACACCTTCTTCTGGCCGGCCAAGATGCGACATCACCATGACTGCCGCCCCTTGTGCTAAAGCAAGCTCAATGGTTGGTAATGCTGCTCTTAAACGAGCATCGGAGGTCACTGCTCCATCTTTAACCGGCACATTCAAATCTTCCCGGATCAGCACCCGCTTACCAGCAAGTTCCAGTTTGGTCATCTGTAAAACCGTCATGTGTTTCTCCCTATGAAATAAGTTCTATCAACAGGCCATCATGGCCCTGGCTGTATCCAGCATCCGATTGGCAAAGCCCCACTCGTTGTCACACCAGAGCAGGCACTTTACCAGCCGTTTGTGACTGACCCTGGTCAGGGAACCATCGACGATGCAGGAGTGCGAATTATGATTAAAATCAACCGATACCAAGGGTTCTTCGGTGTAATCCAAAATACCCGCCAGCTGCGCCTTACCTGCGCGTTGCAGCACCTGGTTAATCGCAGCCGGAGTTACATCCTGATGCAGCGTTAAACTCACATCCATCGCCGTGACATTGACTGTTGGCACTCGCACCGCAATGGCCTCAAAGCGCCCGGCTAACTGAGGCAAAATGCGCTCTATCCCGAGTGCAAGCTTGGTATCGACCGGAATAATGGACTGACTGGCCGCCCGGGTACGACGTAGATCGGTATGGTAGGCATCGATCACCTGTTGGTCATGCATCGACGCATGGATGGTGGTAATGGTGCCACTTTCGATACCATAAGCATCGTCCAGCAGTTGCAACACCGGCACCACACAGTTGGTGGTGCAGGAGCCATTGGAGACAATCTGCATCGCTGGCGTCAATCGCTGCTGGTTAATACCAAAAATAACGGTGGCATCAACATCGGCATCGGCCGGGTGTGAGAACAATACTTTCTTGGCACCAGCCTCCAGATGCCACTTGGCATGCTGACGAGAATGAAACACACCGGTACACTCCAGCACCACATCAATGCCAAGCTCTTGCCAAGGCAGCTCGATGGGATCGGCCTCGGCATACAACTGGATCAAATCTCCATTGACTGAAATACCCTGCTCCACCCGCTCTACCTCCGCAGCAAAGCGACCATGCGAGGTATCGTATTTCAGTAAATGCGCCACCCCTTTGGCATCGGCCAACTCATTGATGGCAACCACCCGAATATCTTGCCGACCCGATTCGTACAACGCCCGAACAATGTTACGGCCAATACGACCGAAGCCATTGATAGCAACACGAATAGGTACTTGCGAACTGGGCATCTGTTTCATGCTCCTAAGAAAAAAGGACAGCGCAGGCTGTCCTTGTTTTTGTTACTGTGCCAGCAGCTCACGGGCAGCGGCCAGTACCTTGTCGCTGGTGATGCCAAAGTGAGCAAACAATTGCTCGGCAGGCGCCGACTCACCAAAGCCGGTCATGCCAATGACGTTGCCGTTTAGGCCGACGTACTTGTACCAACCGTCCATAATACCCGCTTCCACCGCAATACGACGACTGACGGCGGCAGGCAGTACTTGTTCGCGGTAGCTGGCATCCTGCGCATCAAACACATCGGTCGATGGCATCGAAACCACACGCACCTTACGACCGTCTTGTTGCAATTGCTGAGCAGCACTCATGGCCAGTTGTACTTCGGAGCCGGTCGCAATCAGAATCAGCTCTGGAGTTCCTTCGCAATCCAGTAGCACATAACCCCCCCGGCGGATCTCAGCCAGTTGCTTGGCACTGCGTTCTTGTTGCGGCAGCCCCTGACGGGTAAAGATCAAGCTGGTAGGGCCTTCCGTCCGTTCAATGGCGGCTTGCCAGGCAACCGCAGACTCGACCTGATCGCATGGGCGCCAATTCATCAGGTTTGGCGTGGCGCGCAAGGCTGCCAGCTGTTCCACCGGCTGGTGGGTTGGGCCATCTTCACCCAGACCAATGGAGTCGTGGGTATAGACAAAGATCACCCGCTGTTTCATCAGCGCTGCCATCCGCACTGCGTTGCGGGCATATTCCATAAACATCAGGAAGGTGGCACCGTACGGCACAAAACCGCCATGCAAAGCGATGCCATTCATAATGGCCGACATGCCGAACTCGCGCACACCGTAATAAATGTAGTTGCCGCTGGCATCGCTGTGCGTCAAGGGTTTTGAGCCAGACCAGATGGTCAGGTTAGAACCAGCCAAGTCGGCCGAGCCACCCATAAACTCAGGCAACAAAGGACCAAAGGCATTCAGTGCATTTTGCGATGCTTTGCGCGTAGCAACGTTCGCTGGATTGGCTTGCAGTTTTTCAATGTAGGCAGCACTTTGCTCAGCCCAATTGGCTGGCAAGTCACCTTGATTACGGCGTTCAAACTCTGCCGCCAGTTCCGGGTAATCGGCACGGTAAGCAGACAGCTTCTGCTGCCAGCTTTGCTCTGCCAGTTGCCCTTTGGCTTTTGCATCCCACTGCGCATAAATATCCGCCGGGATCTCAAAAGGCGCATGCGGCCATTGTAAAAACTCACGACTGGCGGCGATTTCTGCATCGCCAAGCGGTGCACCATGGCAATCATGGCTGCCCCCTTTATTGGGAGCTCCATAGCCAATCACGGTTTTGCAGCAAATAAGGGTTGGCTTGCCGCTTTCTGCCTGTGCCTGCTCAATGGCGGCTTTGACCGCCGCAGCGTCATGGCCATCGACCGACTCAATCACCTGCCAGCCATAGGCTTTAAAACGCGCCGGTGTATCGTCGGTGAACCAACCTTCCACTTCACCATCAATGGAAATACCGTTGTCATCCCAGAAGGCTATCAGCTTGCCCAAACCTAAAGTGCCGGCCAGTGAACAGGCTTCATGCGAGATACCTTCCATCAGACAGCCATCGCCAAGGAAGACATAGGTGAAGTGATCAACCAGATCGTGGCCTGGCCGGTTAAACTGCGCCGCCAGTGATTTCTCGGCAATGGCCATGCCCACTGCATTGGTGATGCCCTGCCCAAGTGGGCCAGTGGTCGTTTCTACGCCAGGTGCATAGCCATACTCCGGGTGACCGGGCGTTTTGGAGTGCAGCTGACGAAACTGTTTCAGATCCTCAATACCAAGCTCATAGCCAGATAGATGCAACAACGAATACAGCAACATGGAGCCATGGCCGTTCGACAGCACAAAGCGATCGCGATCTGCCCAGTTTGGGTTTTGCGGGTTGTGCTTTAAAAAATCACGCCAAAGCACTTCAGCAATATCCGCCATGCCCATAGGGGCACCCGGATGACCTGAATTGGCTTTTTGAACCGCATCCATGCTCAGGGCACGAATGGCGTTGGCGAGTTGTTTACGAGAAGGCATGCTAACTCCTGGGTAGTTGGTAAAAATTGGCTTGAGTCATGGCAAAACCATCACCCTAAACATTGCTGTTATACCGTGAGTATGCGACAGGGTCTTACTGCCCTGCTTTTTGTGCTGCGTATTTTCGCCCAGCCATCGGCCAATGGCAAATTTAAATCGTGCGGCGATGCATGGAAACGTTCGATAACACCACCATCCTCCCCGTCGATACAGCGTCAAAGACGTCTGGCCGTCAATTTTTTCTAGCCAAGACTGATCGATTTCTCTAAAATAGCCGTTATAAATCGGCACCCGCACTGGTAACCCTTTGCAGCGGGAGCTATGTATTTAACTTTTTTCAATGGATAACAGGCCCATGGCACAACATATCTTTACTTCTGAATCCGTATCCGAAGGACATCCGGATAAAATTGCCGATCAGATCTCTGATGCGGTGCTGGATGCCATTTTGGCACAAGATCCAAAAGCGCGGGTTGCCTGCGAAACCTTCGTGAAAACCGGTATGGTGCTGGTAGGTGGTGAAATCAGCACCACCGCCTGGGTGGATATTGAAGAACTGACCCGTAAAACCGTGCGCGAAATCGGCTATGTGCATTCCGATATGGGCTTTGATGCCGATTCCTGTGCCGTACTAAATGCCATTGGTAAGCAATCCCCGGATATCAACCAGGGTGTTGACCGCGCCGATCCGAAAGAGCAAGGTGCCGGTGATCAGGGCCTGATGTTTGGTTATGCCAGCAATGAAACCGACGTGCTGATGCCTGCCCCTATCACCTACTCCCATCGTTTGGTACAGCGTCAGGCGCAGGTACGTAAAAATGGCACCCTGCCCTGGTTACGCCCAGACGCCAAATCTCAGCTCAGCTTCATTTACGAAGATGGCAAGCCAGTGGGTATTGATGCGGTGGTGTTATCCACCCAGCATTGCGATACCATCAGCACCGAGGACTTGCGCGAAGCGGTGATGGAAGAAATCATCAAGCCAGTCCTACCTGGCGAATGGCTGACCAGCAGCACCAAGTTCTTTATTAACCCAACCGGCCGTTTTGTGATTGGTGGCCCTATGGGCGACTGTGGTCTGACTGGCCGTAAAATCATCGTGGATACCTACGGTGGCATGGCCCGTCACGGTGGGGGGGCTTTCTCCGGTAAGGATCCATCCAAGGTAGACCGCTCGGCGGCTTACGCTGCCCGCTATGTGGCAAAAAATATTGTGGCCGCCGGTTTGGCCGATCGCTGTGAAATTCAGGTGTCTTACGCCATTGGTGTGGCCGAGCCTACCTCCATCAGTGTCGAAACCTTTGGCACCAGCAAATTGGAAGAAAGCCAGCTGATTGGTTTGATCCGTGAGCATTTTGATCTGCGTCCATACGGCCTGATTGATATGCTGCAACTGGAGCGTCCTATCTACCTGCCAACTGCCGCCTATGGTCACTTTGGTCGTAACGAGTTCCCGTGGGAACAAACCGACAAAGCAGAAGCACTGCGTCAGTACGCTAAGTAAGCCAGTGGTCAGGCTGCAATCAAGGAGAGCTCAGGCTCTCCTTTTTTCTGGCCTGGTTCCTGCGCATGGCAGCCAAACAACGGTTTCACCCAGCTGTTTTTTGTGTATGATAAGGCAGCCTTGTCTGAGTACTGATGTTCAGACCGCTGTAAAAATAGAAGCTTCAGGGGAACACGGCGCACGCTCGCCCCATAAAAATTACAAGGAAAACCTATGTCCGCACAACAGGCCGCTCCAGCTGAAAAGCAGAGCATGCTCAATCGCGCCCTAAACGCGATTGAAGTGGTCGGGAACAAGCTACCCGATCCGGCTATTTTATTTGCCCTTTTGATGGTGTTTGTTTGGGTCGCCTCCTGGCTACTGTCCGGGGTGAGCTTCAATGAAGTTGACCCACGCACCGGTGATTCCATTCAAATTGCCAACCTGCTGGCAGGCAGCTCACTCACTGAGTTTACCTCACGTATGGTCAATACCTTCGTTACTTTTGCCCCCTTGGGAATTGTGTTGGTCGCTATGTTGGGCTTAGGGGTATCTGAGCACACCGGTTTTATCAACGCTGGCCTGCGTTCTATTTTGAGTGTTACACCAAAAATGCTGCTTACCCCAGTGCTGATTGCTGTTGGTATTCTTAGCCACGTGGCGGTCGATGCCGGTTATGTCTTGGTTATTCCTCTCGGTGCCGTGATTTTCTATGCCGCTGGTCGTCACCCGCTGGCCGGTATTGCAGCCGCCTTTGCTGGCGTCTCCGGTGGCTTTTCAGCGACTTTCTTTATCCCGTCTAGCCTGGACCCTATGCTGGCCGCCTTTACCCAGGAAGCGGTGAATTTGTCGGCGCACCCGGCAGCCGCTGATCTGGTGATCAACCCGCTGAATAACTTCTACTTCACCACCGCTTCTACCTTCTTAGTGATTCTGGTTGGCTGGTTCCTGACTGACAAGGTCATTGAGCCTCGGCTGAAAAATACCAAAGTGGATGCTGATGCGGCCGACCTGCCAGTGATGGATGAACTGACCAACCGTGAGAAAAAAGGCTTGGCATGGGCTGCCTTTTCAATGGTGGCGGCTTTTGTTTTACTGGTTATTTCTGCGCTACCAGAAGGTTCTGCCTGGCGCAGTGACGCCGGTGAACTGGCGGATGCTGCCGCGCCACTGATGCGTTCTATTGTCTCTTTAATCTTCATTTTCTTTTTAATCCCTGGTGTGGTCTATGGCTATGTCGCTGGCACAGTGCGCAGCCATCGCGATGTGGTCGAAGGGATGAGTAAAGCCATGAGTGGCATGGGCTATTACATCGTCATGGCCTTTTTCTGTGCTCAGTTTATCTATGCTTTTGGTCAGTCTAACCTGGGAGCCTTAATGGCCATTAAAGGTGCCAACTGGTTAAAAGAAATGGCGTTCCCAATGGGCTTTACTTTAATTGGTATTGTGCTGCTGACCGGTTTTGTCAATCTGATGGTCGGCTCAGCCTCCGCCAAGTGGGCCTTGATTGGCGCTATCATGGTGCCCATGCTGATGGAACTGGGTGTCTCACCGGATCTAACCCAGGCCGCCTACCGGGTGGGTGACTCCAGTACCAACATTATTACCCCACTGCTGCCTTACTTCCCACTGATCGTAGTGTTCTGCCAGAAGTATGTTAAAAACAGTGGTATTGGCACGCTGATATCCTTAATGCTGCCCTTTACGGTGACCTTACTGATCTGCTGGACCGCTTTCCTGTTGCTGTTCTGGGGCTTTGATATCCCGCTTGGTGTCGGTGCCAGCCATAGTTTCCCGGCTGGCTAATCATTCAACCGCTAATGCAAGCCCTGTCTGTTTGACAGGGCTTTTTACTTTTTATGACTTTGTCAGCTATTTTTACAGGAGAAACAAATAGCTGGCAGCTACTCATTTATCCTGTCATATACAAATACCCTTGTTTTGTACAAAAATAAAACGTTCATGCCCCAAAGCAACTATTCGAAGCCTACCAGCCCCTATAACTGCTTAAAAAACAATCAGATACATTGTCACACCATTTAACAGCTGTCGGTACAAAAACACACCCAAAAAATATAATCACTTGATTTTATTGAACTTTAACAAAATATTTATGATTGGCATTATTTTTGCCTAAATTGAGACCGTGTTTAGCACTGGTGCGCTGCAGCCAGATATAATTAAGCTGTAAATCAGGCCAGCTGAATCGTGCAAACACGATTAATTTACTAAAAAGCCGCTCTGCTACAGAGCAAGTGATCACAATTTCATACGGACATACTATTTTATGAAGAAGTTACAAGTAGCGCTTTTAACTGCCGGTCTTTTTTCAGTTGGCTCAGTTCAGGCTTCACCTATTTCATTTGATTTTTTCAATGCGCACGAGACAACTGAAATTCAGCAAACCGGCAGCTTATCGATGTTTGATGATGCGCTTGGCAACCTGACATCTGTCACGCTGAATCTTTTGGGTGAGTCCATCAGCTCGACCATCCTTGACAACCAGGCCTCCAACGGACAAACTTTCAGCTATCTGTCTCAGTTGAGTTTTTTCTTTGACATTCTGGGGCTGTCAAATAACATCACGCTGCCTGCACCCACCTTCATCACTACTTTGGCAACCACTAATGGCTTTGCGACTCTAGCCAGTGGCACACAACTAGATTTAGGAACAAACACTGAGCAAGGAGCTTACAGCTTCACTTTCACTGATCCTATGGATATCGCAGCCTTTGTTGGTGCCGGTAGCTTTACGGTAAATTGTAATACTCTATCAAGCTCAGGTTTCACTGGTGGTGGCGGTAACATTGATACCAATCAGGTAACCACTGGTGCTTGTGGTGCAGAGGTCATTTATTCCTACAATACCCCAACAACCTCGATCTCTGAACCAATGACGCTGTGGCTGTTCGGTGCCGGCCTGTTTGGCTTTGCCGCTATGCGACGCTTTAGTTAAGCTTCGCAGATACCTGGAAGGTCTTAACATACCGTTTTGAGTTTAACCCGCCCCTGGCGTAATGCCGTTCACTTAAGGTGAGCGGCATTTCAGTATGAAAACTTCTTAACTGATCGGCATTAGTCAGCTGTGCCAGGTTTTTTTATGCTTTCTGGTAGCTTATGTCGGTTTTGTTTACATTTGCTCAGGGCAAAACTCAGTCATATATCGCAATTCACTAATCTATATAAGAAAAAATTTTTGGTCTGCTTTTTGCGTATGAATCGTCATAGCTTTAAAGGAAGTAAATCCGGGTTATCAAGTAAGTCTGGCCCGGCAGACGAAAAGTACAAGGAAAGGATTATGAAAACATTAGCCTTGGGTTTAGCCGCAAGTTGTTTACTGCTGATTTCAACATCAACTATGGCAGCCCCTATCCGGGCATGCTCCAACTCCAGCGTGACTCTGACGGAAGTCAGAGCTTTGGGTGGCGGAACAAACTTATTAAGCCAAGCCGGTGGTTATCAGGCCTCCGCCTGCTCTGGCGTTTACAATACACCATTAAACATCAGCAGTTACAACAATGCCAACCCCAATATTGGCCAACTGTACGATGGCTTGCTGAATGGCGAAAATGGTTACCTGGCACCAGATACCTTTGTTTCACAAGATCAGTTTCTTGATCTGGGTACAGCCAAAGATGCATTTGGTGATCCTGATAAATATTCCGATCCAGGCTGGATCCATTTGGGCAACTTCAATCGCTCAGGTACCTCTTTCTCCTCAGATTACAACAAAATAATCGGTCCTGGTGGTACTTTGAATATATCTGAAGTACTAAACATTAATTTCATCTGCGATGATGGTACAGGATGTCGTCAAGGTACCTGGTCTTTAATCACCTCCAGCGATATTGTCGAGCGTGTGCAAGAGGTGCTGCAAGGGCGATCCACTTTCGATAACCTGGCGTTTTTCTTAAAAGCGGCCAATGACTGGGCGGTATACAATTTCGATTTCCTGTCGATTTTCTTCAATGAGATCGTAACTAACAACAACCCTGTCTTTGATTTTTTAACACCTTATGAGTTTTACGGCACCTTTAACACCCAGGATTTAATGAACCCTAAGAGTACTAACGTCGTTGACATCTCGAACTTTGGTGTCTGGGCGCGGGATCCTTTCGATGAAACCTCTCAGATCCCAGCTCCAGCCACCTTGGCCATTCTGGGATTAGGACTAGTAGCACTGCGCCTGTTTCGCCGTTAATGTCGGAAATTTTTACAGTACAACCAAACCCGCTGCGGCGGGTTTTTCTTTGGCAATTTCCTGCAAATTGCTACCATAGAGTGATAGTCCCTAATCATGGCATTCTATGCGTATACCCCGAATCTTTGTCGACCTACCACTGAACACCTCTTCCATAACACTGCCTGACGAGGCGGCCGCTCATGTCGGTAGGGTGCTGCGGATGCAACCAGGCGATGCCTTGCAGCTCTTCAATGGCGATGGCAATAACTATGCGGCTAGCATTGAGCACGTTAGTAAGAAACAGGTACTGGTTTCTGTTGTGGGATCATCGTCAAATCCAACCGAGTCCAACCTTAACTTGCATCTGGGACAAGTCATTTCGCGAGGCGATCGCATGGACTTTGCCATCCAAAAAGCTGTGGAACTGGGCGTGAGCAGTATTACACCGCTATTCTCTGAACGTTGCGGTGTCAAACTGGATGGCGAGCGGCTGGAAAAAAAGCAACAACAATGGCAAAAAATTGTCCATTCTGCCTGCGAGCAATCGGGCCGCAGCCTGGTCCCTAAGATCCTGCCAGCATTGCCGTTCGCGGCCTGGCTGGCCGAACCGACAAAAGATTTGAAACTGACCTTGCATCCCTGGGCCAGCGACACCATTAAGACATTAACGCCAGCCGATAGCATCCGCCTGATGATAGGCCCGGAGGGTGGCTTTAGTGAACAGGAAATGACAGCTGCGCTGGCAGCAGGTTACCTGGGGATCCGGCTTGGCCCCAGAGTATTACGAACCGAAACAGCTGCCCTAACGGCCATCAGTGCCCTGCAGCTGCAATTTGGCGATCTCGCCTGAGGATCTTATGACAGCACTTAGTATTGGTATTGTGATGGACCCTATTGCGGACATCACTATCAAAAAAGACACCAGTTTCGCCATGCTGCTGGAAGCCCAGCGTCGTGGCTACACCATTCATTACATGGAAATGGCGGATTTGTACGTGCTGGAAGGTCAGGCCCGGGCCCGAACTCGGCTGCTGATGGTGGAGGAAGACCCAACCAACTGGTACCAATTTGGTCAGGAGCAAGATATCGCCTTGGGCGATTTAGACGCCATCTTGATGCGCAAAGATCCACCATTTGATACCGAGTACATCTATGCCACCTACATGCTGGAGCTGGCCGAGCAACAAGGTTGTTTGATTGTCAACAAGCCACAAAGCCTGCGCGATGCCAATGAAAAACTCTACACCAGCTGGTTTAGCCAATACACGCCGAAAACTCTGGTCAGTCGCGACTCAGCACGGCTAAAAGCCTTCTGGCAAGAGCACCAGGATGTCATTATCAAACCCTTGGATGGCATGGGTGGTGCCTCGATTTTCCGGCTGAAAGCCGATGATCCGAATGTTGGCGTGGTGCTGGAAACCTTGACCGCTCACAACAGCCGCTATGCCATGGCGCAGCAGTTTATTCCAGCCATCAGAGAAGGTGACAAACGCATTTTAATGGTCAATGGCGAGCCAATCCCTTATGTACTGGCACGGATCCCTGCCAAGGGTGAAACCCGGGGCAATCTGGCTGCCGGTGGCCGTGGTGAAGTACGGCCGCTCAGCGACAGCGATCGGGCCATTGCCGAAGCGGTTGGCCCCACCTTAAAGGCGAAAGGACTTATTTTTGTAGGTTTGGATATAATTGGTGATAAACTTACAGAGATCAATGTAACCAGCCCCACCTGTGTGCGGGAAATTGAAGCCGAAGCTCCCGTGCATATCACCGGTCAGCTGTTTGATGCGATTGAACAATTGCTCGGTCAATGAAGTACCTAGTCTGTTCCCAGCCAACAATTAGGTTGGCTGGTAGCGAATAAGGAGCGCAGCATGAATACGTTTGAGCATCACTTTTTGATTGCTATGCCATCGCTGCAGGACCCGTTTTTTCAACGCAGCGTCACCTATATCTGTGAACACAATGAAGACGGGGCCATGGGCATCGTCATCAATCATCCACTAAAAGCCACCATAGGCGATTTACTGCAACAACTGGATATCGAGTTTGATCCGAAAAACCCGATCACAGAACAAGCCGTTTGTGCCGGCGGCCCGGTGCAGGCAGATCGCGGTTTTGTGCTGCACAAGGCGCAACCAGGCTATATGAGCAGCATGCGACTGGACGATGATTTGATGATCACCACCTCGAAAGATATCCTGCAACAGCTTACCACCCAGCAAGGGCCAGACAAGTTCTTACTGGCGCTTGGTTATGCTGGCTGGGTAGCTGGCCAACTGGAGCAGGAAATTGCTGACAACTCCTGGCTGGTGATCCCGGCCGATAGCAGCATCATTTTTGACCTGGCCCATGCTTACAAATGGCAAGCGGCTACCAAGAAAATGGGCATCGAAACCTGGCAACTTAGTAGCGTTGCAGGGCATGCTTAATGAGCACGGATAAACACCGCTCGGTTTTAACCTTTGATTACGGCACCAAAAGCATCGGCGTTGCTATCGGTCAGGAACTGACCGGCAGCGCCAGTGTGCTGGCAGCCCTGAGAGCACGCGATGGTATTCCGGATTGGAACCAGATTGAAAAGCTACTCAAAGAATGGCAGCCCGATCTATTGCTGGTTGGCTTGCCACTGAATATGGATGGTACGGAGCAGGACTTTACCGTGCGCACCCGCAAGTTTGCCAACCGGCTGCATGGCCGCTTTGGCCTGCCGGTGGAGCTGCATGACGAACGCCTGACCACCGCCGACGCCAGGCAGCAACTCTTTGCCGAAGGCGGTTTTCGTAACCTCAGTAAAGACAAAGTCGATAGCGTATCGGCCGTGCTGATTTTTGAGAGCTGGTATGAAAACCGAGCCTGACAATCCCCTCATTAAACCCGGTTATTACCAGCACTACAAAGGCCCTTACTATCAGGTGCTGGATCTAGCCCGCCACAGCGAAACCGAAGAATGGCTGGTTATTTACCGGCCGCTTTATGGTGATCGCGCTCTGTGGGCACGGCCGCTTGCAATGTTTTGTGAACAGGTATCACACCAAGGTGCTTTGATCCCTCGTTTTCGTTATCTGGGCGATACCCTGCCGCAATAAACACCTCCCCCTAGCCGATTTGCCGAAAATCCCGCTATTTTGCCACTTATCATCTTTTTTGCTTTTCATGGCCTCGCCATTGCTATGCTCCCCGACATCGACAACAGCGATTGTAAAAGATCGTTACATATTTCAACTTAGCTGATGGTCTGGAGGGTGTTATGTTTGATACAACCGAATGGGCGCACACACTGCAACAAAGTAATCTGACCTTTTTGATCTGGTTTGTGCCGCTGTTTTTAGCGATTTATTTTGTTCCAACCCTGTTAGCGGTTGCCTTTAACCGTCGACATCTTGGCAAAATCGCTTTGGCCAATATCCCGGCCGGTTTTTCTGTCATTGCCTGGTGCGCGCTGATTGGCGTTGCACTCAGTGGGAAATTAATCGAATCAACACGGAGTAAACACCATGAGTAAATCTGCCGCGCATGGATTAGTGGATATTTATGTAGCCCCCAAGCAACTATTTAATGCCTTGCCGGATAAAAAGGGCTGGAGCTGGCTGGCGTTTTTATTGATTATTTTAATAAGCGCGCTCGGTATGTGGTGGTTTTATGCTGGCATGAGCCCGGAGTGGATTGTAGAGCAGCAGCTAGCCGCCGTGTCGCATAACATGACACCAGCAGAGATTGAAGAAAGCCGCGCTTTAATGGGGCATATGGCGGATAAAACTGGCATCTTTACTGTTGGGGGCATCCTGGTAATGACCCCAATTATGTTGGCGATCATGGCCGGTTATTTGATGCTGGTTGGCAATCCGGGGCAAAAACGCCCTTATGGTGACTGGTATGCGATGGCCGTTTGGAGCAACATGCCAGGCATTTTGAATATGTTGGGTTTGATGGTACTGATTGCGATGAGCAGCAACCCGAACATGCCGCTGGATACCGCAAATTACTTGTCAGTCAACCAACTGCTGTTAGGGCTGGAGCCTGGACAAGCCTGGTACACCTGGGCAGAGAGCTTGAACTTAATCTACCTGTGGATCACCGTATTGTTTGCCATAGGCCTGCACTGCTGGAGCCGCTACTCCATGGTCAAGAGCCTGGTGCTTGCGTTCTTACCACTGCTGGTTATTTTCGGCCTCTGGGCTGTGTTTATTTAACCGGGAACGACGATGAAAAAATTGCTGCTCATCCTATTGATTGGTGCAACCCTGGTAGCCCTGATTGCGCTCAGTCAGTACCGCCAGTCGCAACAAGCCATTAGCGTGACCACCGCTCTGGTCACCGAAGGTGCCTTGGCCGATAGCATTCTGGCTTCCGGCAATCTGGAGTTTAATACCCAAATCCAGATCCGCTCTGAGGTCACTGGGCGGGTGCTGGAAGTGTTGGTGGACGAAGGCGAAACGGTGGAAAAAGGCCAGGTTCTGATGCGATTGGACCCTACCGCCTTTGAAGCCGATGTCAGCAGAACCCGCGCTCTGGTGCGCAGCCAGCACATTGATATTAAGCGCGCTAAAGCCCAGCTGGCGGATCTTGAGCGCCAGTTCGCCCGTCAACAGCAAATGCATAGAAGTGGTCTGGTGCAGCAGGAAACCATCGATAGCCTGCAAAGTCAGCTGGATATTGCTCATATCAATGTAGCCGCAGCCCAAGCGGCGCTTGAGCAAGGCAAAGCCAGCCTCACTATGGCCGAAGACAATCTTAGTAAAACCATTTACCGGGCGCCCATTGCCGGCTTGCTGTCCACCGTCGATATCAAACCCGGCGAAACCGTGATTGCCGGCAGTACCAACATTATTGGCTCACCCTTGATGACCCTGGCTGATCCCAGTGCCATTCTGGCGGAACTACGGGTTGATGAAGCCGATATTGCCAATGTGCACCTTGGGCAACGGGCAGAGATCTTTGCGGCGGCTTACCCGCATCAGGCTATCCCTGGCGAAGTGATTCAGATTGCTACCTCAGCCCGCTACATGAATCAAAGCCAAAGCTTGTCGTTTCGGGTCAAAGTATTGCTGCAGCCTGACGATATCGCGCTATACCCGGGCATGAGCTGTCGGGCTGAGATCATTACCTCAGAGCAAGAGACTGGTTTACAAATCCCTATTGCCGCCGTGCAAAAGGACGGAGACCAGAGCTTTGTCTGGACAGTAGTGGATGGCCAGGCCAGCAAACGCTCCGTCTCGCTGGGGCTGGCTACCGACATTGCTCAGGAAGTTCAGTCCGGTTTAAGCCTGGGTGAACAAGTCATTATTGGCCCTGCCCGTACCCTGCTGCGCATTCAGGATGGCAGCCGCATCCGAGCCACCCTGCAGGAGTATTAACATGGCCCGCAATGTGATCCGTTTGCACCAGGTCAATAAAAGTTACCTGATGGCAGACGAAATGTTTTATGCCTTGCGCAATATTGACCTTTGCATTGCAGAAAACGATTACGTGGCCATTATCGGCCCATCCGGCTCTGGAAAATCAACCTTGATGAACGTACTGGGCTGCCTGGATACCCCAACCTCAGGTCAGTACCAGTTGGGTGAACACGATGTCGCCACCCTGAATGAAACTGAACTGGCAGAGCTGCGCAATGAAGCCGTTGGTTTTATCTTTCAAAGCTTCAATCTGTTACCCCGCGCCACGGTACTGGCCAATGTGATGCAACCCTTGGTGTATCGGCTGATGCCCAACAAAACCCGGCAAGCCATGGCACTTGAAGCCTTGCAACGCGTTGGCCTGGCCGATAAAACCGGGCATCTTCCCAACCAGTTGTCTGGCGGCCAGCGCCAGCGGGTTGCCATTGCCAGAGCACTGGTCACCCGGCCCCGCATTTTGCTGGGTGATGAGCCCACCGGTAACCTTGACAGCAAAACCACCAAAGACATCATGGCCTTGTTTGATCAGCTGCATCAGGAAGGTCATACCATCATTCTGGTGACCCACGAGCAAGACATTGCCGAACATTGTCAGCGCGTGATCAGGCTGGTCGATGGTCAGGTGGCCGAGGATATTCGTAACAATCAGGGAGCGCAACTGCATGTTTAAACTGCTTCATGCCAGCTTTGAAGGCACCAAAGCAGCTTTTGCTTCTATCCGCGCACATGCACTGCGCAGTGCCCTTACCACCCTTGGAATCATTATCGGGGTTGCCGCAGTGATTACCGTGGTGGCCATTATGCAGGGGCTTAGCCACAGCATTACCAGCCAGTTGGATGATTTAGGCAGCGATATGGTGACCTTACGCGCCTACACCCCCACCAACCAGCAAATGCTTGGACAGTTCAACCGATTGCACCATGATGATTTTCTGACGTTAAAAAGCCGGGTCTCTCAAGTCGAGGATATGACGGCCACCATGCAAGCCTTTAGCATGGGCTCCCAGGTACACTATGGCCGTAACAGTGCTCAAACCCAAATCATTGGCACCGACAGCAGCTACCAAAATGTGGTGCGGGTGTATCCGGAGCTCGGACGCTTTTTGTCCAGCAGTGATGATGATCGCAGACGCAGGGTTGCTTTTATCGGCAGTTCATTGATCCAAAAGCTGGATTTACCCGACAACCCGGTTGGCGAGTTCATTAATTTATCGGGCGACTGGTTCCGAATTATTGGCGTCGCCGAGAGCCGTGGCAGCTTGTTTGGCTTCGATCAGGACAATTACATCATTGCCCCCTTTAGTACCATTCGGGCATTGAATGGCGAGCGGGCCGCCCGCAACATTGATATCTTATTTCGTCCTGCCGCCGGAGCCAATCCTGAGCAGGTGCAACAACAAATGCGCAGCATCCTGCGACAGCGACATAAACTGGCGCCCGACGATCCGGATCCCTTCGAGTTTATTAGTGCCGAACGGATGATCGACCAGTTCAACAGCATTACCCGCAGCATTACACTGGTAGCAGGTGGTGTGGTCAGCATCAGCTTGTTGGTTGGTGGCATTGGGGTCATGAACATCATGCTGGTCTCTGTGACAGAGCGCACCCGTGAGATCGGTATCGTCAAAGCGTTGGGTGCTACGCCCCAGTTCATTTTGCTGCAGTTTTTAGTTGAAGCTCTGGTGCTGTCATTGTTTGGTGGGATTATCGGTTTGGCCCTGGGTGCAGGTATCGCCAGTTTTATTGGTCTTATGCTGCCGGCGATGCCAGAAGCACTGGTGCCACTGTGGGCTATCCTGTTATCCATTGGCTTTACGACCATGATTGGCGTGGTCTTTGGCTTAGCACCAGCCATTAAAGCTTCCCGGTTAAACCCGATTGATGCGCTGCGTTATGAATAAGCCATCCTCTATCTGGCAGCAACACTGGCGCTTGTGCTGGCAAAGCAGTAAGCCCTACCGCCTTGGGCAGGCGCTTACCTTTGTGCTTTACCTGCTGTTTTACTTAATATATACCCTGCCATTTTTGCAAGATGCAGAGCCGCAGTTGCTGCAACTGTTTTTTGCGCGGTATCTGTTGGAAGCGACCGGTTTTATTGTCTTAAGTCACTTCCTGGTACGGCCACCTTTACGCATCCATTACCAGCGAGGCTTTAGCTTAGGTGGTGTGCTCCAGCTGTTTGGCTGGCTTAGTCTGGCTGCATTTTTACTGGCTTTGATAAGTACCTTTGCATCCGCTATCCCAGCGCTGGCTGAAACCAATATGCAGCAAGTGACTCTTGTCAATAAAGACAGTGTCGATGGCCTGCAAATGCAGTTCTCTCTGACCACCTTAATCACCATGCTGTGGTTGATGCATTTCAGCTTATTTTTGTTCTGGAGCCTGGTGTACCTGGGCTGGCAGATGCGGCAAAGCCGTAAAGCGCTGGAGCAGGAAATGCAGCAAGCCCGCTTGCAGCAGCTGACCAACCAGCTTAGCCCGCACTTTTTATTCAATACCCTAAACAGCATTCGGGCGTTGATTTTTGAAGACCAGCACAAAGCCGCCGATACTCTGACCCAGCTATCGGAGCTGTTCCGGGTGCATTTGCAAGCCCATCTTCGCCCCACCAGCAGCTTGCAAGAAGAGTGGCAGCTGTGTCAGACTTATCTGCACATTGAACAAATCCGCTTAGAGCAACGGCTACAGCTCACAGTAAACATCGATGACAGCCTGTGGCAGCAACCCTTGCCTACCCTGATGCTGCTAACCCTGCTGGAAAATGCCATCAAGCATGGCATTAGCCCGAATCCGGAACCAGGTTTTATTGAGTTAACCGCCCAAAAGCTTGATGCCAGCTGGCAGTTGTCGCTGCGCAACAGCGTCGGGGCCCAATCCAACCAAAGCTCTACCGGCACCGGATTACGCAATTGCCGCAAACGACTGCAGCTGATGCATGGCGACAAAGCCCGGATTGAGCTTGAACAAAGCAGTACTTTCTTCCACCTTACGTTGGAGTTGCCTTATGCTACGCACCCTGATCGTTGATGATGAGCGATTGGCCCGCAGCGAATTAAAGCGTTTGCTAAAAGCTCACCCGGAATGTCAGCTTATCGGTGAGGCAGCCAACGCCAAAGAAGCCTTAAAACTACTGGCACAAGAAGAACCAGAGCTGGTATTTTTGGATATACAAATGCCGGAAGTAACTGGACTGGAGCTGGCCGCCTCCCTGCCACCCCAGATCCGTTTTGTGTTTTGTACCGCCTATGATAGCTATGCACTGGATGCCTTTGGCCTGAATGCGGTGGATTACCTGCTCAAACCCATCGCGCCAGCGCGGCTGGCTCACACCATGCAGCGCTTGCAGGCAGACAAACAACCGGAAGCCAGCAACCCAGCAAGCAACCAGCACTATCTGCCCGAACAGCATGGCATCTTGCTGAAATTTGGCGACATCAACCGTATTGTACGCCTGCATGAAATCATCCGCTTTGAAAGCATCGGCAATCATGCTGCTGTCTATACCCCGCATGGGAAAAGCTTTTTGCACAGTTCACTGGCCCGGATTGAACAAAAGCTAAATCCAGAGTATTTCTTTAAAGTCAGTCGCTCCGATATCGTGCGGATTGACGCCATCGCCCATATTGAACCAGGCATCGCCGCAGGAAGCTTGCTGGCAGTGCTCAATGATGGCCAACAGATTGAAGTAAGCCGGCGCCAGGCACAACAACTCAAGCAATGGTTTTCGGCGTTTTAAATTCAATCTGTACAAAATATCATCAATTTATATGATGCAGCTCAAAGCATTCCTGCCAGCTTTTGCTATACCTAAACTCCATCATCAGCAGACTAGCGGAGTAGCAGCATGGCACAGCAGCATCAGCGGTTGGGTTGTATTATTCTGGCCGGAGGTCAGGGCAGTCGGCTGCGGCCCCTGACCAGCCACTGCGCCAAACCTGCCGTTGCCTTTGCCGGCCATTACCGGGTGATTGATTTTGTACTCAGCAACTGCATCAACTCGGGCTGTGATGAGCTGTGGGTGCTCGGACAATACCAGGTGGACGGTTTGCACCACTACTTGCACCAGCAATGGTCCAAACATCGTTGCCCGGCCGATATTCATATCGTCAAAACCCGAGAAAGTAAACTCAAGGGCACCGCCGGTGCCGTTTTTCAGCAACTGCAACAGTTTGAGCACAGCCAGGCTACTCACCTGTTGGTGCTAAGTGCTGATCATGTGTACAAAATGGATTTTCGCCAGATGCTGGATTTTCATCTGGAGCGAGAAGCCTGCATGACCATTGCTGCCATGCCGGTACCGGCCGAGCTGGCTCCGCAATTTGGAGTGATTGCCATGGACAGCCAGCAGCGGGTTACCGGCTTTTACGAAAAGCCTAAGCCCCACCAAATCAGGCATCTGATCGACAACAATGGCATGGTGTTGGTGTCGATGGGCAACTACCTGTTTAACCGTTACTGCCTGTTTCAGTCGTTGCAGCAGGATTCGAAAAAAATACTGTCCCGTCATGATTTTGGCCACGATATTATTCCGGCTATGTATCCGAAAGAGCCTGTCTATGTGTATGATTTTTCCAGCAACCTGGTGCCGGGTGAAAGCCAGCATTACTGGCGGGATGTCGGTACCCAGGACGCATTTTTTCAGGCACATATGGATTTACTGGGGCCAAACCCAGCGGTCCGGTTGCACAATGAGCATTGGCCATTGTTTGGGAAGGAGCCTATGCCACCGAGCTATTTTGCCGGTTCTGATAAAAGCAGTATCCAGGACAGTCTGATTGGTGCCGGCTGCGAGCTTTCGGCTGCCAGCATCCGCCACTCGGTCATTGGCAGCCATTGCCGTATTCATCAGGGGGCGGAGCTGGAAGATTGCGTGCTGATGGGCCAGGTCGAGGTGGGTGCCAACAGCAAATTGCGCAACGTGATTGTCACTGAGAACTGCCGTATCGCCGGGCACAGCAGCATTGGTTTTAATCCCCGGTTCGACAGCCAGCACTACCAACGGCTGCCGTCCGGACTGGTGGTTGTCAGTAGCGGTCAGGCTGGTATCAGCGCTTTAAATGACTTGCATTAGGACTTGTTCTGCATGAACACTAGCCACCGTGCTGGCGGTACCACTCGCCGATAATCAAAGCGGCCGCCACACTCACATTCAACGACTCAACCTGATCGGTGCCGGGAATACGCAGCAAGGTATCGGCTTTTTGTGCCACCGCTTTGGAGACACCAAACATCTCTTCCCCAAACACCATCACCGCTTTGGCTGGCAAGGTCGCTTGGTACAGCGACTCGCCCTTATGACTGGAGGTGCTCATGAGCTGGTAACCGGCTTGACGGCACAGCAGCAGCGCTTCCGGTAACTTTTCACAGTGCACTGCCTGCACAAACTCGGCGCCACCGGCCGCAGTGCGTACCGACGCCCCCGAATACAGCAACTGCGCCTCCGGCAACAAGATGGCTTTTACCCCAAAATGAGCACAGGTGCGGGCAATGGCCCCTAAGTTGTGCGGATTGCTGACGCCGTCCATCGCCAGGATCAAATCACTGTTGGCGTCTTTTTGCTGGCGCAAATAACGATGCAGCGGCAGCGACTCCGGTTGCTGCACCAGCATCACGATGCCACCATGGTGCTGACTGGCGGCCAGTTTATCCAGCTCGGCATCCTCGACCAGATGGTAGGCTTTTTTCGCTTTGGCCAGATACTTCATCATGGCAGCACACTTAGGGGCCTGCTCAGCATTTAAATACAGCCGGATAATGGCTTCCGGCCGTCTGGCAAACAGCACCTGACAGGCTTTTTCACCATAAATTTTTTGCTCGGCCGCTCTTGGCGAAGGCGCACGCTCAGGCGCTGCTTTCGCTGTTCTGGCGGCAGCTGGCTGCGAAGGCCGCTTGGCTTTTGGGGAGGCTTGTTTGCTGGATTTATCGGCCCAGGGTTTTGCATTCTTTGCTCGGGCCGGGCGAGCAGAAGGACGTTTGGAAGAGGGTGCGCCGGACATATACAACCTTGCGATGCATAAAAACGGTATTGTAGCAGCTGGCATGACAAAACCACCAGAACAGAGTATGCTATCGCCCCCTTTTTATGACTGGTTGTATGCCATGCTCAGCTATCGTCACAGCTTTCATGCCGGCAATTTCGCCGATGTACTGAAACATCTGGTGCAGGTTGCCATTCTTGAGTATCTAAAGCGCAAGGACAAGCCGTTTTGCTACCACGATACCCACTCAGGGGCTGGCCTGTATAGCCTGAGCGGCGAGCATGCCAGTAAGACCGGCGAGTACCAAAGCGGTATAGGTGTGCTGTTTAACCAGGCGGTACCAACAACACTGGAAGACGGCCCGGTTGGGCGTTACCTGCGCCTGCTACACCAGCTAAACCCGGACGGCGAGCTGGAGTTTTACCCGGGCTCCCCATCCATTGCTGCCCAGTTGCTGCGACCACAGGATGCATTGCAGTTGACCGAACTGCACCCGACCGATTATGGCTTGCTGAGCCAGCACCTGGGCAAACGCAAACACTGCCGGATTGAAAAAATGGATGCCTGGGCTGGCATCAAAGCCATGCTGCCGCCACTGGCACGACGTGGCCTGGTCTTGATCGACCCGCCTTATGAACTTAGCCACGAATACGATGATGTGGTCAAAGGCCTGCAACTCGCCTTGCAGCGTTTTGCCACCGGCTGCTATGCCATCTGGTACCCGGTCATTGACCGTGGCCATATCGAGCGTTTTGTGGCCCAGGTTGCTGCGCTGCCTGTAACAGATTTACTGCGGATTGAATGGTGCCCCAAAGCCGACAGCACCGGCTTTGGTATGACTGGCAGCGGTATGCTGGTGATCAACCCACCCTATCTGCTGGCAGAACAATGCCGGGCAATGCTGCCCTGGCTGCACCATCAGCTGGGCAATGCCGGCCCGTCACAAGTGACCCAATTGATTGCGGAGGCTTAACCTGATGCGTGTTTTAATCTGCACTGTTTTTTTGGTCTTTTCCGGCGCCAGCCTGGCTTTTGGTCAGATTGGTCATCGCATGATTTGTGAGCTGGCCTATGAGCAACTGTCTGCCAGCCAGCAACAACGGCTGGACGCCTTGTTGGCGCATACCGATTTTGACAGTTTTCCGCCCGCCTGTGTCTGGGCTGATCAGCTGCGTGGTCAGGAACAATACGACTTCGCAAGGCCGCATCATTATGTCAATATCAGTCGGAAGGATCAGGCCGTGACCATGGATCATTGCCCCGACTATGGCTGTGTGCTGTCGGCCATTCAACAGCACTATGCGTTGCTGCAACAAGACAGCCAGTCGGCCAAAGCGGCCGAGTCGCTGAAATTTCTCAGCCATTTTGTCGGCGATTTGCACCAACCCCTGCACGTTGGCTACGACTTTGACCGTGGTGGCAACGACATCGGTGTGATTTTTATGGGCGAAGTACGCAACCTGCATGGCATTTGGGATACCGGCATCTTGCTGCAACTGGGATTCCGCGATTACCAGGCCAGCATCGACCGGTTACGCCCGCGCCTGCATGAAACCAACTTGCAGCAGTGGCAACAAGGCGATGTGCTGGACTGGGCCAATGAGTCCGTTGCCATCGTCCAGCAGATCTATGCAGAACATCAGCCAGGCAAGCCGCTGGATGAACACTATGCGTTGCATCACCAGCACACCATCGAAACCCGGTTGCTGCAAGCCGCAGCAAGGTTGGCCTGGCTGCTGCAGCAGCTGTGGTCAGAGCCTGAGGCAAGTTAACCGGCAACAGCCAAAGCCCGAATGATAGGCCGCCTGCCCGCCTTAGTGTGCGGGCAGTGCAACACCTGTTCAGTAGCTCGGATCGCCAACACCTGGCCGTTTGCCGCCAGCTCCAACTCTACCCACTGTGTGCCCCGGTAGGATTGGATACTTTGTCCCAGTTGCAATTGGGCCACTAACTCCTTGCTGAGATTCAGTTGCAACTCATCGCAAATGGTTAACTGCCAGTTGGCTTCCTGCTGCTGCAACTGAGCCATGCGGGTGTGCATGGAGCTCGCCTGTTGTAATTGCTCCTGCTGACGTTGCCACAACTGCTGCAACCGCTCCTCACGCCCAACCTGGCTAATTAACATAGCCCTGGGTTCTACCAATCGATGGTACTGCACCTGCTGGTAATCCGCACTGGCCGCCAGTTCAATCTGATACAGATCAGCGCTAGGCGACCACTGCATCCAACTCAGCAACAACAGCATCGCCGCGCAGCCCATCACCAACTGCGATAATTGCCACCAGCTACGCCAGGCAGCTGGCTTTTTGTCCCTGGCTTCGCACTCTGTTATCAGTCGGCGTTTCAAAGCTGCTGGCATCTTATGGGGTTGTTTCGCCTGTTGATACAATGACTGCAATTTGTCATGCTCTGAAGGTATCGGCTTATTCATCATGCTCTCCCAAACGCGCCTGCAAAAAACGACGGGCATAGCGCAGCCGGCTTTTCACGGTTTCATCCAATTCGTTGGTAATACTGGCAATTTGTCCAACTGAAAACCCTTCCAATTGCAGCATCAAAGCCTCTCGCTGCAGGAATGGTAGCAGCCGCAAAGCTTGCTCAAAGCGCTGTTGCCTTGCCACTGGCCAGGATTGAGAACATTCAATCTCTGGTTGTGCCAGCTGCTCCGGGCAAGTTGAGGATAGCCAGCGCTGCTGGCGTTTTAACTCATCCAACAAGGCATTGCGGGCCATGCTGAACAACCAGGTTTTGAAACGGCTGTCTGCCCGAAAGCTGTGCCGTTTCTCCATCACTTTCAACCAGGTCTGCTGGCAAATATCCTGCGCCAGTGCCGGATCGGACTGACGTAGTAAAAAATGGTACAAATCATCGCCACAATGCTGGATCAAGCCATCCAACCATTTCGAGGCACCCGTTTTCTGATAGTGCTGCATCAGTTGGTCCGGACACAAGGTGCCAGCCCAGCTCAGGGATATCGACAGCATAGGCACACTCCTCTTACCAGTCTGTTTTTTCAGCTTAGTTGGCTTCCAACGTAAAATCGAGCTGTACCTGCAGGTTGGTTTGCTTTATGGCTCTGCCATCAACGACTTTGGGTTGATACTTCCAGCGCCGTAAAGCACGCATCGCTTCACGGTTAAACAGATTGGCTGGCTCTGCCGCCACCACTTCAACATCCTGCACATTCCCCACCTCATCGACGCTAAAGCGCAGCTGCACCCAGCCACTGATGCCCTGACGGGCTGCATCTACCGGATACCTGGGTTCTACCCGAACCAACGGATTGGCACTACCATCTCTCATACCAATCCCACCCCGGCTGGGTGGATCTACTTTGAAACCGTCAAATCCAGGCGTAAAACGCGTGGTCAGATCCACCAACTGATCCGTTGGCTCTGAATGAAAAGTCATGACCTCTGGCTGAATGATGTCCTGACGCGGCGGCAGTGGTTGCCGAATCACTGTTGGTCGCTCATCCGGCGTTTGATAGACAGTGACAGGGATGCTTGGCTCAGACGGTGGGCGCACAGCAACTGGTGCCTTAACAAGGTGATGCATCAGTAAAAACAAAGCAAAAGTAACGCTGACAGCGCTGATGGTGCACAGTGAAAAACGGGACAGCTTGGAAGCAGTGAACTGCTCGGGGTAGGTGCAGCTTGTCATAAAAACTCCTCAGTCATGGTGTTATTGCTTAGACGACGGAGGAGTTGAGATGGGGTTAAGTTTTTTTAGCGTACAAGCAAAAAATTAGCGGATCCAGCCCTGATGAATGCGTTTAAAGGTTTCAGTACCAGCACATTCCAGCCATTCAAAGGCCAGCATTTCGCGGTTAATAACGACGGCGCCGGCTTGTTGCATCCGCTGCAACGCTTGCTGTTTGTGCAGAGGATCGCGCGAGCCAACTGCATCCTCCACCAGATACACCTGATAGCCTGCATCCAGCAAGTCCAGCGCACTTTGCAGCACACAGACATGGGTTTCGGTACCCAGCAGGATCAGTTGCTTGCGCTCCAGCTCCTGCAGGCGTTGGCGCACGGCGGTTTCTTTGTAGGCACTAAAGTGCATTTTTTCCAGCACTGCATCCTCGGGCAGTAGCTCCGCTAAGACAGGTACCGTGTGGCCTAAACCTGCCGGATACTGCTCGGTAGCCAGTACCGGTACATCCAGCTGCAACGCAACCTGCAATACCCAGGCAGCGGCATTTTCCACCTCACGGTTTTCCGAAATGGCTGGCGCCAGCCGCTGTTGAATATCAATCAGCAGCACCAGACTTTGATCACGATCTATCAACATAGCGTTCTCCTAAGCAAGCATTCGAATAGAGTGACAAAGCCAGCGACCGATGACCAGCCGACCTTGGTCGTAACTGTGATTTAACTCTGCCCGCGCCACTGGGCGAAGCACTCCGCCTCGTCTTTGTCTTTATTCAGCAGTAAACGGGCCAGTACCTTATCAGCTTCGCCGGCTTCAGCGGATAAACCAATCCAGGCTTCAACGTAATCGCCATCGGCCAGTGAAACTGGGTACAGCTCCTCCCAGCTATCATCCGGGGTTTTTAAGTCGACAAAGCCGCGGCTCAGGTGCAGTTGCTGGTAGTCGGTGTAATCGGCCGCACTCAGATTGTCTGAGGCCAGCTCTTCAAAAATATCAAAGGCATGGTCGCATAGCTCATCCAGCGACCACTGCAAAGGTTCTGTCATGGTGATTTTCCAAAGAATTGCTCTGGCGTTATGATAGCAAGTTTCCCGCTAAGGCACAGCCTGATACTATAGCAACATTGTTGTTGCTTTGATAAACCTGATGACCAGCACTTTGCCCTACACCAGTACTTTGTACCGCTGCCCGCTTTGCCAAGAGCCGCTCACCCCTGAACACAGTGAGCCAAAACAGATCTCCTATCGTTGTGTGAACCGGCACCACTTTGATGTCGCCAAAGAGGGTTACCTCAACCTGCTGCCGGTGCAGCATAAAAACTCGAAGCAACCGGGCGACAGCAAAGCCATGTTGCAGCAACGGCGGCAGTTTTTAGAGTCTGGTGCGTATCAACCTCTGGTCAGCGCATTGGCGGAACAGCTGCAGCATTTGGCACCCGTGCGGATGCTTGATTCAGGCTGTGGTGAGGGCTATTACAGTGCACAGCTCAAAGCAGCACTGCCAGCGACTGAGTTTGCTGGTATGGATATCTCCAAAAGTGCCATTCAGCTGGCTGCAAAGCGCTACCCGGATATTGCCTTTTGTGTCGCCAGTGCCAAGGCCTTGCCTTATGGTGATCAGCAGTTTGATGGCATGCTGGTACTGTGCGCTCCCTTTGAGCTGGCGGAAGTGAAGCGCTGCCTGCGCCCCAGTGGTTATTTAATGCTGGTGACAGCTGCTCCAGAGCACTTATTGCAGTTTAAACAAGCGATTTATAAAGAGGTACGGCTGCACAGTGATGCTGTTCAAGCCTTGGCTGGCTTTAAGCACTTGCAGCGCCAGCACTGCCGTTTTATGCTGCAGCATTTGGGCGCTAATGCTTATTTAAGCCTGTTGGATATGACCCCACTTGGTTGGAAACTTCCGCCAGAACAAAAACAACAACTTTGCCAAAGCTTGACGCAACTACAAGCCGATTTCTATATTGATAGTTACCAGTACGGATCCTAATGGCAATTTGAGCCGTATGGAAGCAAGAATAATTTGAACAGGAGCACGCTGTGACCTACCCCCGCATCCTTGGATTTGCCGGCATTGTGCCATTTTATCTTAGTCTGATAGCGGTGCTGTTATGGCCGCAAAGCCAGTTGGCGCTGGTCGCACTGATTGGTTATGGTGCTGTCATTTTAAGCTTTTTGGGGGCGGTGCACTGGGGCATGGCGATGCAACTGCCGGATCAAACCCAGGCCGGGCGCAGTTATGTATTTAGTGTGGTGCCAGCTTTGCTTGGCTGGCTGGCACTGATCTCACCTTATCAACCTGCGTTGATTGTGCTTGCTGCCGGTTTTGGCTGGGTTTGGTTACGGGAGTACCAGAACCCGCCAGCGGCGATGCCGGCCTGGTATCGAAAATTGCGCGGGGTGCTCACTGCAGCCATTCTGCCGGCCTTGATTTTAGGCGCTATTTTTAGTGGCTAGCCAATAAAGCACCATAGGTTTCTAATCCTCTTCGGTGGTAAGCAGCTCAGTCAGTTGATCGGCTTCGGCCAAATGAATGGCATCAAACACCCTTGACCAGAAATAAGTGCTGAGCTCACTGACAATATTGCTTTCCGCATTGAGCAAGATCACCAGACCCACCTGGCGATCACGTGAGTAGGCCACATCGGCCCGAAAACCACGTACCCAGCCGCCATGATAGACCAGCTCTTCATCACCAAACTGGTAGACCCGCCAGCCCAAGGCATAATGCGCATCGCGAATGAACTGCCGCCAGTGTCCCCGGCGCAAATCCCGCACCGTACGAACCCGCTTATCGGTGATGGTGGCCAGCAAATGCTCTGGCATCACATCCGGATAATGACCCAGCTGCGCCATCACCCAGTGGCTCAAATCCATCGCGCTGGCGTTCACACCTGCTGCGGGGGCAAAGCGGTAATAACTGGGCACGACGGTACTTTGATACCAGCCCCCCCGCGCCCGTACATGCGGCATGGCTTTGTTTTCAGTGGCCATAAAAGGATCCATCCCCACTGAAGCGGTTGGCATTTGCAAGGGGTCAAAAATCAGCTCCTGCATCAGGGTAGCGTAATCCTTTTGCGTGGTTTGCTGCACAATGGGTTCAATCAGGCTGAACAACACATTCTGGTAACCATAGCATTCGCCGGGCGTGCACATGGGATCCAGTTGCCTGAAATGAGGCAGAATACGCTCTGGCAACACATTGGCTTCAATCATGTTGTCGTACGCGTTGGGGATGACCCCTGTGGTTTGTGCCAGCAAGTGTTCCACTTGCAAGGCTTGGTTGTACCGGGCGGAGCGAAACGAGAAATCCGGCACATAATTCACCACAGGATCATCCCAGTTAAAGTAGCCCTGCTCCGCCAGCACAGCCGCCAAGCCAGCCGCCAAGCCAGCCGCAAAGGTTTTGGAAACCGAAGCTATGCGAAATACCGTGAAAGGATCGACCTGATCAGTAGAGCCCCGTGCGCGCACCCCAAAACCTCGTACCCGCACAATCTGATTGCCTTCAATCACGGCGTAAACGCCACCTGGGATCTGATGCTCAGCCAGCTGCTGCTCAAAGTGTCGATCAAAATATTCGGCTACATCAGCAACCGGCGCCGCCTGCAGCGCGGCAATGAAGCTAACACTGATGAACCCAATAAATGTGCTGACAAGTGTTTTCATAAAAGCTACTTAAACTCTGCCGTTTGACGGAACAATGGCTGATCGTTCATAAAAGGGACCTGTTCAGCCACATGACAAGCCATGCAGGCAGAGCGAGCATGCAAAAAACTTCGCTGGATCTTGGTTGTATCGCCTTCGTCCAAGGCTTGTGTCAGCTGCGGCCAGGCCGTTTGCAAAAATATCGCTTTGGCATTGTCAGCCCGGCCAGGTCGGCGGAAGTACCCTAGCTGAATGGCAGCACCCAACTTATCCCAGTGATAACTTGCCAGCGCGTAATTTTCATCCACAATCGCATCGTAGCTGTGCTGATAACGCGCTCCGACTTCAGCCATCGCCCCGGAAAAACCAGCAAACATCTTCTCAATCCGGGCAAAGCGCTCTTCATCAGAGCTAGCTTCCAACAACCAGTGGTTACTGCTTGGTAGTTCTGAGCCTTGAGCCAGATTAAAACCCATCATTAACGTCAGCGCAATCGTCATCATTGGTGCTTTCATCAGTCCCTCCGGGGTTGTTGTACCACTCAGCCTTAAAAGCTTACGCGTTTATACTGGCGGTATTCAGGCCGCCAGAAGTTGGCCTCGATGCTATCCTGCAACTGATTGTCACTGATTTCAAGTGCCAGCCCCTGTTGCTGCGCAACTTTGCCCACAGCAAAAGCAATCCGCTTACTCAGCTCCGCCAAAGCAGTAAGCGATGGCAGCAACTCCCCTTCTCCGGTATTGGCCAGTGGCGAGGCTGCGGCCAGGGTTTCACTGGCCGCCATCAGCATTTCATCGCTGATGCGTTTTGCTTTCACTGCAATCACACCAAGGCCAATGCCCGGGAAAATATAACTGTTATTGCACTGCGCAATCGGATAGCTTTTGCCCTGATACTGCACTGGCTTAAAGGGACTACCAGTAGCAATAATCACATCACCGTCGGTCCAGGCAATGACTTGTTCTGGCTGAGCTTCCACCTGACGTGATGGATTACTCAGCGGGAAAATAATCGGCGTTTTGCAGCCTTTGTGCATGGCACGCACCACCTGCTCACTGAAAAGCCCCGGCTGGCCAGATACCCCAATCAGCACCGTTGGCTCGGCGCAGTGCATCACATCCAGCAACGAAGCATAATCGCCACTGAAACTCCAGTTCGCCAGATCAGCTCTGGAGTGCACCAGCTTTTGCTGGAAATCGCGCAAATCGGCCATGCCTTCAGTTAGCAGGCCAAAGCGATCCACCATGTAAATTCGGCGTCGCGCTTCGGCATCGGTTAAGCCTTCTGCCATCATTTGGGTAATCACTTGCTCAGCGATGCCACAACCAGCCGATCCTGCCCCGACAAAAACCACTTTTTGCTCGGACAACTGCTGCCCTTTTGCCCGACTGGCCGCCAGCAAAGAGCCTACCGTCACCGCTGCCGTGCCCTGAATATCGTCGTTAAAGCAACAATAGCGATCCCGGTAGCGCTGCAAAATCGGCATCGCATTGGGCTGGGCAAAATCTTCAAACTGCACCATCACATCTGGCCAGCGTTTATAAACCGCCCGCATAAACTGCTCGACAAAGGCATCGTACTCAGCCTGGCCAATGCGTTTATGCCGGGCGCCCATGTACATCGGGTCGTTCAGTAACTTTTCATTGTTGGTGCCTACATCCAGCACTACCGGCAGTGTATAGGCCGGGCTGATGCCACCGCAGGCGGTGTACAAAGATAGTTTGCCAATGGAGATACCCATGCCACCAATGCCCTGGTCGCCAAGGCCCAGCACCCGCTCACCATCCGTCACCACGATGACTTTTACTTTGGGCTTGGTAGCGTTGCGTAAAATGGCATCCAGCTGGTCGCGCTCTTCATAAGAGACAAACAAACCACGCTTACTGCGGTAAATATCGGAGAATTTTTCACAGGCATCACCGACCGTTGGGGTATAGATGATGGGTAACATTTCCGGCAAGTGCTGTTGCACCAGACGGAAAAACAGCGTTTCGTTTTTATCCTGAATAGCCCGCAGATAAATGTGTTTGTTGATGGTGCTTTCAAAACTGGAATACTGCATGTATGCACGCTTTACTTGCTCTTCGATGCTCTCGTAGCGCGGTGGCAATAAACCAGTCAGATTAAAGGCCTCGCGCTCTTCTTTACTAAAAGCGCTGCCTTTGTTCAATAGCGGTGTTTCCAGCAAAGCCGGGCCGGCATAGGGAATATAGAGCGGACCTTGTTGCCTGGTCGTCATAACTGCGGTTCCTTATCCTGAAAAACTGTTCATAAGCTGGCGGCGGAGTATACCCGATTGCGCCTGCAGCGGCCAATCATCAGCAAAGCCCAAGCGGGCAGTAGCCACAACAAGGCTCCACCCGAGGTACTCGTTGAACCAGAGCCTCCGGCCTGAGGCTGCACGGTAATGCTGACTTCGGCACTACTGCTGGTCCGTAAATCACTGGCAGTCAACCGAAAGCGCAGGGTTTGCGTCTGAGCAGAGACCGGACTGATAAAGCTGGCTTGCAAAGTCTCTGGATTACTCAGCTGCACCGTTGGGCCTGCTATTTGCAGCCAGCTATAGTGCAAAATTTCGCCATCGGCATCGCTGGCACTGCCTTGCAACTGCACCTGACTACCAGCGCTGACCGTTCGATTCTCACCGGCAGATACCACAGGAGCCTGATTCGGGCAGTCCGGATTCACGTCAAGGAAACTAATGGCTTGCAGCCACTGATAATAATTGCTGTTGCGCGGTTCGCACAAACGGGTATCCAGGTAACTAAAACCCTGCAACTGGCTAAGCTGGGTCAAGCTTGATGGCAAAGTGCCCTGCAGATTGTTGTCGGACAGATCCAGCCAGTTCAGATTGGTTAAACTACCAACGACCGAAGGCAGGCTACCACTGAAAAAATTATCCGCTAATACCAACTGTTGCAACGCACTCAGTTGCCCCAGGGCCGCCGGCAAAGCACCACTGAAGCCATTTTTACTCAAATCCAGCTGCTGCAAGCGGCTAGCGGCCTCAATGCTGGCAGGAATAGCACCAGTCAGGCTGTTACCCGCCAGATCCAGCACGGTTAGCATCGGCAGGACGCCAAAATCAAGCTGCAAATCGCCGTTAAGGTTATTCTGAGCCAGCTCCAATGCGGTAATGTCACCCTGCTGACAGCTTACTCCGTACCAGTCGCAAACCGAACTGTGCTGCAACCAGCCACTGCGCTCAAACCAACCAGGTCCCTCGGTCTGATAGAAGAAGGCCACTAAGGCATCGCAGCTGGCCTGTGGCACGGCACTGACATTTTGTTCTGCGCAGAAATTCGCTTGTTGTGTTTCTACCCGAACCTCACCATCCGGAAATTGCAGGGTGGCAGCTGTGCCGTCAAACCACCAACGGCCGCTATGGATACCATCGCCGGCGAAACGGTCCTGACCGTTGCCATCATCGCGCAGTTCAATAAACTCATCGCCAGGCACCACAGCAATATCAGCGACAGGTGCGGAGCCTAAACAATTGATGCCTAGTAACTGAATATCCAACCAGCTATCCGGTGCTAAATACACACTATCAGTACTGGGTTTTAGCCGTCGAAACAGCTGCTGTGAGGTGCAGTTAAAAGCGCCTCCATTGCCATCAGCCGCCAATGCCATCTGGCCGGTCATGGTGTAACGCTCAATACGGCTGTCGTTGGCGGCTGCCCCTTCAACCAGTAAATGATGCTTCAACCCCTGGGTATCCAGGTCAGGCCGGGCCGACTTTAATAAGGCGGCCAAACCGGTGACCACCGGAGCTGCCATCGAGGTACCGGATGAGCTGGCGTAACCGTTATCCAGGTAGGTGCTAAGCATTTGCACACCAGGCGCCGACAAACTGACATGGCCACGACCAAAGTTACTGAAATCGGCCAACTGACCGTCTCTATCGTGGGCCGCCACACTGATCACATTCGGCAAATCAAAGGCGGCCGGATAAAATGGCAAACTGCTGGCGCTGTTGCCGGCACTGGCCACAAACAAAATACCAGCGTCATGATGCTTTTGCACCGCTTGGTACAAGGCAGAGGAAAAGCTGGGTGAACCCCAGGAGTTGTTGGTGGCAACAATCGGAATGCCATGATTTACTTTTAAATCGAGAATATAATCCAGGCACTCAATGGCGTCGCTGGTAAAGCCCTCACCCAAATCATCCAGGAATTTGCACGGTAAAATTTGCAGTTGCCAGTTGACCCCGGCGATGCCTCTGTTGTTGTTGCCTGCGGCAGCGATAATGCCAGCAATCAAAGTGCCATGACCGTCGTCATCCATCGGATCCGAGCTATCATTGGCGGTGTCGATACCACGAATATCATCGATGTAGCCGTTACCACTGTCATCCTGACCATTGGCTTGCTCTAGCGGGTTCTGCCAGATATTGGCCACCAAATCCGGATGGTTGTAATCCACCCCGGTATCAATTACCGCCACCACCAACTGTTGATTGCCGGTGCTTTCGGCCCAGGCGCCTTCGGCCTGAATCCCCGGCAGTGCCTGTAAATACCATTGCTGAGAATAACGGGGATCATTGGGTTGCTGGGTTTTACGCACTTTGTAATCCAGCTCGACCGAGCGGACACCTGGCATGGCCTGCAGCTCTGCTTGGGCTTGCTGCAGGCTGACACCTGCCGGACGACGCACCACGGCTTGATCGGTGAATTGGCTGAAACGCCTGGCTTGCTGAAGTTGCTGCTGCAGCGGCCCAGTTGATTCAGCCTGAGTCGACTGGGCTTGCAAACGCTCAATGCCCGGTGCAAAGGTCACGATCAACCGCTCAGGATGATAGTCCCTGGCTAGCGGCTCCGCCTGAACCGATGCCAAACTTACCCCCAGCATCAGCCCACCAAACAACCATGCACTTTTGCTCATCACCAACCTCTTTCGATCTACCTCTGTCTAAGCATAGTACCTTAGTATGCGACCAAGCGATCATTTTTCAGGGTAAAGCACACAGCTTTACACAACCTTTACGCTGTATGGTATTGGCGCAAAAAGCAAAGCTTTCTATAGTCTGAATAGTAATAAGCCCAATCATCAGGAGAAGTCTGTGCGCTATTGGATCAGTGCGGCTGTGGTAGTCGCTGTTGTCGTGTTCTTGTGGTGGCCTTCGTCATCCAGCGAGCGCTTAGTCTATCAAACCCAGCCCCTGAGCCGGGGGGATATTGAAAGTGTGGTCAATACTGCAGGGACTACCCGTGCCGTAGTCACGGTAGAAGTTGGTTCGGAAGTCTCTGGCTTGATTACCGCTATTTACGTTGATTTTAACGCTGATGTGGAGCAAGGCCAGCTCATCGCCCGGCTGGATGACCGCAGCTTTCAGGCCCGGGTGCGCCAGGCCGAAGCCGATATTTTGATGAGCGAAGCCAATGTGGCGCAGCAAGCCGCCAATGTGACCAAAGCGGAGGCCGAACTGTCGCGGCTGGAGCGCGCTTATCAGCGTCAGTTGCAATTGATGCAGCAAAACCTGACCAATCAAACCGAAGTGGACAATGCACTGGCCAATTTTGAAGTGGCCAAGGCGCAAATTCTGGTCAGCCAGGCCCAGCTGCAAAGCGCCAAAGCTCAGCTCACCCAGCGCCAGGCACAGCTAGAGCAGCATCAGTTGGATCTGGCCCGCACTCAGATCCGCTCACCGGTCAATGGCACTGTGATTGACCGTCAGGTGGATGTGGGTCAGACGGTAGCTGCCAGTTTATCTGCCCCCACCCTGTTTACCATTGCGCAAGACTTGTCGCAAATGCAAATCGAAGCCGATGTTGATGAAGCCGATATTGGCAAAATTGAAGCCGGCCAACAGGTACGTTTTCAGGTCGATGCCCATCCAGACCGGCAATTCCAGGGCGTGGTCTCGCAGGTGCGAAAAGCCGCTACCAATGTTGCCAATGTAGTGACCTACAAGGTGATTATTGATGCGCCCAACCGCCAGCAACTGCTGCTGCCGGGCATGACCGCCAATCTGAACTTTATTATTGGCCAGCAGCAGGATGTGCAGCGCGTCCCGAATGCCGCCCTGCGCTTTCGTCCGGCAGGTGCCCAGCAAAGCGGCCAGCAGCCGGCTGATCGGACCGCAGAGCTGTTGCGCCAGCTGGATCTACCGGCCGATAAAGAGCGCCAGGTACGGCGCATGCTGCAGGAATTCAACCAAAACCTGCAACAACTGCGCAGTCAGCAAAGCCAGCTAAGCCAACAAAGAGCGGGGCCAATGAGCAATCCACGCCAGGCGTTTCAACAAGCTCGCCAGGCACTGACCAATGAGCTGCGACTGGTACTTAGCGAAGACGAATTCAGCCGCTATCAACACCTGATGGCCGAGCAGCGCCAGCAAACTCAGGGCCGTGGTGAGCAAGGACGAATGGCGGAAGTCTGGGTATTGAATGCCCGGCAAGAGCCAGAGCTGCGCCGGGTGCGGGTAGGCCTGGCCAACGATGAATTTACCGAACTGCTTTCCGGCGAACTCGGCGAACAAGAACAGGTGATCGTGCGGGCGGTGAGGACAGAGCGATGAGCCAAGCGGTCATTGAAAGCCTGGGGCTGACCAAAACCTACCGTATGGGCTCGCAGCAGGTACATGCCCTGGCTGGCGTGGATGTGCACATTCAGCAAGGCGAGTTTATTGCCGTGATGGGCCCTTCTGGCTCGGGCAAGTCGACCTTTATGAATATGCTGGGCTGTCTGGACTCGCCAAGCTCAGGGGAAATCCGTATTCAGGGTGAAAACGTCACGCATTTATCGGCGGCCGAACTGGCTCGCATCCGTAACCGCTACATCGGTTTTGTCTTTCAGCAGTTTAACCTGCTGCCCCGCACCACGGCTTTGGATAATGTGCTGTTGCCGCTGTTGTACCGCAAGGATCACGATGGCAACAACGACTTTGCCAGCGAGTGCCTGCGCCGGGTAGGGCTTGCCGAACGGATGGATCACCACCCATCCCAGCTCTCCGGTGGCCAACAGCAGCGGGTAGCCATCGCCCGAGCATTAGTCAATCAACCGGCGGTGGTGTTGGCCGATGAGCCGACCGGCGCCCTGGATACCGAAACTGGCCTTGAGATCATGCAGTTGTTTCAACAACTGAATCAGGAAGGCAAAACCATTGTACTGGTGACTCACGAGCCGGAAGTAGCCGCTTTTGCCAGCCGGCAACTGATCTTCCGTGATGGCCGTTTGCAAAGTGACAAACAGGTTCAGGCTGAATCGGCCAGTGAGCATTTAGCCCGCTACCGGGCCCAGAAACAACAGGAGGGGCTGGCATGAAATGGTGGATGCTTTGCAAAGTGGCCTGGGTGGCACTGCAGGTCAATCTGATGCGCAGCATTTTAACCATGCTGGGGATTATTATCGGTGTGGCTGCGGTCATTATCATGCTAGCACTGGGCGCTGGTGCTCAACACGAAGTCGATCAGCAAATTAAAAACCTGGGGGGCAATGTGTTTGTGGTGTTTGCCCGGGGGCGCGCCAGCTCGGGCGCCCGAGGTGCCAGTGGCTCGGTGCAAACCTTAACCGAAATGGACGCCGAAGCCATCGAACAGCAAATTCCTCAGGTCAGTGTGGCAGCCCCAACCATCTGGGCCAATGCCCAGGTCATTTACGGCAATATGAACTGGGCGCCCAGTGTGCGCGGCGTCGACAACCGTATTTTTCCGGCGCAGAACTGGCAGCTGGCGCACGGGCGCGAATTTTCCGCTGCAGAACTCAATAGTGCTGGCCGGGTCGCCATTATCGGTGCCACGGTGCAGCGCGAGCTGTTCGGTGCTTCCGATCCGATTGGCCAAACCATTCGGGTCGATCGCACGCCGGTTACCGTGATTGGCGTGTTGGATGCCAAGGGCCAGAATACCCAGGGTAACGATCAGGATGATTTAATTTTTATGCCGCTCGATACGGTGCGTAAACGCATTGCCGGCATGACCCTGGCCAGCCCACGGGCAGTTCGCTCCTTGATTGTGCAGGTGGCCGATGAGCGCGATATGGCGCTGGTCGAGCAAGAGATGGAAGCGCTGCTGCGCCAGCGGATGCGCACCACCGGCACCGATGCGCCCTTTCAGATTAGGAACTTATCGGAAATGGTAGAAACCCGTGCCCGCACCATGCAAATTTTTAACGGCCTGCTGGCTGCCGTGGCCTCAGTGTCTTTGCTGGTAGGGGGGATTGGCATTATGAACATTATGCTGGTGTCGGTCACCGAGCGCACCCGCGAAATCGGCTTGCGGATGGCGGTGGGCGCCGAGCCGGCCGATATTCTTCGGCAATTTCTGATTGAAGCCATGCTGCTGTGCAGTTTAGGCGGCCTGCTTGGCCTGAGCATTGCTGTACTGGTCACCCGAAGCTTAGAGAAATTCGCCGGTTTTACTGCCATCATCCAGCCGGAAGTAGTGCTGCTTAGCATCGGCTTCTCAGCAATGATTGGCATTTTCTTTGGCTACTATCCGGCCCGCAAAGCTTCGAAGCTACAACCAATCGATGCGCTGAGGCATGAGTAACCTGGCATGTAAGCCGCAGCTTAGATGCGGCAACTTTGCTAAGTAGCACAATGATTAACCATGGTTAGCCTAGACGTGTTGGCCTTTGTTGTCTGGCTTTTGTTCGCTCTGGGGGCGTTTTGATGGTCAATGGAAGAGCGCAGTTTCGTGATACGAAATAAGTGACGAGTCACCAAAAGCAGAGCGTCGCGAGACGAACTCATCAGGCAGCGCCTGGCTGGCATTTTTACTGTGTTAAAGCTTGTTTCATGTAGAATACTTCACATCACAACTTTTGCCTTGTATAAATACCAGCCAGGCAGCTACAAAAGCAACCGCAAAAGCCGACATGCCCTGGTATAGGAAGCTATGAATCCAATCCCACACATCCCTAATGATAAACTACTCGACTTACTGCTGGATGTTGTCTGCGTCGTGGATAAAGAGGGGCGCTTTTTATCGGTTAGCGCAGCCAGTGAGCGGGTATTTGGATACCGTCCAGAAGAAATGATTGGCCGCACTGCTTTTGAATTTATCCATCCGGATGATCAAAACACCACCCGCTCAGTTGTTGAACGTATTAATTCAGGCCTGGCAGATGCTGATCATGAAAATCGTTACATCCATAAAAATGGGCAGGTTGTTCATATTATGTGGGCGACGCAATGGCTGGAGACCGAGCAGGTGCGGATCGGTGTAGCAAGGGATATTACCGCACGAAAACGTGCCGAATCCATGCAAGCAGCGATGTATGCAATATCCGCAGCGGCGCACTTGACGAGTGACCTGCAAGTGCTGTTTCAGCAGGTGCATGAACTGATCAAGCCGTTTTTGCCAGCAGAGAACTTCTTTGTGGCGCTTTACGATGCACAGCAGGAACAACTCAGCTTTCCTTATTTTGTGAATCGCGACGATGCGCCCTCCTCAGCCAGATCACTTCAAACAGACACGCTCATTGCTGAAGTAATGCATACCGGAGAAGTCTTGCTGCTAACCCAGGATACTGCCAGGCAAAGGCTAAGTAAGATTGGCGCAGCTGAACAGCATCCTCTGAACTGGCTGGGTGTGCCTCTTATCACAGGCTCGGACACCATTGGTATTCTGGTGGTGCAGAATGACACCTGTGCCGCTACCTATACAGAACAAGACAAAGAGTTGCTGTTATTTGTAGCAAACCAGTTAGTCGCTGCGATGGAGCATCAACGGACAAATTCCCGGCTGGAGTATCTGGCACAATACGATCAACTTACTGAGCTGCCAAACCGGGCACTGTTTTTGGATCGCTTACAAAATACCTTGAAACGAGCACAGAGAAACACCAGCCGGTTAGCGGTCCTTTATCTCGACCTGGATAAATTTAAGCAAATCAACGATACCTTTGGCCATACTACGGGCGACTATTTGCTGCAAGACGTTGCTCAGCGGCTCCAGCAATGTGTGCGGGATTGCGATACCGTCGGCCGCTTGGGTGGTGACGAATTCGCCATTCTGCTGGATGACATCCACGAGCCGGACGATGCCGTTGTGGTGGCGGAGAAAATTATCGCACACCTGAGCAATCCCTTCGTCTTGAAAGAAGTCACCGTGATCACGACCCCCAGCCTTGGCATCGCAATCTACCCTGAACATGGTCAGGATTACCTGCAATTGATTAAGCACGCAGACGAAGCAATGTACACTGCCAAACGCAATGGCGGTCAGTGTTATAACCTTATCCCCGCTAAAGATACTCCTCCTGCCTAGCTTGTATGTCATCACAAAGCACGCTATGTTGGTAAGCTGGGTACCATCAAAAGCACAAAACAACAGCAGCAGCCGACAAGCAAACCAGCATTCCTTGCCGAATCTCAACCATACACTGATTCAAAAAAGTCCTGTAAACACCCATCGTTGAAACAGACGAACCGATGAGATAAAAAGGCATCATGAGAATTCATTATCAGACACTCGCCGCCTGGATTGGGGTGTATTTTTTGCTCACCTTGCTGCCGATGGCCTTGGCACTAGCCTTTGAACGGCCGCCGGTACGTGCTTTTGCCATTGAACTGGGCGTCTTGCTTGGTTTACTGGGCCTGGGTGTCCTGGCGATGCAATTGGTGATTTCGGGTCGCCACCCCTGGTTTGCCCGAGGTATAGGGCAAGACAACTTATTGCAGTTTCACCGCCAAATGGGGATTTTTGCCTGGCTACTGGTGCTGGCTCATCCGGCGACCCTGCTGAGCGCCGAGCCTGCATTTCTGGACTATTTACACCCAGGGGATGAACCACTGCGCGCCTTTTTTCTCAGCGCCACTCTAATCGCCACGACCTTGCTGATTGTTACGTCACTATGGCGTGTCGGTATGAAGCTGCAATACGAATGGTGGCGTGCTCTGCACGGCTTGCTCGCATTTTTTGTAGTCAGCACCGGTATTGGTCACGCCTTGATGGTAAGCAACTATACCGCTGGCTGGCCGGTCAGGATTGCGCTGACAGTTGCCGTTGGCGCCGCACTACTGCTATTGATTGATGCACGCCTGCTACGCCCCTGGAGGCTTAAAACTAAACCCTGGCTTGTAACCAAAGCAGACGCTATAGATGGCGATGCCACTCGCTTAGTGCTGCAGGCTGATAATCACCAGGGGATCCAATTTAAACCCGGCCAGTATGTCTGGATCACTCTGGGTGATTCGCCCTTCTCGTTGCAACAGCATCCGTTCTCAATTCATTCTAATGCTGACTCCCCCACTCGCCTTGAGTTTACCGTCAAACACGCTGGCGACTTTACCAACTCTATCAGTGCTATCAAAGCAGGCAGCCGTGCCTGGGTTGAAGGACCCTACGGTGTATTCACACTGGATCTGAGCAACGATCGTGACACCATCATGGTGGTTGGTGGCGTGGGCATCACCCCCATTATGAGTATGCTACGAAGCTGCGCTACTGCTCACAGCCGTAAAAAGCTTTTGCTGTTGTACGCCAATGAAAACCGAGCCTCGGTGCTGTTTTGGGATGAGCTGATAAAGCTTTCAGAGCACTTGGATCTGAAGGTTGTACACGTCCTAAAAGAACCACCAGAAGACTGGGACGAAGAACAAGGGTTCATTGACGATAAGCTGCTGACCAAATACATCAAGAACGCCCGTAGTCAAACCGATTATTATGTCTGCGGCCCACCGCCGCTGATGAATGGCGTGGAATCGGCACTACGTAAGCGTGATGTGCCCTTGCAGCATATTTTCTCTGAGCGATTTAACCTGGTTTAACCGGCCCACAGGAGGCACCATGTTGCATCGGATAGCAAAACGAGCTGGCACTATCATGGCGATTGCCTTGCTAACCACCACACTACTAATAGCCTGGCTACTTTTTATGTAATACCAGGCCATTTGGGTTGGTATCGCAACCCGGCAATAATCGCCAATTCCCCCGCGTTAGTCCCATTTTGGCTGGTAGCTGCTTAACCAGCGGCCAATTTTATGGCATGGTTGATCGGATAATTAAAAATAAAACAGACAATCAACTCAGGAACCTCGTATGACGACCTCCAAAACTCTGCTGGCGCTGGCCGTCAGTGCGCTGCTCGGTAGCGCTTCACTGCTGGCTGAAGAAGCAAACAAGACAGCAAACGACACAAACGAAACCAAAGGCTGGCAAGTCAATCAGCCGCAGGGCGAGTTTAAAACCGTGACCATTTCCACCAGCCAGGGTACCTGGATGAATGTGGATGTCAGCCCGGATGGCAACACCCTGGTGTTTGATTTGCTGGGCGATATTTACACCATGCCGATCAGTGGCGGTACGGCCACAGCCCTGACCAATGACATCGCCTGGAATATGCAGCCGCGTTTTAGCCCGGATGGCAAGCAAATTGCTTTTACCAGCGATCAGGGGGGTGGCGATAACCTCTGGATCATGGATCTGGATGGCAGCAATGCCCATCAGGTGACCAACGAAAGTTTCCGCTTACTGAATAGCCCGGCCTGGAGCCCGGATGGCGAGTTTCTGGTAGGCCGTAAGCACTTTACCGGCACCCGCTCCTTAGGCGCTGGCGAAATCTGGCTGTACCACAAAACCGGTGGCACTGGCGTGATGCTGACCGCCCGGCCAAACCAGCAAAAAGACCTCGGTGAGCCCGCCTTCTCGCCCGATGGCAAGTACGTCTATTTTTCGCAGGACGACACCCCGGGTCAAACCTTTCATTACAGCAAGGACTCTGAATCCGGCATCTACAGCATTAAGCGTTTTGAACTTGCGACCGGCGACATCGACACCATCATCAGCGGTCGTGGTGGTGCCATTCGCCCGACACCATCGCACGATGGCCGTTATCTGGCGTATATCAGCCGGCGCGATTTTCAAAGCACACTGTTTTTGTACGATACCAGAACTGGCGAGCAGATTGAGCTGTACGGTGGTTTAGAGCGTGACATGCAGGAAACCTGGGCCATTCATGGTGTTTACCCCACGCTTAGCTGGACCCCGGATAACCGCCATATCGTGTTTTGGGCTGGCGGCAAGCTGCATAAAATCGATGTACGCAGCCGTGACATTGCCCACATCCCTTTCCAGGTTGATACACAAAAGCAAATCCAGACCGCGCTGCGGGTACAGCAGGATCTGGACAAAACCGACGTCGATGTGAAGATGCTGCGTTTTGTGCAGGTGTCACCGGATGGCAAACGGGCGGTGTTCTCGGCACTCGGCCATCTGTATCTGACCGACATCGACAACCCACGGCCACGCCGGCTGACCCGGCAAAACGACGAGTTTGAATTCTACCCACAGTTTAGCCGTGATGGCCGCCAACTGGTGTACACCAGCTGGAACGACCAGCAGCAAGGCAGGGTCAAGCTGTTGAACCTGCGCAACAACCGGGTAACGGAGCTGGTGTCCGAGCCGGGCAAGTACGTCGAGCCGACCTTTAGCCCGGATGGCAGAACCGTGGTGTATCGCAAGGCCGGCGCTGGCAGCATTCTGCCACGGCAGTGGTCGCTGCATACCGGCCTGTATCAGGTACCGGTAGCAGGCGGTGAGCCTCAGCTTCTCAGCCGTCAGGGCAGCATGCCGATGTTTGGCGAGCGCAGCGATCGGGTCTATGCCATGGCCAACCGCGGTGGCCCTGCTTTGCTCAGCATCGATTTAACCACCCAGGAAGAGCGGGTACTGTACACCGCAGCACACGGTACCGAGTTCCAGGTATCACCCAATGGCAAACTGCTGGCCTTTACCGATCGTTTTAAAGTCTTCGTCACGCCTTTTGTGGAGCGTGGCAGCGTGATCAACATCAGCGGCAGCGATCGCCAGTTCCCGGTGCGCCAACTGTCGGTGCGGGCCGGCGAGCACATCAGTTGGACCGCCGACAGCCAGCACCTGTACTGGAACTTAGGCCCTGAGCTGTACCATGCTTCGGTGGCTGGCTTGTTCGATCAGCAACAACCAACCGACTTTGCCGCTGAAAACGGCACTTCGCTTGGCTTTAGTGTGCCAGCCGATATCCCACAAGGCAGCATCGCCTTTGTCGGCGGCCAGGTCATTACCATGAATGGCGATGAAGTGCTGCAAGATGCGGTGGTGCTGGTGACCAACAACAAAATTGCCGCTGTCGGCAGCCGCGATGCGGTCAACATTCCGCGCGGTGCCAAAGTGTTTGATATCAGCGGCAAAACCCTGATGCCAGGCCTGTTCGATGCCCATGCCCATGGCGCGCAGGGAGCGAATCAGATCATCCCACAGCAAAACTGGCTGAACTACGCAGGTCTCACCTTTGGCGTCACCAGCATTCACGATCCATCCAACAACACCCGGGAAATTTTTACCGCCAGTGAAATGCAGCAGGCCGGCCACATCGCCGGACCCCGTATTTTCTCGACCGGTGCCATTATTTATGGCGCAGAAATCCCGGGCTTTACCTCGCACATCGACAGTCTGGACGATGCCAAATTTCATCTTGAGCGGTTGCAAAAAGTGGGCGCCTTCACGGTAAAAAGCTACAACCAGCCGCGGCGTGATCAGCGCCAGCAGGTGATCCAAGCGGCCCGCCAGATGGGCATGATGGTGGTGCCAGAGGGGGGCTCTTTGCTGCAGCATAACCTGACTATGCTGGTGGATGGCCACACCACGCTGGAACATGCCCTGCCCTCGGCCCGGGTGTACGAGGATGTGCTGCAACTGTGGGAGGCCAGCAGCATGGCCTACACGCCTACGCTGAACGTCGCTTATGGCGGCATCTGGGGGGAAAACTACTGGTACGATACCACCGAAGTGTGGCAGCACCCACGGTTAAGCCGTTACGTGCCGATGGACCGACTGGCGCCACGCAGCATGCGGCGGGAAAAAGCACCCGAGCATCACTACAACCACTTTGCCGTGGTAGAAACGGCCAAGCAAATGGCCGATCGTGGCATCCTGGCCAATATCGGTGCCCATGGCCAGCGCGAAGGCTTAGGTGCCCACTGGGAAATTTGGATGTTCGCCCAGGGCGGCATGACGCCTCTGGAAGCCCTGCGAACCGCTACCATCAATCCGGCCATTACCTTTGGCATGGATCATCAGTTGGGCAGTATTGAAGTGGGTAAGCTGGCGGATTTGATTGTCATCGACGGCAACCCGCTGGAAAACATCCGCGTCAGTGACCGGGTGCAGTACACCATGGTCAACGGCCGCTTGTTCGATGCCGAGAGCATGAACGAAATTGGCCTGCGCGAGCGCACCCGTCAGCCGTTTGAGTTTGAACCCAGGCGCTAGAGCTAACTTTTTCCTGTTAATTCAAAGGCCAGCTCACACTGGCCTTTTTCGTTGTTCAGACACTACGCAAATTGCCAACTTACTCCTACACTTTTAAGGCAAAAATCGATTCGACAAACCTATCAGGCCGTGGTAAAAAAGCCCAGCTTTTTAACCTGGACCTGATTTATGTTAATGAAAAAAACAATCCTGGCGCTAAGCCTGGTGTTGCTGTCAGGCTGCGGTGGCGGCTCCGGCAACTCAGAATCGCCGCCGCTCCCACCACTTACCCTGGAAAACTTAAGCCATACCACTAGTCAGCATTGGCTGCCTGTCACCGGTAGTTTTGCCAATGCTCTGGCGACAACCAGCAGTGCTCAGTTACTTCGTATCGAGCAAAACGGGCAGATCATTCAGCCGGTACAAGGTCGCTATGCACTCAATGGAGCCTTGCTCGAAGTCGATGGTCTGAACTATCGGTTAACACCGCTTAGCAACCAGGCGATCAGCTTTCGTTATACGCTGCAGCAGGCAGGCCGTCAGGGCAGTGCCACATTGCAGTTAGCAGCCCCCTTGTCGGATCCTCTGGCTACTGAACAATGGCATCTGGTCAATACCGGACAAACAAGCTACGCTCTGAGCGATAGCTTTCGCGATGCGCTTATCGACATGCTGATCAATGACCCGGACGAGCCGATGCCACCTAGCCAGGCGTCCAGCCTGGTCAATCAACTGTTCAGTGACTACCGCAACCAACTTAGGCCGGGTTTTGATGTCGATCTATTGCCACTTTTTGCAGCCGGGATCTTTGGTCAGGGTTCGATCAGTGTGGTCGTCGATAGCGGCTTGCAACTGACGCATGAAGATTTGGCCGCCAATATCCTGGCCGGTCGCTCGTTCAACCTGGTTGATGGCAGCACGGATCCATCCCCCAAGCTGGATCCGTCCTGGCCAAATGCAGGCGATCATGGCACCAGTGTTGCTGGAATTATTGCCGCTGAAGGCTGGAATGGGATCGGCGGACGGGGCATCGCCCCAAACAGCCTGTTAATGGCCATTAACTTACTGGCCGATGAGTACGCTGCTGGTCTAGATGATGAATGGTTGGTGCATGGCTTAGATGACAGTGTGATCAGTGCGGATGACAACATCAGTGCTTTTAACCGTAGCTATGGTATTACTCTGCCGGTGATGCAAGGCTATTCGTTGCTTGAAGAAGAATTGCATCGCTTTAGTGTCGAAGATTTACGTTCTGGCAAAGGAGCACTGAACGTCAAGTCTGCTGGCAATGAATTTGAATTTTATGGTTACGAAGGCGACTTTTGCGAGCAAAACGGTGCCAATGAGCTAGGTCTTAGCTGCTACAATGCCAATATGGAATCTTCCCAGCAAACCCCTTACTACACCATAGTGGCAGCAATGAACCCCAATGGCCATAAAAGCAGCTACTCCAGCGCCGGTGCCAATTTGGTGCTGACCGCGCCAGCTGGTGAAGATGGCGATTTGCTGCCCGCTATTGTCACCGTGGACCTGATGAGCTGCCAGCATGGCTACAGCAGTGAAGCGGCAGCCGCAGGCTTTGACGATGCCATCGGGGAAGGTGCTTTTGCCGGCTTCTATCCGTTTGACAGTGGTAGCCACCCCGATAACCTGGCTTGCAACTACACAGCCAGGTTTAATGGCACCTCTTCCGCTGCCCCTATGGTCAGTGGCGTTGCCGCCTTGTTGCTGGAAGCTGAGCCGACCTTAACCGCCCGCGAATTGCAACATTTACTGATTAGCACCGCCAAGCGGGTACACCCAGAGGATCCGCTGATCCGGCTAAACCTGCCGGATGGCAGCTTTGAGGCCCACAGTGGCTGGGTTGAAAATGCTGCCGGTATTGCTTTTAACAATCATTACGGCTTTGGCCTGGTACAAGCCGGCGCTGCTTTTCAGCGGTTGCAGCAAGGCAACTGGCAATTACCAGCAAAGCAGTACAGCGCCTGGCATGGTATAGCCCTGTATGGCGATGGTAGCCCCGCAAACCTGGCAATCCCGGATCACAGTGCAGCTGGCGTTAGCATGGCACTCACCATGCCGGAGCAACTGGTGGTAGAAACGGTGCAGCTTAAGTTAACCGTCCGTAACCAGGAACTGCTGGAGTTTGGCCGTATCACTGAGCAAGGCAGCACCCAAACCAGTGCCGGCAATGATCTGGCCGTGGTCCTTACCTCCCCTGCCGGTACCCGCAGCGTATTGCTGGCCTCGCGTCAGGCTTTATTATTACCGGCTCTGGATGAGGACTGGGCTGCTCAGGATGGCTATATTCTGAAAGATTCGGTATTTCGCAGTAATGCATTCTACGGTGAAACAAGCACCGGCAACTGGACCCTTCAGGTGTACGATCTTGCGGCCGATAGTTTTGCTGTACAAGATACCGAATTTGACTTTGACTGGATTGAAAATAACGCTGAGCTATCCAGGCTTGATGGTGCCGCTCTGCGCATTATTGGCCATAGCAAGGAGTAATGACCGATGACTTTCGCAAAACAACTTTGTGTAACCGTATGCTGCATTGCATTCTCAGCAACCAGTCTGGCTGAAACCACCTTTGGTGCTTACCGTCTCGTGCAACCGGAGCAATCGCCCCAGCTGAGCTGGCAGCAAAGCCGCCAAAGCAAAGCGCAATTTGCCACTGCCAGCTCTGCTACAGATACAGCCTCATTGCAAGGAAGGGTGCAAGCGAACAGCATGGTCGTCAATCGGTACAGCGGCCAGCCCGGACGTGTCAGTGGCCAGCTTTTGCTGTTGCTGGAAGACGGTGCTGATAGTGCCAGTGTGCTGGCAGATTTCCCGCTGACTATACTGCAGCAACAACGGCAGCTGGTGTTACTGCAAGCCGACAGCCATACCGATCTGCTGGCACTGCGTGAGCAATTGCTGCAGCAAAGCGGAGTAAAAAACGTGCGGCTGGATGTGCGCGAACAGCGCTATAAAACCAGATAAAATCTCTATTTCAAGGCCAGCATTTGCTGGCCTTTTTATCGCCTGAAGCTATGGTGTCTATTTTTTCTTTATCAGCCAAAGTAGCTAATCTGTCGCTGTCAGTTTGTGATCGCGACTCTTTGGCGTCTCTCCCTCACCAATCGCAAAGGATAAAACGCAGCTGGCACTGGTGTTCCTGGTTGAAATTCCGCTCAAGGATGAGCTTTTTTCGTTTCATCGCCATAACCGATGGCTATCATTTTTTACATCATCTCCCACTATTTTATAGTCATGGCTGGCAAACCAGCAGTTTGCCGCTCGCTGAAAGCGACGGACCCTTTCGCAGTGCACTCCAGGACAACAATAAATCATACCGGAGATAACCAATGCGTTTAAACACTCTACTCTTGCTTGCTATGCTGGGGTTCTCGTCTGCAGCCTTTGCAGCTTGCCCAGACAATACTGAGTTCGACCAGCAGCTCAGCTTTTGTGCTGATACCGACAACCTGTACGGCCCTTTTACCAAAGTCATGGTTGATAAATGCATCGCTTATGGTGGTGGCAGTGCCTGCACCACCCCAGAAGCTTATTCAGTTGAAGGCCACACCATCCATGTTCTGCGCTGGGCAAAGCCCTTTGCTACCGCCATTCGTAGCAGTAACGACTGCCCGGACGGTTCGGTTCGCTCCCCAACCTATGGAGGACACTGCTTTGAAAGCCTGAGCAATGCACCAAACAATGTGTACGGTAACTTTACCGCTGAGGAAGTAGCAAAGTGCGAGTATTTAGGTGGTGGTACGGCCTGCTACACCACTCGTTGGTCGGCCAGTTTTTACAACTGGGTGCAAAGTACCAGTTTGCCTGGCAACCCGGCCCCATTAACCAATCAGTTTGGCGCCTGGCTGTGGTACATCGATGAAGCCGGCTTAAATAAAAGCCATCAACAACTGGCGAACGAGCTGGCGGCACTTGGCGTAAAACGGGTGTTCATTAAAATTGCCGACAATACCGCCAGCTGCTCCTTATTTCCGGATGCCTGCTCCACACAAACCACCCAGATCTACAAAGATCAGGGCATCGAACCCTGGGCCTGGGCGTACAACTACCCGGGCAATTATGCCGCTCAGGCCAATGCACTTTATCTGGCAGCCCAATACGGCTATGTTGGCTTTATTACCGATGTCGAGGTGGAGTTCAATCATAAAACCACCGAATTGCACCAATTGTTCCAGGCCTTTCACACTGCTCGCAACCAGGCGATTGCTGATGGCCATGCCAATGCTAACTTTCCACTGACAGCCACCACCTGGGGCAACCCATCCGATCATGGCATGCGGGTCGATATTATCGATCAGTACGTCGATGCCCATATGCCTCAAACTTATCTGGAAGTTTGGGGCGGCTCTTACATGGCCAATGCCAAATACTGGATTGAGCAAGGCAACTGTGAGTATCGGGCCATGGGAGCAACCAAGCCAATCTGGCATATTGTGTCTACCGAGTATGGCGATATAACCCCTTCGCAACTGAATACCTTTATGAACGTGGCTGGCCCGAATGCATCTATCTGGCGGGTACCGGGTGGCTCGATTCCGCACAGTGTCTGGCAAGACTGGCAACAAGTGAACTGGCACCGGGAGCAATTTGACAGCAATGTGGACTGCTCTGCGAGCAACAACGACATGACGTCGTATCTGGAAGGCAATGCCCCACCGCCGGCACCACCACAACCAGCACAAGTGCCTTACTGGGATCAAAAACTAAACCAGTCCCAGCCATACAGTGCCTGCAGTGTTACCTCGCTGGCGATGATCACCGACTATTTTGGTCTCACTGATCCTGCCGTACTCGGTCAACGCACACCAGACTACCTATACAATCGTTTTGGTTTGCTGCAGACCGTGCCGGCACTGGCCTGGGGTTTTAACACCATCGCCCAGGAACAAGGCAGCCCCATCCGTGATATTGGCAAAACCAATGGCACCCTGACCGAGTTACGCCAATTAGCCAGCGCCGGCATCCCAACCATAGTGCATGGTTGGTTTACCTCCCCGGGCCATATTCTGGTGGTGACCGGCTTTGATGGCAGCCATTACACGGTCAATGATCCCTTTGGCGTCTGGAACCTGCAAAAATGGGGCAATTACGATACCAGCCGCTCAGGCAAAGGCGTTCGTTACCCGAAAGCGGCTTTTGAGTATGCCATTAATGACAATGGCACCGGCGATGATCTCTGGTTGCATACCTTTCAATAACTGCTGAACACGACAAAGCCGGGTTGCCCCGGCTTTGTCGTGTTCGATATCACAATCAATCGTTTTGGTTCAGTCATTTAGCGTTGCAACAACCGATTCGACGCCATCAAACAGGCCACACTCACAACGATGGCAATAGCCCCCAGCCACAACACCTCATGAATACTGGTCAGGCGAATGGTCAGCGCGGCCGCCGGCGGCCCCAGCACCAGGCCAATTTTAAAGGCGGTGACACAAAACACGATCAAACGGCCGCTTTTATCCACATCATTAAAAATCGCCATCATAATGGGCACGATAAAGCTCCAGAATACCTGGTAAACAATGGTTGCTACCGCATAGATGGCCCAGGCATGGCTGTCACTCATCCAGTACAAAGCCGCCAGACAAGGCAGCTGCACAGCGGCTGTGATCACTAAAGACGCATTCCGGCCAATGTGGGCGACAAACCAGCTGGACAACATGGACCCAATGGCACTGATACCAAAACCAACCCCCAGAATAGCGCCTACTTCCGCCACACTGAACCCGGCATGGACACCAATCCGCTCCAGATAGGCCCAAACGGTGCCTTGGGCAAAGTAATAGGCAATGGTGCCGGCGAACACCAGAGCAGCCGCCAGCCACCGACCTTGCAAATCGATCCGAAAAGCGGTTTGCGGTTTTTGATTCAGCGGAAAACTAACAAAACTGAGCATCAGCGCCAGCAGTAAAAACAAATTAAAGCACTGATAGATACCGGCATAGCCAAAAGGCGCAATCACATAAGGCAGCAAGGCAAACCCCAGGGTGCCAAAAATCACCTGGATGGTCACCATCACCGCGAAGGCTTTATCCACCCGGCTTTGGTCGCCAAGGGCTGCCAGCGCGATGGCGTAGGATACACCACAGGCAAGGCCGGCACTAAAACGCAATAGCAGCACCAACTCGTAGCTGCTGACCCAACTGGTGAGCAGGTTGCAGCCGATAAAGACCACCAGACTTAGCTGCACAAAGCGCAGCCATTGAATACGACGCACCCAAAACAAAGCCGACGCACTGGAAATCAAAATACCGGCCACCTCCGCCGAGGCCAAAAAACCTACCTGAGCGGTGCTGAACAAACCACTGTCGGTAAAAGCACCGACCAAAAGCGGCATCAAGATGGTCACCGAGGCCCCCATCATCGCGATCAGCATCACACCAACATACTGGGGGAAGTTAAAATCGGTGGCAGCGGCTGGCCGCCAGGTCATAGACAACATCTTCACACTCCTGCAAGCACTCTGGCAAAAAAAAGTGAGGCCTAAGCCTCACTTCGCGGTATTGGCTAGCTGTTAAAAATAACTGTAAGAGAAGCTAAGGCCAATGGTTCTGGGCGTCAGGGCGATGGTTCTGCGCCCTAGAATACCAGAGTTCTGATTGGACACAATGGCATCGCTGTTGGTCAGGTTGGTTGCCCAAAGCCGCACATCCCAGTTGTCTTTACCCAGGCCCAGATTGGCGCTAAAGGTGGTAAAAGACGGATACTCAAAGGTCGCCGCATCCGGATTATCCTGACGGTCGTTTTGCACCTTGCCAACATAGCGGCCATTGACACTGCCCCAGAGTGACATGCCATTGTCCAGATCCGCAGTGTAGCGCAGGCCAAAGTTATGCCGCCACTTCGGGTTGCCGCCTAAAGAACCTCCTTTCATCCAGGTGCGGCATTCGTTGTTGGCGACGCTTTCTTCGTACACGCACTTGGTAACGGTTTCATCCCAGGTGCCTTTGGTGGTCGCGGTGGAATAGGTCAGCATCAGATTATCGGTCAGATAATAGCGCATGCTAAGCTCGGCACCCCGGGTTTTCGCATCCGGTCCATTGGTGGTGCCATTGACCGGGAAAAAGTCTTCAATGGTTTGCGAGAAGTAGGTCTGCACATTGTTCCATTGAATTTGATAGACGTTGGCTTGCACAAAGAAACCATCGGCGATAAAGCCTTTCACTCCGAGCTCGAAGTTGTCGGTGGAGTCCGGCTCATAGAACTGCGCATCCTCTGCTACCGGTCGGCCATTGTCTTCGCGGAAGGAGTTGGTACCGCCGCGACGATAGCCTTGTGAGTAGGTAAAGTAACCCAGGATCTCATCGCTAAAGAAGTAAGCGGTATTGAATTTGAAGAAACTCTCACCGCTGCCACTGCCTTTAAAGTCGCGATCCGAATCAGTCGGGCCCAAGTAATCACGGATAAAGCCAGAGCCAATATCGGTGTAATTAAACACCCGGGCACCGACCGTCACATTCCACTTTTCCGTGATGTCGTACCCCACTTCACCAAAAAAAGCCGTTTCTTTGTACTTACTGCCTAAATCCTCACGGTAGCCCTCGCCGACATTGCCGCCGGCTGTCGCGCGGTCGAAACCAAGCCAGGACACCTGGCTGGCAATTTCATCCAGCCGCTCAAACCATTCAGAGAACTTGTAGTTACGGCGCTGATTGGTGTGGTAAACCCCAACAATCCAGCTCCAGGGGCCTTCAATATTGGAGGTTAAACGGCTTTCATGGCTGATACCACGGTAGCTGTTGTCAAAGGTCATGTAGGCCGAGTCGTTGCCATCGGCCAGTGCCAGGCCCGGCACCCAACCATAAAAGCTGTTACCGGCACCGGCGTAATCGGCCTGGCCAACGCTGCTATCGCGATAATTGGCCGTGCTGCTGCTTAAGGTGGCAAAGCCTAAATCCCAATCCAGATCAATCGAGTCCATTTTCAGGTCACGATCGGCAAACTCGGCAAAGCGCGATACCACAGTGCGGTCATTGTACTGAAAAGGGGTATCAAAAGAGGTAAAGGTACAGTCCTCAATGCCTTCGCATGCCCGGTTTACCGGTAAGCGGCTGGCGCCACGGGTACCATTTGCCAACTGATCCTGCTGGGTGCGGCTGTACTTTAACCGCAGGTCATCGCTAACTTGCCACAGCAAAGTTAAACGGCCACCGGTGACTTCCTGCCAGTCATCGCGCTTGTACAGGGTTTGATCCGGGTTCGGATTGCCGGGGAAACCTTCACCCGGAGCAATCCAGCTTGGATTCACCTGACGATCGGTAAAGCCTTTTTCATCCAACCGCGCCAGCGATAAGCGAGCGGCGAAACGTTCGCCCATCGGAATATTGAACACCACATCGGTGTCGTTGCTGATGCCACCGCCTTTGGTTTGATAAAAATTGGTATTAAAATCAAATTGGAACTCTTCCAGCACCGGCTCATTGGTGATGTAACGAATGGTGCCGCCCAAGCTACCGGCCCCATACAGGGTGCCTTGCGGGCCAATCAGCTGCTCAACCCGGGCGACATCTTTGATGCGGTAATTGATGTTCGGTAAAGGCGTGGCATCCAGATAGTAGGCCATGGTGGTGCGGATAAACTGCTGCAGGTTGTTGGCATTGACCCCGGCGACATTCAGGCCACGCACCGAGACCGAATCAGCAAAACGGGCACTGTTATCCGGCGCATGAATTTCCACACTGTCGGCAATCAAGTCTTTTAAATTGCCAATGTTGTTTTCACGCAACTCAGCTTCGGTCATCGCTGTGATATTCATCGGAATTTCCGATGCCATCTTGGGGCGACCAGTGCCAGTTACTGTGATCCGCTCAATGGATTGTGCTTTTTTCTGCTCGTCTTCGCCTTGCTCGGCTTCGGTGGCGATAACGGCCCCGGACACCAGCATGGCTGATATCCATACGCTAAGTTCTCGTTTTTTAAATGGTAACATGCTGAATTTCCTTCCTGTTGCCCGGCTATTGTTTTAATGTACAAGCAAATAAATCCTGCTACATTGATGAATTCTTGCTCGCCGATGGTCAGGATTAACCAGTTCAACATTCACTGTACAGTTAGTTTCTATAGGTTTAAGCGATAGTTCGAGGTAGGTGGGATGCAGCTTTCATTTGAACAACTTCAGGCATTTCTTACCACGGTTGAGACTGGCAGCTTTTCTGCCGCAGCGCGAAAGCTGGGGAAAGCACAGTCGTCGATCAGTGGTCTGATCAGCAATCTGGAAATTGATGTCGGTTTTGAAGTATTTGATCGCAGCAAACGCACGCCCCCCCTAACGGCCGAAGGCCTAGCACTGCTGAACGACATCAAATCGGTGCTAAAAAGCTACAACAACCTGCTGCACCGCATTCAAAATTTAAATCAGGATGTCGAAACTGAAATTGCGCTGGCCTTTGATGATATGGCCCTGCCGGTGGAGATGATTCTGGCGGTTGCCAGCGAATTTAAAGAGCAATTCCCAAATACCGCCCTGATGCTGCTTAAAGCCAGCCACCACCAGGGCTATCAGCTGATCCAAAACGGCGAGGTGGACCTGGCCATAGCCATCAGCCAGGATGACTACCCGGAAGAGTGCGCTTTTCGGGGTATTTCCCATGTGCATTATGGCACCGTAGTCAGCAGCAACCACCCATTGGCACAGCTGGCTTCAGTAACCCCCTACGATTTATCGCAGTACCGCCATCTGCGCATTACCGATCCGGCCAGTGGTTTTCGCCGCTTCGACTCGGACTTATCCACCAATATCTGGTTTACCAACAGCTCCACCTTGCTGATCCAGGCGGTGCAACAAGGCTTTGGTTGGGCCGAATTGCCACTGAATTTAATCAAGCCGCAACTGCGAAGTGGCGAGCTGATCAAACTTCCTACCAGCCATCAAGCGGTGTCTTTTCCGCATTGCGTCGATATGATTTGGAAAAGCGAAGGCCCGGTAGGCCAAGGGCTGCAATGGCTGCTGGATAGACTGACCGAACACGGCATCGCCTTTAGTAAGCAATAACCCCCATCCGGGGGTGCGCTTAACGCGACCCCTTGCCTGTACAGGGAATGCTGTTGCCCAGCTGCCTTGGTTATAACTGGACCAAGGCCCGATGTGGGCAAACTGCTACAGGAAACCACCATGACTTTGCACAGCGCAGCCACCAGCACCGACCAGTTGGTCGAGTTGGATAAACAGCATTTCACCCACCCCTGGACGGTGTTCGATGTATTCGCCGAACAAGGCGCTTTGCCGATCGCCAGCGCCGATGGTTGTTACATCACCGACAGCAATGGCAAGCGTTACCTGGATGCTGTGGGTGGACTTTGGTGCACCAACATTGGTTTGGGTCGCACCGAAATGGCCGATGCCATTGCCGAGCAGTGCCGTACCATGGCCTTTGCCAACCCCTTTGTTGATATGACCAATATCCCGGCAACCCAACTGGCTGCCAAACTGGCCGAACTGGCACCGGGCGATCTGAATCATGTTATTTTCACCTGCGGCGGCTCGACCGCAGTGGATAGCTCCTACCGCTTAATTCAGTACTACCAGAACTGTCGTGGCAAACCTGAGAAAAAGCATATTCTATCGCGCAAAAACTCCTACCATGGCAGCACCTATTTATCGATGTCGATTGGTGGCAAAGCGGGGGATCATCCGCCGGAGTTTGACTTTATTAAGGACTTTATTCACCACCTGTCCTGCCCCAATTATTACCGGGCACCGGCTGGCTTGTCGGAAACCGACTATTTGCAGCTGCTGCTGCAGGAAATGGAAGAGCGCATCCTGCAGCTAGGGCCTGAACGCATTGCCGCTTTTTATGCCGAGCCTGTGTTCGGTGCCGGTGGCGTTATTGTGCCACCAGCGGGCTATCATCATGCGACCTGGGCCCTATGCAAAAAATACGATATTTTGTATGTCTCCGATGAGGTGGTCACCTCCTTTGGCCGGCTCGGCCATTGGTTTGCCTCCTGGGATCTGTTTGGTATTAAACCGGATATCATTACCACCGCCAAAGGCATCACCTCCGGCTATCAGCCACTGGGAGCCTGCATCTACTCCGACCGCATTCATCAGGTAATTAGCGAACCGGGCCATGGCCGCTGCTTTGCCCATGGCTTTACCTACTCCGGCCATCCGGTTGCCTGCGCCGCTGCGTTGAAAAATATTGAGATTATCGAGCGCGAACAATTGCTGCAGCGGGTGCAGCAGATAGGCCCCTATTTTCAGCAGCAGATGAAAACGCTGGAAGATTTGCCGATTGTTGGTCAGGTGCGTGGCCAGCAATTGATGGTCTGTGTCGAGAATGTGCGTGATAAAGTCAGCAAAGCCTTGTTCCCGGAGGAGCTGGATATTGGCAAGCGCATTGCCGATCATGCCGAAGACTTAGGCCTGATTGTCCGGCCCATCGTGCATTTGAATGTGATGTCGCCGCCCCTAACCATCACCAAAGCGCAGGTCGATACCATTGTTGCAACCCTGCGCCAGGCAATTGAGCGCACCATCGTCGATTTGCAGGCAGAAGGTCACTTGCCAGCCAGCCAGCAACAAAAACGAGCTTAACACGGTAGTTTCAGCTACATACTTTCATCGGTCTGGCCGATGGAAGCTCATTTGCCGTCGCAGCTGCATACGGCTTAAGCTGAAACGAACACCGCCAGTACCACAGCAAAGAGGTTTTATGCATATATTCTCAGGTCGCCCCCTTCTGCTGTTTTGCGCTGCTTCCTTTTTGATTGGCTGTCACAGCATGCAACCACAAACACAGCAACCAGCTTACCAGTCAGCCGTGCCTTTCTTCAGTCAGCTGGACAATCAACACCGGCCTCATGCCAGTTGCAGTCTGACCTCGCTGGCGATGATCACCAGCTATTTTGACATCACCGCAACCAGTGCCAGCAGCACGGTCTCCGATCAGTTGTATCAGCGCTTTGGTTTGCTGCAAACGGTGCCGGCACTGCAGCAGGGCTTTAACACCCTGGCCATCGAAGCAGGCAGCCCGATGCGGGCGCATAGCCTGGAGCAAGGAACCCTGACCCAATTACGCGCCGAGCTGGCCGCCGGGCGCCCGGTGATCGTGCATGGCTGGTTTACCCAACCGGGCCATATCGTGGTGGTGACCGGTTTTGAAGATGGGCACTACATCGTGCACGACCCTTACGGTCAGTGGAACCTGGAAAAATGGGGCCGCTACGACAGCACGGTATCGGGGAAAAACATCCGCTACCCGCAAGCGGCTTTTGAGCATGCCATCAATGACAATGGTACCGGCGATGATCTTTGGCTGCATCTGTTTCGCAGCACCAACGACTGGCCAGCCATCGGCCAGCAAATAAGCCAGACAGCCCTGCTCTGGCAAGGCCAGGATTACCGGGTGGGCCAGGCCGAGCAATGCATGAACTGGACCCGCACTGTGCTGCAAGCAGCTTGCGGCCAGCATTTTGCCGAGCTGCAAACTCAGGTGCCCTGGGACCTGCACCTGTTAGGCCCGGACGATCAACTGCATCCCACCCATGCGGATTCCTTAGCCAGCGAGGAGTTTGGCAAAAAAATCAGCCGTATTGAACAGCTCAAAGCCGGCGATCTGGTGTTTTTGCAAAACACCTATGGCAACTGGGCTGAAGGCGTGATCACCCATGTTGGCATCGCCACCGGCAACGGCCAGTACATTCACCGGGTCACCTCCAATAAAGGGGTGGTGAAAACCGAAGCCATTCCGACGAAGGATTTTCAGGCTGGCTTACGCTTAAAGCCAGAGCTGTGTGTGCTGTGATTAAATGATGCCGGCATCAATAGCAGATAAAACAGCCCGGGTCCGGTCCCGAACACCAAGTTTAGCCAGAATAGCGGACACCTGATTTTTGACGGTCCCTTCAGATTTAAACAGCGCTTCAGCAATTTCACGGTTGCTAAGGCCTGAAGCCATTAACCGCAACACTTCTATTTCTTTGTTGGTCATGGCTTCAACCATAGGGCAACGCTCATAACCCTGCGCAACGCCTTGCAAACTGAGCATGATTTTTTCTGTCACTGCGGGCTGGATCATGGTTTTGCCATTTCTTACCGCTACAATGCAATCGACCAACCGATCCAGGCTGACATCTTTCAGTAAATAGCCTTTGGCGCCGGCCTGCATCGCCTGCATCACCACACCCTGTTCATCGAAGGTGGTTAACATAATCACAGGTGGCGCAGGGTCAAACTGCTGAAACCGACGCAACGCCTCAATACCACTCATCTGCGGCATACGGATATCCATCAGGATCACATCTGGCTGGACGACAACAAACTTTTCCAGAGCTTCTTGAGCTGAGGCTGCTTCAGCCAGCACCCGAACCTGCTCGGACAATTGCAGTAAACTGGCAATGCCTTGTCGCACCAAGGTTTGATCGTCCACTACCATGACGCCTATCACGCTGTGCCCTCCGGCAAACTAATGACAATCGTAAAACCATCAGCTTGCCGTTGATAGCTGAATTGCCCCGAAAGCGCCTCGATACGCCGACGCATCCCTGTTAAGCCTTGCCCTTCCATGATCGGTGTGGCTGTTTCGCCGTTGTCCTGAATGCGCAGTCGAAGCTGCTGGTCGGCCCGGCTTAACACTACCTGCATCTGATCTGCTGTACTATGACGCAACGCGTTGCTGATCGCTTCCTGAGTTATCCGTAAGATGGCTTCTGCTTGCTGAACATTGTCTATACCTGCTTTAAGCTCATTGATCCAGGCCACCCGAAGCCTTGGCAAGCCATCCAGTAACTGCCTAATAGCTTCATCGATATCAAGGCCATGGTTATCATTCATGTCGTACACGCTTTGTCGCACATCCGCGAGCAGTAAGCGTGCCAGCTGATAGCATTGCTGCAACTGCGGTGTGAGCGGCTCGGAGCTTTGTCGCATTGCTACCTGCAAATGAATACTCAACACAGTTAAGTGATGCCCCATTACATCATGCAATTCCTGAGCAATGCGATGTCGCTCACTAAAGCGACTCGCATCGCTCAACAGTAACTGGGTGGCTTTTAATTCTCTATTCGCTTGCTCAGCAGCATGCCTGGCTGCAGTTTCTCTTTGGATAGCAGCAACCATCAAGATGGCAAATAAACAAAAACTCCAGTATAGCAGCGCACTAATCCAGGCTGCGCCGTGTTGCCAGTAGAACTGATAAATAAGCCACATAGGCAACATGGCAAGCATGCTAAGTATAAGTACAGTTTTGATTGGAATATAAAAAGCGATCTGCGCCACAAGGATGATCAGAAAAATGGCGACAAATGAAAAAGGGACCAACGCAAATAGCCCCAGCACACACAGATAACACAGGCCTATCTGCAGCATACAGCGCTTTTTCTGGGCAGGGCTATGCAGCTCATCGGGCAAGCTCATTGCGAGTGCACCAAATAGCAGAAACAGCACAGAAATGGCAATCAGGCTGCTATCAGACGTATCTCTCCTTAGCATCAGCAATAGAGTGCCACTACTAACCAACAACCAGGTCAGTAGTGCAGCCAGATGCTCTAAGGTGAGACGGGAAGCTATCATTTTCATCAGCTCATTATGTCATTTTATTTCTACACAGCCATAGGCCATTCGTCATGTTTTAAGTCATGACTTTCAGGACTCTTTTCAGTAGCAATAGCAAGCTACTCTGGTGCAGATTCGAAAGATAACGAAGGATAATCACATGCAAAGCCTGAATCATTTACTCACCTTGCACCAGTCGCTATTTTATTTACACATCATTGCAGGCTCAATGGCACTGCTGCTGTTTTGGCTACCCCTGTTGTGTAAGAAAGGAGCCCTCAATCACCGTCGTTTCGGGCAATATTACACAGGCTGTATGTATACGGTCATTGGCTCCACCTTCTTGCTCTGTATCATGGTGCTATGGGATCCGGTGTTTTATAAGGGCCAACACCTAGCCTCACAAGACATGCACGCTGCCTTTAGCCAACGGGTACGCTTATTTTTTGGTTTTCTGATGTATCTTGGTTTTCTGGTCTACTGTGGCCTTAATACCAGTCAGATGATGCTAAAACATAAACAAAATCACAAAGCACTGAAAACACCTTTGTATATAGGTACCCAATTGCTAATGGGGATAGGCGGGCTGGTACTGCTGAGTGTTGGTATCTATTTTCAGCAGGTGCTGCACATGGCTTTTGGTGTCATTGGTATGATGTCTGCCATACAGACCTTACGCTACCCATTGAAACAGCAAGTGTCGCCCAACCAATGGTTGATTGAGCATTTCAGTGCCATGATTGGTACCGGTATTGCTGCCTACACCGCCTTTTTCACCTTTGGAGCACGACGGCTGTTGGAGTTGGGTGAATGGCAGTTGGTAGTTTGGTTTTTGCCCGCTATTGTCGGTACCATAGCTATCACCTGGCTATCGAGAACCCATCAGGTAAAAATCTTTACTCTTCAATCAGATAAATAGAAAGCACGCCTTAACTGAGCCAAGCTTGATTTAGAGGCATATTCTGTCATAGTGAATTAACTCCGTTAAACGATAATGATTACTATATGCCTGAAGTGTCCTTTCGCGAAGCCCTGGCCGTTTGGTGGCGCATTGGCCTGCTGAGTTTTGGCGGCCCGGCCGGGCAAATTGCCCTGATGCACCGCATTCTGGTGGACGAAAAGCGCTGGGTCGATGAAAGCCGTTTTTTGCATGCGCTCAATTACTGCATGATGTTACCTGGGCCCGAAGCACAGCAACTGGCCACCTACATCGGCTGGCTGTTGCATGGTGTGAAGGGCGGCCTGGTAGCGGGCATTTTGTTTATTCTCCCCGGTGCTGTGCTGATTTTAGGGCTCTCCTTGCTCTATGTGCTACTGGGCGATGTCTCCCTGGTGCAGGGGCTGTTCTTTGGCTTAAAAGCAGCGGTGCTGGCCGTTGTTGTGCAAGCCCTGCTGCGTATCAGCCAAAAAGCGCTGAAAAACCGGCTGGCCTGGCTGTTGGCCATTGCCGGTTTTATTGCCCTGTTTGCTTTTAACCTACCCTTTCCGCTGGTGGTGCTGGGCGCAGGCCTGATTGGTTATCTGGTGGCCCGTTTCAGTAAAACAGACAGCACCGCCGAACCGATAGTCGCTGATGTGGTCGTCCGTCCCGGCACGAAAACCGCAGCGCTGGTCTGTACCCTGCTCTGGTTTGCCACCATGCTAACCTTGCTCATGCTGCTTGGTGGCGAGCAAGTGTTTAGCCAAATCGCATTGTTTTTCTCCAAAATGGCGGTGGTGACCTTTGGCGGTGCTTACGCCGTGCTTGGCTACGTTGCTCAGCAAGGGGTAGAACACTATGGCTGGTTGCAGCCCGGCGAGATGCTGGATGGCCTTGGCCTGGCGGAAACCACCCCCGGGCCGCTGATTCTGGTGACCCAATTTGTTGGCTTTCTGGCTGCCTTTCGCGAATACGGCATTTGGGGCGGTGTCCTCGGTGCCTTACTGACCACCTGGGTGACCTTTTTGCCTTGTTTTGTCTGGATCTTCGCCGGCGCGCCCTATGTGGAAAAACTGCGCAGCAATCTGGCGCTATCGGCAGCACTGGCTGCCATTACGGCTGCAGTGGTGGGTGTTATTGCTAATCTGGCACTCTGGTTTGCGGTGAATGTGCTTTTTGCTGAACGCATCGTGCTGCAAGGCTTTGGCCTTCAGCTGCAATTGCCCGAGCTAAGCAGCCTGAACCCGGCGATGCTGGCAATAACCCTGCTGGCCTGCCTGCTGCTGTTTGTTTTTAAACGTGGGCTTTTTGTCGTGCTTGGCAGCTGCGCCCTGCTCGGCATCGGCTGGCAACTGCTGGTTGGTTAATACTGGCCAGCAGATTATCACCTTTGCATCTTATCTAGAACAAAACGAACTAGCATTTCGTTTTGTGGTAACTACAGTGCATATTAAACTTAGCTGAACCAACGCTTATTTCGGAGTTGCTATGCGCGCGATTTTACTGACTGCTGCCCTGCTCGGCGCCCAACTGGCGCTGCCTGCCCAGGCCAAAGAACTGCTAAACAGCAGTTACGATATTGCCCGGGAGCTGTTTGCCGATATTAATCCATTGTTTGTGCAGCACTGGCAGCAACAAACTGGCGAAACCCTCACCATCAACCAATCGCATGGCGGCTCGTCGCGTCAGGCTCAGGCTATTATTCAGGGCCTGCGCGCCGATGTGGTGACCTTTAACCAAAGCACCGACATCGACATTCTGCACCAGCGTGGCAATTTGCTGCCTGAGAACTGGCGCGAGCGCTTACCGAACAATGCCTCGCCTTATTATTCCACCATGGCGTTTCTGGTGCGTAAGGGCAACCCCAAAGGCATTCAAAGCTGGGAAGATCTGACCAAAGAAGGCGTGACCCTGGTGTTTCCCAACCCGAAAACCTCCGGCAATGCCCGCTACACCTACCTGGCGGCTTATGGCGATGCCTTGCAGCGCTTTGGCGATGATCGCGACGCCGCACGGGCCTGGATGGCGGAATTTTTAGCCCGGGTCGCGGTGTTTGATACCGGCGGCCGTGGCGCTACTACCTCCTTTATTGACCGCAATTTGGGCGATGTGCTGATCACCTTTGAATCCGAAGTGAACAACATCATCAAGCAGTACCCGGATCTTGGCCTGGAGCGCGTGGTGCCACCGACCAACGTACTGGCCGAATTTCCGGTGGCCTGGATTGACCGCAATGTCGCCCGCAACGGCACCGAAACCCAAGCCAAAGCCTATCTGGAATTTTTATACAGCGAACCTGCGCAGCGCCTGCTGGCCAGCTACTATTACCGGGTGCACCACGACACCGTGAAAGCCGAAGTAGCCGAGCAGTTCCCTGTTACCGAGCTGTTTACGGTGGAAGCCGTGTTTGGCAGCTGGGAGCAGGTCAATCGTGAGCACTTTGCCAACAACGCCGAACTGGATCGTTTACTGGCTGAAGGCCGTCGTCGCCGTTAACAGAGGTTGTGCGCCAACATGATTGGATCTGTGGCTTATCGCAGCAAGCGCGTGCTGCCAGGCTTTACCATCAGCCTTGGCAGCAGTTTGTTTTTTATCAGCCTGGTGATTTTATTGCCGATCACCGGCCTGGTGGTGCAAACGGCGCAGCTGAGCTGGGCCGAGTACTGGGCTATTATCAGCGATCCGCGCGTGGTGGCCTCCTACAAAGTCACCGCCTCGGCTGCTCTGGTGGCCAGCATCTTTAATTTGTTTTTTGGCCTGTTGATGGCCTGGATTTTAACCCGCTACCGCTTTCCCGGCCGGGTGCTGCTGGATGGCCTGATGGACCTGCCCTTCGCCCTGCCAACGGCCGTTGCCGGCCTGACACTGGCGGCTATTTTCTCCACCCAGGGCTGGTTCGGCCAATACCTGGCGCTGTGGGATATCAAAGTGTCCTACACCTGGCTTGGCATTGTGCTGGCCATGGTATTTACCAGCGTGCCCTTTGTGGTGCGCACCGTGCAGCCGGTGCTGGAAGAGTTTGGCCCCGAGTACGAAGAAGCCGCGGCCACCTTAGGCTCCAGCCCCTGGCAAACCTTTTTTAAAGTGATCCTGCCAGAAATAAAACCGGCTTTGCTCACAGGCACAGCACTGGCCTTTACCCGCAGTTTGGGGGAATTTGGTGCGGTTATTTTTATTGCCGGCAACCTGCCCTGGCAAACCGAAGTCACCTCGCTGATGATTTTTATCCGCTTACAAGAATTTGATTACGCCGCCGCCGCGGCCATCGCCAGTGTGGTGCTGCTGGCCTCCTTGCTGCTGCTCTTTATCATCAACGGCATTCAGCAGCGCTATCAGCACATCACCGGAGGCTTAAAATGAAGCCAGCCAACCCACTGAACAGCCAGCAGCGCTGGTTGCGCCCGGTACTGATTGGCACCGGCGTGACCCTGACCGTCTTGCTGCTGGTGATCCCGCTGGTATTTATCTTTGTTGCCGCCATGTCGGCCGGTTTAGGTGGCCTCTGGCACAACCTGAAAGATCCAGACATGCTGCACGCCATTGGCCTGACCTTATTTATCGCTGGCCTGACGGTGCCGATTAATCTGGTGTTTGGCACCCTGATTGCCTGGTGCGTCACCCGCTTTACCTTTCCGGGCCGGCGTTTACTGCTTACCCTGATTGATATCCCCTTTGCCGTATCCCCTGTGGTGGCCGGCTTGCTGTACCTGCTGCTCTATGGTGCCAACGGGCCTTTTGCCAACCTGCTGGATCAGGTCGACTTACAACTGATGTTCGCCTGGCCCGGCCTGGTGATGGTCACCGTCTTTGTCTCCTGCCCCTTTGTGGTGCGGGAATTGGTGCCTTTGATGTCCACGCTTGGCACCGAGCAGGAAGAAGCCGCCGTGCTGCTGGGCGCCAGCGGCTGGAAGGTGTTCTGGGACATTACCCTGCCCAATATCCGCTGGGCTTTGCTGTACGGCGTGATCTTAACCAATGCCAGAGCTGTCGGTGAATTTGGCGCTGTGTCGGTGGTCTCCGGCACCATTCGCGGCCAGACCAACACCCTGCCACTGCACATTGAGTTGTTGCAGCAGGATTACAACACTGCCGGTGCTTTTATTGCCGCCGCCATTTTGACCCTGATCGCCATCGCCACCCTGGTGGTGAAAGCCTTTTTGCAATGGAAGCTGGCACGGGAAACAACCTGAGTTTCCAGCTCAGGCCGGATACAGTGGAAACAACAGAGGCACCAGCAGCACACTCACCAGCAAAACCAGCAGAGTAAATGGCGTCCCTATCCGCACAAAGTCGAAAAACTTGTACTTACCAGGTTGCAACACCAGGGTATTGATGGGGGAGGAAACCGGCGTCATAAAGGCTGCCGAAGCCGCCAGGGCCACCATCATAGCAAAAGGATACGGTGAAGCCCCCAGACTATTGGCCAGCGACACCGCCACCGGCGCCATCAACACCGCCGTTGCCGTATTGGAGACAAAGGAGCCGGTAACGGCTGTTAACACAAACAGCGCCGCCAGCAAGGCATAGTCCCCCCGCTCGCCCACCAGATACAACAAACTGCTGACCGCCAAATCAATCCCACCGGTTTGTTGCAACGCCAGGGCAAAAGGCAGCATGCCAATAATCAGGATCAGGCTGGGCCAGTGAATTGCCTGGTAAGCACTGTTTAGATCAATGCAGCGCAGCGCTCCCATCAGCAAACAGGTGATCAGCGCTGCAACCACATTGGGCACAATGCCACTGACCATCAGCAACACCATCAAAGCCAGACAAAACAATGCATGCGGCGCTTTGCGGGCAGCCGGGGTCACTTCATCCACTTCGGCAGGCAGGCTAAGCACCAGAAAATCCCGACTTTGTTGCTGCAACTGATGAATGTCTCTCCAGTTCCCGGCCACCAACAGCTTATCGGCCGGTTGCAGCACCTCATCCACCAGCACGCCGGGTAAGGCTTCGCCCCGACGGCGCAAACCGACCACATTGAGTTTGTACTGGCTACGAAACGCCAGTTGCTGGATGGTTTTGCCCGGCAGCGACGACTCGGGCGGAAATGCCACCTCGGCCAAACCCAGCTCATGGGCATGAAACGAAAAATACGAGTGGCTGAGCGGTTGTGGCTCCAGACCAAGCTGTTGACAGACCGGTAGCAAGTCCATGGCAGGATCGGCCAGATCGACCAACAGAATATCCTGCGGCTCGACCAGCGTATTACCGGTGGCATTGAGCAGCAAAGTGCGAAACTTTTGCTGACGCTCAATAGCCACCACATTGATACCGAACTCTTTGCGCAGCGCCAGCTCATTCAGCTGTTGATCGAGTAAGGACGAACCTGGCAACACTTTCAGCCGCAGCTCACGCTCTTTCAGGCGGTAATTTCTGGCCAGATCACTCAGCTTTAAGCGGGGTGCACCAGTTTGCCCAGGCTCCAGTTGCGGGTTTAACCAGCGACGGGCCAGCAGCATATAGCCAACCCCCAGCAGCAATACCACCAGACCAATGGGTGTGAAACTAAAGAAATGAAAGCCATCCAGCCCCTGGCGCTGCAACTCGCTTTGCACCACCATATTCGGCGGTGTCGCCACCAGAGTTTGCATGCCACTGATAAGCGCAGCAAAAGCCAACGGCATCATCAGCCGCCCTGGGGCGATATGTAACCTGGCGCAGATGCTAAGCACCACCGGGATAAAAATAGCCACCACCCCGGTCGAGCTCATAATCGACCCCAAAGCCGCCACCGACAACATCAATAATACCAATAAGCGGATTTCGCTGTTGCCCGATACCCGCACCAACCAATCGCCCAGCCGGTAGACAATGCCGGTGCGCACCAGACCATCCCCCACCACAAAGAGTGCCGCGATCAGAATCACCGCAGGATCGCTAAAACCGGCCAGCGTTTGCTGCACCGTCAGCAGGCCGGTCAGCGGAAACACCGCCAGCACCACCAGGGCAACCACATCGGTACGGGGTTTGTTGGCGGCAAAGCAGCCCATGCAGAGCAGCAACATAGCAAGCACTAACAGCAATTCTGCGTTCACGCGGGTCTGGCTCCGGTTGGAAAGGCAGCACTCAGAACCTAATGGTAAACCAAAAAACCTGTAAAATCAGGCTGATTTAAATGCCTTCGCCTAGAAAGAGCTGGCTGTAGCAGCTGACAAGGGTGGTTGACACTACCAACGGCCACTTACTGACAACAACGGCTTAGGATCACGATAACGACAGCTGATGCCCACCAGGTCCTACGCTCATATTTCGTCACTTCATATTCCTAAATGGAATTTAAAATTAATTTATTAATTCAAAAATGAATATTAAAATAAACTTACCACAGCAGCATTGCCCTTCTAAAAACTCTCAAACTTGTTAGTACACAGGACTTATTATGAAACAGAGCGTTCGTAGCCCTCTCGCTGCGGCTATTGTCATGGGGTTATTAGTCCCCGTGCAGGCAGCTGAAGTTAGTATTTATGGTCGAGCTAACCTTTCGGTCGATCAACTTGATAATGGCGTTAACAACGCCACCAATGTTTCCAGCAATTCCAGCCGTCTTGGTTTTCGCGGCCAGACGGAACTCGAACATGGGTTGGAAGCTTTTTTTCAGATTGAGCAAACCATTTTCTTTGATGAAGGCAGAGGTAACTTCGCCGACCGCGATTCCTTTTTAGGGTTGCGTGGCAACTTTGGCAGTCTGCGTCTTGGTCAATTCGATACGCCACTTAAAGTGATCCGCGCCCGGGTGGATTTGTTTGGCAACCGCATTGGCGATATCCGTAACCTTAGCCGGGTAAATACTGGCAATGATCTGATTGGCAATGTGTTTGATGAGCGCTTTAAAAACGGCGTCGCCTATCAAAGCCCAGCGGTGAATAACATCACCTTCGATCTGCACTACAGTCCGCACCATGCCAACGGTGCAACCAATGACAATAAGCGTGAAGCACTGAGTACGGCCATTACCTACGCGGCCAAGGGCCGGTACTTGTCGCTTGCTTATGAGCGCTCTGAAGGTAACGAAGTACTCAACCCCACAGCCTGGCGGCTGGGTGCTTTTTATGATGTGACAGAACAACTGCGCCTGATTACTTTTGCCCAACTGGATAAAGATCTGCCAATTGGCGATCGCACCCTGTTTGGCGCTGGTGCTGCCTTCAAGCGGGAGCACTACACCCTCAAGGCCCAGCTGTATCGGGTGAGCAACCGGGATGCCGATGATGCCGATGCCACCTTGCTGGTGGTCGGTATTGATCGCCAGTTTGGCCGGGCTCTGGTGGGGTATCTGGCCTATGCCATCAGCAGCAACGAGGACAATGCTGCTTATCGGGTGTCAGGTGGTGGCCGCAGCACCCAGCAAGCAACGGTGGTAGGAGAAAATGCCAGCGGTCTGTCGCTTGGCCTGGAATACCGCTTTTAACGATTTGGATCCTTGCAGGGATGCCATGGATGGTGTCGGTTTACTTGGTGCTTCACCTGTTGTTTTGTCCCTGCTTGCAGGGGCTTTTTTTACCTGATACTTAGCGACAAAAAACCGGCCGCATGGGGCCGGTTCATTGGTATCTTCGGGTTAAATCCCTTCGCCCAAAAACACCTGGCTGTACTTAGGCTTGATCCAGGCGGCATCGCCTGATTTTAAATTTAGAGCTTTGAATTGCTCTTTCGGTAATTCAATATGTACCAGCTTGCCATCCTGTTGGTTTAAAACCTCCAGCCGGGCAGTTGGGCCGACCATGGTGATCAAGTCCAAAGTGACTGGCAGTGCATCTGGCTCAGCAGAAGTCAGTACTTCAATTTCATGAGCGCGGACATAAGCCAGTCCATCCTGTTCATCACCCTGTTGGGCGCTATCATCACTGGCAGAAGTAAACTTTGTTTCACCACTGGCCTTTACTCTGGCGTGAAACAAGTTGACGTTGCCCAGAAACTCATAGACAAAGGGGTTTGCTGGGTTGTCGTATACTTGCTCTGGGGTACCATCCTGCTCAATGCGGCCTTTGTTCATCACCACAATGCGATCCGCTACTTCCAGCGCTTCTTCCTGATCGTGCGTGACAAAAACGCTGGTGACATGAATTTCATCGTGCAGGCGACGCAACCAGCGGCGTAGCTCGGCCCGAACTTTGGCATCCAGCGCGCCGAAGGGTTCATCCAGCAGCAAGACTTTGGGTTCGACTGCCAGCGCCCGGGCCAGCGCGATCCGTTGCCGCTGGCCACCAGAGAGTTGCGACGGGTAGCGATCTGCCGTCCAGTCCAGTTGCACCAGCTCCAGCAATTTATGCACTTTTTTGGCGATCTCGGCTTTGCTCGGCCGCAATTTTTTTGGCTTTACCGTCAGGCCATAAGCAACATTTTCAAAAACCGTCATGTGCTTAAAGAGCGCATAATGCTGAAAGACAAAACCAACGCCTCGCTCACTGACGTGCTGGCCGGTAATGTCTTCGCTGTTAAAGCGCACTACACCGCTATCGGCATGCTCTAATCCGGCGATGATCCGCAGCAAGGTGGTTTTCCCAGAGCCCGAAGGGCCCAGTAAGGCGGTCAATTCGCCGGTTTTAATGGCCAGGTTCACATTGTCAACCGCGACAAAATCACCAAAGCGCTTATTCACGCCTTCAATATGGATACTCATAACGACCTCTTCACTCTTTAACGCGCTGTTGACGATGTTTGTTTGCGTTCATCTTTCCATTCTATCCAGCTTTTCAGCACGATCGTGACCAGGGCCAGCCCAGTCAATAATGACGATACGGCAAAAGCAGCGGTAAACATGTATTCGTTGTACAACACTTCAATATGCAGTGGCATGGTATTGGTTTCACCACGAATACGGCCAGAGACAATGGCGACAGCACCAAACTCTCCCATAGCCCTGGCATTACACAGCACCACGCCATAAATCAGCCCCCATTTGATGTTGGGCAAAGTGACGTACCAGAAGGTTTTCCAGCCACTGGCACCCAGCGTCAGGGATGCTTCTTCTTCCTCTTTGCCTTGCTGCTGCATCAACGGGATCAGCTCGCGGGCAACAAAGGGCAAGGTACCAAACAAAATAACGATGACGATGCCGGGTACCGCAAAAATAATACGTACATCGTGTTCCGCCAGAAAAGGACCAAACCAGCCTTGCGAACCGAGCAAAATCACAAAGATAAGCCCGACCACCACTGGCGAAATAGCAAAAGGCATATCGATAATCGATATTAAAATGGTTTTGCCTCGAAATTCAAACTTGGCAATGGCCCAGGCGATGGCCACGCCAAAAACGGCATTCAATGGCACCACAATCAACAGCACAAAGAGCGTTAACCGGATGGCTGCCAGCGCATCGGGTTCAGTGACCGCTTGCCACCATACCTGCATGCCTGCTTCAAAAGCACCATACAATACCACCGCCAGCGGCAGTATTAAAAACAAGGTTAAAAAGGTCAGGGCAATCCCAACCAGTGTCCATTTAACCCAGCGCGGCTCAGCCGTTGCTCTAGGTGTATCCTGTACAGCTGCAGCACTGATCAGTGGTAAAGTGTTCGATGTTGTCATCAGTTTATCCTCGGCGACTCGCCCACCACTGCAGGCCATTAATCAGCAGCAACAAAATAAAAGCTGCCCCCAGCATCACCACACCAATAGCAGCAGCACCGTGATAATCGTACTGCTCGGCTTTGGCGACAATCAGCAATGGGGTGATCTCCGTGCGATATGGCAGGTTACCGGAAATAAATATAACGGAACCGTACTCGCCAACAGCCCGTGCAAAAGCCAGTGCATAGCCGGTCAGCAGTGCGGGTAGAATGGCTGGGAAAATCACCCGGCGAATGGTGGTCAGCCGGCTCGCGCCTAATGCTGCCGAGGCCTCTTCCAGCTCTTTTTCAAAATCCGCCAACACCGGCTGCACGGTACGCACCACAAAAGGCAAACCAATGTACGTCAGTGCAATCACTACACCAATCTGGCTGTAAGCGATGCGGATGCCAAAAGGCTCAAAGTACTGGCCGACCCAACCGGTGCTGGCATAAAGGGTAACCAGCGCAATACCAGCCACGGCAGTTGGCAAGGCAAAAGGCAAGTCCACCAGGCCATCAATAATACGTTTACCGGGGAAGCTGTAACGCACCAATACCCAGGCAACCAGGGTACCAAATACAGCATTAATGCTGGCACCGATAAAGGACGCCAGAAATGATAACTTGTACGACGCCACGACTTGTGGATGGCTGACTGCACGCCAGAAATCTTCCCAGCTCATTTGCAGGGTAAACAGAATTAACCCGGCGACAGGAATGATTAATAACAAGCTTAAATACAGTACGGAAAACCCCATGGTCAGCCCAAATCCTGGGATCACTGGTTTTATACGTATGCTACTCATGACACTTTCCATTGGTAAGCGCCCTGGTGTGAGCCAGAGCGCTTTGCTGATTAACGCCGTGCTATGGCTTCCAGAATCCGGTCAAAGTAGCCTCCATCGTTAAAATGGTCCGCTTGTGCTTTATCCCAACCACCAAATACATCGTCGATACCGAACAGATTCACTTGGGGAAATTTTTCCAGATACTGCTCTGCAATTTCCGGCCGACCAGGGCGGTAAAAATGCTTCGCTGCCAGATGCTGCGCTTCGTCACTGTACAGATAGTTCAGATAGGCTTCGGCCACAGCGCGGGTCCCTTTGCGATCAACATTGCGATCCACTACCGTCACTGGTGGCTCGGCCAGAATGCTGACACTGGGCACCACAATTTCATACTCGCCACGGCCCAGTTGCTCTACCGATAAAAAGGCTTCGTTTTCCCAGGCGATAAACACATCGCCAATACGGCGCTGCACAAAGGTATTGGTAGCACCGCGCGCAGCCGGATCCAGCACCGGAACATTGCGGAAGATTTTTTCTACAAACTGATAGGCTTTTTCTTCCGAGCCATATTTTTTCAGGGCATAGCCCCAGGCTGCCAGGTAATTCCAGCGCGCTCCACCGGAGGTTTTCGGGTTCGGGGTAATCACCTGGACATCATCACGTACCAAATCGTCCCAGTCCTGAATGTTCTTTGGGTTGCCTTTGCGCACCAACAACACGATGGTGGACGTGTAGGGCGAACTGTTCAGCGGCAAGCGGCTTTGCCAGTCTTGTGGGATCAGATCGGCTCGTACCCGCAGGGCATCCACATCGTAGGCCAGTGCCAGCGTCACCACATCGGCGTCCAGGCCGTCAATCACGGAGCGGGCCTGAGAGCCAGAACCGCCATGCGACTGACGTACTCTGGGTGCAGTATGCCCCTGAGCACGCCAGTAATTGCTAAATAACTGGTTGTATTCGCGGTAAAACTCACGGGTTGGATCGTAAGAAACATTTAAAATGGTACTGCTGGCTGTAGCAAGGCTTGATACCACTAATGCAGCACTGGCCAGAATTGTTTTAAACTTCATGCTGAGGTCCTTTATAGTTTGCTAATAAAGAGCCAGGCTTCCGGTGGTCCGGTCAGCATGGTGGGTTATTCAGGGTGCTGGTTTATCCAGTCGAATTTTTTCAATTTTCTCCAGTTGAACCAGCTTGCCGTGGTGAAACACCAGTTCAATAGAGCCGTACTCAATTCGACCAACCAACTGTTCAATGCGGTTGGCTAACTCGGTCAGCTGCTCCGCCGTGTGCTGAGTGTTGGTCATACTCTCTCCATACAGGCAACGAATTACCTGTATGCATCATAGAGAGCATTATTAAGAATTTAAAATACTAAATGATGATATTTTAATTCCAAAAAAGAATATGACAATTTATTAATTTTCAGCCGGACAGGAAGCAGAGAAATGCATCAGGCAATGCTGGTAAAACCGCGCGACCAGCCTGGGCATAGGGGCATAAGCCGAGTAGATAAAGCCGTACTGATGCTGAATGTCAGGCAACAGCGGCACCAGCACCATCTGTTGATCGCAGTATTGTTCGGCTAGCACCTGATTCAAAATAGCGATGCCCAGGCCTTTTTTAACGTAGGCACAAGCGGTTGCCACCGTATGGGTTTCCAGCCGCACCTGCATGCTCACCCCGGCTTTTTTGAACTCATTTTCCAGCCGAACCCGGGTAGGCCTGCCCTGCCCCAGCATAATCAGCGGCTCGGCGGCCAGTTGCGTCAATGCTATCGATGCTGCCTGGGCCAACGGGTGCTTGCTTGGAACAGCACACACCAGGTTGCTGCTAAGCAGGTGCTGGCACACCAGGCCCGGATGTGTTTCCGGTAATTGGATAAAACCGCAATCGACCGAACGATGGGCCACCAGCTCTCGTGCCATTTGTGGGCTGTGCGCATCGATGCTCAGCGACACTGAAGGATACTGCTCCATAAAACTGGCAATCACACTGGCCAAAGGGCCGGCACTGAAGCTGGCCGGAGCGACGATTTTCAACGAGCCCAGTTCCGACTTGGCGACCGAATCGGCCAGTGCTTTAAAGCGATCCACGCTGCTTAGCAGCAGGGAGATTTCTTGCTCCAGATAGCGGGCTTCATCGGTTGGCGTCAGCCGGCTGTGCTCGCGGTAAAACAAGGCAAAACCCAGTTGCTGCTCCAACACCTGGATCAGCCGGCTTACGGCCGGCTGGGTGATGGCCAGCTGTTTGGCCGCTGCCGTAGCCGAGCCGGTTTGCAAAATGGCCTGGAAGCACTCCAGGCTTTTCAGATTCAATGATTCCATAACAATTTATTATGTGTTTATGCGTATTTCTAATAATATTGCATAGGTCATGGGGCTTTGCTAGCTTAAATTTCGCACAGACACTCATTGCAGTGTTGATGATAACAACGATAGGGGAATCCCATGACAACAGGACATTTCAACAAATCCATGCTGACGGCTGCCATCCTCAGTGCGTTTGCACTGCCAGGTCAGGCTCAGGCCGATGTCAGCAACACAGGCAGCGCTGCAGACAATAACGTCGAGGTGATTTCAGTCACTGGCTCGCGCATTTTGCGACGGGGTGAAACCGAAGCCAGCCCCATCCAAAGTTTTGAGCGCGACGATCTGGATCTTAAAGGCGCGGTCTCCATCGGTGAAGTGTTGCAGGAGCTCCCTTCCGTCGGCGCTAGCCTGAATGACAATGGCTCGGCAGGTACCAGCCATGGCAGTGCCAGCATCAACCTGCGTAATCTGGGTGAAAACCGCTCGCTGGTACTGGTGAATGGCAATCGCTGGGTCAATGGCGCAGGTACCCGTGGTTTTCGGGACTTTGTTGATTTGAATACCATTCCCTTCGCCATGATTGAACGGGTTGAAGTGCTGCAAGATGGCGCTACCGCTATCTATGGCGCCGATGCCATCGCTGGTGTTGTCAACATTCATACCTTTAAAGATTTTACCGGCATGCATGCCAAAGCCTATTACGGCCAGACCTCGCACGGCGACCGGGAAACCCTGAATCTGGATTTACGGCTCGGTCAGGATCTTGGCAACCACAACCTGATGCTGGTTGCCAGTTTCTCTGATCAAAAACCAATTTTAACGCAGGATCGCGACCTGACCGCCATTCCATTGAACGGTTTATCTTTGGGTTCTGGCGAAGGGTTGTTTCGCAGCAATGCGCTTAGCTCTGTGTTCGGTTTTGATATTCCGGCCCAGGGCATTACCCGTGAACCTGGCAGTGATGGCAACCAGCTGAGCAGCTGGCGTCCGGCCAGTGCCAATGATCGCTTCAATCGCTACCATGACAATTACGTGGTTGGTCCCAGCCGCCGGCTGAGTGTGTATGGCCAGGGGGTATTTGAACTGGGCCAGCTTGGTATTTCGGAAGACACCCGGCTGCGCATCGAAGCTGTGTACAACCGCCGCGAATCCGATCAGCAATTTTCGGCGGCCATCCCGGTGGTCAATGGCAGTCGTGGTTTTATCGTCGCCAACGACCCCAGGGTAAACCCTTTTGGGGTTGAACTGAGCGGCAGCGATTTTGTTGCCACCAACTTCTTTGTCGATAACGGCCTGCGGGTCAATGCCCAGACCGTAGATACCACCCGTTTTGGTATTGGGCTGGAAGGCTATACCACCAGTGACTGGCACTGGGATATCTTTGCTTCGTTTGCCCGTAATAAAGCTACTTTTGTTTCCAACAATCAACTGCACCTGGATAAACTGGCGCTTGGCATGCGGGCTTGCGATGCCAGCGGCCTGAGCGCCGATGTCAGCGACTTGTTGACAGGCTGTGTGCCGGTGAACTTATTCAATACCCTGACGCCGGACATGGTGAACTACATCAACTTTACCGGTGAAGATAGCAACGAAGCCAAACAGCAGCATCTGCGCTTTAATATTACCAACAGTATCGCCGATTTACCGGCTGGCGATCTGCTGCTGGCCGCAGGGATGGAGTACCGCAAAGAGTCCGGTACCGATGTGCCGGATAGCATTATTAATTCTGCCCCCAGAGTAAACAGCTTTAACACGACGTCGTCAGCGCCAAGAACAGGTACCATCGGTAGCTATGATCTGTACGAAGCCTACGCCGAACTAAGCATTCCATTGCTGTCAGGCCATGCCATGGCCCATCACCTTGAAGTGAACCTGGCCAGTCGCTTTTCCGACTACAGTACCTTTGGCAGCACCGTCAACAGCAAAGCCGGCATCCTGTATCGTCCGGTGGCCGATTTAATGCTGCGCGCTACCTGGGCTGAAGGCTTCCGGGCACCCTCAATTCTGGAGCTGTATGAAGGCGAGCGTGAGTCCTTTGCCCCGGTGAATGATCCCTGTGCCGACAATGCCGGTTTGCCTGGTTGTACCGGTGTACCCGCTGGCTACACACAAAACGAAGCCAATGTCCCCATTACCGTGGGCGGCAACATTTTGCTGGAGCCGGAAACCTCGGAAAACATCTCGCTTGGTTTGGTCTATACCCCATCGCAGCTGGATGGCTTTAGCCTGACGCTGGACTGGTACAACATCCAAATCGACAATACTATCAGTACCTTTGGCACGCAGAATCTGCTGGATCTCTGCGCCACCACCAACCGCAATTGCGGGGTGATCCAACGCGCAACCAGTGGTGAAATCATCAACATCGTGGATGGCCCGGTCAACCTGAACAAAACCGAAGTATCCGGTATGGATGCAGTGGTACGTTACCGGTTAAATACCGACCAGGGTCGCTGGGATCTGGCCGCCAATCTGTCACGGCTAAACAAGTTTGTTGAATCCTCCACCTTGCCAGACGGTACGTTCATCGAAGTAGACAAAAAAGGCACCGCAGCCTCACGTGAAGCTTTCCCAACCTGGCGTGGCTTTCTGTCGGCGCAGTGGCGCCAGGAAGCCTGGTCTTCCGGTTATTCTTTGCGCTACATCGGTGATACCACAGAAACCTTTGCTGGCGAGCCACTCAGCATCGGCTCTATGGTGTATCACTCGGTATTCGCTGGCTACAACTTTGACAATGGTGCCGGCATCAAGCTGGGTATCAATAACCTGACCGACAAGCAACCACCAACATCTCGAACTAACCTGAACATTAATTTTGATCAACAAACCTACAATGCCGTAGGCCGTTTTATCTACCTTCAGCTTAGTTACGATTTCTAATGGCTGTAGGCGGGCACATAGCCTGTGCCCGCCCAGTTGTTGCCAGACAGGAGCCTTTGCATGTCAGCACAAAGTAATTTTACCATTCACCCACCAAGCACCCCCAGGCCTCTCCCCTTGGTATTTGACTCGCCGCACAGCGGTTTTTACCTGCCGGCCGATTTTGCTTACCAGGTGAAGCTCGATGAGCTAAAAACCGGCTGGGATGCCTATGTCGACGAACTTTGGCAACCGGCAACTCAGCTGGGTGCCTATCTGCTTTGTGCCAAGGCCTCCAGAATGTACATCGATTTAAACCGGGCGCCCGACGATCTGGACCCGGCACTATTGGCGGAGCCCTGGCCAGAGCCACTGCAACCAACCCGCTATAGCGAACGAGGTATGGGCCTGATCCGCCGCTTTGCCCTGCCCGGCAAGCCAGTTTATGCCTCCCCCTTAACCGTGGCTGCTGTACAACAGCGCATCCGCGACTATTATCAACCATATCATCAGAAGCTAAGTGAACTGCTAAGCGGCCTGCATCATCAGTTTGGTCGTGTCTGGCACATCGACTGCCACTCCATGAAATCACGCGGCAATGCGATGAATATTGATGCCGATGCAGCACGACCTGATATTGTATTAGGAGATGCCGACGGCAGCAGCAGTGATCCGGATTTTACAGCTTGCATCCAGCAAAGTTTTCAGCTCCTTGGTTACAGCGTGGCCGTGAACCACCCTTACAAAGGCGGCCACTGCGTGCGGGCTTACGGCAAGCCAGCACAGCATTACCACAGCGTGCAAATTGAAATTAACCGGCAGCTCTACATGAATGAAGCGACGTTTACGAAAAACCATCTGTTTACTGGCTTTCAGGCCGATTTAACCCGGGTTAGCACCTCGATCGCCGAATTTATCCAGACAAAGCTGCGTTAATCAGGCTTTGTCTTATCTTTTGAGAACCAGCATGCCAAACAACAACACTAAACTTCCTGCCCAACTAAGCGACCCGGCCAAGCTACCACCAACGGCCCTCAGCCAGCAGCACAAAGGCAACAACCCCATCATCATTTTGCTTAGCATTTTGCTGCTGGCTGGTGCCCTGACCTACCTGGTAGGCGCAGGCAGCTTCGAGCGCGATGGCAACTTGGTGGTACCCGGTTCCTTTCAAAGTATGGAAAAAAACAACAGCCTGTCCAACTTATGGCGCATCAGCGATGATCCAACCCAGGCTCAACCGGTCAGCGTGATTCAACTGCTGCTGGCAATTCCTCAAGGGCTGGAGCGTGGCGCCAACCTGATTTTTATGGTGCTGATCATTGGTGGTATGTTCGGGATTATGACCAAAGCAGGTGCCGTCACTGCTGGTTTAGAACGCTTATTGGGTGCTTTGCGTGGCAATGTTTACTTGCTGGTCCCTTCCTTGATGGTGGTGTTTGCCGCCGGTAGCACCTTTCTTGGCCTGGCCTCTGAATACCTGTTAATCATTCCGCTGATGGTTGAAATGGCGCGCCGGCTCGGTTTATCCAACCTGATGGGACTGGCGATTTTAACCATTCCGGTCAAAGCAGGTTTTCTGGCCTCCGTGACCAACCCTGTGGCTCTGACTGTGGCTCAACCCTTGGTGGATGTACCGGTATTCAGCGGCATCAGCATGCGCTTAGTCGCTTTTGTGGTGTTCACCCTGGTCGGCATTGTCTTTATGATGCTGATGATCAAACGGGAAGGCTTTGATGCCAGTATCAAAATCGAGTTTGATAGCTCCCCATTGAGCAAACGCCATGCGCTGATGCTTATCGTACTGGCACTCGGCATCGCCTTGCTGGTGTATGGCTCTACTACCTTTGAATGGCGCAATCAGCAGTTAACGGCATTTTACATCGCGCTAGCCGTGATCCTGGCCTGCATCAGCGGCCTCGGCGCCAATGGTGCCGCCGATGCTTTTGTTGAAGGCATGCGCAAAATTCTGCTGGCCGCTATTTTGATTGGTGTAGCTTTTGCCATTGCCGTGACGCTGCAAAATGGCCAGATCCTTGATTCGGTCATTTTCCAGCTCACCAGCATGGTGGGAGAAGACAACCCGTTACTCGCCGTGCAAGGGATGTTTGTATCCCAGTTGCTACTTGATTTTCTGATCCCCTCCACCTCAGGCCAGGCAGCGGTGAGCATGCCCATTCTCGGCCCCATCGGCCAGCTGGTTGGTATCAGCCCCCATACCACAGTACTGGCCTTTTTATTCGGCAATGGCATCACCACCATTTTCACCCCAACATCCGGCACCCTGCTGGCTTACCTTGCGACGGCGCAAGTGTCCTGGACCAGTTGGGCGCGCTTTGTAATGCCGCTGGTCGGCATTTACATTGTACTGGCCATGCTGATGCTGGTGATGGCCGTGCTGATTGGTTACTAAAATACCTGTAGCCACTGGCCGGTGTATGAAAATTATTTTGATAGTGCTTCAATGGCAACGGTGTTGGACCGTGATGAAATTGCTGGCAGTTGAACAATTTCCTTACCATACTCATAGCATAGAGTGAATCCAAACATTTTGAGCACGATGAACATGTGCAGACCACTGCATCTACTACCCGTCCTGTTATTCATCCACTGTCTGTTGCCCTTGGTAGTATCTGCACATGAACAAAGCGCGCCGCTTCGCATTATCACTGAACATAGCCCACCAGCCAGTTATTTAAACGAACAAGGCAAGGTGGCAGGAGCAACCACAGAGCTTATCACGCAACTTGCCAATCAACTTGATGAAGACATCCGTATCGAGTTAATGCCCTGGGCAAGAGCCTTTTATACTGCTACTTCACAACCACGAACCGCGCTTTTTGAAACCGCACTGAGCGAAGAACGCAAGCCTTTGTTTCATTGGGTCGGTCCACTCAAGGTATACCGGCTCTGGGTGTATGGCCGGCAAGACCGGCTCACCGGACCGATAAATCTGGCCGAACTCAGCCGTTCGTATATTGCCTGTGAGTCGCTCGATTCAATTTATCTGCAGTATTGGCAACAACTGGGCTTTACCACCGAGCGACGCTTAGCCCTTACCCCCCGCAAAGCACAATGCCGGGATATGTTCTTACAACAGCGGGTGGATCTCATTATTTGGAACGAGCTGTTTGCCGGGAGCTTGCAACAGGATCTCCGGCAACAAGGGACTGAACTGGTGCCACTCATGCCCATTGATGATATTTATTTGTATCTGGTTTTTTCACTGGATCATTCAGTAGCCTACATTCAGCAATGGCAAGACGCCCTGGAACAAAGCTATCGCGATGGCAGTATGCGCGCCTTATACCAGGGTGTCTTTCCCGAAGCAGTGATTCAACGGCTGGAAGCGTTTGCCCAACAGCCTCTGCCAAATTAGCAGTAAAAACTATCCATCTAGTACATTACCATTTTCTGACATATACAAAATAATTGTATCTAAAATGTTCTTTCGGTAAAATTCCGCCACTTTAGCCGAGCGGATAAGGACATACAAATGGCAGATATTTACTTTCCAAGGACCACTGAGCGGGCGCAGGAGTTTTTTGCCGCAGAGCCTGATTTACTTGCTCAGTACCAGCGCCAAAACCCCAGCCGACATGGCTTATTGTTCCCTAACCAACCGTATTTGCTGAGCTGCCAGCCAGGGGATGAAGGTGTACTGTCTGCTTTTGATCGCTATTCTGCCCGCGAGCTGCAGCGCCTGCAGCAAATTGCTGATGCATACGACAACTACACCATAGCGCTTGCTTACGTCACTGAGGAATTGATCAAGCCGGTTATCCACCTGATCGATGAACATGGACTAACCGCAGCCGGCGCCATGGTTGGCGCTACCAACAGCAAATACACCGCATTTCAACGCTCCATTGTGCGCTACCAGCAAGCTCTGCTGGATTTGCACGAAGCCAGTCAGGCCAAGTCGCAGGTGCGCGGAGCCAGAGCCAGAGGAGCCCATAACCCGTTGCTGGCAGCAAAAGAGGCCCATGCCCGGCGCATGCATGCTGATATGACTGCTCGCTTTCAGGCTCAGCTTCAACGCTATCATGCAACCTTAGGAGCAAATGCCAGCCGCTCTGCCTTGCTGAACCCCGATCGCGCTGTGAATGTAGCTCGCTATGGCCGCAACAACCAACGGACCGGTCAAACCCTGCGCTTTGCCAATAGCCAGCAGGTAAGCACAGTGCAGCGTTTTGCCAGAGGCACCCAAGTAGCCAGCAGAGGGCTGCTTTTTATTGATGCTGGAGTACGTGCTAATAGTGTCTACCGTTCAGATAATCGTCTACGGGAGTTCATCACCCAGTATTTAGGTTTGGGCGCTGGAGCAGCAGCCGGCTGGATGGTTGGAAAAGGTGCTATCATCGCAATTAGTGCTCTAAGCTTATCTATGGCACTAACCCCGGTAGGCTGGGTCTTAATGGTAGGGACTGCAGCTGCTGTTGGTTTTGGAGCAGCCTATCATACAGACAAGGGCATGCAAAGAATAGCGGGGTATGGTTATGACACAGCCTCAGATTATATTCGGAGCCGCCGTTGATGGAATACACAGTACCGCTGTGGTATACGTTTCTAACCATTGCATTAGCGCTTTCAACTTTCATTGCCTATCCAATAGTTGCATTGTTTGTAACACGTCCTATTCAACGCATCTTGCGACAGAAGAATCAGGATCACATCAGTGACTGGGTCGTTTGGCCTTTTAAAAGCGGTTGGTATGCCATGGCCATCGTAGTGCCATTTGAGCGCTGGCGACATGAACGTAATCAGGGCTTTATGGACACAGTGCTGCCGATTAGGCAAGCCGCAAACCGGATGCAGTGTTGGTTATCCCTTTGGCTGGAAGTTAGCATGTTTGGCATGGTTTTCTTAATGCTTTGCGGTCTTTTCCTTGAGTTCATGGGTGTATGGTCACTTGGTAGTGGTTAGCGCGGGCCGCTTGTATGATAGGCACTTGCAAGGACTATTTAATGGATGACCCCATTCCTTTTTGGTACGACGCCTTTTTCTTTGGGTCGCTTATTTCAACTATTATTGCTTACCCAATAGTTGCGCTGCTCGTAACACGACCTATTCAGCGCAACTTGCAACAGAAGAATCAGGATCACATCAGTGACTGGGTAGTTTGGCCATTTAAAAGCGGTTGGTATGCCATGGCCATAGTAGTACCATTTGAGCGAATCAATCGTGGACGTAACCCGGAGTTTATGAACACTGTCCAGCCTATTCGACAAGCTGCGAACCGGTTGCAGTGGTGGTTATCGCTTTGGCTGGAAGTTAGCATGTTTAGCATGGTTTTGATTGGCTTCGCTGGTATGTTATTCCAGTCTTATATCGTTTAATCAGCCTTATAAACCAAGGCAATATTCGCTCTGTGGCAACATCGGTCGCTGAGCGCATGCTATCGCGTGGAATGGAATTCCTGTGGAAAAATTTCAGGTTAAAATAAAACGAATTTTTCTCCCCTTTCTGATCACCTCAACGGTCGCTATCGTTATTTTTTATGCCATAGTTTGGGTTTTCCTGATGAAAGCCCGGCTGCCCATAACGCCTTACAAAGATTATTTTTTTATGACTTCGATGGCACTTCCTGTGCTGTTTAGCGCATGTCTATTTCGCCCGCGCCTGTGGTTATTGCAGAAATCATACTTCGGTTACATTAGCAATTACAGCTTATACAATCTGTTTATTGCATTAGCCATGATGCATCCTATGATGTGTGCGATTGGCTATGTTGAGTACAGCTATTTCGGGCTGATAGAAGTAGAGCATGCCAAAGAGGTAACCGAATATCCTAACGAACAGTTTTTCCACATCAATCACCTGAAAATCGACACAGCCAAATGCAAACAGCATTCAACTTTAATTCCACCGACCAAACCAAAAGGCTATACGTATGACTTTGGGCTGTTTTATAGCTGCCCTATTGAAGGAGCATCCGGTGTTATGCTGGCTGAGCGATACACAAAAGGTCACAAAACTTCCACCAGAACCCCCTTTCATCACCTTAGCGAGCAAAGTGTATACAATGCCTTTTATGACTTTGCGCTGGAATCGCATCAAAAGTTCCAGCGGTTGGATGTCAACAGCATAACTTACTTAGAACAAGTAAAAGGCACATACAGCAAGATTGGTTTTTGCGAAGCCGCTTCAAAAGCGGGCGCTGATTGCGGCCAACAAAACCTGCTATTTTTGACGCCACAAACCAAAGCTTTCGAAGTCAGAGGGCACTACCTTATTGTACTGTCGATAATGTCTTACGGGGTGTACTCTTGCATTGTATTGCTGATGCTTCTATTCAGTAAATTGCATGATGATTATGACAGCATCGAAAACACCACCTTTACAGAAATCCTTGCTGCTCTTTTCCAGCGCTTTCAAGCCTACCGAAAGCCAGCATCAGCCTCTAACCAGGGCAGAACTGTCGGTTGGCAACATCCTAAGAGCCGAAGAAACAGAAAACGTCGCGGATTTTAGCTTCGTTTCAGGTGCGTAGCTTATGGCTGCGCACCTGAAACCACTATTGATTATTCAAACTGCCACACCTTGTTTGCCCAACGGCTGCTGCCTTGCAGCAGCCGGCTGGTCGCTTCGCGCAGCCGCACCAGACCATAGTAAGTGAGCGGCACCAGCAGCAAACTGGTTAGGGTGGAGAACAGCAGGCCGCCGATAATGGCAATGGCCATGGGGGCATAGCTTGGGCCGTCGCCAGCCAGCTGAGTGCCACCCAATGCCAGTGGCAACAAACCAAGCACTGTGGTCGAAACCGTCATCAGGATGGGCCTGAGCCGGGCGATGCAGGACTCAATGATCACATCCTTCAGTGCGGCTGTTGGCTGCAACTGCCGCTCCTGATTGATGCGATCGACCAGCACGATGCCGTTATTTACCACGATGCCCATCAGCACCAGCATGCCAATCATGCCCATAATGCTCATCGAGGTGCCGGTCAGCAGGAAGGTCCAGAACACCCCGACCAGCGAAAACAGCAAGGAGCCAATCACGGCGTTGGGCATTAACAAAGACTCAAACAAGGCCGCCATTACGATGTAGATCATCGCTACAGCCAGCAGCATATTGACCAGCATCACCTGCTGCGCCTCATTCTGGCGCTGAAAAGCGCCATGAAAAGACCACTGATAGCCAGCCGGTAAATCGACTTGCTGCATCAACTGGCGGATTTGTTGCTGCGCCTGCTCCATGGTAGCGCCATCGGCCAGGCTCATGCTAAGCGCGATGCCGGTTTGACGGTTCAACCGGCCAATGCGTGATAGCCGTGGGGCTATATTTAGCTCGGCCAGTTGCTGCAACTGAATGCTGCTGCCCGCTTGCACCAGGATGGGCAGAGCTGCCAGCTCGGCCAACGACTGGCTGATGCGCTCATCAAACTGCACCCGCAGCTGCACTTCGCCTTGCTGCTCGGTGCGGTAGGTGCGCAGATTGGCACCACGCAGCGCCAGCGCGACCCGCTCGGCCACCAGGCTGGCCGGCAAATCCAGCCGCGCCAGTTCGTCTTTATTCAGCACGATTTGTACTTCCTGCTGGCCGCGCTCCAAATCGGAGCTGACATTCTCCAGCGCCGACAAACTACTGAGCATGGGCTCCAGCATGGCTGCCTGAGCCAGCAATACCTCGGTGGATGGGCCAAGTAAATGCAGTTGCAAACCACCGCCACTGCCACCAAAGCTAAAGGATGGCCGTGAGCGTACCAGCGCCGGCCAGTCGGCCTGAATTTGCTGGCGCAGCTCAGCCAGTGGCATCGGCAAGTCGTCTTTTAATAAAATAATGGAGATGGCGTAGCCAGCCCGGTAATAGCTGTACACCGAATCAATGTGAAAACGCTGCTGGTTGTCGTACAAATACGCTTCCATTTGGCTGACTTCGGCCCGCACTTCCTCCAGGCTGTAATTGCCCTGCACCCGGTAGTTCATAAAGATGCGGCTGTTGTCTTCCATATCGCCATCGCCGCTGCCGACCTGGCCCAGCGGGATCACAATGCTGCCAAGCACCAACAAGGCCACCAGTGCTGCCAGTTTAGGCCAGTGCATCACGGTTGTAAGCAGCCGGCCATAAGCGCGCTCACCACGCCCGGAGCCGGCATTTTGCTGCACTGGCACCTTAAGCCGGGTGCTAAGCAGCGGTATTAAGCTCAACGACAGCAATAAGGAGATGCCCAGGCACAAACAAATAGCAATGGCGACATGCTCGAGGAAAATGGTCAGATCCATTTTCTGGCCAATGATGTTGGGTAAAAACACGATGGCAGTAGTGGCAGTACCCGCCAGCACCGCCAGACTGACCCGGCGCACCCCACGCTCGGTGGCCGCCCGAACATCACCGCCCAAAGCCCGCTCACGAAAAATACTTTCGGTCACCACCACGGCATTATCCACCAGCATACCAATGGCCAGCATCAGGCCCATCATGCTGAGGATATTTAAGCTGTAGCCCAGAAAGTACATGGCTCCGAGCGCCATAATAATGGCCGCAGGCACCGACAGCACCACCACCAGGGTGGTGGCCAGATGACGTAAGAACAAAAACAGCACGATAAAAGACAAGCCAGCGCCAATGCTGCCGGCCAGCAGCAAGTCACGCAGCGACGAGGTGACGCCCTTGGCCATATCGTCCATCACATACAGCTGAATGCCGGAAAAGGCCGGATTCTGATCGGCGGCGCGCACCACCGCCATCGCCGCATTGGCCACCTCAACCAGGTTGGCACCGGAGTCTTTAAATACATTCATGCCAACCGCATAGGTCTGGTTTAAATGACGGCCATCCTCACGCTTCGGCAATTCCAGCGCCACCGTTGCCACATCGGATAGCTGCAAACCGGGCCGGATCGGCAGGCGTTCTATCTCAGTAAGCGAGCGAAACTCACCGACAGGCTTCACCAAAATATGCTGCTCTGGGTTTTGCAAACTGCCGGCGGTGATGGCAAAGTTGCTTTGCCGAAGCTGGGCCAGCAACTGCACCGGATCGACATTGAGTGCATGCAGGCGGGCCGGATCGAGCCGGATAATCACCTGGCGTTTATCCACGCCATAGAGTTCAACTTTTGACACCCCGGCTACCCGCTCCAGCGGACGCTTGATGTGTTGTTCCAGCAAATCGTAAGCCAGGGCCAAATCCCGCTCGCTGGAAATGCGCAGCTGGAAAATCGGCATGTCGTCGGTATTAAACTGAAACACAAAGACCCGCTCCAGATCAGCCGGCAACTGGGCCCGCACCGCATCCAGCCGCTCGCGCACTTCCATGTTTTTGCTGCGAATGGGCTCGTCCCAGTTAAACATCAGCGAGATATCGGCGCTGTTTTCGTTGGAGAAACTGCGCATCTCCTGAATACCGCTGACGGTGGCCAGTGCTTCTTCAATCGGCCGGGTGATCAACCGCTCAATCTCGGCCGGAGTGGCATTGGGGTAGGGCGCCTGAATGTAGATCTCCGGAATATCGATGCCGGGAAATTTCTCCAGCGGCAACAACCGGCTGGCCAGCACACCAAACAGCAGCAACGAAATGCAGATCATGCAGACCGTGATGGGCCGGCTTAGCGCCAGCCGGGTAATGGCTAATGGTTGCTCAGTCATGATGCACCTCCGGCACAGCAGTCACATCGGTTGCTGCCGGCTCAGCGCCAGGCGCCCGATCCGGACTCACCAGGGCGTACAGCACCGGAATAAACACCAGCGTCAGCAAGGTAGACAACAGCAGGCCAAAGATCACGGTAATGGCCATCGGTGCCCGCACTTCACTGCCCTCGCCCGTGCCAAGTGCCAGTGGCAGTAAGCCCAGCACCGTGGTCAGGGTGGTCATCAACACCGGGCGCAGGCGGCTCTCGCCGGCTTGCAGCACCGCATCCCGTAGCAGCAAACCGCTCTGGCGCAGTTGATTGATACGATCAATCAGTACGATGGCGTTGTTCACCACAATACCGGCCAGCATGATGAGGCCAATAAAGACAATGACCGACAAGCCAGTACCGGTGAGCCAAAGCCCCAGGATGGCACCGGCCCCCGCCAGCGGTACGGTGAACAGGATCACCAGCGGTTGCAACAGGTTCTCGAACTGCGATGCCATCACCAGATACACCAGGAACACCGCCAGCAGCAAGGCCATCAGCAAGGACTGATAAGCCCGGCTCATTTCTTCACTTTGGCCAACCACCTCGGCCACCACCCCAAAGGGCAGCATTTGCTCGGCCAGCAGTTGACGCGCCAGCTGGGTGGCCTGCTCCAGGTCGCCATAGGCCAGATTGGCACTGACAATGGCGACGCGCTGCTGGGCAATGCGGGTAATTTCACTGGGGCCCAGTTCACGGCGAATATCGGCCACCGCAGCCAGTGGCAAGGGCGTGGCACTGCCCGGATTAATCACCAGCTCGGCCAGTTGCTGCTCGGTTTGACGGTAAGCCTCGTCCAGTCGCACCCGGATATCAATTTTCCGATCCTGCACCGAAAACTGGCCGGCGACATCGCCGCCGACATAGACAGCCACCCGCTGCGCCACTTCACGGGCGGTCAGGCCCAGCTGCGCCAACCGGCCGTGATCAAAGTACAGCGTCAGCTCCGGTTGGCCGGGACGCAGGCTGCTTTTCACATCGCTAAAACGTCCTTCTTGCTGCAAACGTTGCACCAGCGCATCGGCAGCCAGCTTCAGCTCCGCCAGCTCGTAACCGGCCAGTTCAATTTCCAGCGGTGTGCTAAAGCTCAGCAACTGCGGCCGTTCAAAGCGGGCCTGCACATCCGGGTAACGCGCCAGGAAGCTTCGCAGCTGCTCAATGCTGCGTGCTTCGGCAGCCGGATCGGCGCCGCCAGCCAGAACCAGCGATAGGCGCCCCCAATGACTGCCGCCAATGCTTGGGTCCACCGTCATCTGGCTGCCGGTGCCGGCCTGGCCATAACTGCGCTCAATCTCCGGCAAGGCTGCCGCAAAGACGGCCAGCTCCGTCATCAGTGCATCGGTCTGCTCGATGGCCGAGCCGATCGGCAATTGGATCTCAACATAGAATTCGCCCTGCGCCATTTCCGGCAGCACATTGGCACCGAGGCGTGGCAGCACACTGTAGCAAAGCGCTGCCAGTACCAGGGTAATGCCAATGGTGCCGACTTTGGCCTGCAAAGCCACCCCCAGCAGTGTGCGATAGGCAGTGGTCAGGTAGTGCAAAGCGCCCTGCACCAGCCAGAGCAAAGGCGAGAACAAATGCCCCAGCAACCAGCCAATCGCCCGCCATAGCAGCAATAGCAAGGCCAGCACCGCTTGCAGCGATGTTTGCAGCCCTTTCAGTGCCCAGCGCAGCGGCATCAACGGCCACTGGTACCAGCGCTCTGGCAACCAGCGAAAGCTGGCTGGCTCTGCCAAGCTATCAGCATCGCCTGAGGCAACCGGACGGCGTAACTGCCGTGCTGCCATGGTCGGAATTAAGGTCAGCGCCACCAGCAAAGACACCAGCAGCGCAAAGGTAACGGTTAACGCCTGATCGCGAAACAGCTGGCCAGCAATGCCTTCGACAAAGACCAGCGGGAAAAACACCGCCACTGTGGTCAGGGTGGAAGCGGTAATTGCCATGGCCACCTCGCCGGTGCCTTTGCGGGCAGCCGTGGGGGCGTCTGCGCCCTGCTCACGATGACGGGCAATGTTCTCCAGCACCACGATGGCGTTATCGACCAACAAGCCGACCGCCAGCGCAATGCCGCCCAGGCTCATCATGTTCAGGGTAATGCCCTGGCCATACATCAAATTAAAGGTGGCAATCACCGACACCGGAATGGACACCGAAATAATGACGGTCGCCCAGACATTGCGTAAAAACAGATAGAGCACCAGCATCGCCAAAGCACCGCCAATCAGGGCGGCGGATTTCACATCGGCAATGGCTTGCTTGATAAAAGCGGACTGATCGTACACCAAAGTCAGTTGATAACCGGCCGGTAACCGCTGTTGCAGTCTGGGTAGCGCTGCCAGCACCCGCTCGGCAACCTCGACGGTGTTGGCATCCCCTTCTTTGTAGATCGCCACTTCAATAGCTTCCTGGCCATTAACGTAGGTGACACTGCGCCGGTCGGCGAAGGCATCCCGTACTTCGGCCACGTCTTTCAGTAAAATACGGCTGCCATCAATGGTGGTCAGATACAGATCCTCCATATCGCTGAGCTGCTGAAACTGATTGATGGTGCGCACCAGGTAATCGTAGCCCGGTGTTTCCAGCCGGCCACCGGCCAGATTGAGATTTTCCTGCTTTAACCGGCTGCTTATCAGGTGCACATCCAGCTGCAACTGACTCAGTTTGTTTGGGTCGACCAGCACCTGAATTTCCTGGCTCAGACCGCCATCCGGCCGTACCGCCGCCACACCTGGCAGGGCTTCCATCCAGCGCCGTAACTCTTCGTCGGCAAAGGTGCGCAGTTCGACTAATTGGCGCTCACTTTGCAGGCCTTGCTCGCGGCTAAGCGCTAAGCGCAGTACAGGTTCCAGATTGGGGTTAAAACGCAGCAACACGGGTTTGTCGCTATCGAGCGGCAGCATCAGAATGTCGAGCTTCTCCCGTACATCCATGCTGGCCAGATCCATATCGGTGCCCCAGTCAAACTCCAGCACCACGTCGGAACGCCCTGCCCGTGACACCGACTGCACCCGGCGCACACCTTTGACCACCCCCAGTGCTTCTTCGATCGGCTTGCTGATCAGTTGCTCTACTTCGGCCGGCGCCGCACCGGCAAACTCGGTGCGCAGCGTCAGGGTTGGGTAGGACAAGTCCGGTAATAAATTCACCGCCAAACGGCTTAACGACACCAGACCAAACAACAGGATGCCAAAAGTAAACATCCAGATAGCAACAGGGCGGGCAACCGCGACATCAACCAGTTTCATAGGACGTCCTTAGTTAAAATCGCGGGTGTGAACAACCTGTACCAGGCTGTCATTTTTCAGGGCAGCATGACCGGCAATCACCACCTGCTGGCCGCTTTCAATACCGGATAACACTTCAACCGCCTGCTCGGCCTGATAGCCCAGTACCAGCGTCTGGCGCTGCACCCGACCTTCGCTATCCAGCACATAAACACTGTGCTGATTGTCGCTGCTCATCAGCGCCCGTTTTGGGATCAGCAAGGCATCGGTTTTGACATCAAACTGTACTTCCACCTGTGCAAAAAGCCCGGGGCGCAGCAGGCCACTCTGGTTGTCGATCAGCAAAGTCGCCCGTACGGTACCCGACTGGGCATCCACCACCGGGGCAATCCGATTCAACTCGGCCCGTAGTGGCGCATGGCCAGCCAGCTGCAGTAACACACCCTGGCCGACCCGGGCCTGAGCCAGTTGCTGCTCTGGCAGATGCACCACCGCTTCCAGCTGCTGGTTGGAAATCAGATGAAACAACGACTTGCCGGTAAACTGATTGATCAGCTGGCCGGTTCTGGCATAACGGCGCGAAATCACCCCGGCAAAAGGCGCGCGGATTTCGGTTTCAGCCAGCGCCAGCTCTGCCAGATCTACTGCAGCCTTGACAGCATCCAGCTGCCAACGCAGTTTGTCGTACACCTCGGTACTGACCAGTTGGCGCTGATGCATCTCGGTCATACGCTGCAGCTCACCTTCCAGCCGGCTTAACTCGGCCTGTTCTTTGGCCAACATCAGACGCTGACGCTCGTTATCCAGCACTGCCAGTAATTGACCAGCCTGGACTGCATCGCCTTCTTCCACCAGAATGTTTTCAATCACGCCACTGGCTTTGCTGATCAAATCCGCTTCTTCTCGGGCAGCCAGGGTGGTGGTGGTGCGGTAGCTGCTGCTGATTTCACCATGGCGGCTGATGGCAACCTCCACCGGAATGGCGATGTCGTCTGCCGAGGCTTTGTTGGGACTGCTTTGCGCCTGATTGCAACCGGTTAAAACCAGACCGGCGGTTAACAGAGCGCTGACAAAGAGGAGCTTGTTCATGATGGTGTTTCCTTGCTAAAAGCTGAGTCATTTCACCAGCTATTGCAGCCATCATGCCAACAAAGGCAGATAAAAATAACAGCATGAATTTAAAAGGAAAATACAGAGCTGACAGGGTAAGGGATCTCTGCGGCATTTTTGCTTAAATGGTCAGATTTCCACTTTTTTGGTCAAATTATTCATCGGCGCAGCGACCCGGCTGAAGTGGTGATCCTTGTCTCTGTGTGGCATAGTCCTCGGATACCCTGTTTATCCGAAAAGTGTTTCGATAAAAGCACTTAAGTTCACGCCTAAGGTTGGAGAACACCATGAAAACAGCAACGAAGCCGAAAATAGTGGTCTTTTACGATGGTGCCTGCCCAGGCTGCGTGCGCGACCGGGCCTGGTATGAGAAGCATGCCGGTCAAGGTGTGCAAGTGGAATGGCTGGATATCACTGGGCGTGACGACGAACTGCGCGCCCTTGACATAGACCCGCGCGCCGCCTTACTGGAGTTGCATGTGCAGGATGAACACGGCCGCGTGCTACGCGCTTTGCCCGCCTACCAACTGTTGCTGTCTCGGCTGCCCGGCTACCGCTGGCTGGCCTGGCTGATTGGCCTGCCGCTGATACGCTCTACTCTTTCCTGGCTCTACCGCCATTGGGTGCGCCGCCGTCTGGCGCGGGAAGGGCGGCTTTAGAGCGCTGCAGCAGCAACTTCAGCCATCAATCCCCATCATTTAAAGCGAAAGCTTGCTGATCTCGTCTAAAATCCGCTGCTCTTGGCTGCTGGCTTTTAATGGCTCCAGCAAGGCAAGGGCCAGCTCGGTTTCATCCTGCAGTAAATACAGCTGCGCCAGGCGCAAATCTGCCCAGTCCATATCAGGCAGTGCTGTGAATTGTGCTGTATCCAGCTGAGTGCGGTAATGCTGCAAGGCGGCAATGCCCTTCTCCAACTGAGTTTTCCCCACTAAGGCGCTTCGACCCAGCTGGTACCAGGCGGTCAACACCTGCGCTACGGCCGTCTTATCATCTGGATCGATACTGAGCTGAGTCGCCTGCTCAAACTCACTAATAGCCTGTTCATGCGAACCCTGGCGCTGTTGATACATACCCCGCAGCACAAAAGGCTCCGGCCGTGCCTGCAACAGCTCGGATCCGCCCACCAGGGCCTCAAAAGCAGCCTGATCCTGATTGGCTACATGCACTTCGAGCTCCAGCAAATCGCCTTGCAAGGCATCCCACTGCCTGACCCGTTGTGCAATCGATAAGGCCTCTTTTTTATCACCACCGGCAATAGAAGGAGCCTGAATGTGAAACTGAGCCAGCGCCCGTTGGTAAGTGAGGTTTTCCGGCTCAAGCGCCGCAGCCGCGGCAAAAGCATCGCGGCAGCGAATGGCAAAGCCCCGTGCTCTTAGCATAGTGACATTTTGTGCCTGATTGCAGCTGCTTTGGCCGTACCAGAACTGGTAATCAGCCTGATCGCTTTGCAGCTCGGCGGCTTTTTTTAAGTGCTTTTCTGCTGCGGCAGTATCTTGCAACCCATGAGCAGCCCGGCCTTGCAGATACCAGAATTCGGCTTGCTTCCCCAGGCTGCGCTGCAATGGCTGCAGTAATTGTTGTACTTGTTGATAGTCCTGCTGCTCCAGCAACTGCCGTGCCTGCTCCAGCGGAGCCTGAGCCGCCTGACTAACACCCACCCAGCACAGCGCTGCAGCTATCAGTAATTTGTTTGTTGTGACCATCTTATTGCTCCGGACTAACCTAGTGATACCATCCTACGCAGTCAGTCGCTGTATCGCACCTAAAAAAGAGCATCAAGCTGCAACTAAGTGTAACCAGTTGTTTAAAAGTATCCTTTAAGGCAGCAACACCACAGGCAAAGGCCCGGAAATACGCTGATTGGCTGGGTTCACATCGCCACTCAACCGATTAGGATCCAGCTCTATCTGCACGATGGTTTCGCTGGAAGCGAGCCATAAGTCCAGTTGCAGTTGTTGTTGCGATGCCCGCCAGCTATCGACCGGTAAGTGCAGTTGGTGCTGCTGGCCATCGGCCGTGCTAACCTGCACCGTCACCGGCATCGGGATACCGCCACGATTGTGCAGTTCTAGCCGTAGCCACTGCCCTTGAGCTGCACCGGGTTGCCAGGAAGCCTGAGCGAGCACGCCAAAATCATCCTGCGCGGAGTAATGATCCTGCAAAGCCCACTGCTGCTCCACCTCCGCCGTCAGGCTAGCTGGCAGCGCCAGCAAGGGCTCACCAGCACGCCTGGCTTGCTGGCGTAAGAAGCTTGATAGCTGCTCTGAGCTTTCTGGCTTTTTCAGCAAGATCTCGGCCTTGGCTAAAGCAATATCGACATGGCGATCGGAGAAAAACCAGCCGCGCCAGAACCAGTCCAGCTCCAGGCCACTTTGCGCACTGACAAAACGGATAAAGTCGGCAAAATAAGGCCGTTTTCCCGCCCAGCTGGCGGTAAAATCCCGCAGGATTTGATCGAAGCGCTCGGCACCCAGCAGTTGCTGGCGCAAAATCACCAGCGCTACCGCCGGCACATGGTAGTGCGAGTCCAGCTTATGCACAAAGTGGTCGGCCCGGGTCACGGGTGCAGCGTAATCTGGCCGCAGCTGGGCTGGGGCCACCCCGGCCGGATCACCGTAAAAGCTTTGAAAGCTCCGGCTCCAGCTTTGCTCCAGCAGATAAGCCAAAAAGCTGGCTATGCCTTCATCAAAAAAGCCTTCACGCCGCTCGTCGGTATTAACCAGCATCGGGTAATAGGCGTGGGCCACCTCATGCATAATCCCCCCCAGCACATCGTGCTTCTGGGTACGGCTATAAGCCGGAGCTGGCCCGTCGATGGCAGCATCCGGGCCGCGAAAGCCAACCAGTTTCAAGCCGGGAAACTCCATGCCAATGCCAGCAATGTTGGCGATGGTCAGGGTATTCACCGGAAAAGGCCCAAGATAGGCCTGCAACTGCCGGACACTGTGTTCAGTAGCGGCCAGGGCGTAGCGCTGCCACAACCAACGGCCGTTATCCGGAAAAGCCACCTGCAAACGCACCTGCTGATCGGGCAAATCCAGTAGTTTGGTTTGCCAGCGCCAGGCATTGCCAGCTACCAGCGCAAAATCGCGCTGCATCTCTGCCTTAAAATGCCACTCCCGCCACTCAGTCGCTGCCCCAGCCTGAGTGACCCGGCTTTGACCACTGGCCGCCTGCCAGTGCTCGCGCTCAGCAGCAGTCAGCACGGCCGGATTTTGCAGCTCGCCAGTACCAAACAGCAGGTAATCGGCCGGTGCGCTTAGCCGCACATCAAAGTTGCCCAGCTCCAGATTAAACTCAGCGTCGCCCAAAAATGGCGTCAGGTCCCAGCCACGCTGATCGGTAAAAGCCACCGCTCTTGGATACCACTGGGTTAAAGCCACCAGCAAACGGCCATCGGCCAGAGTTTCCATGCCGGCTCTGGGGCGGCGTGGGTCCAGCCGATCCGGTAATTGCAGGGCCCATGCAAAGCGTAACTCAGCCTGCTCGCCCGGATGCAGCGGCGCTGGCAAAACCACCCCGATAAACGTGCCCTGCTGACGAACTTCAAGCACTTGCTCACCGGCGAAGACTTCCAGATCCTGCAACCCGGAAGGGGCAACGACCGGCGGCTGAGGCGGTCGGCTACCTTTCGGCAGCGGGTGCAAGGGCGCACTTTGCTTAGTATCAACCAGACGTTCGAGCGGGAATTCAAACCAGAGGATTGGCAAAGCATGGGGTGCCTGGTTGTGGTACTTCAGCAGCGCCTCGGCACTGAGCCTGGCTGTGGCAGGCTCTAGCCGGGCGCTGAGCCGGTAATCCACCTGCTGCTGCCAATAAGCGGGGCCTGGCTCACCAATGGCAGTTCGCACCGCCGTTGGAGCCGGCAAATCCAGTGGCGCAAAGACGTCGGCCTGCAGCGGCACACTAAGCAGTAACCAACAACAGCAATGTTTCCATCCCATCTTAACAGGCTTCCGATAAGGCTGGACTGTACTGCAGACGCGGATTATGCAACAAGGGATCGCAGCGCACCGGCGGCTCAGTCACAGTCAGTAAGTCAATAAACAAGGCTAGCAACTCTGGATGCGAGCCGATATGCAGTTTGGCATACAAATTCTTTCGATGCATCTTGATGGTTTCCAGCCCAAGCTGCATCTGACTGGCGATGGTTTTCACGCAGTAGCCCTGCAGCATGTAACAGAGTACCTCGTGCTCGCGTGGGGTGCAGACCTCAGTGCCAAAACGCCGGTAGAACGCCTCAATGTAATCGTGCTCGGGGCAGCCACTGCCTTCGTGCTGGGGCAGCTGCTGTTGATGCTGGATCACCAGGCTGGCTACCACACTGAACAGCTGGCTGGCCTGTTGCAGCTGCCCGATGGCAAACAGCTCCCGACCAGCAAAACGGGCCAGCTCAATATGCACAAAACGCCGCTCGGCGGGTAACGGGATCAAGTAGCCCACTTCATCGGCAATTTTCAGGTGACGAAAGTAACTGTTGTAGTACTGATCGTAGTCGTGATAATCCGCCGGCAGAATGTCCCGTAAGCGAAAAACACCCTGCTGGCCTTGCTGGAGCCCTTTGCGGTAGAAAGGATCCAGCACATATGCCGACTGCAGATAGCGCTCGAAATCATCGCTTTGCAGTGGGTGACGCTGATGCAGCAACTCAGGCGGGCGCTTGGGATCGAACATGAGCACCAGGTACTCATCGCTCGGTAACAGCAGTTCCAGCAACTGGCCGAGCTCCGCGTAAAAGCGTGTCTTGCCACAGGCTTGCTGGCAGCGCAGCAAGGCTTCGCTCCAGCCCAGCAGATCGAATCGGCTGTCTGTCTGAGTGTCTGTTTGGCTAGCATGATGTTGCATAAAACCTCCTTCTCAACGCCGTGCCACGCCGGGCAGCACGCAGAGCATTTCAAACAGCAAGTTGGCCGCCAACAAGGCGGTATTACCGGATGGATCGTACGGCGGGGATACTTCCACCAGATCGGCGCCGACCAGATTCAGGCCAGCGCAGCCACGAATAATTTCCAGTGCCTGTGGCACCGTCAGGCCAGCAATCTCCACCGTGCCAGTACCTGGTGCATAGGCCGGATCGATACCATCGATATCAAACGACAGATAGACCGGCTGGTTGCCAATCCGCTGCCGCACCTGCACCATCAAAGATTGCAACGACTTGCCCCAACACTCTTCTGCCGTCACCACCAAAAAGCCCTGCTCACGCGGCCAGTCAAAGTCATCGGCCGCATAGCCGGTGCCGCGCAGGCCGATTTGCACCACTTTGTCGCATTGCAGCAAGCCCTCTTCCACCGCACGACGAAACGGCGTGCCATGGGCAATACGCTCACCAAACATATGTTCATTGATGTCGGCATGGGCATCGACATGCACCAGGGCTACCGGGCCGTATTTTTGCTTCATCGCCCGCAAAATGGGTAAGGCGATGGTGTGATCACCGCCCATGGTCAGCGGCGTCACATCGGCTGCCAGCACCTGCTGATAATGCTGCTCAATGATGTCGATGCTTTTGCTTAAGTTGAAGGTATTGATGGCGACATCGCCGATATCGGCAATTTGCAACGAATCAAAGGGCGCTGCCCGGGTGGCCATGTTGTAAGGGCGCAGCATGCGGGATTCGTCACGGATTTGCCGTGGTGCCAGCCGGGCGCCGGGCCGGTTGGAGGTGCCGATATCAAAAGGCACCCCGATAAAACCGACATCCAGCCCAGTCAGATCCTGAGCTTGTGGCAGCCGCATAAAGCTGGCCGGGCCGCCAAAGCGTGGCATTTCGTTGCCACTTAAAGGTTGATTCAACACCCGCTCAGCCATGCTGCGGCTCCTCTGTCACAATGGATTTCAGCGTCAGGAACTCCTCCACACCGGCCAGCCCCAACTCGCGGCCATAGCCGGATTGTTTAAAACCACCAAAGGGGGCAGCATTGTGCCATTCGGCGGCATTGGTAAAGATAAGACCCGCCCGAATGCCAAGCGCCAGTCGCTCACGCTCGGCGTCATCATCGGCCCAAACCCGGCCGCTCAGGCCATAAGGGGAGTCATTGGCCAGCCGCAGGGCTTCGTCTTCATCGCTATAGGGAATGATGCAAAGTACCGGGCCAAAAATTTCTTCGCGAGCAATGCGCATGCCGTTATGCACATCGGCAAAAATAGTTGGCGCTATGTAATAACCCTGGCTACAACCGGCCGGACGCTCGGTACCACCGGCAATCAGCCGGGCGCCTTCATCCAGCCCAAGCTCAATGTACTGCTGCACCGCCTGGTATTGCTGCTGGTTGACTACAGGGCCAAGGAAACTGTCTTCTGCTTTGGGATCGCCGACTTTCAACTGCTGTGCTACCCCGACGGCCAGTTCGCAGGCTTCCTCATAACGCTCAGCCGGCACCAGCATCCTGGTCAGGGCTACACAGGTCTGGCCGGAGTTCAGCATCACATCTTCGACCCCTAGCTGCACGGCTTCAGCCAGCCGCTTGGTCTGGCCGATGATAAAGGCCGACTTACCACCAAGCTCCAGACAGACCTTTTTTACGGTGCCAGCGCAGTTGCGCTGGATCAGCCGGCCAACCCGGGTTGAACCGGTAAAGGAAATGCAATCCACATCCGGGTGCTGGCACAAAATAGTGCCGATCTGCTCGCCACAACCCAGCACCAGATTAAATACCCCGGCAGGTAGCCCGGCCGCTTCGGCTGCCATCGCCAACACAATGGCGCTACGTGGTGTTTGCTCAGCAGGTTTTACAATCACCGGACAACCGGCCAGTAGTGCGGGTGCTACCTTGGCTATCAGCTGATGCAGTGGGTAATTCCAGGGGGTGATCAGGCCACAAACACCCACCGGCTCTTTGCGCACTTTTAGCCGGGCATCCCATGGTTGCTCGCGCTGCAATTTGGCAGCATAACCAACATGGTTTCGTAAGGCATCGATGGGGTCTTCCACCTGCACCAGTTTGCTGAACCACAGCGGGCAGCCCAGCTCATCGCTGATGGCCTGGGTCAGTTCATCGGCATGGGCGGTTAAATAGTCGGCTATCTGCTGAAGATAGCTCGCACGTTCAGTAAAGCTCAAACGCCCCCAGCCGTCCTGGGCATGATAAGCGGCTGCGATGGCTTCGTTCACCATGGCGGCATCGGCCCGGGCTACGCAGCTGACGGCTTCTTCGGTAGCAGGATTGACCAGAGTAAACCACTCCGGAGCCACCACAGTGCGCCAACTGCCGTTGATAAAATGGGCATTAATACGTTGCAACATGCGTTAACTCCTTGCAGATGATCAACTCAAACCCCTGCTGACAGGCATAATCCGCCATTGCCAGTGCCACGGCATCAAATAATGGGGCCGCCCAGTCCCGACCGGCTTCGATTGAGCCGACCTGCTCCACAATATCAATGGCGCGGCTTACTTCCATAATGCTTACGGTAGCCCCGTATTCGGCGGCCCGTTCAATCAACGGGTGCCAGGCGGCCGACGAGCCTTCCACCTCCGATAAACCACCCCGAACCCGGGCGCCTTGATTGCCGAGCCCAACCTGCTGGTAAAAAGGAGCAATGTAATCTTGGATCAACTGCTCCCAGTCCTTGTTACGCGGATTGGTGCCGGTTACCAGCATCTGGGCACCGGGTAATGGGTTTTCTGCGTTGGGATCGTGGGCATCGGCCGTTAGCAGCACGGTCTGCACATGGGCATTGCCTTTGTGCACCCCGGCAATAAAGTGTTCAAAGCCCTGATAGCCGTCCAGATCTTCGCTGTACATTTGGATGCTGGGTGTCAGCACAAAAAAGCCCAGGGCTTGGAGACGCTGCGCCATTTCCTGTTGGGTGATTTCATTCCACTGCCGGCCAATGCTCTGGCCCTGCACACTGGCACCCGGCATCATCTTGCCTGGCGAGGTGTATTGCTGCGGCAAGATGGCAATCGGTTGGCGGGTCTCGACCCGGATAGCCGCAACATCAGCATGAGTCCAGTTATCACCGCTGTAGTTAAACCGCACCTGATAATCACCAGTACCACGATGAAACCTGTAATCACGGCCATCCTCGACCACCACCAGCCTGGTAGCAGACGGCTTAACCTCCGGTGCAGGTGAGCAGCCGGACAGCATCAAGACAAAGACAAAGACAAAGTGAAAGGACAGAATTATCCAACCAGCACGCATCGCTTACCTACCTGTTCAGGGGGACTCTTTACCCGATGCTAGCAGGGGGATGACAAGGCAGCATGTTGGCTTCTATCGGTTCGACCTATGGTTCTAGCCAGGGTGTGATGGGCTGTGCTGGTACAGTTGCTCAAGCGTTCCGGGCCTTGCCAGGTAATACCCCTGAAACTGACGACACCCTATTTGATACAGTGCTTTAAACTGGGCTGCTGTTTCTACGCCTTCAGCAATCACTTCCAGCTCCAGACTTTGCCCCAACGCCAGAATGGTTCGCACTATGGCTTCGTCGCTGCTGTCCTGCAGTAAGTCACGCACAAAAGAAGCATCTATTTTCAGCTGTTTCAACGGTAAAGTTTTTAAATACTGCAGCGACGAATAGCCGGTACCAAAATCATCCAATGCAAAGCGGATCCCCATGGCCGCCAGTTGATGGATATGCTTTAGCGCTAACTCGGTATCTTCCAGCAGCTGACTTTCGGTAATTTCCAGCAACAATCGCTCTGCCGGAGCTTCGGTTTGCTGCAAAATGGCTGTCAGTTGCTCAACAAAGTGGGCATCATGCAGCTGACGCGGACTGATATTTACCGCCAGTTGCCAGTGCTGACAGCCCGGTTCTTTTGCCCAATCGGCCAGTAAGCGACAACTTTGCTGCAACACCCATTGGCCTATCGGCAGGATCAACCCGGTCGCTTCTGCTATCGGAATAAAATCTGCCGGTGCATAATGACCATGATCCGGATGCTGCCAGCGTAACAGCACCTCCGCACCGGTTATGCCTTGTCGCCGATCAAACTGCGGTTGGTAAGCGAGGTAGAGTTCTTCTTTTTCCATGGCCTGACGCAAACGATTGGTCAGTACCGTGCGCTCGGTGACCTCCACCTGCATGTGCTGATTAAAAAACCGCACCCGGTTGCGCCCCCGGCCTTTGGCATCGTACATCGCCATATCGGCCCGCTGCATCAGTACATCCACCGAGTCGCCATCGGATAACATCGCCACGCCAATGCTGGCCGAAAGCTGATAGGGTTGCTGTTGCAGTTGCACCGGTTGATTAACCAGCTGCAGTACTTTTTCAGCAATCACCTGTACCCGCTGCCAGGCACGCTGTTCGTCATCCGGCAGCTCTTGCAACAGCAGCACAAATTCATCGCCACCAAGCCGGGCCAGGGTATCGCAGGAGCGGATCCCCTGTTGCAACCTATTGCTGATGTCCACCAAAAGCTCGTCGCCAACCGCATGGCCCAAGGTATCGTTTAAATCTTTAAAGTGATCCAAGTCGATAAACATCAAGGCACCCTGTTGCTGCTGACGTTGATGCAGGGCAAAAGCCTGTTGCAACCTGTCGAGCAGCAGACGGCGGTTGGGCAAACCAGTCAGCGCATCGTAAAAGGCCAACTGATGAATAGCCTGCTGTTGCTGTCTGTGCTCGGTGACATCGGTCGAAATACCGCACAAAGCATACACCTCACCATCTGGCTTACAGAGCGGGATCTTGACACTTAAAAAGTGTCGGGTCAGACGGCCGTCAATGCTGGTATTTTCTTCTTCCCGCACCTTGCGCTCACCGCGATCCAGCACGTCACGATCATTGGCTTGCAATTGCTGTGCTGTCGCATGATCAAAAAAAGCAAAGTCGTTGTGCCCTGTTGCTTCGTCCGCGGTACATTGGAAAAGCTCCGCTACCTTCTTATTGACGTACTGATAGCACAACTTTTTGTCTTTGATGTAGATGTAAGCATCGACGGTGTCCAAAATGGTATTTAAGCGGGCTTCGCTGGCTTGCAAATGGCGGGTTTTTTCCTTGACTTGCCAGCGCAGCACCAAAGCACCGCCAAACACCACCAACAGCAGGCTCACCATAAGCAGCAACAGATTGCGGTAATGTTGCTGCATAGAACTGCTTTCGAGCTCTGCGGCTCCCCAGCGGCTTAAAATCTGATAGTAGGGCGAGTCAGGTTGCTGCTGCCAGCGCTGCAGATAGGTATCGATCTGTTGCAACAGATCCAATTGCTGACCATGACGACTGGCATAAAATAACTGACTGGGTTGAAACAACCAGGGGCTGGCTTGCAGTTGATGACGACCAGCCAGCTGCTGCCCAAAATAATGATTGGCAGCCACCAGCCCGACACGTCCCGCCTGCAACAGCGCGAAGCCTTCGGCTAACGACTCTGTCGGCACCAGCTCGGCGACCAGGCCGTGTTGTTGCAATTGCTGCTCTAAATAGCTTTGCTGCACCGAGCCGCTTAGCACCGCTATCCGCTGATTGGCCAGATCGGTGATATCGGTGACCAGCACCCCACCCTCCCCGTACAACTGAGACCAGCTGTACAAGGCAGGTACCTGGTGAAAGCTAAAACTTTCGGCCCGTTGCTCGGTGTAAGCCATATCTGGCAACAGGTCAATTTCACCCTCCAGTAAAAAGCGCAGGCAGTAGATCCAATCGCACGACACCGCCTGCAGCTGCCAGCCCTCACGGCGGGCTATTTCTACCAACAGCTCCCCCAGAATACCGGACGGACTGCCATCCTCGGCGGCACGCAGTTTGGGAGGGTTGTGGTAGACGCCTACCACCAAAGTTCGCTCAGCTTCAGCCGCTGGCTGCGCCCAAAGGATGCCAGGAAATACAAGCAACAAGCACCCAACAAAAGCAAAGCCCGCAAGAAAGTGCATGGTTTCAATTCTGTTAATGAATTAACCTCAAGCTTAAGTCATGTCCCTGAAAATGCAAACCTGCACTCAAGAAGTACCCTCCAGTAACGCGGGTTTATTCAGACTTTCCAAATCCAGCCTTTACGGTAACAGCCATACATGGCCAGGTAAGCCAAGGCTAAAAAGCACAATGCAAAAGCAAGCGAGCCGTTGTAGTTGCCAAAGAGTGGCTGAAACCAGTGACGATACAGCCAGGCCTGCAGCACAGTGTCACCAACCGGGATCATCGACAGCAACCGGGCGGCCAGCCCGGCTGAGACAAAGAATAAAATAGCATTGGCACCAAACACCACAAAGGGCGCAGTCCAGCGCCGGTATCCTTTTACATCACACAACCATAAACAGGTCGCCAGCACCAGCCAGGCATAACCGGTGCTCAGCAGCACGTAACTGGGAGTCCATAAGGGTTTGTTGACTGGTAGCCAGCCATGCCAAAGCTCGGCCAGCAGCACAGCGGCCAGCCCTGCCAGCAGCATGGCTTTGATTTTACCACTGAGCGCACCCGGTTGCTGCAGCCATTGCGCTGTCAGTACTCCAGCCAGACAACTGCTGATGGCTGGTAAAGTAGACCATAGCCCTTCCGGATCAAAGGCAAAAGGGCTAGCGCTGCGGTAATACACATGGTTTGGACCTAGCAAGCTATGATCCAGCCAGGCAGCAAAACTGTTGCCATGCTCCAGCAAGCCGCGGTAGCTGTTGCCGGCATCGTCCTGATAGGAAATACCGTACATTCCCAGCAGGTAAAGGCCGCACAATGCCAGGGCTGCCAGCAAACGGCCTCGCCAGGGCAGCCACAGCACCAACAACAGACAGCAAAAATACACCAGGCCAATCCGCTGCAGGACACCGGGATAACGCAGTGCCAGTAAACGCTGCGCTACCCAGTCAAAATTGGCATCGCGCAGATTGTAGTACGACAATGCCAGCAACAACCCTAGCCCTATCAGTTTCAGACTACGCAGTGCCCCAGCCTGCAATTGCACACCTGGACTGCGCTGGTGCTTGCACAAACTAAGCTGCATCGACACACCGACAATAAAAATAAAAAACGGAAAGATCAGATCGGTGGGTGTCCAGCCGTGCCAGTCGGCATGACGCAGCGGTCCATAGATGTAAGCCCAGCTACCTGGGTTGTTCACCAAAATCATGGCGGTAATGGTCAGGCCGCGAAATACATCCAGCGCCAGCAGCCGATCGGCGGGCAACTGCTGCAAAATGCCATCGGCATGGCGCTGCCATAACCCCATCACGGTAAGACAGGCTCTGGCAACTGAACGGGCAAAACCCCACTGGCAGGATAAAGCCCCAACAAAACATCGGCCAGGGCTTCAAATGCCGGGCCGCTGTGCTGCTTACTGCCTGGTTGCACCACGGTGTGGTAGTCGTAACTGGCCAGCACCGCCTGCGCTTGCTGGCCAAAGGTTGCCACGTCGTAGGGGCTGCGCAGGCTCAGATAGACATGCGGTAGCTGCTGTTGTCCGGCTTGGCGGATAGCGGCCTGCAAGCGCTGCTGTTGCTGCGCAAAAGCCTGCTGCAAACCGCCCAGGGCGGCCACATCATCCATGCCGCCCAATTCGGCCACGCTTTGCATCGGTGTTACAAAAGCACTGATTAACAGGGTGCTTTGCTGAAGCTGTGCCAGCACTTCTGGCCAGTCGCGGCTAAGCAAACTACCGCAACTCAGATGGACAGCGGCGCTAACCCGCGCCTGCAAGGCTGTCATCAAGGCCTGGCACCGGCTGCTGTCGGGCATCAGCAGGAACCAGCGCTGGCCCGGCGTCTGTTGCAATGGCAGCAGTTGGTTGCGGTTTCGCAGTAGCGTGATGCTGTTACGTGCCAAGGCCTGCTCCAGTGCTTTGTGCTCGGGGTGTGCCAGCAAGCTCAGCGCTGGTTGTTGCGTCGGTAGCTGTTGTTTCAGCGCCTGAATGCGGGCTTGTGAGGCTCGCAGCTCGCTTTCATCCAGCTTGCCGCTGGCCACCGCCTGCTCCAATGCATCCAGCAGCATATCCAACTGCTGTAATTCTGCCGGGCTTTGAATTTTTACTGGCATCAATGCAATGTCGGCACCGGCAGCAAAGGCATGGATCACTGCTTGTTCAGCAGTAAAAAAATCGCTGATGCCTTTCATATCGAGCGCATCGGTCACGATCACGCCCTGGTAGCCGAGCTGTCGCCGTAGTAATTCGGTTAGGATCGCACGCGACAAAGTCGCCGGCTTCATGAAAGAACGACCATCCCGGCCTTGCAAGGTGCTGCTATCCAGCGCCGGAAACTGAATATGAGCGGTCATGATCATCGCCGGTGGTTGCTGCTCGATAATGTGAGCAAAAGGTGCCAGCTCCACCGCGGTAATCCGCTCTTTGCTGTGTCGTACCAGCGGCAAACCAAGATGACTGTCAACTTCGGTATCGCCATGGCCGGGAAAATGCTTCAGTGCGCTCAGCAGGCCCTGTTGCTGCATGCCGGCCACCATGGCTGCGCCCAGTTCAGCCACCTTGCTTGGCTCATCGCCAAAAGCACGCACATTGATCACCGGGTTGGCCGGGTTGTTATTCACATCGACCGTGGGGGCAAAGTTCAGGTTAAAGCCAAGTGCCAGCAGCTCTTTGGCCTGCACTTGAGCAACTTGGTTTGCATAACGCACGCCATGTGCCTGGTAGGTGGCACCAATGGCCATATTGCCACTGAAGGTGGTGGCCTGATGCTTGGGCAAACGCGCGACCCGACCACCTTCCTGATCCACCGCAATAAATAGCGGCAAACGATGCTTACTACGACTGGCAGCATGCTGCAATTGCTGATTAAGCCGGTAAATCTGCCTGATGTCTTGTAAATTCTCAGCAAAATGAATCACGCCGCCAAGCTCAGTGCTGGCTATCAGCTGCGCCAATTCGGCAGGCAACTCGGTTAACGGAGCACGGCAATGCCCAGCCGGCACTGGATCTTGGCAGTAGTAACGTAAATCCAGCATAATTTTCTGCGCCAGTACAGTACGGATTGGCAGTGGCTCTGACCGCTGGGCCAACACCGGACCCGACCATGCCAACCAGCCAGTTGCCAGTATCATGGCGGCCCATTTAATCAAACGCATTGTTTACTCCCAGAATTCTTTCGGTCATCTTACCCTGAATGTGCAGCCAGCATACAACCAAAATGCAGCAGCGCTTATTCCCCGCCGGGGGGTTCGCACTGGGGCTTTGGCATGCTATAAAGTAAGTAAGTTCCTGTTTTTGAGAATAATACCATGCTTTTGCTACGCCTACGCCAGTGCCTGCTGCTGCCATGCTTGCTCTGGGCACTGAGTGCCTGCCAGCCAACGATTCCTCCCGCTCAGGCTGAAGCGGCTCCCTTACAACTGGGTGCAGAACAAAGTGGACTTTATTTGCCGATAGTGCAGGGGAAAAAAGTCGGCTTATTGGTCAATCAAACCTCTCTGGTTGGCGAGCAACACCTGGTTGATGTGCTGCTGGCTGAAGGGGTAAGCATCGTGACAATTTTCGCGCCGGAACATGGTTTTCGTGGCGATCATGATGCAGGCGCCAAGGTGGATCACAGTGTGGACCAGCGCACCGGCCTGCTCATTAGCTCAATGTATGGCAGCAACCGCAAGCCCTCTGCTGAGCTGATGCGTGAGCTGGATCTGGTGATTTTTGATATTCAGGATGTCGGTGTGCGCTATTACACCTACATCAGTTCGATGCATTACCTGATGGAGGTTGCCGCTGCTGAAGGCACCGAAGTGCTTATTTTAGACCGGCCCAACCCGAATGGCCGTTATGTCGATGGCCCGGTACTGGACCTGGCGTTTCAGTCTTTTGTTGGCATGCACCCCATTCCTTTGCTGCATGGCATGACGGTGGGCGAGCTGGCCCTGATGATCCAGGGTGAAGGCTGGATCCCCAATGCCGAAGCCCTGCAACTGACCGTGATCCCCATGCAGCAGTACCAACGCGAGCAGCACTATTCCTTGCCGGTGCGTCCCAGCCCCAACTTACCCAATGATCAGTCCATTGCGCTCTATGCCTCGCTGGGCTTTTTTGAAGCCACCCCGATGAGTGTCGGTCGCGGTACCCCCTTCCCTTTTCAGGTGCTGGGGTTTGATCAGTTCGGCCTGACCGAGGATCTCAGCACAGCGTTCTCCTTTACGCCGGTCTCCACCCCAGGCGCAGCTCTGACGCCCCCGCTGCAGGATAAAACTGTTTATGGTCAGGACTTACGCCAGGTGCCGGCAGGCGGGCTGGATCTGAGCTATCTGCTCAGCTGGCAGCGACGCTTTGCCGAGCAAGGCCTGCCACTGTTTAATTCACCTGGCTTTATGGACCGACTGGCTGGCACCGATCAATTGCGCTTGCAACTGCAAGCCGGCGCCTCAGAAGCGGAAATTCGTGCCAGCTGGCAACCAGGGCTGGAGGCTTTTCTGCAACAACGTCAGCCGTATTTGCTTTACCCTTAAGCGCCATCTAGGCTTGGTAACAGCACCAACATAAGCTAAGGAACACAGCATGACGTTAAGGGTACTTGGCCTGAGCGGCAGTTTGCGGGCAAAATCCACCAACCGGGGGCTGCTGCGCTATGCCCAGGCCCATGCCCCTAATGGCATGAAAATCCATATTGCCGACTTGCTGGAAGTACCGCTGTACAACGCCGATCTGGCAGAAAAACCACCGGCGGTCGAGCACTTATTGCAGGAGTTTGCCGAAGCCGATGCGCTGCTGCTGGCCTGCACCGAATACAATTATTCGATTGCCCCGGCGCTGAAAAATGCGCTGGATTGGGCCTCGCGCGAGCCGGACAACCACCTGCTGCGCGGCAAAGCAGCAGCTTTGATTGGTGCCGGCGGCGGCATGGGCACCGCCCGGGCGCAGTACCATCTGCGGCAAATTTGCGTCTATCTGGATCTGCAGGTGATGACCAAACCCGAGTTTTTTGCCAGCGCCTTTAACGACAACTTCGATACCGACGGCAGCCTGCAGGATGAAAAACTGCAGGAAAAACTGCAACAAAGCCTGCAGGCACTGAAAGACTGGCATCAGCAGTTGCATGGTGTGAAATAAACTACTGCCGGCAACGAACCCATAAACAAAAAAAGCGAAGGGCTGAGCCTTCGCTTTTTTAATGACCTATAGCCTTTAACTGCCGTAACGGTACATCACCCGGCCACGGTCCAGTTCAATCACCTGGCCATTCACTACCGCATACTGCACACCATCCTCATTGCGCAGCAAGAAGGTGGCACTTTGCTGACGGACCAATGCCTCACGGGGTAAGCGACGCGTTGGATTGACCAGCACCGGCAGACGACTGTTGTTGCGCAACAGCTCTTCATCGCCAATAAAATGGGTGTAACCGCCGCGCAGTAACTCAATGTACTGCGCCTGCTCCAGGGTCAGCAGCTCGGTTAAGCGGTAAGCACGCCCGGCTTTAAAGTGCAGACCTTCAGCATCAAAGCTGTGGTAAGCACCAAAAATGGACAAATCACCAATGTCGTCAATCCGGGCACGGCGGCTGGCTTCCCAATCCAGATCAAAGGCCAGATCCAGCAGCGCCGGCTGCTCATTCAGCGTGAAAGTCACATTGTGAATAAGCACATCTTTCATACCGCGCTGGTTAAAAGGGATGGCATCGTGATCGGCCACATCCGCAGTGCGGTAGCTGCCACTGGCAATGCCATCCAGCCACTTCACGTACATCAAAAAGTTCAAGCGGCGCGGCACCTGACGGTTGTCGTCATTGCGATGCCCACCCGCTTCCACCAACACCGTACTGATACCAAAGGAAGAGAAGGTATCGCCAAAAGAGCGTACCGAGAAGGTATCGTCGTAACGGCCCAGATGGTTCGGGATTTCACGGTCAATCAAGGGTTTGACATAGGCAATCAGCTGCATCGCCCGTTTACGGCTTTCATTGATGTCCCGCGCTTCGTTAAAGGCAGGCGCCAGCAAGGAAATGGTAGCCGGGTTTTTCGCATCGCCCGCCGCATGAAAGCGGTTCTGATCGTGCAAGTTAAAACCATAGTGGGGCTCAATGCGCTTGGCAGCTTCCATCAGAATGCGCCCTTCCGGGCTTTGCAGCGCCAGCGCATCCCGGTTGATATCAATGCCCTGAGCGTTGACCCGGGTGTTTACCTCGGCGCCATCCGGGTTCACCATCGGAATAATGTACAGCGTAATCTGCTCCATCCAACTTCCGCGCCAGCTGGCCTGCTCCTCAGCGGCAATGTACTTGAGTAAATCAAAAATCGCTGCCGTAGCCGTGGGCTCATCGCCATGCATCTGCGTCCAGGCCAGTACCTTGGTATCCCCCCGGCCCATTTTAATCTGGTAAATCGGTGTGCCCAGCAGCGAATGGCCTAACTCGGTAAATTCAAACAAAGGGTTTTGCCGGTGTTGCTGCAGAAGTGGCTCGATATCAGCATAACGGATCACCGGTTTATCCAGCCCTTCTTGCTTGAACGCCTCAAACTCTTCCACCGTCATGGCGCTGACTCCGCTTAGTAGTCCAAGACAAACCCCCAGTACAACCAACCACTTCATAGCAACTCCTTATTAGCCAAGCTCAGTACGCAGTGTGCATGCCTGCTAAGCATAGTACAACACTACTAAAGGGGTGCCATTACGGCCTGCCGCCTTCACCTGCGTTTTGTCGTATTTGTTCCTGCTTCAGTGTATTGATTATTTATTCAGCCATCAACCCAGCATTGGAATATTTTATTTTTAGCGGCAGCCCCAGCAAAACTTAATCTGCATCAAAGTTTTGCTCTGCTGCAGCAAAGATCGCAGGGAAAGCTTGATCTGGCACAGGTTTTCAATCACCAAATTCAGCACAATAGCGGCCAGAACCTATCCCAAATGGAGTATGCCATGCACAACAACAAACGAACTTCAGCGCTTCAGCTATCGGCCATCGCAGCGGCCTTGTTTTCCCCATTGGCGCTGGCCAATTTCAGTGTCAATGTCGGTGCCATCAATGTGAGCCCAAATGATGACAGCAGTTATCTGAATGTGGTGGAAACCGTCGCTGGCTTGCCTGCCAACTCGGCTAAGGTCGGGGTAAACAGCAATACCCAGCTGGGCCTGACCTTCGACTATGCGCTGGATGACCACTGGAGTGTGCAACTGATTGCTGCCACGCCATTTTCCCACAACATCAAAGTAAAAGGCTCGGCCGTTGATGGCCTGCCGGTGGGTAAAACCAAGCACCTGCCGCCAACCTTACTGGCACAGTACAACTTTGGCAGCGTCAATGCCGATTTCCGGCCTTTTGTTGGCGCCGGTTTAAACTACACGCTGTTTTTCTCGGAAAAAGCAGCTCCTGAGCTCAAAGACACCCTGGTAGCCATCGGTGCCGCTCAGGCAGGCGATGATGTGTCTTTATCGCTGAAGAACTCGGTTGGGATCGCACTGCAAGCCGGCTTTAACTACAAACTTAGCGACAACTGGGGCCTGCATGCCATGATCGCCTGGGCCGATATCGATACCGATGCCATGGTGAAAATCAACGGTGCGAATGTACAACCGGTGGATGTCAGCATCGACCCGACCATTGTGATGGTTGGTCTGCGTTACAGTTTCCGCTAAGCAACCTCATCCTGCCCTTCCCAACCACAGCAGCAGCCTGACTGCTCCTGTGGTTGCTGCGTTTACCCTCAAGCAGGGAATGACAAGCTCCCCATCCTGCTCTACAGTATCCTTGCCAGTGAATGCGTTTCGCTGCACGCGCAAATATTGATTTATTCCAATTTTGCAGGCTTAATAAGAATAATTTAGTAATAAGAACAAGCATTCTGGGGAGCGTATTTTGTCTGACTGGTTAACCATCTTACCGGCCCTGGTGGCCATTGCGGTTGTGCTGTGGCGTAAAGAAGTGATCCTGGCCTTGCTGGTGTCCTTGTGCAGTGCTGAGTTGTTGCTGTTGCTGCAAGCCGGCCAGTTTGGGGTAGGTTCGGCGCTGCTGGACGGGCCGGTGCAAACCCTGGAGCGCATTGTCGGCGTTACCTCCTCCACCGACAACGCCCGCCTGCTGATGTTCTCTTTAATGGTTGGCGCTGTGCTGGCCTATATGCGCTACTCCGGCGGTGTCTCGGCCATGGTTGAGCTCTTTGTGAAAAAAGGCATTGCCCGCAATCAGCGCCAGACCGGCTTACTAACATTTTTCATCGGCGTGATGGTGTTTATTGAGTCGAACCTCAGCTCACTGACCGCCGGTATTACCGCCCGTGGTTTGTTCGATAAATTTAAAATGAGCCGGGCCCGGCTGGCCTACATCATCGACAGCACCAGTGCACCCATTTGTATTCTGATCCTGCTAAACGGCTGGGGCGCCTATATTCTTGGCCTGGTATCGATGTACGAGCTGGAAAAAAGTACCGTAGCGGTACTTATTGGCACCATACCGCTGAATTTCTATGCCCTCATCACCCTGACCGTGGTGTTATACACCATTATCAGCGGCAAAATTTATGGCCCGATGCGCCAATCGGAGAAAGAGCTGAATACGCTGGATAAACACACCGAACTGGAAATCGCGCCCAGTCATCCATCCTTTATGCTGGTGCCTTTGCTGACGCTGGTGTTTGCTATGGTTGGCTTTATGATGTGGACCGGCAACGGCAACCTGGTGGATGGCTCCGGCTCAAAATCGGTGCTCTATGCCACCACCCTGGCCTGCCTGGTGGCTTACAGCATGATGCTGATTAGCCGCCGCTTCAGCCACAAAGAGCTGGTTGGCATTGGTTTTAAAGGCATGAACGAACTGCTGCCGCTGGTTACCATCGTCTTGCTATCCTTAGCCCTTGGTGCCAGCATGCGCCAACTGGGCACCGGTGACTTTATTGCCTCCATCGTCAGCGATGCACTGCCGCTATTTTTGATCCCGGCGTTGTTGTTTTTAGCCGGCGCGCTGATTTCTTTTACCACCGGCACTTCCTGGGGCACCTTTGCCATTCTGATCCCCATAGGCATGCCGATGGTGATCGTGCTGGGCCTGCCGCCCGAGCTGGTACTGGCAGCGATTTTAAGTGGCGGGGTCTTTGGCGATCACTGCTCGCCTATCTCGGACACCACTGCGGTCAGTTCCGTAGCGGCTGGCTGCGATCTGTTGGAGCATGTGAAAACCCAGCTGCCCTATGCCCTGTTCTGCGGCATCCTGGCCCTTTTCGCCTTTATGACCGCAGGATGGGTGATGATTTGATGAATGTAAGAACCACAGCCGGCTATGTTGCCGGCGCACTGTTACTCAGCGCCTGCGCCAGCCAGACCGAGGCCCCGGCAACGGATCCGAGCCAGCAACCGGCTGATTTTTACGATATGGCGCAGCTGATCCCAAAAGCAGAGTTTCATATCGCGTATTTTGGGCCCTATAACTTTGTTGGCACAAAAGTAGATGGCTACGAAGCCAATAAATGTTTTCTGCAAGCCAATGCTGCTTCCGCCTTGCAACGGGTATGGCAGGCTGCCTGGCAGCAGGGCTACAACTTGCGCATCTTTGATTGCTACCGGCCACAACGGGCGGTGGATCACTTTGTGCGTTGGTCGCAGGATTTGGCCGACACCCGTACCAAAGACGAGTTTTACCCAAATCTTGGTAAAGATCAGTTGGTCGGTCAGTACATTGCCGCCCGCTCTGGCCACAGCCGTGGCAGTACGGTCGATCTAACCTTAACCCGTCGTCTTAGCCAGGGGAGCTATCAGGCGCTTGATATGGGCAGCCCCTTCGACTTATTTGACCCTGTGTCCAATGTCGATGACCCAGGCATTAGCCCGGAGCAGCGCGCCAACCGACAGTTGCTGATTGATTTGATGGCAGCTGAAGGCTTTGCGGTTTATTCCATGGAGTGGTGGCACTTTACCCATCTGCCGCCGGCCTACCCAGACACTTATTTTGACTTTGTGGTGCGCTGACACCAAAGCAGAAACAGCCATCGGCTCAACCGATGGTTAATAACTTGGCTGATGGCTGACGCCTGCAATAATAGCGGCATGTTTCTGGCTCTGGCAGAAGGTGAGCAGCATTGGCCATTCATTATTTAGCGGTAACCGAGATCCTACAGCAGTTCCGTCAAGGCAGCCTGACGCCCACCGAACTGATGCAGGCCTATCAGCAACGTATTCGCCAGCTGGATCCCAAACTCAATGCCTTTACCAGTCAGTTTCAGCAGGATGCGCTAAACAAGGCAGAGCAAGCTACTGCACGGTGGCCACAAAGTCAGGCTCGGCCACTGGAAGGCTTGGCCGTGGCCATTAAAGATGAAACCTACATTGAAGGCCAAATCACCACCAATGGCTCCCGTCTGCTCACCGAAGCCATGGCCACCAGCACCGATCCGGTACCGGCCCGCCTGCTGCAAGCCGGAGCCATCGTGCATGGCCGTACCACCACACCAGAGTTTTCTACCGCCGGCGTCACCTGGTCGGAATTGTGGGGTGTTAGCCGCAATCCATGGAATCCGGCCATCAGCTGTGGCGGCTCTTCCGGTGGCTCAGCCATTGCCGTCGCTACCGGCATGTGCAGCTTTGCCAATGGCACCGATATCGGGGGTTCGGTGCGGATCCCGGCCGCCTTTTGTGGCCTTTATGGCTACAAGCCACCGCATGGCCGGGTACCAGAGATCAGCCCGTACAACATCGACCCTTACTGCCACCACAGCCTGCTAACCCGCACGCTGGATGATTTACTGTTGCTCTATCCGTTTATTAAAGGCCCGGATTGGATGGACTCGCACTCCTTTATTCCAGATGACAACCCCGGCTTAAAGCCGCGCAAACCCTTGCAGCAATTAAAAGTGGCCCTGGCACCGACGCTTGGTTTTTATCAGGTGGCGGCCGACATCCGTCGCGAGCTCGACCATACTGCCGAGGCACTGCGTGCTCAGGGCGTGCAGGTGGATTTGATAGAGCCAGCCTGGGATGAACGGGTCATTGAAACGGCCAAGATCCATCAGCGGGCTCTGATGGGCATGACGCTGAAGCAAAAATTTGGCGCACCCGATGCTCGCAAGCAACTCACCTCCTATGTGCAGCATTACCTGGAGATGGTAGACCAATTAACAGTGGATGCTATTTTTCAGGCCAATCTGCACAGCTGCGCCATGTGGGATGCACTGGCCGTAATTTTCAAAGACTATGATCTGCTGCTGTGCCCGACCCTGGCCACCAGTGAAGTACCAGCCGATTTTGATTACAGCAAGGATGGTATGCAAATCAATGGCGTCGATGTGGATGCCAACAAGGGCTGGTTTATGACCTATCCGTTCAATACGCTGGGGCAATGCCCGGTGCTGGCGATGCCGAATGGCTTTTGCGACAACGGGGTACCCAGTTCAGTGCAGATAGTGGGCCGCCCTTATCAGGAAGCCGATGTGTTTCAATTGGCCAGAGCGCTTAGCACCACCCTAGCCAAAGACTTCTACACCAGCAAATTTCCAGAGCTTTAACCAAACCCGGCAGAGCCGGATGGTTGGTACTACTTACGCAACAGCAGCAGGGATGCTGCGGAGGCTGAAAGGGCACAGGGATGTGCTCCTTGAAGCCGGTGGAGTAAGTAGTACCAGCCAGCCGGCTTTTACACTGATCATTGTCGTTCAGCTCTATCCGCTGTTACGTAAGCACTCCAGCCACTCGGCCATCAGGGGCAGTTTATCTTTGGTAAAATTAACGCAGCACCAACAAGGAGCACTTGGCCTTGCTGATCATCGCCGTGGTGGTGCTGCCTAAAAAGAACTGCCGAATGCGACTATGGCCGTAAGCACCCATCACCAGCAAGCCGATGCTGTGATCCTGCTGGTACTGGTTCAGTACCACATCCGGCTCACCGGCCACTATGGCCACCGTCACCTCAAAGCCTTCGCTGCGTAATTTAGCGGCCGCCTGCTCCAGCTGCACCCTGGCCGCTTCGACATCGGCACCCGCCATCACCAGATGGCACGGCAAGCCTTTGCATAAAGGGCTTTCCGCCAGCATGTTCAGGCTTTTGGTGGCGGTTTCACTGCCATCAAAAGCCATCAGCAAACTTTTCGGCTCCACAAAGTGTTGCTGGGTCAGCAGCACTGGTTTTTGCATGCTGCGGATCAAACCTTCGACATGCAGCCCAAGTTGGCCATGCGCATCGGCACTGCTAAAGCCACGCTTACCCAGCACCAGCAAACGGATTTCATCTTCCAGCTCCAGCAAGCTGGTGACAAAGTGGCCATGGCGCAAGCGCTCATCCACTTCGGAGACACCAGCCGCTTCAGCCCGCGCCTTGGCGGCATCCAGTATTAAGCGGCCGCGCTCCAGCGCCAGTTTGGCGTGCTTTTCATCCAGCTCGGCCAGTTGCTCCAACAGAATTTCCTGCGAACCAAGGCCAATGGTGCCACTTAAATCCGGCGTGTTGGTGTGTTGGGCCCGATCCAGGATATGCAGCATCGACAAAGGTGCATTCAGGCGGTTGGCCGCCCACACACTGTAATCGCAGACCGCCTCAGCATAAGGAGAGGCATCAATGCAGGCCATTACTTTTTTAATCATGGTTATTCTCCTAATGTCCCATCAATTTTTCGACCGCATCCGGGCGGTTGTGCACAGCGAACTTATCCACCAGAGTAGCACTGGCTTCATTCAAACCCACCAGTTCCACTTCGGTACCCTCACGACGGAACTTGATCACCACCTTATCCAGCGAACTGATGGCGGTAATATCCCAAAAATGAGCCCGGCTTAAATCAATGCGGACTTTTTCCACCGCCTCTTTAAAATCAAAGGCACCGATAAATTGCTCAGAGGAGGAGAAAAATACCTGCCCCACCACCTGATAGGTCCGCTCATGGCCATCTTTCGACAAGGTAGAGCCGATGTACAAGATCCGGCCCACTTTGTTGGCAAAAAACAGCGCACTTAACAGCACACCCACCAGTACACCATAAGCCAGGTTATGAGTAAATACCACCACCACCACGGTTGCTATCATCACCACACTGGAGCTTTTTGGGTTGGTTTTCAAGTCTTTAATTGAGCTCCAGTTGAAGGTACCAATGGATACCATAATCATCACAGCCACCAAAGCAGCCATTGGGATCAAACCGACCCAGGTATCCAGAAACACCACCATGACCAACAAAATAACACCGGCCAATAGAGTCGATAGCCGGGTACGACCACCGGATTTCACATTGATGATGGATTGACCAATCATGGCACAACCAGCCATACCGCCAATCAAACCAGAACCCAGGTTGGCAACGCCCTGGCCAACACACTCGCGGTTTTTATCGCTGCTGGTATCGGTTAAATCATCTACAATAGTGGCTGTCATCAGGGATTCCAGAATGCCTACCACGGCCAACGCCAGCGAGTATGGGAAAATAATGGCTAAGGTTTCAAAATTGAGCGGTACATCCGGCCACAGGAATACCGGCAGGCTGTCTGGCAATTCACCCATATCCGATACCGTACGGATATCCATGCCGAAATACAGCGCCAAGGCGGTCAGTACGACGATACAAACCAAGGGGGATGGGATCGCTTTGGTGACATAGGGGAACAGATAGATGATACCCAGGCCCAGCGCCGTCATACCATACACCATGACAGTGCCATGCTGACCACTTAGCTCAGGTAGCTGTGCCATAAAGATCAAAATAGCCAGCGCGTTGACAAAGCCAGTGACTACCGAGCGCGAGACAAAGCGCATTAACTCGCCTAATTTAAGCAGGCCAAACACAATTTGGATTAAGCCACAGAGCAAGGTCGCGGCCAGCAGATACTCCAGACCATGATCCCGCACCAGCGTAATCATCAGTAGCGCCATGGCACCGGTAGCAGCAGAAATCATGCCCGGCCGGGCTCCGGTAAATGAAATAATCAGACAGATGGCAAAGGAGGCGTACAAACCTACTTTTGGGTCGACCCCGGCAATAATAGAAAAAGCAATGGCTTCAGGGATCAGCGCCAACGCAACCACTATGGCAGCAAGCACATCACCACGAAGATTAGAAAACCAGTTTTGTTTTATAGTAGCAAGCATGTATATCGTCCTGCGTAGTTCGATTGAAAGTAAAGATAGCTGGAACAGGCATGCAACTGATGACAGTGCGTGCTTTTCACAGCAATTTCATTGGATCGTACGTAGGAAAAACAATTACATTGGCCTGCGTCCTGTTCGCGATTGCTTAGCAATAGGGGGTGAAAAAGGCGCGTAGTGTACAGTAAGGCAGTGAAAAAGGCCAGAAAATGGCTATTTCAGAGGTTTTTGTAGATCAAAGTAAAAAAATATACTTTCTATACTCGTGACGCCCAATAATTGGGCTTGCGCGACAAACTTTACCCGCTTCACCTGACGATACGTTTTGCTTCAGCAAAAACGTCTTCAGCAGCAAAGACCGGCATTTCGCCTTTATCATACGCAGCTACACGCTTTTCAATTTCCAGTTGCCAAGCAGCTTCAATTTCTGTCAGCGCTGGACTCAATGACTCGAGCATAACTTCTGCTAATTTCGCGCGCTCTTCAGAGTTCAAACCCAGTGCTTGCTCTTCGATTTGCTTTAATGAAGTTTGCATAAAAACCTCCTGCCTGATACATCAAGTCTACACCATTTCTGCACCATGCTGAGTACAAATCTGCAAATGGCTTAGAGTTGACAGCACATGTAGCCGCGGGCAGGCATTAGTGCTGACTCAGCAAAGAATGCATCAAGACTTCCAACTTTTCCAAGCCTTCATGCAGCACCTCAAACTCGATGGTCAGAGGGGGCAGGAACCGGATCACATTGCCGTAAAAACCACAGGCCAGCAGGATCAAGCCGTGTTGCTCTGCCGCCTTGATAATGCGTTGCGTCAGCTCCGGGTTGGGCTGATTGGGATCCGCGTCTTTTACCAGCTCCATCGCAATCATGGCACCTTGCTGGCGAATATCACCAATCACAGCCGGGAACTGACGTTGCAGGCTGTGCAGACTTTCGGCAAAAGCCGCACCGATGGCGCGGCTGCGCTCAACCAGATTGTCCTGCTCAATCACATCCAGCACGGCCAGGGCTGCAGCACAGCCAACCGGCGAGCCACCATAGGTACCGCCGAGGCCTCCCGGCAGTGGCGCGTCCATAATCTCGGCCTTGCCCACCACAGCCGCAATCGGGAAGCCACCGGCAATGCCTTTGGCCATGGTCATCAGATCCGGCTCGATGCCACTGTATTCGGTGGCAAAAAATTTGCCGGTACGACCAAAGCCGGTTTGGATTTCATCGGCGATCAACACCATACCATGCTGATCGCACAGCTGCCGCAAGGCCTGCATAAATGCTTTCGGTGCCGGATAAAAGCCCCCTTCCCCTTGGACGGGTTCAATAATAATGGCCGCCACATCCTCTGGCGCGATGTCGGTTTTAAACAACGTCTGCAAGGCTTTTAACGCCTGCTCAACCGAAACACCATGGTAGGGGATCGGAAAAGGCGCATGGAAGATATCGGCCGGGAAAGGACCAAACAGGTTTTTATAAGGGGTCACTTTGCCAGTCAGCGCCATCGTCATATTGGTACGACCATGAAATCCACCGGTAAAGGCAATCACACCGCGACGCCTGGTATGCGCCCGGGCTATTTTCACACAGTTTTCCACCGCTTCAGCGCCCGTGGTGACAAAGATGGCTTTTTTTGCCGATGCGCCTGGTGCCAACTGAGTCAACTTCTCGGCCAGCTCTACCGCTTGCGGATAAGGATTGATCATCACGCAGCTATGGCTGAACCGGCCGACTTGCTCTATCACCGCAGCGACCACTTTTGGGTGCGAATGACCGGTATTGCAAACCGCAATGCCGGTGCCAAAATCAATGTAGCGTTTACCCTCGACATCCCAGACTTCGGCATTACGGGCATGCGACACATACACCGGGTACAGGTTGCCTTGCCCGCGGGCGATGACGGCTTGTTTTCTGGCTTGCAATTGCTGGTTACTCATATCAACCCCATCGTTGTTCTATACGCTTATGTTTCACATTGCATTAGCGGCTCAGACCGCCAAGACAGACATACTTCACATCCAGATAGTCGTCCAAACCATAGCTGGAGCCCTCCCGGCCATAGCCTGACTGCTTCACTCCGCCAAAAGGAGCTGCGGCATTGGAGATAATGCCTTCATTTACCCCCACCATGCCAAAAGCCAATCCTTCGCTCACCCGCCAGATCCGGCCAATATCCCGGCTGTAGAAATAGGCTGCTAAGCCGTATTCGGTATCGTTCGCCTGCTGGATGACTTCATCTTCAGTCTCAAAGCTTTGCAGCGCCAAAACCGGGCCAAATATTTCTTCCTTAGCGACCGCCATGTCAGCCGTAACGCCCGTTAATAACGTGGGTTGGTAAAACAACTGCTCCGCCTCGCTGCGTTTACCACCACAGTGCAAACGCGCACCTTGTTCGGAGGCCTGTTGCACCAGCTCATCCACCTTATCGCACGCATCCATGCTGATCAGTGGGCCTATGGTCACGCCATCGTCTGTACCCACACCGAGCTTCAGTGAAGTCATGGCTTGTTGTAGTTTCTTAGTAAAATCAGCCATCACCCCTTGCTGCACAAACACACGGTTGGTGCAGACACAGGTTTGACCGGCATTCCGGAACTTAGACGCCATCAGCCCCTCGATCGCGGCATCCAGATCGGCATCCTCAAACACGATAAAAGGCGCATTGCCGCCCAACTCCATTGAGACCCGCTTGACGGTATCCGCACATTGTTTGATCAGTTGTTTGCCAATCTGGGTAGAGCCGGTAAAGCTGAATTTGGCGATACGTGGATCCTGAGTCAGTACTTTGCCAATGGCTTTGGCATCGGTTCCTGCTACCACATTAAATACCCCGGCAGGAATACCGGCCCGATCCGCCAGCTCGGCCATGGCCAGAGCAGATAAAGGTGTTTGCTGGGCAGGTTTCACCACAAAGGTACAGCCGGCCGCCAGGGCTGCGGCAGCTTTACGGGCAATCATGGCGTTTGGGAAATTCCATGGTGTAATCGCAGCAACCACCCCCACCGGCTGTTTCAGTACCAAAATACGCTTATCGGCTGCAGGGCCCGGAATGGTATCACCATAGACCCGCTTGGCTTCTTCAGCAAACCACTGCACATAAGAGGCGCCGTAGCCAATTTCACCTTTGGCTTCCGCAATTGGCTTGCCTTGCTCCAGCGTGAGCAGTAACCCTAAGTCGTCCTGATGCTCCAGCATCAACTGATGCCAGCGTAATAATAGGCGTGCTCGTTCCGCAGCGGGTAAGGCCGCCCACTCTTTGAATGCCCCGGCAGCAGAAGCCACAGCTTGTTCAGCGTGTTCAGCGCTGGCATCCGCCACCCGGACCAGCACCTGGCCGGTTGCCGGGTTGGTCACATCAAATTGCGCTGCAGCCCCATGCCAGCGGCCTTGCCAATAGGATTGTGATTTGAGTAATTGCTTGTCTTTAAGTGATTTCATTCTTGCCTCCTGCAGCTTCTATCTGCTGATGATTGCTATTGAACACCAAATCAAACTAAGATTAAATATCAACGTATAAACGTTTAGTTTGAATTTTATCAAACAAAAGAGTCTGGTGTATGAACAATCTGACCCAATTCGACCTGAAACTGCTGCAAGTATTTCGTACCGTGGTGGAATGTGGTGGTTTTACTGCCGCAGAGACTAGCCTGAATATTACCCGCTCCACCATCAGCATTCACATTGCTAATCTGGAGCAGCGGCTCAAGCTGCGGCTGTGTCACCGCGGCCGTCAGGGCTTTGCGTTGACCCAGGAAGGTCAGCAAATATACAATGGCATCCTGCAATTAGGCGAAGCTCAGCAACACTTTTCCCGGCTGGTCGCCTCACTCGACAATCAGCTGAGCGGCGAGCTGGTGGTGCTTAGCTCGGATCAACTGCCACCATCCAGGTTAAGCTGGCTGGCCAAAGTGATCGATCGGCTGGCCGAGGTGGCGCCTGAGCTGGAACTTTGCCTGGATACAGCACCACTGCAACATATTGAGCTGGCAATGCTGCGCGATGAGGCCCATCTTGGCTTGATGCCCGGCTATCGGCAGATCGATGGCCTGAGCTATCAGCCTTTATTCAGTACCCCCATCTATCTGTGCTGCGCACAAGGGCATCCGCTGTTCGAGCGGCCAGATGCCGAGATTGACGACGCCCTGCTGGCCAGCTACCCGGCCATTTACCCCGGGGTCGATATTGATCCGGCCGGCCGGGCGCAACTGCAAAAGCTTACCCCAAAGGCCAAAGCCTACCAGTTCGATACCCGGCTGGCGTTGCTGCTATCAGGCCGCTACCTGGGCTATCTCCCAGAAGAGCTGGCGAAACCGTATCAGCAGACAGCCCAAGGCCCCAGGCTGCGCTTTATTAAGCCTCAGCACTATCAGTATGCCTTTCGCCAGTCGCTGGTACGTAAACAGAATCCGAAAGAGCAAACCAAGGTTCAACTTGCATTTGAGTTGTTTCATGCGATGATGGACAGCTGATGTTCGGCCACTCGACGTTGCTATGCAGCTTACCGCTAAAACCATCGCTGAATTGATTTTAAAAGGCTTTAAACGCCACTTTGCGTTGTTTCAGGACAGCACAGCTGCGGCCAGCCGCTATTTTAATCAAGCCGATTGGCCGGGCTTTTTGCAGCTAAGCTCCGAGCGGATTTCGTTTTACGATCAGCGCGTTAATGAAACGCTGCTGCTGCTGAAAAAAGAACTGCCGGATCCGGGCGGCTCCGCCGGTTTCTGGCAAGAGGTGAAGCAACACTACAGCGATTTGTTGCAGATGCACCCGCAGGCTGAGTTGGCCGAAACCTTTTACAACTCGTTGTTTTGCCGGTTGTTTGAGCGCAAGTATTTCCACAACCAGAATATTTTTGTGCAAAGCACCCTCAATCGCCAGCAATTGCCGGCCCCGGTGGCTTCGGTGTACGACAGTTATTTTCCGGTGCAAAACAGCCTGAAACAAACCCTCCGCCACATCATTGCAGACTTTCGTTTCGGGCCCGATTTTATCGATTTGGAGCGTGATATCCGCTATCTGGTGCGCAGCTTTCTGGATCAGTCCAGCCATGGCCGTTTCCCGCTGCACCTGATCCGTTTTGATATTTTAAAAAGTGCTTTTTACCGCAACAAAGCCGCTTACATTATTGGCAGGGTAGTGACCCCCGAAGGCCAGCAGCCCTTTGTGATCCCGGTGTTGCACCAGCAAGCCTGCTCCACAGCACCTAGTGAAGGCCTTTACTTAGATACCCTGATCACCGAGCCCGAGCAACTGTCGGTGGTGTTTGGCTTTTCCCGTGCTTATTTCATGGTGCAAAGCCAGGTTCCCTCGGCCCTGATCCAGTTTCTGCGCGAACTGATGCCACACAAAACGCTGGCCGAGCTGTACGCCAGCATAGGATTGCACAAGCAGGCCAAAACCGAGTTTTACCGTGAGCTCTTGCAGCATTTAACCCGCTCCAGCGATCACTTTGTCGCCGCGCCCGGTATCCGCGGCCTGGTAATGATGGTGTTCACCCTGCCGTCTTTTCCCTATGTGTTTAAAGTGATCCGCGATGAGTTTCCGGAGAGCAAACCGATCAGCCGCGCCACCGTCAAAGCCCGCTACCTGCAGGTGAAAAAACACGATCGGGTCGGCCGCATGGCCGATACCATGGAATACTCGGATGTGGCGCTGCCTATAGACCGTTTTGCCCCCGAGCTGCTGGAGGAGCTTCAACAAAGCATCGGCGGCTCGCTGCGCATCGAAGACGACTTGGTCGTGATCAAGCACTTGTACATTGAGCGGCGCATGATCCCGCTGAATTTGTATCTGGAGCAGGTGGGCAGCGACGAAAAATCCCGCATCATGAAGGATTACGGCCAGGCGTTAAAAGACATTATTGCCGCCAATATTTTCCCTGGCGATATGCTGCTGAAGAACTTTGGTGTTACCCGCCACAAGCGGGTGATTTTTTACGATTACGACGAAGTGCAGTACCTGCTGGATGTGAATTTTCGCGCTCTGCCCAAAGCCGAATCGATTGAGGATGCGCTCTACAGCGAGTACTCGGTCGCACCGGGCGATGTGTTTCCTGAGCAAATCAGCACCTATGTCACCGCCCAACCCGAGCTGCGCGATTTACTGCTCAAGTTCCACCCCGAGCTGATGGATCCGGCATACTGGCAGCAGATGCAGCAACGCATCCGCGCCGGCCAGTTTGATGATGTGTTTCCCTACCCGGATGGCATGCGTTTTAGCGTCCGTTACAATGAGCATTCGGCCTGAGCTTGCTGGCTTGGGTAAGGGTTTGTATACTGCCGGCTCTTTTACGGGAGCAGCAGCCTTTGTCGCAACAACAGCCATCAGCCAAGCTACAACACCCCTCACAGCAAAACTCGGTGCTGGCTTTGCGCGAGCGCGAATTGCTGGCCTCGAAACGGGTGTTTTTGGCCCGTGGCGCCAAACTCAAGCGCTGCCCGGCCTGTTTGCTGGCTGAAGCCCACTGCATCTGCGCCGCCAAACCCAAGCCACAGCAAGGTGCAGCCTTTTGCCTGCTGATGTACAAGGGCGAAGCCTACAAACCCAGCAATACCGGCCGCATCATTGCCGATGTGATGGCCGATAACCATGCCTTTTTATGGCAACGCACCGAAGCCGACCCTGCCCTGCTGGCACTACTGAGCGATCCGGCCTATGCCCCCATACTAATTTTCCCCCACCAATACATAGCACCAGAGCGCTGCATTGGCAGCAAAGCCGATATCGACCGGGTCTGCGGCGGTAAAACACCGCTGTTTGTACTGCTGGATGGCACCTGGCGCGAAGCCAAGAAAATGCTGAAAAGCCCTTATCTGCAAGCCTTGCCGGTGCTTGGCATTGCGCCAGAGCAGGCCTCGGACTACCGGCTACGCGAAGCAGCGCACCTGCACCAGCTATGCACTGCTGAAGTGGCCATCGAAGTGCTGCGCCTGGCAACCTTGCCTGAAGCCAGTACCGCCTTGCAACAGTATTTCCGCGCCTTTCGCGCCGCTTACCTGAAAACCAAACCACATTTGGATCCTGACCGCCACACGGCTTCCAACTGCTAGCAAAGTAGACAACAAGCATCAGGGCCTGGCATAGGCCAAAAGTTCCGATTTTTATTGATCTGGATCAAATCTCATTTATAATGCTTTCAGAAATTTCTGAACATTCAAAAGGAAGATAGCTATGCGGATGACACCCATGATCGAGTCCTTTGTCTGTCACTTTGGTGAAATGGGCAGTCGCTGGGGCTTTAACCGTACCGTTGGTCAGATCTATGCGCTGTTGGTGATTAATCAGCAGCCACTCTGTGCCAACGATATCGGTGAGTTGCTGGGTATTTCCCGCGGCAATGTCAGCATGGGTTTAAAAGAGTTGCATAGCTGGCAACTGGTGCAGACCACCCACCGCCCGGGCGATCGCAAGGATTACTACCAAAGTCGTGGCAGTATCTGGGATATGGCCAACCGGGTGTTTGAAGAACGCCGTAAACGAGAAATTGATCCAACCCTGTCGCTGCTGCGCGATATCCTGCTGGATGAGGCCGGCAATGCCGAAGAAGCTTATGCCCAGGAGCGCATCGCCGAAATTCACGACTTGCTGGAAAACATCACCGACTGGGCGCAAAGCCTGCAGTCGTTATCGCCGGAAAAGCTGAACACCCTGATGAAGCTGGGCTCCGGCGTTGGCAAGGTGCTGGAATTTAAAGACAAACTGATGACAAAAAAAGCCGACTAGCGAGGTTCTCATGTTGGATACTCTTATGCTGTCGCGGATCCAATTTGCCGCCAATATCAGCTTTCATATTCTGTTTCCTACCATCACCATTGCCCTTGGCTGGTTGCTGTTTTATTTCAAAATCCGTTTTGATTTCTCCAAACATCCGATCTGGATGCGGGCCTACCGGTTCTGGGTGAAGGTCTTTGCACTCACCTTTGCCCTGGGGGTGGTCAGTGGCATCACCATGTCGTTTCAGTTTGGCACCAACTGGCCGGGTTTTATGGAAACCGTTGGCAACATCGCCGGCCCTTTACTGGCCTATGAAATTCTGACCGCCTTTTTCCTCGAAGCCACTTTGCTTGGTATTATGCTGTTTGGTTTTCAACGCGTACCTGGCTGGGCCCATACCGGCGCTACCTTCCTGGTGGCTTTGGCAACCACCTTATCTGCGTTTTGGATCCTGGCGCTTAATTCCTGGATGCAAACCCCGGTTGGTTTTGAGATGCGTGATGGCGTGGCTCACGCTACCGACTGGCTGGCGATTATTTTCAGCCCTTCCTTCCCCTACAGGCTGGGGCATATGTTGTTGGCTTCGGCGCTGACGGTGTGTTTTCTGGTGGCCGGACTTTCAGCTTACCGCTTGCTACGCGGTGATCAGAAAAAAGCGCCCAAAATCACTTTAAAAACTGCCTTGTTCAGTGCAGCCCTACTGGTACCACTGCAGATTTTTGTTGGCGACCTGCACGGGTTAAATACACTGGAACATCAACCACAAAAAATAGCAGCGATGGAAGGCATCTGGGAAACGCAGCAAGGAGCGCCGCTGGTACTGTTTGCAATACCGGATGAAGAAAACCGCCAAAACCGCTTTGCGCTGGAAATTCCGAAGCTGGCCAGCCTGATCTTAACGCACCAGCTTGATGGTGAACTAAAAGGTCTGAATGAGTTTGAAGGCGAGCACCCGCCGGTGGCGCCGGTGTTTTACAGCTTTCGGGTGATGGTTGGTATTGGCATGCTGATGCTGCTAATGGCCTGGTGGTGCAGCGCCCGTTTGTACCGCCACGACAGCCTGACCCCATTGCAATTGAAGCTGCTGGTCGGCATGACCTTCTCTGGCTGGGTAGCCACCCTGGCCGGCTGGTATGTCACCGAAATCGGTCGTCAGCCCTATCTGGTCTATGGCGTACTGAAAACCCGTGATGCCGTCACCACCATTGCAAGCGAGCAGGTCGCTATTACGCTCAGCCTCTACCTGCTGCTTTACGCCGTGCTGCTGTTTGCTTACATCAAAACTCTCTTCGTGCTGGCAAGAAAAGCCGTGGATGTCGAAGAGTACGACTTAACACGGCCAGGCCTGCCTGAACGCAAAGCCAATCCCATGCCAGAAGGAGCCCCTGTATGAGCTGGTTAACTGCCGAAAATCTGGCGCTGGCATTTGCTGCCCTCACCGCCCTGTCGCTCTTGCTGTACGGGATTTTGGATGGCTACGACCTGGGGGTAGGCATCACCCTGCCAATGCAGAACGAAGCCTGGCGTGACACTGCCATCGCCTCCATCGGCCCTTTCTGGGATGCCAACGAAACCTGGCTGGTGATGGCGGTTGGCTTGTTACTGGTAGCCTTTCCCGCTGCTCACAGCGCCATTTTGCACGCCATGTACCTGCCTGCAGCTCTGCTGCTGATTGGCTTGATCCTGCGCGGTGTGGCCTTTGACTTTCGTGCCAAGGTCAAGCCAGCGCAAAAACGCAACTGGGACTGGACCTTTAAAGCCGGCTCTTTGCTGGCGACCTTCAGCCAGGGCTTTATGCTGGGTATTTATGTGATGGGGCTGAACTACCAACTGAGCAGTGTGCTCTTTGCTTGCTTCAGTGGCCTTTGTGTCACCGCCGCCTACGCCATGATTGGCAACGCCTGGCTGATAGGCAAAACCAGCGGCGAGCTGCAGCGCCATGCGATTGCCACTTGCAAAAAAGCCGGCGTGCTGACCTTTGGCGGTATTCTGGCAGTCAGCATGATCAACCCGCTGGTCAATGCCAATGTGTATGCGGTCTGGACCGAGCCGCCATTGGCGTATTTCTATGCCGCCATTCCCCTGCTTTGCTTTGGTATGTTTGCACTGGGTTATTTGGTGTTAAAGCGTTTGCCCTTGCCGGATGACAAAGGTGCCTGGCTGCCCTTTTGGCTAACGCTGATTATTTTTGTCTGCTGTTTTGCCGGTCTGGCACTGAGTTTCTATCCTTTTGTGGTGCCGAACGAAATGACGCTGTACGAGGCGGCCAGCTCGAAAGAATCGCTGCAGATTATTTTCTTTGGCGCTATCTTTGTGCTGCCCTTTATTCTGGCCTATACCGCAGTAGCTTACTACGCCTTTCGCGGCAAGGCCGATGATTTGAAGTACTATTAACCAAAAACCCAACCGAACACAGTGGGCGCTGTTATAAATTTTAATGCAGTGCCCATTCACCGGTGTTATGATTCAGACAATCAATGTCCAACCAAATAAGCATTGAACGGATGAATATCAACAAAGTCGATTTAAACTTGCTGGTCTATCTGGATGTGTTGCTGCGGGAGAAAAACGTCACTCGCGCTGCCAACCAGCTGAACATCACCCAGCCGGCGATGAGCAACGGCTTAAAGAGGCTACGCGACTTACTGAACGATCCCATATTGGTCCGCACCTCGGAAGGCATGGTGCCGACCGAGCGAGCCAAAGAGCTGGCACCCATTGTGCGCGGTGTGCTGCTGACGCTCGAAGAAAGCCTGCAGCCACACAAAGATTTTGACCCCAGCCAGAGCAGCCGGGTGTTTCGCATTATGGCCAGCGACTACGCCGCCTCCACCTTGATCCCGGCATTGCTGAAAAAAATGCGCGAACAGGCACCAGCCACCACGCTGGATATTATGACGCCATCCGACGTCACTTTTCACGATGTGGAAAACGGCAAGGTCGATATGGCCATCAACCGCTTTGATCAACTGCCACAATCCTTTCACCAGAAAACCGTCTGGCGCGATAATTTTGCCTGCCTGGTCAACCGCAAAAACCCGGTACTGAAGCAGTTTAATCTGGAAGGCTATTTAAAAAGCCGCCATATCTGGGTTAGTAAAACCGGCTTTGGCGTTGGTGTGGGCATGGATCCAAAAGACATTCAAAAACTCGGCTGGGTGGATGAAGCCCTGGCTAAACTGGGCAAGCAGCGCACCATCAGCGTTTTTACCCGCAACTACCATGTCGCCATGCATTTGGCGGTGGAAATGGATCTGATTGCCACCTTGCCACTGCGGGCCGCTCGGCTGTACGAAAACGACGACAGCATGGCGATTTTAGATCCGCCTTTTGCCATCCCATCCATAGAGCTGAAAATGATCTGGAGTCCGCTGCTGCATCAGGATGCCAGCCATATCTGGCTACGCCGCCTGATCACCGAAACGGCGGATGAGATCAATGCCTAATGATTGAAAAACGTACTTTGAAAGTTCAGCCGCTGCCAACATCAGCAAGATCAGCAGCGGCTGCAGTGGCTCCCAGCATCCCAGGTTAGGGAGAGCCAAAGTCGTTTTTACGGCAGTAAATCGTAGGCCGGTAGAGTTAAAAAGTCCACCAGCTCATCGGCCGTGGTAATGTTCAGCAGCAAACTTTTAGCCCGCTCAAAGTTCTGGTTGGCCCAGACATCGGCGCCCACTTCCCCTTTCACTACCTCAGCTTCTTCATCCAGCATACTGGCAAACAATGCTTTGGTAACCAGCTGGCCATTGCTCAGCGTTTTGCCATGCTGGATCCACTGCCAAATCGAGGCACGGGAAATCTCGGCGGTGGCAGCATCTTCCATCAGGCCGTAAATGGGTACACAGCCTTTGCCACTGATCCAGGCAGCCAGGTACTGCAGCGCCACACGGATATTGGTGCGCATACCGGCTTCGGTGCGCTCGCCGTCGCAAGGCGCCAGTAAGTCGGCGGCCGTCACCGGTGCATCCTGCTCACGCAGTACGTTCAATTGATTTGGTTTATCCCCCAGATGCTTGTTCAGCACTGCGCCAGCGGTAGCTGCTAAGCCAGGGTGCGCAATCCAGGTGCCGTCGTGGCCATTGCTGGCTTCCAGTTCTTTGTCGGCTGTAACTTTAGCTAAGATGGCTTTATTCTGCTCCGGATCTTTGGCTGGAATAAGGGCCGCCATCCCGCCCATCGCCAAAGCACCACGCTTGTGGCAGGTTTTAATCAGCAAACGTGAATAAGCGCTTAAAAACGGCTTATCCATGGTCACCACCTGCCGGTCTGGCAGCACCCGATCCGGATGGTTTTTCAGCGTTTTAATGTAGCTAAAAATATAATCCCAGCGACCACAGTTCAGTGCCACGATATGTTCGCGCAAACTGTAGAGAATTTCATCCATCTCAAACACCGCCGGCAGAGTTTCAATCAGCACGGTGGCGCGAATGGTGCCTACCGGCACGCCAAATTTTTGTTCGGTGAAACGAAACACATCATCCCACCACTTGGCTTCCTGATGGCTTTGCAATTTCGGCAGGTAAAAATAAACGCCGGTGCCCATGTTCTGCCGCTGCGCCAGGTTATGAATAAAGTAGAGCGCGAAGTCCATCAGAGCACCAGGTACCTGGCCGCCATCCACCTGCAAGTGTTTCTCCCACAGGTGCAGGCCACGTACCCGAGCGATTAACAGCGCTGGGTTGTCTTTGAGCGCATAGTGCTTGCCACTTTGCGGATCGGTATAGCTAATGGTACCCAGGTTGGCATCTCTAAGATTGATCTGGCCCTCGACAACGCCTTGCCAGGTGGGTGATTGGGCATCCTCAAAATCGGCCATGAAGACTTTCACATCGGCATTTAGCGCATTGATCACCATTTTACGATCAACCGGGCCGGTTATTTCCAGCCGGCGATCCTGCAGATCGTTCGGAATAGCAGCTACTTGCCAGTCACCATCCCGAATGGCCTTGGTCTCTGGTAAAAAATCCGGCAAAGCACCAGCATCAAAACGCGCCTGCTTTTGTCCACGCTCAGCCAGCAATTGTTGCAGCCGGGGCCGAAACTCGCGTGTCAGCTCCACTAGCAATGCACAAGCCTCCTGGGTAAACACCTGTTCCAGTTGCTGCTGAAAGTCGGCATCGGTCGGATAGCTTTGAATGGACAGGCTCTGGCGTTCAATCGCTGTGGTCGTCATGGGCATCTCCTTCACGGCCAGCACAGCTGGCCTGATGATTCATGGTTCACCTGAAACTCAGTCTCAGGTGGAAACTTAGTTGCTGTACCTCACTATAAGCCGCCAGCAACCATAATTAAAATCAATGAGCGATATACTTGCGATTCATACTGAAAATATCACTATTGCCACCCACTCATAATGTTGGCATAGCTTGTGCTTTACTCTCACCAGTACAGGAAAATTCTTGTGGCTATGTCAATTTCTTGTCGGAGGGATTATGGAGTTTATCTTGCTATTGCTGGTTGCCCTGGTGGTGGTTGCCGCGCTTGTCGCCAGCCGTTTTGTCGAGCAGGGCAATCCGTTTCCATTTCAAAAACGTGGTCCTGTTTTTACCCAGGTTGAACGTGGATTTTTACGATTACTGGAGCAAGCGGTCGACAAAGAGTACAAGGTACTCAGCCGGGTAAAGCTGGCCGATGTGCTGGACTTTAAGAAAAACACCAGCAGCAAAACCCGTCGCAACGCCTTGCTAAAAATGAACCACAAGTACCTGGACTTTGTACTCTGCGATCCAAACGATATGACCATAGTAGCGGTGATTGATTTGGTGAACCCCAACAGCAAACAGGGGCACAAGGCAAGCCACGACTGGTATGTCAGTGGAGCACTGGAAGCCGTTGGTCTGCCCTATCTGCGCATGAAAATTAAGCAAGGCTATTCGGTCGGGGATATTCAGCAGTGTCTGATCAACCGGCTGGGAGCCAACATTAAGAAAACCGAGCCCATCATTAAAGGCCGCTTCAAGAAAGGGCCAACCCGACCGGTTCGCCCTATCCGCCCATTGATGCCGGCAGCGGTACAATCGGATACAATAGCAACCTTACCTTTAAAACCGGCTAGTCCAAGATTTACACCAGCCTTGTCGCAATCGCAAATTAAAGCGCAATCGACAGCTCTGGTCCAGGCTTCTTAACGCATTGGAGAAATGAGTCACTCCTGCGATAAGTCGGATGCCGCCTGCTGCAACAGGCGGCATCATTTTTCCTGCTGATGCACCGAGAGCGGCAAAAAAGTCCTCCACTCCCTTCCAACTGACTGCTGATGAAAGTCTGATAAATTTCGGATAGTTGCGTTCCCATATTCCCAAAACAGCAGTCTCTCATCTACACTCAGAGCTAACCCCACACTCTATGCTGATTTTGCCAGGGAATGACAGAATGAAAAATGCGTTGATCATTGATGATAATGCCGTAATCCGTGAAGTATTACGACAAATTCTGATGACGATGGACTTCACCCGAATTATTGATGCCCCAAACGGCCGACTTGGGTTGCAACATGCCATCTACGACCAGGTGGATGTGGTATTTCTGGATTTGGAGTTGCCAGATATCCATGGTATCAGCCTGCTAAGTCAGCTAAAAGAGGCCTGTACGGCCCCTGTCGTGGTGATTACCTCACACAGCACGCGTGAAAATCTACAGCAAGCGATTCAGGCCGGAGCAGCAGGTTTTATTACCAAACCTTTCTTTGGCCAAAAAATTGCCGATGTACTGCAAAAACTCAGAAAGAGAACAACCAATGTGGCCTAAGCCACATAATAGTTTAAGTTTAACCAGTGTCTGCCGATACCATGATGACGACTTGCTCTAACCCAAGGAGGTTTTATGAGTCAATCCGTTGGCGCCACGGCTTCGGCCCAGGCGTTTGAAGTCCTGGGGGCTGTGATGGCAAAAAAGCAGTTAAACCAGGAAGCACAGATGACTAATCTGTTAGTGGAAAGTGCAATGCAATCATCTGCAACAGCACAAAGCCCATCACAGGTTGGCAATCTGGGTATGAACATCGACATCAAAGTCTGATGCGAGTAAGGCAAGTCAGCACAGTATCAGCCGTTGCTGTGTTGTTTGCCTTTTTTATAACAGCCACCAGAGCAGCGACTATACTTTGAGCTGAGTCGGTCATTGCATTGAACCGACAAAAGTTGACTGCGGCAAAAGGAACTTGCGATGAACATCACCACAGCACTGATCATCGATGATAATGCCACCATCCGGGAATTGCTGCGCCAAACGCTAAAACTGCTTGGCTTTTCACTGGTAGTGGATGCCAATTCTGGCCAACAGGGGCTGCAACAATTGGAACATCAGAGCTACGATGTGATCTTTCTTGATCTGGAGCTGCCTGATATTCATGGCACCAAGCTGATTCACCAACTAAAAGCTCTGGCCCCTGCCTGCCCTGTTGTCGTGGTGACCGCACACAATACCGTAGAAAATTTGAAGTTTAGCGTGCAAGCCGGCGCTGCTGGCTTTATTGCCAAGCCCTTCTCTGCCGGTAAGATCCAAAGCATTTTGCAAAAAAACCTGAGCAACCCACAGCGCCCGACGCCTGCAAAAGGCTTTGGCTGGGCCAATCGCTCTTAATGCCGCACTGGCCGCTTGCCAGTCAGCGCCTGCACCAATTGCTCACTGGCACCGATAATCAACAGATACAACACAGGAACCAGCAACAAGGTGAGCAACATAGCTCCCAGCAAACCACCAATTACGCTGATCGCTAGTGGTTGCATGATCTCAGCTCCCTCGCCCAACCCTATCGCCAGCGGCGTCATGCCCAGCACCGTGGTCAGCGTGGTCATCAAAATAGGCCGCAGCCTAACCTGACCGGCTTCAATAATAGCTTGCTCCATAGCTTTGCCTTCAGCACGACCAAGCTCAATGTACTCCACCAACAAGATGGCATTGTTCACGACGATGCCAATCAATAGTACCACCCCAATCAATACCGGGGCCGACAGCAAACTACCGGTTAGCCATAATGCGAGCACCACACCCATCAATGACATGGGTGCGGCAGCGATAATCACCAGCGGATTGCTCAGCTTCTCGTACTGCACCGCCAGCACCACAAACACCAGAAAAATCGACAGCACAATCACCAGGCCAAGCTCACGCTGGGTTTCCTGCATGGTTTCCCACTGGCCGCCTAAAATCAGGCTAAATTGATCCGGTAGCTCCAGATCGACCAGCCGTCGCTCCACTTCAGCCATTAGGCTGGCTACATCCGACTCGGCGGTATTGATATCGGCATTCATGCGCAGCAAGCGGCTTTGATTCTCCCGCTCAATATGAGCCGGGCCATCGGTCAGTTCAAACTGGGCCAGATCACGCAAGAACACCGTCTGCCCCTGCTGACGAAACAGCAGCAAATTACCGAGTTGTTCAGCATCCTGCACCTGAGCGCGTGGCAATTGCACCCGAATATCGTACTCACGGGTCTGATCAACAAAACGTGACGGTACAGCGCCATGCACCGCTTGCCGGATAGCCTGGCCAACCTCTGCCACGCCCAAACCAAAATCAGCTGCCCGCTCACGATCAACCCGAATTTGCAGCAAAGGGCTTTGCTCTTCGCGGGCGGTTTCCAGTCCCTGCAAGCCAGGTACATCCTGCAATAAAACCGCAATCTGATTGGAGACCCGGTGCAGGCTGGCTAAATCTTCCCCGACAATGGCCACCGAGAAATCAGCTCCGGCACGGCCAAAACGTAAACCGCGGATGCTAGGTGGCCGCACACTGATACGGGCACCGGGCAAGGACAGCTGCTGCAACGCCTGCTGGGTATGACTCACCCACTGTCCAGCGGTCATTTCGGGTCGCTGACTAGCAGGTGTTAGCTGCAGGCGAAAGTTCGCCACACCGGGGCGCTCATTAACAATGCCGCCACTTAAATGGCCCCCCACCAGAGCAAACAGCGTCTCCACATGGGGCATTGAGGCCAGCAGCGCTTCTACTTCGCGGCTGATGGCTTCTGTTTCCTGCGGCGGTGTGCCAGGTGGTAAAGCAATACGTACTGAAACACTGCCATCATCGACCGGAGGTAAGAATTCGCCGCCCAACTGCTGAAACAGCTGGTAACTGCCGAGAAATGCCACCACAGTAGCCGCCAGCACCCACCAACGTGCTTTCAGCACCCAAGCCAGCAAACAGCCATAGCCCTGCCGGAGTTTATCCAACAAGCGGTGAAAGCTTCGTACTGGCAGGCTTTGGCTCAAACCACTTTGCCAACGCACTTTACCAAGCAAAGCTGCCAGCATCGGCACCAGTGTCAGGGCCGCGACCAAAGTGGCTAAAATTGCAAAGGAGATGGTTAGGATCATTTCCCGAAACACCAGCGCCGCCATGCCGGTGATTAATAAAAAAGGCACCACAGCAGCCAGGTTGGTCATGGTACCAGCGATGACCGCTGAAGCGACTTCCGCCGAACCCTCTTTGGCTGCCTGGTTTGGCGCTTTATGCAACTGCTCGTTGTGGCGGAAAATGTTCTCCAGCATCACAATGGCATTATCCAGCAATAAGCCAATGCCAAGCGCCAACCCGCCCAAACTGATGATGTTGATGGTCAACCCACCCTGCCCCATCAGAGCAAAAGTCGCCATCAAAGCAATCGGAATGGATAAGCCGATAACAAAGCTTTTGCGCACACTGCCCAAAAACAGCCAGACCACCAGCATCGCCAGACTGCCGCCCAAAATGGCGGCACTGGAGACGCTGGCAATGGCACCGCGGATAAAAAAGGCCGGATCATTAATGGCCTGCACCGCCATATCCGCCGGAATAAAACCTGAACGATCCAATTGCGCTATCACGCTTTGCACCTGCTCCACCACGTCGACGGTATTGGCTTCCGGCAACTTAAACACCGACAGCTGCACTGCAGGGACGCCATTTAACCGGCTGAACACCCGTTGCTCGCGAAAGCTGTCAGTGACGCTGGCCACTTCTCGCAAACGAATGCGTTGATCGGAGCCTGGTAGCGGCAGCAGCAGCTGCTCGATGTCTTCAACGCTACGAAAACGGCCCTCGGTTTTGGACATCACATCAAAACGAGCCGAAGTGACCCAGCCGCCAGCGATATCCACATTTTCTGCAGCCAACTGCTGTATCACATCCTGCATGGTCAGCTGATAGGCGGCCAAGCGATGCTGGTCCAGTACCACCTGCACCTCACGCTCCAAACCGCCCGCAGCCTCGACCGAAGACACCCCTTCTATGGCAATCAAATGCGGGGTTAACCGGTTTTCGATCCAGTCGCGCACATCCACTTCGGTACGGATCGGTGAGCTAAAACCAGCCTGCCAGATAGGCGCCTGCGAGGGATCAAACTTATACAGCCGGGGTGGTTCGATATCCCGTGGTAACTGAGTGCGCGCTAGCTCCAGCGCACGGGATGCATTTTGCAAGGCGACATCCAGATTGGTACCATAACTAAAGTGCAGATTGACATTGGTACGCCCTTCCGATGCCCGGCTGTCGATATGCACCAGATTTTCGACCGAAGCCAGATTGCGTTCCAGTACCCGGGTCACCTGCTCTTCCATCACCTCCGGTGCGACCCCGGAGTAATTCACCGTGACCCGGATTTGCGGGTATTCAATATGCGGCAATAAATCCACCGGCAAGCGCTGAATAAAAAACAGCCCCAGCACCAAAATAACCGATGCCAGTGCCAGCGTGCCGACCGGACGATCAATCGCCCAACTGGTGATGGCGGAAGTACGACTGGTTGAAGTTTTACTCATAAGGCTTAGCCCCGCCAACCAACAATACGAACCCGTTGGCCTTCCGTCATCTCTCCAGCCAGAGCTGCTAATACCACTTCGCCGGCAGTGACCCCTTCGGTGATCTCTAGCCACTGACCGCGCTGCACACCGGTTTGCACCGCACGTTTTTCCAAATGCTCGTTGGCGATAACCATGACAAAAGCCCCCTCATCCTGCTGCACCACAGCCGAGGCAGGTACGGCCAGCGCATCCTGCCTGGCATCGATCATCAGGTTGACCCGGCCCAGGAAGCCAGGCCGCACACCTTGCTGCCAGGCACTCGCTGACAAGGCGACTTCCACCGTAATAAAACGGCTGCTGAGTTCAGCCGTGGGGAAAATTCGGCGGATCTCCGCTGTCATGGTGCGACCCGGCATGGCATCCAACTGCACTTCGACCTGTTGCCCCAACCTCAGATAAGCCACATCGAGTTCAGACACGCCCAGATGCAGCACCAACTGCGACACATCAGTCAGCTCCAGCAAAGGATCCTGTTCGCGGATGCTTTCACCAAGTTCGATCCAACGCCGGCTTACCACCGCATCACGCGGGGCCAGCACAGTGCCAAACGCCACCCGGGTTTGCCATAATAGGTACTCACTTTCAGCGACCCGTAAAGCCGCCGCCTGGGCCTGGTATTCGGAGGAGCTGGTCAATTCACGCTGGTACAGCTCGGCCTGACGACGGTACGCCAGTCGCGCTTGCTCCAACAAGGCTTCAGCGCGGGCCAGTTCAGCCTGTTGCTCAGCCTGATTCAAACTCAGCAACAATTGGCCAGCACGAACATGATCGCCTTCTTCTACCAGAAGTTGCTGCACAATACCGCGGGTTTGCGCTGACAAGCGCACGGTTTCACGTGGCCGCACGGTAGCAGACAGCAGCAAGCGACGCGATAAGTCCCGGCTTTGTACTTCGGCTGCAGCCACAGCAATGGCTCTGCTTTCTGTGGTTGTGCTGGCTGAACGCCCTGCCTGCTCAGCTGGCTCACAGCCTGACAATAGCAGCAATGACAGCAACAACAGCAGCAACCATCCCCCTTGCATCCAACCACTTGCCCCGCCTACCTTCACAACGTTCCCCTTTGCATCATTCGATGATGGCCGATTAAAATGCTTCACTATCATAGTTATTCATTAAAGATACTGACTAACTATACCAATGGTTTTTTACAAAACAGACCACTATCGGTTCTGCCGCCCGGCAAATACGACAAAACACAGTAAAATCGCTCAAAAAACACTCAAGTTGTCTGCGTATGGGTCGATAGCAGGGTATCATCCCCCAGCCGGAGCCTGTGATGGAACTTATGACAGCAATGCAACAACTCCGGGCGACGGAAGTCAGTGCAGTGTTTCAGGGTCGCCAGGAGCAACGAAGCCAGGTAGCCACCAATCGGGCTGCTAGCCCTACCTTGCCTGCCCAGGCAGCGCACCAAGCACAGTTGGCGCAGCAACGTAATCGCCTTGAGCCTGCTACGTCAGAACCTGCTGATAGGCAGCCGGTCGACGAAGAGCAAGCACTGGAAGAAACAGCTTTCAATGCCTATCAGACCGTAGGCATGGTCAAACGCATTCTGGAGCAGTTATCCAGCCGTCAGATTGAACTCTACCAGCTTAGTCCCTCAGCAGATAAGCCTCAAACCAGGCCAACTGAGCTAGCCAACAACAATGAGCTGATACGGGTCACTGAATGGGAATTTGGCTATCAGGCGGTGTCCGCCAGTTTCAGTGGTTCTGCGCAACTCGCAAATGGCCAGCAAGTTAGCTGGGACTTATCGTTTCAAATGAAGTACAGCTGGGCTTCAGTGAGCAGCCGTACCTTATTGGCCAGTGAACTACAGGACCCTCTGGTGATAAGTTTAAATGGTATGCCCGCCCAACTGACCGGCGATAGCTTCAGCTTTGATCTCTTTAATACCGGTGTGCCGGTGCAACTGCCGAACCTGGCTGCTCAGCAATTTTACTTAGGACTTGATAAAACCGGCAATGGTCGGATTGAATCCGGTGCCGAGCTGTTTGGTCCCCGCACAGGAGAAGGATTTGCCGAACTTGCGGCCTATGATTTGGATGGCAACGGTTTTATTGACCAGCAAGATGCCATCTGGCAAAACCTGTATCTGTGGCGGCCGGATGGCCAGCAACTGAGCATGGCAGAGGCGCAAATAGGCGCTGTTTCCGTGCAGTCAGTTCCAACCAGAATGCCGCTGTTCTTTGAGCGCAGTGACCAACTTGGCGGCATGCTGCAACGCAGCAGTGTTTATTTAAACACCAGCGGCCAGGCAGGCCTGGTGCAGCAAATTGATTTATTGGTGTAGACCTCAACGCAACTAAAACCCGTAAAAATTGTAATTAGAAAAGGGCTTTCAATGTAAACGAAGCCCTTTTTTTTTTCCTGCATAATTATTTTCAACGCCAGCCGCACCATAGTGGTACAACAAGTACTACTTTTGGGACAATTCATTTTAACTGATTGCTTTTACAAAAATTAACCTTTCACCACTTCGCACCGATTCTGTGCACCAGCCACCTCCAACAAGGAGATTATGCAAAAAAAACAGGATAAACCGCATAATAATGCACATTTCCAGGTTAATGGACCGATTTTGGTGTATAAAAAAACTTGTCAACGGCATAGTTTTTGCCATGCTCTTTAAAGAACCCATGCGACAAATGGAGCAAAAATGAAGACGAAGCAGGTTGACTTGTACCAAAAATCGATAATCGCCATTGCGCTATCCACCCTATTCACTACACCGGCTTTGTTTGCCGAGCAAAACGAAGCTACTAGCGAGGAAACCGATAGTGTTGAACGAATATTCGTAACCGGCTCGCGAATTGCCCGCGATGCTAATCTGGCATCCCCATCGCCAGTGCAATCCATTAGTGAAGAAGAAATCCGTATGTCCGGCGAGTTTTCCATCGCCGATGTGGTAAACGATATCCCGGCACTCTTTTCCTCCACAACAAGTTCCATGGCCAATGAGAGTGGCTTTGCCAGCGGTACTAACGTCTTGAACCTGCGCAGTATGGGTTCTAACCGCACCCTGGTACTGGTGAATGGCAAACGCCATGTCGGCGGTACCCAGGGCTCCTCGGCCGTCGATGTTGGCTCCATCCCTGCCAGTTTGGTGCGCCGGGTGGAAGTGCTGACTGGCGGTGCCTCCGCCGTGTATGGCGCCGATGCCGTAACCGGCGTAGTCAACTTTATTTTGCGCGATGATTTTGAAGGTTTTGAGTTTGATGCCCAGATCAGCGCCGCCGATGAAGGCGATGCCCAGCAATACACCCTGGATGGCACCTGGGGTACCAACTTCGCCGATAACCGCGGTAATTTTGCTGTGAATGTGTCTTATGGCCGGGATAAAGGTCTGCGCGCTAATGAGCGGAAGAACGGGGTCTTGATAGGCTCTGGTCGCGACTGGGTGAATCCAGCACGCCGTTTTCAGATTGGCGATCTGACTGCTGGCGATACGCCTAACTTTCATGCCTTTTACAATCCATCACAAGGTCGGCCCGGTTATGGATTAAATATCCCTGGTTCAGCCGATGCCTTTTTGAATAACTTCGAAGCGACCTTTGGCACCCGTCCTAATCTCACTCCAGCGGAGCTAGCCTTAATTGACCGGGCAGCCAATGCGCCGCAACGTGCTATTTTACCGGGGCGTACTTTCCCATTTACATCCGGCTATGGACTTATAGCACCGGGTAATGGTTTTACTTTTGCCGGCTTTGATGAATTCACCCCTATTGATTTGGATGGCAATGGTGTGCCGGACTGTCTTGATTCCTTCACCGGCTGGACCTCCTCCTTTGCACCTGGTGCTTTTGGTGCTTTAGGTGGCTGTTGGACCGTCCAACCAGATGGAACTTACCGTCCGGTTCAGGATGGATTGGTTGCCAGCCCTACCCAGGGTTTCGGCGGCGATTCTTTCGACACCATTCAGCAAAACACCAGCTATTTACTGATCCCGGAAGAGCGTATCGCGCTGAATTTACTGGGCAGTTATGATCTGACCTCAGATATCGTGCTGCGCGGTGAGTTGAAATATGTCTATCAGGAAGCCAAGAACACCATTCATCCAACCTCTTTTTGGGATTTACTGTTGGGTGCGCCAGATAACCCGTTTTTACCTGAGTTTATTCGCCCAATTGCAGAACAAACCGGTGGCGTCAGTTTAACCATTGACCCCATCGGCCTTGGCGATGCCATGACAACGAATAAGCGGCAAACTTTACGCGGTGTAGTTAGCATCGATGGCTTCCTCGACAATGGTTGGAGCTGGGATGCCAGTGCCGTCTATGGCCAATTCACCCGTAAGTCCGAGTCGACTCACCAGGTGATTGTCGATCGCTTCTTTTCTGCGATTGATGCGGTCACCAACCCAGCGACAGGTCAACCTGACTGTCGGGTCAATGTGGATCCGACCACGCCAGCTATGGGAACGCCCTTTAACATTCCCACCTATGAACCGGGCTATTTTACCTTCACTCCAGGCGATGGTAGCTGCGTACCACTGAATATTTGGGCTGGCCGTACAGGAGTAACCCAGGAAGCTCTGGATTGGGTTACCCGCACCAACGACAGCAAAATCACGCTGGATCAAACAGTCTTAAGTGCCTCTTTAGCAGGTGATTTTGGTGATTACTTTGAGCTACCCGGTGGTGCCATCGCCTTTGCCGCCGGTGTCGAGTATCGCCGTGAAAGCTCAAAAGCAGAGTTTGATGCCTGGCGTCGCGGTGTGATCCCAGCAGGAGCCCCTCACCCTGCCGGCAGTAACATCGCTGATGTATCCAGCAATGCCAGCCTGACGTTTCGGCCAGAAACTATCGTCCGCAACGAAAGCGGCAGCTACCATGTGTACGAGGCTTTTGCTGAACTGTCCATTCCATTGCTGTTTGATGCGCCTTTGGCGGATGAGTTAACGCTGGACCTAGCTGCACGGGTATCCGATTACTCCACCATCGGCAATACCACTACCTGGCGTGCCAACCTGTTATGGGCTCCAGTGCAGGACTTACGCATTCGGACCAGTTACTCCGAAGCAGTTCGGGCTCCGAACATTACCGAACTATTCGGACCCGAGACAGGAACAACCTTCCGTCCTGCCGATCCTTGTGATGCGGCGCAAATCAACGCCATCCGGGCCAACGATCCTGAGCGAGCCAACAACACTCAGGCCAATTGCGTGGCATTTTTCAGCACTATTGGTTTGGATCCCTTTGATGCCGATGGCAACTACAGCTTTGCCGATCCATTGACCGCAGCCTTCGGCGGTGTTGTCGGTGGGAATCCGGATTTACGGGAAGAAACCGCAGAAACCTTAACGGTGGGTTTTGTGTATACTCCTGGCTTTTTGCCTGGCTTTAACATGAGCGTGGATTACTGGAAAATCAGCCTGAAAGATGCCATTAATGCGGTGAGTGGTCAGAACATTGCTGATGGTTGTTTTACTGGCGGCAGCTTAAATGCTCAGTTCTGTGAGCTGCTGACCCGGAACTCTGATCCGAACTCACTGTTCTTCGGCGGCTTTAACTTTATGAAATCAACTGATATCAACTTCGCCAAACGAGAAGCTGCTGGTGTTGACTTCAGTGTAGGTTATGATTTTTCTCTGGGTGATCATCAGTTCAATGCTAGGATTGCTGGTACCAGACTATCCAAACTGAATGATTTTACCAACCCGTTGGATCTGAACGATGTTGATAACCGGCTGGAGGAAAACCGTAACCCGAAACTGGCGGGAAACTTCAGTCTGGGTTGGCAATACGATGAACTGAAAGTGAGCTGGCGCACCCAGTATCATGGCAAGCAATTGCTGATGTTTGCCCGAAAAGATACCTATCAGTCATTGTATGGTGATGCTGTTATGATGCCATCCACCTTAGTGCATAACATTAATGCCAGCTACCAATGGAATACCGAGTTGATGATCTATGGCGGTATCAATAACCTGACCAACGAAGAGCCCTTTATCACCAATTACGCTTATCCGGTCAGTGCCCGCGGACGTTCTATCTTCCTCGGCATTAACTACCGCATCTAGTAAGCGATAGCAGTATGACTCAAGCCCCGGGTTCTGCCTGGGGCTTTTTTATTCAGTGCCGGATCCGGCCAGTGTCAGCCTGATTAAGTTGGTATACTGCAATTCATCCCATAAAAGCTGGTACCTGCAATGCTAAGTGCTGATGTTTGCCAACAAGCGCGTTTAAGTCGCGATCCGCGCTTTGATGGTGTATTTTTTACGGCCGTCAAATCGACTGGCATTTTTTGCCGCTCTATCTGCCCGGCCAAAACACCCCTGGAAAACAATGTGGAGTACTTTGGCACAGCAGCTGCCGCCAGCGCAGCCGGCTATCGCCCTTGTCTGCGCTGCCGGCCAGACAGTGCTCCCGGCTCTCCGGCCTGGCAAGGCAGCCAAACCACCTTGCAGCGCGCACTGCGTTTAATTGACGAAGGCGCCTTGCGGCAAAGCAATCAGGCACAATTGGCAGACCGGCTTGGCATCAGCGAACGCTATTTACGGCAACTGTTTAAACAGCACTTGGGTATAGCCCCCAAACAATATGCGTTGCATCAACAAGTACTCTTTGCCAAGAAGCTTCTGCACGAAACCCATTTCCCGATTCATCAGATTGCATTGATGGCAGGCTTTCACAGCATTCGCCGTTTTAACGATGCCTTTGTCAAACAGTTGCAACTTAGCCCTAGCCGAATCCGACGCAACGCTACGCAACCGCCGGATGGCCTGCTCACGCTTGAGCTGAGCTACCGCCCACCGCTGGCCTGGCAATCCTTACTGGCCTTCTGGCAAGCCCGTGCGCTGGATCAGGTGGAGTGGTGCACAGCGACTGGTTATGGCCGCAGCTTTGATTGGCAAGGACACGCAGGTAGTTTTTATGTTGAACCTGGTACCAGCAACCAGTTACGCTTGCAATTGCACTACCCTGCTGCAACCGAAATATGGTCATTGGTTCGACATATTCGGCGCCTGTTGGATCTGGATGCCGATTGCACCCTCATTGAGCAACAGCTTCGCCAGCATCCCTGGTTTAAGCAGCAATTGGTCACTGGCCTGCGTATTCCTGGGATCTGGAGCTTGTGGGAAGCGGGAGTACGCGCCATTCTTGGACAACAAGTCAGCATCACAGCTGCCAGAACCCACCTCAACCGCCTTGTCGCCGCTTTGGGCGAGCCACTGCCACAACAACCAGAAAAGCGTCTGTTTCCGACAGCGGAGGCTGTGGCCACTAGCGATCTGCAGATGCTGAAACTGCCCCAGGCTCGTCGCCAAACTCTGCATGACTTTGCCAGCCTGATGCGACAGCAACCGGATTCGCCACCAGAGCAATGGTCTGCGATCAAAGGCATAGGCCCCTGGACCTGCAGTTACGCCAGCTTGCGCGGCCAGCAAAACACTGACATATGGTTAGCTGGTGATTTAGGCATCAAAAAAGCCCTGCAACAGCACGATGACAATCTCAACCACCAACACTTAGCACCCTGGCGTAGTTATGCCACTCTGCAGCTTTGGTTTCAAACAGCATAAGCACATACAGGATATCACTATGACTGAATGCATCATCCCCAGCCCTTTTGGCAGCATTTTAATTTGTGCAAATTCACAAGGGATCACAGCCATTCGCTTATTGAGCAGTGAGGTTGCGCTGGCTTCCCCAACATCGGCTTTGCTGAAAGAAGCAGCCAAGCAACTCGAGAACTACTTTCTTGGTGCTTTGCAACACTTTAGTATTCCACTGGCACCGGCCGGTACCGCTTTCCAGCAACAAGTGTGGCAAGCGCTCCGGCAAATCCCTTTTGGTGCCACCTGCAGCTACCAGCAGATTGCCAATGCCATTGGCAATCCCAAGGCCGTTAGGGCCGTTGGTATGGCGAACAGCCGTAATCCGGTTGCCATCGTGATCCCATGCCACCGAGTGATTGGTGCCAATGGTCAGTTAACCGGCTATGCCGGCGGTCTGGATAAAAAAGCCTGGCTACTGCAACATGAGCAACAACCAGGCCAGACGCGCTGCTGAAGGATGGGCAGCAACGCAAAAGCGGGGAGCTTAACGGTTAAAACTGATAAGAAACACCCAGACGGAACTCATTGGAGCGATTGCCGCTGTTAAGCGCAACACTGGTACGGGCCGCCCATTCCGGACTGAAGTAAAAAGCAATGCCACCGGCAAAGCTGGTGTAATCACGGCCAATGGTGTGATAGCTCAGTTCAGTAAACCACTCGACTTCCGGCGTCAGCTTATCGGTGATGCCAACACCTGCATAGACTCCGGTATCACTGGCGTCTTCAAAGGCATGCTGCAAACCACCACGAATGTAAGTCTGGATGGATGGTGCAAAATCCAGCTTAAATTCGGTCAGATAATTAGCGCCCAATGAAAACTCACTGACATCCACTGAATGCTTTGACACCCGCGCTAAATCAGCGCGCACTACCCAGCGTGGCTCTAACTGATGACTCAGATTCAGATAGGCACCAGAACCAAAATGATCAACATAACCAACACCCACATAATCCCAGTTCACTGCAGCTGCATTGGCTGCAGCCAGGCCTAACGCCAGAGCACAACTTACTTGGGTTATACGCATTGTTCGGAACAAGCTAGGGGTCATTTTTTTCATTCTGTTCTCCTTGTAACTGCTTTAGAAGGACCTGGAGTCCCGGCAGTGAGGTTGTTTGTCAGTCTTCAGGCTAACAAGCAGCAACTTAACCATAGCTGAACCCAAAATATTCTATAAAATAGAATTATCAGTGCCAATATATGCAATTTTCTTTCGAATGAACTTAGTGTTCAATAAGAACACTGCCCTTACCGAGGAATTGATGATGAGTATTCGAACCCTACGACAGCTGATACCCGCCCGGCAGGTATCCGATGGCGCCGGAGTAAAAATCAAGCGAAGCCTGGGCCTGAGCCAGCAACTGCGGCTGGATCCATTTCTGATGCTGGACTGTTTTGGCTCCGACGAAGCCAGTGATTACATTGCTGGTTTTCCCCCTCACCCGCACAGAGGCTTTGAAACCGTGACCTATATGCTGCATGGCCATATGCTGCATGAAGACCATATGGGCAATAAAGGCCATCTGAAAAGTGGTGGCGTGCAATGGATGACAGCAGGCCGAGGCATTATTCACTCAGAAATGCCTCAGCAGGAGTCCGGTTTGATGCAGGGTTTTCAACTCTGGTTAAATCTACCTGCGGCAGAGAAGATGAAAGCAGCCGCCTATGTCGATATAGCACCTGAGCATATTCCGCAAGCGGCGTTGGCAGGTGGTGGCCAGGTTAAAGTGATAGCGGGTCGTTTTCAGACGGATGAACTGACATTGGAGGGTGCCATTCGTGGCTTGAGCACGGATCCACAGTTTTACGATCTGCACTTGCTTGCAGGACAGCAAGTCACACTGCAGTTGCCGGCGGCTCACAATGCGCTGCTTTATGTGTACGAAGGTAGCGCGGAACTGCCAGCAGGCCAGCAACCGGCAAGCGCAGGGGTCCATCATGCAGCCGTACTCAGTCAGGGCGATACGGTGCACATAAAGGCACTGGCCGATACCAAGGCTATCTTGTTAGCCGGTAAACCCATTGGCGAGCCGGTTGCTCAGTACGGACCTTTTGTGATGAATACGCCCGCGGAGATAGAGCAGGCGATCCGCGATTATCAGGCTGGCCAACTGACAGGCGATCAGCCTATGCAAGCCATTCAAATCTGACGGGAAAAGCCGTATACTGCGGCTTTCTCCCTTCAAGAAGACGAGTGACGATGCAGCGGATTGGAATTATTGGTGCCATGGAGCCGGAAGTGGCGCTATTAAAGCAACAACTGACTGAAGCCACCACCAAGCAGGTTGGGCCTTACCAGTTTTATTGCGGCCAACTGGCCGGCATGGCCGTGGTGCTGGTGCAATCCGGTATTGGCAAAGTGGCATCCGCCCTGGCTACCAGCCTGATGATACAAACTTTCCAGGTGGATGCTGTTATTAACACGGGCTCAGCCGGCGGCTTTGATCCTGAGCTGCATGTCGGCGATATTGTGATTGGCACCGAGCTATGCCATCACGATGTGGATGTCACCGCCTTTGGCTATGCTCCAGGCCAGGTGCCACAGATGCCCGCGACTTTCCCAAGCGACCCGCGTCTGGTTCAAGCTGCTTTGAAAAGCATAACGCAGCTGGGTTTTTGTCAAACCAAGCAAGGGCTGATTGCTACGGGTGACAGCTTTATGTGCGATCCCGCTCGTATTGAGCAAACCCGCCACACTTTTCCGACCATGTTGGCAGTCGAGATGGAAGGCGCAGCCATCGCCCAGGTGTGCTATCAAATGAAAGTACCTTGTGTGGTGATCCGCAGCCTGAGTGATATTGCCGGCAAGGAGTCGCCTGACTCTTTTGAAGCTTACCTTGCCATGGCGTCGAAAAACAGTTCCGCCATGGTGGTAGGTTTGCTGCATCAACTTGCTGCCTGATACAGATGCCATGGCTTGAACAGCTGCAAACCAGCCCGGCAATGCTGTGGCTGGTTCTGCTGCTCGCAGTACTACTGCCTTTGCCAGCGAGTTACCATCCGCTGACATTCTTTCGTTTCTTCGCCCAGAAGCTTGCGCAAAAAGTCAACCCGGATCCCAAGCGCAGTATTTCACAATTACGACTGTCCGGTACCCTGGCTTTACTCCTGGCGTTGCTGCCTTTTCTGGCCCTGTTATACACCAGCAACTGGCTGATGGCCTGGCCAGAGCTGTACCAACTGCTGTTGCTGTATTTGTGCCTTGATTTTGCGGCCATTCGTCAACGCATCATCCGCTTGCAGCAGGCGCTTAAAGCGCAACAGCTTAATCTGGCACGCGATCTGGCCAGTCGGGTTTTGCTGCGACAAACGCGTTCCTTGTCCTCGCTGGGACTCAGCAAAGCCGGTATTGAAAGCTTGTGGCTGCAATTTGCCCAGGTTTGGCTAAACACACTATTCTGGTATCTGCTTGGTGGGATCTGGCTGGCCGTTGCCGTGCGGCTACTGCTTATTCTACAACAGGAATGGAGCATCAAACTCAGCCACAACCGACATTTTGGTGCCCCTGCGTCCTGGCTGGCACGTTACCTGCTCTGGCCCGGTTATTGGTTGTGTTTCTTATTGGTGTGTATTCGTTTGCGCTGTCGTGAGTCATTCCGACAACTGCAGCGAGCGCCAAAAAGCACCTTTAATTTGGCGCAAAGCGCCTGCCTGGCCAGTGCCTGCGCCAGTTTAGGCTGCCGACTTGGCGGTCCTGCTGTCTATGAAGCAGAGCGGAAAACTGTCCGGGATAAGCTGGCAACCGATTACCCCGAACCAGATCCCCGCCATTTGCAAAAGGCATTACAAGCTCAGCAACAAGTATTGCATCTTGTGCTATTACTGATAGGCATGGGAGTTGCGGCATGGTACCTGCTGTTCTGGTATCACTGAAGCTGGACTTATTTCTAAGGCCCAGTATAGTGAAAGTTCAAAGCAGTAAAGGCTTGTTTGATGACGGTAACAATGAGTGCACACGAATGGTTCAGCATAAAACAACAAAAACAATGCTGTTGACTGAGGGCTGGCAGTGAAGCTTTTTAGCCAGCTCTTTATTTTCTGCGCTGTGATGATTGCAGGCTCGATGGCTGCTCAAGCCAAACCTGTGCTGCAACCACTTACCCCAGAACATGGCTTATCTCCGGGTGCCGTGACCCATTTGATGCTCGACCAAGATGGCTTTCTGTGGTTAGCAATGGAGGGCGGATTAAATCGTTACGACAGCAACCGGGTCATCCAACTCAATAACGCACAAAAATCTCTGCAAAACGTTCAATTTTCCAACACCCTCCAACTGGATGATGCCAGTATTTGGGTGGCCACCAGGCACACTGGCATCTATCGATATAACCCTGACACTGCCGAGCTTGAGTCTAAGTTTATCTTGCCTGATCTCGTTGAAAGTTCCTTTCAGGAAGTCACCGACATGGTGGCTTTCTCGGCAAATCAACTGGTGGTATCAACCACTCAGGCTATTTTTTTATTGCATCTAGACAGTGGCGACATTCAAAAAATCTATCAGCTTCCAGGCGAACACAGCCTGGAACGTTTTATTCGCACCGTCTATCCATATGGCAGTAAAGTCTTTATCGGCACTCATGACCAACTGTTGCTATTGGATCCAGCGACCTTGCAGACAACCGCTATTCCTTATCTTCCTGCTGATGCCAACCGGGCACAACGGCATATTAAATTCTTCTCCATTCAGAATGCACAGTTGTGGATTGGTGCCGTTGAAGGACTGTATAGTCTGCCTTTATCAGCCATTACTGCGTATCTGGAGTCCGGTGAACCAACGCAAATCGAGCCACGGGTACCAAAACGCAATATATGGCATCTTGAATGGATGGATAATGAGGCCATTATCGCCACCGATCAGGGCTTGTATCGTTTTCAGCCAGACAGCGGCTCTCTCGACTTTCTCTGGGGCTTTCAACAGAGTGGCTTGGAGCTCACAGACAATAATATGATCAGCATGCTGCGCGATCATTCCGGCGGCTTCTGGTTAGGAACCCGCTACGATGGCGCTTACTACTGGCACCCCCGCACCACCGCATTTAAGCATTACGGCCACAAAAGAGACCAGCATACCCTGACCGATCCGCGTGTTTTTTCCCTGACCGAAATCGAGCCAAATCAGCTTTGGATCGGTACCAGTAACGGATTAAATCATTTCGATCTGCAAACAGGTCAGATTGAGCACTTTTTGAAAAACCCAGATCCGAAAGCCTACCTCCATGAGGCGACAATTCTGAAGCTTTTTCCTCAACGTAGCCAACATCTCTATTTTATGTCACCTTATGGACTTTCCTTATTCGATACAAAATCCCATCGTTTAGTGCCAGCTCCGCTGGTTGACGAAAGTCAGCGCCCTCTATTGGGCCAAGGCTCCAGAAGCTTTTGGCAGGATCGTTCAGGTGCATTCTGGTTCGTTCATCACGACCACATTTACACCTATCAACCAGATCCCGGCATCATTACCGCTGTCGACGCCTTGAAGCACCTCGATACCAGTGCTTTTGGAACCTTTTTAGGCTATGCACCAGGCTCCGAAAATCAGCTGCTGCTGACAACCGCCAATCAGCTTTGGTTATTTGATCTGACCTCATCTGCATTAAAACTACTGTTTGAAGCAAATCACCCAAACCCAGGAGTTTCGCTGTTTGCTGATAGTTTTTTGATAGATTCTCAACAACGACTATGGGTTGGATTCAACGGTATTGGCTTACTGGTGTTTAGCATACCCAATTTTGAGTTATTACATCACTTCGATCAAGATAACCAGCTGAAAAGCCAGTTGGTTTTTAGTCTTAAACAAGATGAATACGGCTGGATATGGTTCACAAACCCTCATGGTTTGTACCGCATGGATCCGAGTAGCTTTCACATTGAACAATTTACCAAAGTCGATGGGCTCATCAGCCATACCTACAATAGCCGGGCAGGGTTGAAATTAAAGGACGGACGACTGGTGTACGGCAACATGCACGGCATCACTTTAATTCAGCCCAGCTACCTTCTGACTGAATCATCCCCACCACAAGCTGTCATTACAGAGCTCAATTCGCTGGATGGTGGTTTTAGCACATCGTATGGCAGTCTGAATGATGCCCAGATAGTGATCCCTTATGATGTGGAAGGGCTAAAATTACACTTTAGCAGCATGAGCTTCCGGGATAAAAATAAAGCCCGCTTCCGGGTATCGCTAACTGGCAGGCAATCATTTCAGTTTCCTGAACAAACAGAGACCCACATCATTATTCCGAAGCTGCCGTCTGGTGATTACAGTTTTCAAGTGGTAGCAGTCTCTCCGCTTACCGGTCAGGAAAGCGAGCCAGCGCGTCTTTCTTTGCGTATTCAGGCTCCCTGGTGGGCCAGTCGTTGGGCTTATTTTGGCTATGCCTTGCTCAGTTTATTGATCCTGCTCACCTGGCTTCGCAACCGCCAGCAACATCAACGCATGCTAACCATGGCGCACCGAAAACTCAAAGCCAGTGAGCAGCGCATGAAGCAGGCATTGGCGGCTGTCGACAGTGGTGCCTGGGAGTGGTATGCCAGCAAAAACAGCCTGTATGCCTCGCGTATTCACACCATGCTGGGCTATCGTGAGTCACTGAACCCGTTGACACTGGAGCAGCACCTATCGTTGATCCACCCGGAAGATAAAATACAGTTTGAACAAAAATGGCAGCTGTTTATAGAGCAAAAAGCCGGTAGCTTTGATCACACTTACCGGCTGCAGCACAAAGATGGCCACTGGCTGTGGTTTCGCGACATAGGCAAGATTGCAGAGTTGGATGAAGAGCAAGCAGTCATCCGAGTTATGGGTACCTTTAGCAACATTACTGAAACCAGAGCCAGCCAGGAAAAAGCACGTCTCTTTGGTGAGGCCTTCCAAAAAACCCGCGACTGGGTGGTGATCCTGGATGAGCAGCAGCGGATGATTGCTGCCAACCAATCCTTTGCCGATGCCTTTGGCCCGGTCGAGCATTACCTGAGTAACCCGCAAACCCACCATCTGGGTATCAGTCTGGACCGCCGCCGTTACTACACCAAGTTACTGCGTGATTTCCAAGTCAATCAACACTGGCAAGGTGAAGAGATCATTGTCACACCGGACGGACGGGAACGCCCTACCCTGATCAACATCAGTGCTGTCGGTGAGCAGGACCGGGTAGGCTTCTTCGTGCTGGTATTTACCGATATCACCGATCAGAAACTGGCCGAGGATGAATTGCGCTATCTGGCCAATTACGATGCACTGACCGGTTTGCCTAATCGCGCACTATTGACAGACCGGATTCATCACGGGATTGAAACAGCCAAGCGCTCAAAGCGTTCGCTGGCTTTGTGCTTTTTGGATCTGGATAAGTTCAAACAAATCAATGACTCACTCGGTCATGATATAGGTGATTTACTGCTTAAAGAAGTTGCCCGGCGACTGAGCCTGACCTTACGGGAAAGCGATACCGTCGCGAGGTTGGGTGGCGATGAGTTTGTGGTGCTGCTGGAAGGCTATAAATCCAACGATAATCTAAGCCACGTGGCGCGCAAAATGCTGCAGATCATCGGTGAGCCGATGAAGCTGGGTCCACACACCGTCGGTGTTTCCCCAAGTATTGGCATTGCTGTCTATCCGGATGATGCTTTCACCGCCTTCGAGCTCATGAAGCACGCAGACGTAGCCATGTACCATGCCAAAGAGGCTGGTCGCAACAACTTCCAGTTCTTCACCAAGGAAATGAATGAGAAAGCCCATATGCAGCTGGCTCGGGAAACCCGCTTGCGTAAAGCTTTTCAACAGAAAGAGTTCGTCAACTACTACCAGCCCATTATCGACAGCAAGGACAAAAGCATGGTCGGTGCAGAAGTCCTGCTGCGTTGGTACAGCAGCGACGGGGTGGTATCACCGGCCGAGTTCATCCCTCTGGCCGAAGATCTCAGCCTGATTATTCCAATGACCCAGCAACTGCTGGAGCGCGCATTGGCCGACTTACAACAATGGCATCAAGCGGGTCACCCACTATATCTGTCGGTGAATTTATCCGCTCGTCACCTTGAGCAACCCCAACTGGCGGAACATGCAGAACAATTACTGCATAAATACCAACTTCCGGCCAGTAGCCTGCGATTCGAAGTGACAGAAAGCGCTCTGATGCGTGACCACGCCAGTGCCATCGCCACCATGCATGAACTCAGCACACTGGGGATTAAGCTGGCTTTGGATGATTTTGGCACCGGTTATTCCTCACTGAAGTATTTAAAAGAGCTACCCATTGATGCGATCAAAATCGACCGTAGCTTTGTCAAAGACATTGGCATCGACCAAAACGATGAGGCCATCATCGAAACCATGCTCAGCATGGCGGCCAGCCTAGGCATGTACTGTGTAGCTGAAGGTGTTGAAACTGAACAACAGTTACGCTTCTTCACGGACCGCCAGTGCACCCTGATTCAGGGCTACTTTTTCGCCCAGCCCATGCCTGCCAGTAAGCTCAAGCAGCTGCTTGAAAGCAAGCGCTTCGTAACCCACAGCACCGCTGAACCGGAATCTTTGTAAGCCGGGCTCAGGGACGCAGACATTACCTGGCGATCTGTTACAATAACCACTTTTCAAACCGGGCCCATCATGCGAAATCCTCTGCTGCAAGGTGCTTTATTATTGCTGTTGGCAGAAGCCTGTTTTGCTGGCATTGGTGCCCTGGTCAAATACAGCAGTGGCATGGCCACCGAAGCTCAGGTGGTCTTTTTCCGCAATGCCTTTGCGTTGATACTGATGCTGCCTTTTTTATACAGCAGAGGCTGGAGCCTTTTGAAAACCCAGCGTTGGTACCTGCATGCGTTTCGTGCTTTGACAGGCCTGGTCTCGATGTACTGCTTTTTCTATGTATTGGGCCAACTGCCGCTGGCGCAGGCCATGGCGGTTTTATTACTCACTCCCTTTATTATTCCGGTCATCGCCCGCATCTGGCTGAAAGAGCGTCCCAGCCAGCTCACACTCATTGCGATTGGCTTGGGTTTTATCGGGGTCTTATTGGCGCTGCCTACCCCGGCCCCAGGCATGACCATGGTGTTGCTGGTAGCATTGGCTGCCGCGACCCTGGTCGCTGTGACGAAAACCACCATCCGCTATATGTCCAGTACCGAGCCTGCGGTGCGCACCGTGTTTTACTTCTCCTTACTCACCGCCGTATTTTCAGTGATCCCACTGCCCTTTTACTGGCAACCGCTGCCAAACGAAGCCTGGCTGGCTTTTATCGGCATGGGCATACTGGCAGCCATCGGTCAGTTGGCAATGACCCGGGCTTACGCCCTGGCACCGGCCAGTTCCATTGGCATGTGGACCTACAGCAGTGTGATCTTTGCAGGTCTCTTTGGTTACCTGTTCTGGCAGGAACCCGTCACCATGAGCTGGCTGGCCGGCGTACTGGTGATCTTCTACGCCGGTTACATCACCACCCGACAACGCTTGCTTTGACAGGGCTGGTACTTCCAGCCCGGCTAGGCTAAAATATGCGCCCTTTACGCGCAGTAACGACACAGGGTCCATCAGAGCATGAGCAAAAAGCTACACATCAAAACCTGGGGCTGTCAGATGAATGAGTACGATTCATCAAAAATGGCAGACCTGTTGGATGCCACCCATGGCTACAGCCTCACCGAGCACGCTGAGGAAGCCGATGTGATCCTGCTCAACACCTGCTCGATTCGTGAGAAAGCGCAGGAAAAAGTATTCCATCAGCTGGGTCGTTGGCGACCCCTGAAAGAAAAAAACCCTGCCTTGGTGATTGGCGTGGGTGGCTGTGTCGCCTCGCAGGAAGGCGCAGCTATCCGTGAACGTGCGCCCTATGTCGATATTGTCTTTGGCCCGCAAACCCTGCACCGCTTACCTGAGATGATCAAAGCTGTCACCGGCGATCGGGCGCCTGTGGTGGATGTATCTTTTCCGGAAATTGAAAAGTTTGACCGTTTGCCAGAGCCAAAAGCCGATGGCCCCAGCGCTTTTGTTTCCATTATGGAAGGCTGCTCCAAGTACTGCAGTTTCTGCGTAGTGCCCTATACCCGGGGTGAAGAAGTGAGCCGACCGCTGGATGATGTGCTGTTTGAAATTGCACAATTGGCTGATCAGGGCGTACGGGAAGTCAATTTGCTGGGCCAGAATGTCAATGCCTACCGTGGCAGCATGCACGATGGCAGCATTTGCAGCTTTGCCGAGTTGTTGCGGCTGGTCGCTGCCATTGATGGCATTGATCGCATTCGCTACACCACTTCGCATCCGGTAGAGTTTACCGACGATATCATTGAAGCCTACCGCGATATCCCGGAACTGGTGGATCACCTGCACCTGCCGGTGCAATCCGGTTCTGACCGCATCCTGACGCTGATGAAACGCGGTCATACTGTGCTGGAGTTTAAATCACAGGTGCGCAAGTTGAAAAAAGTCCGGCCCAACTTGAGCATGTCGTCCGATTTTATCATCGGCTTTCCTGGTGAAACAGCGCAAGACTTTGCGGAAACCATGGCATTGATCCAGGCCATCGACTTTGATATGAGTTTCAGCTTTATTTACAGCGCCCGGCCAGGTACACCAGCCGCCGATTTGCCGGATGATGTCAGCGAAGATGAAAAGAAACAACGGCTGTACATCCTGCAGGATCGGATTAACCAGCAGGCCCTGCGCATTGCCCGAGGCATGCTGAACACAGAGCAACGCATTCTGGTGGAAGGTCCGTCGAAAAAGAACCTGATGGAGCTGTGCGGCCGTACTGAAAACAACCGGGTGGTTAACTTTGAAGGCGATCCGAAACTGATTGGTCAGTTTGTCGACGTGCTGATCACCGATGTCTACGCCAATTCATTAAAAGGCACTCTAATTCGGACTGAACAGGATATGGGCCTGCGCCGCGCAGTATCCCCTCAGCAAATTCTGGCGCGTCAACCCAAAGCCGATGAGCTGGGAGTGACTCAGTTTGCCCCTTAAACGTACCTTCTTGCCAACAGGCTGGCTCTGCCAGCCTGAGCCATTGAGAGTTTGCTATTGAGCACTGCAACCAAACAGAAAACCTTTACTGCCGTGCCGGCCGAGCAGCAACGACTGGTGTCTTTGTGTGGTCCATTCGATGAGCATCTGCGTCTACTCGAACAACGTCTGCAGCTTAGCATTGCACACCGTGATGAGGTCTTTAAACTCAGCGGCTCTGCCAGTGCCGTTCAGGCCGGTCATTTTGTGCTGGATCAGCTCTACCGTGAGACGGCACATCACGGTAAAGTGGTGGAACTTAGCATTGAACAGGTGCATTTAATGATTCAACAGGCGCAAAACGCCAGTACCGACCAACAAGCCGGCTCCGATTTTAGTCTGAAAACCAAAAAGGGCTTGCTGACCCCGCGCAACCCGCACCAAAAAGCCTATGTCAAACATGTGCTTGAATACGATGTGATCTTTGGCATAGGTCCGGCCGGCACCGGTAAAACCTATTTAGCAGTTGCTTGCGCCGTCGATGCGCTGGAAAAAAATCTGGTACGGCGCATTGTACTGACCCGCCCGGCAGTGGAAGCTGGTGAAAAACTGGGCTTTTTACCGGGTGATTTGTCACAGAAAGTCGATCCCTACCTGCGCCCCTTATACGATGCGCTGTTTGAAATGCTGGGCTACGACAAAGTAGAAAAGTACCTGGAACGTGGCATTATTGAAATTGCTCCACTAGCTTACATGCGCGGCCGTACCTTAAACGATGCCTTTATTATTCTGGATGAAGGCCAGAACACCACGGTCGAACAGATGAAAATGTTTTTGACCCGCATTGGTTTTAACTCCAAGGCCGTGATCACCGGCGACGTCACTCAGGTCGACTTACCACGTGGTCAGTATTCAGGCCTCAAGCATGCCATTGATGTGCTGTCCAATGTCGATGCCATCAGTATGAATTTTTTCGATGCTAAAGACGTGGTACGCCACCCCATAGTGCAGAAAATTGTGTTGGCTTACGAAGCACACGAAGCTGAAAAACTGGCTGCCGAGGCGGCTGAAGCCCCCTCAGAAAAACGCCCGCGCAGGCCCAAAGCATGAAGCTGGAACTGGATCTGCAACTGGCCAGTACAGCGCCCGATGTACCGACTGAAGCCCAGTTTGCCCGCTGGGCCGAGCTGGCACTGGCACCCTATCGCAGCGAAGCCGAGCTAACCATTCGCCTGGTCGATAGCAATGAAAGCCAGCAGCTAAATGGGCAGTACCGTGGCAAGGACAAAGCAACCAATGTGCTGAGCTTTCCTTTTCAGTGCCCACCTGGCCTGAGCCTGCCTTTACTCGGCGATTTGGTGATTTGCAGCCAGGTGGTTGCTGAGGAAGCCAATCAGCAAGGCAAAACAGCGGAAGCCCACTGGGCGCATATGGTCATTCATGGGTGCTTGCATTTACTGGGATTTGACCATATAAAGGAAGACGAAGCCGAGCAGATGGAGCAGCTGGAAATAGCGCTGCTGGCAGAGCTTGGTTTTACGAACCCTTACCTGACGGATGCAGAGTAAGATACCGATGATTAGCTGGAGCATACAGTTCATTAATGAGTGACGACACCCCCCACTCTAGCCGCGGCTCTGCGCCGAAATCCTGGCTGGATCGCATTGCCGGAATGTTTAACGCAGAGCCACAAGATGTCTCGGAACTTGAAAACGTCATCAGCGAGGCTGCCAATAACCTGTTGATCGACGAAGATACTAAAGGCATGCTGCATGGTGTGCTGGATGTTTCCAAGATGCGCGCCAGGGATATTATGATCCCACGTTCACAAATGGCGACACTGGATATCGAGCAATCCATTACCGACATTCTGCCCATTTTGCTGGAAAACAACCACAGCCGCTACCCGGTGGTCAACGAAGATAAAGATCACATTGAAGGCATCCTGCTGGTAAAAGACCTGCTTAAATTCGCCTTTCTGCCCGATGCACCTCAGTGTCATCTGCGCGACATCATGCGGCCGGCCGTGATTATTCCGGAAAGCAAACGGGTGGATGCACTACTAAAAGAATTCCGCCAAAAGCGCTATCACATGGCGATGGTGGTGGACGAATACGGTGGCGTTTCCGGCCTGGTGACCATTGAAGACATTCTGGAGCAAATCGTCGGTGAAATTGAAGACGAGCACGATGATGCCGAAGATGCCGATATCAAAAAAATGGCCAGCAATATATTTCAGGTAAGCGCCTTAACGCCTCTGGACGAATTCAACACCCACTTTGGCAGCCACTTCAACGAGGAAGAAGCCGATACCATTGGTGGTATTGTATTGCATGCCTTTGGTCATATGCCGGAGCGTGGTGAAACCATTGAGCTGGATGGTCTCTTGTTCAAAGTCAGCAAAGCCAACAGCCGACGGTTATTGCAACTCCAGGTGATCAATGGCAAAGCACCGGTCGTTAGCGAGCCGGATTAAGGTGCTCAAACTGCCAACGCTGACAACCCTACTGTTTGGCTCGCGCTGGTTGAGCGCTTTACTGATGGCACTGACAGGTGCCAGCAGCACCTTCGCTTTTGCTCCCTACAGCCTGGCCCTGTTGCCTGTGTTGACCCTAGCCACCTTGTGTTACGCCGCCTGCTACAGCAGCCGCTGGCAGCAAGCTGCCTGGCTGGGTTTTAGCTGGGGACTGGGTTACTTTGCTGCAGGTCTTAACTGGGTGCATATTCCGATTGAACAGTTCGGTGGTTTGCCCTTGCTGCTTAGCCTGGCGTTGCTGCTGCTGTTAAGCGCCTATCTTGCACTCTATCCGTTGCTTTTTGCCCTGTTGGCTTTTCGCCTTAAACAGCACCCGCTGCTGACCTTGTACCTGGCTGCAGCCTGGATGCTGCTCGAAGCTCTACGCTCCTGGTTTCTGACCGGCTTTCCCTGGCTGTCGCCTGGCTACAGCCAAAGCGACAGCCTACTCAGGCACTGGGCCCCATTGATTGGTGAAACAGGCCTGACTTTTATTTTGGTGTTAACTGCCGCGGCCCTGATGCAACTGCTTGCCAAGCGCCAGCTTCGGCCATTATCAGTCGCAGCCCTGCTTTGGCTCAGCGCGCCACTGGCCAGTCACTGGCATGGCTGGCAAGCTACCGGGGAAACGCTGGCTGTTGCCCTGGTGCAAGGCAATATAAAGCAAGAGCTGCGCTGGGATCCGGCCCTTGAGGTCAGCACCATGCGCCTGTATCTGGAGCTAACCAAACCACATTTAGGCACGCCGCTGATCATCTGGCCAGAGGCCGCTATCCCACGGGTAGAGATTCTGGCGGAACCTTACTTGTTTGAGCTCGATGCCATTTTAGCAGAGCACGACAGCAGCCTGATTACCGGCATTATCGACTACAACTTTTACACTGAAGAAGCCTGGAACAGCCTGATTACCTTAGGCAAGCGCCGGCAAAGCGATGCTGGTGGCCATTACCAGCCCAGGCACAGCAACCGCTTCGAGAAACACCATTTACTGCCTATCGGTGAATTTGTGCCTTTCGAAGACCTACTGCGCCCATTGGCGCCGATTTTTGATTTACCGATGAGCTCTTTTAGCCGTGGCAGCTATGTACAGCAGAATCTACTGGCCAACGATCATAAGCTCTTACCAGCCATATGTTTTGAAATTGCCTTTCCTCGCCAACTGGCAGCTAATTTTCAAGCCGATACCGGGCTGCTGCTCACCGTCAGCAACGATGCCTGGTTTGGCGACAGCATAGGGCCGCACCAACACTTGCAGATCGCCCGCATGCGCGCGCTGGAGTTTGGCCGCCCACTGCTGCGCGCCACTAACAATGGCATTACCGCTACCATAGCGGCTGATGGCCGTATCCAGCAGCAACTGCCTCAGTTTACCGCGGGGGTATTAACCGACAGCATGCAACTGACCACAGGCCAAACCCCCTATAGCCGTTATCGTGACTGGCCACTGTGGCTCTTGTCTTTTGGCGTATTATTATCGGCCATCTATCCTGCTATCAATCCAGTAAAAACAAGCTAAAAACAACCACTGCAAGCAAGTTGTAAATACCGTCCAAACAAACCACTATAAATTAGTAAAATCTGTAATTAAGTGTTGCGAACCATAAAAGATCCCTGCTATAAAAAACCACAGTTGGCAATGACCAACGCGGTAAAACACCTGCCTGTCGCGATAAACGGCACGCCAGGTGTTTATAATAATAAATTACCAGGAACAACGAATTATGAAGTTACGTCACTACACACCGGTAGCAGCGTCATTGCTGCTTGCTTTAGGTTTTTCTGCACAAGCAGCTGACAATCACCGTTACATCATCCAGGTCGACAACGATAAAAAAGGTCTGATCAAAGCACTGAGCGTCCGCATGGGCGGGAAGATTGAGTTGGACTCGAATGGCTTTATTGCTGCAACCTTCGATGGTAAAAGCCTGGACCAGGTACGCGGCTTACTGAACAACCCACATATCAAGCTGATTGAAGTGGATCAGCGCCGTTACCCAATGTCTCTGTACCAGGACGATGCCGGTAACCCAAACACGCAGCAGTTAACTCCTTATGCCGTTTATCAGTCACAAGCCAACCTGGTTGATTTGCAGCTGAATAACGCCAAAAAAGTCTGTGTGATTGACTCGGGCATCGCTCGTGAGACCGGTGAAACCGGCGGTTACAACCCGGATTTCGTCTGGTCCCGTATCACAGGTGACAGCAACTCCGGCACCGGCGACTGGTTCCGCGATGGCGGCCCACATGGTACCCACGTTGCAGGTACCATTGCTGCGGCAGATAATACCTTTGGTGTGATCGGTATGGCTCCGGGCAACCCGCTGCATATCATTAAAGTGTTCAATGACAGTGGTTGGGGTTACTCGTCCAGCCTGGCCCATGCTGCAAACCTGTGCGCTGCAGCAGGCTCTAAAATCATCAATATGAGCCTGGGTGGTGGCGGTGCCAGTAGCACCGAAGAAAATGCCTTTAATACCTTCACGGCTAATGGCGGCCTGGTATTGGCGGCTGCAGGCAACTCCGGCAATACCACCCGCTCTTACCCGGCAGGTTATAAATCGGTAATGATGGTCGGTGCCAATGATGCCAACAATCAAATTGCCGATTTCTCACAGCATCCAGGCTGTACCATCACCTCAGGTCGCGGCAACAACCGTACCACAGAAACCCACGATGGCTTCTGCGTCGAAGTCACCGCCGGTGGTGTGGATACCCTGTCAACCTACCCGGCCGGTGGCGCCACTCTGGCCAGCCTGAGCATGGACAACACCGGCTTTGCTGCGTCCGCTATGGAGAATCAGGGCTCTGCCAATGGCCAGACCTACTACATGGGCCTGGCGACCGCGACCGATGCAGGTGCTGCCGGCAAAGTCTGTACCATTGACCGTGGCCAAATCTCCTTCTACGATAAGGTCCGCAATTGTGAGCTGTCGGGCGGTATTGGTGCCATCATCATCAATAATGAGCCTGGCATGCTGTACGGTACTTTAGGTACCAGCAACAACACCTCTATTCCTGCCGTTGGTGCTACTTATGAAGATCGCAGCAGCATCATTGCAGCTGGTACCGCCAGTATCTCTGTTGGTGCTGCCGATTACGGTTACATGAGTGGTACTTCAATGGCTACGCCTGCTGTCGCTGGTGTTGCAGCGCTGGTCTGGTCGAATCATCCACAATGTACTGGTACTGAAATCCGTGAGGCTTTAAAAGCTACGGCCGAAGATGCCGGCGCACCGGGTAAAGATGTCTACTTCGGTTATGGCATCGTCAAAGCGCTGGAAGCGCATCAGTATCTGGCCACCTTCGGGTGTGCCGGTGGCGACAATGGTGGCGGCGATGACGGAGATAATGGCGGCGGCGATGACGGAGACAATGGTGGCGACAACGGTGGTGACGATGGCAATAGCATTCAGCTGGATGCGTTCACCTATAAAGTATCAGGCCGGGTCCGCACCGATCTGAGCTGGTCTGGCGCTTCTTCCAGCCAGATGGATATTTTCCGTAACAACAGCAAAGTGGCCACTGTGAACAACAGCGGCAGCTACACCGATGTCACCAACATTCGCGGTGGTGGCAGTCTGACCTACCGGATCTGTGAAGCCGGCACCAACACTTGTTCAGACAGTGTGACAGTCAACTACTAATAGCTAACCTGTAGTTCAATCACAAAGGCCTGCAATCATGCAGGCCTTTTTTCGTCAATGCTTAGCGAATGACCCGGGTGCCGACTTCCAGCTCCACCGGCTGGGCCAGCTTCTGCTCAATCAACCCTTTAATATCATCCATCTGCGCTTCGTCAATGGTCGAACGCGACACCAGCGTCAAGGATATCCGGATCGGATTGCCCGGCCTCACCTGCACATGACGCAACTGAATATCTTCCAATACAATGCCTTCCAGCTGCTGCTTGATGCGCCCCTCCTGCACCATATGAGAGAAACTAAGCGCCAGCGGAATACTGAGTAGCACCACCAGTAAAAACGTCAGCGCCAGGCCTCGACGTGCCCGGTGAAAGGGGCTGTAGCCAAGAAACAAAAAGGTTAGAACTGCAGCCAGAATAATCCCCACCAGGTTGGTCAGGTAAAGTAAAAATGCCCCCCAGAACACGGTAAAGTCCGCCCAGCCCAGCCCAATGCCTGCCACCGCCAGCGGCGGTACCAGTGCAACGGCGATTGCCACCCCGGCCAAACTTTTCGCCACTTCGGCCCGGGCATGCGCATAGGCACCGGCAATGCCTGAGACAACAGCAACGCCCAGATCCAGCAAGGTTGGGCTGATGCGGGCGGCAATCTCGCTGTTGATGGTATTCAACGGGATCAACCAGGTAGCGATGACTGCGCAGCTAATCGCTACCGCAGTCCCTACGCCTATGCTACGGGCACTGGTCAACATCAGGCCTTCGTCCTGTCGCAGCGTACCTAGTGCCATCGAAATAATTGGCCCCATCAATGGAGCCAGGATCATGGCGCCGATAATGACTGGCGTGGAGTTGGCAAAAAGGCCAAAAGTTGCCAACAAGGTGGCCAACACCATCAGCATCAAATACGACGGCGTAGCTTTGGCACTTTCCCTAAGCGCCAGGAATAAATCCTTAAATTCTTCGGTAGCAGCGTGATGGATCCAGGGCAATGGATAGGTGACCAACTCGGTTTTGGCTTTACCAGCTGGCAAGGGCTGGGTTTTAAACACTTCTTTCTGCTCAGGCAACTTATCTTCAACAGCCAGATAGCGGCCAGGCACCATGTTCAGACAGCGAGGTTCTACCCGTAACACCAGATCTTTGGTTTTTTCAATCAAGCCGTCGTGGGTATAGCTGATGGTTTTTGGGCTTTGAATGCGTAAACTGCTGGTTTTCAAGTGACCAACAAAAGAAGGGGTGCCTTTATTCCAGTAATCGCGTAAAAACAGCGCAGCAAATAAAAAGCGCAGCATTTCAAACACACTACGCGGTACCAGTACCAACGCATGCAGCATGCCATCGTTGGCGCTGGAGTCGGCGACCAACCGGCGCGACAGCACCGAGCTGCGGCCATGTTCCACCGCCACTATACCAAGGGCCGCAGTGTCTAATTCTTTGCCTTTGTGGGTAGTGAGTTTAAAAGCGCTGAAGGTGACCTGCCCCACTTTACTGAGCAAACGGAAAAAACGCTTTAACCGTAGCGCAAAACGCTCGGCCAAGGCCTCACCGGGGATAAGCGAAAAGGTATCGCCTACCACCACCGAGTTAAACACCGGTGTCTCGTTGCACAGCATCAAATCCAACGGCTCAGCCTCGCGGAAAATAGCATCCTCCAGCGCCGAGGTCATATCACCGCTGATGCCAAAACCATAACGGGCATGCCGCATCTCCGGGTGAGGCAGCAGGGCCAGCTGCCAACCGTTTTGCTGCGCCTGCTGCACCAGTTCACGCAAGGCTTCATCAGGCAAATAACACAGCAAACGTTGTTCCGCGCTAAACAAATGGCTGAGCTTACCTGACCAGAGCAGTAACTCGACTTGCTGGCCGTGCTCAGCCAGCAGCGGTAAAATGTGCTGACAGACAAACTGCTCATCCATCGGTTGGCACAACAGCACCAGTTGACGCGTGACCGGCTGCTCACTCATCATCGCTGCAACCATTGACGATCTCGGCAATGTCGGCCAGACGCTTCAGTACCATGGCGTTCAGAGTTTTCTTCGGATAATCACCTCGCCGCGTCTGTTCACCAGGCTCGATGCCGGTCAGCAAAAACAGCGCTTCATCGACATTCTTCACCACATAAATGTGAAACTCACCACGACTGACTGCCTGCCGCACTTCTTCGTTCAGCACCAAATTCAGTTGATTGCTGGCCGGGATCACCACGCCCTGGCCGCCGGTCAGGCCACGCAGCTGGCAAAGCCGGAAAAATCCTTCTATTTTTTCATTCACACCACCGATGGCCTGGACTTCACCATGCTGGTTGATGGAGCCGGTAACCGCCAGGCTTTGCTTGATTGGCACCTGGGTAATGGCCGAAATCAACGCACAAATCTCCGCCAATGACGCACTGTCACCATCAATATGGCCATAGGATTGCTCCATGGCAATGTTAGCCGAGAGGGTTAGCGGAAAATCACGGGCATAGCGCGCCCCTAAAAAGCCATTTAAAATCAATACACCTTTCGAGTGAATGGCTTTGCCAAGCTCTACTTCCCGTTCGATATCCACCACACCAGAGGCACCGGCAAACACCGTCGCGCTGATGCGGGCAGGGGTGCCGAACGTAGTATCGCCAATTTCCAGCACTGTCAAGCCATTGACCTTACCAACCGCCAGTCCGTCACTGTCGATCAAAATCTGTCCCTGCTGAATGTCTTCCAAAAAGCTTTCGCTGATGCGGCCGGTGCGATACTGCTTGCCAGCCAGAGCCTGACGAACATGCTCGGAGGTTACACTTTCACTGCCCGCCTGAGTCGCGTAATAACAAGCTTCTCGCACCAGTTCCAACACATCAGCAAAACGAGCCGACAACTTATGCTGATGCTCAGCCTGACGAAAACTAAATTGCAGCAAACGCTCAAAACCACACTCGGATAACTGCTCCAGCCCCAGCTCACGCATTTGCAGACGAATTTGCCGTACCATGTAATTCAGGGTTTGTTGCTGATACGGCAGGTAGTGCTCAAAATCGGCCAGCACTCGAAATAGCTCGTTAAATTCGTCATCCAACTCCTGGATCAGATAATACAAATCACGTGAGCCCATCAGGATCACTTTGACCTGCAATGGAATGGCTTTGGGGGTGATGATGGTAGAATTGGTCACCGCATGCTCACTGAGGGTATCAATCAGCAATTCGCTGCTTTTCAGCGCTTGCTTCAGTGCTTCCCACACTTGTGCCTGCGGCAGAAGTTTATCGGCATCCAGGATCAAATAGCCGCCATTGGCACGATGCAAAGCACCTGGGCGGATCATGCGATGATTGGTGTACAAAGAGCCGCCACTGGTGGCGTACTCAACCCTGCCAAATAAATTACCATAGGTTGGCAAAGGCTCAAATACCACAGGCGCACCATCCATAGCCGCATGATGCACCAGCACATTGGGCACAAATTCCTCGATAAACAAGGTACGAATATCCAGCTCTTCGGCTTTTTCCGGTTCGGTTTCTTCCGGCAACAGCTCCAGCACCAGCTTGACCAGGTGTGGCCGCATATCACGCAGATAACGCAGCACACCAAGCTCGGCCACGTAATGGTGTTCAAGCGCTTTAAACAAGGGTTTAAACACCTGCTCGATGGTGGCTTTTCGTAGCTCACGCAACTGCTCGGAGACATCCCGCTTCCACTGCGGCAGTTCTATCAACTGCTCGTTCAAAATGGTTTCCAGCTCACCGACCAGATCGTAAAAGTACTGCCGCTCTTCATCACTCAGCTTGTTAAATTCGCTATCATCCAGGGGTTTGCCATCAATCAGCGGCGCAAAAGTGACCGTACCGCTGTCTTCGTACAGCACCACTTTTTTCTCCAGCGCTTTTTGTTCGACTGCTTCTAAAGCCGCTTCGTAGCGGGTATCGAAGGTACGCTGAATGGCTTTTTTCTGCCGCTGATAGCCTGGGTTATCAAACGCTGCAGGAAAGGTATCCAGCACTTCATCCACCAGCTCTTCGATTCGCTTTACCAGCGCCCGGCCTTCACCAGGCAGCAGACGCAAGGTGGTTGGCATGCGTTCATCGTCAAAGTTTCTCAGGTAACACCATTCATCCGGTGTGGCTTTCTCAGCCGCTGCATGCTGCAAAATATCCTGCACCAGGGTAAAACGCCCCAGCGCAGGCTCGCCCATTACATAAAGGTTGTACCCTGGCATATCCATGCCAATGGCAAACTGCAAAGCAGCTTTCGCCCGCTCCTGGCCGATAAAGGCCGGAGTCAACTCAGTTTGTAAGATGCTGTGTTTAAGCCAGTCATTGCGCAGTTGCGGAGCCAGCTGATGCGGGGCGAGCGCCAGCGTATCGGGGGTTTGAGTCATGAAAATCCTTGCAATCCATGAGGTTCATGCGTGATGGCGTTATTATACGCACAGCGTCAAGATGGCGACCAGTGAATTTCTGGTCGCAGCGGTCTGTTCCTGGTGGATTAATCGAGTGGCACGCCTTCCCGGTTGAAACTCACCCCACCACAATTGGTACAGGCTAACAATTCCGATGGATGGTAATAATTGTGGCGCTCACCGCAGTTGTCGCAGCGATAGCACCCCATACCAACCCGCTCCCCCTGAAAATACACACCCTTATGACGAAAATCCTCCAGAATTTCCTGCCACTCTACCTGGCTACGATCGGTGATTTGCGCCAGCTCATACCACAGTGCTTCAGGCCACAAGGATGGCTGCTCATCCGCTTCTGCATCAGTATCCTGCCACTGGCGCTTTAAGGTTTCGACAAAAAGACGGGTTTCATGGGCCGTTAAATCTTTGCCGGCTTGAAAATAAGCGCGGATTTGCTTATTCAACTCCATCAGTTGATCGACCGACTCTTTCTCTGCACTGCTGACCATATCCGCCAACTGCGTTAACCAGGCCTGGTATTTCTTTTTCAGTTCCATCCGGACTCCTACTGACTGCATTTGTCTTTAGTATAGCAAAGACTTAGCACTCAGCTTTATCCCTGCTCACGCTCCAAAGCCTCACGCTGGCGCCGGGCTTCCTGCCGCTCGGCTTCACGCTGAAAGCGCTGCACCCTCGCTTCTTCGCGCTGAATACGCTGTTCAAGCATCTGTTCTACCTGAAACGACTCCTCCCAATAGCCACGCCGCACAAGACGGCGCACATCGCTGTCATGGCACAACACCGGATCTTTGACCCAGGCACTGTAAGTGACCCGCGCAAACAACAGTGCGGTATCTGGACAACGCTGGTAGCCGTTAGCCGTCATCTGCTGACGATAGTAGCTGTTAAGTACGAAGTGAAAAACAAACATTAGAACAAATGAAATTACAAAAGGAATTATAAAATATTTATTAGTAAAGCTTTTCTGCTTCTTGGTAAGCTCTTTCCCTCTAACCACTGTAGGCATCACATAAATTAGCATGGAAAGGAAAAGCAAAAGACATAAAACAATGCCCAAAAAATATCCGTGTGAAGAACTATGAATAATCAGCTGACGCTCGCTGTTAATCGCTTCAATCTGGCTTTTGATATTTTCAGGTTCCAGCCAAAACAGTACAACCAATATGGCTAAACACAGAGCAATGAGAAAAAAGCCTGCCACTGACTTTTTGAAAGGATTATTTAATTCCATAAGCGAGGGGTAAACCTGATAAGTTCATTAATTTTGCGTGTTGCCGCTTGGCTTAACTGGCGTCTGGCTGTCTGCGCCACTGATCTCATTACATAATAAACACCATCATAGAACTTATTGGATGCATTAAGCTTCACCTCTGCTTCTTTTACCTCCAGGTAGTGTGCTAATCGCTGAGTAATTTGGTAATGCTCGTCAATAGCAGTAAGCGTCCGCCCAATTGCTATAGCAACTACTACTCCTACTACCAAGGGGGCTACCGCAATCACACCGGCACTAAATACTCCAGCAACAAATGCACTTGCCAAATACCCCGCAGCACCTGCAATAGCGATTTTCACCAAATCGGTTGAAATCCCAGCCAGCCAATTGGTCCAGCGGTATTCGTCTTCAAACAACCATTGCAAGCTGTGCAACGATAACGAAAAAATCACCAAAACCAGAAAGCCGCTTTTTGCCGATTGCTTTAACCCTTCCTTGCCCACCGCCATCTTCACCAGCCCGGTATTGCTAGCAAGATAGCGAGTGCCTTTAATGACCTGACGGGTTCGGTTATTGCTGTTGTCATGAACCTTGCTTATTCACTTCAGCCTCACGCTGGCGCCGGGCTTCCTGCCGCTCAGCTTCACGCTGCTGACGCTGAGCCCTGACTTCTTCGCGCTGAATACGCTGCTCAAGCATCTGTTCTACCTGAAACGACTCCTCCCAATAGCCACGCCGCACAAGACGGCGCACATCGCTGTCATGGCACAACACCGGATCTTTGACCCAGGCACTGTAAGTGACCCGCGCAAACAACAGTGCGGTATCTGGACAACGCTGATAGCCAAGGGAGGACATATGGTGCCGATAATAACTATTGATGGCAAAGTGACCGACAAAAGTAAGAATAAATGCAACTACCATAGGAACATAAAATATTTTGGCGAAAATATTATGATGATTTTTAGTAACTTCTATTTTCCGAAACTCGAAAAAAGTTAAAGTAAATATGTATACACCGGCAATGAGAAGAAACAGAATTGCCCCAGGCATAAACCCTTCATAAGAGCTATGAATGATTAATTGCCGGCCACTGTCAAAGGCCTCCCATTGGTCATGTAGCGCCCTCATCAATAGCCATATGGTAACTAATGGCAAACACATAATGAAAATATTTGCAAAAAGCAGTATGCCAATCCTTTTGAGCATTCGACTTAATTCCATATTCTTGGTCTGATACCTGTAAGCTCTTGAATTCGTCTCATAGCGGCCCGACTCATCTGTCTTTTTTTGGCTTGTACAGTCGAGGAAATAAGATAATAAATACCATCGTAAATACGTTGCTTCACTGGTTCCATGTGCTTAACTTCTTGCTGTTCTAAGTAGTAAGCCAGCCTCGTTGTGAGATGCAACCGCCGGTCAAGCTCGTTCAATAAATAACCAGCTGTTAAAGCGGCAATTATGCCCAGACCAAGTGGCAAAATAGCCATCACTGCGCCTTTGGCTAGAACAATCGGAACCATCCCAACTAAATACCCCGCGGCACCTGCAATAGCGATTTTCACCAAATCGGTTGAAATACCAGCCAGCCAGTTGGTCCAGCGGTATTCGTCTTCAAACAACCATTGCAAGCTGTGCAGCGATAACGAAAAAATCACCGAAACCAGAAAGCCGCTTTTTGCCGATTGCTTTAAGCCTTCCTTGCCCACCGCCATCTTCACCAGCCCGGTATTGCTAGCAAGATAGCGAGTGCCTTTAATGACCTGACGGGCACGATGATTGCCTTTAAAAATAATGTACTGGCGGCCATTTTGGGTCACAGTCCGGTAGGTTGAGAAAAAACGGCCACCGCGCTGTAAATCGGTCGCCAACACAGCGAGAACCCGCGCATCGTTGGTAGCCGAACCAAAATCGCGGCCATACTGCGATAAGGCAGTGGCCAGCGCTAGCCCGGTGAGCTGTTCGAACAGCGCTGCACTTTGCGCTTCGGTTTTGCCTTCCTGGCGCTGCACCGTTAACCAGAAATCAGTGAGCTCCCGGGTATTCAGTACATAGATATCCACTTGATTCTCAGCAAGTTGCTGCTGCAGTTGTTGTTGACGCAACTGCTGGCTGGCATGGTGCTGGGCAATAAAGGCAGTCATAAGGCAACATCCTGTAAAGTAATTAACGGTGATTTGTTCAATTAATGTTTCATCAATTCTAGCATGTTAATCTTTTGAGTAAATATAAAATGTACCTATGGTCGGCAGTACTTTATTAGCCAAACCCTGACACAGACACCTAGCCCTACGCTACTGAAGATGGATTCAAGTTGTTGTAAGCCAGAGGCTGCGGTATCCTATAGCGAATTTTCCGCGCCCTCGAAAAGCTGTACTGATTGCAGCTGAGAGCCCTTCGTTGATGCTTAGTTTGGAAGACCTTAATGCACGAACAGTACAATCCGCAACAGATAGAAACTGCCTTGCAGCAGCAGTGGGACAACGACCAGGTTTTTAAAGTTGTTGAAGACGACAGTAAAGAAAAATTCTACTGTCTCTCCATGTTTCCTTATCCAAGCGGACGTCTGCATATGGGCCATGTCCGCAATTACACCATTGGTGATGTCATCAGCCGTTTTCAGCGCATGCAGGGCAAAAATGTGATGCAGCCGATGGGGTGGGATGCCTTTGGTTTACCGGCCGAAAATGCCGCCATCAACCACAAAACAGCCCCCGCCAAGTGGACCTACGAAAACATCGACTACATGCGCACCCAGTTAAAGCGCCTTGGCTTTGGTTACGACTGGTCACGCGAGCTGGCTACCTGCAAGCCCGAGTATTACCGCTGGGAGCAATGGTTCTTTACCAAGCTGTACGAAAAAGGCCTGGTATACAAGAAAATGTCGACGGTGAACTGGGATCCGATCGATCAGTGCGTCCTGGCCAATGAACAAGTGATTGACGGCCGCGGCTGGCGCTCTGGTGCCCTGGTCGAACAGCGCGAACTGGCGCAGTGGTTTATTAAAATCACCGATTACGCCGAAGAGTTGCTGGCCGACCTGGATCAACTGGACGAATGGCCAGAGCAAGTGCGTACCATGCAGAAAAACTGGATTGGCCGCTCGGAAGGGGTGGAAATCACCTTTGATGTAGCCGACTCCGATCAGCAGGTCTCGGTGTTCACTACCCGCCCTGATACGCTGTATGGTGTCACCTACATGGCAGTGGCAGCCCAACATCCGCTGGCGTTGCAGGCCGCAGCCACCAACCCGGTCCTGGCTGCCTTTATAGAGGAATGCAAAGGCGGCAAGGTGGCCGAAGCAGAGCTTGCCACCATGGAGAAAAAAGGCATGGCAACGGGCATCTACGCGGTGCATCCACTGACCGGCGCCAAGTTGCCTATTTGGGTGGCGAACTTTGTATTGATGGATTACGGCTCAGGTGCTGTCATGTCGGTACCGGCCCATGATCAGCGTGATTATGAGTTTGCCGGCAAATACCAGCTGCCTATTCAGCAGGTTATTGCTCCGCTGGATGACAGCACAGCACTGGATTTAACCAAAGCCGCTTATACTGAAAAAGGCAAACTGGTGAACTCAGCCGAGTTCAACGGTCTGGATTTTGCTGCTGCCTTTACCGCCATTGCCGATAAACTGGCATCACTTGGCCGAGGCGAGGTACGGGTGAACTACCGGCTGCGTGATTGGGGTGTATCCCGCCAGCGCTATTGGGGTACCCCTATCCCGATGTTAACTCTGGAAGATGGTTCTCAGGTGCCGGTGCCGGCTGAGCAATTGCCGGTACGATTGCCGGAAGATGTGGTGATGGATGGGGTGCAATCGCCGATCAAAGCCGACCCGGAGTGGGCCAAGACCAGTTATCAGGGCCAGCCAGCTTTTCATGAAACCGATACCTTCGATACCTTTATGGAATCGTCCTGGTACTATGCCCGCTACACCTGCCCGAACAACGATCAGGCCATGCTGGATCCGGCCAAAGCCAATTACTGGCTGCCGGTCGATCAGTACATTGGGGGCATTGAACACGCTATTTTGCACCTGCTGTATTCCCGTTTCTTCCATAAGCTATTGCGTGATGTGGGCCTGGTGCAATCGGATGAACCTTTCAAGCGCTTGCTATGCCAGGGCATGGTGCTGGCCGAAACCTTCTACCGTGAACACGACAATGGCAGCAAGAGCTGGTACTCGCCGCAGGACGTCAGCGTTGAGCGCGATGAAAAAGGTCGTATTTTGAGTGCTACCTTGAACAACGACGGTCTGCCAGTGCTGTCCGCTGGTATGAGCAAGATGTCGAAATCAAAAAATAACGGCATCGATCCGCAAAAGGTCATTGAGCAGTTCGGTGCCGATACCGTGCGGCTTTTTATGATGTTTACGGCGCCGCCCGAGCAAACGCTGGAGTGGTCAGACTCGGCCGTAGAAGGTGCCCATCGTTTCCTGAAACGAATTTATGCACTGGTGCAACAGTTTAGTCAGCATCAACCAAGCGCAGCTCTGGATAAGGCCGCCCTGAACAATGAGCAAAAAGTGCTGCGGCGCGAACTGCACAAAACCATTGCCAAAGTGACCGACGATCTGGCGCGGCGTTATACCTTCAATACCGCCATTGCCGCCATTATGGAGCTGAGCAACAAGTTGCAAAAAGCGCCGTTGGAAACCGAGCAGGATAAAGCCGTGATGCAAGAGGCGGTGCTGGCCTTGCTGCAAATGCTGAACCCGATCACGCCGCATCTTTGTCAATTCCTATGGCGTGAGCTTGGCCAGCAAACCGCGCTGGAAGACGGCAACTGGCCACACGTGGACAGTAGCGCCCTGGTTGAAGACGAAAAGCTGATAGTGGTGCAGGTCAATGGTAAGGTGCGCGCCAAACTGACGGTGGCAGCCGATGCCAGTCAGGAGCAGGTGCTGGAACAGGCCAAAGCCGATGACAATGTGCAGCGCTATCTGGAAGGTGTCAGCATTCGCAAGGCCATTTATGTACCAGGCAAACTGCTGAACCTGGTGGTGGCTTAAGTGACGGCTGCCAAGGCGCTACGACTACTGCTGTTCGTGGTGTTAGCCTGGCAACTGACCGGCTGTGGTTTTCAGCTGCGCGGCCAGTTGCCACTGCAGTTGTTTGATGGTGTTTATTTGCAGGCAGAGCGCCATTCCGAACTGGCGGCCATTTTGCGCCAGCGCCTGCAGAGCCACCAAATTGTATTGCTGAACCAACCCGAACAAGACAGCCCCAGCGTGTACTTACTGCACGATTCGCTGGAGCGTCGTACCTTATCCCTCTTTCCAAACGGGCAAGTAGCGGAATACGAGCTGATTTATCAGGTCCGCTACAGCATCCAGACACCGGGCACGAAAGCGCAGGTGTTCGAGTTTGAATTGTTCCGTGATTATCAGGACGATCCGAACCGGGCACTGGCCAAAGCACGCGAACTGGAGCTGATGCTGGCAGAGCTACGCGAGCAAGCCGCCCAGCGGATCCTGCGCCAGTTAGGGCGTATCAGCGCATGAATAAGCTGTATGCCAGTCAGCTGTCGCAGCACCTGCAACAGCAGCTGGTAGGTTGTTACCTGGTGTTTGGTGAGGAGCCTCTGCAAAAGCAGGATGGCCTGGATCAAATTCGTACCAAAGCACGACAGCAAGGCTTTGACGAGCGCCAGCAGTTTCGGCTGGAAGCCCAGTTTGACTGGGAGCCTGTATTTAGCGCCATGCAAAGCCTGTCCTTGTTCAGCAACCGTCAAATCATCGAGCTGGATCTGCAAAACCAGAAACTAACAGCGGCTACCGGCAAAGAATTAAAGCAACTCTTTGAGCTGCTGCACCCGGATGTCTTACTTATTTTGCATGGCGAACGCAGCCCGGCGGAAATCAGCAAACTGAGTTGGGTAAAAAATCTGCCCAAAGACACCGTGCTGCTCAGTATTTATCCGCTGGATGATCAGCAATTCCAGAAATGGTTGCAACAGCAGTTACGACAATCCGGTATCCAACTCAGCCCGGATGCCAGCCAGCTGTTTTTGCATCACTGCAGTGGCAACTTGCTGGCGGCCCGCCAGAATATCGATAAGCTGTTGCTGACCTTTGGTCCATGCAGTCTTGATGAACCTGCCCTAGCTGATTTTTTAGCCGATCAATCCAGTTTTTCTGTTTTCCAGCTCAGCGATGCCTTACTGGCCGGCCAGCAACAACAGGCTTTTCACCGCTTGCAGCGACTGCTGGGCCAGGATGAAGAACCCACCCTGCTGTGCTGGCAACTGCATCGTGAAGTACAAAACCTGCTGCAGCTGCAGCAAGGCAGTATGGTTGAGCGGGCCGGGCTTTTTAAGCAACTGGGGATCTGGCCCAAGCGACAGCCGCTCTATCAGCAAGCACTGCAGCGCCTGCCTCTGAACTGGCTGCATTACATTCTGCAAGAGCTGGCCAGTTTCGATCGTCAGTTTAAAGGTGGTCAGCTTACTCAGTTGCCACTGGCATTAACGCACCTGTGCAGCCTCTTTCTGGCCCCAGTGCCAAAAGCATTCTCCTTGCAGCGCCATGAACAACACTAAACCGATACTAGGGATCTTTGGCGGAACCTTCGATCCTATTCACTACGGTCATCTGCGCTGTGCTTTGCATGTGCAGCAGGCTTGTCACCTGGAGCAAGTTCGGCTAATGCCTTGTCATTTGCCAGCGCATCGAGCCAGCCCTGGCGTCAGTGCTGAGCAACGTGCCGACATGGTCCGGCTAGCCATTGCCGATTACCCGCAATTGGCACTGGAACTGCTGGAGCTGCAGCAGCACCGCCCTTCGTACAGTGCGATTAGTCTGGCGCAGTTAGCCTTGCAGTACCCCGAGCATCAGCTGGCTTTTATTCTGGGTATGGATGCCTTTAACCAGTTCACTCGCTGGCATCGCTGGCAGCAGATTTTACAGCTGGCCGATCTGATTGTCTGCCAGCGGCCGGAGTATCAAACGCTTTCTGCTGAAAGCCAGGCGCTTTTGTTGCACCGTCAGGTGCAGCAAGCCGTCGATTTGCAGCAGCCGGGTAAAGGGCGGATCCTGGTGCTGGACAACCCACTGCACCCCATCTCGGCTACCGAGCTAAGGCACAGCTTGCCAGAGCTAAATGCCTGCCCGGCCTGGTTACCTCCAGCCGTATGGAACTATATTCGTTTGCACAAACTCTATAGCTAAAGATAGCGCGAAAGATATGACATAAAGAGTCGGCTAAAGAGGGTACAACCCGCGTTAAAAAGTGATAAAATTTAGTTTTTAGCCCGTGATAAAGGAAAACAGGTGCAAAGTAGCGAATTACTCAGTTTTGTGCAGCAGAAAGTCGAAGATATGAAAGGCCGCGATATCGTCATTTTGGATGTGCGTGGCAAGTCCAGCATTACCGATTTTATGGTCATTTGCTCTGGCACCTCCAACCGTCATACCAAGTCCATTGCCGATCATGTGGCGCAGGAAAGTAAGCAAGCTGGCATCAGCATTATGGGCATTGAAGGTGACAAAGCCGGCGAGTGGGTACTGCTCGATCTGGGCGATGTGGTGGTGCATGTGATGCTGGACGATACCCGCAGTTTTTACCAGCTGGAAAAGCTCTGGAGCGCATGAAACTCTTGCTGATAGCTGTGGGCAGCAAGATGCCAGCCTGGGTTCAAAGCGGTTATGAGGAGTACGCCCGCCGTTTTCCGCGGGATTTGCCATTAGAGCTGATTGAGATCCCGGCGCAAAAGCGCGGCAAAAATGCCGACATCAAACGTATTTTGCAGCAGGAAGGGGAAAAAATGCTGGCAGCCGTCCCGAAAGGAGCACGCATCGTCACGCTGGAAGTGACCGGCAAGCCTTGGGACAGCCCAAACCTGGCCAATCAACTGACACAATGGCAACTGGATGGGCGCGATGTTTGCCTGCTGGTTGGCGGCCCGGAAGGACTTGCTCCCGAGTGCATAGCCGCCAGTGAAGCCAAATGGTCGCTATCGGCCCTGACTCTGCCCCACCCGCTGGTGCGGGTGGTGCTGGCAGAATCGCTGTACCGTGCCTGGAGTATTTGCACCAATCACCCTTACCATCGCGAGTAGCTATGCGACGTCAACGAGAAGCCATCCAGGATCATGCCGCCGAAGCGCAATTATTTAAGCGTCGCGCCCTGGTTGCTTTTAGTCTGGTGGTACTGCTCTTTGTAATCATCCTGTTCAATATGTATCACTTGCAGGTGCGCTCTTACCACGAATATCAAACCCGTTCAGAGGGCAATCGCATCAAGGTGGTGCCGGTAGCTCCCAATCGCGGCTTGATTTATGATCGCAACGGCATTCTGTTGGCAGAAAACACCCCGGTGCACTCGCTGGAAATTATTCCGGAACAAGTTGCCGATTTAACCAAAACCCTGGCCGAGCTGGCCGAACTGATTGAGATCACGCCAGAGCAACAACAAAGTTTTTTGCAGGATGTGCAACGTCAGCGCCGCTTTAACAGCATTGCTTTAAAAGAGCAACTGACCGAACAAGAAGTAGCTATTTTGGCGGTGAATCAGCATCGATTTCCTGGCGTTACTTTAGAAGCTCGCCTCAGCCGCACCTACCCTTTCGGCGATCTATTTACCCACTCGATAGGCTATATTGGCCGTATCAACAGCAATGATTTACAACGCTTGCGTGAGCAGGAGTTGGCTGCCAACTATGCTGCCAGCCGCGATATCGGCAAAATAGGCCTGGAGCGGTATTACGAGCTATTGCTGCATGGCACTGTGGGTTATCAGGAGGTTGAAGTCAATAACCGCGGCCGGGTCATTCGAACTTTGCGCTCGGATCCGGCCATCTCAGGTAAAGATTTGATTTTAAGTCTGGATGTTGGTTTGCAACTCACCGCGCAACAAGCGCTGGAAGGCTTACGCGGTGCTGTAGTGGCACTGGACCCTCGCACCGGAGCCATATTGGCTTTTTACAGCAACCCCGGCTACGACCCCAACTTATTTGTGCATGGAATCAGCAGCGCCAACTACAATGCCCTGCTAAATTCATTTGATCGCCCATTGATCAACCGCGTCACTCAAGGTATTTATCCCCCCGCATCGACTATTAAACCGCATATGGCGTTAATCGGTTTGGATCAGGGCATCATCACGCCTAGCAGCCGCATTTGGGATCCCGGCTATTATCAGTTGCCGAACTATTCACGTCGCTTTCGTAATTGGCGCCGGCATGGCCAAGGCTGGGTCAATGTATACGGTGCCATCATCCAAAGTAATGACACCTACTTTTACGATATGGCCGTCCGGTTAGGTATTGATACGATTTCCGATTCGATGAAGCAATTTGGTTTTGGCCAGCGCACCGGTATTGATATCCACGAAGAGTCCGCAGCTATTATGCCATCACGTGGTTGGAAGCGTGCCCGCTTTAATCAGCCCTGGTTTCCCGGTGATACAGTGTCCTTGGGTATAGGCCAGAGCTACTGGACCACCACCCCACTGCAGTTAGCCACCAGTACCGCAATTCTGGTCAATCGCGGTGACAGTGTGGTGCCCACTTTATTGCAGGGCACCCGTTTTCAAGGCGAATTTGAAGCCAAATCCTATCAACGTCAACCGGCGGTTCGTATCCAAGATCCACACCATTGGCAAGTGATCCTGGATGCGATGGAGCAAACGGTAAATACGCGTGAGGGGACAGCCTTTCGGGCTTTTCAGGGAACAAGTTATAGCTCTGGCGGAAAGACAGGAACCGCCCAGATTGTGAGCATTGCCCAAGATGCGAAATACGATGCTGATGCCTTGCAGGAGCAGCATCGGGACAATGCTATGTATGTTGGCTATGCGCCGGCAGTCGATCCCACCATAGTGGTGGCCATTGTGGTAGAAAATACCGGCGGTGGTGGCAGTACCGCGGCTCCTGTCGCCCGCCAACTGTTTGATTATTATTTCAGCGCCGGGGTGAATCAGTGAATGATGTAATCAGTGAATCTCAACGGCCGCGCGGCCTGGCTATCTTTCACATCGACACCCCACTATTGCTGGGCTTACTGGCCTTGATGGGCTTTGGTCTGGTGGTGTTGTACAGCGCCAGTGGTCAAAGTCAGGCCATGATGCAGGCACAACTGATCCGGCTTGGCCTGGCTTTTGCTGTCATGGTGGTGTTTGCGCAAATCAGTCCGCTCACGTATAAACGCTGGGGCTTGCCGGTGTTTCTGCTGGGCTTGCTGATGCTGGTGGCGGTCTTGTTGTTCGGCGAGATCGGTAAAGGCGCTCAACGCTGGCTCAACCTGGGCTTTGTCCGCTTTCAACCCTCAGAATTGATGAAACTAGCCGTACCTTTGGCCATTGCCTGGTTTATCTCCAATCACAATTTACCCCCTAAGCTGTGGCGTTTGCTGCTCGGTTTTGTCATGTGCGTAATCCCTACCCTGCTGATTGCCAAACAACCCGATCTTGGCACCGCCTTGCTGATTGCCACTTCAGGCATCATGGTGTTGTTTCTGGCCGGCATGAGCTGGCGGCTGATTGTCTTTATCGGGGCCTTGGTGTCGGCCTTTTTGCCCGTGATGTGGTTTTTTGTCATGCACGATTATCAAAAGCGCCGGGTACTGACCTTTTTAAACCCAGAAACCGACCCACTCGGAGCCGGCTATCACATCATTCAATCGAAAATTGCCATAGGCTCTGGCGGGCTGCAAGGCAAAGGCTGGCTGCAGGGCACCCAGTCGCAGCTGGAGTTCTTACCCGAGCGGCATACTGATTTTATTTTTTCCGTCTTAAGTGAGGAGTTTGGCCTGGTTGGCGTGGTCCTGCTGGTCAGCTTGTACTTGTTTATTGTTGCGCGCTGCATGCTGATTGCAACCCGGGCGCAGGACAATTTCTCCAAACTGGTGGCCGGCAGCTTGACCATGACCTTTTTCGTTTATGTCTTTGTAAATATTGGCATGGTATCCGGCTTGCTGCCCGTGGTAGGCGTCCCCTTACCACTGGTTAGTTTTGGCGGTACTTCCATGGTTACCTTGCTGGCCGCTTTTGGTATTCTGATGTCCATAGCTACCCACAAGCGCATTCTGGCTTCTTCGTAAACAGGAGTTTTCGTGATGTACTTACGCTGTCTGACGCTCTCCTTAACTATCCTAACTATCACCGCCTGCAGCCATAAACCGAGCCCGGCCCATGATCCTGATAGGGTGTCGCCAAATGCCGGACGTTACCAGTTTGAGCAGGACCACAAACCTGAACGTTTACCCACCTTACTGGAAATGATTGATCCCGAGCCCAGCATCCAGCCGCTTAGCCGGGGCGGCAATCATGCCTACCGGATTTTTGGCGTGGATTATCGGCCCAAAACCGATTTAACAGAGTACAAAGCCACCGGTATCGCCTCCTGGTACGGCATGAAGTTTCATGGACATAAAACCGCCAATGGCGAGGTCTATGACATGTATAGCATGAGTGCGGCTCACAAAACCTTGCCACTACCGTCCTATGTGCTGGTTACCAATTTAGTCAACCAGAAAAGTGCAATTGTCCGGGTCAATGATCGCGGGCCTTTTCATCAAGATCGCATTATTGATTTATCCTATGCAGCTGCACACAAAATAGGCATGCTGCAACAGGGTACAGCGCCGGTTCAGGTAGAGCTGATAGCATCGCCTGCTATGGTAAGGCAAGGTACGGATGCCGAAGTGTTGATAGCAGCTGCCCGCCCCAGGCTGGCCGAGTCGGTCATTGCCAATACGACGGCCCCGCAACCAGCAGCGTCTTGTTACATTCAAGTCTTTGCCAGCCAAAACGACCAAAGGGCGACAGAACTTGGTAAGCAGCTGGAGCAGCAGCTGGCATTTACCACCAAAATCAGTCACCATAACGGCGTTTACCGCTTACTGGTTGGCCCCATTGCCGATCGCCAGCAGGCGCAAGACTGGTTGCAACAGCTGCGGGCTGAGCTTTACCCTTCGGCCTACTTTACCGACAGCCAGGCGTGCAGCTAGCTGAATAACTATCGTTCTATTGCTGAGAAAAGAAAGGTGCTATGAAAACTGTTACTCGTTGTTTTGCGTTTGTGGTTGCGCTGCTATTCAGCCAGGCTGAAGCGGTATCTGTGGTGCCGTCACCGCCGGAGGTGAACGCCAAAGGCCATATATTAGTCGACTTTGATACCGGCAAGGTGTTGTCCGAACACAATGCTGATATGCTGCTATCCCCGGCTAGCCTGACCAAAATGATGACGGCTTACATCATAGGGACTGAACTGAAAAGCGGCAATATCAGCGAAACCGATAAGGTCACCATCAGTGAACAGGCCTGGGCTCGCAATTTTCCGGGCTCGTCTTTGATGTTTATAGAAGTAGGCACTCAGGTATCCGTCGCCGATTTGAACCGTGGCATTATGGTGCAATCCGGCAATGATGCCTGTGTCGCCATGGCTGAGCATATTGCCGGCAGCGAAAGTGCTTTTGTCGATCTGATGAATGCCCATGCCGATCGTCTTGGTATGCGTAGCACCACCTTTGGCAACAGTCATGGCCTGCAGCACCCGGATCAGCGCACCACACCGCGTGATATGGCCATTTTATCCAAAGCACTGATCCGCGATGTACCCGATATGTATGCGCTGTACTCCGAGCGTGAATTTACCTACAACAACATTCGCCAGTACAACCGCAACTCGCTGCTGTGGGATCGCAACCTGGCAGTGGATGGCATCAAAACCGGCTTTACCTCCGAAGCAGGCTTCAGCCTGATTACCTCAGCAACCCGTGATGATATGCGGCTGATCTCCGTAGTCATGGGCACACCGAGCGAGCAAATCCGGGCCCAGGAAAACCGTAAATTACTGAACTACGGTTTCCGTTTCTTTGAAACCATCACACCTTTCCCGGTAGGTGAAGTGTTCGCCGAGCCACGGGTTTGGCAAGGTGAAGCGGATAGTGTACGCCTTGGGCTCAGCCAACAAAGTCTGATTACCATTCCTCGTGGCCAGCAGCGTAACCTGAAAACAGAGGTTCAACTGGAGCAGCGACTGGTTGCCCCATTAGAGCGTGGTCAGGTGGTTGGGCGTTTGCAGCTGAGTTTGAATGGAGAAGTCGTTGCCGAGTACCCACTGGTCACACTCGAGCCTGTCGAACGTGGAGGCTTTTTTAAACGCTTGCTGGACTACTTGCGAATGTTGTTCATCTAGCCTTTGTCTGGACGACTTCAGCCTCCCCCTGTTACAACCCGGCGAAATGCAGTAAAATAGCCGGGTTGTTTGATCTGGAGGCTTGGCATGGTAACCCCTGTAAAAAATACCAACTTTGATGCACTGCTTGATTTTCCCTGCACCGTCAACTTTAAAGTGATGGGTGTCGCGCATGAGCGCCTGGTCGATGACATCATTGGTGTACTGCAACAACATGCCGAAGCCGCCGATTATAGCCCCAGCATTTTACCCAGCGCCAAAGGCAATTATCATTCAGTGCGCGTGGCGGTTCGGGTCGTTGATAAAGATCACATTGAGTTACTGTATACCGAATTAAGTAAACTGGAACTGGTGCGCTACGTACTCTAATGACTGCAGCCACTCATACGCTGATCATTCGCCAACTTGGAATTCAGCCGTACCTGCCTATATGGCAGGCCATGCAAGCTTTTACCGATGCGCGCAATGAGCACAGCCAGGACGAACTTTGGTTGTTGCAACATGAGCCGGTATTTACTCAGGGACAGGCGGGCAAAGCAGAGCATATTCTGGCCACTGGGGATATCCCTGTGGTGCAGGTTGATCGGGGCGGCCAGGTCACTTACCATGGCCCGGGTCAGCAGATGGTTTATGTACTGCTGGATCTGAAGCGCCGCAAAATCGGCGTGCGCGAGCTGGTCACCCTGCTGGAGCAAGTGCTGATTGATACCTTGGCCAGCTTGAGTATTCAGGCTTATGCCAAGCCGGATGCGCCAGGTGTGTATGTAGACAACAAAAAAATTGCCTCGCTTGGGCTGCGTATCCGAAAAGGCTGCAGCTTCCATGGCCTGGCACTGAATGTCGATATGGATTTATCGCCATTTTCCCGGATTAATCCCTGCGGCTATGCCGGCATGGAAATGATTCAATGCCGCGATTTTGCCCCGGTTAGCCTTGGCACTATTGAGCAACAACTGATTCAGCAGTTCAGCCAGAAACTTGGTTGCCATGAACTGCATTACCATACAGGATTGGACAGGCAGCATGACTAAAACCGCACGTATGCAACCCGGTGTTAAACTCCGCGACGCCGACAAGATGGCTCTGATCCCGGTCAAGGTGTTACCAACCGAGCGTGACCAGATGCTGCGTAAACCGGACTGGCTGAAAATCAAACTGCCAAAAAGCTCCGAACGCATCGATGAGATCAAAGGCGCCATGCGCAAACATGGGCTGCATTCGGTCTGTGAAGAAGCCGCCTGCCCGAATCTGCCGGAATGCTTTAACCATGGTACCGCCACCTTTATGATTTTAGGGGCCATTTGCACCCGTCGTTGCCCGTTTTGTGACGTTGCGCATGGCCGGCCACTGCCGCCCAGTGCCGAAGAGCCGGAAAAGCTGGCTCTTACCATCCGGGATATGAAGTTGAAGTATGTGGTAATCACATCGGTCGACCGAGATGATTTGCGTGATGGCGGTGCTCAGCATTTTGCCGACTGCATCCGTGAAATTCGCCGCTACAGCCCAAATATTAAAATTGAAGTGTTGGTACCGGATTTCCGTGGCCGGATGGACACCGCCTTGGATATCCTTACTCAGACTCCACCGGATGTGTTTAATCACAACCTGGAAACGGCTCCCCGTTTGTACAAACTGGCGCGGCCAGGTGCCGATTACAAATGGTCGCTGCAGCTGTTAAAGCGTTTTAAAGCGGCGCACCCGCATATCTCTACCAAGTCAGGCTTAATGGTAGGCCTTGGTGAAACCACTGAAGAACTGATTGAGGTGCTCAAAGATCTGCGGGCACACGATGTGGATATGCTGACTGTGGGTCAGTACCTGCAGCCGAGCAAACATCACCTGCCGGTGGCACGCTATGTACCCCCAGCAGAGTTTGATGAGATCAAGCGTATCGCTTATGAGTTGGGCTTTAAACATGCTGCCTGTGGGCCTTTTGTCCGCTCCAGCTATCATGCCGACCGCCAGGCAGCCGGCGAAGAAATCGTCAGCAGCTTTAGCCCGGCTTAATCAGTCTTGCTCAGCAGCTTTCCGCTGCTGCTTGACCAGATACATAGCCTGATCTGCTTGCTGGATCAGGCTTTGCATATCAACGCCACCAGGTTGCCAGTGCGCCATGCCAATGCTGGGACCATTGTATTGCAAGGTTACTCCCGATAAATTAAAGGTACCGCTGGTGGTTTCCATCAGCTTGGCATGCAAACGGCTACTTGCCAGCTCGACATCGTCGTCGGCAGCCAAGCAAGCCACGACAATAAATTCATCACCGCCATAGCGAGCCACCAGATCACCTTCCCGCATTACGGCTTGCAGGCGTTTGGCCAACGCCACCAAAAAAGCATCCCCCACCTGATGGCCATAATCGTCATTGATCCGTTTGAACTTATCCAGATCAATAAAGGCCAGGAGCATCTGACCGCCATGGCGTTTTTTTTGCGCCATGGCGCGTTGCAAACTTTCATGCAGATAGCGGCGGTTCGCCAAAGCAGTGAGCGGATCATGCAAGGCATGCACACTAAGCTCTTTGTTCATTTGCTCTAAGCAGCTTTGATCGTACAGGCGTGTTGCCAATAACGAAAGATAATAGCTGCAGCTATGCAGTAATGTACTTTCCGGCAACTCATCCTGATTGCTCAGCAGCAGAATACCACCCTCCAGCTCATCATGATTTACCGCTGTAATGCAGGCGACAGGACCACTGGGTTTTAACCCCAGGATATCCCGCATTGCATTGATGGCCTCATTGCTGCCATCACAGAGCCAGAGCAATTGCCTTTGCTGCACCGCTTTCTGGCTGTAACAGCGGATCAGGTAATAGACAGCGTCATGCTGCTCCATAGTAAGTTTTGGCGTCGCCAGCAGCTCTGGCTGACCGATATGTTGACGGAACGGCAACACCAACGGCCACTCAGGCAGCTGCTGGAGTAGCACGGTGGCTTTTTTCAACACTTCATTCAGTGATGAAGCCAATAAACACAAATCACCCAACTCAGCCAACAGCGACATGCCGTGTAAACGATGTTCAGCTTCTTGTGCTCGTCTGGACTGAAGCGACAGTTGTCGCTCCCGCTCCAGTTGCCAGGCAATCAGCTGAGCAAACAACTGTAAAATTTTGCTGTGTTTATCTTCTACCTCGGTTGGTATTGCACTGGCTCCGCAGAGCGTACCGAACAACTCACCATCACTTAAATACACCGGCACACTGACATAGGTTTGCAGACCAAGATCACGGGCTGCATCTGAGTCGCCCCATATTGCAGGCACATCCTGCGTCACAAAACGTTGTTGCAAAATAGCCCGGCGACACAGCGTATCCTCCCAGGGAACTTTCAATCCTTCCGGCAAGGTGAGAGATGCTGCATTCACCGCATAGAGAATTTGCTGGTAACCCGCAGTTTGATCCACTTTGGTCAGGTAGGTGGAGTCAAGGCCAGTCATTTCCTGCAACAAAGCAAGTAAAGGCCGGGTCAGGCTCTCCAGATCCGATGCCGTCGTGACCGACTGCGCCAATTGTTCGAGGTAGAGGTTCATACTGCCACTATCGACTTTAGAACAAGCACTTACAATACAGATACCAAGAGTGTAATTCAGGCTTGGCTTGTTTGCCAATTCTGGCTTGAAAACAGATGTCAAAGACTGCTAAACCGGCTATGCTTAAAGTAGCTGAATCAGCAAAGAGACTACTATGAACAACCGCCGCTTTCACCGTATCCCATTTCATGGCCCAGCCAACCTGAAAGTTGCGGGTGAAAGCTATGCAACTGAGTTGCTGGACTTATCACTCAAAGGCGCTCTGGTGAGTAAACCCGATGATTTCCCGGCCCACACCCAATTCTTCGAGCTGCATGTGCCCTTGCAAGACAGTGTGCTGAATATTTCGATGCAAGTTCGGGTAGCCCATCAAACCGATGCCATTCTTGGCCTGCATTGTGAAAAGATCGATCTGGACAGCATCAGTCACTTAAAGCGGCTGGTGCAGCTGAATCTGGGCGATGATCAACTACTGGAACGGGAGCTGTCGGAGTTAAGTCACGCTGACTAAGCAGCCGGCTGGCATCCGGATAACCCAGTTGCTCTGCTAATTGCATTAAACGCCACCAGTCTGCTTCCAACCCATGGATCCGAGCCTTATAAGCCAGGTAATACTGTACCGGCATCAATAGCTCCGGCCGCTTTAATTGCTGCTTCACCAGCTGCACATAGTAGTCCGGTAAATCCAGTTGATAAAATTCCATACTATTGCTTTCAGCAATCAATCGATAGGCCTGATAAGGGCTATGCAGGCAGGTGTCCACTGGCGTCAGTTCCATGACATCTGGCAAGCGGCCCCAATGCTGTTGGTAGGCAGCGAGTTGCTGCTTGCCAATCAGAATATTCGGATAGATCTGGTCCGGCTGACAAACTTCGGCCGCAGCCGCGGCAGGCAGCGCGTATTCATCCATAAAACGGAAAATGTGTAAAAACTCATGCCGAAGCAACGATAGCTCGGCTCGCTCTGGCAACTGAATAATGCCATTGTTGTAGCTGGCTTTGCCACGTCCGGCCAGAATCAGCAGCTGCTGTGCCTGGTTATCACGGATATAGGGGATCAGCTGGTGATAATCACAGCCAATTCGGCTGTCGGAGTCTTCGCTGCAGGCCAGCTCGGTACTGCTGACCAGTTGCAAAGAGCGAAAGCAAACCGGCAGCGTCGCCAATTGGTTGTCCTGTTGCCACTCTGCTTGCAACTTCAGCCATTGATTAGCCGCAGCGGTATTAATCGCTATCGGTTGAATGGTCAATTGACAGCCTTGCTCAGGCTGCCAGCCAGGTTGATCGGTTAGGCCGGCTTGTTGCCAGTAAGGCCAGTTTGTTTTTTGCTGGTAGTGCAAATGCCAGAGCCCAAGCGCTGCTAAATCTACTCCCTGATGACTGATACGCTGTGCTTGTATCTGTTGCTCCAACCACTGCGCTGTGGCTAACTTGCCAGTCTGGCGTTGGCGCAACATCAGACTGGGAGTGGCAGCTTCATCTTGCCCTAGTATCCAGGCATGTTCAAACCAACGTAGCGCAGCGTCAAATTCTTGCCCGGCCAAACGGTGCTGCGCTAGCCGATGGGCTGCCCGCGCATCAGTCTGAGCAGCATCCATCAACGCTTGCTCGGGATTGGGTGGCGATGGCTGACAGCCCAACAAAAGACCAAGCGCAAAAAAGCCAGCAAGCTGGCTTTTGAATAAGCAATAGTTGGGTTTAGAAGACATTGTCTTCCATACTCAAAGGTTCATCACGTAACCTGGCCAGTTCCAACCGGGCATAGCGATGTTCAAGGAATTCAAATACATTGGTAGCCAGCGACAGCTTGAAGTTGTGCATAGCACGCTCAGTATCGCCTTGCATGCTGTGCCACTTGGCCAGATAAAAATAAGCTTCGCACAAACGCTCTGCCAACTGTTTCGGGTTTTGTAAATTGTCCGTCACACTGTAGAGCAAATCGGCTTCGCTGATAGTACCCAAAAAGAAATCTGCCAGTTGCGTGCCCCAGTTGGTTGCATCCAGTTCACTACGAAGTGTAACGAGCTTCGAGCGGGCCAGTTCAGGATCAAGCTCCGCATGCGCCAGGTAAATCCAGACAGCACGGTAGGGATCGCTCGGGTTACGTTGCTGAAACTCGGTAAAATCGTACAGCGATAAATCGATACGTCCAGCATAGTAAAGCGCCAGCGCCCGATTCAGATAAGCAAACTCATAACTTGGGTCCAGTTCCAGCACGGAGTCAAAGGCTTCATAGGCCTGATCAAAATTACCGGCCAGGGTGTAATGAATACCCATGAAGTTATAAGCACCAGCCAGATCCGGTTGCAGCCGCAGAGCCCGCATAAAATCAAAACGAGCCAACGAGGTCAAACCCACACTTTCAAACATCACACCACGATCGTAATGCAGCTGTGCCGATTGCTGTTCGGTCAGCTCAGCCCGATGCAAAATTTCCGTTAAACGGGCAATGGCTACTTCGGTACGTTGGGGAACAGCTAAGGGTTCGGGAGTCAACCAGTAGGCAGGGGCATGGCTGTGCTGGGTTGCACAGCCACTAAGTCCCAGCAGCAAGGCTGCTGCCAGGACACACAGGCGGATAGGCTTAGGCATCAGCAGATTCAGCAGGAGCATCCTGCTTGCTTTGTGCTTCTTTGATGCTCAGACGCACCCGTCCTTGCTTATCCACTTCCAGCACTTTGACTTTGACCTTCTGGCCCATGGTCAAATGATCCGATACCGTATTCACCCGCTCTTCCGCGATTTGTGAAATGTGTACCAGGCCATCTTTGCCAGGCAAGACATTGACAAAAGCACCAAAGTCAACGATACGGACCACTTCACCGTCGTAGATCCGGCCAACCTCCAACTCAGCAGTGATCAGCATGATCTTATCGATAGCGACCTGCGCCTGCTTGCTGTTGGTCGCAGCTACTTTCACGGTACCGTCGTCTTCAATTTCGATGGTACAGCCAGACTCTTCGGTGATTTGACGGATCACAGCACCACCTTTACCGATCACATCACGGATTTTTTCCGGATTGATGCTTAAGGTATAGATGCGTGGCGCGTGCTCAGACAGTTCTTCACGGTGCTCCGATATCGCCTGGTCCATCACTTGCAGAATATGCAAACGAGCGGCTTTGGCTTGCTTTAACGCAATCTGCATGATGTCACGGGTAATGCCATCAATTTTAATGTCCATCTGCAGTGCAGTGATACCTTCGGCAGTACCCGCTACTTTAAAGTCCATATCACCCAGGTGATCTTCGTCACCCAGAATATCGGACAGTACTACAAAGTTATCGCCTTCTTTCACCAGACCCATGGCAATACCAGCCACGGAAGCTTTGATCGGCACACCGGCATCCATCATCGCCAATGAAGAACCACAAACAGAAGCCATGGAGCTGGAACCATTCGATTCGGTGATTTCAGACACCAGACGCACTGTGTACGGGAAGTCTTCAAACGCAGGCATTACCGCTTGCACACCACGCTTAGCCAAACGGCCGTGACCGATTTCGCGACGCTTCGGTGAACCGACCATGCCGGTCTCGCCCACACAGTACGGAGGGAAGTTGTAATGCAGCATGAAGTAGTCTTTTTTCTCGCTCAGCAAGTCATCGACGTTCTGTGCATCACGGGCGGTACCCAACGTACAGGTGACCAGCGCCTGAGTTTCACCGCGGGTGAAGAGTGAAGAACCGTGGGTACGAGGCAGTACACCGGTCATCACGCTCAGGGCACGTACCATATCCGGCTCACGGCCATCGATGCGCGGCTCACCGGCGATAATGCGGCTGCGAACGGTTTTGCTTTCCAACTCGTGGAAGACATCACCGACTTCGTGCTCGTCCAGGCTTTCACCTTCGGCCAGCTCAGCGGTCAGCTTCTCAATCAGATCAGCTTTGATTTCTTTGATGCGGTCGTAACGCTTGGCTTTTTCAGTGATCTGATAAGCTTCACTCAGGGCGGCAGCGCAGTGGTTTTTTACGGCTTCAATCAACGGCTCGTTTTTAGCCGGAGCCTGCCAATCCCAAGCTGGCTTGCCAGCTTCGGCTTTCAGCTCATTGATGGCAGTGATAGCCACTTGCATTTGATCATGGCCGTAGACCACAGCGCCCAACATGATGTCTTCCGACAGCAGGTTGGCCTCGGACTCAACCATCAGCACCGCATTGGAAGTACCAGCGACCACCAGATCCAGCTTGCTTTCTTTCAGCTCTGCTTCGGATGGGTTCAGCACGTACTGGTCGTTGATGTAACCAACACGGGCGGCACCGATAGGGCCAGCAAACGGAATACCAGACAGCGCCAGCGCCGCGGAGGTACCAATCAAAGCGACGATATCCGGCTGGATCTCTGGCTGCACAGAGACCACAGTCGCAATCACCTGGACTTCGTTGGTGAAGCCTTCAGGGAACAGTGGACGGATTGGGCGGTCGATCAGGCGCGATGTCAGGGTTTCACCTTCAGACGGCCGGCCTTCACGCTTGAAGAAACCGCCAGGCACACGGCCGGCAGCGTACATTTTTTCTTGATAATTCACGGTCAGTGGGAAAAAGTCCTGACCTGGTTTCGGTTGTTTTTTACCAACTACAGTGACCAGTACGGTGGTATCACCAATGCTGGCCAAAACTGCAGCATCGGCCTGACGGGCGATAACGCCGGTTTCTAAAGTACAAGTGTGTTGGCCGAACGGGAAAGATTTAATGATGGGTGTCACGTGGGATTTTCCTTACAATTAACGCCTCATGGCGCATTCTATCTGTTTTCATTTCATTCCTGGCTAGTATACGCGTTCGGCGCGGGAAAAAGAAGCAGTGGGCCAAGGTTTCATCGGATTGACACAATTGGCAAGCCGTAAAAGCAATACGATGATTTTTGAGTACAGAGAGGATGATTCACCCAGCTTGACCTCGGAAGCTACCGCAGGTGCAGTAACCAGCCAAATATTGCGACAGATCCTTAGCCAATCCCAAGCTTGTCCATGCAGAACTGCCACACCTAGCATATGACGTAGAATACGAGAGTATTATTTTACAGGTTAGGTTGGGTGATGTTCGCTTGCTAAGGCTGTTTATCAGGCAGAAAAAAAGGGCTGAAATTCAGCCCTTTTTCTTTGCGTTGAATTAACGACGCAGGCCAAGACGCTTGATCAAGTCAGCGTAACGGCTTTGATCTTTGCCTTTTAAGTAGTCCAGCAATTTACGACGCTGGCTAACCATACGCAGCAGACCGCGGCGTGAGTGGAAATCGTGCTTGTGATCAGCAAAGTGGCTTTGCAGGTGGTTGATGTTTGCAGTCAGCAAAGCAACCTGTACTTCTGGTGAACCTGTGTCACCTTCTTTTTGTGCGTAATCCGCAACGATTTTTGCTTTTTCAGCAACAGTTAAAGCCATGGTGTACTCCAATTCTGAGTGAGTTAATGAATGTATTGTCGCCGATCACTCATTCAGCCAACAATAAAAAGCGGCCGCATTGTACCATGCCAGCGCTGCTTTACAAGTTTTTGTTGGTGCTCAGCAGTCGCCGGGGCTTTAGCTCGCCCTGCTCGCGTTTGCCAATGCCCAAAAATTGTTGCTCAGCGCTGTACAAGCGTACGGCTTCTGCATCGGCCTGGCTGCAGGCAAAGCTTTGACCATGGGCAATACGGCGCTGCTGATCAGCAGTAAGCTCTAAAGCTTCCAAACCATGCAAGGCTGCGTCCAGTGGCAGCAGCAGCTGATCCAACGCCGAGAAATCCCGACTTTGATGGCACGGCTCTGCCAGGGCTTCCAGCTTAGGTAGTGGCTGCATGGCTTCGGCCTGAAAAGGCCCCACCTGGGTACGGTGCAAAGCACTGACATAAGCGCCGCAGCCTAAGGCTTCGCCCAAATCATCAATCAGGGTGCGGATGTAGGTGCCTTTGCTGCAATGCACGATAAAATCAGCATCGGTCTGCTCGCTGCTTTGGCGCAGTGCCAGCAACTCAAAACGGAAGATGCTGATGGGCCGGGCTTCGCGCGGTACGGTAATGCCCTGACGGGCGTACTTGTACAGCGGCTGGCCCTGATACTTCAGCGCCGAGAACATCGTCGGCACCTGCAGGATATCGCCACGAAACGCTTGCATCGCCTGCTCCAGCTGCTGCAGGTTAAAGGCAACCGGTCGGGTGCTGACTACCTCGCCAGCGGCATCGCTGGTATCGGTCCGGATGCCAAAACGGGCACTGACCTGATAGGTTTTATCGGTATCCAGCAAGAACTGACTGAACTTGGTCGCTTCGCCAAAGCAGATTGGCAACAAGCCACTGGCCAGCGGATCCAGCGCACCGGTATGACCGGCTTTTTGCGCCTGATACAGCCAGCGGACCTTTTGCAAAATACCATTGCTGGTAAATTCCAGCGGCTTGTCTAAAAGCAGAATGCCGTTCACGGCACGGCGTTTGTGTTGCTGTGTCATTTAATCCTGCTTGTCGGACTCAGTACCGTTATCAGTGTCGTTATCTGACGCATCATCCGCGGAGCCGGCCGGGCGTTTGGCTTCATCGGCGCGACGGGCGGATTCTACCAAGGCAGTTAGACGAATGCCTTCGTCCAGCGTACTGTCGTAGTAAAACTGCACCTGCGGCACAATCCGGGTTTGGATCCGCTTGCCAATCAGGCCGCGGATAAAGCCTTTGGCATCGTTTAGGATCTTCAGGTTGTCTTTTACTTTGTCCTGCTCCAGGCCAAGAAAAGTGACGTAAATTTTGGCGTAGGATAAATCTCGCGATACATCCACCTGCGATACCGTAATCATATGGTGCAAGCGTGGATCTTTAATTTCGCGCTGCAGGATCACCGCCAGCTCTTTTTGCAGCTGTTGCGACAGCCGGTCGACACGGGAAAACTCTTTATGTGCCATCTTTTTTTCCTTTAGAAAAACAAACACCATCAGCAACCTTAGTCCCTGATGGTGTCTGATAAGCGGTCGGATTACAGCGTACGTTCGACCTGAACCACCTCAAAGACTTCGATTTGATCGCCTTCGCGGACATCGTTGTAGTTCTTCACACCGATACCACACTCGAAGCCATTACGGACTTCGTTGACGTCGTCTTTAAAGCGACGCAGTGACTCCAGCTCGCCTTCGTAGATCACCACGTTGTCACGCAGTACCCGGATAGGGGCATTGCGCTTGATCACGCCTTCACTAACGATACAGCCGGCAATAGCGCCGAACTTCGGTGAGCGGAATACATCACGTACCTGCGCCAAACCAATGATTTGCTGTTTGAATTCAGGGGCCAGCATACCGGTCATCGCCTGTTTCACTTCATCCAGCAGCTCGTAGATGATGCCGTAGTAACGCAGATCCAGGCCTTCGTCTTCGACAATACGGCGGGCTGACGCATCCGCACGGACGTTAAAGCCGATAATGATGGCTTGTGAAGCGGCTGCCAGGCTAACGTCGGTCTCGGTAATACCACCGACGCCACTGCCGATGATTTTGATCTTCACTTCATCCGTCGACAGCTTGCTGAGCGATTCAGTGATGGCCTCCACCGAGCCCTGTACATCAGCTTTCAGCACGATGTTCAGTTCGGACACATCGCCTTCTGCCATGTTGGCAAACATATTTTCCAGCTTGGCTTTTTGCTGACGCGCCAGTTTCACTTCGCGGAACTTGCCCTGACGGTACAAGGCAACTTCACGGGCTTTACGCTCGTCTTTCACAACGGTGACTTCATCACCTGCCTGCGGTACACCGGACAGGCCGAGGATTTCGACCGGAATGGACGGGCCAGCTTCGCTGACATTACGGCCATTCTCATCCCGCATAGCGCGGACTTTACCGTACTCGAAACCACAAAGCACCACATCGCCCTGGTTCAGCGTACCTTCCTGCACCAGGATGGACGCGACCGGACCGCGGCCTTTATCCAGACGGGACTCAATTACCACACCACGTGCCAGACCAGCGCGAACAGCGGTCAGCTCCTGAATTTCGGCCAAATCAAGCACCGCATCCAACAGTTGATCAATACCGGTACCTGCTTTGGCAGAGACTGGTACGAACTGGGTATCACCGCCCCACTCTTCCGAAATAACATCGTACTGCGACAGTTCATTGCGCACCCGATCCGGATCGGCTTCTGGCTTATCCATTTTGTTGATGGCAACAATCAAAGGCACACCGGCAGCCTTAGCATGCTGGATCGCTTCTTTGGTTTGCGGCATGACGCCATCATCGGCGGCAACCACCAGAATAACGATATCAGTTGCTTTGGCACCACGTGCCCGCATCGAGGTGAAAGCAGCGTGACCTGGGGTATCCAGGAAGGTCACCATACCGCGGTCGGTATCCACATGGTAAGCACCAATATGCTGGGTAATGCCACCGGCTTCGCCATCGGCGACTTTGGCTTTACGGATGTAATCCAGTAATGAGGTTTTACCATGGTCAACGTGGCCCATTACGGTTACCACCGGGGCACGAGGCTCCAGCTCACCGGTCTCGCCACGCTCAGACATCACCGCCTGTTCCAGCTCATTTTCTTTGGTCAGCACGAACTTGTGGCCCATTTCTTCACAGACAATGGCCGCCGTCTCCTGATCAATCACCTGATTGATGGTCGCCATAGCGCCCATTTTCATCATGGTTTTAATCACTTCCGTTGCTTTCACTGCCATTTTGGAGGCAAGTTCGGCTACCGTAATGGTTTCACCAATCCGCACTTCACGCTCGACTGGCTGGGCTGGCTTGTTAAAGCCATGCTGCATGCTGGACGGGGTTTTCTTTTTCTTACTGTGCTTGTTGGCACGGTTAAAAGCTTCACGATCGTTGCGATCATCTTTCTTCTTGCCTTTGGCCGGTGCCACTTTTTTGGCAGCCACCCCACGACGGCCGGCGCGCTCTTCACGGGCATCGACTTCGTCTTCGGCTTGTTTGGCAAATTCATTGCTGGTCAGGTGGTAATCGCCATCTTCAGTACCCTTGGCTTTTTCTTCCTGCTCCCAACGCTCACGATTCTCTTCGGCCAAACGCTTGGCCTCTTCCGCTTGCTTGCGCGCTTCTTCTTCCAGCTTCCGCAGTGCCTCAGCTTCTTGCTGCTGCTTTAAACGCTCAGCTTCTTTACGAGCTTCTTCACGGGCAGCACGACGGGCTGCTTCTTCCGGATCGTCTTTTTTCTGCTCATCTTTGCGCTTAGCCTCAGCGGCTTTACGCTCAGCCTCTTCTTTGGCGCGACGATCGGCTTCCGCTTTCGCTTTGCGCTGTGCTTCCTGACGCTCACGCTCAGCACGCTCGGCTTCTGCTTTGGCTTTTTCTTCAGCCAGCCGCGCTTCTTCCTGTGCTTTTATGGTGGCTTCATCCAGCATCGGCTTTTTGATGTAAGTTTTTTGCTTACGCACTTCTACCGTCACTTCACGGCTACGGCCGGCTCCAGCCTGAATGCTCAGCGTACTTTTTTCTTTCCGCTTTAACGTCAGCTTGGAAGGCGTCGCCGCCTCGGCACCATGCTGGCGGCTTAGATGCTGCAGCAAGGTACGTTTTTCGTCTTCAGTGACCATGGCACCAGCAGTCTTGCTGATCCCGGCGTCTGCAAATTGTTGTACTAAGCGATCAACAGTTGTGTTTACATCTGTGGCGAGCTTTTCTATGGTGACATCTGCCATATACGTTGTTACCTCCGTTGATCCATTAATTTTCTTCGCTGAACCAGACAATATTTCTGGCAGCCATAATCAGGGCAGCAGCCTGATCTTCCTTCATTTCGGCTAAATCCAGCAGGTCATCAACGCCCTGCTCGGCCAAATCATCCAATGTAACCACACCTTTGCTCGCGAGCACATAAGCGGTATGGGTATCCAAACCTTGCAGTGCCAGCAATTCTTCAGATGGCTTAGCACCTTCCAACGACTCTTCAGACGCCAGCGCCTGAGTGGTCAGGTAAGCTTTGGCACGGTTACGTAATTCTTCAACAATCTCTTCATCAAACCCATCGATGGACAAGAGTTCAGAGACCGGTACATAGGCGATCTCTTCCAGCGTAGAGAAACCTTCATCTACCAATACGGAAGCAAAGTCTTCATCAATTTCCAGCGTGCTGGTAAAGAGATCAATCACCTTACTGGCCTCTTCCTGATGCTTCTTCTGCATGTCTTCGACTGTCATCACGTTCAGTTCCCAACCTGTCAGTTGGCTGGCAAGACGGATATTCTGGCCATTTCGGCCGATGGCCATCGCCAGGTTGCCTTCTTCGACCGCGATATCCATCGAATGCGCTTCTTCATCAACGACGATGGAGGCGACTTCAGCTGGTGCCATGGCATTAATGACAAACTGGGCATCGTTGTCATCGTACAACACGATATCCACCCGCTCGCCGCCGAGCTCTCCCGATACAGCCTGCACACGTGAGCCACGCATACCAACACAGGCACCGACTGGGTCGATACGACGGTCATTGGTCTTCACCGCGATTTTTGCACGTGAACCTGGATCCCGGGCAGCGCCTCGCAGTTCAATCATTTCTTCACCGATTTCCGGTACTTCAATGCGGAATAATTCAATCAGCATTTCCGGGCGGGTACGGCTTAAGAACAGCTGAGCACCGCGCGCTTCCGGCTTTACTTCAAACAACAAGGCCCGCAGGCGATCGCCTGTCCGATAAGTTTCACGTGGCAACATATGCTCACGCGTCAGAATGGCCTCAGCATTGTTGCCAAGATCGACGATGATGTTATCGCGGTTGGCCTTTTTCACCACACCAGTGACCAGTTCACCGACCTGATCTAAATAAGCTTCCACCACCTGGGAGCGCTCGGCTTCCCGTACTTTTTGTACGATCACCTGCTTCGCCATCTGAGTAGTAATGCGATCGAACACGATGGACTCAATTTGCTCTTCCACGTAATCGCCAACATTCAGCTCCGGCTGCTCATACTGAGCTGCCGATAAAGTAATTTCCCGATAAGGATGCTCGATCGGCTGATCATCCGGTACCACTTCCCAACGACGGAAGGTATCAAAAGAACCGGTTTTACGATCAATACTGACGCGGACTTCAATATCGCCTTCGTTCTTCTTTTTAGTGGCGGCGGCCAGTGCGTATTCCAGTGCTTCGAAGATTTTCTCTCTTGGCACGGACTTTTCGTTTGAAACCGCATCAACAACCAATAAAATTTCTTTTGCCATTTTCTTGCTGCCTCTGTTGGACCTGTCTGCAATCAGAACACAGGTACAATATTTGCCTTTTCAACGTTATCCATCAGCAAACGAAACTGCTTGCCATCGATTTCTATCACCAACATATCCTGTTCAATTGCCTGCAAGATGCCTTTAAATTTACGACGCCCATCCTGAGGAATGGCCAGCTTGACATCGATTTTCTCACCTACGGCTCTGGCAAAATGCTCAGGCGTGAATAAGGGCCTGTCCAAACCAGGCGACGACACTTCCAGCATGTACTCATGTGAAATCGGATCTTCCACATCCAAAATGGCACCGACTTCGCGACTGATGTTGGCGCAGTGTTCAACGGTTACCCCATCCGGATGATCAATGTACAGGCGCACAGTGGAATGCTTGCCTGCACGCAACACTTCAATACCAAGCAATTCGAAACCAGCTGCCGACACCGTAGGTGCTAACAACTCGATTAACTGCTGTTCCTGCTTCGCCAAGAAAACCTCCAGAGCCACCGGCCGAAATCAATTTCGCGCCAGCTACAGGTGTTAAATAAAAAATGGGCGAAACGCCCATTCCACAAACTCAGTTTGCAGATATAAAAACGCCCCGAACAAGCGGGGCGAATTTACTATCCGTAAGCACTGATTTATCGCCAAAATCAATGCTGAATTAATCGTGGCGAGCATCACTACTGACGATCGCTCCACAGTTCGGTGACTGTGAATTGGTTAAGTTTAAATTATCAAAAATAGCAAACTTAACAATATTGGTTGCGGGAGCCGGATTTAGACCTTCGCCCCGCGGTTATAAAGAGGAGCCCGAGGGCGATTCAGTATAACCATGAATATCACAATATTGGTTGCGGGAGCCGGATTTGAACCGACGACCTTCGGGTTATGAGCCCGACGAGCTACCAGGCTGCTCCATCCCGCGTCCGTAATTGGCAACTATTATATAGCTGTGAGGTTAGTACCGCAAGGGCTAAGGCACTTTATGCCGGCTCTTACTGTTGCAATTTGGTGCCGAGAGCGGGACTTGAACCCGCACGTCCGAAGACACTACCCCCTCAAGATAGCGTGTCTACCAATTTCACCACCTCGGCAGATGTGTCCGGATTAATTACCGAACGGGATCTCGTTCTCAGTAGGCGATGTCGGTACGGACTCTGTCATAGGAACCGACAAATCCTGCCATGCATCCACCTGGCTGCTTTGACCCGCTGTGTAACGGCCAAGCACAATACTCAGAACAAAGAAAACGACAGCAAGAACTGTGGTGGTTTTGGTAAGAAAGTTACCTTTGCCAGCAGAGCCAAAAACTGTAGAGGAAGCACCGGCACCGAAAGCGGCACCCATGTCAGCGCCTTTACCGTGCTGGATCAGGATCAACCCGATCAACGATAAAGCTACCAACAAATACATTACCATAAAGACTTCAAACATAATTCGTTAACCCTTTGCACTTTGGCAAATGTGTAAAAATTCTTCAGCATTCAGGCTGGCACCACCGACCAAGCCACCATCGATATCCGGCTGGCCAAACAACTCTGTCGCATTCTTGCTGTTGACGCTACCACCATACAAAATTCTGACTGTCGCAGCAGCTTTGCTATCGTACTGAGCCAGCTGTTGACGAACTTCTGCATGGGCTTGCTGCGCCTGCTCCGGCGTTGCCGCTTCACCCGTGCCTATAGCCCACACTGGCTCGTAAGCAATCACCGATTTGGCGATGAATTCGGGATGCGAAGCATACACCGCAGCCAATTGTTTCGCAAGCACCTGCCCGGTTTTTTCTTGCTGGCGCTGCTGTAAATTTTCACCAATGCAATACACCGGTGTAAGGCCATGTGCGATGGCTTGCTGCATTTTTTCTGCCAGTACCAGATCGCTTTCAGCAAACAGGGTGCGACGCTCAGAATGCCCAACCAAGACGAAACGAACCCCAGCTTCTGTCAGTAGGCTCGCACTAAGCTCACCTGTATAGGCACCCGACGTATATTGACTTAGATTCTGCGCCCCTAACAAACATTGCTCAGTGCTTGCCAGAGTATGCAACAGGGTCGCTGGCGGACATACCAAGACATCCACGTTGACTAAATTGACGGTAGCAAGGGCCGCTGTCAGTTCCCGAGCCAAAGCATCACTGCCATTCATTTTCCAGTTGGCTGCCACCAGTGGCTTGCGCATTGTCATGCCTGTTCCTTGTTATTGCTGCGGCCAGATAGTACCCAATGCCAGCCGCTATCTCAAGTTAGTTGCAGTTTATCACCGTTAACTGGCGATTTTAACCGCATTGGCAATGACCTGAGCAAAAGCTTCGACTTCCGTGCGCACTTCACCTTCCACCATCACGCGGATCAGCGGCTCAGTGCCTGACTTGCGGATCAATACCCGGCCTTTGTTGCCAAGCTTGGCTTCGACATCGGCAATGGCCTGCTTGACGTTTTGCTTTTCCAGCGGTGCCGTGCCTTTTTCAAACTTCACATTGACCAGCACCTGCGGCAGTTTTGTCATGCCCTGGCTGATTTCAGCCAGGCTTTGCTGTTCCTGAATCATCGCGGTCATCACCTGCAAGGAGGCAATAATGCCATCGCCGGTACAGGTGTGATCCAGGTTCAGTACATGACCAGAATTTTCACCACCAATGCGCCAATCGTGCTCGCGCAGCAACTCCATCACGTAGCGGTCACCTACCTTGCTGCGCAAGAAAGGGATCTTCAGCTCAGCCAGTGCTAACTCAAGACCCATATTGCTCATCTGCGTGCCGACCACACCACCATGCAGACGCTTTTGCTTTTGCGCTGCGCGGGCAATGATGTAAACAATTTCATCGCCATCAATTACACGCCCAGAGTGATCGATCATCATCACCCGATCACCATCGCCATCGTAAGCAATACCCAGGTCGGCTTTCATCTCAACCACCTTCTCCTGCAAAGGCAAGGTATGCGTGGCACCGCAATCGGCATTGATATTAAGACCATCCGGGCTGGCACCGATTACCGTAACCTCGGCACCTAACTCCCGAAACACATTCGGGGCTATGTGGTAGGTGGCGCCATGGGCGCAATCCAATACCAAACGGAAGCCTTTTAATGACATATGGTTTGGTATGTGACTTTTACAAAACTCAATGTAGCGTCCGGCTGCATCGTCTACCCGCACCGCTTTACCCAACTGCTCGGATGGCACACAGAGCATGGGTTGCTCCAGCTCGTTTTCAATAGCCAACTCGACCTCATCCGGTAACTTGGTCCCATCGGCCGAGAAAAACTTAATGCCATTGTCGTAATAAGGGTTGTGCGAAGCACTTATCACGATACCGGCCTCGGCACGAAACGTACGGGTTAAATAGGCTACGGCAGGTGTGGGCATTGGTCCTAGCAAGCGCACATCAATACCTGCAGCAACCAGACCAGCTTCGAGTGCAGTTTCCAGTAAGTAACCGGAAATACGGGTATCTTTTCCAATCAATACCTTACGAGTACCGCTTTTTGACAGCACCCTACCAGCGGCCCAGCCTAATTTCATGGCAAATTCAGGGGTAATTGGAAAATCACCTACCTTGCCGCGCACTCCATCGGTACCAAAATACTTTCTGCTCATTCCTCTACTCCATGAAGGGTGGCATCCAGCACAGCCAACACATCTGCCGTCGCTTTTACGTCATGCACCCGGATTATATGGGCTCCTTTAATGGCGGCTATTGTGGCACAGGCCAGACTGCCTGCCAATCGCTCTGTCACCGGTAATCCCAACAAGTTGCCTACCATGGATTTGCGGGACATGCCCACCAATAAAGGCAGCTGAAATGCCTGCCATTGTTCCAGCTGTTGCAGCAATTGATAGTTCTGTGCCAACGTTTTGCCAAAACCAAAGCCAGGGTCTAACAACAACTGCTCACGCGCTATGCCAGCGCCAAGACAGGCGGCTACACGCTGCTGCATGAAATCCAACACTTCGGCAGTGACATCACGGTACTCCGGCTGTTGTTGCATGGTTTTGGGCTCACCCAGCATATGCATCAAACAAACCGGTACTCCAGCAGCTGCGGCTGCGGCCAAAGCCCCATCAGCGCGTAACGCATAGACATCATTAATCATATCGGCACCCGCCTGAACCGCCGCTGACATCACGGCCGCTTTGCTGGTATCGATGGAGACCACACAATCCAACCGGTTGCGGATGGCTTCAATCACCGGCAGCACCCGATCGAGCTCCTGTTGCAGTGGCACGGGCTCCGAACCGGGCCGGGTGGACTCACCGCCAATATCCAGAATAGCGGCTCCTTGTTGCAGCATTTGCTCGGCCTGATAAAGTGCACTATCCAGCCGTTCAAATTGGCCGCCATCGGAAAAAGAGTCTGGGGTTACATTTAAAATGCCCATCACTTTCGGACGGGCTAAATCCAGCGTGCGCTGACGCGGTAAGGTTAGTTGCATGGCAAAGTCTCAGGTTAGTCGGCCCAGAAAAAAACCCGGCAAGCCGGGTTTTTTCAATCATCGAACAATCAGTGCAGCTTGCCTTCGGATGGTTCTGCATTGGGGCCTACCGGCTCCTCTGCCCCCGAGTCATCACTGGAGCTGCCTTTATCGCCTTTGTCACGTGGTTCCCAGTTTTCCGGGTCACGAACTGGCCGGCGTTCCATCAAATCATCAATCTGGCGCGCATCAATGGTTTCATACTTCATCAACGCATCTTTCATGGAGTGAAGAATATCCATATTGTCTTTGATCAGATTGTAAGCACGCTGATAGTTACGGTCAATAAAACTGCGGATCTCGGCATCAATGGTTTTGACTGTTTCTTCTGACATGTGCTTGTTCTTGCTGACAGAGCGGCCCAAGAACACTTCACCATCTTCATCCGCATACAACAGTGGTCCCATCTTTTCTGAGAAACCCCACTGCGTGACCATTTTACGGGCCAGATCAGTGGCACGTTCAATATCATTAGAAGCACCAGTGGTGACCATTTCAGAACCGTAAATGACATCTTCGGCAATACGGCCACCAAACAGGGAGCTGATCATGCTTTCCAGCTGTTGCTTGCTGTAGCTGACCCGATCCCGCTCTGGCAGGTACATGGTGACGCCAAGAGCACGACCTCGAGGAATAATACTCACCTTGTACACGGGATCATGCTCAGGCACCAGACGACCGACAATGGCATGGCCAGCTTCATGGTAGGCAGTCATCTCTTTGTCTTTTTCAGTCATCACCATGGAACGACGCTCTGCGCCCATCATGATTTTGTCTTTGGCTTTCTCAAACTCGTCCATGGACACAGTCCGGCGGTTGCCACGGGCAGCAAACAAGGCCGCTTCGTTCACCAGATTGGCCAAATCAGCGCCGGAGAAACCTGGAGTACCACGGGCAATCACCGATGGATCCACATCTTCGCCCAACGGAACTTTACGCATATGGACTTTAAGGATCTGCTCACGGCCTTTCACATCCGGCAAGCCGACCACAACCTGACGGTCAAAACGGCCTGGGCGTAATAAAGCAGGGTCCAAGACATCTGGACGGTTGGTGGCGGCAATAACGATAATACCTTCGTTGCCATCAAAGCCATCCATCTCAACCAGCATCTGGTTCAAGGTTTGCTCACGTTCATCGTGACCACCACCTAAACCTGCACCACGCTGGCGACCGACCGCATCAATCTCATCAATAAAGATAATACACGGGGCAGCTTTTTTGGCCTGGTCGAACATATCCCGCACCCGGGACGCACCTACACCGACGAACATCTCAACGAAGTCTGAGCCGGAGATGGTAAAGAATGGCACCTTGGCTTCGCCGGCAATGGCCTTAGCCAACAATGTTTTACCAGTACCAGGAGGACCTACCATCAAAATACCGGTTGGAATTTTGCCACCCAGCTTTTGGAAGCGGGACGGGTCGCGCAGGTAATCCACCAACTCGCTCACTTCTTCTTTGGCTTCATCGCAACCTGCCACATCGACAAAGGTGGTTTTGATTTGATCTTCACCCATGAGTTTGGCTTTGCTTTTACCAAAGGACATAGCACCTTTGCCGCCGCCGCCCTGCATCTGGCGCATAAAGAAAATCCAGACCCCAATCAACAGCAGCATTGGGAACCATGAGATGAAGATGGTTGCCAGCCAACTGCCTTCTTCCGGCGGCTTACCAACAATACGCACGTCATGCTTGAACAAATCATCAATTAACTTGCTGTCGTAGCCACCAGGGATCACGGTCTCAAAACGATCGCCGTTGCGGCTGACGCCACTGATGACGCCGGAGCGTTCGATCTGGACTTCGCGGATCTGACGCTGCTCAACCTGTTTTAGAAACTGATCGTAACTGGTCATTCGCTCAGAACTGTCACCAGGACCAAAGCTATTAAAAATCGACATCAAAACGACGGCGATCACCAGCCAGACGATAAGATTTTTAGCCATATCACTCAAGGTTGTAACCTCTTACTTGCCGTTAAATTTAATCAGGCCACTACTGCGACTTGAAACCTGTTGCCACTATGTAGGCTTCACGGGAGCGGGAGCGCGATGAGTCCGGCTTTCGTGATTTTACTGTGGTAAAGGCCTGACGGACTGCTTTTAAGTAATCCTCAAAACCTTCACCATGAAATACTTTGACCACAAAACTGCCGTTTTGCTTCAACACCTGATGACACATATCCAAAGCCAACTCTACCAGGTAAATAGCTCTGGCCTGATCGGTTGCCAGATTGCCACTCATATTGGGTGCCATATCTGATAATACCACATCTACGTTACGACCTTCGATCCGGCTCAGTAATGCTTGTAATACTGCATCTTCCCGGAAGTCACCTTGCAAAAAGGACACCCCAAGTAAAGGGTCCATAGGAAGTATATCACAAGCTATCACCCGACCCGAGGGTGTTACCAGTTTTGCCGCCATTTGCGACCAACTGCCCGGAGCAGATCCTAAGTCTACCACGGTCATGCCGGGCTTGATTAGCTTATCCTGCTGTTGAATTTCTTCCAGTTTAAAAGCGGCCCGGGATCGTAGCCCCTGTTTCTGTGCTTTTTGCACAAAATGATCATCAAAATGCTCTTTCAACCAGCGGGTTGAGCTGGCTGAGCGCTTTTTTCGCGTCATCTTACTACTCTGAAATGGCTATGACCTCTAGATGGCGTTACAATAGCATGAATTCAAGATTAAATTGTGGAAATCGTATCAAGATGGCACTGAGCAATAAACAAAAACAGTTTTTAAAATCCAAAGCACACGACTTAAAACCCGTGGTATTGCTGGGTGGCAACGGTCTGACCGAAGGTGTTCTAGCCGAAGTGGAGCAAGCTCTGGAGCATCATGAGCTGATCAAAGTCAAAGTACCGGGTGAAGACCGCGAGCAAAAAGTACTGGTGATGGATGCCATTGTGCGGGAAACCAAAGCCGACAAAGTGCAGGTGATTGGTAAAACTCTGGTGCTGTTCCGGCCGGCAAAAGAGCCAAAAATTCAGCTGCCCAAGGCCTGAATGCTCTTCTCGCTAAGAAAACCAGCTCGCGTCAAAATTGCGCGGGCTTCCTCGTGGTCAGCGACAACAGCTCGCTGATAATCGGCTGGCTTTGGCACATCGGTTGCTTTGGTAAATTGCCAGCGGAACAGCGGATGCTCCGGTAGCATCACGATGCCAAATTTCAACTGATGCTGAAAGCACCAACTTGAGTTGTCCTGTAGCTTTGAAAATACATCCGCCGGACAAGCCTGCCATTGGGTTCCATCCAATGACATCGCCCATGGACTACTTGCAAAAGACAGTGCCATTTGCCGTAATTGCTTGATGTAATCTTCAACCGTTAAGTTGGTCCAGGTCCCCCAAGCAGTCAACCAGATGGTGTTGTCTTCTTTGACCAGTTCAAACTTACCTTTTCCAGAGCGCATCAAACAACCTCACAACCTCTTAGCTGGCTATTTTAATCGATCCTGATTGGTTAGCAGGTCAGACCCGCGACCTTCTTGCGACTAAAGCGCAAAAAAAAGCGGCCGAAGCCGCTTTTCATAGGTGCGTAGCTCAATCAAAGGTATTGAACAGCGGTGATTTCAAACTCAACCATGCCTTTTGGTGTGTTGATGGTCACCACATCATCCTGCTCTTTACCAATCAAACCACGGGCTATCGGCGAGTTGACCGATATCAGGTTCTTTTTAATATCAGCTTCATCATCACCGACAATGCGGTAGCTGACTTCTTCCTCAGTATCGAGGTTGAGAATCGTGACCGTAGCACCAAAAATCACCTTGCCATTGTTCGGCATGCTGCTGACATCGATGATCTGGGCATTGCCCAGTTTGCCTTCGATATCCTGAATACGGCCTTCACAAAAGCTTTGAGCTTCCCGGGCGGCATGATACTCGGCATTCTCTTTCAAATCGCCATGTTCACGCGCATCGGCGATGGCCTGAATAATCTGTGGTCGCTTAACCGATTTTAGTTCATTCAATTCAGCGCGCAGCATTTCTGCGCCCTGAACCGTCATTGGTATTTTCATCCGTTTACTCTCTTATGCAGCTCCTGCACCGACGCCACCCGCTCAAAAGCGCTGGCAGCACTGGCTTTGCACGTTGCAAAAGCAGCATTTAATGTCGTTGTATAGTTGGCTTTATGCTGCAGGGCACCCCGACGCAACACTTTAGAATCTTCAATTGCCTGACGGCCTTCGGTGGTATTCACAATGTAACTGTACTCACCGTTTTTGATTCTATCCAGAATATGTGGCCGGCCTTCCAACACCTTGTTCACCACACGGCATTCAACACCAGCTTGCTGCAAAGTTGCAGCGGTGCCTTTGGTCGCGTCCAGTTCAAAGCCTAATTCCAGCATACGTCTGGCCAGCTCTATTACACGCACTTTATCGCTGTTACGCACCGAAAGTAAAGCCCGACCACCGGTAGGGATCACGGTACCGCATCCCAATTCGGCTTTGGCAAAGGCTTCTTCGAAAGTATCGCCAACCCCCATCACCTCACCGGTAGAACGCATTTCCGGGCCAAGGATCGGATCCACGCCCGGGAACTTGTTAAAGGGGATCACCACTTCTTTTACCGAGAAATAAGGCGGAATCACTTCCTTCGTTACCCCTTGCTCAGCCAGACTGCGTCCAGCCATGCAGCGAGCACCTACTTTGGCTACCTGAATACCCGTTGCTTTGGAGACAAAAGGCACGGTCCGGGCAGCGCGAGGGTTCACCTCAATGAGGTAGACTTCCCCATCTTTCACCGCAAACTGGGTGTTCATCAAACCGACCACCCCAAGTTCCAGTGCCAATTTACGCACCTGCTCGCGCATCACATCCTGAATAGCCGCCGACAAACTGTGCGGTGGCAAAGTGCAGGCCGAGTCACCTGAATGCACGCCAGCTTGCTCGATATGCTCCATAATGCCGCCGATGACCACTTCCTTGCCATCGCAGATGGCATCGATATCTACTTCAATGGCATCATCCAGGAAGTTATCCAACAGGACCGGTGCTTCATTGGATACGCTCACCGCATCGGTCATGTAGCGTTTTAAATCGGTCTCATCGTAGACGATTTCCATCGCCCGACCGCCAAGCACATAGGAAGGACGTACCACCATTGGAAAACCAATATCACCAGCTTTTAACAGTGCTTCTTCCAGACTGGTGACGGTAGCATTTTTCGGCTGTTTTAAACCCAGGCGGTCCACCGCTTGCTGGAAACGCTCACGATCCTCAGCCCTGTCAATGGCATCCGGCGAAGTACCAATGATAGGCACGCCTGCTGCTTCGAGCGCCCGTGCCAGTTTCAATGGGGTTTGCCCACCGTACTGTACGATCACGCCTTTGGGCTGCTCTTTGGCGACTATTTCCAATACATCTTCCAGCGTGATAGGCTCAAAATACAACCGATCAGAGGTATCGTAGTCGGTAGACACGGTTTCCGGGTTGCAGTTGACCATAATGGTTTCATAACCATCGTCACGCAGCGCTAAGGCTGCATGCACACAGCAATAGTCAAATTCAATACCCTGACCAATCCGGTTCGGACCGCCACCCAAAATCATGATTTTATCGCGATTGGATGGCGCTGCTTCACACTCTTCATCGTAAGTGCTGTACATGTAGGCCGTGTTGGAGGCAAATTCGGCCGCACAGGTATCCACCCGCTTGTACACCGGATGCAGGCCAAACCCATGGCGTTTCTTGCGCACTTCGTTTTCACTCACGCCCAGCAAATCGGCAATACGCTGATCAGAGAAGCCTTTGCGCTTATAGCGACGTAAGCTCACTTCATCCAGGCCGGAGAAACCAGCATCGTGGATCGCCTGCTCTTCTTGCACCAAATCCTCAATTTGCACCAGGAACCAGGGATCCACTTTGGTCAGTTCAAAGATTTCCTGCTGACTCATACCAAAACGAAACGCATCGGCGATGTACCAAATACGATGCGCACCTGGCTCCTTCAGTTCACGGATCAGCCGCTCTTTGGCGTCGGGTGCGGTGAGATCTTGCATCGGATCCAAGCCCGAAACACCAATTTCAAGGCCGCGCAATGCTTTTTGCATCGACTCTTGTTGATTGCGACCTATAGCCATCACTTCACCGACCGATTTCATCTGAGTGGTCAGGCGGTCATTGGCACCGGCGAACTTTTCAAAATTAAAGCGAGGTACCTTGGTCACCACGTAATCAATGCTTGGCTCAAATGAAGCTGGCGTAATACCACCGGTGATTTCATTGGCCAGTTCATCCAGGGTATAGCCGACCGCCAGTTTGGCAGCCACCTTAGCAATGGGGAAACCTGTCGCTTTGGACGCCAGGGCCGATGAACGCGATACCCGTGGGTTCATTTCGATAATGACCATGCGGCCATCTTCCGGGTTGATACCAAACTGCACATTGGAACCGCCGGTTTCCACGCCGATTTCCCGCAATACTGCCAGCGAGGCATTTCGCATCAACTGGTATTCTTTATCGGTCAGGGTTTGCGCTGGTGCAACTGTGATGGAATCACCGGTATGCACGCCCATTGGATCGAAGTTTTCAATCGAGCAGACGATGATGCAGTTGTCGTTTTTATCCCGCACCACCTCCATCTCGTACTCTTTCCAGCCAATCAGGGACTCATCAATCAACAACTCTTTGGTCGGTGATAAATCCAGGCCACGGGTACAGATTTCTTCAAATTCTTCACGGTTATAAGCGATTCCGCCACCTGAGCCACCCATGGTAAAAGACGGGCGGATAATGCACGGAAAACCGATGTCTTCCAGCACGGCATAAGCTTCTTCCATCGAGTGGGCCATACCTGCACGCGGACATTCCAGACCGATGGAGCGCATGGCTTTGTCAAAACGGCTGCGATCTTCGGCTTTATCAATTGCATCGGCAGTGGCGCCAATCATTTCGACATTGTATTTCTTTAATACTCCATGGCGCTCCAGATCCAGTGCACAGTTCAGCGCCGTCTGGCCACCCATGGTAGGTAATACAGCGCAAGGCCGTTCTTTTTCAATGATCTTTTCTACCACCTGCCAATGGATAGGTTCGATGTAGGTGGCATCGGCCATTTCAGGATCGGTCATAATGGTGGCCGGGTTCGAGTTCACCAACACCACCCGGAAGCCTTCTTCACGCAAGGCTTTACAGGCCTGGGCACCGGAGTAGTCAAATTCACAGGCCTGGCCAATCACGATTGGGCCGGCGCCAAGGATAAGAATGCTTTTTAAATCAGTACGTTTTGGCATAATTTACTCTGTCTTTCCTCGCTAGCCTGAATTAATGCTGACGCTGACGCATCAGATCGATAAAGTGATCGAACAGCTCGGCCGCATCGTGTGGCCCCGGGCTTGCTTCCGGGTGGCCCTGAAAACTAAAGGCCGGCTTGTCGGTACGGTGAATGCCCTGCAAGCTGCCATCAAACAAGGACTTGTGCGTTGCCCTCAGGTTCGAAGGCAAGCCCTCTTCTTCTACCGCAAAGCCGTGGTTCTGCGCCGTAATCATCACTTTTTTAGTGTCGAGGTTTTGCACCGGATGGTTGCCACCGTGGTGGCCAAACTTCATCTTGGTCGTTTTGGCGCCACTGGCCAACGCCAACAATTGGTGCCCCAGGCAGATACCAAACACCGGGATATCGGTTGCCAACAACGCTTTGATCGCGGTGATGGCGTAATCACACGGAGCCGGATCGCCCGGGCCATTGGATAAGAAAATGCCATCCGGACTCAGTGCCAGCACGTCGCTGGCGGAGGTTTGTGCCGGCACCACAGTCAGTTTGCAACCACGGTCGACCAACATGCGCAAAATATTGCGTTTGACACCATAATCATAAGCGACCACATGGAACGGCGTTTTTTCCGGGCTGACAAAGCCTTTGCCAAGTTGCCAACTGCCTTCGCTCCATAGGTACGGCTCGGAAACGGTGACTTCTTTGGCCAAATCCATGCCTTTTAATCCAGGGAACGCTTTGGCCTGTGCCAGTGCTTTGTCGGCATCCAGCTCAGTGCCTGCCATTAAACAGCCATTTAAAGCGCCTTTCTCACGCAGAATGCGGGTAAGCTTACGGGTATCGATATCGGCGATGCCCAGAATACCACGTTGCTTTAAATAGTCGGAGAGCGAAGCCTGATTGCGGAAGTTGCTGGCCACCAGCGGGAGGTCTCGAATGATCAGGCCTTTGGCCCAGATCCGGCTGGATTCTTCATCTTCATCATTGGTGCCGGTGTTGCCAATGTGCGGGTTGGTCAGAGTGACCATTTGTTCAGCATAGGAGGGGTCGGTTAAGATCTCCTGATACCCGGTCATCGAGGTATTGAATACCACCTCTCCGACTGAAACTCCTTCGGCACCGATGGCCGTACCATGAAATACAGTGCCATCTTCTAAAACCAGCAAGGCAGACGTCGTCAAAATAACCTCCAAACAGCAAAAAACGGGCTTAAACTTGCTCGTTCAACACCCGTTTTTAATCCAAAGCAACTAGCGGCTCAAGGCTGAATAAATACATTAAAAAAATGAATATAAATTCAACCTTGAGGAACTCTCAATTCGCCCAGGCAAATTCTCGGTATTTTATGCCAACTTGGCGAATTCGTCTAATGCTTTTTTGAAGTTCAGAGGAAATCATCCCTTTTGCGTTTTTTTTACCACTAAACAGCAAAACCCTAATTCAAATCGGTCAATCCAAGCACTTGTTGCATGGAATAAAGTCCGGGCTGTTTGTTTTGCAACCACATGGCAGCCCTGATGGCACCTTGGGCGAAGGTGGTTCTACTGCTCGCTTTGTGCGTTATTTCTAATCTTTCGCCTAAATCAGCAAAAAGAGCGGTGTGATCGCCAATTATGTCACCACCTCGTACGGTGGCAAAACCTATGGTCTTGTGCTCTCGCTCACCAGTCATACCTTCCCGGCCATAGACAGCACAGTCGGCTAAATCTCGCCCAAGCGTTTTGGCAATACTGGCACCAATCGCCATAGCTGTACCGGACGGCGCATCTTTTTTATAACGATGATGCGCCTCGATGATCTCGATATCGGCCGTCTGCCCCATCACTTTGGCGGCTGTTTGCACCAGGTGCAGTAATAAATTTACGCCAACACTCATGTTGGGGGCCCAGACGATGGGGATCTGCAGGCTGGCTTGCTGCAGCTCTTGATACTGCGCATCGGTCAGGCCAGTGACACCAATCACCATGGCTTTTTTGGCCGCCACCGCCAAAGCCAGATGCTCCAGCATTGGCTCCGGCATGGTGAAATCCACCCACACATCAGCCTTGGCTAAAGCTTCAGCCGAAGTAGCCTGCAGCGGCACATTCAATTTACCGCAGGCCGCCACTTCCCCTGCATCCAGACCAAGCCAATTGGAGCCGGCACGCACTGTGGCCGCACCCAGCGTTAGTCGCTGCTCCTGACAAACCTGCACCAGGGCCCGCCCCATCCGGCCATTGGCACCAAAAACTCCGACTTTTGACATCACTTTGTATTCCGCTGACTAAATAAGGGGGTATTAGAACAGAACTGAACCCTGCTGAAAAGCAAGGCAAGCGTTCAGTCTGTTCGCCATCAAGATGCTGCATGCTCTTTTTTTAAAAGCAATCCTGCAGCTTATTGACGTCCAATTGGCTTCATGCAACTAATAAGGATTCTGCTCATAACGATGGTGATCCTGTCCATGCTGACTGCATCTGCTTTGAACTTCCATCTCACCTTGCCTGGACTGGCCGTTCGGCAAGCAACTGAAGCAGATCAAGAGTTTTTGTTGGCTCTGTATGCGGCCACCAGGCAAGATCTCCAGCAACTACAACTACCACCAGCACAGGCTGAGCACCTGATCACCATGCAGTATCAAGCACAATATTCGGGCTACCGCCAACAGTATCCTAAGGCCTGTTCTTTGATCATTGAATACGCAAACTGTGGCATTGGCAGAATCTTGCTTGATACAGCCAACACTAATATCCGTTTGATAGATATTGCTTTATTGCCTGATCACCGACGGCAAGGCTATGCTCGGGCATGCATCCGGGCACTGCAAGATTTCGCTGTTCAACGAAACAAACCAGTGCAACTATCGGTGTATCAAGACAATATCGCCGCTCATACCTTATATCTGGAGCTTGGGTTCAGCCCTATCCAATCCAGCCCCCCCTTCCTGTCATTATGTTGGCTTCCTACTGCTACAGGCGGGTTGTAATCCCATCAAGGCGGCCCCGTATTTATTGATTATCAATTCCCATTACAGGATCAGTCACAATTTGACCATAATACAGATATCAGAAAAAAGTCATCGTTTCGTCAGGCATATCAACCCTGTAATCACTATAAGTTGTATGGGGCTACAGACCAGCTAACCTGAAGCACGTACCCACACCTTGATAGCTCCTATTCACCTCAGGTGAGCACTTAACGCTTAGACTTAATCATTGGAGAATGATAAATGGCAGATCCCTTTCTTGGAGAAATCCGTATGTTTGCCGGCACCTATGCCCCTCAAGGCTGGGCTTTTTGCGCAGGCCAGGAGCTTCCGATCAGCAGCAATTCCGCGCTTTACTCAATTTTAGGTACCACCTATGGTGGCAATGGCACAACATCATTCAGACTGCCTAACCTGCAAGGGCGAGTGCCACTCTGTGCAGGCCAAAGCCCTGGCTCGAGTCATTATCAAGCCGGTCAAACCGGAGGCCAGGAGCAGCAAACCCTAACACAGGCGCAAATGCCGCCTCATACACACACCATCGATCTGGATGCAAGCGCCTCTTTAACACTGGCCCAACAAGCATCCAGTGAAGCTGCCAATGCCAGTACGCCGGGTGAGACGGTGGTACCGGCCAAAATCATGTCTGGCTTTAATGCGACCAATGCTTACAGCAGCTCACCCAACACCACTTTAAAGCCAATGACCGGTAACGCCACTGTCGAGCTGAAAGGCAGCAGTGGCAGCGCCGGCGGAGGAGCACCTGTTAGCCTGATGCAACCTTATACGGCGGTTAGTTTTATTATTGCTCTGCAAGGTATTTATCCAAGCCGTGGCTAGCCAAAAGGTGGCTCCTGGCAGAGGCGTCACCTTAATGCTTTAGTGGTTCATGATGAACGATTGTTCAGTAAAAAGGATTCCGTGCTATGCGAGCATTCGACAAACACCTGATTAGCCTGCTTCTGTTATGTTCATCTCTGCTGTTTTCAACGGCGGTAAGTGCCAGTGAATGTACCATCACATCCTCGACCTCAGATATCTCTGAAGTCATTACTGCAGACGCTAGCGATCATGCTATCGGGCAAAGCTTTACCACTTGTAAAGATGGCCGTATTAAAGAACTGCGACTTCTCAGTTTTTCTGATGGTTCAACGTATCAAGGTGCAGGTCGTAATGAACTGACTATCACCCTTTATCGTGGCGATGGCCTAGCCGGTGACCTGCTGGGAACGTTCACTTTTGAAACGACATTGCTGCATCAAGCCGTGGCCCTGAATGATTATTCCATTATACCAATGAGCGATGGCAATTTTGTCCTGAACAACGGGGACGTCTATACCTTTTATTTTGCCGGTGGCGGCACCAACACCTTTTATACTTATGTGAATGATGCGAACAATGCTGTACCTGCACCTTATCCAGGCGGTTCGCTTTACTACGAGGGAACCCAGTTTCTGGATCGCGATCTGATGTTCCAACTGGTGATGGAGGATGTGCCCGTTGCCAATGACCCACCCACCGATATCCTGCTTAGCAATAGCAGTGTCAACCAAAGCGCTGGTGTCAATGCGGTGGTAGGTAACCTAAGCTCAGTTGATCCCGATGATGGCGATACTCATACCTACAGCCTGGTAGCCGGTGCTGGCGATAGCAACAACGGCAGCTTTAACATCAATGGCGACCAACTACGAGCCAACAATGCATCCAGCCTGGCGGCGGGTAATTACAGCGTGCGAACTCGCACTACCGACAGTGCTGCTAATACCTTTGAAAAAGTCTTCACCATCACGGTACTGGATGATGTTCCTCCTGCTGTGAACTCGGTGGCTGTGCCTCCTTTCGACATCTACAGCACAGGACACTCACTGGACTTCACCCTCAATGCCTCTGAAGCCCTTACGGTAAATACGATGGGCGGGACGCCCCGCATCGCTCTGGATATCGGCGGTACCAGCCGCTTCGCCAGCTACCTGAGTGGCAGCGGCACCACTGCTGTGGTATTTCGCTATGTCGTGCAAGCAGGTGATAACGATCTGGATGGCATTGAAGTAAGCACTTTACAGCTCAATGGTGGCACCATTCGGGACAGCGCAGGCAACAATCTGAATGTAATCCTGAACAATGTGGGTAATACTACGGGCATTTTGGTGGATACTATGCCTCCTTCCATCACAGCCATAGGCAATCAAACGGTCGGTGTCGGCCAATCCACCGCTGCGCTGGGCTTTACCATAGCCGATAACCTGACAGCTACCGGCAGCCTGTCCGTTAACCGGGCATCCTCCAATACCATTGCTGCACCGCTAGCGAATGTGGTATTGGGAGGTAGCGGAGCCAATCGCACTGTCACCATCACAGGGGCTGATACCGGTACGTCCACCATCACCATTACCGTAACCGATGCTGCCGGTAACAGTGCTCAGCAAGCCTTTCAGGTGGAAGTCACGCCCCCCAGCTACACCGTCAATTTTGTCGACTGGGATGCCACTGTGCTGAAAACCGAAACCGTCAGTCATGGCAGCAGCGCCACCGCCCCAGCCAATCCAAGCCGGACTGGCCACAGCTTTACCGGCTGGAGTCCCGGCGATTTCAGCAATATCACGACCGATACCACCATCACCGCGCAGTACAGCATCAATAGCTATACCCTGACCTTTGATTCCGCTGGCGGCAATGCGGTCGCCGCCATTACGCAGGAATTTAGCAGTGCCATCACGCCACCAGCCGACCCCAGCCGTACCGGCCATACGTTCACCGGCTGGAACCCGGCCATTCCTGCGAGCATGCCGGCAGAAAATCAGACCCTGACGGCACAATGGAGCCCGCACAACTACATCGTTAGTTTTCTCGACTGGAATGGCTTTGTCCTCAATAGCCAGAATGTCAGTCATGGCAACAGCGCAATCCCACCTGCAGCCCCCAGTAGGACCGGCTACAGCTTTACCGGCTGGAGTCCAAGTGACTTGAGCAACATCACGGCCAGTACAAACTTTACAGCCCAGTACAGCATCAACAGCTATACGCTGACCTTTGATTCGGCCGGCGGCAGCGCGGTCGCCGCCATCACCCAAAACTTTGGCAGTGCCATCACGCCACCAGCCAACCCCAGCCGTGCTGGCCATACGTTCACCGGCTGGAACCCGGCCATTCCTGCGAGCATGCCGGCAGAAAATCAGACCCTGACGGCACAATGGGCCCCAGAAAGCTACACCGTCAACTTTGTCGACTGGAATGCGACGGTGCTGAAAACCGAAACGGTGAGTCATGGCAACGGGGCAACTGCACCGGCCAACCCCAGTCGACCCGGTTATACGTTTACCGGCTGGAGCCCCAGCGATTTTAGCGCCATCACCGCAGATACAACCATCACGGCGCAATACAATGAGGCCAGCTATACCTTAACATTCGACAGCGCTGGAGGCTCTGCTGTTGCAGCAATGACCGCCAACGCTGGTACTGCCATCAACCCACCGGAACCGCCAACCCGTGAAGGTTTTGCATTTGCCGGTTGGCAGCCAGAGCTGCCTGCCATCATGCCTACTGAGGATGTAGCGTTTACGGCACAATGGACGATCCGCGACTTCACGGTTTCAGTCAGCCTGAGCGGGGACGGCAGTGTCACCCCAGCCAGCCAACAGGTTAATTTTGGCAACAGCACCAGCTTCGAGCTTAGTGTGGCAGAGGATAAATTTGTGCAGATTGACAGCAACTGTGCTGCCAGCCGCTCAGGCAATCAGGTTGTTACGGCGGCAATCAAAACCGACTGCAGCATCAGCCTGACGATCCACTCAGCCATGACGCTCGAGATAGCAGACAGCAGCCCGGCAGCCAGCCAGGAGGCGCGCCGTTTCCGCCTGATTAATGGCGCAGGTGAGCAGACACTAAGCGCTTTGCAACATACCCGCAGTGGCGCCACCGTATGGTTGGATCTAGCCGATGCTGAGACCTTGCTTACCTTGCTGGATGATGGCGGCTATTTGTTTAGTGCTGAACGCACCGGGCGTTATAGCTTTGAATTTACCGACTCCGTCTCTGGCGAACAGTTGATTGTCAGCTTTGATGTGCTGCCTTTTATTGCTTTTACTGCCGCCAGTCAGCCGGTGCAAAAGGATGTTTCGGCTCAACTTAGTATTTGGCTAAGTGATGAACCGATTGACTACCCAGTGCAGGTGCAGGTTCAGGCTAGTCAGGCCAATGTGGCTGGCTCATTTGAGCTCAATGCGACTGATAACCTGCGCCGGGCATACAGTGTCACCGCAACTGCAAGCGGTGCAAGCAGTGTCACGCTGCAAAGCAATGATCTTAAACAGGCTTTGTTAGGTTCACCGCACAACCATCAATTGCTGGTACAAGCCGAGCCTCCACCTTTGGCGCTGCAAGCAACAGTCATGCAGGATGGTATTGAAGGCCTTGTTGTACAACGCGGTGGAGGCATTATCGAGCTGCGAGCAACAGAGCTTTCCGGTATAGCAGCCGACTTTAACTGGCAAAGTCTGGGACTTACTATCACTCAAAACGGAGCCTCGGCCCATTTCGATCCAGCCGCGCTCTCGACCGGCCGCCACTACCTGCAACTCAGTGCTGAAGCAGGTGACCGTAAGGGGGAACTGGAACTAGCACTGAATGTGATTGCTGAATGCCCGGTGGCCGATTGCAGCAACAGCGGTGTGAGCGGCATACCGGCCAGTCAGAACCAATACAGCAATCAGCCTAACCGTTTGCCGTTGTGCCCGCAAGACATTAGCAACAGTCGGGTGGCTCAGTGTGAGGACCAGGGCCAAGCAGCACTCTTCGTCGAAGTACCGGCGCTGTTCCAACTAACGCTTGGCTTGTACAGTGAGCTTGAATCCTGGCAAAGCGGTCAGTTTGGCCTGGCACTCAGTGAAGGCAGCTTAGATGACATCGGTTATCGTCAGCTGGGCTTTATTGTCAATCTGGATTTGGTAGGACTGCAAAGCCCAGGTGAGTCCGTTCCAATAGCCATTCCCATGCCTGCCGGTCAGAGTATTCCAGTCAACGCCGTCTGGCGGAAGTTGGTCAATGGGCTATGGCAGAATTTTGTCGAAGATGAAGCCAACCATATCGACAGTGCACCACGTAATGTACTCGGCAACTGCCCCGGAGTATCATCCGATAGCTGGCGGGCTGGGTTAAACGAAGGCGATGCCTGCATCCGGCTAACCATTGAAGATGGCGGACCCAATGACGATGATGGTCGGGCCAACAGTGTCATTCGAGATCCGGGCGTACTGGCACAGCAACAAATGGCCACGCTTTCCTTTGACAGTGCAGGTGGCAGTGAAATCACCAAGATTACAGCTCTAGTAGGCAGCTCACTGGCAGAACCGGAGGCACCATGGCGTAAAGGGTACACCTTTACCGGCTGGCAGCCAGCCTTCCCGGCCACCATGCCAGAGAGCGATGTGCAGCTTACAGCACAATGGCAAATCAACCAGTATGTGATCCGCTTTGATGTGGATGGGGGCCAGGCCATCCCAGATCTGGTACTGGACTTTGGCGCTTCTATAAGCGCCCCTGCACCCACACGCCCTGGCTACACCTTCAGTGGCTGGTCACCGGCACTACCCACCACTATGCCAGCACAAGATTTGCAGGTGAAAGCCCAGTGGCAGCCAAGCAGTGTCACTGTGACCTCAAGTGGCGGTAGTACGAGTTTACTAAGCGCCATACTGCTGCTGATGTTTGTGGTGATGCGCCGCTGTTTCCGGTTCAATCGCCTGAAAAGTAGTCTGAAAATCTTTACTGCCAGCCTGTTACTGCTACCCATGGTAGCACTCAGTCAGAACTGGTATCTCGGCGCGCAGCTCGGTGAGGCCAGAAGCCACAGCTCTGGTAACCTGGCTAGCGCAGCGGAGCGCAAACTTAATACGGCAGGTGTCTCAGGCATTGTCAGGCTCCAGTCGAACTCAGACACAGCCTATCGTCTGTTTGCTGGCTATCGATTCAGTCACTGGCTGGCAGCAGAGTTCGGCTGGCTGGATTTAGGCGAGGCGGTATTGCACTATGATGGCCTGCCGGTGAATCAACCGCAAGCCACGTTAAAAGCACAACCGCAACGCGGCCGGGGCGCCGAACTCAGCCTGGTTGGCCACTTTACTTTGGGTCAGCACTGGCAGCCTTATGCCCGGCTGGCGTTGTTTGATAACCGCAGCCGCTATCAATTTGAAGGGACAGCTGCCCAGTCGCCTGAACGCCGCAGCCGCATTCGTCTGGGCGCCGAACTGGGGATGGGTTATCAACTTAGCTCACAACTGCAACTCAGCGCAGCGGCTGCGCACTACGATACCGAAAACTTCAGTACTCGGATGCTAAGCCTGGGCCTGCGCTATTCATTCTAAGCGCAAGCCCAGGGTAATACTGGTATGAGATTTACAGAGCACTTTGCAAAATAACACGGGACACTTCTGGCGTAATATCCCCATGCTCGCCGAGCTTGACCATCTTATGCTGCACCAATCGCTCCACCATGGTATCGATGGCACTGGCATCGATACCATAATCAGCTAACCGGGTCGGCACCCCCATTTGCTCGAAGAAAGCCCGGGTATGGCTGATAGCCTCGTCAATCAGACGTTCTTCATCCTGGTGGACCAGCTGCCAGACCCGCTTGCCATATTGCAGCAGCTTGTCACGCTTTTGCCGGCGTTGCTGCTGCATCAAAGCAGGCAGCACAATGGCCAGTGTTTGTGCATGATCCAAGCCATGCAAAGCTGTGATTTCGTGGCCAATCATATGGGTCGCCCAATCTTGCGGTACCCCTACCCCAATCAGGCCATTCAACGCCATGGTTGCTGCCCACATCACATTGGCACGTACAGCGTAATCCTCCGGCCGCTCCAGGGCCTGCGGTCCCTGTTCAATCAAAGTTTGTAGCAAACCTTCAGCAAAGCGATCCTGCACCGGTGCGTTCGCAGGGTACGTCAGGTACTGCTCCATCACATGGACAAAGGCATCGACCACACCATTAGCGACCTGGCGGGGCGGCAGACTAAAGGTGGTAGTCGGATCTAAGATGGCAAATTGTGGATACACCAGTGGGCTGGAAAAGGCCATTTTCTCCTGGGTGCTGTAACGGGTGACTACTGAATTGCCATTGCTCTCAGAGCCAGTTGCTGGCAGGGTTAATACGCACCCCAAAGGAATGGCTGCATTGACTTTGGCTTTACCACAAAGCAGATCCCAGGCATCACCCTGATAACAAGCCGCAGCGGCAATAAACTTGCTGCCATCAATGACACTACCACCACCAACCGCCAAAATAAAATCCAGCTGCTCACTCTTAAGCAGATCCCTGGCTTGTAACAGCGTATCAAAAGACGGATTCGGCTCGATGCCGGCAAATTCAAACCAAACTTTGCCGTCCAGAGCGGCGACCACCTGATCGTAGACGCCATTTTTTTTGATGGAACCACCGCCATAGGTCAGCAATACCCTGGCTCCATCTGGGATTAGCGCTGCCAGCCCGGCGATCTGTTGCTCGCCAAACACAATGCGAGTTGGATTATGAAAGGTAAAATTTTGCATAAAGACTCCTGAACAAGTTCGCTGACAGCTACGTATCAAAACAGCAACAGTATCACTTTTTAGCGTACAACCGTTGAATTTAGCGACAGACTGCTGCTGTTTTGTCCAGCCAAGTACAGGTTTGCTAAACCCTGTTACAAAAAGACAGTAGGGCTTAGCGTCAAAACTTAGTATAGTAGTGTGAACCAAGTTTCAATTTAAGGAAGTCAAGATGTTGGCATTGGTCTGGCTTATTATTGCCATCGCATTTGGCATGGTAGAACTAATGACAGGCACCTTCGTCATTTTAGCCATTTCGATGGGTGCCTTTTCTGCCGCTATCAGCAGCTGGCTATTTGCTCTGAGCTTTACCCAGTCGCTGTTTGTATTTGCTTTTGGCTGCCTGATGTTTTTACCACTATCGCTCTGGCTGCGTAAAAAGGGTTTGGGTACTTCCAAGGCTGTCAATATGGCAGAACCAGGTTACAAGCAAAGCGTGGTGTTAGAGCTACATGGCGACAAGCTGGTCGCGAAGATGAGTGGCAGTTTTTACCCGGTAAAAGCAGAGACAGCCAGTGAGGACACCAGTTGGCTTCGGGCTGGTCAGGAAGTCAAAGTCTGCCGTATTGATGGCATTACTTTACTGGTAGCACCTCAAGATTAAATCATAATCACTACAAGGAGTTTGCAATGGACTTAGCGTTAATTTTATTACTCGGGGTGGCAGGTTTTGCCATCATTTTAATCCTCAACAACATCTTTATCGTGCGTAACAGCGAGTGCATGGTGATTGAGCGTCTGGGCACCTACAACCGTACCTTGCAATCCGGCATCCAGATTACCGTGCCTTTTATTGAAAAGCCGCGTCCTATTATCATGCTGCGTAACCTGAAATTCGTTGAAACACCCCGCATTGATTTGCGTGAAGCGGTACTGGATTTCCCTGGCCAAAGTGTGATCACCAAAGACAACGTGACGGTAACCATCAATGGGGTGCTGTACTTCCGTATTATGGATCCGGTCAGAGCTGTGTACGAAGTTGAAAACATCATTCAGGCTGTCGAAGTATTGGCCAAAACCTCGCTGCGGGCCGAAATCGGCCGGATGGAGCTGGACTCTATTTTCGAGTCGCGTGAAGAAATCAACGAGCGGCTGCGCCTGGTGCTGGATGATGCCGGTAATGGCTGGGGCATCAAAGTAGTTCGGGTAGAGCTGCTGGATATTGCTCCACCGGTTGACGTTGAAGAAGCAATGCGTAAGCAAATGACGGCAGAGCGCCAGCGCCGTGCCACTGTGACGGAAGCCGAAGGTGAAAAGCAAGCCGCTATTGCCCGGGCGCAAGGTGAGCGGGAAGCCGCTATTTTAAGTGCGCAAGGTGAAAAAGAAGCCGCTATTCTACGTGCACAAGGTCAGCGTAAAGCCATTGAGGAAGTATTATCCTCCGGTGATGGCCGGCTGAGCTCGGATACGGTTATTGGTTATCTGCTCGGCCGTGAATACCTGCAGACCCTGCCCAATATTGCCAAAGAAGGGGATCGCATCTTCTTGCCCATTGAGACCAGCAACGTGCTCGGCTCCGTCGGTGCCATTCAAGAATTGCTGAGTGGTAAAAAGTTCTAACGGTTGTATCCAGATGCTATCGGGCCGCAATTGCGGCCCGTTTTTTTGACTTGTGTTTAGCCTCGGCGACGCAAACGAATCAGCATCAAACCAGAGACCAACAACAACATGGTGGCCGGAGCGGATACCTGGAAGTTCACGGTTTGCCCTGAAGCCAGTAAGGCATAAGCTTCCCGACCAAGCACCTGATGCGCACGGCTGGTTGGATGAATTTCATCCCAAAAAACATAGGTATGCGCATTGGCACAGCTAACTTCTGAAGCAATCCCCAAGAAGTTTCTACGGATGGACCGACACTCTCCCGTTGTATTTACAAAACCTTCCGAAGCAGGATCAGCTAAAATCCTGTCAAAAATACCAAATACATCCAGCATAAAAATATCTACCTGGTACTGCAGTGCCAGTCCCAGCAACATCGACTGCAACGCCTGATTCCACAGAGTGCTGACCTCCGTCCCTGAAAAACTGTTCGAGCCCGATCTAAATTCCGGAATGCTGCCCAAGTCAGGTAAATTAGGCACCAACAAAGTTGCTGCACCACCCAAAATCATCTCGGTCAGCATGGCCTGAAAGTTGCCCATGATGGAAGTAATCATCATCAGTGGGGCAGAGCTGCCCACCAGATCCCGCATATCATTGCCGCCAGCCCAAACCACATAAAGGGCGGCCGGGTCCATCACAGCACCGCCAAAACGGCTTTGGTAATTATCCCATTGCCAAAGCACCCCAGCAGAAAAACCTGTTGCATTGTTAATTCGAGCACCACCATAGGCAAAGTTATTGCCGCCGGCTGTCGAGCGTGACGTACTCAGCCCCAAGTCATCCGCCATAAACTCATGCCAAAGATCGCCATTGGAAAAACGTCCATTCGGACCGTAGCCAGCTTCAGCAGCGATAGGAGCAAAGCTCCCAAGCGGCACGGTTGCGCGGGTATTGCCGGTATCGGATAAACTATCTCCAAAGATATACATATCCGAAAACATCGGTGCGGAAAGTGCAGGTGTTGTCAGTAGTGTAAATACCAACACTGCGCAAAACGTTTGGAGCCTTGCTAGTTGTTGCTTAAATAGTTTTATTGTCATTGTTAACCACCCTGTTTGTTGTTTTTATTCAGACGCTAAGCACGTCTTCAAAGGTTTGATGGCAAAAAACGTGCCTATTTTTCAAACAGGGCTCAGCCCAACATGTCGGAGGTCTTATCAGGCAACCTCGAGCTATGACTGTAAAATTTACTGACACCCACCCAGTTTCCCTAATTTTGGTAACAAGGCAGATAGTCATTACTGATCAGAGCAGTAAATAGCTAAAAAAGCATTGAATACACAAAGAAAATACCGTAAAGGATAGTGACAGACAGATTTACAACACGTTGACAGGACGTCTGGACATCTATATAGTCAGCGAGTTTTTATGACTGGTCGGAGATGATGCATGCCAGAACACACCATGGTAACCCCACGCCAGTACGGCGCCCTAGCCTTTTTGCCATTGGCCAGCTTTGTGCTGCTGTTTCTGGGCGCAGGTATTTACTATCAAAGCCTGGGAGTGGATTATGCCTTTTACCAGCTACCGGCCCATATTGCCGTGTTGCCAGCGCTGATGATTGCCATGCTGCTGCACCGCACCTCGATGCAGCAAGCGGTTGAAACGCTGATCCGTGGTGCAGGACAAAATACCATCCTGACCATGTGTTTGATTTATTTGCTGGCTGGTGCTTTTTCCAGTGTTGCGGTCGCCACAGGCGGCGTCGATGCCGTAGTGAATGCCGGCCTGAGCCTGGTGCCGCCATCTTTACTGGTACCTGGCCTGTTTCTAATTGCCGCCTTGATAGCACTGGCCATGGGAACGTCGATGGGGACCATAGGTGCCCTGGCTCCCATAGCGGTGGTACTGGCTGAACAAACCGGTTTATCGCCAGTACTGCTGGCGGGTGCCCTGCTAGGTGGCGCCATGTTTGGTGATAACTTATCCATTATTTCCGATACCACCATTGCGTCCACCCGCACCCAGGGGGCACGCATGAAAGATAAATTCCGCGAAAACCTGAAGCTGGCCTTGCCGGCTGCAGCCATTGTGCTTTTGGGCTACGTCTGGTTTGGCAGTGTACCGGCCGAGATTACCGCCCAAGAGTTCAGCTGGAGCGCGGCACTGCCCTATGTTGCCATTTTGGTGTTGGCAGTGGCTGGGTTGAATGTGTTTGCCGTGCTAGCACTGGGTATTGTACTGGCAGCTTTGCAAGGAGCTTTGTTTGGCAATTATCCTTTGGGGAACCTTGGTCAGGATATGGCTTCCGGTTTCGCCTCAATGCAGGAGATTTTCTTACTCTCGATGTTTATTGGCGGCTTGGGTGAGTTTATCAAACAGCAAGGTGGCCTGGGCTGGTTGTCTTCGCGGCTGAGTGCCTTCTTTGATAAAGTCAAAATGCAAGCGGAGCGCAGCGGTCAGCTTGGCATTGCCAGCCTGGTGTTTGGCACCAATCTTTGCGTTGCCAACAACACCGTGGCCATTGTGATTAGTGGTGATATCAGTCGTAAGCTGGCAGAAAACCATGGCATCACGCCCAAGCGCAGTGCCAGCCTGCTGGATATTTTTGCCTGCATCAGCCAGGGCTTGTTGCCTTATGGCGCTCAGGCCCTTTTGCTGGCGGCCAGTTTTGGCTTAAGCCCCTGGCAGGTGGTCAGTGCCAGCTTTTACTGCATGGTGCTGGCGGTAGTCGCCCTGTTGTGGTTGCTGTTAAAACCGGTCCCAGCAACCAGGCAGGATGTACAAAGTTAACGGACACTGCCGTATTAAAGCGGTCCCGGGCTACCACAATTGGGTAAGTTACCCTGGGCCCGGCGCTGCTGATAGGTCGCTGATGCTTGAGGCATCCGCTGCTGCAAGGCCCGAATACGGTTCTCTGGTACTGGGTGGCTGGACAGCAGCTCAGGGCTACGCTGGCCACCACTGGCGGCCGCCATATTGCGCCATAAATCCACTGCCTGCTCCGGATTAAAACCGGCCTGTGCCATCAGATCGAGGCCGATAATATCGGCTTCACTCTCGTGCTCACGGCTAAAAGGCAGCAACAAACCCACCTGAGAGCCCAAACCAAGCCCGGCCATCATCTCCTGCTGAAAACGTACATTGGCAGCACGGGTTGCTGCATCGGTCAGCGCAAGGCCGGTTTGTACCAGCTGACTGCGTGATAACCGCTCATTGGCATGACCAGCCATCACATGGCCAATTTCATGCCCCATCACTGCAGCCAGTTGATGCTGGTTTTCAGCCACTTTCAATAAGCCGGTGTACACGCCAATTTTACCGCCAGGCAGCGCAAAAGCATTCACCTGATCATCGGCAAAAACGACAACTTCCCACTCATGACCCATGTATTGCTCTGGCGTGACTTTTAGTAGCGCATCGGCGATACACTGCACGTAGCGTTGGGTTTGACGGTCGGTGGAGATGGTCAGCTCTTCTTTCATTTGATCAAACGTCTGAGCGCCCATGCTGCTCAGCTGGTTTTCATTAAACAACATGATTTGCCGGCGACCGGTCGGTGACTGGGCGCAGGCCGCCAGAATGAGTACCGCCACGATGGCGAGCAGTAAAAACTTACGCATGCTTATATCCCTATGAAAAACTGTTTTTTTATTGTATCTGAGGCGCGCAAGAACACCAACGATAAAAAACCGCAGCACTTGGGCTGCGGTTTAATTTGGGCTGCGGTTTTTCACAAAACCAAAGGTGTGAAACAGCTTAGCTGGTCAAATCATCAAAGAACTTTTTCACCCCATCGAAAAAGCCTTTGGACTTTGGCCGGTGCTTAGCTTCACTATCGCCGGCCATGGTCGCATCCAGTTGGCGCAGCAGCTCTTTTTGCTGTTCGCTCAGGTTCACCGGGGTTTCAATCACCACCTTGCACACCAGATCGCCAACACCGCCGCCGCGCACCGACTGCACGCCTTTGCCGCGCAAACGGAACATTTTCTCGGTCTGAGTCTCGGCCGGAATTTTCAGCTTAACCCGACCATCCAGTGTAGGCACAGCAATTTCACCACCCAGCGCAGCCGTGGCAAAACTGATAGGCACATCGCAGTACAGGTTATTGCCATCACGCACAAAGATTGGGTGCTCTTTGACATGCACCTGCACATACAAATCACCAGCCGGTGCGCCATGCATGCCCGCTTCGCCTTCGCCGCTTAAACGAATGCGATCACCGGTATCGACACCAGCAGGAATTTTCACCGACAGGGTCTTGGTTTTCTCCACCCGGCCTTCGCCATGGCATTTGCTGCATGGATCCGGGATAATTTTACCGCGACCATGGCAGGTCGG
>NZ_FNRM01000003.1:0-474904 GCF_900107845.1 Alkalimonas amylolytica
AAAGCTAAAAATCTGTCTGCATTTTCAAGTTGATCAGGGTTTTGTTTCTCTGATGGGGTTAACGTCAGGTCTCTGGCACGCGTTTCAGGCGGGTTAACAATACCGACTACAATCATTGGCGGCATTTGCTCGAATTTTGCTAAATAATCTATCGTACCGGCCGTATGTGGGCCCTGAATGTCGCCATCGGTCAGGTATAACACCGGATAGTGCTCCTGACTATTCTGATAACTCCATGGCAAATAAATCACCAAATTACGCTTTTCGCCAAGCACAGCACTGTCAATCACCGGTTCTTGTAATACCGGCAAGCGTGCAGCAGCCCAGCTATTCCAGTGGCTTCCCAGTATGAGCAGCAATAATCCATATATTATTTTTTTCATTGTTTTCCCTTAATTTTATAACGCTACTCGTAGCTAGATTGCAGAACGATTTTAGCGCTAACGCCCAAAGCAGCCGCGCGCTGTTTCAGCGTCGGCTGGCTTTGTTTGTTAAATAGCGCTTCCTAATTTCTGATAATGCTATAGAAGCTACAGCACTAGCTAATACAGCGATAATAATGCCCAGTAGTTTACCCATTTCTCCGTCGGTACTTCCAAATGATCTTTCATGTCCCTCGACAGTAAAACCATAAGGAACGAAGAAAACGAGATAACCCATCGTAGCTAGAAGCATAAAATATGGATTTGAAATTCTAACTATCATCCATGCATATCCTAAAGCCACAATAAATCCAACAATAAAAAGGATCGTCATACTGGAAGTTACACCTATGTTGATTGCTATTTAACAGCTTAATAGTTTGGAAAATCCCTTCTTTCCCCGCGGGATTTTCCCTTCTATCTTTTTTCGATTGCATAAATCTAGCGAACTACCTGCGCCAAATCAACAACTTCATAACGAAGGTGTAAATTTTTATTGCAAAAAGCAGGGGTTTTCCCTGCAAGCAACTTGCTTACAATAAATTCACTGACTACTGTTTATTTATACATGCTTATTTTTGAGGTTCGTGCAATGGCTTCACCATTTCTTGATCACGTAGCAGAGTTTATGACGGTTCGGCGTTATGCCAGGCGCACGGTGGATACTTACATTTATTGGATCCGCTTCTACATTCTGTTTAGTAAAAAGCAGCACCCTGCCAAGCTGAGTGATGCTGATGTCGAGCTGTTTTTAAACTATTTAGCCAATCAGCGCCATGTGGCGCCTCGGGCTCAGGCAACGGCTTTAAATGCACTTAGTTTTTTGTACAGCAAGGTGCTGCAAAAGCCGCTGTCGCTTAACCTTGAGTTTAACCGCTCTCAGGTGAGCCCTAAGCTTCCGGTGGTGCTAACCCGGCCTGAGGTTGCTGCACTTTTACGGCTGATCGACCCAAAGTACAAATTAATTGCGCAACTGATGTATGGCAGCGGTTTGCGTTTAATGGAGGCTGTTCGGCTGCGGGTGCAGGACATTGATTACGATTATCTGTCGGTGATGGTTTGGCAGGGGAAAGGCAACAAAAACCGCCGGGTCACACTTGCACCCGAATTGGTCACAAGCCTGAAGCAGCAAGCTCAGCATGTGATGCAGTATTTTCAGGCAGATCTGGCGAACCCTGTGTATGCAGGGGTCTGGCTTCCCTTTGCACTAGCACGCAAAAACCCGAGCGCTCCCAAGCAACTTGGCTGGCATTACTTGTTTCCGTCGATAAAACTCAGCCTGGATCCCGAGTCAAAATGCATTCGTCGGCATCATCTGGATGAATCCTGTGTACGGCGTGAAATCAAAATCGCCGCCCGCAAAGCGGAAATTCGTAAAAATGTTACTTGCCACACCCTCCGCCATTCATTCGCCACCCACTTGCTAGAATCCGGTGCCGATATCCGCACCGTGCAAGAGCAGCTGGGCCATACCGATGTACGCACCACACAAATTTATACCCATGTGCTCAATCATGGTGCCAGCGGTGTGAAAAGCCCGTTATCGCAGTTGCTGTAATTAAAAAAAGGCGCCAAAGCGCCTTTAGTGATTCAAATACCCAGCGTTAAAAACAATCCCCAGGTACCCGCACCCAGCCTTCCATCAGCACCCGGGCGCTGCGGCTCATGCTGGCTTTGGTCACCACCCAATCGCCGTTTTGCTGTTCGGCGGCGGCCCCTACCCGTAGTGTACCGGAGGGATGGCCAAAGCGCACCGCATCGAGCTTACCGCCCCCGGCGGCCAGGTTGACCAAAGTGCCTGGAATGGCCGCGGCGGTGCCAATGGCAACAGCCGCGGTGCCCATCATGGCATGGTGCAGTTTGCCCATGGACAGCGCCCGTACCAGCAAGTCGATATCCGCTGTGGTGACGTCTTTGCCGCTGGACGAGACATAAGCTTTAGCCGGTGCGACATAAGCCACTTTCGGCGTGTGCTGGCGGTTGGCTGCTTCGCTAATATCGCTGATCAATCCCATTTTTACCGCGCCATAGGCGCGAATGGTTTCAAAACGAGCCAGAGCTTCAGGGCTTTCATTGATAGCTTCCTGCAATTCGGTGCCGTTGTAACCAATATCTTCGGCATTCAGGAAAATGGTCGGAATACCCGCATTGATAAAGGTGGCCGGGAAACTGCCGACCCCGGGTACCTCCAGCGTATCGACCAGATTACCGGTTGGGAACATGGCGCCGCTGGCATCGGCCGGGTCCATAAAATCGATCAGCACTTCGGCGGCTGGGAAGGTGACCCCATCCAGTTCGAAGTCACCGGTTTCCTGCACTTGGCCGCTTGTGATCGGCACATGAGCAATAATGGTTTTGCCAATATTGGCCTGCCAAATACGCACCGTGCAAAGACCATCGCGCGGAATGCGGCTGGCTTCCACCAGCCCATTGCTGATGGCAAACGAGCCTACCGCGGCCGTTAAGTTGCCGCAGTTGCCGCTCCAGTCAATAAAGGGCTTATCGATGGCGACCTGACCAAACAGATAATCGACATCGTGCTCCGGCTGGCTGCTTTTGCTTAAAATTACCGTTTTGCTGGTACTCGACGTTGCCCCGCCCATGCCATCGGTGTGTTTGCCGTAGGGGTCCGGGCTGCCAATCACCCGCAGCAGCAGAGCATCCCGGGCCGCGCCGGGTACCCTCGCCGGCTCTGGCAAATCGTCCAGCTTAAAAAACACCCCTTTCGAGGTTCCGCCACGCATATAGGTGGCTGGAATACGGATCTGTGGTTGAAACATCTGTGTCACCTATTCAAATTGTCACAGTTCGAGTTCGTCCGAGGGGACACCCTGTTTTGCTCACCGCACAACTCACTTACGCTAACGCGTGCGTTCAAACAGTCTGCGGCGACAAAACAGGATGTCCCCTCTCCCGTAGTGAGATCCAGTTGCTTAACTCGCCTGACCTTCCAAAAAGTCCTTGGCAAAGCGCTGCAAGACGCCACCGGCCTCGTAAATCGACACTTCTTCGGCGGTATCCAGCCGACAGCGGACCGGTACCTCAAGCTCGTCACCGTTTTTGCGGTGAATAACCAAAGTCAAGGTTGCCCCCGGCGTGCGCTCACCGCACACATCAAAGGTTTCGGTGCCATCGATTTGCAGCGTGTGACGGGTGGTGCCCGCTTCAAATTCCAGCGGCAGCACGCCCATGCCAATCAGGTTGGTGCGGTGAATGCGCTCAAAGCCTTCGGCGGCAATGGCTTCCACCCCGGCCAGGCGCACGCCTTTAGCGGCCCAGTCGCGCGACGAGCCCTGACCATAATCGGCCCCGGCGATGATGATCAGCGGCTGCTTGCGCGCCATGTAGGTCTCAATGGCTTCCCACATCCGGGTCACTTTGCCTTCTGGTTCAATCCGCGCCAAAGAGCCCTGCTTCACCTTGCCATTTTCCTGCACCATTTCATTAAACAGCTTGGGGTTGGCAAAGGTGGCGCGCTGCGCTGTTAAGTGATCGCCGCGATGGGTGGCGTAAGAGTTAAAGTCTTCTTCCGGCACGCCCATGCTGGCCAGGTACTCACCGGCGGCGCTGTCGAGCATAATGGCGTTGGACGGCGACAAATGATCGGTGGTGATGTTGTCCCCCAACACCGCCAGCGGACGCATGCCTTTTAATGGCCGCTCACCTGCCAGGGCGCCTTCCCAATACGGTGGGCGGCGAATGTAGGTGCTTTGTGGCCGCCAGTCGTACAAGGGGCTCAGCTGTTCGCCGTAATCAACGCTGATATCAAACATCGGCTCGTAGACTTTCTTAAACTGCTCTGGCTTGACCGCCGCTTTTACCGCCGCATCAATTTCTTCGTCGCTTGGCCAGATGTCTTTTAAGGTAATGGGCTTGCCTTCACTATCCAACCCCAGCACGTCTTTTTCGATATCAAAGCGGATGGTACCGGCAATGGCGTAGGCCACCACCAAAGGTGGCGAGGCCAAAAAGGCCTGCTTGGCATACGGGTGAATGCGGCCATCGAAATTGCGGTTGCCCGAAAGCACAGCCGTGGCGTACAGATCGCGCTCCACCACTTCTTGTTGGATCACCGGATCCAAAGCACCGCTCATGCCATTGCAGGTGGTGCAGGCAAAGCCGACAATACCAAAGCCTTGCTGCTCCAGCTCGCTAAGTAATTTGGCTTCTTCCAGGTACAGCTGCACGGCTTTGGAGCCAGGCGCCAGCGATGTTTTCACCCAGGGCTTACGGCTTAAACCTTTGCGGTTGGCATTGCGGGCCAGTAAGCCGGCGGCAATCACGTTGCGCGGGTTGCTGGTATTGGTGCAGCTGGTAATGGCAGCGATGATGACAGCGCCATCCGGCATCTTGCCTTCTTCCATCTGGTAGGCACCGGCAATGCCGCGCGCCGCCAAATCACTGGTATTGAGCCGGGCATGCGGGTTGGATGGCCCAGCCATGGTGCGGCCAATGCTGGATAAGTCAAAGCGCAGCACCCGCTCGTAACGGGCAGTTTTCAGGCTTTCAGACCAAAGTCCCGTGGTTTTGGCGTAGGTTTCCACCAGTTTCACCTGCTCTGGCTCACGGCCGGTCAGCGTCAGGTAATCCAGTGTTTGCTGATCGATGGAGAACATTGCTGCGGTGGCGCCGTATTCCGGCGTCATGTTGGAGATGGTAGCCCGATCGCCCAGGCTCAGGCTATCGGCGCCTTCGCCAAAGAACTCCAGGTAGCTGGATACCACTTTTTCTTTGCGCAAAAACTCGGTCAGTGCCAGCACCAGATCGGTGGCCATCACACCTGGCTGGGCTTTGCCCACCAGCTCAACGCCAATGATATCCGGCAGCCGCATCCAGGACGCACGGCCCAGCATCACGCTTTCCGCTTCCAGGCCGCCCACCCCAATGGCAATCACGCCGAGCGCATCCACATGCGGCGTATGGCTGTCGGTACCCACCAGCGTATCCGGGAAAGCCACGCCATCTTTCGCATGAATAACCGGCGACATCCGCTCCAGATTGATCTGGTGCATGATGCCGTTGCCCGGTGGGATCACATCGACGTTTTTAAAGGCTTTTTTGGTCCAGTTGATAAAGTGGAAGCGATCGTCGTTGCGCCGGTCTTCAATGGCGCGGTTTTTGGCAAAGGCATCTTTTTCAAAACCGGCGTGCTCAACGGCCAGCGAGTGATCGACAATCAGCTGGGTTGGCACCACTGGGTTCACTTTGGACGGATCGCCGCCTTGCTCGGCAATGGCATCGCGCAAGCCGGCTAAATCCACCAGCGCAGTCTGGCCCAGGATGTCGTGACAGACCACCCGGGCCGGATACCAGGGGAAATCCAGATCGTTCTTTCGTTCAATCAATTGGCGCAAGGCGTCGGTCAGCATGGCTGGATCGCAGCGCCGCACCAGGTTTTCTGCCAACACCCGCGAGGTGTATGGCAGCGTATCGTAGGCACCAGGGGCGATGTCTTCAACCGCCGCGCGGGCGTCGAAGTAGTCCAGTTGGGTGCCTGGCAGTGGTTTACGGTAATTGGTATTCATCAGCGTACCCGGTCGTTGTTGGTGAAATCAGGCAGCGAAGGGGCTTGTCCCTCCCCTTCGCTGTGGTTTGTCTGGCTGTTTGCTTCGCTCAGAGCTTAGAACTCAGCGCTTAGCGCTCGGCCAGTGGCGGTACCGGCCGTGGCGCTGGCCCGGTGTAGTCGGCACTTGGGCGAATAATACGGTTGTTGGCGCGTTGCTCTTTCACATGCGCTGTCCAGCCGGTCACCCGTGACATCACAAAAATCGGGGTAAACAGCTTGGTCGGAATGCCCATAAAATGGTAGGCCGAGGCATGGAAGAAATCGGCGTTGCAGAACAGTTTTTTCTCGCGCCACATCACTGCTTCACAGCGCACCGATACATCGTACAAACGGCTGTCGCCGTATTCTGCGGCCAGTTTTTCCGACCATTGTTTGATGATGGCGTTGCGCGGATCTTTTTCGCGGTACACCGCATGGCCAAAACCCATGATTTTCTCTTTGCGCTCCAGCATACCTAACAAGGTTTGCTCGGCTTCGTCCGGACTTTGCATGTTTTCAATCAGCTCCATCGCTGCTTCGTTAGCACCGCCATGCAGTGGGCCACGCAAAGAGCCAATGGCGCCGGTGACGCAGGAATGAATGTCCGACAGCGTGGACGCACAAACCCTGGCGGTAAAGGTAGAGGCATTGAACTCGTGCTCGGCATACAGAATCAACGATGCATGCATTACTTTTTCGTGCAGCGGGCTTGGCTTTTTATCGTGCAGCATATGCAAAAAATGCGCACCAATGGAGTCGTCGTCGGTGTCGGTTTCTACCCGCACGCCGTCGTGGCTAAAGCGGTACCAGTACACCACAATGGCCGGGAATAAGGCCAGCATGCGTTCGATGTGCTGATCGGCCTGACTGAAGTCGGTTTCCGTTTCCAGGTTGCCCAGCATGGAGCAGCCGGTGCGCATCACATCCATCGGGTGGGCGCTGGCCGGAATGCGCTCCAGCACGTCTTTGACTGCCTGTGGCAATGTGCGCAGCTGCTTCAGCCTGGCTTTGTATTCTGCCAGTTGGCCGGCATTTGGCAACTCGCCATGGGCCAGCAGGTACGCCACTTCTTCAAACTCGGCCACAGCGGCCAGCTCAGAGATATCGTAGCCATAGTAGGTTAAACCGGAGCCGGATTGCCCCACGGTGCACAAAGCGGTTTGCCCTGCCACTTGTCCGCGCAGACCTGCGCCACCTAAAGCTTTATCGACCATGATTGTTGTCCTCTTGTTCTGTTGATTTAAAAAGGTTTTGCTTTTTTAGTTGCTGCGCTATGTAAGCTCGACAAGGCCGGCTGGCAATTCTGTTGGCACAGCCAGAGGATGTCTGACTGAGCGCTCGCGCGAAGGAGTTGCTATGGCGAGCACAACAGAGATTGGCAGACGGTCTATAACTCAGCAACTACTTCTTCTGGCTAAACAGCTGATCCAGCTTTTCTTCAAAGCTGTGGTAATTCAGAAAATCGTACAGCTCCATCCGGGTTTGCATATCGTCGATCACCGCTTTCTGATCGCCCTGCTGCAAAATGTTTTCATAGATTTTCAGCGCCGCCTTGTTCATGGCACGGAAGGCACTCAGTGGGTACAACACCATGGCCACGCCCACACTGGCCAGCTCTTGCTTGTTGAATAAAGGTGTCTGGCCAAACTCGGTAATATTGGCCAGTACCGGCACATCCAGCGCCTTAGTAAAGGCCTGGTATTGCTCCAGCGTATGCACGGCTTCGGCAAAAATGGCATCGGCACCGGCGGCCTGACAGGCCAGAGCCCGTTCAATGGCAGCATCCACGCCTTGTTGTGCTAAGGCATCGGTGCGCGCCATAATAAAGAACTGCTCGTCGCTGCGGGCATCGACCGCGGCTTTCACCCGGTCGACCATTTCGTCCAGCGACACGATTTCTTTGTTCGGCCGGTGGCCGCAGCGCTTTTGCGCCACCTGATCTTCAATGTGAAAGCCTGCCGCGCCGGCACGGGTCATTTCTTTCACGGTACGGGCAATGTTAAAAGCCCCACCCCAGCCGGTATCGGCATCCACCAACAACGGCACTTCGGTCGCGCCGGTAATGCGGCGGATGTCTTCGCACACATCGTTCAGCGAGGTCATGCCCAAATCCGGCAAGCCAAAGGATGCATTGGCGACACCGGCACCGGATAAATACAACGCTTTGTGGCCAACCCGCTCGGCCATCATGGCGGTATAGGCATTGATGGTGCCGACCAGTTGCAAGGGCTGATTGTCGACAATCGCCTGACGCAGCCGGGCTCCGGCGCTTAAAAGAGTGCTCATGCTTGATTCCCCGTTAGTTGCAATTCAATGTTGCGCCGCGATGCACCAATATGGCGGCGCATCAGTAAATCGGCCAGTTCCCCATCGCGGTTAGCGATGGCATGAATGATGGCTTTGTGTTCATCAAAAGCCCGCGATACCCGCGGCCCGTTCATGCCTAACTGCACCCGGTACATCCGGACCAGAAAGTATAGCTCATCACATAATATGTTGATTAAATAGGGATTTTTGCTACCAAGAATAATGCGGTAATGAAAGTCCAGATCGCCGGCTTCCTGATAATAGCTCTCGCCCTCCCGCACCCGCTGGGTGCTTAGATGCTGATCCAGCAAGGCGCGTACTTCGGCAATTTCGGCGTCGGTCATTTGCTCGGCGGCCAACCGGCAGGCCAGGCCTTCCAGTTCTTCGCGCAACTGGTACAAGGCAATCAGGCCTTCTTTCGACAGGGTCACCACCCGGGCACCGGCATTAGGGATGCGTTCAATCAGATGGCAGCGCTCCAGCCGTGCCAGCGCTTCACGCAGTGGTGCCCGGCTTAAATCAAAGCGTCGTGCCAGTTCCGGCTCACTGATTTTACTGCCAGCCGGGATCTCGCCTTCGACAATAGCGCGCTGTATTTCCAACAGCACGCGATCGGCTGCTGTTACCGGCATCCGCCACATCGGGCTTTGCATCGTCATTAAACTGTCTCCACGACTGGCACGAATTGTCGACATAAAAAAACAATAATGCAGTTTTAGTGGCTTTTAAGTGCTTTGTCAAGCTTACCAAGGCATTGATTGTCGACAATAACACCAAAGTTGTAGTCTCAGCTTGCCAACCAGAGGTTTCTGCCGCAGACAGATGATCCTGGCATCCGTTTCAAGTACAATAGCCGCCCTTTACTCTTTGGCGACTCGCACCATGTCCACTGCAAAAACCTACCCGATCGTAACCCTGGCTGCAGGCCGGGAAAAAGCGCTGAAACGGCGCCATCCGTGGATTTTTTCCAAAGCCATTCATGCCGTGAAAGGCACTCCGAATGCCGGCGATACCGTGGATGTGGTCAGTTTTGACCAAAAATGGCTGTGCCGGGCAGCTTATTCGCCAAAATCGCAAATCCGCTTACGGGTCTGGACCGACCAACAGGACGAAACCATTGATCAGGCATTTTTTGAACGGCGCCTTGCACAGGCACAAGGCATGCGCAGCCTTTTGTTTTCAGGCCAGGATACCACTGGCTACCGGCTGATAGCGGCCGAGTCCGATGGACTGCCTGGCATCATCATTGACCGTTTTGCCGATGTGTTGGTGTGTCAGCTGTTATCCGCCGGAGCCGAGGCCAATCGCAAGCATCTGCTGGGCGCCTTAAAAGCCCTGTACCCCACCTGCAGCATTTACGATCGTTCCGATGTGGAAGTGCGTAAAAAAGAAGGGCTGGAGCTGAAATCCGGCTGGCTGCATCAGCCACTGGAGAGCACCGAAGTGACCATTCGTGAACATGGCATGACGGTGTTGGTGGACGTGGCTGAAGGCCATAAAACCGGTTTTTATCTGGATCAACGGGCCAACCGCCTACGCTTGCGGCAACTGGCAGCCGGCAAAAGTGTGCTGAATTGCTTTAGCTACACCGGTACTTTCGGTGTTGCTGCTCTGCTCGGCGGTGCCAGCCATGTTATTAACGTGGATGCCTCCGACAGCGCCCTGGCTCTATCCGAGCGCCAGTTGGCATTCAATGGCCTGCAACCAGAGCAAGCCAGCCATGTGAAGCAAGATGTGTTTAAGCTGCTTCGTCAGTACAAAGAAGAAGGCAAACAGTTTGATTTACTGATTTTAGATCCGCCTAAATTTGCCGAGAACAAAGGCCAGCTGATGGGCGCTTGCCGTGGCTACAAAGACATCAACCGGGTAGCGATGCAATTGGTGAAACCAGGTGGCTTGCTGCTGACTTTTTCTTGCTCCGGCCTGATGGAAGATACCTTGTTCCAAAAAGTAGTGGCCGATGCGGCGCTGGATGCCGGCCGGGACTGTCTTTTTGTTGAACGCTTGCAGCAAGATGCCGATCACCCGGTCGCCAGTTTCTACCCGGAAGGGCATTATCTGAAAGGTCTGATCTGTTACCTGGCTTAATGCTTATCAATTTATGCATCTCCTGTAAAAAAAGCTGACCTCACGTCAGCTTTTTTTACATTTAATCGCTGTCAAAAATTAATCTTCTTCGTTTTTAAATGTTTAAAAAATGGCCTGGATTATGCCTAAAAAAAAATATCAGCCTTGATTGCTGTGCGACAGTCTTAGTCTAAGCCTGTGCTGAATTATAAAAATCAGAGGATAAGTAGAATGAAAAAACTGATCTTAATCAGCTGTTTACTTGGTTTTGCTTCAGGCCTGAGTCATGCAGGTGTGATCCGCCACGATGTCGACCCGGATGAATACCTCTGGCTGGCACGTCAGCAACAATTTGACAGTGTTGGATATACCATCTTCGATGTTGCCGGGGGTGGTACCTTTATTTGCAGCGGTACCGTCATAGCAAAGAACTGGGTACTTACCGCAGGCCACTGTGTGGATGATGCGATCAGCATGACCTTCTACCTACCACAGTACAATGAAGATAGAACTTCATTAACGCACACTGCCGTTAATGCCTCATCCTGGGTTTGGCATGAGAACTGGAACGGTGACTTAGGCGCTGGCTGGGATATCGGTCTGATGTACTTTGATAACCCCTTTGATGTTGAACCGGCCAAGCTCTATACCGGCAGCAATGAAACCGGGGCTATCACCACCCATGTTGGCTACGGTGCTTCAGGTACCGGGCTCACTGGTGTGAACCAGCCAGCAGGCACTCGCCGGGCGGGTCAAAATGTGGTTGATGGCCTGGCTTCCTCTGAAGGAACCGGTCAACAATTGCTGTGGTCTGATTTTGATCACCCGAATCCAACCGCTACAGACCCTTGGGGTGACATTTACAATGACTGGGTAAATTATTGGTACAGTAACCATCCGCTTTTTGCAGGGTCTGGCGTTAGCTCTGATAATGCAGCCCTGCCGCTGGAGTACAGCATAGCGGGTGGTGATTCAGGTGGTGGTGCTTTTATTTTTGAAAACGGTGAGTGGCTATTAGCTGGAGTGCACTCTCTGGGCTGGAACATCAATGGCACCCAGCCACAGGCAGATTATGGTACCTTATTCGCATCGGTTCGCGTCAGCGATCTTACCGATTGGATATACAGCTACACTGCCACCGTGTCTACACCGGCAAGCCTTGGCATTTTTGCTTCGGGTCTATTGCTGCTTTGCTGGCGACGTCGTACCCAGCTATCTGCACGATAGCGCTCCCTCTGTTATCCCTGCCGGTCAGTGATACTGACCGGCTTTTTACCACCTGCTCATCGAATCCCCTACCTTTTCAGGGTGTTTCTGCCGTCTACTCTTTGTTATGCTAAGCAACTCGTTCATTTGACAGGAACCTGCATGAAAGCTTTATTTAGCTCATTAGCACTACTAGTAAGCCTTAGCACTCAGGCCAGCTGGCAGCTTGATAACAGCCAGTCACGACTTGATTTTGTATCACTGAAAAATGAAGTGGCTGCTGAAGTGCATCAGTTCAGCCAATTGAAAGGTCACTGGCAAGATGATGGCAGTCTGAGTATTGAAATTGCCGTGGCTGGTTTGCAAACCCATATCCCGATCCGCGATGATCGCATGTGGCAGTATTTGTTTCAACTGGATGATTACCCGCTGATTACCGCAACGGGTACCGTCAGCCCGGACGCAGTGGCTGATTTAGCCGTTGGCAGCAGCAAAAGCCTGCGGGTGCCATTGCAACTGACCATCGTTGGCCAAAGCCAGCGGGTGCAAAGTGAAGTGCTGGTCACCCGGCTTGGCGAGAGCACCATCCAGGTTCACACCCAGGCCCCTGTCATGGTGAACGGTGCTCAATTTGGTTTAACGGAAGGGTTAAATCGCTTGCGTGATCTGGCTGGCCTGCAAAGCATCAATCCAATGGTGCCGGTTACCTTCACCGTACGGTTTGAGAAGTAAACGCTGATAACAGCTAAAGTTGCAGCCTGGTAAACTCAGGCTGCCTTGCTCAGCACTCTTTCAGCGCTCTAACCACTGCGATTAATTCATATCGATAAAAGCCAGGCCCAGCTGATAACAATCGCCATTTTCCTGGCCGCAGCGCATTACTTTGGCCGTGGCATCCAGCGGCGGTATACTGTTGTTGGCCGACTCCAAGCGCACCCGGATCAAAGTGCCCATCTCCAGTGGCTCATTGATATCAACCGACATGCCTGATGCACTTAAATCACGGCAAATACCATCAATGGTGCGGCCGGCTTCCGGATCATTGATCAGCAGCTGCACATCGGCATTGACCATCATACGGTAAAAATGGCGCTTATCACTTTGGTTTAACATCACTACTCCCCCAGCTTATCCTTGCTTAATGTGTTTGTACCTGACTTACTAGTTATATAGCTTTCACCGTAGCCTGTAAAGGCGCGATTGAGCACCCCAACGGAAATAACACGTCAGGGGGCTGACGATTTTGCTTCACTGATAGCGTTTAACACCCGTTTCAGTGAAATAGGATAAGCTGTCCCCAAAGTTTGAGCGAATAGCGACACTTTTAGCTCTTCAATCATCCAACGAATGTCGCCCAACGCCTCAGGTAGGACAGCCTGCGTTTTGTACTGGCCAAGCAACGCCTGATACGCTTCTTCAGCGCGCTGGTAATCGTGCATCATCAAACGATCGCGATGTGGATCAATCGGCAATTTCTCCAGTCGTTTTTCCATCGCTTTTAAGTAACGCAGGATATCGCCAAGCCGTCCTGCACCATGCTTACTCACGAAACCTTTAAACAACAAGGTTTCCAAATGTTGTTTCACTTCCCCCTGCGCCTGCACATGCGCCAGATCCACCTTGCCTTTTAAACGCTTTTGGATCTGATGACCGAGCGACAAAATTTGCTCCACCTGCAAGGCAATGGCCAACACCCGCTCATTCAGCTCAGCCCGCACCTGTTCTTTGATACCGCTGAACTGTTGTTGGTTGTGCGGAAATTCCTGCTCGCTCAACATAGCATCCACCGCTGCCGCGATGCAGTCGTCAATCAGTTCAAGCACCTTGCCAAAGGGGTTAAAATACAGCCCAAGCTTGGCTTTGTTGGGCAAGGACTCCTGCAAGTATTTCACCGGCGATGGAATATTCAGCAAAATCAGCCGGCGTAAACCAAGCAGGCTGGTTTGCCTGGCCAAAGCAGCATGATCCAGCAGCTTGATGGCAACCGAGTCGCCTTCATCCACCAGCGCCGGATACGCCTTGATTTCATAGCCGGCTTGCAGCTGTACGTATTCACTGGGCAGCTGACCAAAGCTCCAGTCGGTGATCTGTTGCTGCTCGATATCCGGCTCGGCTACCTCGCTTAAAGTTTGCTGCACATCGCCCTGCAATTGCTGCTTCAAAAGTGCCAGCGAGCGCCCCTGCACCATCAGCTTGCCACTGGCATCGACCACCTTAAAATTCATCTGCAGATGCGCTGGCAAGGATGTCAGATCCCAGGCATCGTCGGGCACTGTGGTGCCCGACATGCGCCGTAGCTGGGCGGTCACGGCTTCCAGCAACTTGCCCTGACCTGGCTGTAACACCTGTAGCAAGGCATCGGCATAATTGGGTGCCGGAACAAACTGGCGCCGGTAATTTTTTGGCAAGGATTTAATCAGTGCCACCAACAGCTCATGCAATAGCCCTGGGATCAGCCAGTCAAAGCCCTGCTCATCAATTTGATTGAGCAGCGCCAGCGGAATAACCACACTGACACCATCGTCCGGCTCACCCGGCGCAAAGTGATAGCTCAGCGGCAGCTTCAGGTTGCCCTGGCTCCAAACGTCCGGGAACTGACCAGCGCCAATCTCATCGGCGGCACGCTTTTTAAGCGTTTCGGGATCAAAATGCAGGAAACGCTGGTCTTCTTTACGCTTTTGCTGCCACCATCTGGCAAAATCGATGCGGTTATTGGCCACCACCGGCACCCGCCCGGCGTAAAACTGCACCAGATCGTCTTCATCCACCAGAATATCGCGGCGCCGGCTTTTATCTTCCAGCGCGATGACTTCATCCAGCAGTTTGCGATTGTGGGCTAAAAAGGCTTCCTGCTGCCCCAGCTCTTCATGCACCAGGGCTTCACGAATAAAGATTTGGTGGCTGGTGGCAGCATCGATTTTGCTGTACTGCACAGGCCTTTTAGCCACAATGATCACGCCGTAGAGGCTCACCTGCTCAAAAGCAATAACAGCACCGCGTTTTTTCTGCCAGTGCGGCTCGCTGTAGCTTCGGCTTACCAGATGTTCTGCCAGCGGTTCTACCCAGTCCGGCTCTATTTTCGCCAGGCTGCGGGCATAAAGTTTGGAGGTTTCCACCCACTCGGAGGCCATCACCCATTTGGGCTTGCGCTTAAACAAATGACTGCCGGGAAAAGCATAAAAACGAGTTTGCCGTGGCCCCAGATAATCGGCCTCGGTATCTTTGCAACCTATCTGACCGAGCAGACCACTGAGCAGACTGCGGTGAATCTCCGCATAGCCAGCCGTGGCCTGATTGGCACGAAAGCCCAGTTCCTGCATCAATTGCGTTAGCTGATAAACTAAATCCTGCCATTCGCGTACCCGCAGGTAGTTGAGCAGCTCGGTTTTGCAGAGTTTACGAAACTGGTTGTTGCTAAGCTCCTCCTGCAGTTGTTGCAGGTACTGCCAAAGCTTGAGGTAACTGACAAAATCGGAGTCCTGATCGGCAAAGCGGCTGTGCAGCTCATCGGCTTTTTGCTGTTTATCCAGCGGCCGCTCCCGCGGATCCTGGATGGATAATGCCGCCACTATCACCAGCACTTCACTAAGCGCCTGTTGTTTGGGCGCTTCCAGCAGCATCCGGCCGAGCCTTGGATCTATGGGCAGGCGGGCCAGCTGTCGGCCAAGCTCGGTCATCTGTAATTCACCGGCTTTGCGCCGGGTGGCTACCGCACCCAGTTCTTCCAGCAGCTTGATGCCATCGGTAACAAACCGACTGTCTGGCCGTTGTAAAAACGGAAAGGCTTCCATGCTGCCAAGGCGCAGGGATAACATCTGCAGGATAACCGAGGCTAAATTGGTGCGCAGTATTTCCGGATCGGTGTATTCGGGCCGGCTGAGGAAATCTTCTTCGCTGTACAAGCGAATGCAGATCCCGGCCGCAACCCGGCCACAGCGGCCCTTGCGCTGGTTGGCACTGGCCTGACTGATCGGTTCAATCGGCAGCTGCTGTACTTTGGAGCGGTAACTGTAACGAGAGATGCGAGCGGTACCGGGATCGATGACATAACGGATGCCCGGCACCGTCAATGAGGTTTCGGCCACATTGGTCGCCAGCACAATGCGCCGGCCAGGGTGCGATTGAAACACCCGGTTCTGCTCGCTGGCGCTTAGTCGTGAATACAGCGGCAGGATCTCAGTGTGCGGCAACTGCAGTTTTTCAAGGGCATCGGCGGTATCACGAATTTCTCGCTCACCGTTTAAAAACACCAGAATATCGCCCGGCGGCTCGCGGTACAGCTCTTCGACCGCATCGAACAGGCCTTGCAGCTGATCGCGATCTTTATCGTCCTGCTCGCTCCTCTCATCAAAGGGCCGGTAACGCACCTCCACCGGATAGGTGCGACCAGAGACTTCAATCACCGGAGCATTCCCAAAGTGTTTGGAAAAACGCTGCGGATCAATGGTAGCCGAGGTAATAATTACTTTTAAATCCGGACGTTTCGGCAGCAACTGTTTCAGATAACCCAGCAAAAAGTCAATGTTCAGACTGCGCTCATGCGCTTCGTCAATAATCAGGGTGTCGTACTGATTTAAAAAGCGGTCCTGCTGCATCTCGGCCAGCAGTACCCCATCGGTCATCAGTTTAATGCGGGTCTGCTCTGAGGTGTGATCGCCGAAGCGGATTTTAAAACCTACCTCTTTGCCTGGCTCGACGCAAAGCTCTTCGGCAATACGATTGCTGACACTGCGCGCTGCCAGTCGCCGTGGTTGGGTATGGCCTATCATGCCCGCAACACCGCGACCAAGCTCCAGACAGATTTTCGGCAACTGGGTAGTTTTGCCCGAGCCGGTTTCACCGGCAATCACCACCAGTTGGTGTTTGGCAATGGCGGCTTTGATGTCCTCCTTTTTCGCCACCACAGGCAGCTCGGCCGGATAGTTTAGTTGCAAGGTCTGGCTGGCTCTTTGCTGGCGCTGGGCTACCGAACGCTCCAGGTCTTGGGCTATAGCCCCCTGAGCTTTGCTGCGCTTGGCTTCATCGCTGATTTTTTTCAGACCGTGCAGGCGCTTACGCAAGCGGAACTGATCTTTTTGCATGGCTAGGCCAAGCAGCCGATGCAGCTCGTTTAGCGAAAGTGGATTGGGTACAGACGTGGGTTCAGACAAAAAAACGCCCTCAGCAAAATGAGGGCGCTATGCTAGCAAGAAGCTGGCTCAGCTGCAATTCCAGCAGATTTAGCCATTAAACCGCTTTGCGATAATGCGAGTTCATTTCCTTATCCAGTGCGGCCAGAACATGGCTGCGGCTGATGATGCCAAGCAATTGATTGTTGTCATCCACCACCGGATACAACTTGGGTTTTAACTTTAGCATCATTTGCGCCAGATCAATGATGCCATCGTAAGGTTTTACCGACAACACCTCGGTTTGCATAATATCCCGCACATGCGCTACCTGCTGGTCATGGTAAGTGGATTTAAGCATCAAGGCCAGGCAGTCCTGCTCGGATAAAAAGCCTATCACCTTATTGTGATCATCCACCACAGGACCACCGGTCTGATTGCTGATAGTCAGCCGATCTGCGGCGAGCTCCAGCGTCATATCCGCGGTAAAAGTGACCGGATGATTGTTCATATAATCGCCTACTTTCAGTAAGTCCATGTTTCCCCCTGAATACAGAATGAAAGCTTACTTTAAGCCTAGCTGAAACTGGCAAAACTGCCGGTTTTTCGGCAGCAAATTACCGCTAACCGCTGGTTTTTTCGCCAGTTAATCATCGGCAAAGATGGCGGTCAGTGCCGGTTGATTGCTGCCAATCTTACCACGGTACATGCCCGGCGTGTTAAAGGACCAGCTCAGCTCGCCGTTGGCATCCACCACAATGACACCGCCGGTGCCGCCCACCGGCAGCAATACATCTTTAATCACCGCATCGGCAGCGGCTTTGGCCGATACCCCCTGGTATTTCACCCGGGCACAGATATCCGAGGCAACCTGATAGCGGATAAAGTACTCACCATGGCCGGTCGCAGAAACGGCGCAGCTGCTGTTATCGGCGTAATTACCAGCACCAATAATCGGCGAATCCCCGATCCGGCCATAGCGTTTGCCGGTCATACCGCCGGTAGAGGTAGCGGCCGCCAGATTGCCATTGCTGTCAATGGCAACCGCGCCAACAGTACCCATTTGCCAGTTTGGATCGCGCACCAATCCAGCCTGATGCGGCAAAGCGCCTTCAGCGGCTTTCATGCGTTTGAGCGCTTCATAGCGAAACTCGGTATTAAAGTAGCTGTTATCGACCTGCTCCAGACCTTTTTCTACCGCGAACTGCTCGGCACCAACGCCGGATAGCATCACATGCACCGATTCAGTCATCACCTTATGCGCCAGCAAAATGGGGTTTTTGATGGTACGAACCCCAGCCACAGCACCGGCATTTAAGGTCGCACCGTCCATAATGGAGGCATCCAGCTCATGCTGCTCATCCCAGGTATAAACCGCCCCTTTACCGGCGTTAAACAACGGATTGTCTTCTAAAATGGTCACCGCTTTGATGGCAGCATCCAGGCTGGAGCCACCGGCTTGCAAAATAGCGTAGCCCTGCTCCAGCGCCAATCGCAGCCCATCATGGTAGGCTTGCTCCTGTTCAGGTGATAAGTTTGCGCGCTCTATGGTGCCGGCACCGCCGTGAATCACCAGACCTACCGGGGTGTCTGCTACCGCTGCTGTGCCCGTGCTTAATCCGGTGGTTAAGGCTGCTGCCATCAATGTCTTTCGCATTTACTGTGTCCTGTTATTGTGATGGATAGACTAGTTGTAACCGATCTCAACAGCAGTGACAAATTTGTGCGTCTGATGCCACTGACTTTGCGGCAGATCAAAATCAGTCGTCTGGTTCAGCGCTAGCATGGCGAGGTTCCTTTGTAACACAGACACCAACCTAGTCTGCTGACATTTTATGCGCCGCTTGCCGGCGCTTTTTTTGTATAAGTTCCGGCTGACATTAGCGCCAGCAGTCAGAAAAAGCGACTGAAACTAAAAAATACCTGAAAACCACGACGGCGATCTGTCAGTGGGCTATCCGCTATCGTATCGTCGTACCAACGGTGATCCACGCCCAGCCGGGTCATACCACCCAAAAAGATCGGTGTGGCCACCGACAAGCCTACACCAGGGTTCCACGCGCTACCAGCCTGATAGGCTGGCCGGTTGCTGGTTGCCTCCTCCGGGCGCACACCATAGTAATAATTGACCAGCCTGGAATTGCTGTAATCCATGCTCAGGTGCGGCTCCAACATCACTGGCCCTAGCCAGTACAGATACCCAAGCCGGTTGCGCACTTCGTAGCCATCGGAGTTGCCAAGCACGTCGTGCAGCCAGGAGGTTTCCAGCCGGATCCCCTGCCAGTCATAGCGCAGGCCTAAACCTGCATCCATCGAAGTTTTGCGCTTTTGCATGCCTTCAAAAACCGGGCTTTTCGAGGCATCGGTGCCGGCAAAACGCGGTGCAAGCCGAGCCGTTAGCACCAGCCCATTCTGCTGCAGCAGCTCGTAGCTGATAAAAGGCCCATACACCGATAAGCGCTCGCCCCGGTACCCAATCACCGGAATGGGCACGGTTCGTCTGCGGTAATCCTGATACAGCTCCTGATTCAGCCCCACGCCAATGCCATAGATAAAACCCCGCGGCTCTGCCCGGGCTGTTTCGCTATCAGCCTTGACATTAAAGCCACACAGACTGGCTGCCAACAAAACACTGCCAAAAATATAGCGGTAACTCATTAAAAACCTCTCGTTAAAGCACAGTCGGGTTCAATTGCCAGATGCTCCATGTAAGCATGGTTGCAAAACTAACCCAACATAAATATGGCAACAACAACACAGCCGCCAGGATGCTGTGCCGTTTAAACAATAGCAAAGTGATCAGGATTGCCAGCCACAGCAGCACAATTTCGGCCAATGCCGCAGCGCCCAGGTACCAGGCAAAAAACAACCAGCTCCAAAGCGCGTTCAGCACCAGCTGAATGCCATAAAGCAGCAAAGCCCTGCCAGTCACCGCCAGGCGGTCACTGCGCCAGACCAGCCAGGCGGCAAGCGCCATCAGGGTGTATAGCAGGGTCCAGGCAGGACCAAACAACCAGCCAGGCGGAGCCCAGGACGGCAGCTCCAGCTGGCGATAAAACTCCGGTGCATTCACAGAACCCAGACTGCCAAGGGCTGCCGCCAAAAATGTAATCACCAGGATAGCCAGCAAGGCACTGCTTTGTTGTAACTTTGTGTAAGCAGATTGTCCGATCATCATCACGCCATACGATTTAAGTGATTGTTTCATTACTCCGTTACGGCCAGAGCAGCACTTCGATCACTTTTCTTTCAGCCTGCCTTGCCGCTGCCGAAACTGGCGTGGCGTCAGGCCGTGATAGCGGCGAAAAGCGCGACCAAAGTTGGCCGGATCGGCATAACCCAGCAAATAGGCTATTTGCTGCACCGCCAAACGGGTACTCGTTAAATAATGACAGGCCATCCGTTGGCGCCAATCGTCTACTAATTGCTGATAACTGGTCTGCTCATCGGCCAACCGCCTGCGCAAGGTGCGACCAGACATGGCAAATTCGTGCGCGACTTGCTCAATGCCAGGCAGGCGCCCTTTGGTGCGCGCCAACATCTGTTGCACCAGACCAGCTGTACTTTGTTGCTGCTGCCAGCGCTGTAATTCCTGCTCGCATTGGCTGGTCATCTGTGTTTTAAGCTGCGGATCCGCCCAGGGAGATGCAATCGCAAGGTCTTCCCGGTCAATGATCAGCCGGTGTATTGGTTGATCAAAAGCAAGCGGACAAGGAAGAAAAGCCTGATAGAGTGTACTGTAAGCCGGCTGTGGAAAGCCGAATTGCACCTGCAACAACCGGTATTGATGACCGGAGACAAAATCCAGCATGGCATGCAACGCGACCGCAAAAGCCTCCAACACAAACTGACGGACAGCACCAAGCGGCTGCGCCTCCGAGAGATTAAGATAGAGCTGTCTTTTGTTCAGCTGCATGCTTAGGGTTACCAGCGGACTGCGCACTACGGTGTACTGACAGATAAGCTCAAGCGCTTCCTGCAAATTACGGCTGCTCATTGCTGCCAGCCCAAGCAACCCATGGGTGGTAATCGTCAGCTGACTCCCCAGATAAAGCCCCAATGCCGGCTCCTTGCTCTGATGGCAGCTCTGTAAAATAATGGTTTGAAATTGTGACCAACTGAGCGACGCATCCGGCTGCTGAGCCGCATCTGCAGCCAGCTCAGCTTCAGCAAGTACAGCCAGCGGGCTCCCCCCACGGCTTTGCACCAAATCCAGCAGATTGCGCAAGTAATGACGGGGCAAGTGCACTTCATGGCTGTGGTTACTGATGTTCATAGCCTTGTTTGTCAATTGGCAGTTTCTTGTGTCCAGCTTAACTCAGCGTAGCTCATTCCACATATTTTGTCCGCAAATAACCAGAAATTGGCTGCTAAGGCCATGTTAACACCACCAGCCAGTGGCTATGCTGAGTCCAGGCGACAAGACAAGGCAACAACCATGTGGAAGTATCTGAAATTTTGCTTATTTCATGCGCTAACCCTGCCTTTTTTCATTGGCGTCAGCCTGGGTGGTCTGTGGATGGCACTGGGGCTGGGCTGCTTACTGCTGGTGATAGTGGCAGGCGATGTGCTGGCCGGAGATGATAAGACCGAGCCGGACTACCATCATAGCTGGCTGCTAAACGGGCTCTTGTACAGCTCTTTGCCGTTGATCGTATTGTTGTTCTTTAGTTTGCTATGGAGTGTATCCAGCCAGGATCTGTTCGGCTATGGCCAATGGCTGCATCAATGGAGCGGCTTCGATGCGCTGGCGGCCCGGGCTCAGAATCAGTGGTGGCATTATCTGCCACTTAGCGCAGGTGCGGCATTGCTGATTGCTATGGTAGCTACCGTACCAGCACACGAGTTAACCCATCGCACCTCCAACCGGCTTGCCATGCTGGTGGGCCGCTGGCTGCTGGCATTTAGTTGGGATAGCTCTTTTTCCATTGAACATGTGTATGGCCATCACCGTTACGTTGGCACTGCCCGTGATCCGGCTACAGCACCACGTGGGCGCACTGTGTATGCGCATATTCTGTATGCGACGCTTGGTGGCAATATCAGCGCCTGGCAGATTGAACAAAATCGCCTCGCCAGGCTAAAGCAGCCACTGCTGAGTTACCATAATCGTTTCCTGCGTGGTGTCGCCATGTCGTTGTGTCTGTGCGTTTTGGCCTATGCTCTGGCTGGCTGGCAAGGTTTGTTGTTGTTCAGCCTGTGCGCTCTGCTGGCCAAGGCGACTCTTGAGGTGGTGAACTACATCGAACATTACGGGATTGAGCGGCCACTCAATCAACCGGTTCAGCCCTACCACAGTTGGAACAGCACCAAACGCATCAGCAGCTGGGCCAGTTTTAACCTGACCCGTCACTCCCATCACCATGCGCGGGCGCAATTGCCTTTTTATCAGTTAAAACCCTACCCGGAAGCACCCAACCTGCCCACCGGTTACCTTGGCTCCATGCTGTTGGCGCTGATCCCCCCCTTGTGGTTTCGTTTGATGACGCCAAAACTGGCACAATGGGATCAGCAGTATGGCGGACAAGGCGCTAGGCGCTAGGCGCTAGGCACGCTTTTCGTTATGCTGTGGCTCTGGCAATCGATACGAGTGCGTTATGCAAACAGCCTTACCTTTTTCTCAGGCCTGTGAAAACAACAAGGGGCCCATTTTACAGATCCTGCGCAGTGCCTTTGCCAATCGCCAGCAGGTGTTGGAAATTGGCAGCGGCACCGGCCAGCATGCGGAGCACTTTGCCCGTGAGCTAGCCCATCTGCACTGGCAGTGCAGCGATCAGCCGGCCTACCTGCCAGACCTGAACCTGCGCTTGCAACAGGCGAAACGTCCCAATCTGCCTACAGCAATTGCACTGGATATCCGGAAAAGCAGCTGGCCTTATGCCAAAGTGGATGCACTCTTTAGCGCCAATACCTTGCATATTATGAGCTGGGCGGTGGTGCAGCAGTTGTTTGCCCGATTGGATGAGTTTTGCCGGCCAAGTGCCAGCCTTTGTATTTATGGTCCTTTTAATTACCAGGGGCAATTTACCAGTGCCAGCAATCAAGCCTTTGATCACAGCTTAAAACAACGCGATCCGGCCATGGGGATCCGTGCGCAAGAGGCGGTGGTAAAGCTGGCGGCTGAAGCCGGTTTTGCATTGGAGGCCGACCATGCCATGCCGGCCAACAACCGCTTGTTGCATTTTCAGCGTTAAGGCATAGGCTCGGTGTTTGCCGGCTGGCGAAATGGTAGGCGCGTCTGGGCCTGGCGCTGGTAAAGTGCCAACATATCCTCTTCGCCTTCAAAGTAGCGGCCAATGGCGTCTTTGAGCGGGCTGTCACGAAAGTGGTAGCACCCATAACGCGTAACCGGCTCAAAGCCGCGTTGCAGCTTGTGTTCGCCCTGAGCACCGGCATCAAAGCGCTGCAAGCCCTGTTCAATGCAGTACGCAATGCCAGCATAATAACAGGCTTCAAAGTGCAGAAAATCCCACTCCGCCTCACAGCCCCAATAGCGGCCATAGAGGGTATCCGCTGAGCGGAAACACAAGGAAGCGGCTATGAGTTGTTGCTGATGGTAAGCGGCAAAAATCACGATGCTATCAGCCAGCTGCTGGCCCCATTGATGAAAGGTGGCTTCCGTCAGATAACCGGCATGGCCGGAGCGTTTTAAATAGGTACGTTGATAAAAGCGATACAATTGCTGCCAAAGCATGGCATCAGCATCGCAGCCATGCACCACAGTAAGATGAACCCCGGCATCCTGCACCCGCTGACGCTCTTTGCGAATTTGTTTGCGCTTGCGTGAGCTTAAACTTGCCAGGAAATCATCAAAAAACGCGTAACCATAATTGCGCCATTCAAACTGCACATCCTGCCGCGGCCAGTAGCCGGCAGCGGTTAAATGATCGCGTTGCCCACTATGCGGGTACAGGCACTGAATGCTGCTGAGCCGCTGCTTTTTCATGCACTGCTGCAAGGCATCCAGCATCAACCCCATCAGCCCGGCATCCTCTTCGCCCGGTAAGATGCCAAAACGCGGCCCTTCGGCTGGGGTAAAAGGAATGGCCAGCACCAGTTTAGGGAAAAAGTCCAAACCATAGCGCTGGTAAGCCTCAACAATGGCCCAGTCAAACAGGTATTCGCCGTAAGAGTGTTGTTTCAGATAAGCTGGCGCTGCCGCAATCAGCTGTTCGTCTTGCCAGATGGTCAGGTGATTGGCCTGCCAGCCAGTACCGGGCCCAACACTGCCACCGCTTTCCAACGCCAGCAAAAAGTCATAACGGGTAAAGGGGTAATCAGTGGCAAACAAAGCGTTCCAGCTATCGGCAGGCACCGATTGCAGCGAGTCCATCCATTCAATACGTCTACTGGCGGTCATGGGCTATCCTCTGCAGAGCCTGTGAACACGGGCCCATCGGCCAGCCCCAGCAGGTTATGCGTAACTTTATTGCGCAGTATTTTTGCCATGGTGGCGCAGTCTGGCGTCCGGGTCAAGCAACAAAAAGCAGTGCCAACGGCACATCCGCTTTTGTCTATCGGTCTGTGGAGCTGCTACACTAGCGCCAGAATACATTTACCAGCCCAAGCTGCCAGCCAAGAGCCATGATTGTTTATGTCTTTTTACTTCTACGATTTTGAAACCTGGGGCGCTGATCCCAAACGTGATCGCCCGGCGCAGTTTGCCGGTATTCGCACCGATGCTGAACTGAATATCATCGGCAAGCCGGATGTCTGGTATTGTCAGCTGGCCCCCGACTACCTGCCGCATCCTCAGGCGGCGCTCATCACCGGCTTAACGCCGCAACTGTGCCAACAGCGCGGTCTGCCGGAAACTGAATTTATGGGGAAAATCCTTGAGCGCTTCAGTGAGCCTGATAGCTGCGTGCTGGGCTACAACAGCATTCGCTTTGATGATGAAGTGACTCGTCACAGCCTGTACCGCAATTTTTATGAGCCCTATGGCCGTGAGTGGCAACAGGGCAACAGCCGCTGGGACTTGCTGGATGTAGTAAGAGCCTGTTATGCGCTGCGACCGGAGGGCATTGAATGGCCGCTCAAAGACGATGGCAGCCCCAGCTTTAAACTGGAAGACTTGGCCAAAGCCAATCAACTGAACCATGAGCAGGCACACGATGCCTTATCCGATGTCTACGCCACCATAGCGCTGGCGAAGCTTATTCGTGACAAACAGCCCCGCTTGTTTCAGTTTCTATTTGAGCATCGGAAGAAACAAGCGCTGAGTAAATACATCAACCTGGCCAACCAAACCCCTTTGGTGCATGTGTCCGGAAAATTCCCGGCCAACCAGGGCTGTGTCAGTTGGGTGGTGCCGCTGGCTTTTCATCCCACCAACAAAAACGCGCTGATTGCCTGGAATCTGCTGGCCGATCCAACGCCTTTGCTGGAGCTCAACTGCGACCAGCTCCGCGATAAGCTCTACACCAAAACTGCCGATTTAGCCGAAGGTGAAGAGCGGCTTGGCCTGAAGCTGATTCATTTGAACAAATGCCCGGTGCTCGCCCCTGCCAAAACCCTGTCGGAGCAGCGGGCCGATGTGCTGGGCATCGATCGCAGCAAATGCCGGGCGCATTTAAATTGGCTGCTGTCCAACCCGGTGGTACAGCAAAAAGCACAGCAGGTCTTTGCGCAAGCCGAAGAATTCCCGCAGGAAACCAACCCGGATTATCAACTCTATCAGGGCTTTTTAGCCGACGCTGATAAGCAAAAAATGGCAGAATTGCACCAGCTCAGTCCACAACAGCTGGAGGTGCAGGCCCCGCTGTTCAGTGATGACAGGCTGAACCAAATGCTGTTTCGCTTTCGGGCCCGCAACTACCCGGCTAGTTTGAATGAACAGGACATGCTGCAATGGCAGCAGTACTGCGTGGATCGGTTAACCGATGGGCTGGATGCACCACCATTGACATTGGAAGCTTTTCATCAGCAACTGGAATTGGCAGCACAACAACACCAGCATGATGAACGCGCGATGCGAATTTTAAAGGCCTTGTATCACTACGCAGAGCAGCTGTAGTCTGAAACAAGCCATGATGTGAGGCCAAACAGAATGGCAGCGAAGTATTGCTTCGCTGCCCACAGCACTTACAATGGCTGATCTTTATCGGCCAGCTTGCGCAGATTTTCGTGAATTTTAAACAGCACGATCAATAATTCACACCAAATTCGTACCCCAATGGCACCAAAAATCAGAATACCCAGGCCAGCAAAGAAACTGGTGGTAAACATAGTTCCAAGCCCACTAAGGGCAACCCCAAGCAATAGCAGCCAGTAAACAAAGGTGATAATTTTGGGTGTGAGCATCGAATCAAAGAATAAAACCTGATTCATCGGTGATTCCTTCTGTTGTTATTGTTTCAAGATGACTTCATCGCTTACTGCCGATGAAGCACTTACTAACAATATGACAACACAGATAAAAAGCAAGACCCTTGCATTCACTTTTACTGCACGTATACTAACACCCACTTGTCGGAGTGCCCTGCCGGTTGCCAATGCAACCGAAAGAGCTGAGATCGCTAGTGCGAGATCCGTGGAACCTGATTCAGGCTAATACCTGCGAAGGGAACAAGAAGTGCCAGTGCTGTTATTGCTACTCAGCTGGCGCGACAAGAATGCATCTGCCTCAGGCCGATGCCTTCTTTGTCTTCGTTCATCCACGCCAGACAAGCAACCTCAACCGATTACGGAACCAAGGAGCTTGCTATGTCAGAGCATCAACACCCCCTTTCCAAACGTGAACAAAGAGCCCGGGCTCAGGCCTATATCAGCCAACTGCAGGGTGAAACCTTTCCCAATTCTGTGCGACGCTATTTGCACGGCGAGCGAGCGGATATTAAGGTACCGGTGCGTTCAATCCAATTGCACCCAACCAAGCACAAGGATGGCAGCTTAAGCGATAACCCGCCGCTCAATGTCTATGATACGTCAGGGCCTTATGGCGATCCGGCGCAACAACTGGATGTGTTAAAAGGCCTGCCAAAGCTGCGGCTCGACTGGATCACAACACGGAACGATGTGGAGGCCTCCCCCGTTCCACCTTTTCATGAAATCGCACTGGATGAGTGGCACACCGAGTTTTCGCATCAACCGCTACGCGCCAAAGCCGGCAAAACGGTGACGCAATTGCACTATGCCCGTGCCGGTATAATAACACCCGAGATGGAATACATTGCGCTGCGTGAAAATATGGGCCGCACTGAGCAGGCTCAGGACGATGGCATGCGACGGCACAGCGGCAACAGCTTTGGGGCCCGCACGCCTAAAGTAATCACCGCCGAATTTGTCCGTCAGGAAGTTGCTGCAGGACGCGCCATTATTCCCGCCAATATCAACCACCCGGAAGCCGAACCGATGATCATTGGCCGCAACTTCAAGGTGAAGGTGAATGCCAATATCGGCAACTCCTCAGTTACCTCCAGCATTGAAGAAGAAGTGGAAAAACTGGTCTGGGCCACCCGCTGGGGCGCCGACACCGTGATGGACTTATCCACCGGCCGCCGTATTCATCAAACCCGGGAGTGGATTTTACGCAATAGCCCGGTGCCGATTGGCACGGTGCCGATTTATCAGGCGCTGGAAAAAGTGAAAGGCGATGTCAGCCAGCTTAACTGGCAGGTGTATAAAGACACCTTGCTGGAGCAGGCTGAGCAAGGGGTGGACTACTTCACCATTCACGCCGGCGTGTTAAAAGAGTACGTTGCTCTGACCGCCAAACGGGTGACCGGCATCGTCTCACGGGGTGGTGCCATTATGGCGCAATGGTGCCGGATTTATAATCAGCAAAGTTTTCTGTACGATCATTTTGAAGAGATTTGTCAGCTCTGTGCTGCCTACGACATTTCGCTGTCGCTGGGTGATGGCCTGCGGCCCGGTAGCATTGCCGATGCCAACGATGAAGCTCAGTTTGCTGAGCTCAGAACCCTGGGCGAGCTAACCAAAATTGCCTGGCGTTACGATGTGCAGGTGATGATTGAAGGCCCGGGCCATGTGCCGATGCAGCTGATTGAAGAAAACATGACCGAGCAGCTTAAGCACTGCCATGAAGCGCCATTTTATACCCTGGGCCCACTCACTACCGACATTGCACCGGGTTACGATCACATCACCTCGGGCATTGGCGCCGCCATGATTGGCTGGTACGGCTGTGCCATGCTCTGCTACGTCACGCCTAAAGAGCATTTGGGCTTGCCGAACAAAGAGGATGTGAAGCAAGGCCTGATAGCCTACACCATCGCCGCCCATGCTGCCGATCTGGCCAAGGGGCATCCGGCGGCACAGCTACGGGATAATGCCTTGTCCAAGGCCCGCTATGAGTTTCGCTGGGTCGATCAGTACAACCTGGCACTGGATCCTTTTACTGCCAAAGCCTATCACGATGAAACCCTGGGCCACGAAGGCGCTGATACGGAAGAGTTCTGCTCAATGTGTGGCCCTAAATTCTGTTCGATGCGGCTGAATCAACAAATTGCTGAAGAGTCCGGCAGCCAAACCAGCTCCATGGAGTTCGCAGATGCCGGCAGCTAATGACTCCTTAGCCAGCCCGAGGCTATCCGCTGCGCTGGCGCAGCCCAACGTACTGTCAAAAGTACCGGCAAAAGTAGCGGCAAAAGTAGCGGAAAAACCTCTGGTCTGGAGCATTGCGGCGTCAGATTCCGGTGGTGGTGCAGGCATCCAGGCGGATGTACTCACTCTGCAGGATCTGGGCTGTCATGCCTGCACCGCAGTCACGGCCATTACAGCGCAGAACTCGGTCAGTGTGCAAGCGATCGAGCCGGTTTCAACTACGATGTTGCAGGCTCAGTTAGACGCTCTGAAAAGCGATCTACCGGCTAAGGTGATTAAAATTGGCTTGCTACCAACACCTGACAGCATCCTGCTGTTGGCCGCTTGGTTGCAGGACTACAAAGCGCAACACCCATTGCTGGTGGTGGCCGATCCGGTACTTGGCAGCAGCACGGGCCAACACTGGCACAGTGAGGACTTACTGGATGCCTGGCGTGCTTTACTGCCCCAGATCGATGTGCTGACCCCAAACTTACCGGAGCTTGGCTTACTCAGCGGTCGGCCTAATCAGGCGATCGACGAGCAGGTTGCACTGCTGCAGGCCCTCGGCGCTTCGACGGTGCTGGTCAAAGGTGGCCATGCCCGCCATTCTGCGGAGGTCACCGACTTGCTGTATCAGCAGGATACTATCACCGCATTCTCCGGCCGGCGTCTGCAGAATCCCCATCAGCATGGTACCGGCTGTACCCTGGCCAGTGCTCTGGCAGCTTTCCTCGCTCACGGCTACCCAACTGAGGATGCGCTGGTGCTGGCACGGGCTTATGTACAGGCTGCGCTGCAGCATGGGTATGCCACTGGGGCTGGGCCGGGCACTCTGGCTCATCCGGGCTGGCCAAGCAGCCAAAGTTACCTGTCACGCATTGACAGCGCCAATTGGCCAACGTCACTCGCAGAGCCCTTTGCTGGCATCAGTCAGCCGTTGGCGGTGTACCCGGTTGTTGACTCCATGGCCCTGCTTGAACAGCTGGTACCGGAGCAACCTGGCTGCATTCAGCTACGGATCAAACAAGGCAATCTGGCTGAGATCAGCGAGCAGATTGCGGCTGCAGTCGCGCTGTGCCGTAAGCACCAGGTGCGGCTCTTTATCAATGATCACTGGCAACTGGCGATTGAACATGGCGCTTACGGCGTGCATTTAGGCCAGCAAGATGTAGAGCAGGCAGATTTGGCCGCGATCCAACGGGCCGGGCTTCGGCTTGGTATTTCCAGCCACGGCCCTTTTGAACTGGCCAGAGCTTTGCAATTGCGCCCTTCCTATGTCGCCTTGGGTCATGTATTTGCCACCAAAACCAAGCAAATGCCGTCCCAGCCGCAAGGCCTGCATAAACTGGCGTTATCAGTCCCCTTGTGTGATGGCACGCCAACCGTCGCCATTGGCGGTATTGATCAGCACAGTTTTGCCAAAGTCTGTGCCTGCAAGGTGCATGGTGTAGCCATGGTCAGTGCTATTACACAAGCACAGCATCCAGCGCAAAGCTTGCGCCGCTTTAAACAGTTATGGGAGCAGCATTATGCGTATCATCGTTAATCAGAAACCGCAGCAGCTTGCTGCCCCCTGTACCTTGCAGCACCTGGTAGAACAACTGGCGCTGAACCCAAATGGGCTGGCACTGGCGGTGAATCAGACCGTGATTGCCAAACGCGAATGGGCGAATACCTTGCTTGCGCCTGAAGATCAGGTGGCCGCTTTTCAAATCGTGACCGGAGGCTAAGATGTTGACCCTGGATGGTGTTCAGTTAAACAGTGCTTTGCTGCTAGGTACCGGCAAGTTTGCCAGCGCAAGGCAACTGATAGCAGCTGTGGAAGCCTCCGGCACTGAGCTGGTGACCCTGGCTATGAAGCGGCTGGATTTACAGCATCAGTCCGATGATATCCTGGCTCCGCTTCAACAGCTCGGAGTCCGGCTGCTGCCCAATACCTCTGGTGCTAAAACGGCGAGCGAAGCTTTGTTTGCGGCCGAGCTGGCACGGGAGGCCCTTGGCACCAACTGGCTGAAGCTCGAAATCCACCCGGATCCGCGCTATTTGCTGCCAGATCCGATTGAAACCCTGCAAGCAGCACGGGAGTTGGTAAAGCGTGGTTTTGTGGTGCTACCTTACTGCCCGGCCGATCCTGTGCTGTGCAAACGATTAGAAGAAGCCGGTTGCGCCGCTGTGATGCCACTGGGGGCACCGATAGGCTCGAATCAGGGCCTGCAGACGCTGGCGATGCTGGAAATCATTATTGAGCAAGCCAGCGTCCCGGTGATTATCGACGCTGGTCTGGGGGCGCCATCTCATGCCTGTCAGGCACTGGAGCTTGGTGCCAGTGCTGTTTTGGTCAATACCGCTATTGCCAGTGCCGCAGATCCCGTTGCCATGGCTACTGGCTTTCGACTGGCATGTGAGGCCGGCGTTTATGCCCGACACAGTGGCCTGGCTGCAGCTTGCACGCAGGCCCAGGCGTCCAGCCCACTAACCCGCTTTTTGGAGACCTTATGATGGCCGGTTTCTTTGCACTTTGGCAACAGCAAAGCTGGGAACATCAGCTGCTACAAAGCCGCAGCTATACACTGGCTCAGGCCAGGCAGGCACTTGGTAAAACCCGTCTTAACCTGCAGGATTTTCAGGCACTGATATCGCCCGCAGCCGAGCCACTGTTGCCAATGCTGGCAGCCAAGGCCCAACAATTCACCCGCCAGCGTTTTGGCCGCATCCAGCAACTGTTCGCTCCTTTGTATCTATCCAACCTCTGTGCCAATGAGTGCAGCTATTGTGGTTTTTCGATGAGCCAAAAAGTGAAGCGGCGGGTGCTGAGCGCAGAAGAGGTTGAGATAGAGTGCCTGGCACTGCGCAAGTGCGGCATTGATCAGGTACTGATAGTCACCGGTGAGCATGAACGCAAAGTGGGCATGCCCTACTTTCGGCAGATGCTGCCACTCATCCGCCGTCACTTCAGCAGTCTGATGCTGGAGGTGCAACCACTGTCCGAAGCCGACTACCGCGAGCTGCGCCAGTTGGGGGTCGATGCCGTGATGGTGTATCAGGAAACCTATCAGCAAGCCGCTTATCAGCGTTATCACTTAAAAGGCCAGAAAGCAGATATTGGCTGGCGGCTGGATTGCCCGGATCGACTAGGCAGCGCCGGCGTGGATAAAATTGGCATTGGTGTGCTGTTTGGTCTGGCTGACTGGCGCACCGATGCCAGTTTTTTAGCCATGCATCTGTTGTACTTGCAACAACACTACTGGCAAAGCCGCTATTCCTTATCCGTACCTCGTATCCGCCCTTGCAGTGGCGGCATTGAGGTACCCTATCCACTGAGCGACAAGCACCTGGTGCAGCTGATTTGTGCTTTTCGATTGCTCTCACCCAGCCTGGAAATCAGCTTATCCACCCGTGAACGGCCTGAGCTGCGCGATCAACTGGTGCCCATCGCCATTACCAGCAGCAGTGCCGGTTCCAGCACCCGCCCTGGCGGCTATGCGGTCGATCCTGAAGCACTGGAGCAATTTAGCATTGATGACAGCCGCTCTCCGGCGCTTTATAAGCAACGGTTGCAGCAACTGGGCTTGGCACCAGTCAGTAAAGACTGGGAGCCGTATCTGGGGCGCTAGCAGGCTTGATGCTATAAGTTTATTGAGTTTGAAAGCCAACTACCGCTGCGTCTTAACATGCCGCTGTATGCTATGCTGGATAAAGTACAGAGTGGCTAAGGATACCTATGAAGCTGACTGAAGTTAAACATCCGCTAATTCAACACAAAATGGGACTGCTTCGCGCTGCGACCATCAGTACCAAACAGTTTAGGGAGCTAGCCAGAGAAATCGGCAGCTTACTCACCTACGAAGCCACCACCGATTTACCACTGGAAGAAACCAGCATTGAGGGCTGGTGTGGCACCATTCCAATTCGGCAAATTCAGGGTAAAAAAGTCACCGTAGTGCCCATTCTTCGAGCAGGTTTAGGCATGATGGATGGGGTGCTAGAGCACTTACCCAGTGCCCGTATCAGTGTGGTTGGCATTTACCGCGACGAAGATAGCCTGCAACCTGTGCCCTACTTCCAAAAACTAGCACCCGATATCGATCAACGTCTTGCCATCGTGGTGGATCCGATGCTGGCCACCGGTGGTTCGATGATCGCTACCATTGATCTACTTAAACAACAGGGCTGTAAGCAGATTAAAGCTTTGGTGCTGGTGGCAGCACCGGAAGGCATAGCGGCGCTATCGGCGGCCCATCCGGATATTGAGCTTTTTACCGCCGCTATCGATCAAAAACTTAATGAACAGGGGTATATTCTGCCAGGCTTAGGCGATGCTGGCGATAAATTGTTTGGCACCAAGTAACGCAAAGTGCTGTAAGTTGCATGCTGTGAGTTGTTGCAACCGGCGGTAATCTTGCCTAAAATAGAGCATTTACTCTAAAGGGACTTCTTATGCAGGTGCATTCTTCCATGTCGGGCTGGTCCGCAATGCTGCTTATGATAGTGCCTATCCATTTACAGGCGGGACCACTTAGCCTGGCTGAAGCAGAACAACGATTGGCATCGAACCGAACTGTGCTGGCACAACAAGCCGATGTCGATGCCTGGCAAGCACAACAGCGCGCCTTGAATAGCCTGAACCTGCCACAGCTGAGTATCACCATTGCCGGTATTGCCTATGAAAAAGACGTCACCTTTGATATCCCAGTGATCAATCAACCTGCTGAACTGGACGTCTTTCGCAGCGGCATTCGCTCCCAGCTGAATCTGCTCTGGCCGCTGTATACCGGGGGCCGTACTGATGCAGCTCAGCAACAAGCAGCTGCCAGAGTTACCGAGGCAGAGGCTGAACAACGACAGCTGCAGTTACAACTGTTAAAACGTTTGTTCGACTTGTATTTCTCCAACCAGATGATGCAACAGGTGGTGCAGGTTCGCCAGCAAGCCTTGCAAACGCTGGATGCGCATCTGCATAAAGCCAAACGCTTTGAACAAGAAGGCCTTATCACGCAGCTGAACCGGATGCAGGCCGAAGTTGCTCAGGCCGAAGCCCGGCGCGAGGCTGTTTTCGCTCAGCGGCAATTGAATGATGTGCGTGCCGCCCTGCAAAATCTATTGCAATTGGAGGAGCTTGGCTGCCTGAGCACCCCACTGCCCCAACCGGTGCCGCTCACCGAGTCGGCCGACTGGTTTGTCAACCAGGCTAAACGCCATAATCCAGTGTTTCAACAATTGCTGGCCAAAGACCAGCAATTAAAGCAACAGCTGCGGATTGAACAAGGCAAACGCCTGCCTGAGGTGTTTTTGATTGGCAGCTATGATTTAAATCGCTCCGCAACGCCGCTGACAGAGCCCGACTGGAGTATTGGTTTAGGTATGCGCTATCACTTCACCACGTCAGTTGACCGCCGAGCCAGTGCCAGTGTAGTGCACAGCCGCCAACAACAATTGGACCACAGTCGCCATCAGGCCGATGCCGATATCAAGCTGGCCGTCGAAAGCAGTTATCGTACCGTGCTGCTGCATCTTGAGCAATTTGAGCTGCTGCAGCAAGATCTGCAACTGGCCCGCGAACATGCCCGACTGCAGCAGCATGCTTTTGAACAAGGGATGGCAACCTCGCTGGACGTGACCGATGCCCGCTTAAGGCAGGCCGCAGCTGAGGTGCAAGCGTTGCAGGCCGCTTGTCAATACAGCAGCGCGCTGGCGCAGTTAACCCAGCTTAGTGGTCAGCCAGAACTAGTCACCAACTGGCTGCCAACCTTATTGCAGCAACAAAGCTGCCCTGCTATCTGAGGGAACTCTATGCCACTAAAAAAAATTGCCGTTGCCATTGCCGCTGTCAGCTTGCTGCTGGCTTTGTTTTGGTGGCTTTGGCCCGCGCCACAGCCAGAACTCTTGCATGGCGATGTCGAAGTTCGTGAAATTCGCCTGGCCAGTAAAATCCCTGGCCGTATCCTCAAGCTGCATGTGCAGGAAGGTGATCAGGTGCAGGCTGGTCAGTTACTGTTTGAATTGGATAGCCCCGAACTGAACGCCAAGCTGGCACAAGCTGAGGCCGCTGAAGCTGCGACCAAAGCCTTGCAAGATGAAGCCGAAGCCGGCCTGCGCAGTGAAGAAATTGAAATGGCGCGGCTCGACTGGCAACGTGCTTTGGTGCAGCAAAACCTGTATCAGTCCACCTTAAACCGTATGCGCAACCTGCATGAAGAAGGCCTGGTATCGCAGCAGCAACTGGAAGAAACACAAGCCAAATGGCAGGCCAGCGTTGATCAAGCAAGTGCCGCTGAAGCACGCTACACCATGGCAGCCTCGGGTGCCCGTGAAGAGCAACTTCGGGCGGTACAGGCTCAAAACCGCCGGGCTGCGGCAGCCGTTGCGGAGGTGGAAGCCCACCGGCAGGAAACCCGGATGTTGGCACCTGTAGCAGGTGAAGTGGCCAGTATTGTGGTCCAACAAGGTGAGTTGGCACCGGCTGGCTATCCCATCATCACGCTGGTCGATCCGACAGATGTCTGGGTGGTGTTTAACATTCGCGAAGATAAACTCAACGCACTGGTGCCAGGTACCACCTTTGAAGCCAAGGTGCCGGCGCTGAACGAAACCCTGGATTTTCGGGTGAGCAAGCTCAATGCCCTGCCTTCGTTTGCCAGCTGGAAGCAGGTTCGCGGCACACCCGGCTATGATTTAAAAACTTTCCAGTTGGAAGCCAGGCCAATACAGCCTGAACAGAAGCTTCGAGCGGGCATGACCGTGATTCTGGCGTTGGAGGACTGATGTCGGCTTTTCGGCGCAGCCTGGCACGAGAGCTGGCCCATTTGCAACACGACCAGGGCGATCGTTTTTTGACCTTGTGGTTGATGCCAGCGCTTTGCCTGTTTGTCTGGTGGATTTTTTCCGCCGGCCAGCCCGAGCAGTTACCCATTGCTGTATTGGATCAGGATCGCAGCAGCCTGTCACGTCAACTGATCCGATTGGTGGATGCTGCCCCCGGCGTGGCCGTCACGCTAAGCGCCGACGATAGCAAAGCGGCGGTGGATGCACTGCGACAGCGACAGGTGTATGGTCTGCTGATCCTGCCACAAGACATGCAGGATGACGTCTACCGAGGCCAGCCTGCCGAGCTGGTGCTGCAGCTCAATAGCCAGTACACCACCTATGCCTCAACGCTGCAACGTGGTATTCAGCAAGCCATACTGACCGCAGCTGCCGCTATCAGTGCTGATCGTCTGCAGCGGCTTGGCATCTTTGCCGATGCCAGTTTGAATACCGTGATGCCGGTCCAGGTTCTGGCAACGCCTTTATACAACGAAGGCCCTAATTACGAGGTCTTTTTGGCTGCTACCCTGATCCCGGCTTTATTTCAGATCCTGGCAATGGTGTTAACCGTTTCAGCCATTGGCCGGGAACTCAGAGACGGCACTGCACAAGGCTGGCTGGATACTGCTAATGGTTCTGTAGCCATCGCACTGTGCAGCAAGCTACTGCCTTATTTGACAGTGTTTTGCCTGTATGGCGCCGGCTATGTCTGGTTTTTTCAACAACTGGTACCCCATAGTTATACCGGCTCGGCCCTCAGCATATGGCTGAGTTTTGTACTGATGAATGCTGCCGCCATGGCCATTGGCGTGCTGCTGGTCGCACTTACCCGAAACTTTCGGATGGCGCTTAGCCTGGCAGGCTTTTACAGTGCGCCAGCGTTTGCTTATTCCGGCCAGGCGTTTCCTTTGGTCGCTATGCCGGAGCTTGCTCAATACTGGGCCAGTATTTTACCCTTGACTCATTGGTTGAAGATTTACAACCAGCAGTGGCTGGCGGCTGCGCCTTTCGTTATGGCCAGCACCCCCTGGCTGATCTTGCTGTCGATCTTCTTACTTGGCAGCCTGGTTGGCTCTCTGTTGCTGAAACGATCTGGCTTTAAACCTGAAAACTGGGGAGCACGCTAATGAGCATCTGGCAACACAGCCTGCATACCTGGCAACTGATTTTTCAGGACAAAGGCGCCATCCTGCTGCTGTTTGTCGCCGGCCTGATTTACTCTTTCTTCTACCCTTTGCCTTACCATTACGAGCAAGTAGAGTCGGTACCCGCCATCCTGATTGATCAGGATCAGAGCACCTCTTCACGCACACTGCAGCGCTTATTACTGGCCGCTCCCAATCTGGAGCTTAGGCAAATCAGCAATGATCCAGCCACGATCCAGTCGGCACTGTGGCAAGGCGATGTGATGGCTTTGATTATTATCCCGCATGGCTTCCATCAGGATATTCTGGCAGGCCGCACTGCTCAGGTGCAGGTAGCCAGTCATGGTGGCTATTTGCTGGCCGGTAGCAAAGCATTGATGAATGCCAGTGAAGCTGCCATGACCATGGGAGCCGCCATTCGTTTGCACAAGTTGCAAAGTGCAGGGTTTAGCCCGACCCAGGCCATGGACAGCCTGCAGCCACTGCAACTCCATAGCCGTGCCGTCTTTAACCCCAAGGATGGCTATGGCCATTCGATTGTGCCCGCGGTGATGGTACTGGTGATCCAACAAACACTGCTGATTGGCGTTACCTTGCTGCTTGGTCGCCAAGCTGAGCTGAAACAACTGCCTAGCGGCTGGCGCGCATACAGTGGTATGTTGCTCACCTTCAGCAGTATTGGCTTGTTGAACTCCTTGTATTTTTTCCTGGTGGCACTGCGACTGCAGCAATACGCTCAACTGGGTGCCTTACTGCATTTACTGGTGTTTTGCCTGCTATTCTCGCTATGTATCGGCTCTTTTGCCCTGCTGCTTGGCCGGCTGTTTCAAAGCCGTGAGCGTGGCCTGCAACTGCTGTTGGTCAGTGCTGTGCCTATGCTATTTATCTCAGGCTACAGCTGGCCAGCAGAGTCTCTGCCAACAGCGCTTTATTATCTGCGTTGGCTGCTGCCTTCTACCGCTGGTATTCATGGATTTGTTGGCATCAATCAGCTTGGTGCCAACCTAAGTGATATTTTACGCGAAGTAATGGCACTTACTGGCTTAAGTATCGCGTTGATTAGCTACGGCTTATGGCTGTATCGCAGCAGCGGCAAACTAAAAGCCTAAAGCGGCAGCCTCTTGCCGCTCTGGCTAGCCCTCACATTTCTCGTGTTATTGCTACTGGTTATTCACCGCCTCAATGCGCAGCTCAACAGTATGGCGCAGCCTTTGCATAACCTTTGATTCACATGCAGTCATCATTCCTTTTTAACCAGTACAAGGAGCAGCCACCATGCTGATAGCCCCCTACACCGGCAGTACCGAGTACCAGACACTCAAACAACGTCTGCACGAAGGCAAAGCCGATTTGTATCCCTTACCTGTAATACCGCCTGATAAAGACATCAAGCCAGAAATTCAACCACAGCCGATACCCGATCTGCGACCAACGCCGATACCTGAGCCCGATCGGGTGACGCTAAGCCAACCCACTGAAAAAACGGCCGCTTTAAGCCTGACCTACCGAGCAGATGGCAGAGTAGCCGAAGAAACCACCGTGCAAGCGGATTACCTGAGCCAGATGATGCAGGCGATGACCGACGCCCGTGTTGGTTTTGATCGGGAAAAGTACGAAGCACTGCAAGAGAAAATCGATGAAATCCTCGCTAAGGATGATCTCACGGCAGCAGACCGTGCCCAGATAGAAGCGCTGGAACAGGAACAGAGCCGGTTATTCGAAGTAGCTGCCAAGCGAACGGCTGAACAAACCGCCAATAAGGAAAAAGTCTGAGGCTAACTTGCGGCAAGCGGCAAAAACTGGCATCTTGCCGCCATCTTCCTGGTAACCGGAACCATAGTAGTGGAACTTATCCCCTGGTCTTTTCATACTCACTACGGCTTTACCTTGCGCGGTTACTACAGTGCACCGCGAGGAAAGCCAGTGCTGCATGTATTGCATGGCAATGGCTTTTGCAGCCGGATGTACCAACCGATGCTGCAACAGTTGGCGCAAGACTATGACTTGTTTTTATCCGATGCCCAGGGCCATGGTGACAGTGATCATGGCGGCGCTTTTATCGGCTGGAACGAGAGCGCAGAGCTAGCCCGACAGGCTTGGCTGGCCCATCGGCACCAGTATCCGGATGTGCCTCATATCGGCCTGGGTCACAGCTTTGGTGGCGTGTTAACAGCCCTGAACAATGCCAGTCATCCTGAACTCTTCCACCAGGTGATTTTACTCGATCCGGTGTTGTTTACCCCCAGTATGCTGGCCAGCATGAAAGCCCTGAGCATGGTACGGTTGTATAAACGCAATCCTTATGCCCGCGCCGCCTTAAAACGCCGCCAGCATTGGCCGGACAAAGACAGCGCTCAGCACTATCTGCAACAACGCGCCCTGTTTCGTAACTGGCAACCAGAAGCGTTGGCAGCCTATATAGAGCATGCACTCAAACCCAGCGAACAGGGCGTTAGTTTAAAATGTCAACCAGAGCGCGAAGCCGAAATTTTTGGCTCTTTCCCACGTGATTTATGGCGCCAGCTGGCAAAGCCCTGTGCCCCTACGCTGGTGCTCTATGGTGACAACAGCTATCCCTTTGTTGCCAAAGCTTTAAAAAAGTGGCAGGGGCTCAACCCAGCCATCGAGCTGCAGCAACTGCCTGGTGGTCATTGCTTTATGCAAGAAGCGCCTGAAATGACAGCCAATGCCATTCAATCGAAACTTACCTCGATCCGAAACGTCTGAAACAGGTATAATTGTTGGCATCTGTTCAATGGGAGCAAATCAGAGTCATGATAAAAACACGTATTGCCCTTTGTGTGCTGGCCAGTCTGCTGGTTTCTGCCTGTACCACCAAGCCGGAAGTCAGTAGCAGCGAGCGCCTGCCTGCCACCATAGTCCCGGTTGAGACTCTGGTGGTGGAAGAGGTACCAGACAGTGAAGTTACTCAGGCACTTGCTACCGATTTTGAGATGATTTTCATCGATCAGGATATGAGCTTTATTGGCACCCTGCCGTGCGCTGATTGCCCCGGCATTGCCTTTCATCTGAACCTGTACCGCGATGGTCGCTTTGAAATTCGCCAGGAATACCTGGAACGCAACGATATTCTGCTGGTAAAAGGTACCTGGTTGCTGGAGCAACGTACCCTGCACCTGATGAATCAGCAGCACACCTTGCCTACCTTTCAGTTTGTCAGCAATCACCGTCTGACCATGCTGGATATGGCCGGTAAGCCTATTGTCTCTAGCCTGAACTATCATCTGGATCGTGCCAGCCGCTTGCAATCCATCGATACCCGTCGCCCTATGCTGGGTTTATACCGGGTGAATGGTGACAGTGCCAGCTTTACTCAGTGTGACTCAGGCGAGCGTTATCAGGTGGCGATGACCCAACACCATATGCCGATGCTGCGCAATTACCGCCAGGATCCGCAACTAAGCGGTAAAGCGGTAATAGCTACCCTGACGGGCCGGCTTGGCAATGGCAATGACAGCACCACCCTCTTTATCGACCAATTTGAACAATTCTGGCCTGGCGCCAACTGTCCACAACGACATGCACCTACTGCGGTACAAGGTGTAGTATGGCGAGCCGAGAAAATTGCCGACCAGTACGTGCCACAACATTTGAATGTCCGGGTGCTTTTCCGTGACAACGATACCCTCTATGGTTTTTCCGGCTGCAATAACTTTCATGCCAGCTATCGCCAACGTGCCAATACCCTTCAAGTTAGCCCATTGGCGATGACTCGCAAGTTCTGTGAAGATAGCAGCCGCATCGAAACTGCGTTTACCGAACGACTACAAACGGCTGATCGAGCCGAAGTGAACGGCAATGCGCTGCAATTGTTTAAAGACAACCAGGTTATTATGCAGCTGGTGCCTGCGGCCAATTAACGCTTGGCAATAGTACCGATAGCAAAACGCCGGCAATTGCCGGCGTTTTTATCAGAGCGATATGCAACTATCCATTCATAGTTCGATAATGGGATAGCCTAACTCTTCAAGTTGTGGCAGCACTTTATCACGCTCTCCGACTACCACAATCACCATCTCTGCGGTATCAAGATACTGCTTTGCCAACTGATTGATACGCTCTTGGCTGATGCTTTCTACCAACTGATTACGCTGTTCAGTAAACTCAGGGCCACTGCTAAACTCCAGCATTTGTGCCATGAATCCAAGCTTGGCACTGGGCGTTTCGTAGCGTAACGCCTCTGACTGATTGATAGCATTGCGCATAAACTGCAGTTCTTCCGCAGTAATACCGGACGAGCGATAGTGATCAATCTCGTGCATAAACTCCCGGATAGAAGCGGCGGTCACATCGGCACGCACTGAAGCTGATGCCGTAAATAAGCCTGAGAACTGATCACCCGAGAACCAACTGCGGGCACCGTAGGTGTACCCTTTGTCTTCGCGCAGATTCAGGTTGATCCGGCTGTTGAAGGCCCCCCCAAGTACAAAGTTCATCAAGGTTGCTTCGTAAAACTCTCCTGTCAGATCACGTGGTAGAGCTGGCCGTCCAATGCGGATATCGGAGTGCGGCGAATTGTCTTTATGCACCAGATAGACAGTGGCTGTTTTGACCTCAGGGTGTTCCACCATGAACTCAAGCGCGGCTCCTTTACCTTGCCAATCTGCCAGCAAACCAATCAGCACTGGGCTTAACTCAGGCTCGGACAGATCGGAAACAGCTATTAGCTTGCCACCTGCGGGCTTGAACTGCTGCTGATAATAGGCTTGGATATCCTCGACTGTCATGGCAGCGATGCTTTCCAGGGTACCGATGCCAGGTAAGGCGGCAATGCTGTCGCCATACATCAATTGACGATATGCATTATTGGCCAGGAAACTACCATCTTTTAAGCTGTGTTCTAATCCTTGTAAAGCTTGCTGTTGCAACCGCTTAAAATCCTCCTCTTTGAAAGCCGGCCGCAGCAGAATTTCTTCTACCAGCTCCAAAGTGGCCACCAGGTTCGAGGTAAGGCTGGAAATAAAGAGATTGATGTCCTGATCGTTGGCACTGGCTCGTACGGTACTACCCAGTAGATCCAACGCCATACTGATCGCTTCAGCACTAAAATTCTGTGTACTTTCACGCAGCATCGCGGCAAGCATTGCTGCCAGTCCAGCTTGCTCCGGGCTATTGTAAAAATTACCAGCCGGTATTTTCAGCAACAATGCGGTAGTGGGTGTCTCGTCATTTTCAGTGGCAAGCACATCAATGCCATTGGCCAGTTGCATGCTCCAGGTTTCCGGAACACGAATGGCAGGATTTGCCCCCGCCACCGGCATCACACTGCGGTCAAAATTATCCACCGCGCGACGCATCGGCAAATCTGCCAACTGACTTTCGCTGACATCCAGTTCAGGGTCAAAGGTACGTGGAGTAAAATTGTCCTCGGCAGCAATTAAATGCAATTGACCGCGCGGTACCACACTCATAATGACCCCTGGCTGCTCCAACACATACTGCCGATAGACCCGCAGTACATCGTCTTCCGTAATGGCCTGATAGCTCGCCAAAATATCAGCGATACGATCCGGCTGCTTGAAAAAGGTTTGGTTGTAAGCCAACTGGCTGACTTTGCCGGATACACTTTGCAAGCCAAAAATACTGCGCGCTTCAATCGCAGCTTTAGCTCGGTTTAAATCGTTATCCAACACCCCACGCTGCTGAATATCCGCCAGATTTTGCCGGATAATGGCTTCGATATCAGCCAGACTCTTCCCTGCCGCTGGATGTGCCAATGCCATCATGGTAAATGTGCAGGCCAGCTCCATGCAGCTATGACCGGCACTCGCCTGCACAGCAAGACTGGGACGAACCAAGCTCTGATAGAGTAATGAGTTATTACCCGAACCAAGAATGTCAGCCAGCACATTGAGTGCCGGGGCATCGGGGTGACCAGCATAGACGGTTGGAATACTGATAAATAGCAAAGGAAGATGAACGTTATCTTCCATCGAAATGTAACGGTTCTCCGAAAGTCTGGCTGGTGATTTCTCCATAGCAGTTACTTCAGGTCCCCGTGGGATAGGACCAAAGTATTTTTCCACCAAAGGCAACACCTGCTCGGTGTCCACAGCGCCACCTATAGTCAATACCGCATTATTAGGCCCATACCAGCGCAAAAAAAACTGCTTTAAATCGGCCATGGTGGTGCGATCAATGTCATCCATATGGCCAATCACCGGCCAGGAATAGGGGTGGCCGAAATCATACATAGCTTGAGATACCCGCTCCCACAGCCGGCCATAAGGGCGATTATCCACCATCTGACCACGCTCATTCTTTACCGTGGCCTGCTGCACATCAAACTGCTCTTGTGTGACTGCATCAAGGAAAAAGCCCATTCGATCAGCTTCTAACCAGAGCATTTTTTCCAACTGATTTACCGGCACGGTCTGAAAGTAATTGGTGCGATCAGCATTGGTAGTACCGTTTAAAGTACCACCGGCCTCGGTCACAATTTTAAAGTGCTCTTCATCCGCTACATTTTCAGAGCCTTGAAACATCATGTGCTCAAAAAAGTGAGCGAACCCGGATTTACCCAGCTCTTCCCGGGCTGAACCGACATGGTAAGTGACATCAACATGCACCAGTGGATCCGAGTGGTCTTCGTGAATGATCACGGTCAGGCCATTGGCCAGTTCAAATTTCTGGTAAGGGATAGCCACCACATCATCAGCAGGTTGATGCTGTTCAATCAGTGGTATACCACCTGGCAGTGAGCTGCTGTATTGGTGTGCGCAGGCGGCCACCCCAATCGCGCACAAAGCGGCGAGTGTCAGTTTAGATAATTGCAAAAGAAGCTCCAGCTTGGATGTCATTTTGTTAACGATTTAATCACAGCGCACTGCTGTTGTTAAGGCAATAAGTTGTAACAAAGTATATCCCGTCACAACGCAGAATTCATTGCTCGTTCAGTTGCAAAGCACTATGCTGCTTTAAACTCTTGATGATTGGGCCATTATGCGTCGTTACTTTCGTATTTTCAGCCTAAGCCTGACCTTACTGCTTGCTCTGCTGCTGGCAGCCTTTTTGTGGCTGCAACATCAGCTGCGTCAGCTTCCAGTCACTCATCTTGATTACCAAATCAGCAACTGGGGCCTGCGTAAATTACAACTGGAGCATCTGAGCTTTGATTATTTGCTCGATGAGAGCCCGCTTCGCGTTGAACTCAAGCAGTTGACACTTGGCTGGCACTGGCGTAACTGGCGGCCACAACTGAATCAGTTAAGCATGCAGCAGCTTGCCCTCAGATTAAAGCAACTGCCTGCCACAGCAGAGTCGCCAGCTAGTACTGCCATGGAAATGCCCACCCAGTGGCATTGGCCTGGCTGGCTGCCAGCTCAGAGCCATATCGACCAACTGCTGTTGGACCTACCTTGTGGCGAGCAACGGTGCCACTACCATGGCAGCCTGAAACTGGACTCTACCGACCAACTGAGTGCTAACTTGCAGCTGGCACCGCAGCATCAACCCGACAAACAGCTGACAGTGAAACTGGGTTATCACTTGCAACAGCATTGGCCTGATATTCACTTGCAATTACAAATCACAGATCTGCTGCAACTGGAGCTGCTTAGCAGCCTGCAAGCAGCGCAAGCGGATGCCATCCAGGCACACTGGCAAGGCGATATGACGCTTACCCTTCAGCCGCCACCGGCTTGGTTACTGACCGAACTTTCGCAATGGCAAGTGACACTGCCCGAAGCCTGGCTGCAACAATTTCAACAGGACGTCACCGCCAGCAGCCAGTGGCAGTTTGTCGTACCCAGGCACATTAGCACGCAGCCATGGCAACAGCTGACCGGTTCCATGCAGCTTCAGCTCAGCAGCCCAAGTCCTTTATATCTACCTGAGTTTGGCCTGATAACCGCTGAACTGCAGGCCAGTGCCGAGTTTCACCAAGGACAGTTAGCACCCTTTCGCCTAGCGGCTGGCGGTAAGTTAAGTGAACTGCAATTGCCAGGGGCGCTGACCGAACTTGGCTTTCAGGCTGAACCGCTGTTTTGGAGCCTAAGCAGTCAGCATAGTGAAGCTTTAAGCCTGTCTGAACTGCCTCTGCAGTTCCTGGTTGCATCCGCAGATCGCAAACAGCAACTGAGGGCTGAGTTTCAACTGGATCTTCCAGAGCAGCAAGCCATCATTGAGCAGCTGCATCTGCAACTGGCGCAGAATGAACTCCAATCCGGTGACTGGCAGCTAAGCCAGTTGCAACTGAACAGCAGTCTAAGCGGCGTGCTTAGTGCCGATTCGATTGAGCTGGTTAGTCTGAAGCCTTTGCAGCTACAAGCTGTAGTGCAAAACCCGGCATTGGAGCTAAGCTTAGCCCGCATTAATATTGAGCTGGATGAGTTAGATCTGTCCTCTTCAGGCAATGAAAACCAGCCAGCTTTCAGCCAGCAAGGTTTTTCGGGCAAAGCTTCACTGAGTGCCAAACAACTGCTGTATCCTGCACTGAAACCGCTGGACTGGCAATGGCAAGGACGCTTGCATGCCAGAAACAGTCAGAGCTGGCAGTTTACTGCGAAAGGCGAACTGAGCGCCTCTTCCGGCCTGGAGTTTCAAACGGACTTACACGCCGTTCCAGACACTTTGTCACTGAGCTGGCAACTGGCTGATGTCTTTCTGCTAGCCGGCAATACACTGATGACAACGCTGGCTGACTGGCCTGAGCTACTGACGTTACAACGCGGACGAATCAAGCATCAGGGAGAGCTTATCGCGCCGCTGTCTGGCGAACCTTACCAGCTGTCTAGCAGCACTGAGTTACTCGATCTGACCGGTTTTTATGACACCACCCTCTTTCGTGGTCTGAGCAGCCAACTGCAGCTCAGCGCGGATGCCGTGCAGCTGCAGCTTGGCATTCCACGTCTTACTCTGCAACAGTTTGAGCAAGGCGTGGTTGGTGGCCCCTTGCAATTAGCGGCAGATTATCGGGCCCAATGGGATGCTCCGGCGTCAGGTAAGCTCGAGTTACACGACAACGAACTTATCTTGTTCAATGGCCGGATAAAATTACCGTCTATGGTACTGGATCTGGCTCAACAAGAATGGTTGTTACCACTGCACATTCATCAACTGGATTTGCAGCAACTGCTGACCCAGCACCCGACATCGGATTTAACCGGTCAGGGTTTGATTAACGGCCAGATCCCGCTGATTATTTCGGCGCGCGGAGTTGAAGTTGCCAGAGGTCGCTTGCAGGCGGAAGAGCCAGGCGGCAGATTAAGCTATCGCTCACCGCAAGCGAAAGGCATGGCTGCCACCAACCCTGGCATGAAAACGATCGTTGCTGCACTGGATGACTTCCACTACTCTGTGCTTAGCAGCGACGTCAGCTACAGCACAGATGGGCATCTAACGCTGGCACTGCGACTGGAAGGCCGCAACCCTGCCATGGAAGGAGGCAGACCAGTCCACCTTAATATTACGCTGGAAGAGAACATTCCGGCGCTGATAACCAGTTTGCAATTGACCAATCAACTGAACGAAGTGATTCAAAAACGGGTCCGGGAGCGGTTACAACGACCGCGCCAGCCTTAAGGAGGAAACACCATGTACACCAAAGTGATCACCTTGCTTGCGTTGTCGCTGTGGCTGAGCGGTTGCACCCCAACCGTCCAGGTAGCAGCGCCGACCGAGCCAATTACCATCAACCTCAATGTTAAAATTGAACACGAGATTTTAATCCGGGTCGACCGCGAGCTGGATCAGCTGTTCAGTGATTCCAGTGGCTTATTCTAAGGAGAGCATGATGAAAGCAACAACAACCTTTCGTACCCTGCTGGCGACTTTGTTGCTGGTTTTCGCCCTGCCGGTGCTGGCGATGAATCTGCAGCAAGCGATGAATGCGTTAGGCCCGGCCAAAGAGCAAGGCCTGATTGGAGAGCAGATCAATGGTTATCTGGGGGTGGTTCAAGCGAACGCAGAAGCTCAGCAAATTGTCGAGCTCATCAACGATGCCCGGCGTGCTGAGTACAGCCGTATTGCCCGCGACAACAACATCGCTGTAGCCGATGTCGAGGCCCGTGCCGGTCAACGGGCCATTGAGCGCACCCCGGCAGGCCAGTTTGTGAAGCTGGATGGCCAGTGGGTAAGAAAACGCTGACACGCACCAATGACTGACCGGCTATACAGCAGTAAGCAAATACGGGCCATCGAGCAGCAGGCTATTGCTGAGCTGGCTCAGGGCGACTTTGCGCTGATGCAGCAAGCTGCCAGCGCTCTGCTCGGTTTACTGAAGCAACGCTGGCCCAGCCGCAAAAGCTTACTGGTGTATGCGGGTAACGGCAACAATGGTGGCGATGGCTACCTGCTGGCTGCTTACGCCAAAACCGACGGCTACCAGGTGGCTATCAAATGCACAGGTGATCACAACCGGCTTCCCAAAGCGGCCCTAATGGCAAGGCAAGTGGCTGAGCAAGCCCAGGTGCCCTTGCTTGCTCCCGATGCACCATTTAAAGCCGATGTGCTGGTGGACGCCCTTTTTGGCATTGGTTTAAATCGACCAGTAGCCGGTGATTACGCCAGCGCTATAGAGCAGATCAATCGCTCTGCTGGGCCGGTACTGGCGGTTGATGTCCCTTCCGGCCTTTGTGCCGATACCGGTCAGGTGCTGGGCTCTGCGGTAAAGGCCAGTGTCACGCTGAGCTTTATTGGTCACAAAATTGGTTTATTCACAGCGGATGGGCCGGATCACTGTGGTGACTTACGGCTGGAGCCGCTGTCCATACCAAAGCATTTGCTTGCTGCCCAGGAATTTAGCGCTCGTCTGGTATCAGGGCCACAGTTACTGAGTCAACTAAAACCAAGACTCGCCAACTTCCATAAAGGCCAGGCCGGCCATGTGGTGATCCTTGGTGGTGACGCCGGCATGGCAGGTGCCCCCTTACTCAGTGCTGAAGCGGCGCTGCGCTGTGGTGCTGGTGTAGTAACTGTACTTACTCGTAAGGAGCATGTGGCAGCTTTGGTAGCACGACGGCCTGAATGCATGGTGCATGGCGTGGAAGCGCAGCAAGACTTACACCCTTTTCTGCTCAAAGCCAATGTTATTGTGGCAGGCCCGGGCCTTGGGCAACAGTTTTGGGGCCAGCAATTATTGCAGCAAGTGCTGGCGCAGAATAAAGCCGTGCTGCTGGATGCCGATGCCCTGAACCTATTAGCACACCAAGCCCCCCCTCAGGTTCAACAGTTGATCCTAACGCCTCACCCTGGCGAAGCCGCCCGCTTGCTGCAGTGCAACAATAAAGACGTACAACAGAACCGGCTTGAGGCGGTAAAGTTGCTGCAACACCGGTATCAAGCCACAGTAGTGCTCAAAGGTCATGGTAGCCTGATTGCCGACGCGCATGGCGTACAGCTGCTAAATGCTGGTAATCCGGGCATGGCATCTGCTGGCATGGGCGACTTGCTCAGTGGCATTATTGCCGCTTTATGGGCACAGGGACTAAGTGCCAGCGATGCCACGGCCCTTGGCTGTTGGCTGCACGCCACAGCTGCCGACCAGCTGGCTGCCAGTGATGGCCAGCGCGGCTTACTAGCACTGGATCTGCTTACAGAGGTCCGGGCTTTACTCAACCAGAGCAACTGCGGATAATTTCTCTAGGTTCATTGATTTCAATAACTTAATCACCTATCTTTTAGAATGTATGCGGTAATAAAGGTCAGTAATCGCACAATGCCCGCTCATTCCTCGCCCAGGCAAAAGCCTTTTTTCAGCACAAAGTGGCTGATGTTTGTTTGTATAGCCTGCAGTTTGCTCCGGGCAGCCTGGGCGCATGCCTTTCCGCCGGTACCCTCGTTATTTTTTCAAACAGGTAACCATCAACAAATTCCAGAGCATATTGTCACAGCTATCGAGCAGGATACGACCGGCTTCTTATGGATTGGTACCGCCAATGGCTTGGTCCGCTTCGATGGCTACCGTTTTCTGCGCTTTAGCCAGCAGGCAGAGTACGCCAACAGCCTGAGTGGCAACTTTATTCAGTCGCTGCTCGTGCGTCAAAATGGCGACCTGTGGGTTGCAGCGGTACCAGGCGGATTAAGCCGCTATCTGCCAGCTAGAGCAGCCTTTGAAAGGTTTGAGACCTTCCCAATTGAGCAAGCAGCCTTTTGGCACAGTGCCCAGACGCTGGCTGAAGATCAGCAGCAGCAACTGTGGGTCGGCAGTCGCAATGGCCTGGCCCGGATCCCTGCCTCTGGCCAGGCAGAGATCCTTCAGGCTCCCGAACTCACAGGCATTAATGTACGGGCTTTACTGGTGGATGCGGAGAATCAGCTATGGATTGGTCACCGCCAGGGCTTGCTTCGACTTGATTTGAATACTGAATCGGCGCAGCCCAAGGTGTTCGAGTTAGTAAAAGGTCAGAGTGTACTTAGCCTAAAAGCTGCCCCAGATGGCAGTATTTGGGTCGGCAGCGCCAATGCCGGTGTCTTCTGGTGGCAAAAGCACGACGCTGAACTCAGACCTTTTGCAGCCTCGGGCGCAGCTGACACCCCCAGCCCGGTGCATGATCTACTGCATCCAAGCGAGAATGAGGTCTGGCTGGCCAGGCTAGGCGGCATTGAACGCTGGCAGCGCACCCCAGAGCAGCTGCTTAACCGCTTTGAGCCGGATCCTTCTGATCGCTACTCCTTAGCGCATAGCGATGTACGGGTGTTGTTTCAGGATAGCAACCAATTGATCTGGACCGGCAGCTTTGGCGGAGGCTTGCAGCGCTACCAAAGCTCGCAGCAGGTGAGCATGCTGCGTTTCAGTCTGAAAGACAACCAGGGGATCTCCAGTCCAGATATCAGCAGCATCCTGGAGTTGGCTAATGGCGATATCTGGCTTGGCACCCGAGGCTCTGGCGTTGATGTGCTTCGGCCAGGAGCCGGTATTATTGCCCGTTTGCAGCCAGGCTCAGGCCCCAGACAGCTGCAGCAAGGTTTTGTCACCTCCATGGTTCAGCAACAGGATGGTAAGGTCTGGCTGGCTACCTATCCAGAGGGAATTTATCGTGTTGAGCCCCAGACCTTAGCCATAGAGCGCCTGACTCTGGCCGATGCCTTGAATGAAACGGTACGTCGCTTTTACATCGACAGCCAGCAACAGCTTTGGCTGGGTACCCAGCAAGGGCTCTATCGCTGGCAAAGCAATCTTGCCCAGCTGCGGTCTTATCCATTAATGGCAGAGCAACCTCAGGCAGATTACCTCAATGCCATTACAGAGGATGCCTTCGGTCAAATCTGGCTGGGTGGCGGTTCCGGTGGTTTGTACCGGCTACGTCCTGGCGAGGATACGGCAAAGTTGGTGCACTTTGCCAACCGCGAATCCGCTACCTTAAGTATCTTGGGTTTGCTGGCCGACAAAGAGCAACTGTGGCTGGATACTCCCCAGGGGTTGTACGTTCTCGACCAACTCAGCGCAGATCGACCCAAGTTAACGAAGATCACCAGCGGTCTGAAGCAGCATCAGGCATTTGGTGCCAACCTGCTGATGGATAGCCATGGTCGCTTATGGACCCAACAGCACCTGTACGATCCGAACAGCAAGCAAAGCTTCAGCTTGCCTGAAACCGAAGGTTTTGTGGTGGGGACCCCCTGGTTTCGTTCCTATTCCCAAAGCCGTTCTGGCCTGATGCTTTTTGGCAGTGCCGAGGGGTTACTGGTGATTGACGCCGACAACTACCAACCAACAGCTGGGTTCCCTGGCCTTACCCTGACCTCGGCTCAATTGGATGGGCAGGCAGCACCTTTGCCCGGGCAGCAACTGACACTGGCACCACACCATCGTGGTTTTAGTCTTGAATTTGCCGCCCTGGAGTTTCAGCAGCCGGATGCCATCCGCTATCGTTACCAACTGCAGGGCTTTGACCAAAGCTGGACAGAGGTCGATGCTAACCAACGCCAGCTGAGCTACACCAACCTTTGGCCCGGCCAGTATCAGTTGCAGGTTCAAAGCAGCAATACGCTTGGTGTCTGGAATCCCAAGATGCTGGTGTTGGATGTGGTGATAGAACCAAAGATCTGGCAACGACTTTGGTTTCAACTGCTTTGTTTACTGGCGCTGACCGGTGTACTGGCGGCCTTGTACTTGTGGCGAATGCAGACGGAAAAGCGCAAAGCCAGGCAGCTGCGTTTACAAGTCGCCCGTCAGCAGCAAGAGCTACTCACAGCACAAAAATTACTGATAGAAAAAGAAAAAATGGCATCACTTGGTCAGGTAGTTGCTGGTGTCGCTCACGAGCTGAATACACCGCTTGGCATTGGCATGACATCCAGCACGGTATTGCTCAATGAAACCGAGCAGATGGAACAGCTGTTTCAACAGAAAAAAATTACCAATCAACGGATGCAGCAGTTTCTGCAGCACTGCTTTGAGCACTTGAAGCTGTTGATTAAAAACCTGGAACGCAGCGCCGACCTGGTGCATCACTTTAAGCAGGTTGCGGTTGATCAAACCGCCTGTCAATTGCAGCAAATCCAGCTACCCGACTGGTTGGATGAACGCCTGCGCCCCTATCAATTGAGTTACCCCGATGTGCGTATAGAGCTTGACTGTCCCCGTGTACAGCTGCTGGTCCGGGCCCAGGCACTAGAGCAAATTGTGTTTCAGTTGCTGCAAAACTGCTGCCTGCATGCCTTTAGCGAAACCAGCGAAAAGCGGGTCATGGTGCAGTTTCACCTTCAGGGCAATGAGTGCCATTTACTGGTCCGGGATCACGGTCAAGGGATCCCAGACGAGCTGCAATCACGAGTATTTGAGCCCTTTGTTACCAGTAAACGCGGCAGTCACTGCCACGGCCTTGGCTTGCACTTAAGCTACAATCTGGCAAGCCAGGTATTAAATGGCAGCATTGAGTTGCAAAATACTGGCCCGGATGGCAGCGATTTCTTGCTGCGCTTCCCAATGCAAAGTAACAAAGCAGGCAAAAAAGACAAAGCAGGCTAAGCCACTTGCATTTTCAGAAGAAAAGTCCAATATAGTTGCTGTACCCCGCCTGTTTAGCAGGCGGTTTTTTTATGCGACAGGAGATCATAATGTCACAACAACCTGCGATTATTCTTTCAAGTCTGGATTACGATCGCATTGATGCTTTGCTGGCCAAAGAAAAAGAGCTGAGCCCGGTGCATGAACAGCTGTTACTGGAAATGGAGCGTGCCACCTTACTTGAGCCAGAACAGATCCCGGCGGATGTGGTCACCATGCACTCCCGGGTGCGCTTTAAGCTCAAGAGCAGTGGCAAGGAGTTTGAAAAAACGCTCTGTTACCCGCACGAGTTAGCGGCTTACCCCGATGCCATTTCGGTATTTGCTCCGGTCGGTGCGGCGCTGATAGGCTTAGCGGTGGGTCAGTACATTGATTGGCCGATGCCGGGCGGCCAATCGGATCAGGTAGAAATAGTTGAGCTGGTTGATCAGCCCGAGCGCAAAGGCGAATACCACCGCTAAATGCGCTGTTTTTCAGTGTAGCGTTCAGGGCAGCACAGCTGCCCTATTCCACCATCTTTAAAATGGGTTCCATAATGTCCTGCATGGTGACCAGGCCCGCCAGTTCATTGTTGTTCAGCACCAGCACCCGCTTGATGCGCTGCTGACTCATCAGCGCCGCCACATGCTTCACCGCCAAATCTTCGCCCACCGCCACCACCGGCTTGGTGTAGATGTCGTACACATGCAGCAGGTCAATGTCGCCGCTTTCTGCGACGATGGTTTTTAAGATATTGGTGTGGGTGATCAGGCCATAGGCATCGTGCGGCTGCTGCTTTTCCACCACCAGCGATTTTAAATCGTGCTTTTTCATCAGGCTAAGCGCTTCGCGCAAGGTGGTAAAGGGCGATACCGTCACCACTTGTTTCACCATAATGTCTTTGACCAGTCGAACCGAGTCCATATCAGAGTTCCTCTTTTAAATGTTGTTCAAAGCGCTGCACCTGTTTCACATCGATGCCAGCTAAGTGCTCCAGCGGTACGGTAAACACCAGCCCTTCCGAGCCGCCATCATCTTTGGCGACCACCTGCTTAATGGCCTTTAGTACCCCAAGTGACAAAGACTTTTCCAGTACCATCAACAGCACCGTCTGGCTGCCTTCAAAGCTTAAACCAAAAAAAGTTTTGCGCTCATCGCAGGGAATGCCTTTGCCAGCCAGTATGGTAATGCCGGTTGCCCCATTTTTCCGGGCGGCCTGGATGGTTTGCTCTTCGTATTCGTCGTTGACGATGGCAACCAGAGCTGAGAATTTCATACGGTTTGTCTCCTGAATTTGGCGGCATACTCCATCAAAATTGCGTATGCCATCACAGTAATAATCGGGAAAATCGAGGCAAAGGCAATCAGGCCAAAACCATCAATCAGAACATTGCGCCCTTCAATATGGGTAGCCAGGCCAATACCTAATGCAGTCACTAAAGGCACGGTCACTTCCGAGGTGGTGACGCCGCCCAGGTCAAAAGCCAACGCTATAATGTACTTTGGTGCCAGAGCTGTCAGTACGATAACCAGCAGATAGCCTGCCATAATGTAGTAGTGAATGGAGTCGCCGGTGATGATGCGATGCACACCAACGGCTATGCCAATAGCCACCCCAAGCGCAACAATAATCCGGATCACACTGCCTTTGAGCTTGCCCGGTGCAGCCTGCTCGGCTTGCTGGCCCACCGCTATCAGCGCCGGTTCGGCCATGGTGGTAGCAAAACCAATCATAAAGGCAAACAGATAAATAAAAGGCAGGTAATTGCGCGCCATCAATTGCTCGGCCATGCCTTCGCCAATCGGGAACAGGCCCAGCTTTAAGCCAATGACAAAGGCATAGAGCCCAAGCAGCACCATGATAAACCCAAAAATGACTTTCACCGGGTTATTCAGCGGTTTTCGCAGCACCAGATACTGAAAAAACAGCACCACGATAATGATTGGCAGCACATCGCGCAGCATGGTCAGTAAGTCCAGCAACATTTGCAGCAGCGGGTGTACGGCTTTTACTTCTGCGGTAATCAGCCCCAGCGCCAGCTCTGGCGTTGGGGCTATGGTGTAAACCCAGATGCCGTACAGCTGCACACTGACCATCGGCACCATCACCGCCATCGCCACCAGGCCAAAGCCATCCATCAGGGGATTGCGGCCGCGAATGGATGCGGCCAGACCTAACCCGAGCGCGGCAATCAAGGGCACGGTGACAATGTTGGTGGTCACCCCACCCGAATCATAAGCCAGGCCAACAATTTCCTCCGGCGCAAACCAGGTGACCGTAACCACCACAATGTAGCCAATGATCATGTACCAGTGAATGGGATGGCCCAGAATAATACGCAGCACCCCTATCGCCATCACAGCGCCCACCGACAGCGCGACAATCAGCCGCAGCGTCAGGCCATCGACCCGGCCATCGCTGATTTGCTGAGCCTGTTCGGCCACCGCAATCAAGGCAGGCTCAGCCACCACAGCCGAAAAGCCCATGGCAAAGCCAAAGGCCATTAAAATGGGAATGGAGCCTTTACGGGCAAACTGATTGGCCAGGCTTTTGCCAACCGGGAAGATACTAAACTCCAGTCCCTGCAAAAACATCGCCACGCCCAGCGCTACAATGGCCAGGCCCAGCGTCAGCATCCAGGGATCATTGGGCATCTGCCGTAAAATCACCGCCTGAAAGAACACCACCACCACCACAATGGGCAGCAGGTTTTTACCCGCGTGCAGGATTTGATGCAGAAAATCCGAGAAAAATCGCACAACTCTCCCTTAAGCGCTTTGCTGGCTGGATGCAGTACCCAACCATATTCTGTTGATTTGGTTTGCTTTAGTCTTGGCTATTCTAGCCAATATCGCAACGAATATATTGATCCAGATAAAAAAAACTTCTACAAATGGTGGTATGCTTTACGCATAGCACACCAATGGAGCAGACCGATGGCAATTCAATTCAAACTGATACTGGTATTTGTCGATGAAGGTAAAACCGATGCCGTACTGGATGCAGCCCGCGCGGCCGGCGCAACCGGTGCCACCATTATCAACGCCCGTGGCCAGGGGCTGGAAAAGTCCATCGGTATTTTCGGCCTTGAGCTGCTGCATCCGCGCACCGTGTTGTTGATTCTGGTAGAAGCGCGCCGGGCCGATGAAGTGCTGGCAACGATTACCAAAGTCGGTAAGCTGGATGAAAAACTTGATACTGGCATCGCCCTGATGTTGGATGTCGATAAGGCACTTGGGCTTACAGAGCATATTAAACACCTGGAGAAAACCGTGCCGTTGGATCCTGCTTAATCCGCAGCAAGCCGGTGCGTTAATACCAGGCTTGCCTGCTCCAGAGCTTCCGCGCTGCCAAATAACACCAAAACGTCATTTTCCTGCAACACCATATCCAGTGAAGGCTGCTCTATCCGGTTATGAGCTCTTACCAGCTCGGTCAGTTGGATGCCATATTGCGCTAAATCGAGCATCTGCAAACTTTGGTCAATGGCAGGAGAGCCTTCGGCCAATAACACGGCTTTCAACTGCTCCTGCTGCTGTGTCTTCAGCAAGTCGGCCGAGCCACGAAATTGCTGGCGCAGCAGTTGATAGCGATTTATGCGCTGCTCCTGCACCAGTTGATTGACCCGACGAGCCGGTACATTCAGCATCAGCAAGACGTGCGAAGTAAGCATCATTCCTGCCTCTATGGTTTCGGGAATGACCTCAGTAGCACCAGCTTGACGGAGCTCTGCAACATGGCTCTCATCGCGGGTACGGACGATCACCGGCAAATCAGGGTGCAGTGTGCGGGCATGGCGCAAGGTCGTTAATGCTGCTGATAAGTCTTCATGACTGATGACAAGCAAACGCGCCTTGGCAAGGCCTACCGCAATTAAGGTATCAGGATCGGTCGAGTCGGCATAAAATACCGGTACATCTGCCAGCCGGGCATTCTTTACCCTGGCAGCATCCAGGTCGAGGCCGATGTAAGGCACCTGCTCTTTTTGTAAAAACTGAGCAACCCCCTGTCCTATCCGGCCAAAGCCAGCAATCACCACATGCTGTTGCAGTCCATGCTGTTCAATATCATCGAATGGCTCGGAGCTCACCGCTGCTTGTCCAATCCAGCGTCCGACCACAAAACGGCTGAGCTGCAAATTGTAGCGGATCAGAAAAACTGCCAACATCATCGACAACAACACCGAGGTTAAAATAATCTGGCTGCTGCGACTGTCTAAGGTGCCGCCTTCAAGCGCCAACGCCAATAGTGCAAAACCAAACTCGCCACCTACCGCCAAAATCAACCCGGTGCGAAAAGCGGTTTCCAGCGCCACCCCAGTGGCAAGCACCAAAGCTGTGACCAAAACAATCTTAATCAGCAGCAACAGCAAGGCTCCTGCCAGCGCAATGTGCCCTATCTCCGGCAACAACATCGGATCGAGCAACATGCCGATGCTGACAAAGAAAATACCAAGCAATACATCGCGAAACGGCCGGATCGCGGCTTCTACCTGAAGTTTGAATTCGGTCTCGCCCATCACCATACCGGCCAGGAAAGCTCCGAATGCCATCGATAAGCCAAGACTTTGTGTCAGCCAGGCAGCGGCCAAACAAACCAACAATACCGTCAAGGTAAAAAGCTCGGCCGAGTCGCTGCTGGAAACCCGGTGAAATAGATGCCGTAGCAGGTAGCGCCCCACCAACACCACCAAAGCGGTTGCAAGCACTGCTTTGAACAATGCCATCCCTAAGGTGCTTGCAATATCCTGCGCCATGGCAACACCCAGTACTGGGATCACAATGATAAATGGTACCGCAGTAATGTCCTGAAAAACCGACAGGCTAATGCCAAGACGGCCATGGCGGCTTTGATCCTCGCCCTGCTCCAACAGCTGCTTGCTAATGATGGTGGTGGATGACTGAGCAAAGACAGCACCGATAACAAAGGCAACCACAGACGCTACCCCCATCGCCCAAAGCAATAAGGCAACCAGCAAGGTTGTTAAGCCAACCTGGGCCGTGCCAAGCCCCAGAATGGTATGACGCAACTGATAAATTTGTTGCCAGGAAAAGCGCAAGCCAATGGTAAAGAGTAAAAAGACGATACCAAATTCAGCGATTTTATGGATATAACCTTCGCTGATAACGGGCCCAGCGGTATGTGCCCCGAGCAGTACCCCAACCAATAAATAAGCAATGCTGGCCGGAATATGTGCGCGCTGAAACAGCATCACCATAAACACCATAAAACCCAGCAAAAACAACAATTGGATCAGAGTGCCATCCAGCAGCATAGGTGCAATTACCAAAAGTTGGGAATAACCTATGCTACCACAAGTTAAACGAGCTGTGATTTAACTTTAACCCCAGAAATCATAACGAAAAAAGCAGCAGCTATCGTGGAAACAGTAACCTACTTTTGCAGCATCGCTTTTAGCAAATCGATGCGCTTATTGATGCGCTTGCTTTCGTAACCTACCCGGCCCAATACTGTGATAACAAACATCATCAGAATGAAAGCCCAGGGTTGGTCGAAAAACTCAGGGGCCAGCCAATACAACATCCAGTACCAAAATAAAACCAGCAACACATCACCCCAGGCAATCCAGGCTTTGGGGCGCAGCGCTTCAAACTCCTTATTCAGCTCTGCCAATTTATCCTGTTGACACAGGCTTTCAAGCTCTGCAGTCTTTTGCTGTGCTGCTAATTGTTGCTCGTCTAAATTGCTGTTTTGCATACAGTCATCTTCCTTTGTTATAACGGCCCCGTTCAGTGAGCCTTAAGCCAAAACCTGCCGTCCTTAAGAATAGTTGACGAAAAATTTATTAAAACCGCAAGAAGTCTATCCACTTGCACAGTGCAAGAGCCCTAAGCTCAGTGGCGAAAACGAATCAGCGGTGTTAGCTGCTCAGCCCAGGTATGATACGCTCCCTCGCCCTGCGCTTTTAAGAACTCCAGTAAACAGTCGAGAAAAACTCGGACCCGGGCGGGTAAATAATCGCGCTTGGGGTAAATGGCAAAAACGCCGTTGTCTGGCTCCGGTGGCCGGTAGTAAGGATACAGCGAAACCAAAGCCCCGCTTTGCAGTCCCTCTTTTGCCAGAAAGTGAGGCAACTGCGCAAAACCCGCGCCATCGGCACACAACTGGGCCATGGCTTCGCCATCATCGGTGATATGCCGTGGCACCAAAGCATACGGCTGATATTCCCCCTGCGCATCCGGTAGCACGATCGGTTGCAGCTGTTGGGTTTGCTTGATACGAAAACCGATCCAGGCATGCTGTTGAAAGTCATCGGCACAAGCTGGGGTGCCATGACTTGCCAGATAGGTAGGTGAAGCACAAATCAAGAAATCCATCGGGCTCAGCCGCCTTGCTACCAGACGACTGTCTTTGATGTAACCGGTGCGCAGCGCGATATCAATGTTGTTTTCTATCAGATCGATATGCAGATCATTGATTTGCAGATCCAGCTGTATCGCCGGATAGCGCTGACTGAATGCCTGAAGCACCGGGCGCAGATAAAGATGGCCGTAGCAGACCGCGCAATTGATCCGCAGCACCCCGCCAGGCGTGTCATTCAGTTGCTGAAGCTCGTGCTCGCAGGAAGTAAGCTCCTGCATCATGCTACGCACCGTCGCCGCATAACGCTGACCAGCCTCGGTAATGCTTAAGCACCGGGTAGATCGCTGAAAAAGTGTCAATGCCAGCTGTGCTTCCAATCGCCTGATGGCCTTACTGACCGTGGAGGGATCCGTACCACAGCTTTTCGCTGCGGCTGCGAAACTGCCAGCATCACAAGTCGCTAAAAAAATCTCCAACAAACGTAGTTTGTCCATCATCGTTCACTGCACACTGCCACTCAATCAGCCAAAAATAACATGAAATTCATGAATTGTATTCATGATTGATAGGGTGGTTAGCATTATTTTCTTTTTATAGCGGTGCCATAAAATGCCAATCCAATACCCCAAGGCAAGGTTCATTAACTTTGCTTTGTTGTTGAAAGGCATTCAGCTGACGGAAAGTCTGCATCAACCCTGCCCATCGTCATAATCATTCGAACAAGAGGTTACACAAATGATCCGATACCTACTCAATAAAATGATACTTTCATTTAACAAAAAATATAACTACGATGTGCAATATCAACAGGACATTCTCCAAACAGATCTGGGAGCTTTTTTAAAGTTCATGGGTTTTCAGACCATGTCGACTCATTCGGGAGCTTTACCTGCAGCTGCACTCTACGCCGCCAGAATACGCGCCATTATTTCAGAAGATTGCGGGCCCTGTACCCAGTTAGCGGTTAACCTGGCCTTGGAAGCCAAATTGGACCCCGGTATTGTTCAAGCCATAATTCAGTGCGAATTGGCGGAGCTTCCGGAGGAAATTGCACTGGTGGTGAGATTTACTGAACTGGTGTTAACGCACAACCCGGAGGCTGATGCACTAAGGGAAGAGATACTGGCGCTATGGGGGCAACGAGGTCTCATTGCTATCGCTTTTGCCATCAGTTCTTACCGGGTTTATCCTGCGCTTAAGTACACACTGGGATATGGGAAAACGTGCACCCAAGTGGTTGTTAATCACCAGGTTTTGGCGCCAAAGTCTCACTGACTATTTGCGCGGTTAAGAGATGCACTGAAGGCCCCCACAAATTCCTGGGCCACAGTATCCGTTCAGGGGTAACAAAAGAGAGTAGAATTGCAGGCGATTCTACTCTTTCTTACTGCCTCCTAAGCTCATTGACCGAAGTTTAACTCATGGGCTATACGTCTGGCATAGTAGGCAAAAGCAGCCTTAGAGCGCTTTTCCTGTAAGATCCAATCATGTGCTTCTCTGGCCAGCTCTGGCTCAATATCTTTTATGTCGCCAACGGCTTGGGCTAGTAATTGCAGTTTGGCTGCCCTTTCGCATTGAATGGCCACCATACAGGCTTCTTCGATAGACTGCCCCGCCACTACCAGTCCATGATGGCAAAGCAACGCAGCCCGCTTATTCCCCAGCACGGCCGTTATGATTTCGCCCTCTTCATTACCAACCGGTACCCCAGGCCACTTTTTCAGGAAAGCGACCTCTTCATACAACATACAGCTATCCATATGAGATATTTTTAATGGTATTTCCAGCATAGATAAAGCCGAGATATGAAGCGGGTGCGTGTGAATAATGCAGCGTACATCGGGCCTGGCCTGATATATCCAGGAGTGAAACCGGTTTGCCGGGTTTGGTAGCCCCTCCCCTTGCAACACCTGCAGATCTGCATTTACTGTTAACAAATTATCCGGCGTAATCTCATCAAACCCGAAGCCAAAAGGTTGGGTATAATACTCATGGTGCTGCTCGCCTCGGGCAGTAATTTGCCCTGCTAAACCGGAATCATGCCCTTGAGCAAACAGGATCCGGCAAGCCAACGCCAATTTTTGTTTTTCGCTCCACAGGCCTTCAGGCAGTCGTTGCGCTATTTCCGCCCGACTTTTCTCCATCAGCGACTGTTTGTCTAACGTAAATGTCGTATTCATTTGTTCATATCCGTTTGTTCAGGAAAAGGCGACATTTTCTGTATTCTCCGACGCTATACGAGCAGGCTGATGTTCAAGAGCAGAGAAGAAATTGAGCCTGGCATTAATCAGCTCCTCACCGGCTTTAATCATATTTTCCAGCTGTAACTCATTCTCGCCCGAAATATCCAGCATAATTTCATGCAGCGTTTCTGCATGCCCATCGTCACATTCAATATGTAGAATAAAGAACTGTATAGCCTCATCTGAAATGCCATGATGCCTGAAACCTGCCACCAAGCTACTGTACAGTGCCGGAACTATCGCTTCAGCACCTATACATAACGCTCCCAGACCTAAGGCTGGGTTCTGCTCACGGCAATGTTTAAACATACAATCAATAAGCGCCTGGGTTTCCTGGTTAATCTTTGCCGAGTCTAACGCTATTGAGAAAGTATCCAGCATATTTTTATAAATCACATGATGGGGTGTAGGACTGTCTGGCGCCAGCCCAAGTTCTTCAAATAAGTTTTCAGCCAGGGCCAGTACTTGCGAGTTTGCTGGCAGACTTGCCATCATGGCACAGAGATAGCGGGTAAAATAGGTGCTGTATAAACCATGTTGCAATAAGAACGCCTTCAACTCCGACAGGGAAATTGAGCCCTGCCGACAGCGAACCAGAAAAGAGTGGTTGTATAATTTATCTGATAACATTTGAATGGCCTGATCGAGCTTGATGGCATTATTCGTCATTGCTATATCCTCAATTTATTGTTTAACATTTTGTTTTTATTTAATTTAACCCTGCAAGTGCCAGTGTATTTGCTTGGGCGCACTTCCGATCTTGCTGTGCAAAACCGGTTTCGGCTCAAGTAACTTCAACCTGGGCAGCAGCTGTCATTAAGTGCCTGAGCTTTTCTCGTTGCAATTTCCCGGTGACGGTTCTTGGCAGAGCTTCGACAAACTGGAACAAATGCGGGTACTTCCAGCGTTCGAGATGCTGCCGGGCATACTGCTTTAACTCTTTCGTAAACTGCACCTGATCCTGCCTGTTGGTGACAACGAACGCTTTTGTTCGGGTGGTTGTTTCGTTATCACCAACAGCTAACACAGCAATTTCAACCACATCCGGATGGCCAAGCAGCACGTCTTCAATATCCTGTGGCGCTACCCATTGCCCTGACACCTTCACCACATCATCCGAGCGGCCGAAGAAACTAAAATAACCTTGCTGATCACGTACAAACATATCGTTGGTGCAATACCAACCATCACGAAAACGTGATGCTGTTGCTGCACCATGGTTTTCGTATCTGCTCGGTAAGGTGGGGCCTCTTAGCCATAAAGTACCTATATCGCCTGGGCCACAGATGACACCGCGTTCATTGATAATCCTGGCTGCAAAACCAGGTACAATCTTTCCTGTCCAGCCAAAAGCGCGGCTTGAGCCAGGTATATTGGTAATGTAGGTACTAAATGCTTCAGTTGACCCGAGACTGTCTAGAATCGAGGCATCAAATTTGGCCTGCCATTTTCTGTTAAGCTCAACCGGCATACGATCGCCAGCGGAGACAAAGCAGCGCACTGCTTTAAAGTCGTCTGGCTGTATCGCTGGATGATTAATCAGAAACTGGTATACCGTTGGTACGGCGTATAAAATAGTTGGCTGGTATAGCTTTATTGCAGCCACAATGTCATCAATTGACAGGTCTTTCGGTGAAATGATGGCTGTTGCGCGATTAAAGAGCGCATTAAAACAATTGTGCAAGCCAAAAGCGAAGCTCATTCTCGACACTGAGAATGCTCTGTCACTGGTATTAATATTCAGTACCTGAGCTGCATAACGCTCTGCGGCCACGACAAAATCCTGATGCCGATGCATAATAAGCTTAGGGATGCCGGTCGTGCCGGAAGTAAACATGCCGATCCCCTCATCAAATGGCCGGGTTCTGGCTGGCAACCATCTGGTTATTTCAAGGGATAGGTTGCAGGGCTGCTCAGATGCAATGTCATAGATATCCGATATAGTCGGGATAACATTGGCGGGAACTTCACTGTTATCCCGACATAGGCTGATAAACTCTTTGTCTGCAAGCACATGGCTCACTTCTGCCGATCCCAGCGCCTGGACAATGGTGGAGAGCTTTAGTAGTGGGTTAACTATAATCGCGACACAACCAGAGTACAGCAGTGACAACACCGCTATTGCAAAGCTCGGGCTGTCATTGGCAACAATAGCAACGCGTGTGCCTGGCACCACACCAAGCTTCACCATATTAGAAACAAAGTTCATGATGCTGTTTTCTATCAAGCCGTAGTTCATTGAGCCGGCAGCATGGCATATTGCCGTTTTCTCGCCGTTAATGCTTCTTGATATTTCAACAATTTTATCGCCAAAATTAAAATAGTGTTCAAAGCGCTTTTCTTTGGCAAATAGTAGCGCGTCAGCGGTAATGTCACTTCGCCAACGGGCAGCCTCGTACACCGACTTCTCGACCAAGGATAAAAAATTACGCCGCGCTTCAGAATCAGCCATCTCCGATAATCTGGCATGACAGCCCTGGCTTGTTACCAAACCGGCAGTGTCGAGAATTTGTGCAAAGTACTTTTCCTGTGCGTTTAACTCTTCACCGGCATTATCGATAAAAGCCACATCTATACTGAGTGCTTTTGCCACAGAATAAATAAAGTCTTTCAACGGTATTGTATATTGATGCTGCACGTCTATATTTTCACCCCGGACATAAGTATCATCTAAAATGAATTGACAATAATGCAGAAAGGATGAGAAGCACAGGTACAGCGTTTCACTGACATAGGTGCGTACCTTGCTACTGTTGTGACGGGCTGAAAAATCAATCATGCCATGTATATAATTATTCAGCGGTGTATCAATAATATCCTGATAACGTCCAACCGGGCCGAATATATTACCAAAACGAATAGATGCAGGGCTATAATGTTCAACAAGAGCATTATCGTTATGCACATACTTCTCTAACCGGGCATAGGTACCAGTGCCATATTTGCTGTCAGATGCATTGCCACTGTTTTGTTTGGAGTCAATCAGCCAACTCACAATACTGTTATGATAAATCCCCAGTGCCATTAGTTTTTTTTCTATTTCAACTAGCGGCTCATTAATTTCCAGATCAGTGTCATTTTCATACACTGACACTTTACTAAGCTGTTTCTCATTCAACAAAATCTTATTCTTCGTTGCCACCTCTAAAATAATCTGATTAATATCACCGTAAAGTAAATTTTCATCAGAATATTTTTTAATCACCAACGAAACCCGCTCAGAAGTGTCATCAACTAACAGTGTCAGAGCAAATCTCACAAGAGCATAGCTTAACTCGCCAAATACTATATGATGTTTTAACACGCTTCTAAGCCTTCTTTTAGTTTGTAGTTTTGTTCATTCAGATAAGAAGGATCTGAAAAAACCTCTTCATATGGATCAATTACCAGGCTAGGCTGTGGCTCGGCGCCTTGGACGGCATAATGACTCTCGTCACCTGTTGCATACTTTGCAATTGCTCGCATCAGCGCCCGGGCTTTGATTAGGATTTCTTCAAACTCTTCTTCCGCATCAGATAACCAGGTAATAGCGCCACCCACGCCTATTTCCAGCTGATCGTCGCGCACAACCAAGCTTCTAATAGCCACATTAAGTTCAGCTGCACCATTCAGCGACATATACCCAATAGCCCCGGAATAAATGCCTCGTGCTGACGACTCCAGCTCATCCAATATTTCTAAGGTTCTGGTTTTCGGCGCTCCGGTCATCGACCCTGGCGGGAAAGTAGCCGCAAACAGACTTGCCAATGACTCGTCGCCATTTAAACGCCCGCGCACGGTGGATACCAGCTGATGCACCGAAGCATACGTCTCAACCTGCATTAGCTTTGGCACCCACACGGAACCTGCCTCACAAACCCGGTTCAGATCATTGCGCAGCAAATCGACGATCATCAGGTTTTCTGCCTGATCCTTTTCGCTGTTTGCCAAATCAGCTATCAAAGCAGCATCTTCTTGCAGCGTGACACCGCGTTTACGTGTGCCCTTGATTGGCTTGGCTTCAACCACCGCATTTCTGCCAACGCTGAAGAACTTCTCCGGTGACGAGCTAAGTACAGAAAAGTCAGGGCAATGCAGATACACGGATCTTGGTGCTGGATTTACCTGACGCAGCACACAATACAGCGGCCATGGCTCCACCCCGAGCGTGGCACGAATTCTGTTTGTTAAACAAATTTCGTAACTTTCTCCACGCTTGATGTAGTCCTTGCAACAACTTATCTTGTCGATATAGGCCTGATAATCATCCTCAAGCATGAACTGCACCGGCTGGCTCGGATCATGAGAGGCTTGCCGTACCGCAATGTCGTCAACTGTACTAGCGATGTTCTGTTGCACCATCGCAGCCAAGTCATGACTCATCGTCTCCAGCCACAGCGCTGAGGCATCCACTGCGCTGTCGTCCGCCGAGGCCTTGTCCAAAGCGACAAGGTAAACCAGCCCCGTTTTGTGGTCAAAAGCAATAAACCTGTCGACAAAAAGCCCAGCCGCATCAGGTTGTGCCGACAAGTGTTTATTACTAACAGGCTCTGTCTCTGATTTCAGCTCGTAGCCCTGAAACCCCACCAGACCACCACAAAAATCAAAAGGCAGCTCTTCGGTACCCTCGATAGTTGCGTGCAGTGCATTGGCAACAAAGCGCTGATAATCGACACAGCGCTTGGTACGTTTTCCCTGCGCATCGATCGAGACAGTTTTTGCCTTTACATCGTAGCAAAACCAATAAGAAGCAGGCCCGGATGCATCGCCCATAAATGAAAATCGGCCCTCGGCGTTAGCCGCTGAGCTGGTATCCAACCAAAAGCTGTATTGCGCCTGACTGAACAACTTGTCGAACACCATGGCCGGGGCAAGCTGCATGTCCAGTGCTTTAAACTGACAACGCCATAGCGTTTTCTCTACGACTACAGGCCTGCTAATATGCGCTGGTGCACGATTTGTTCTGAGCGTCGTCTTCATGCTGCCAGCTTTATGTCGTTCTACCAGCGTCTTGAAATTTTCAATAATCTGGCGCCCACAATCGGTAGACACTGACTCAGGATGAAACTGCACGCCCCACATTGGTCGGTGCCGGTGTTCAACGCCCATAATCAAACCGTCTTCAGTAAAAGCAGTGGCAATTAATGTTTTAGGTAGCGGTTGATAAGCAATAAGCGAGTGATAGCGCACTACCTCTAACGGGTTTGGCAACTGATCAAATACGCCGCTACCACCATGCAAAACTTTACTTGTTCGGCCATGATAGGGTGCACCAGAAATCTCAACCTCCCCCCCCATAGCGGCAACGATAGACTGATGCCCAAGGCAAATTCCCAACAACGGCTTCGTGGTTTCTTTGATAATCGTTTCACATATCCCAATATCGTCTTTTTTATTTGGTGTACCAGGACCAGGAGAAATAATTATCGCATCGTATTGCTCATAGTCGACTGTAACATCATTGTTTTTCACCACTACCGGCAAAACTGCGAACACTTCACTGACATACTGATACAGATTAAATGTGAAGCTATCGTAATTATCTACAATAAGAATTTTCACGGCACCTCCTTATACAATAAGTGCAAACCATGTTTTCTAATTAAACGAACACTAAGCAAGTCGTACTTAACTCAGCTCGGCTAATTGTTCCTCGTTTGCTGAAGTCTCCGGTACGGTCGCCTGCTGTACCGCTGGCGCAGGTGCCTGATATCCCAGTGGCAGGAATCCTTGCTTGCGTGCAATATCAGTGACATATCGAGCCTGGGCATACTCTATTGATTTCCCAACACTGAAGCGTCCCTCACAACCTTCTATAGCCAAGGCGATGGTTTCTGACAAACAGGCCAGATTGACACCCGGCGGCAGGCCAACCATGTTGCAGTCGCCATAACTTAGTGTTTCAGGCTGCAACACCAAGCCCCCTTCCAAGACCTGAACGCGTTGCCCGGGCTGCACAATAAAATCAAATGGCCGGGCGGTATCAATTGCTATGGCGCCTTCTTTTAAAAAGTCAGTATTTAAAAATGGCTTACCTTCGCTGGTCGCAGAAACCACATAATCAGATTGCTCTAATGCTGTTTTATAACAATCACAAGTGCTTAACCCCAGGCTGTTAACAACATCGTCCGCTAAAATGCGATCGACAACGGCCGCAACCCCAGCGGCTGGAACCGCTTTGCCAGCGCCAATGTACTCTGACAATTCCGGCATAGCACGATGCACATAACCTTGAATGTTATCGATCACTGAGCCCGGCTGTGCTTGTTGTTCTGCGCTGAACGCCAACTGACAAAGTGAAGGCAGCAGTTCCTGTAACAGATGCTTTTCGGTACCCGGCCGCCCCATCAGAATGATATTGTCACCCCAATGCGCCAGTTCACTGACCATCAGTTTGCCGACAGCGCCCCGGGCACCTATCACACTGATCACAGCACCGATCAGATCCCGGCCGGATGCCTCCAATACCGTCTCGGTGGTGGCAATGGCGGTTAAACTGTTGCCTGTTGTGAACGACAGGCCAGCAATATCATCAAGCATTTTTTCGCCACCCCGAGTGATCACCGAAGTGTAGGCACCTAAGCCAAGAAACTCAGCCCCTTCACGCCGTGCGACTGCGATATAATCTTTGATCAGGTTTTCTTTTTCTGCAGCAGGCAAATCCATCATATCGCGCGGCGCTATCGGGCTCATAATCATCATGCCGTTGGCAAAAGCATGCGCATTGCTGACACAGAATTTCAGCGCAACCCCCGGACTGGTATCCACAGCCCCCACTTCCATAATTAAACTGCTTAAATGGCGATTCTCCGCTTCAGTAAAGTTACGATGAAAACATTGCGGTAACATACGGACGCAGTCATCCACCACGGTAAAATGCATTAGAAAGGCAAATGTCTTACCGCGCTTTTTCTCTTGTCCGGCGTACTGTGTTGCCGCAGTTTGCTGTGCAACAACAGCCGGGAAGGCTTGCTCCAGACCTGGCAGTTCACTGTACGGTTTTTCAATCAGACCGGCCATCAGAATGTCGTAACGGCCATTGTTGATCAGGATACACACCTGTTCTAACGCAATAAAAAAGTCGGCAATATCTTCTGCACTGCTGTTTAAAGGTGGCTCAAACCGAATGGAGCATTTATCAGACAATAACGGCATCACCAGCATTTGGTGTCTGTTGAGCAAATAGCTGCATATCAGCCAGGCCAAAGAACCGCTGTTTTGCAGGTAAGTAACAATGTAGTTCGCATCTGCCTGCACATCGTGGAACTGAAATGCACGCATCAGGCCAGCACCGCGCCAGGAAAAAATATCCGGATACCTTAGCGTCAACTGTGCGCAACAATCATCTACCAGCGCAGAAATAGTTTTCACGTGTTTCAAGGCTGCCCCGTCGTTTTTGCTCAATTCCCTGATCACCGCCCTGCCAACGCAGGTAGCCAGGCCATTGTTCGCAAAAGTCGAGCTATGCTTCCGGTCAAACTCGGGTGTCGACACCGAGCTGCTATACACAGCTGCGCCGGTTGGAATTAACCCACCACTGAGTGACTTTGCCAATAACAGGATATCAGGTGTGATACCAATATCCTGCGCAACGCAAATGCCACCTGAGCGACCTAAGCCGGTTTGTATTTCATCGAAGATTAACACTGTGCGGTTTTTACTACAAAGCTCGCGCGCACGGGCAAGCCAGGCCACATCCGCAACATGCATGCCGCCCTCCCCCTGAATTGGCTCGACAATGAAAGCCGCGTACTGCTGGCTCTCAAGTTCGCGTTCAAGTGCAGCAAAGTCGTTCAGCGTGATCTTGTCGAAGTTTTTGTCATCGTTACGCAAGTGCTCAATATTATGCCGCCGGGAATTGGTGGCTAGCAAAGCGGAATAGGTTTTACCATGGAAAGAACGATCAACAGAGAGTATTTTCTTACGGCCCGTTTTAATACGGGCCAGCTTAAAACCAACCTCGACCGTCTCTGCGCCACTGTTAGTAAAGGTGACATGATTGGCCCAGCCCCCCAGAACCTCAACTAACTCCTGTGCGAATTCTTCGGTTGCTTTCTGAAAGACTGGCTGGGTAAATACCGGCGCTTTACTTTGCAAGTGTTCAATAACGGCATTAGCACAAAAATCCGGATTGTGGCCAAATGGCAGAGCGCCATACTGTGATAAGTAGTCACGCACGACCCTGCCGTCCTGAGTGTATATTTTGTTGTTCTCACATTTTACAATATTAAGATCTAAATCGAGTTTGCCTATCAAAAATTTTCGATAGTGATTAATCAACGACATGGGTGTTTCTCCTCAACCCTTATTATTAATTTGCCCCTAATGCAGCTGCTGCACCGGGTTCGAAAAGCCAGCTCAGGTTACAACTCAATCAGTCTGGTCAGTTACACGTCCACTCAGTCACTGGCCCGGCACAGTTCATGCTGAATTAACTCTACCGACTCATTGCGTGACAAAGGATGAAAATTCAGGCATTGCGAGACTTGTAGCAAATACCTGATCTCTTCTTTAGCCAGGTATCGCATGCCACCTAAACCAATCAAAGCCAAGCGATTGGCGCGATCTATGCACTGCGCTACCATAGTGCGTACGCTAACACTCAGAGCAACCAACGTTTGGCAGGGTTGATGTGAATCGATCAGTGCTGCCGCCCCTTCCAAAGCTAAAGCTGCCGACTCCAGCTCGTTCACTATTTGGCTGGCGTCTGTCGCATTTGCTGGCGCTGCCGCAAAACACTGTGCAGCAAGTTGGGATGCAGCCCCCAGATAAGATGAGGCGATAAGTAATTGGAAGCAACTGAGACCACAGAGCTCCGTGTTTTCAATAGCCTGCTTAGCTGTACTTGGCGCCTCTCCCGCCTCCATCAGCACAACATTACCGGCAGTGGCTTTATAACCATTAAAAACCAGCTCGTTGCTGCTGGTCGCCGTTAAGATTGAGGCCGGCCAAAATGGTACCTTTTCTATCTTGTCTGCCCGCATATTGTCGACCAGCAACAAACCTCGTGCTGTTGCCTCTCCGGCATTCGGATTAGTAATTCCCACTAAAGCAACATCCGCGAAATCAACCATCGTGCAGGGTTTCTTGCTGCCGTTAATAACAAAGTGACCGTTGCTGGCTGCACAGGTTACTGACGAACTGAGAATGTTAGCACCAGGCTTGGCTTCAGCAAAGCCAGAACAAAACACCAGTTTGTCACGGGCAACATCACTGAGTAGCGAATCTTTGTTGGCCAACGAAGCATCCATCGCCTTTGAAAGGCAGTAGGTCGTGTGATTATGCATGGTCATCATAACTGCCAGTGAAGGACATAAACTGCCAATGTAGCGGTGAATCCGTACTGCGGACACCAGATCAACAGCCATGCCACCCAATTTAGCACCCACTAAAAGTCCTGGGTTGGCATACTGCCTTAAATAACTGACCAATAGCCTGCCATCGTCAGACTCAAGCTCCATCAAGGTTTTAGCCTTAAGTGCTGCTGCAAGTCCTGGTAGTAACTGGTCAACTGTAGATTTTTCCCGGGCCAAAAACATAACAACTCCTTTTAAGCAATTTTTTCAAGTTCAGAGCCATAACCAACTGCCGATTCTGTATCTGCTGACACACGGCATATAGCGTGCAGAACCTGGACAAATGGCTCCATCACCGAGTGTTTAACCGGATGCTCAAAACAACGTGCGTCATAGACCAAAGTTAGTTTCAGACGACCTTTGAATGTACAGAAGAACAAACCCAGCCGGAGCGGGCCACCAACGTTTGGAAAACTGAAAAAGTCGGTAACGTCTGCCTCACCGAATGCGTAGGAGTTAAAGTTAAAAACACCAAGATTAGAAATCAACATATTGCTTCTTAGCTTGTCATCCAGCACTTTTGCAACATACTTGGCCTTCAACCACTGAGGCAGCAGCAAAAAAGCCCCAACCCAAATTTTTTGCTGATACCAGTCTTCAAATATCTTCCCTGCTTTTAACCCTGTTATATAGGCGGTGATGTCAGCGATGAGTTGTTCATCACTTTTGTTTGTATAGAAATCTTTGAAGTGGTTAATGCTGTATGCATCATAAGACATGGAAACATCTTCATCAGAAAACTGCCTTAAGGTCAGGACATCCAGGAGTTGAAAGCCTGCCTTATCTGTGCCTGGGTTAAATTGTTGTTTGAACTTAATCATGGCAAGAACAAACAGGACATGAACAGAGGTATTGTAGTGTTTTGCTGTTGCTTTTAATTTAGGTAAGAGTTCATCGGGCAAAGCATCAGTATATATCGAGCGCATTGCATCGGTTTTAGGCTCTGCCACATCAAGGCTTGACACGGCAAAACCCGGCTTAGTTAGAAAAGCCTTTATTCCTCTGCAAAAAATGCGAACTCTCTCGGTAAACGGTAGCTTATTCAGATAAACACGGCCAACATCCCTATTATTGACCCGGCGCTCTGTTTTATCTACAGGGGTGCCATGAGTTAATGCAGTATATATCGCGGCAATGTCTTTAAATAAGATAAATCCAGATTGAGCATCGGCTGCCGCGTGATGCGAAACACTTTGCAGATAGCTGACTTTATTTCCGGCGTCTATCAGATAAAACCGAACCAGGCGCTCTGTCTGATAATCGGCTTGTCTGCACCAAGTATGGCTTGCTATCTTAGCCTTTAATTCATCATCCGTTAGTTCGCTGTAATCACACCGCTCAATCGCTATAGGTGTATTTTCCGGCAGCGGGTGCCAATAATAACGCAGCCACTTACGTTTAATACAACACTTTAAAACAGGCTGCTTGTTTACTGCGATGTTAATCGCCTGCTGTAACCGCTCAAAATTAATGTCTCCACTTATCTGGATAATTTCTGCAGAGTGGGAGTTCATTAACTTACCCCACAGAATATAATTCATATTCAGGTGTGTTAGTTTCATTTTAGTTTTCCTGTTTTATGACCTGACACTTAGGTTTAACCAAATTCATGCAGTATTTCATCGCCATGCTGCTGTAACAGCGCTGATACATCAGCATTCAACTTTCTTTTTAATATTTTTCCGGTTAGTCCACGGGGGAAATCGTTTAAGGTAAAGACAAAGTGTTCAATATCTTTGGTCAGTTCGCATTGTTTTATCGCAGAAACAATAGTGCGATAGCTTTCCTGGCATACATTGGACTGAATAACGCAGGCAACAGTTGCACTATCAGTGTCGTCACGCCTTACCCCAAGCACACAGGCATTCAACACTCCAGACACCTTAATCACCTGCTCTTCCAACACCAACGAAGAGATTGGCCCTGAGCTCGTTTGGATCAGGTTTACGCCTCTGTCCAGATGATAAAAGCGGCCACGCTTGTCTTTGTATACAATGTCTCCGGTCCACCACCAATTATCGTGAAAGACGCCGAGCATCTTCTCACTGTTATTCCAGTATCCCTTGAACACCGTAGGCCCACTGACCACTAAGCGCCCTGGCTGGTTCACTGGCACCTCAATACCAAAGTCGTTAACCACTTTCACTTTTAAACTGTTATTGACTGGTCGACCAAGATAACGACCAAACCGGTTACTAAATGACGACACGCTGCGCATTAACGCCGGAACACCGGTTTCAGATGAACCTAGCAAGTCAATAAACAGTGACTTAACGACGACCCGCCCTAACACACGAATCAATGCACCCTTTTGCACAAAAGCACGTTGATGGACTTCATAGCTGACATCCGCCACCGACACCCACATTTTTATCGTGTCAAGGTGATAGTTGTCTAAGCCTTGGTTATACATCCTGGCGTAGTTGCCGGCAAAGCTAATCAGACAGGTAATTTTATATTTATCAATACTGTCCAAAATATAGTGTGCACTGTACTTTTGTATCAGCCACCAGGTGGTATCGCTGGATACCAGCGTCACGATAAAAGCACAATGTGATATCCAGTGATTACAAGGCATCGCCAGTAGCATTTTTTCATCTTTCGAGGTGAAAATTGCTTTAGAATTGGATAATAGTACAGCCACCAATGTCGAGTCTGTATGAACCACAGGTTTAGGGATCCCTGTAGTACCTGAGGTATGAACAATCAATACCACATCATCTGGACTCAGGGGGATACATTCAAACTCTTCTGGCTGACCTTTTGCGGCATCCTCAATAAAACAGCCTCGCTCATCAAGATTATGGTTATCCAGGCTCAGGTAATGCGCTATCTGTGGAGGAGGATAACTCTGATCCCAAATACTGGACTCGGTTACTAGTAATTTGACGCCGGTTTGAACAAGATATTCATTAAGTTCTGCTTTATCAAAGCCACCATTCATCGGCACCGCTATGCCACCGGCCCTGACAATCGCCATAAACCATAAGTGGTATTCCATGCTGTTACTTAGCAAAACCCCAACCCGGTCATAACGTTTAATCTGGTATTTGTTCTTCAGGATATTGCTGTAGAGGTTTACTTGTCTCTTAAGCGATTTAGCACTGAACGCAGTCGATGCTGTGGCTCCACACTCTGACAGTTGAAAAAATATTTGTTTATCGCCGTGCAGCTCACTGGCAACATCCAATAAACTTGAGACACTCAGTCGCTCACCACGCTTAAAAAGGAGCTTTTTTATCGTTGCTAAATTGTCATGATAGGACATTCTGCCTCCGGGCTATCAGCAATTATATTTAATTTACACTAATGTCAACAGCAAACTAACTCATGCCCATCCTTAAAGGCGGGCACAAATGCAGCATATGGATGTGTTGCAAAACCATGGGTGTAAACCAGTGGTTTTCCAATCCGTAAAACAGCATCAATGCCATGTCACGGACAAAACTCATTAGATACTACTGCAGGTATTGCTTAGGCATCTGCATTCTGCAACTTCTTAGCTACAAGATCGTTCAGAGCCGGTCCAATCTCAAACACTGTATTATCGATCCGTGACACCGGCATGACACCCAATAAGGCATTACAAATTGCTACAGAGTCAGCGTTCAGTAACTCTGTCAGGGCCATATCTTTCACACAGACCAATCGCTGCTCTGCACGTAAGGTTTCAATCACTTTTCGTCGCATCACACCGCACACGCCTGCTCGGCTTAGTTGTGGTGTATAAAAGACACCGTCTTTCTCAATGAAGATGTTTGACATCGTACCTTCGATCACACAATCAGAAACATCCAACATAATCCCTTCTCTGATAAATGGGTCGTGCCACTCTGCCCTGGCCAGCACTTGTTCGAGTCGGTTCAAGTGCTTGATACCTGCCAGATGCACATTGTGAGAGAGCCGGGTAGTACAAATGATCGCAGTGATACCAGTTAAGTAGTCATTTGCATTAATCTGGTACTCAGGTGCTGACATGACTATAACAGTCGGCTTTTCCTCCCCTGAGTAGGCGTAACCACGCTGGCTTACACCGCGGGTAACAATAAGCTTTAGCACCAGATTTGGTCCACTCGCATGAATCACTTTGTCAACGTCACTGCGCAATCCCTCTGAATCAGGCACCGGGATGCGCAGTCGACTGCAACCAGTAATCAACCGATCGAGATGCATGCCCCATAACTTAGGGACTCCATCTTGCACCTTTATTGTTTCAAACAAACCATCACCGTAACAAAGACCACGGTCTTTCACATCGATCTGATTTTGCTGCTTTCCATTTACAATGATCATCAAGGGTCTCTAAAGCCAAGTTCTCACGACTATCTTTGCGGCTGGAACAACTGGCAGTTTCTACAGCAAGAGGCGATTGGAATTGAGGTTCAATGCGCTCAGGAGCTCTTTTTAGTTTTTAGCTGTTAACTGATTTTACACAACCATCTGTGGTTAGATACTAGAACAGTTAAATTAGCTAAGTCAACATGTTATTTTAGTGAATTAATCAACCCCTGCTTAGCCCCCCCCTGCCCTCTTGACATCTCACGCGTGAGACGTCAAGAGGGCGGGGAGATTTCTGCGTGATAGCCGTTACCTGCATCAAAAATTGACAAGAGCATCTCAATCGCAGCGCACGTAAGTAAGTAAGCGGTTACAGAAAAAGCAGTTATCAGTACATGCTATTTACAATAAATGATCGGCTGAGGTAGTATTAAGCACCCCCACCCAATTTAAGGTCAATGGCACCATGGATATTAACAACAAGTATGAAACTGTTCACACCCATAACCTTGTCAGACTCGAGCATACCGCTTTGTTACTGGTTATGGTCTGGCTCGCCTATATGAATTATCAAAGCATCAATTGGTATTTATTCACCGCGTTGTTCTTGAGTATTGATATTATAGGATTTTACCCAGGCATAATTTACTATAAATTCATAAGCAAGAATGTACCAAAATTATTTTATGCAATTTACAACATCTCGCACAGTTACTTAACCTGGATTGTTTTTTCATTATTCTGGCTTTATTTTTACGGCCCTGATTATGTACTGCTCGCTCCCTGGATACATTTAATGGCCGATAGAGGCTTATTTGGTAACACTCTTAAGGCATACCACATCGCATTCAATATTGAAAAAAACAAACACTTCGAATCATTTGAAAAAATTATTTATAAGTAACATCCATGGATAGCATATCTAGAAAAAAGATTAAGGTTCAAATTACATGAAAAACTTAATAATGGAGAGTATTAAAAATGCGCGATTTTCTACTTAGATCCGTGGTATACCGGCCAATAAGTACGCTGCTGATATGTTTGACGATAATTATTGCTGTTAGCTGGGGAGCAGGCTTGCTGGTCTTCAAAGGCGACAGCCGAGTATTCTTCAAACCAGACAATCCGCAATTGCAAGCTTTTGACCAAATGGAATCAGTCTATGCCAAAAGCGACAATGTCGCTTTTCTATTGGTCCCTAAAAACCGCGATATTTTCACAAGAGAAAATATTGAATTAATTCATAGCCTTACAGATAGATCCTGGCAAATACCCTACGTCAGCAGAGTCGATTCGCTTACCAACTTTCAGCACAGCTTTGCCAGCGATGACGAACTCATTGTCGGAGATCTGGTACGCAACCCACAGCTAATTGACCAACCAATGTTAGATCAGCTGCGTGCCATTAGTCTGAGAGAGCCTTTACTGGTAAAACGGCTGATTTCGGAGCAAGGACATGTCAGTCTGATCAATGTCACTGTGCAAAAGCAAGGCGTAGACCCGGAGCAGGAGTTAGCTGACATTAGTCAATATGCACGCAAACTGCAGCAAGAGTTCTCGCAAACCTATCCTGATGTCGACATTCACCTTACAGGCTTAGTGATGATGGATGTTGCTTTCATTGAAGCTGCTCTGTACGATAACGAAACTTTAGTGCCACTGATGTTTATTGTTGTATTTCTGGCGATAGGTTTGCTGTTAAAAACCATAACTGGTTCTATAGCTGCATTAATTATCGCGATCTCCTCTATTGCGGTCACCTTGGGTGCTACAGGCTGGCTCGGCATTTATCTTACGCCACCATCGGCAGCAGCCCCCATTATGATCTTGACCATTGTGGTCGCTGACTGTGTTCACATTCTTAGTGGAATGATTCATGAAATGCGTCAGGGTAAAACGCGTCATCAGGCGTTGTATGACAGTGTTAGCACAAATCTTAAGCCAATTTTTCTGACCAGCGCTACCACAGCTCTTGGCTTTTTAACTATGAATTTCTCTGATGTACCTCCTTTCCAGGATCTAGGTAATATGGTGGCCTTTGGTGTCATGATAGCCTTCGTGCTCTCTATCACTCTGTTTCCAGCACTACTGTCGCTGTTACCGATGAAGGTTTCCAGTCAACAAAACTATCAGGGCTCACCACTCATGACCAAGATGAGCCACTTCGTAGTAGCTCATCATCGTCGCTTGTTACCAGGGTCAGTTATTGTCATGGCTTGCATGCTGCTGTTTATTCCTCAAAATGAATTAAACGATAAGTATGTTGAGTTCTTTGATGAGTCAGTGCCGTTCAGGGCTGCTACAGAGTTGATGGAACAAGAGCTCAGTGGTATCGACACCTTGGAGTTTTCAATCGAGACAGGTGTCACTGGCGGTATCAACAACCCCCAGGTCATTGCTGCTATCGCCGATTTCAGTGACTGGCTTCGTACTTTGCCAGAAGTTGACCATGTTAATACGATAACTGATATATTTAAACGTCTTAATAAAAACATGCACAACGACGATCCTTCATGGTATAAGCTGCCTGACAACGAAGAGCTGGCCGCTCAATATTTGTTGCTGTATGAGATGTCATTGCCGATGGGGTTAGATTTAAACAACCAGGTTAATTTGGATAAATCGGCTACTCGACTTGTTGTTACACTAAAAAACCTCAGCACCTATCAATTATTGGAGTTGGAGGAATACGTCTCTGACTGGTTTGCTGAGCAATACCCAGACTTAGAGTTAAAATCATCCAGTATCTCGCTAATGTTTGCTCATGTCAGTAAGAAGAATATTGAAAGCATGTTGTTTGGCTCTGTCATTGCTTTGATATTGATTTCTCCGATTTTGGGAGTGGCATTACGCTCCGCTAAGTATGGTCTTATCAGTTTACTCCCAAACCTGTTGCCGGCAGGTATCGCTTTTGGGATCTGGGGGCTGCTGGTAGGCGAAGTTGGCCTGGGATTATCCGTGATTATCGGGACAACACTGGGTATTGTAGTTGATGACACCGTACATTTTATAAGTAAGTACCTCCACGCTCGTCGCGAGCGGCAAATGTCGCCACAAGATGCAGTCCACTACTCTTTCCAACGAGTAGGGCCGGCATTATGGATCACAACCTTCATTCTAATTGGCGGATTTTTAATTCTGGGTTTATCGACATACCGGGTGAACGCCGAGATGGGCATTATGACCGCTACGACCATTGCAGTTGCCCTGATTATAGATTTTATATTTCTGCCATCCTTACTGATCGCCACCGACAAAGCCGCTGTTGCAGCTCAGCCGGATGAAGATATCGAAAACAATCAGCTAACCCCCAAGGAGAAGTTACCATGTTAGTATCCAAAGTTTCCGCTATTTTAGTTGCCTTGCTCATCGTCAGCTTCGGCATATACGGTTCTGAAGCCAGCAGCCTGACAGCAGAAGAGCTTGGCCTTAGCATTGCGGTCAAAGCTAAGCAGCTCGACAGAGGCTGGGGTGACAGTCAGGCCGATATGACCATGATCCTGCGGAATCAGAATGGCCAGGAAAGCCGGCGGGTTATGCGTACCAGTAACTTGGAGGTGCAGGATGGTGGCGACAAAAGCCTGGTGATATTTGATGAGCCCCGAGATGTGCAGGGTACCGCCTTTCTTAACCACTCTCATCCGGTGGGTCCTGATGACCAATGGCTATATCTGCCAGCTCTGCGACGTGTCAGACGAATTTCGTCACAGAATGCCTCAGGCCCTTTCATGGGCAGTGAATTTTCCTATGAAGATATGGCGTCTTTTGAGGTGGAAAAGTACACCTATAAATACCTTCGCGATGAAACACTGAACGGCCATGACTGTACCGTGTCAGAATACTACCCGGTGGACAGATACTCCGGCTATACGCGCCAAATCGTCTGGCTGGACAAAACAATGCATCAACCGATACAAATAGAGTTTTATGATCGCCGTAACAGCTTGCTTAAAACTCTTACTGTCAAAGACTATCAACAGTACGAAAACAAATATTGGCGCCCAGCCTATATGGAAATGACCAACCACACCAATGGCAAAAGCACTGTACTGTTAATTGAAAACTATCGCTTTGGGACTGGTATGACAGAACAAGACTTCAGCCAAGCTGCGCTTACACGTATTCGATAAGAGTAGCTGCGGCTCGATGAAAACTCTGCGCCCTGGTCTGTCAGGGCGCATTTCTATCAGGAAAGTACTATGGCTGTTGTGATTCTAGTCTGTTTTTTAAGAAGCTGACGACACGTTCAAACGCCTCATTAACCTCTTTAGGCTGCGCCCAATTAATACTGTCCCAGTCAATACTAGTATCCATTGCCAGCAGGTTTTCTGTCAGTATAACTTTCATCAGCTCAGGCGAGTCAACAGTACCCAAACGGTAACGCTTCTTTTTCTGCGTGCCCTTATCCACTCTGGCATTACTCAGAATATTTTTTAATTGTTTATTAATGGCCCGCTTTTGCTCAATGTTCAACATCGTCTGACCGGTTTGCTCTCTAACTTTTTGCTCTTCATTAACAACAATTTTTTTCATCGCAATAAAAGAGGTGGAGTTACCGTTCTGGTATGCTTCAAGGACTGCCGGATAACGAGTCAAAACATTATAATTATCAAATGCTCCCATAGAAATGCCCAACAAACTGGAAATTTCACGCACAGTGAGACTTTTACCTTCTGTTTTTTGTCGCATAGCCCCTAATGTATCCAGCTCCAGCATTGCTTCCTGAAAAGCTTGTAGTTTTCCATACTTAGGTAAATCTTCACGACTGGCATTCTCCTGGAATTGTTTAGTGCGCGGCAGCGAAGGTTTATTGTGATACACCTTAAAATGTGCAGCACCATCGATGCCATTAGTGTACACCATGGCAAAGAAGCGACGGTGCCCGGTGAGTATTTGATAGCTGTCATTCTCCAACGGGTAAATGGTGGGTACCTGAATAAGTTCGGATACGGATACATGTGCCGCCAACTCAAGAATTGAGGCTATGGTGTCGTTAGCCTTCTTCCATTCGACTGTACCGCGATTAAAGCAATTTACGATGCAAGATTTACCAATTACAACGGTGTCTTTGCAATCAAGACGCTCCACCAATTGTGCTTTCGTTAAACGTCTTGTGGTTATTTGATATGACAATTGATCAGACGCTATCACCGCAGGAAAAAACCGGGCATTATTATTATCCGGCCGAATACGGTTGATAAAAATTGATTTATATTCATAGGACTGCTGAGTTAGTATCCTTGAAAAATCGCCTCTGCTCAGCTCGGACGTTAACTTCTGCTCCAATGATAGATCGTTCAATACTTCTCTCCGTAAACCGCCATACGTATTGGCCCCATTTTAGGGCGAATGAAGCATAGCTGCAAGTCAACTACCACTTATACGTATAACAAACGATTTCGTATCAATTAAGATTGATATATTTAGAGACAAGATAGTGCGCCAATCCTTTTGGCGCAAGAACATTATAAACAAACGCAAGATTTATCTATGGGATAAGAAAAAACAAGCAAACTTATTTAGAGTATAAGTGTAGAAACGAATCTTAATCTGCCAGATGCTTTGCAACCAAGTGGATTTCCACTCAACGCAGAATCGGCTACAGCCATCCAAGCTTCCTTACTTTTGCTTCCCTGTAAAGAAGTGCAGAAGCTGCTGCAACAACCAACGTAAAAGCTATGTAATCAAAAGCCTCCTTGAAACCGATCGAGAACAGCATACTCAACAGGAAAACCAAGAGCAGAGAGAGACTTGCCAAAGCAGCCTCTTTTATGCGAATGCCAGCCAGCAAAAAAACACCGAGCACAATCTCCAGAAAGGTTACTAAATAGCCCAAGATATCAGACACTACTCTAGGGAACCAAGGGTTTAAAGTAGCTGTATACTCCAAAAAGTTATCAAAGTCTCCCCAAACAACACCAAGGTTTCCAACTGGTCCCAAGAGCCCTAAACGATCAGCAACTACCCATAAATACATCACTCCCAAGAAAACGCTTATAAAAATAAAGCTTCCCTTTTTAATACCCATAATGTCCCCCTTTCCCATACATCATATATTTTCTGGACCATAAACTTTCGGAAAAAAATATCGCTGTCGTGCACTGAATATTGCGAGGTTAAGCTCAATAGCAGAGAGTAGACACAGCAAGGTAAAGTGCTCTAACCCTAATATGTTCGGTTTCAGTTCTTTTTGTTGGGTGTTGCTCAAGCATAATTCGAACCTGCATTGTCAATGCATACTAGCAGCGCTTTTCATTGTGTCGGCCTCTTTTAGTACATCAAGCTTAAATAACTGAATATATACCTCCTCATCTTTGAAATAATTATCCAGAATGACCTGAGGCTCAATGAACATCCCTTCAATGCCATCTTGCCTGCCCTGAACATATCCATCTGTGTATATCTTATGGAGTAATTTTAACAGCCTATCTATTTCACTCATAGTCACGCCATTTTATTTAAAAATGCACCCACCCCAAACGGCTCAGAAAACAGAGTCCATGCGATACTTCATAGAGCCACTCTCAGGCGAAATGCAAGCAAAAAGAACAACAAACCATACCACAATTCATAACAATAAATTGTGATAATTAGGTGATATTTTTATGCTAAAGGCATCAAGTGACATTTAGGTTAATGAAGCGTTCAACAAACAATGCAATGAGCGCTTCTGTAGCCGGGAAATGTAGTAAAAATGTATCTTCACAAACAGATCAAACTGAGAGTGATACTCTTTCTGCTCACTGTTACAAAACGTGGTCAGTAGATCCATCCGTGCATTGTTCGAGGAAGTCAGCGTTATATGCCAAAAGCCCCGGCTTGAAACCGGGGACATGATGAGACCTCTGAGCTTCAATCTCGTTTCAATCTACCTTGCAAGGAGTTAATTGCCAGACCCGGTCCACGTAATCCTGGATGGAGCGATCCGAGGTAAACTTGCCAACGCAGGCGGTGTTCATGATGGCTTTTTTCGCCCAACCGGCTTTATCGCGGTACCAGCCATCGATTTGCTGTTGCGCCGCCTGATAGCCTTCAAAATCGGCCAGCACCAGATAAGGATCGCCACCTTCCAGCAAGCTGTGCTTAATGGCCGCGAGCTCGCCCGGTTTGCCCGGCGTGAAGTAATCGGTTTCCAACCAGTCTAAAATGGCTTTGATCTCCGGGTTGTTGTGGTAGTAATCCCGGCTGTGGTAGCCACTTTGACGCAGCGCTTTGACTTCATCGACCGTTAAACCAAAGATGGCGATGTTGTCCTCGCCCACTTCCTCGGCAATCTCGATGTTGGCGCCATCCAAAGTACCCACCGTGATGGCACCGTTTAACGCCAGCTTCATATTGCCGGTACCGGACGCTTCTTTACCGGCGGTGGAGATTTGCTCCGACACATCGGCCGCCGGGATCATCTTCTCGGCCAGCGTCACCCGGTAGTTCGGCATAAAGACCACTTTGATGCGATCTTTCACCCGCTTATCGTGGTTGATTTTCTCGGCTACCTTGTTGATGGCATAGATGATCTCTTTCGCCAGCTTGTAGCCAGGCGCGGCCTTGGCACCAAAAATAAATACCCGTGGTACCATGTCGTAATCCGGATTTTGCAAAATGCGACGGTACAGCGCCAGAATATGCAGCAGGTTCAGGTGCTGGCGTTTGTATTCATGCAACCGCTTTATTTGAATATCAAAAATAGCCGCTGGATCCACTGCAACACCGGTCAGATCCTGAATGACTTTAGCCAGATCTGCCTTATTCTGCTGCTTGATGGCCATAAAGTCATCCTGCACCTTAGGATCATTGGCATAGGCAGCCAGCTTGGACAACTGCTTTAAATCGGTTGGCCAGTCGGTGCCCACCAGCCGATCCAGCATCGAGGACAGCCGTGGATTGCAGGCTTTTAACCAGCGGCGTGGCGTCACGCCATTGGTGACATTGGTGAATTTCTCCGGCCACAGTGCCACCATCTCCGGGAACAAATCGGATTGCACCAGCTTGGAGTGCACTTCGGCCACGCCATTGACCCGGAAGGAGCCCACCACCGACAAATGTCCCATCCGCACCATCGGCTCATGGCCTTCTTCGATGATGGAGAGTTTGCGTTTTTTGTCGTTATCGCCCGGCCAGCGCACATCCACCTGCTCCAGCAAGAAACGACGATTGATTTCGTAAATGATTTCCAGGTGGCGCGGCAATACTTTTTCAAACATCCGCACCGACCAGCTTTCCAGCGCTTCCGGCAGCAAGGTATGGTTGGTGTAGGCAAACACCTGCTGACAAATACCCCAGGCTTCATCCCAGTGCATATCAGCGCGGTCCACCAGAATACGCATCAGCTCCGGGATAGCGACCGCTGGGTGGGTGTCGTTCAGCTGAATGACCACTTGCTCTGGGAACTTGCTCCAGTTATCGCCGTGGGCGCGTTTGTAGCGGCGAATAATGTCTTTTAACGAGCAAGAGCAGAAGAAATACTGTTGGATCAGTCGCAGCTCCTTGCCTGCTTCGGTTTCATCGTTCGGATACAGTACTTTGGAGATGGTTTCTGCTTCAATGTTTTCGCGCGATGCATCGATGTAGCCACCCGAGTTGAAGACGTCCCAGTTAAAAAAGTCACTGGCCCGGCTTTCCCACAGCCGCAATACATTGACCGAGCTGCCCTGATAACCAACCACCGGAATATCCCAGGGGACCCCTTTGATGATACGACCCGGATGCCAGACTTTTTTCATCCGGCCTTGCAAGTCGTACACGGTTTCAACATAGCCATAGACTGAGATTTCCTGCACCGACTCCGGCCGGCAAATCTCCCACGGATTGCCGTATTCGCGCCAGCTGTCGGGTCGCTCAATTTGCCGCCCGGCCTGAAAATCCTGCTTGAACAAGCCATGCTCGTAATGAATGCCATAACCTACAGCTGGCAGGTTCATGGTGGCCAGCGAGTCAATAAAGCAGGCGGCAAGACGGCCTAAGCCACCATTGCCAAGCGCCATGTCTTCTTCCTGGTCTTCCAGCTCGGCGATATCATGCCCAAGCTCAGCCAGTGCCTGCTTGGCTGGCTGGTACAAGCCGAGGTTGTGCAGGTTGTTGCTGAATAACCGGCCCATCAGGTATTCCAGGCTAAAATAGTGTACCGCCCGGGTATCCTGTTCGTAGTGCTCGCGCTGTGTCGTTCGTAAACCATCAAAGACGGATTCATTCACAGCAGCACAGGTCGCCCGCCACCAGGCTTGCGGGCTGGCTTTGTTGACATCCGTGCCCAGGGTCGCATGCAGATGACGTACGATTCGCTCTTTCAGCTGCTCAGCCGTTAGCTGCAAGGCGGCAGAAGTCGGTTTTTTGGAAGTAGTTTTCTTAGTCATTGCCAATCCTGTTGGTTAGAAGCTCACCTGACTTGCATCGCACCAGCAATAAAATGCATCTTCAATAGGGTGCTAGCTAAGCTTAGCTTGTCGCCAAGCTCAGACAAGTGAAAGATTTCCTGCTATTAAATGTAAAAAGATTACAAAAAACAAGGCAGGAATACGTTTGCAGTGGCATTGACAATAAATTATCGTAAGAATATTACAATATTTAGTGCCCTCAGTCCCTGATTGTGGCAAAAACAGCATCGACAAAGGCTTTGGCATCGGCTTCGAGCCGGGCCATGTGCTTGGCATCAACAAAGCTTTCCAGATAAATTTTGTAGGCATTTTCGGTACCAGAGGGCCGGGCAGCAAACCAACCATTTTTGGTGACCACTTTTACTCCACCAATGCCAGCCTGATTGCCAGGCGCTTTAGTCATCACCGCCAATATGGCATCGCCGGCCAATTCGGTTTGCGCCACACTGCTGGTATCCAGTTGCTTCAATGCCTGCTTTTGCGACGGGCTGGCAGCTGCATCCAGGCGCCGGTACAAAGGACTGCCCAGTTCTTTGGTCAACGCCTGGTACTGCAAGTATGGATCAACCCCCGTTTTGGCCAGCATCTCGGCCGCTAGCAGCCCCAGGATAAAACCGTCTTTGTCAGTGCTCCAGGTCGAGCCATCAAAGCGCAGAAAACTGGCACCGGCACTTTCTTCACCACCAAAAGCAACACTGCCATCGGCCAGGCCATCGACAAACCATTTAAAGCCAACCGGCACTTCATACAGGCTGCGCCCACGCGCGGCTACCACCCGGTCAATCAAAGCGCTGGACACCAGGGTTTTGCCAATCTTAAGCTCGGTTGACCAGGCTGGCCGGTTGCTAAGCAGGTAGTTGATGGCCACTGCCAGATAATGATTTGGGTTCATCAGGCCACCACTGCGGGTAACAATGCCGTGACGGTCAAAGTCCGGGTCATTGCCAATGGCTATGTCGTATTGATCTTTTAATTGGATCAGATGACTCATGGCATAGGCCGACGAGCAGTCCATGCGGATCACCCCGTCTTTGTCCAGCGGCATAAAGCCAAAAGTCGGATCGACCTTTTCATTCACTACCGTTAAATCCAGGCCATAACGTTTGACGATGACCGGCCAGTACGCAATGCCAGAGCCGCCCAGAGGGTCGACAGCAATACGAATGCCGGCTTTTGCGATGGCGGCCATATCCACCACCTGCTGCAAATCCTCAACATAAGGCGCTATGTAATCAAACGCTTCGCACAAAGGCGATGCCAATGCCTGCTCAAAGGATACGCGCTTTACGCCGCTTAGATCGGCTGCTATCAACTGATTGGCTCGCTGCTGAATAGCATCCGTCACGTCGGTATCCGCCGGGCCACCATGTGGCGGGTTGTACTTGATACCACCATCTTGCGGCGGATTATGCGATGGGGTTATCACCAAACCATCGGCTTGGTCGGCCTGTGTTTTGTTGTGGCAAATAATGGCATGAGATATCACAGGGGTTGGGGTAAACCCCTGCCCTTGCTGAATACGTACCCGAACACCATTGGCTACCAGCACCTGCAGCACGGAAGCAAATGCTGGCTCCGATAAAGCATGAGTATCCTTGCCTACAAACAAAGGTCCGTTTATGCCCGCTTGCTGTCGGTACTCGGCCACTGCCTGGCTAATCGCCAGCAGATGCGGCTCATTAAACGCATGCGCTAGAGCACTGCCGCGATGGCCTGAGGTCCCGAAGCTGACCTGATGCTGCGGATTGGCAGCATCGGGTTTCAGTTCGTAATAGCTGCTGACCAACTGACACACATTGATCAGCTGATCCTGGCTGGCAACCTGGCCGGCACTCGGGTGAACAGACATAAAGCTCTTCCTTATAGTAAATCGCGAATTTGTTCGGCTTCCGTGTCGCTGTAGCCAAGCTTTAAGGCGGCCTCGGTCAGCATCATTTTTTTCCGGGTAGTGTTGGAGTTGGTAATAACCCAAAAATCACTATCCGGAATGGCTTTAGGGTTGGTGCTGCTGCCCGATTGCAGCAACTCACTGTCGCTACGGCCAAAGTACTGACGATCACGGCCTTTAATCTCCAACACCTTGGCAAATTGCTTGGGATGGGTTTTGGCCAGCGCCGATAAAATCAACAAAAAACGACCAACAATGCTCGATTCTGCCTGCAAATCCTGCCGGCTAATACGATCAAATACCGAGCCTGTGACGCTTTGCTTGCTATCATCTGGCTGTTTTTTACTGGCCATGTTGTGTTGCTCGACCGCTTCGGTTTTGGCCGACGCTGTAGCGCCGGTTTCGAGCGCCGGTACAACAGCGTCGGCCGAACCTAACAGCAAACGACGCAGGATCTGTGAGGCACTCTCACCAATTTGCTGGGTCTGACTGGCAATGTACTGGTACAACCCTTCATCAATTTCAATGGTTTTCATGCATTTGGCCTGTTACGGAACGATGGGATCTTCTGTCTTTGGCCATTATATAAAGCCACCAGAGCAGATACCAGCCTGTATCGTCTGCTCGCTCGTTTCTGCTACCATATACCACAATTGCATTTAGCCCAATGCTCCGGGCACAAAAGTCACAGGATTGTCATGAAACTTTTCACAGAGCAGCGCGGCAGTGGCCCCTATCTGGTATTACTGCACGGTCTTTTTGGTAGCCAAGACAACCTGGCGGGTATTGCCCGCGTTGCAGAGCCATACTTTACCGTACTCAGTATTGATTTGCCGAACCATGGCCGCTCACCGCACGTTGACAGCATGAATTACCCGCAGATGGCCCAGGCTGTCCTGGACAGCTTGCCGGCTGATGCCAGCAGTTTTTATCTGCTCGGTCACTCCATGGGTGGTAAAACGGCCATTCAATTGGCTTTAATGGCTCCTGATCGGGTGAAGGCCTTGCTGGTTGCCGACATTGCGCCGGTGCAATACGACGATCGCCACAGCGGCATTATAGACGCCATGCAGAGTGTGCGACTGGAAAGCCTGAGTTCACGCCAGGATGCAGATCAACAACTGGCCCGCTCTATCCAGGAAGCAGGCGTACGGCAGTTCTTGTTGAAGAATCTGGTCAAAGAAGGCGGGCAATTTCAATGGCGCTGCAACCTGCCGGTGATCGCACGATGCTATCCACAGGTGCTGGCGGCACCAGAAGGCGCTCCTTATACCGGGCCAGTGCTCTTTATCAAAGGTGCAAACTCCAATTACATTGAAGCCGAACATCAAAGCGCGATTCAAGCCCTGTTGCCACAAGCCAAAGCTAAAGTCATTCATGGCGCCGGCCATTGGTTGCATGCGGAAAAACCGGCGGCATTTAATAAAATTGTGTTGGATTTCTTGCAAGCTCAGACGGTCTAATTGTGCAGTTTCCCAACAATGAATTTGTGATAAAACAAGAAATTCCTGCTCACTTTATGCTATAGTGCCGCCGTTTTTTTCTGGCGGTGTGCGCATTATGGGTTACGATATTGAGTTGTACGAATCGCTGGCACTGTGGATTGGCCTGGCCGTGTTGTTTTTCTTTATCGGCATGGCGATTCAAGATGTGTTAAAGCGAGGCAAAGTGCCGCTGTTTGGCCGGATTTTTGTCTGGATTGTGCTGTTTACCGGTTGTGCTGGTTTTATTGCCAAAGGCATTATCCAGTTTTTTTACGAAACACAAGGACTGGGTTGATGGCTAAAAGCAGTAGCGATCGGACAACACCTGATTTGTTTGCGCAGGAAAAACGCCCAGGTCGCCCTCGCACCAATCTGTTACCGCGCCAGGAACAATTAAAGTTTAATAAGCGCAATCAGGTAAAACGCGATCGGGAAAAAGGCTTGAAGCGTATTGAGTTTAAAGTGCCTGCTGAGCTATATCAGCAGCTATCCAAGGCAGCAGAGCAAGCGCAATTGACCCGTAGCGCTTATCTGGAGCAGGTTTTAACCAGAGTTTTAATCAAGTAAAAGGCATGCATCTATGGCAACTGTAGGTATTTTTTTCGGCAGTGATACCGGCAACACCGAGCACATCGCCAAAATGATCCAGAAAGAGCTGGGCAAGCAGCTGGTGGAAGTGCGGGATATCGCCAAAAGCAGCAAAGAAGACATCGCCAACTTCGATCTCTTACTGCTGGGTATCCCCACCTGGTACTACGGTGAAGCTCAGTGCGACTGGGATGATTTTTTTCCGGAGCTTGAAGCCATCGACTTTACCGACAAACTGGTCGCTATTTTTGGCTGCGGTGATCAAGAGGATTACGCCGAATATTTCCTGGATGCGATGGGTACGTTGCGCGATATTATTGAACCTAAAGGTGCCATTCTGGTTGGCTTTTGGCCAACCGAAGGCTATGACTTTGTCGCTTCCAAAGCTCTGGCCGATGACAACCATTTCGTTGGCCTCGGCATTGATGAAGATCGTCAACCAGAACTGACCGAGCAACGGGTGAAAGCCTGGTGCAAGCAAATCTACAACGAAATGTGCTTACAAGAGCTGGAAGGCTTGTAAAGCGATACAGTAAGGGCATGCAACGCATGCCCTTTTGCTTGGTTTATCGGGCAGAGCGTTTCTTACGGACATAAACAGTGCGATTCACTTCGCAAACAATATCACCGCTTTGATCTTTAATGTGCACTAAAAACTCCGGAAAATGCTTATCACCATCCTCTGTCGCTGCTTTTATATCCGCCAACACTGCATCCGATAACCAGAACTCCGCCGTTAGCGCCCCTCGTCCCGGCGCAATAAAGTCAATATCGGCTTTTTTATCCCAGACATGATAATCGCTGCCCAAGGCTCCCATGATCATTAACGGATAGATCGGATCCGTCATCGAAAACATCGAGCCGCCAAACTGACTTTGATTGATGTTCTTTGTCCAGGGTCTCGATTTGAGTCGTACCCGGACATAGCAAAAATCGTCCCGGATGGTCTCGACCTTAATACCACTAAAAAAAAATGGTGGCCACAGATTCAGCAACCGCTTCATCAACCCTGGCTTCATTGCCCACTGCATCCGCGCCCTCAACTGGTATGACCTGATGCAGCTATTTTACCTGAGCTGGACGACAGTGCAAGTTTGGTATCAGCTGCTCAATGGCTAAGCAGATGGCTGAATTAGCATTTGATTAAAGCTGCAATGGCTTTATAATCGAAGCAATGTTGACTAACTGAAGCATGCTATGACTGATCACAATACCGAACTTCGCAAAGCGGGCCTTAAAGTGACCCTGCCGCGCGTAAAAATTCTGGAGATCCTGCAGGATCCGAACAATCAGCATATCAGTGCCGAAGATGTGTACAAACTGCTGCTGGAGTCCGGTGAAGACATTGGTCTGGCGACCGTGTACCGGGTACTGAATCAGTTTGATGATGCAGGCATCTTAACCCGCCATCATTTCGAAGGTGGTAAGTCTGTGTTCGAACTGACTGGCAACAGCCATCATGATCATCTGGTTTGTCTGAACTGTGGCCGGGTAATTGAATTTGAAGACGACACCATAGAGCGCAAACAGTTGGAAATAGCCACTAAAAATGGCCTAAAACTAACCAATCACAGCTTGTATTTGTACGGTGAGTGCGAACAAAAGAACATCTGTCCGCACAATACTGACAACTAAGCTACTCCAAACAGTTGTAATAACAAGGCCTTATTCTGCAGAGGCCTTTTTTGTATCTGCATCCATCCGCCAACTGTGCCAACGCCTGCTTAACCGATAGCTGGCGTAGCTAAACCACTCGCCACTTAACTTGGCGTAAAAATCGTAGTTACTCAAATTCACCGTCAACCAGCAGTGCCAGCGGCATGGCAGTTGTCGGTAAGTACTGGTAGTGGCTGCAGAAAAATGGCCGTTGAGTTGATGCAATGTAATCAGCCGTTGCACCCGCCAGCCATGGTGGTCACTGCTGACAAACTGCAATGGCTGCTGCTGAAAGCGAGCAGCCAGCTGATAAAACTCCTGGTAGGTGTTACTACCGCCATCGAAACAATCGATCGCGCCACTGAAATCATGTTGCTGCAAATAGTCGATATAAGGGGCACAATACCGGGTGGTGATCACGACAGGAAAGCTATTATCTGCCGTTCGCTCCAGTAAATGATCCAAGCGATTGCGGGCACAAGCGGGTAAGCTTTGCTCTGAGCCACCACAGCCAAGCAGCACCCAGGTTGCATCGCTTTGCAACGTAGTTGGGCTTCGTAGCTGTTGCAACTGCCAGTGCCTTACCTGGTTAGTGACAAAGCTATTGCCCAGTAGATAAAACATCAGCCACAACAGCCAAAGTCCCTTTTTACGGTAACAAATAGCAGCAAGCAACAATGCATACAAGAACAGGTTCTGTGGGTACAAGGCCAATTGAATAAAGTCAGTCATGGTCGGCTCCTTTTGCACGCAGCTGGCATCTGTTGTCTCGCCAGTACGTAACCACACCAGCAGCCCCAGGGTAACCAAAGTAGACCAGAAGTGAGTACATGGCCTGCCAGAGCAGCCAGCAGCAGCAAGATACTATTGATCAGCAGTAACACCCGCCCTTCAGCCCTGCCCCTGGCCTGCCAGCTCAACCGCAGCAGATAGCCAAACCAACCAAGTGCAAATACAAGCGCTAATACTCCAAAAAACATCTGCAGGTCAAAAAAGTCGGATTCGGCAAAGTACTTTTTCTGATAAAGCGCTATGCCAGCTTGCCCCACCCCCAGTAGCCAGTGCCAGGGAGGAAAATGCTCCGTCAGAACCCGCATGTTCTGCTGCATGTAAAGATCGCGCGATGACAAGATAAGGCCAAACCAACCTTTTTCCTGCCAGACCCAAAGCAACTTTTGGTACAAACCAAGTTGTTGCAGCATAGCCCCCAACCAAAGCGGACTACTGACCAACAGCACAACCGCCACCCCAGCAATGAACAGTGCAACATGCTTGCGTCGCTCAGCTTCCAGATGCACTAAAGGGATCAGTACCACCAACAACAACACACCAAACAGAGCCGTTTTAGTCAGCAACTGCAGCGCACAAAACAGCGCTAAAAAAGCAACCACAATATACAACAGTTTATACTTCACCCAATAGTGATGCAGTTGATAAGCGGTTAGGATCAGCAGCAAAGCAGATAACTCATTGGCCGATACAAAAAAACCACTGCTGCCAAGCGAGCCCAGCTCTATCTGCTCCATCGGGCTGTAAGCTGCATAACCAAAACCTGCAAAGCCAAATGCAAAATTTATCAGCAATACCACACTAAAGCACAACATCAGACGTTGCAGGCTTTTCTGAGCTAATTCAGGCGAATGGCAGGTGAAACGTGTGAATGCCAATAGCGCGATCAGTGGTGCAAAAACCTTGCTAATGAGAATAAGCTCCAGGCTAAAGCCCATAGGTGGCTGTAATCGCCACTGCGTCAGTAAGGGCCCAAATGCAAAGCATGCAGCCAGCAAAGCCAGCAGCAGTAGCATTCGACTATCGTTGGCTTTAAGACCCCAAAGCATAGCAGTCAGCAAGCCAGCCTTAAAGGCCTGTGCCACTGGAAAGCCGATCAGCCCCTGGCTCTGCCATGCACCTTGCAGCATATCAAACAGCAAGCTAAATGCGGCCAGTAGAAAAATCAGCTGCCAGCAAGTTTCGGTGTTGCTGCTTTGCTTAATCAAACAAACCCCGCCAGCCTTTTTGCAGCCATTTTAGCCGTAATCGGCTTAGCCAGGAAAATTTTCGCTTTAGGTAGTAACGACATTTCAGTGCTTTTAAACCATAGCGGCTGCTGCGCCAAAGCTGACTAAGCGAGATCGGCAATTGCTGCATGCTATGACGATAAAAAGCCTGGTTTTGCAAGTTACGACCAGACATCAAAGGCCTGTGCTTCGCCACAAAATCATCATGCGCCTGCAGGCGTTTTGGCGAACCGGTAATTCGGCCAGCTTCGTGACCGGCATTCACCTGATAGCTGATATGAGCAATGCGTCGGGCCGGGCCAAAACGCGCTACAACCCGCACCCACATATCGTAATCCTGAAAGGCCGCAAGCTTAGTATCAAATCCACCCAACGCACGCATGGATTCGGTTGGAAGCAGCGCTTGATTCGACAAAGTATGCAAATCCAGCAGCTCATCCAGCGCAATGATGGCATCACTGGCAAAACATGCTTTGGTGGTAGCGCCGTAGTGCCACAGATAGCCAGAACAGACCATAGCATCACCAGGTTGAAAAGCGGCCATCAAACTGGACAAACGATCCGGATAGAACACGTCATCATCATCCAGTCCGGTAACAAATTCACCTTTGGCGGCGGCAATGGCGGTATTACGGGCAGCACAAGCCCCAAGGCTTTGTTCATGACGTAATAAACGCACCTTTGGATGCTGACCATAGGCCTGCTGCAAAAAAGGCCAGCTGTCATCCGTCGAGCCATCATCAACCACTATCAACTCAAAATGTGGGTAATGTTGCGCCAATACGGAGTCAATTGCAGTGGCCGCCATCTGCTTGCGGTTATGCGTTGGCATATAGACACTGATCAATGGCAAATTTTGCTTCATATTCTTTCCCAGATAGCTAGCCACAGATACTGCACTAAACGTCCCTGCCGACCAATTCGACTTGGCTGACTCAGCAGTCGGTACAGCCATTCCAGATGCAGGCGGCACCAAAGTGCCGGAGCGCGCTTGACCTGCCCCGTGAACACATCAAAACTGCCGCCAACGCCCATAAAAAAGCAATCCGGCAGTTGCTGACGTAACCGCGCAATCAATTGCTCCTGCCGAGGTGAGCCCATCGCTACCGGAATCACTTTCGCGCCGCTCTGGCGAATCTCTGCCAGCAACTGCTGCTCGTCGTTAAAGTAACCATCGGTCGCCCCGACCACAGGCACGCCTTGGTGCACTAGTTTCACTTTGGTTTGTGCCAGCACCTCGGATCTGGCACCCACCAGATACACCGGCACCTGGTACGCAGCACAGCGCAGCATCAGGCTTTGCCAAAGCTCACAGCCAGGAATACGTTGCACGGGTTGTTTTAATCGGCGTCGCATCAGCATCACCACGCCAATGCCATCGGCATAGCGCAGTTCCGCCTGACTGAGCATAGCGGCTACTTTGGGATCGTGCCGGGCGGCCATGACTTTTTCCGGATTAATAGCAATAGCCGCGCCAGCAAATACCTGACCATCCGGGGAAATAATGGTTTCCAATAATTGTTGCTGGTGCATAAAAGCACCAACCTTGACAGGCCCAATCTGAACACTGACGATGCTTTCTGCTGTATTTGTACTTGTGTTACTTGAGGTCATGCTTGGCCTTGTAAAGAGTCTGGTAGATGCTCATCAGTTCACTGGCTATCACAGGCAAAAGCTGTGTTTGAGCGTATTGAAAACCCGCTTGCTGCATGCGCAGATAATCTGGCTCTGCTAACTGCCAACAGTGCTTTAATTGGCGAAGTAATTGTTCAATCAGCATTGGCTCGGTTTGCTGCTGGCTAATCACCCAGCCAAATTCCGGTCTTAGCTGTGCTCTGGCACCATCGGTGTCGGTGGCTATAACCGGGGTATAACAGGCCAGGGCCTCCGTCATCACCAGGCCAAAGGATTCCTGCCGTGACAAACTCAGCAACACCTTGGCTCGCTGATACCAGTTTTTTAGCTGCAGCGGGTTTTGACTTGGCAGCCACATAAGCTTTGGGTATAACTGTTGCCACTGTTTAACCTTTCCCGATGCCAAGCCCTGGCCGATAATGCAAACCTTATGCTGCTGAAGTAAAGGTAATAGCTGCTCCAAGCGATCCAGGCCTTTGTTATGATTCAAACTGCCAACAAAGAGTAGATCAATATCTTTCTCGGATTTATCCAACCGGTTCACGTTGCCATAGTCCGCTGCAATGCCGGCGGCCAGTACCTGTGCCGAGTCGGGTTGCTGGTAAAATGCTTGCTTTAAAGGCTCACTGGCAAAAAGCCATTGATCGACCCAGCCAGCACACCAGCGATAAAGTGTACCGGGCGGTTGATAGCGGTAAATATCACTGCCATGACAGGTCACTACTATTTTGGCAGAGCGGTGACGTAAGCACTTGTACAAAATAGCCAACCAGATGGTTGGGTAAAAAAAGTGTACATGCAGGATATCAAAACGCTGTCGACAAAAGACGAAACGCAGCACAAAATCCAGCAACCACACCGGGTATTTACACAGCCGGTTCAGCAAGCCATCATTGTGCCAACGCATCCAATGGTAGGCGGTTGGCACAGGAAGTGCTTGCCGCTGAAGCTCAATAAACTGTCCTTGCACAGGTGCCGAGGGTTTGGGCCCCATATTGCTTATTAGCAAGATTTGCATCAATCTATCTCATACATCGGGATTTTTATCCTATGTTCAGCTTAGTGCAAGCTGAATGACTGTAAGCTGAATCCTAAGCTGCTGCTCAGCATAACAAAAAAGGATGTCTATGTATTCGCTGTTCTGGCCCGTTATTAGTTGCTTTTTGATCACAGCGTTGATGCTGCAAGTATTGTACCCCCTAGCCCACCGGCTAGGCTTATTAGATATACCCAAAGGCCGCAAGCAACATCAGGGCAAAGTCCCACTGATTGGCGGCTTATCCATCTTTACTGGCGTTTCTGTAGGCCTGCTTATGGCTGATGCCAGCCTGATGCAGCATTGGGCCTATATTGGTTGTGCATTGGTGATCGTGCTTCTGGGTGCTTTGGATGACGCACTTGATCTGGCGGTATCTGTGCGTCTGATTTTTCAATGTCTGGTGGCAATTGCGATGATGTGGTTGCTGGATTTGCACCTGGCCCATCTTGGCAATTTGTTTGGCTTTGGCCCGGTCGAGCTTGGCTGGTTTGGCCCACCATTGACAATTATTGCTGTCATCGCTGCTATCAATGCTTTTAACATGACCGATGGCATCGATGGCCTGGCCGGTAGTCTGAGCCTTTTAACCATGCTGGTGCTCGCATTTTTTATGCTGATGTGGGGGCAGCAAGATACCGCCTTGTTGGCAATTATGATGATAGTTGCTCTGTTGCCCTACCTGGCAGCAAATTTACAGTATTTTGGCTTGCGTAAGGTTTTTCTTGGCGATGCTGGCAGCATGTTAATTGGGCTGACTGTGATCTGGCTGTTACTGCAAGGCAGCCAAAGTGCAGCCAGCAGTTTTCGACCAGTGACGGCCTTATGGATCATCGCCATTCCATTACTGGATATGGCAGTGATCATGATTCGGCGCATTCGCAAAGGTCAATCCCCTTTTAAAGCTGACCGAGAGCATTTACATCATATTTCACTTCGGCTAGGTCTGGCTCCACGCCATGCATTGATGTTTATCGTTGGACTGGCAGGAACCGCTGCCAGTATTGGTGCCTTGGCAGAGTACCTGCTATTGCCAGACATCATAATTTTGCTGATGTTTCTTCTGGTGGGCGCAGGTTACTATTATCTGTTATTGCATGTCTGGCGCATTGTGTCCGCACTGCGCCGCCGTAATCCGCGTTGATTCAGGCGGTGAAAGCCGCCTTGCGACGATTGTACTCAGCAATCATGGCTTCCATGCTGGGGGCATCATAAGGTGATAAATTACTTAAAATCATGCGCTTACGACCTTGGCCAAGGTGATTTCCATCGCAAGCCAGGGTAAAATCAAGCAGAACACTTCCACGTTTTCCTGCAACCTCCAGGCTTGAATTAGATAGCACTAAATGAGGTGAGCAAGTCGGCAACTGCATGAGTTCCAGTGTCATGCTCTCGTAAATGACCATAGGTCGCTGCGGATGGATCATGACGTGCTGCTGCTGCATCAGAGGATGCAAAATATGTGGAAAATTTTCACCGGAAAACTGCACATAATCAGTTGTAATCGCTTCGATTAACACTAAATCCTTGCTTATAGCACCCTGTTGCGTCAACGATAGGTAGACTTTTCCGTCTCTATCACAAATCCGGATTTCACTGCCATCCTGCTCGAAGTGTAACCAAACATCCGCAGCGACCATGCCAGCGAAGGTACAGCACAATCGTTCGCTGATACCGTACTGACTTAACAACCAGGAAAACATCAAATCACCTGGCACGCAAAAGCGTTTGGCATCTTCATCATGCAACGGATTAAAGTCACCGGCTACTTTTTTTGCAAAGGTACTGCCTTGTTGACGACTGAAGCTAAACTCGCCGGCTTGCTGATTAATATAAGGAGTCAAAAACATGAAATATCCACGGGTTTAATGCAAAACCCGACAAGTCTACCCTAATTTTCCTCTAAATTGGTCTAGCCAGTGCAGATTTTCTCGCTTCGGATTGGCATACTCGCTTCCTTCTCAGTTGACCACTCTGAATTATGGCAGGCTTTATGCTTTGTTCATGGTATGGCAGGGGTGACTGGGCACTCCCTGTATCATAATGAAGTTCAAGGCACGAGAAGATACCATGACGTTTAAAACCGGTCGCCAACACTTAGCTGCAACTAAAAAACTGACTCTGGCTGAGCTGGAAGACAAGCTGCTCGAACACCAACAGTTGATCAACGCCATCGTGAAAGACAGCGGCATCTTATTGCCATCTCTGCTGCAAGGACCTGCCATCGCAGACGCCGTGGCTACTTGGTTTACTGCCGCTTTAAAATCCTATGCCAGCAAAGACTACCCAACTGCCGCTCAGCATTTTCGTCAGGCAGCCATGCTGGGTCATGCTAAAGCTCAGTATTATCTTGGATTAATGTTCGCAAAAGGTCTTGGTATGCCAGCCTCTATCAAACACGCTTATTGTTGGCTATTGCTGGCAGCCAAGCAGCGTGATCAATCCGCCCTGGCATTGGTTCGCACTTTACAGAGTAAAATGTCAGCGGACTTAGTGCAGCAAGCCACTGAATTGGCAGCCGAGCGTTTTGAATCCATCGAAGACAGAAAAAACGCCCTGAGCTAAAAAAATGCTTGATTTATCATCAACAGCAAACTACTGTATATGCATACACTGTATATAACAACAGTTAGGAGTTGGTATGAGTTCACCACAAAGCCGCAAGCAGACGTCAATGAATATTAGCAACCAACCCGGTTTGCATTATTGTCTGCCCTCAGCCGAGCAACAAGAAAGCCGTTATCTGCATGAACTGCTTCAACAGCAGCAGCACGCCAAAGGTTGGACCTTAATTCTGGCACCAGAAACTACGTCATTAAAAGTGTTGGCAGATATGGAGGTGTTTCAGCAAAGCCGTACTTTATTGATTCACCGCAAGCAAATTCAGGATTTAGCCGGCACCTTAAAAAAAGCCATCCTTGCTGGCACCTGCAGTTGCATTATCAACTTTGCTGAGCTGACTGATTTGCAACAAACACATGAGCTATCGCTACTGGCCGAGTCTTGCGGCTGTGCGGTATACTGCTTTACAACCAATACCAGCTGGTGCCATTAAGACGCAGCAGCCACTATACATAAAACATCTTCGAGCCAATGCATTGTTATTGTGGATCCGGACTTAGTTACAGCCATTGTTGTCAACCCTATCATAGCGGGCTGAGGCAAGCTGAAACCTGTGAACAGCTGATGCGCTCTCGCTATAGCGCTTTTTGCTTGAAAGAACTGCCCTATTTACAGCTCAGCTGTGTAGCAGAGCTGCAAGTGGAACAAAGCCCGGAACAGATGCGCGACTTTGTTAGCCAAGTTCATTTTGTACGACTACAGCTGCTGCCATTGCCGCACGTGGTTTTTTCCAACGATGAAGGCTACGTGCATTTTCAGGTGTGGTATCTGCTTGGCAATCAATTACACAGTTTTAGCGAGCTTTCTCATTTTGTCCGTCAGCAAGACCGATGGCTATACAGCAGCGGTGACGTTCGTGAACACGCAGCACAAAAAGTGGGCCGCAATGATCCCTGCCCCTGTGGCAGTGGCCGTAAATTTAAGGCCTGTCAGCCACATGTAGCTTCAGGTCATGCAGCGGCCTGAGTGTCCAATTGTTGCAACACCTCGTAGAGCGCTGTGGCATCTGTTTCTATTGGCTCTATCCCTTCCTGATACAGCCGACGCCGACTATGCAAGTCCAGGTTATCTGCCACCCGAGCATCCAACTTTTTCGCATCGTTTTTCAGTACCCAAGGCAAAGGGCTTAACTGTTGCTGCAGACGACTTTGCGCAAATCCCTGCTGCAAGGCATCGCTACACCGTTGACAGCTTTCCAGATCGCCATCTTGCCAGCTAAAAGGTCTTTGCTCACGCAAGCCTAAGCTTTGTCTAAGAGAGTGTTCAGGAGTGTCCAGCTGCTGTTGTCTCAATACAAAAGCAGCCTGCTCTTCGACGGCAGTCGATAACATTGCTCGCCATAAACGAAAGTCAGCAGGCTGCTGCTTTTGCAGCGCTTGATTCATTTTTGGACCAAGTTGCCACTCATGGATCAACATGGATTCAGTTCCAGGATTGCTCTTGCTGACTTTATCGGCAAACAAACAAATAAATAAAGGCCGCGCCTTTACATCAAGTTTTTTTTTGGTATTATGCAGGCCTTGTGTGGAGGGGTTCCCGAGTGGTCAAAGGGATCAGACTGTAAATCTGCCGGCTCAGCCTTCGAAGGTTCGAATCCTTCCCCCTCCACCACTTTCCTTCGTCACAATCGCTTTTTTCCTTGCTATCCCCCCTTATTTTACTGACACTTAATCTATGACACTTCAACACTGTTGTCTCAATGGATAGTAAAGCACTCGAAAACCTGCGGGTATTAATTGTCGATGATCAGCGTTCATTTCAGCTGATGTTTAAAGGTATTCTCTACTCGATGGGCGCTACCAATGTTGCCTTCGCACCAACCGGTGAACAGGCGTTGGCCAAGTGCATAAACATGGATTACGATGTGCTTTTTGTTGATTACCACTTGGGTACCGGCAAAAATGGCAAACAACTACTGGAAGATTTACGGGAAAAAAAACTGTTAAAGCCTGGCAGTATTTTTATGATCGTGACCAGCGAAAACACTGTCCCTATGGTCATGAGTGCCGTTGAGTTGGAACCTGATGATTACCTTATCAAACCCTTTTCACAGCGGGTACTCCGAAATCGCATCCAAAAAATTCAACAAAAAAAACATCAGCTAAAAGCGCTGTATCAAGCCATGCATGACGAACAGTATGAGCAGGTGATTGAACGCTGCCAACTTGAAATCAGTCAGGCAGGTCGCTACCAGCAATTTTGCAAGCGGGTGCTGGCGGAAACCCTCATTAAGCAGCAGCAGTTGGATACTGCTGAGCAGGTGCTTACGCAGAACCTGCTTCAACACCGAAGCGGCTGGGCCTTGGTACTGCAAGCGCATATCTGTTTTGAGCGCAAAGCCTTTGAGCAATGCCTGGCACTCTGTGAGGAGGCGCTGGAATCAAACCGCTATTTTGCCGAGGCGCTGGATCTAAAAGCAAAATGTTACATGGCGCTCAGCGCGCCGGAAGAGGCGCTCAAAGCCATTCAACAAGCAGCTGAAATAGCACCCCATTCGATTAAGCGCCAGTATCTGGTGATGGACATTGCTCGCGAATTGCATGACACCCCGCAGCAAGTAAGTGCCAGTAAACAATTGTATGAGATTACTCGACGTTCACTGAAGCAAGATGTTATTCATCTGCAAAACTACATTCGTACTGTGATTGAAGCCGCGATGGAAGCTGACGACCCGCAACTGAAAAATCGTTACCAACAAGAGACACTGATTGCTTTACAGCGCGCCAGGCTGGATGAAAGTATGATTCGCGACATCGACTTTGATCTCTTTGAAGTATTGTGTCAGGCCCGCCTGGAGTCATTAAGTGGTCAGCAGTTTCAAGCCAAGCGCACCTATGCTAGTGTCGCTGATTTACTGAATGAGCAAGAGCACAGTCTGGCCGATGCCGTTTTATTACTCAACCAAATTGGCGAGTACGAAGAGGCTGAAAGCTTAAAGCAGCAACTACCGGATAGCACCTTATCCAATCCAGTGTTAAATGCGATTCTACGAAGACAAACAGAAAGTACCGGAGAGCGCAGAGCACACTTTGCTGAGTACAACAAAGAAGGCATTCGGCTGTACAAAAGTGGTAACTACCATGAAGCCGCACGCCACTTTGAGCAAGCACTGGAACTAGCGCCGATGAATACTGGTGCTGCACTAAACTACATTCAGTCGCTGCTACAACTGCTCACCCAACACGCAAACAACCGTAGCAAGCCAGGTGATGCTTTTGAACGTTGCCGCAAGACATTTCGGGTGGTCGATCATATGCCTTTGCCAGAGCATCATCGCGTTCGTTACCAGGAGTTACTGGCCCGATTTGAAAAGTTCCGTAGTGAACTGCGACGCTAAGTTTTTGACTGTAACCGGTTGCATAACTCCTGAAACAAAGTACTTGCACCCAATCGCATAGTCTGAGGTTGTGCCTGACGTCCGGTAATACGCTCAAACTGCTGCATGATAGCCAGACCATGCTCAATCGTGCGTACACCACCAGAGGCTTTAAATCCTACCGGCCGATCTGCTCCTGCTATGACTGTTAACATCACTTCCGCCGCTTCATCGGTAAGGCCGACCGGCACTTTACCGGTAGAAGACTTCACAAAGTCAGCTCCACTATCGATCACTAACTCGGTTGCTTTGGCAACCTGCTGGCAGGTGATTAACTCACCGCTTTCAATAATTACTTTTAATAAGGCTGTGCCGCAAGCCTGACGTACATCAAGCAGAAAGCTTTTTACTCCGCCAATCCGGCCAGCCATCAGCTCTTGATAAGGTAGCACACAATCTATTTCATTTGCGCCAGAGGATAGAGCGGCAGCAATGTCAAGACATACCTGATCGGCACTTTGCTGACCAGTCGGGAAGTTCACTACCGTTGCAACTGCAACATTGGACGAAACCAGTGCTGGATAATTGGCTACCAAAGGTAAATATTCAGAATACAAGCAAATGGCAGCTGGTCGAAAACCAGATTCAGCTATTGGCAGCAGCCAGCGATGCATGTTTTCCTCGCTATCAGGCTGCTGTAAACGGGTAACATCCAGCAAAGACATCATTTGTGACAAGCGTTCAAAGGTAGTCATGTTTGGCCTTTTAATTTTTTTGTATCGATGGAATTTTTTTAAAAGATCACAGTCATAGTAAATAGCAGTGATGAGCCTATCTCTCCCAGGCATGGCTCCCACTTGTACTCATGTTTCGTCCTTGTGTTTGTCTTACCGGCCTTATTGGCCGGTTTTTTTTAACTCAATAGGCGAAGATGATGAAGTTTCAACCACTCTCTGGCAGCATCCACTTCAGAATAATGGCTGCGAACCAAATGCCAGAAATCAGCCGAGTGGTCCATCCACTTTAGGTGCGCCAATTCATGGACCAAAACATAATCAATCACCCAGGATGGCGCCTTCACCAGGTGCCAATTAAAGCCCAGCTCCTGATTGCTGTTGCAACATCCCCAACGCCGACGCCAGGATTTTACAAAGAAACGGCGGCATTGCAATTGCATTCGCTGTTGCCAATAAGCAAGTCGCTGCTCAATCCAACTCACAGCTTGCTGTTGATACCAGCTCGTTAACTGTTGTTGATAACTTTGCTCCCGCCTCTCCGGGCGAACTCTGGGGCCTGCATACAATAGCAATTGCTGACCATCAAATACAAAGCCAGAATGGCTTGCGGGCATACACTGAACAGGCACACGCTTACCAAGCAACCATAGCCCTTGCTCAGCGGTTTCTATCGCTAATAGCCGCAACTGTCGTTGTTGCCATTGCATTTGTTGCCGGATCCAGCCTCGCTTAAGACGAATAAAGGCATCGATCTCTGGCTGACGACAATAAGGGGTAGCGCGAACATAGAGTTCACCGGCTTTAACCTGAAGTGCCAATCGCTTTCGCCTTGGGCTTCGCACCAGCGTATAGTTCAGTTCGGTATCAAAGTTTTGCAGCATAAAGCCTGTTTGCTACGTTCATTTCAAGTGCAGCCAGCATAGGTATTTTTGGCACTCTGCTCAAGCTTTCATTCACCCCTGCTCTTTGCAATGGTAAGATCGACCACAGAACTTTTCAATCAACAGCAAAAGCGAATCAAGCATGAAGATTGTCTCATTTAATATCAATGGCATTAGAGCCCGGCTCCACCAACTTGAAGCACTGATCACAAAGCATCAGCCCGACTTGATAGGCCTGCAGGAAATCAAAGTTCACGATGATGAATTTCCGCTGAGAGCTATTGAAGACATGGGCTACCACGCTTACTACTTCGGCCAGAAAGGGCACTACGGCGTTGCAATTTTGAGCAAAACACCAGCACTTCAAGTACAGTATGGCTTTCCAACCGATGATGCGGATGCGCAACGTCGCATGGTCATTGCCCGCTTTGCTGTCAGTGATGGCCGTGAACTAACGCTGTTAAATGGTTACTTCCCTCAAGGAGAAAACCGCAGCCACCCGATAAAGTTCCCAGCCAAAGAAAAATTTTATGCCGATTTGCAAAACTATCTGGAAGCACACCACAGTTCGGATGAATTACTCGCTGTCATTGGTGACATCAACATTTCACCACAAGATCTCGACATAGGTATCGGAGAGGCCAACGCCAAACGCTGGTTACGTGAAGGGAAAACCTCTTTCCTGCCAGAGGAACGCGCCTGGCTGCAACGTCTTCAGGGTTGGGGGTTAACGGATACATTTCGGCAGCTATACCCGGAAAGCGGCGAGCAATATAGCTGGTTTGATTATCGCTCCAAAGGTTTTCTCGATAACAGAGGACTTCGCATAGATGTTGTGCTTGCCACGACTGCACTGAGCAGCTTGTTAACTGAATCCGGCATCGATTACGAGCTGCGAGGTATAGAAAAGCCATCGGATCATGCACCAGTCTGGTCCAGCTTTGCACTCTAGTTCCCATCCTGAAACGCCGTTGAATGAATTAGATTTTGTTCAGAGCATTTCCCGGATAAAAGCTTTATCGAGTTGACGATAGGCCTGCTGCAGCAGCCGGCCTAAATCGTAATAACACAGTACCTGACCAGTGTGCTGACTGATGGATGCTGCAGCAACTCCTTGCGACTGAAGTTGTTGCAGTATTTGTTGATACCAATGCCGCATGGCTGGTGGCAGCTGCTTTTCTGCACGAAGACCAAGTCGGTACCAGCCTTGCAATGGAATAGAAAGCAGCAACAGGCTCATTGCAATGATCAGAGGCAATTGTGAGCTGCCATGCCACCAGTAAAGGGATACAGCATTGAGCACGACAAACAACGGCATCACTTTTTGTGCCAACAAAGTAAGTAGTATTAGTCGGTTCTCTGGAAACACGCTGTTTAATTCGGGTTGGCAAGGCCATACTTTACCATAACGCACCCCCGCCTGAATGATACCGATTAACGATTGCGACATGGAGCACTCCCAGGACCAATTCAGCCAAATTCACCTTAGACTTTAGCACAATCTGCACAGAAATAGATCAGTAAAGCCAGCATATTCCTCTGTCAGCAAAGAGCTGATAAATCGGCAACGCGTTACCGATTATTCCTATCAAAGTCAATTAAAACAGCATGAAAAATGACTTTTAACGTGCAGTTAACTCGCTCAAGGTGCAAAAATCTCCTCAGAAAGTGAATTTATGGCATTTCAGGACCAAATTCACCTTATAAACAAACAGTCAAAAAATATGCCAACTAATATAAATGAATAAAATCAACTGATTATGGCAGTTAAACATAATTAAGCACAGAATTATCCACAGATTCTGTGGACAAGTTCAAGACTGTTTCCAGCTGGATTGCCTGCTGTCTGTCAGCATTTTATACAGCAAAAACACCAGCTTCATGATGATTTCATGCTTAGTTCATAAAAATATCATTTATTCCAACTTGAACTAGCCAATTACAAAGGATATGTGATGCATCAGGCCAACAATTTAGCTATGCTAATAATCAGATATGAAGCCACGACAACAATAGCATGCATCCTGATACCGACCAGGCCAGCAACAGATACCGCTTTGCCATCCAATCTCCTGCAGATGGTGTATTACAACCTCTGAGCCAGCACCCACGAGCTGCCATTCAACGGCTGGCGGGGCTTGGCTTTTGTTTGCAGGCGACTAGCCACTATCTGCTCAGCCCCTGTGCCGGAACTACGAGCGTGCATTTCTTGCCTCACCCATGCATTCGAGTGCGCCACAACAGCGGTTTGCAAGTAAGGGTCGATCTACCTCTGGCCTGGTTGGAGCGTTTAGGAGTTGGGCTTCGCTGGCAGCTTAATGAATATGCTGTAGCAGCAGGACAGCTATTGCTTGAAATTGACCCAGGCTATTTAAGCAGTAAACCTGTAATCAGCGTCGCTGTCTTCCCTCATCCAGCGGTTCGTGCCGAGCCGCAACATTTTGGTCAAACGGTACTGGCTAAAGAGCCGTGTTTTTTTATTCAAATGACAGGAAATAACCCATGATCACGCTGTACGGGATCCCTAATTGTGACACCATAAAAAAAGCCAGGCGCTGGCTGGAGCAGCAGCAAGAGCCCTACCAATTTATCGACTATCGGGAGCAGCCATTAGGCAAGGAACAACTGCAAGCGGCTATTGAAGAGCTGGGCTACGACAAAGTATTGAATAATCGAAGCACCACCTACCGCCAACTGCCTGCTACCGATAAAGATAAGCTTAATTCTAGCAAGGCCTTACAACTTTTGCTGCAACACCCCACGCTGATTAAGCGCCCTTTGCTGCATTGCTCGCTTGGGTACCGGGTTGGCTTTTCAGAAGCGAGTTATCAGCAACTTTTGGAGCAATTAGCATGAGCGAGCATAGCGCCGTTGTGAAACTGGCAATGGAGTTGATGGCAAGGCCATCCATTACCCCGGAAGATGCAGGTTGTCAGCAATTGATGGCAGAGCGTCTGGCACCGCTCGGCTTTGTCATCGAGTCTATGTTTTTTGAAGACACCTTGAATCTTTGGGCCCGCAAAGGCAGCGGTAAGCCGTTATTTTGTTTTGCCGGTCACACCGATGTGGTTCCGCCAGGTCCTGAGCAGCAGTGGCATACCCCGCCCTTTGAACCTACCCTTATAGATGGCACCCTCTATGGTAGGGGTGCTGCCGATATGAAAGGCAGCTTGGCAGCAATGATTGTGGCAACTGAGCGTTTCTTATCCCGCAACCCCCAATTAACCGGTGATATCGCCTTTTTAATTACCAGCGATGAAGAAGGACCTTTTATTAATGGTACCAAGCGCGTGATTGAAACCCTGGAAGCCAGGCAGGAAAAAATTCGCTGGTGTGTGGTAGGCGAGCCTTCCAGCAGTCGCCAGGTTGGCGATGTTATTAAAAATGGTCGTCGCGGTTCATTAAGCGGCACTTTATTGGTCAAGGGCGTACAGGGACATGTGGCCTACCCCCAGCTAGCCGACAACCCGGTTCATAAAGCAGCAGCTGCCCTGGCAGAGCTGGCTGCTCAAGAGTGGGATCACGGTAATGCCTTCTTTCCGGCCACCAGCTTTCAAATCTCCAATATCCATGCAGGCAGCGGCACCACCAATGTAATCCCGGGTGAACTACAGGTACTGTTTAATTTCCGTTTTAGCACTGAAGTGACGGCAGATCAGTTGCAACAGCAAGTTTATGCCATTTTGGATAAGCATGCGCTAAATTATCAGTTGGACTGGATACTAAACGGCGAGCCATTCTTAACCCAATCCGGTACCCTGCTGGAATCGGCCGTGCATGCTGTTCAACAGGTTCAGGGCTTTGCCCCCCGGCTTGAAACCAGTGGTGGCACCTCGGATGGCCGCTTTATCGCCCCAACCGGTGCTGAAGTTATCGAGCTGGGTCCGTGCAATGCCACCATTCACAAAGTAAACGAGTGCGTGCTGGCCGCCGATTTGGATCGGTTGGCCGAGATGTACGAGCAGATCTTAGAGCTCAGCCTGACATGAACCGTCTGCCGCTGACAGCGCAGCAGCTTACCGGACAAGCACAGAGCCATCTGGTTCAGCTTGACAGCGGTGAGCTGCTGCAAGCGGAAGCTGCCCATGCCTGGCAACAGCTTTGCCAACGGGCAGCCAGGGATGGCATCGAGCTGGCTGCAGTTTCCAGCTTTCGCAGCTTCGAGCGTCAGGCACTCATCTGGCAGCAAAAATGCAGTGGTGCCCGGCCGGTGCTGGATCAGCAACAACAAGCGTTGGCGATAGAGCAACTGGTGGGTTGGGAAAAGCTGGAAGCCATTTTGTTGTACAGCGCCCTGCCCGGCGCCAGCCGGCACCACTGGGGCACAGAGCTGGATGTTATCGATAAAGCGGCCCTGCCGGCAGATTATCAACTGCAGTTAGTTCCGGCGGAATACCAGGCGGGCGGAGTTTTTGCACACCTCGGCCACTGGTTAACACAGCACGCCACTGACGCAGGTTTTTTTCTGCCTTACCGTCAGTACCGTGGCGGTGTCGCTGCCGAGCCCTGGCATCTGAGTTATCAGCCACTGGCAGAGCGCTGTCTTGCGCAGTTCACCGTTGAGATGTTGCACCAAGCCCTGCTTGCCCAGCCCATTGCCGAGCAGCAACTGGTACTGGCCAACCTGCCTCAGATTTACCAACGGTATGTGCTGACCATCTGTGAGGCTGAATCATGAACTGGATGCTGCTAACTGCCCTGGCCCTTGCCTTTGGCCTGATCCTCGGCAATCTGATGCTAATTCGCTATCTGGATAAACTGCCAGGCAGCAAAGTTACCCCGAAAACCAAGCCGGATACTGGTAATGAGCCAGCAAAAGACATACAACATGCGGCGGCCAAGCAAGAAGAGCAAGCAAAGCCGCCATCAAAACCACCCGAAGCGTAAAGTTAAACTTAATTCCCAGCCAAAAAGCGCTGCAACTGGTCTTTTAAATTCGGCGGTACCCCACGAATGGTCAGGGTATCTTGCTGAGGATCGTACACCACCCGCTCACCCAGGTGCTTTTGCTCGAAACTGACACTGACGCCAGCACCAGCCCCGCTGAATTTCACCAGCGTTTTCAGGCTTTTCACTTCGACCGGAAACTGTTCTGCCACCGCCAGTTGTTGCTCGGCGCAGTAATGCAAAAAGCCGTGCTGATCGCTTGGATCCATCGCTTCGGACAGTTCTTTAAGCACCACATCCTGGCCCTGCTTGCTTTGTTCCTCACAGTACTGATACACCTGCTGACGGGCCTGGTTTTTCTCGGCCGGATCGAACTCGGCTGCCGCCAGGTATTCTTCCACTGAACTTAGCATCTGTTTGCTGTTTTCTTTGGCGTCAGTACCTTCCTCACAACCGAGAAAATCTAAAAAGAAATCAGCTACTTTGCGCCCAACCCGGCCACGAATAAAGGAAATTGCATGCGGATGATTGCGATTGAGCTGATACTCGGTCAAATCAATACGAGCAGCCAATTGCATACGTGCTATATCCAGATGCCTAGCTGCGGCCAGGTCCAGGTCGGCAGTAACGCTGAAATGCTCTTTACTGCCGAGCAGGCACAGTAACAGATAATCAGTAGCAAGATAACGATAATGGCTTATCAGCAAATAACCGGATTCCGCCAATTGGTGATCAGTCAGTTGCTTGACAAGCTCTGCTGTAGCCGTTTTGGCCAATTGCATAAAATCATCCGGCTGCTTCAACCAAAGCTCCATACTCTCTTGCAGCAAAGGCGATTTATCAGCACTGAAGCGGGCATAGCCTTTAGCCGGTTTGCCGTTGTACGACAGGTGCAACTGCTCCAGCAAATGGCAGACTTCTGTGTTGGTAGGGATTAAAGCCTGACGCTCCCGTATTTGAGGGGCTTGCTGCTCATCCAGCTCGAGATAATGAATGGTTAACTGGAACACATCGACCGACATAAATTTTCCTAATGTTGCGGATTTCTGTTACTATTCACACCAGATAAGCGGACTTTCCCGGTACTCCAATGCCCATTGTATCAAAGTATTCCTCGACGCAAATTGAAAATCTGGTCAATGCCCTGCTTGATGAGCTTCGCCAGCAACAAGCTACCACCGAGCTGAGCCTTATGTGCCTTGGTAACGCCGTCAGTCACATCGTCAATCAGAATGTGCCCACTGCCAAGCGTGCTGAACTGGTGCAACAGTTCTGTCTCGCGTTAACCGACAGTATCACCACCAAGGCCTGAACAACCGCTTATGGTGCTGGAACATAACCTATCGCTGGTCAATAAAGTAAACCGTCTACTTAGTTGGGGCCATTGGTTTACTTTTTTTAATATTTTGCTGGCTTTGGTGGTTACGGCCAGCTATTGGCTGGCTGAGCCCTTGCCGCAAACAGTCACAGGCTGGAGTTATTTATTAAGCAACTGGCTCGGTCATACCGCCTTTTTGTGCTTTTTGTTTTTTATTCTTACTATTTTCCCAATCAGTCTGCTGTTTCCTTCCCAAAGACATGTCCGTGGCCTTGGAGCCTTACTGGCTACACTGGCACTGGTATTACTCATCTTTGATGCCTATGTATACCGCAGCCTTGGTTATCACATCGGCAATACCTCCTGGCAGCAAACCATTGAGCTGATGCGTTCACAGATCGTCACCAACCTGCGAAACTTTGTACTCATCGTCAGCATTACAGCAACTGGTTTACTCGCATTGCAACTGACCCTGAGTAACTTTTGCTGGAAGAAAGTTGGCCGACTGCAGGCGACTCAGACAGGCCGGCCTATTTGGGTGTTTTTTGTAAGTTGCTTCATGCTGAGTCATTTGATCCATATCTGGGCCGATGCGCAACTCAATCAGGACGTTGTCCGCCAAGACAATGTGCTGCCACTGAGCTACCCCGCCACTGCTAAAAGCTTCTTAGCGAGGCATCGATTGCTGGACCGTCAAGAGCGTGCCAGCAGCCAACAACAACAATTGGATGCGTTGGATTACTTAACGCCAGTCTCTATGCAACTGCATTGTCAATCGCCAGCAGCCAGCAGCCAGCAGTTAACAGTGATTGTGATGCCTACGCTGAGCGGGGATGATAAACAGCATGTCTCTCAGTTGGGATTGCGACAACTAGCACCTCACTTTGCCCCTGTTCAGCGAGACGAAGCGCTAGGCCAATTGTTATTTGGTCAGTTTGTTGCAGCATCTGAAATCACAGCCCTGTTGGCCGAGCCACCTTTTTGGTTGCAGCAAGCTCCGGAGCGTTTTGGCATTGAAGTAACGCCTTCATTTCCAGCAGCACCGACTTGGCTCCATCACTATACACAGCCAGAAGCCCCCGTACAGCTGCAATTTATTGATGACATCACCTCTTTGAGCCTGCCGACAGGCCCTCTGTTGCTGGTTGAGCTAACCGCCAACCACAACCAATGGAAGATGGCGCCGGTAAACGCATGGTACCGCTGGCCTGCACTACGCCAACAAACCCAACCTGCTGCAACCTTACAGCTGGATGTATTACCTACCCTGCTCGCTTATGCGGGTTGTGTCACCGTACCAGCTTTAGCCGGCGATAACCTGTTGGCACCGCGCAACCTGCCTAAAATTGCCATTAGCCAGCACGAGGTTTATAGTTTTTATAAAGACAAACTGGTCATTATTCGTGAGGATAACAGCTTTGGTGTCTGGTCGGCGGCCACTGGCTTGCCACTAAACGAACGCTTTGATATGCCGATGCTGGTAGATGCGCTCCAGCGCTTGCCAGCACTAAACCACGACTAACTGCCCTGCTACCTTACTTACGATAACCACACTAGGAACCCTGATGCTGGCACTTGGAAAGATCAATCAGCTTGCGATTAAGAAAAAAGTAGATTTTGGTTATTTTTTGGATGGTCTTGAATGGGGCGAGATTTTGCTGCCAAAACGCTATGCCCCCGCTGAAGCAGAACTGGGTCAGCGGCTGGATGTGTTTTTGTACCTCGACTCCGAGGACCAGTTGATTGCGACTACAGAATTACCAAAAGTGCAGGTTGGTGAGTTCGCTTTGTTGCAAGCTGTCGATGTGAATCGCGTGGGTGCTTTTTTGCACTGGGGCCTCAGCAAAGATTTGTTGGTCCCCTATAGCGAACAACAAATTCCAATGCAAGCAGGAAAACGCTATCTGGTGCATTGTCTGGTGGATAAAAGCAACCGCATCATTGCCTCCAGTAAACTCGATAAGTTTCTGGACAAAACGCCGGCTAGCTATCAAGAAAAGCAAGCTGTCGATATCATCATCGCCAATCACACCGACTTGGGCTATAAAGCCATTATTAACCAGCAACACTGGGGTTTGTTGTTTAAAGATCAGCTGAAAGAGCGGCTCTACCCTGGCCAGCGTATGACGGCCTATATCCGACAAGTACGCAATGACGGTAAAATCGATTTAAGTTTAAATCCGATAGGTGCAGCCAAGGTAAAAGCACTGGAGCCCGCCATTCTTGAAGCTTTGCAGCAGGCTGGTGGCTTTTTACCCCTGCACGATAAAAGCAGTCCGGATGCAATTTATCAGCAGTTCTCTGCCAGTAAAAAAGCTTTTAAACAGGCTATAGGTAGCTTGTTTAAAGCAAAAAAAATCCGCATTGAAGTGGATGGTATTTATTTAGCCTGACTACGCCCGATAACCAGTTAACTAGTTAACCAGTCCAAAGCTTGCTCAGCGCTAAGTGGTTTGGCAAACAAGTAACCCTGACCATAGTCACAACCAAGACGATGCAGTACATGCTGTTGCTGCTGGGTTTCAATCCCTTCAGCAACGACCGACAACTGCAGCGTTTTTGCAAGCGCAATGATGGTATTGACGATAGGGTGGTCCTGCTCATCATCTTGCATATTATTAATAAAACTGCGATCTATCTTAAGAACATCCAGCCGGAACTCGCTAAGATAACTCAGACTTGAGTAACCAGTGCCAAAGTCATCCAGCAAAATACGAATCCCCAACTTGCGCAGTCGTTGCAGGCTATCTTTTGCCTGTAGCATATTCTCAATCAACGCCCGCTCCGTCAGCTCCAATGCCAGACAATAACAAGGGATGCCAAACTGCTGAATAAGCTCCTGCAACCAGGGAACAAAGCCAGCTTCAGACACGGTCGTACCACTCACATTGACACTGACATAAAACCTGTGGCCCGCTGCAAACCAATAGGCAGCTTGTCTTAACGCTTTGCGCAGTACATAGTGATCCAGGCGCACTATCAGACGGCTTTGTTCGGCAATAGGGATAAATAGATCCGGCATCACCATCCCCTGCTCTGGGTGTGGCCAGCGAACCAATGCTTCAAAGCCTTGGACTATATTTCCTTCCAGTGCCACGATCGGCTGGTAAACCAATTGAAGTTGGTTGTCATTTAAAGCTGTTTTCAGGGCCTGCTCAATATTCCAGCCTGGTATTTCATCAGCCTGCATGCTCTCATCATAAACCCGGTAGATACCACGACCATCTTTTTTAGCTTGGTACATGGCAATATCAGCACGGCGGATCAATTCATCCGGGATCAAACCAGGTGCATCCAATTGACAGAAACTAATGCCAATGCTGGTTGATGCCAATAATGCCTGGCCATTGACTTCAACCGGGCGTTGCAGTGATAGCAGAATACGCTGCGCCACCTCTTCTATGGTCGCTAACTCATCTACATCTTCAAGCAAAATCGCAAACTCATCACCACCAAGCCGAGCCAAAGTATCACTTTGCCGCATGCACTGCTTTAATTGCTTGCCTACCGCGACCAGAAAAGCATCACCAACGGCATGGCCATGGGTATCATTGACGGCTTTAAACTTATCCAAGTCCAAATACATCACAGCCAACTGCTGTTCAGGAAAGCGTTGCATCCGCAAAAAAGCATGGTGTACCCGGTCTAAAAACAAAGCTCTGTTGGGTAAACCGGTCAAACTGTCATGCAACGCCTGATGTTGTAACTTACGCTCAGAAAAAACACGCTCCAATGCATTAGAGATATGCTGAGCCACAAAGGTCAACAACTCTAGATCATTGGGCTCGTAATGGATTTGTTCAATATAACTTTGCACTACAACGACACCGTGCACTGAGTCGCCAGAATGAAATGGCACGCCCAGCCAGCACTCGGGAGTTTCACCATAGACTTTCAAATTTTTTTGTTGGTATAAATCATTCAGCTGTTCCCGGTTGACCAGCAAGGGACGATCCGTTCTAAACACGTAGCCCGTCAGACTGTTTTTCAGAATTTCTTTCGGATACACCTGCTCTGGCTTCTCATCCCCACGTGTATCCACAAAATATGGAAAATACAGATGTTCTTTGTCTTCATCGTACAGAGCAATAAAAAAGTTGGGTGCATATATCAGGGCACTTACCACTTGGTGCACATGGGTATAAAACTCGGATAAGTCATCGGCAAAATAGGCAAATGAAGCTATTTCATAGAGGGATTTTTGAAGTTTTTCGGCGTATTCTAATTTCTCTACCGACTCTTCGAGCTGAGACAAGGTTTGCAGCCACCGCAGTTTGCTGGCCAGAATTGAAGCAACCTGCTCCAGCAATTGCTGATGCTGTTTAGTAAAATAACCTGTTTGATGGTGCTCACAATCAATGACCGCGAGCACCTCACCCGTGTCAATTACTGGGACAGCCAATTCAGACAGACTATGAGCCACATCCATCAGATAATACGTACATTGGCGAGTATCTTCTACCAGTAAACTCTGACGCTGACTGGCACAATGACCTACGATACCTTGATCAAGCAACAATGCACTGTAGCCTATCCCATCCAAAAGATTACGCGAACCAGCGGCCGAAAAACGCAATAGTTGTTGATGATCTGCATCCATCAAAAAGATAGCGCAATCTTCAAATCCAAGCATGGAAGCCAGTGTACTGGCAACATAGTCAGTAACCGCTTTCACATCGTTCAACTGGTGCAGCTCGGTTGCCAGCTGATTAATAATGCGCAGCTCATGGTTCTGTTCAGTTAACAAAGCTAGCTTTGTTTCCAACCTGCTGGTATCCACAGCATCAGGGTTGCGCTTACTCATAATTACAGGGACGTCATTCGCCATTTCATTATTCTTTGTCTCGCTTATAGCACAGAATAATGCCCCAGCACCAGCGTAAAACTCAGCCAAGGAAAGAGATGATGAATTCGTCAGCAACCAGAGCTTCAGGCTACCGGTTGAAAAGCTGAGCGGTTATTTGGTTTGGCCAATACCAAATGAACTGTGCTGGTAGCGCGCTCTAAAAAACCGCCTTCGCAATAACATAAGTAGTAATGCCATAAACGGATAAACTCATGATCATACCCAAGCTTTAGAATCTCATCTTTCTGCAGCAAAAAACGCTCACACCAATGACGCAGCGTTTTGGCATAATCAAACCCAATATCCTGTAGCTGACGAATGACCAGGTCTGTCCCTTTGGTCACCGCTTCAGACATTCGATGGATGGATGGAAGACAGCCGCCAGGAAAAATATAACGCTTGATAAAATCTACTTCCCGAACATACTGTTTGTAGCGCTGATCAACCATGGTAATAGCTTGCAACACCATAATTCCATTTGGCTTTAGCAAGGAAGAACACACCTTGAAGTAGGTGTCCAGATAATCATCACCAACGGCTTCGATCATTTCTATCGAGACCAGCTTGTCGAAGCTACCGGTCAGATCACGGTAATCCTGTAACAAAAGGGTGATTCTATCTTCTAAGCCAGCAGCAGCAACCTGGGCTGTAGCATAGTCGTATTGTTGCTGAGAAATCGTGGTAGTTGTTACCTTACAACCATAATGCTGCGCAGCATAAATTGCCATGCTGCCCCAGCCGGTACCGATTTCCAATAAGTGATCATCGGAGTTCAGCTGCAATCGTTGACACAATAATTCCAGTTTGTGTTGCTGCGCTTGTTCAAGGCTTGCATGCTGGTTTGGGTAAACTGCGCTGGAGTACATCATGCTTTCATCCAGAAATAATCTGTACATAGCGTTGCCCAAATCATAATGTGCTGAAATATTTTTACGTGCTTGCGACTTGGAGTTGGCATTTTGCCAATTCAGTAGTTTAAGCCATGGCCGGCTTAAGCGGGCCCAGGTGGAGTCCATTTGATCCAGCAAGCTAAGATTGCGGGCAAAAATCCGCACCAGATCAGTAAGCTCATCGCAAGTCCAACATCCTTCTACAAAGGCTTCAGCGGCACCTATGGAGCCACTGCTTACCATTTTGCGGTAAAAGGTTGGGTCTTCAACCCGGATAGTAACCTGTAGATCAGCAGCTTTATCTCCAAACTCAAGCAGCTGTTGGCCTTCAAAGACCCTGATATAGCCGTGCTGCAACTTGGCTATAAAGTTAAGCACAAAGCGACGGCTAAATTTATCAAACCAGCTCAACTTGTTTTCAACCGAGTTTTCTGTCAACGACATCGTCATTGGCACTATCCTTTTTTGCTATGGGCATAGACCGGGTTTCGTTTCAGAAACAACGTGAGGGCATGCCAGTAAATTCTTATCTTAACCAGTACGTTAGGCCATGGATTGTGGATCAGCAGTTGCTTCATAGCCGGTACACTCAACGTTTGGCGCGTCAATGTCATCCAAGCACTGAACACCTGCTGCTCATTCTTGTAATTGCTAATACTGCATACCAACTGCTCTGCCGGTGCATTGATTCGCCAGCGATATTGCATCGACAAAGGATTAAAAGGGGAAACATGAAAGGCTTTTTCATGGCGAAACTCACCGTCTTCAAGCATCGGTATGAGATAGTGATGACGTTCATTCCAGGGTGTATTACTGACCTCAGCCAAAAGGTAGTGGAGTTGATTTTCCTGCCCATAGCAATAATACAACGTTAAAGGGCTGAAATAATGGCCCCAGTTGGCCAATGGGCTAAGCAGATACACGTCTTCAATGGGAAGCTCGCCGCCAAGCTGTTGTACCTTGTCACACACAGCTTGCTGTAAACAAGCTGCGCCGGGTAAATAATCCTTACGCCGATAACTAAATGCGGCAAAGCCTTCGTATTTAAGCAACCAACTGTGCCCAATGGCTGGCAGCTGACGGCAATTTAACCAAAAGTAATGCAGCCGATAACCAAAACCATGTGGACCTGGTGCAAAGCGTTGATGCCCGAGTACCCCTTGGTATAGGGCATGACCAGACTCATTCGTCACCAAATGCAACTCCAAGTGCCCGTGCTACATCAACCGCACTTCGCACACCGTCTTCATGAAAGCCATTGTACCAATAAGCACCACAAAACCAGCTTCTATTCTGTCCATTAATTTCTGCACGCCGTTGCTGCGCATCCATGCTGTAGCTGTTAAAAACAGGATGGGCGTAGTGAAAGCGATGCAGAATACGATCAGTGGCTATCGCTGCGGTGTTGTTTAATGTAACGCATACCGTTTGTTCCGACTCCAGTTGCTGCAAAATATTCATGTTGTAAGTCAAAGTTGCTTTTTCGTTGGCATCGGCTGATAAATTGTAGTTCCAGGCAGCCCAGGCAGCGCGACGTTTTGGTAATAAGGAGCTGTCGGTATGCAGCACCACCTCGTTGCTCTGATAAGGGATAGCCCCAAGGATCGATTGCTCGGCCGGACTGGCATCGGACAATAACTTGAGTGCCTGATCGCTGTGGCAGGCAAACACGACTTGGTCAAAGTGCTCAATCGAACCATCCGGCAAGGTAAGCTCCACACCACTACCGATGCGTCGTACGGACTTTATCGGGCTATTTAGTCGAATGCGGTCTGTGGGTACCTGTTGCTGAAGGCGGCGAACATACTCACGCGAACCACCACAAATTACGGACCACTGAGGCCGATCACTCACATTCAGTAGACCATGATTGTTGAAAAAGCGCAAAAAGAACCGCATTGGAAATGAGGGCATATCGGCCAGGCCGGACGACCAAATAGCCGCTCCCATAGGCAACAAGTAATGCTCTTGAACTGCCTGACCAAATCGATGCTTAGCAAGGAAGTCTCCCAATGTGAGATCCAGATCATCATGCTCTTCGGCAAGTAGCTTTTTTCCAAGTTTATTAAACCGAACAATGTCCAACAACATGCCCCAAAACGCAGGTCGAAGTAAGTTGCGTTTTTGTGCGAACAAAGTCGCAAAGCTATTGCCGTTGTATTCAAGTCCTGACTGCTCATGCTTCACAGAAAAACTCATTTCAGTCGGTTGGAATGGCACTGCCAACTCCGCCAAAAAACGGTTAAATAAAGGATAAGTCCAGTTGTTAAACACGATAAAACCGGTATCGACTGCCAGCTTTTTTCCAGCTAATTCTATATCAACCGTGGCCGTGTGACCTCCGAGGTAATCGTTGGCTTCGAACAAGACTACCTGATGCTGACGTTGCAGCAAATACAACGACATCATACCTGCGATGCCACCACCAATAACCGCAATTTTCATAGGGTTCCTTTCAGGCTTGCGCCATCCTCTGTTTTACTTGTCTGGTTGCCCAGCCGATGACCGGTAAATGCTGGTACACCAGCTCGGTTAAATCGTAATAATCACGATGGCATATAATGCGTCCATCTGCGTGCCAATGCAGTTCTGAGCACCCCTCTAACTGAACTTTTTTTCCTTTGCTAATGGCCTGGTGAGCAAAGATCATCTGCCAACTGATAAAGCCACACTCGCCTTGCTCCGATTGCGCTTTGCGCTCAAACTGACAATAGCTTAAACGAGCATAGGCATGTTCAAAATAGCGCTGAAGGGCGTCACTGCCTCGCACTTCGTGCACAGGATCGATAAAGCGAATATCCGGATGATAAAGTTCCGTCAACCGGTGTAGCTCCTTGTTAGTAAGTCCATTGTAAAAATCTAAAAACGTATCAAGTCGACTCATCTGATTTTTCACCTTGCTGTCTGGCATGCCGGAACAACTCCAGCGTCACTTGCCTTGCTTTGGCATGATCCACCACGGCTCCAGGGTATTCTTTGCTCATTGGCAATTTATGCGGCCAATGGATGTGTTGATTCGGAAGCCTGGCAAGCTCTGGCACCCAGTTACGGATAAAGATGCCATCAGGATCAAAGCGCTCGCTCTGGGTAACCGGATTAAAAATTCGAAAATAAGGCGCAGCATCGGTGCCGGTCGAAGCAGCCCACTGCCATCCCCCATTGTTGGCGGCAAAATCACCATCAATCAGGCGGCTCATAAAATAACGCTCGCCCCAGCGCCAGTCGATGTGTAAATCTTTCACTAAGAAGCTGGCAACCACCATGCGCAATCGATTGTGCATCCAGCCGGTTTGATTTAACTGCCGCATAGCCGCATCGACCAGTGGATAGCCTGTTGTACCATCACACCAGGCTTGAAACAGGGTTTCATCATTGTGCCAGCGAATGGCTGCCGTGTCGGTCTGAAACGGCTGATGCTTGATTAAATCAGGCCAAGCCACCAGCACGTGCTTGTAAAAATCACGCCAAATTAACTCCGATAGCCAGACTGAAGCGCCTGAGTTTGCCTGTTGCAGATCAGCACCTGCTTCAACTTGCAAGCGTGCAATGCATTGCCGCACCGAAATAGCGCCAATAGCCAGATAAGGTGAAAGCCGTGAAGTAGCATCCAATGCGGGCAGATCACGCAGTTTTTGGTAATCCTGTACCTGCTGCTGACAAAAATGGCGCAACTGCTGCATTACATCATCCTGCTGCACAGGCCAATCCGCTGAACTGTTATTCCCACCCTGCATCGGTGTTACCAGGGGTAAATCAAGCACAACGGGTGCTTGGGGTTTCGGTTTAGCAAGCACCTGCACACCTTGCTCAGCAAAACGTTGCAACCAGCGTTTTTTAAAAGGAGTGTAGACCTGATACATGGCGCCACTGCCATTGACAAAACTGCCCGGAACAAAGACACATTGCCGATCGCATTGCCACCAAGCCACACCGCGCACAGCAAGCCAGTCTTTGAGCACCTGATCGCGACGACGCTCGCGGAGTTCGTACTCTACCTCCGTATACACCCTTGCTATACCAAGCGGCAACAGTTGTTCAAACACCGATTGCACATCTTGATAGCTATTGCCTTCTACCAGCAGTAAAGGGACATTCAGCCCAGCCAGCTCTTGCTGCAGAGCCTGCACACGGCGCCGAATCAGATCCTGCTTCACCGGCGCCATATCATGCTGGTACCAGCTTTGACGAAAAGCAACAAACAAAGCAATAGTAGGGCCTTGGGCCATGGCCTCGGTCAAGGCGGCGTTATCATACACTCGTAAATCGGAACGGAACCAGACTAACTGCACTACTGGCACTGTCTTACCCCCTCAGTCCCAAAGCTTCCGGATAAGGCTGCAAGTAGGTTTGCGCAGCCAGGTATGGGTGTTCAAAACGCGATAAATGATGCTGCAATAAAGTTAGTGGAGCCATCAGTGGCAGATGACCCAGCCGGAAGCGATCAATCAAACTACTGAGCTCCTGCCGCTCTTTTGCCGTTAAATGCTTTTTAAAAAAGCCCTGCAAATGCTGTAATACATTGGCATGCGTTTTGCGACTGCATGGTTGTTTCAATGCTTGCATCAACTCCAGCAAGTAACGTTGCTGCAGCTCTTTTGCATCAAACAGTTTGGCTTGTGCTACCAGCCGTCCCAGTTGACGATATGCCGTTGGGCTATGCGCCATCACGAGAAACTTGTATCGGCTATGAAAAGCCACCAGCCCACCAACACTAAAGCCATCACGACACAGTTGCTGATAGTCGTGACAGGCAAAAATGCGGGTAATAAAGCTCTCCCGCAACTCAGCGTCATGCAAACGTCCATCCTCTTCCACCGGCAGCCAGGGGTATTTGTGCATTAATTCACGGGTGAATAAGCCGACACCAGCTTTTCCCAATTGATGGCCTTGCTCATTGAACAAACGTACCCGCTCCATGCCGCAACTGGGCGATTTTGCACAGACAACAAAACCTGATAGTTGCTCCATGGTGGGTAACACCTGCGCGGTATAATCAAGCATCGCCTGCGTATGGTCCTGACTGGCGTCTTTCACCTGCACCAGATGAATGTCGCCATGATCTTTTTTCAGCAACCGGATCGGTGGCCGTGGAGTCCCCAGACCAATGGCATTCTCCGGACAGACAGCATGGTAGCGCACAAAGGGTTGTAATCGACTAAGGCAGAACTCAGAAGCCTTGTGGCCTCCATCGTAGCGTACTTTTTGCCCCAACAGACAGGCACTGATGCCAATGGTTAATTGCATGCAAGATTCTCACAGAGCTGGATAGTTTTTGATACAGCACTGGTCGATGGTTGGATCAATCGCCAATGCAAAAAGAAGTTCGTTCGCTTGTAAAATCGACGAACCGAGGCATTGCACTGCTGAAGAGTGTTTGCCAGAAATGCAAAGCCCTGACAAGTCAGGGCCTTATTATAGATGCAATCAGAGCTTACTGGTGCCTTCTTCCACCCTGGACTTGAGCTTTTGTCCGGGACGAAAAGTCACCACACAACGGGCTGAGATAGGAATATCTTCGCCGGTTTTGGGGTTACGGCCCGGTCGCTCATTCTTGACACGAAGATCAAAGTTACCAAAGCCAGACAACTTAACTTGCTCCCCGGCTTCTAATGCCGAGCGAATTTCTTCAAAAAAAGCTTCCACTATAAGTTTGGCATCGCGTTTGCTTACCCCATACTTGGTAAACAATCGCTCTGCGATATCTGCTTTGGTCAGTGCCATGGTTAATCCCTCAGCGTTGCATTGAACTCGTTTTTCAGCGCCACTACTACCTGATCAACAACCTGCTGGATGTCTTTATCCTCAAGGGTTCGCGCACTATCCTGTAACGTCAGAGCGATGGCGAGAGACTTGTAACCTTCGGCTACGCCCTGCCCGCTATACACGTCAAATAATTTTAGGCCAACCAGTTGATTTCCGCCAACTTTTTTAATAGTAGCAAGAATATCAGCAAAACGCACATCCGATTTCACCACCACAGCCAGATCTCGTCGGTTAGCAGGATAGCGGGATAGCTCCTGGCATTGCACAATAGCCCGCTCACCAAGCCCGGCAAGTTCCAACTCAAACAGGTAACATTTCCCTTTAATCCCCAGCTTGCGTTCAGCATCCGGATGCAGGGCACCTAGCCAACCAACATGCTGGCCATGACGAGTAATCTCGGCAGTCTGACCCGGATGCAGCGCGGTGTGTTCAGCGGGGACAAAATCAAAACGATCAGCATCTGAGGTGGTTGCCAACAAAGCTTCTACATCGCCTTTCACATCGAAAAAGTCATAAGGACGCTCTGTCTGATTCCACTGGCCCTGCCCTATTGAACCAACCAGTACCCCACCTATCACAGGGACCTGTCGTACACCATTTTCCGCCGAGGCATCCGGTACAAACTTCAGGCCGGATTCAAACAAACGCAATTGCAATTGTTGCCGATTCTGATTAGCTACCACGGTTTGCAACAAGCCAGCCCAGGTACTTAAACGCATAGCTGACATATCGGCTGAAATCGGGTTCGGTAACATCAACGCCTCAACCTGCGGATACATCAACTGCTGTACTTTCGGATCGACAAAGCTATAAGTAATAGCCTCCTGGTACCCTCGATTGACCAACAACTGACGCAACAGATGCAGTGGGATCTCCGCTTCGGCAAAGCGGCGCATGGTTAAACGGGCACTGGGTGCCTCGTTCGGGATCTGATTGTAGCCATAAACCCGGGCGACTTCTTCAATGAGATCTTCCGCAATGGCCAAATCAAAGCGCCAGGAGGGAGTGCTCACATGCCAACCATCCGCTGTATTGGTAAGCTGAAGCCCCAACTGGCGCAAAATACGCTCCACAGTGCTGGCTTCAATACTGATGCCCAGCAACTTGTTTAGCTGAGTGGCGCTCAGTTCAATTTGATTGGCAGTTGGCAGATGTGCGCTGCTAACTGCTTCGACTACAGGGCCAGGCTCTCCACCGACGATATCTAGCAGCAGGGCTGTTGCACGCTCCATCGCCTGGCGCTGCAAGGCTGGGTCTACACCACGCTCGTAACGGTGTGACGCATCGGTATGCAAACCGTACTGCCGGGCTTTGCCTGCCATGGCTTCAGGCGCAAAAAAGGCACTTTCCAAGAAGATGTCGCTACTTTGTTCAGTCACGCCGCTATGCAAACCACCAAAGATCCCAGCCATTGCTAGTGGCTTTTGTTGATCAGCAATCAACAGAGTACCTGGCAACAAAGTTACTTCAGATCCATCCAGCAACACCATCTTCTCGTCGCTGTGGGCATAACGCACCTGAATATTGCCTTCAATTTTTGCTAAGTCAAAGGCATGCATCGGATGTCCGAGTTCCAGCAATACAAAGTTAGTAACATCAACCACAGGATCAATCGAGCGTACGCCACAGCGACGCAGCTTTTCTACCAGCCAGAGCGGGCTTTTCACCCCTGGGTTTATGTTACGGATCACCCGTCCCAGATAACGAGGGCACGCTTCCGGAGCCAAGAGTTCAATCGGACGTTGCTCGTCATGAGCTGGGGCTACGACCTGATACTCTGGTGTCTGGAAGTCCAGCGCATTGAGCACCGCTACTTCCCGTGCCAGGCCGAGCAAGCCAAGGCAATCCGCCCGGTTCGGCGTTAAATCAACTTCGATAGTCACATCATCCAGCTGCAGGTACTGGCGAACATCCTGGCCAACGGGGGCATCGGCAGGCAGCTCGATAATGCCAGCGGACTCTTCGGCCATACCAAGCTCGGATAAAGAGCACAGCATTCCCATTGATGGCTGACCACGCAGTTTTGCCTTTTTAATTTTGAAATCGCCCGGTAATACGGCACCGACTTTGGCCACAGCCACTTTTAAGCCTTGTCGGCAATTGCTGGCACCGCAGACAATATCCAATAGCTCTTCGTCACCAACATCAACTTTTGTTACCTGCAGTTTATCGGCATCAGGATGCTGAGCACAGGACACCACTTCGCCGACCACTACTCCGATAAAGTCACCTGCGACCGGGCTGACCGCATCAACTTCCAGTCCAGCCATCGACAACTGTTCAGACAGCACCTCCGAACTGACTGCCGGATTGACCCATTCACGTAACCAACTTTCACTAAACTTCATGTCAATCGATCCTGCTTATCTGAACTGTTTAAGGAAACGTACATCGTTTTCGAAGAACGAACGTAAATCGGTCACACCGTAGCGCAACATGGTGAGACGCTCTACGCCCATGCCAAAGGCAAAGCCACTGTACTTCGTTGGATCAATGCCAACCGACTTCAACACATTCGGGTGCACCATGCCACAGCCAAGCACTTCCAGCCACTTGCCGTTTTTACCCATCACATCTACTTCTGCCGAAGGCTCGGTAAAAGGGAAAAAAGACGGCCGAAAACGTACCTGAAGTTCCTGCTCAAAAAAGTTCTGCAAAAAATCATGCAAAATGCCTTTAAGCTCAGTGAAGCTGACATCTGTATCGACCATCAACCCCTCGACTTGGTGAAACATCGGTGTATGAGTTTGATCGTAATCGTTACGATAGACCCGCCCTGGCGAAATAATCCGCAGCGGTGGTGCTTCCACTTCCATGGTGCGGATTTGCACACCAGAGGTCTGGGTTCGCAGCATCAGCTTGGGGTTAAAATAAAAAGTATCGTGGTCTGCCCGTGCCGGATGATGTTCGGGAATATTCAAGGCATCAAAATTATGGAAGTCGTCTTCGATTTCCGGACCTTGTTTGACACTAAAACCGAGTTCGGCAAAGAAGCTTTCAATGCGCTGAATGGTACGGGTGACTGGATGCAGACCACCGGTTTCCAATTGACGACCCGGCAAAGTCACGTCGATACGCTCACTGGCCAGCTTTTCAGCTAATTGTGCTTGCTGCAGCTGATCACGCTTTTCATTCAGTGCTTGCTGCACCTGCTGTTTAAGTTCGTTGATGTGCTGACCGGCAACTTTACGCTGCTCAGGATCCATGCCCCCCAAGGATTTCAGTAACTCGGTGATCCGGCCTTTTTTGCCCATGTAATCCACACGCACCTGCTCCAAACCAGCCATATCGCCACTGGCCTGGATGGCTTGTGTCGCCTGTTCTAACAATGCATTCAACTCCATCGTTTCCTCAGCTTCCTCAATCGAAATAGTGCCCGTCGTCATCTGCCAGCACGGCTTTGACGAATGGAATGGTAATTTTACGTTGGTGCACGATGGATGCTTTATCCAGCTGGTCCAGGATCGCCACCAATGCCCGGATGTCCCGTTGCTGCCTGTTCAGCAAGTAACGCGCCACCTCAGTGGTTAACTCTATGCCTCTTACATGGGCCTTATACTGCAGCAGCAGTTGTTTTTCCGGATCGCCAGGCAACCGCAGCTGATAACTGGTACAGGCTTGCAACCTGGAAACCAGATCTGCCAACTGAAAACCGAGCTGAGTTGGAGCTTCATTCGCTACAATAAGCAGGCATTTGCCCTGCTCAGCCATCCGGTTGTATAAATCAAACACCGCCGTTTGCCAGCTAATGTCGCTGGCTATGGCTTGAATATTATCAAGACAGACCAAATCCAGATGCTCCAGATCATCGAGCACCCTGGCATCGAGCTGGTGCAAATGCTCCAGCGCCAGCAACTGACTGGTTAATCCCATTTCCTGTGCATGTACACAGGCTGCATACAGCAAATGCGACTTGCCAGCACCGCTGGCTCCAAATAAATACAAAGGTGCTTTGCCAGCAGGCTGAGCTAAGTACTGCCGAATGTAATCCACCGCTGGATGCGGTTTACTGCTATAAAAACTGTCCAGCGTTTCATCTTCCGGCAAGGTCACCGGTAACGTAAACTGGGTGGGCTGCATCTAAGGACGTTCAAACCGAAGTTGAATGGCATCCACTCCAGCACTGACCGGCGTTAACAGACTTATCGGCTGATTTGCTTCACCGCTTGTTAATAAACTTAAGGCGGGCTCCAGCGCAACCAGTTGCAACCATTCGTCCAACGGAATCGATAATTGCAAGCGTAGTTTCGACCAATCACCAGATCGTTTGATTAGATCGACCTGACCAACACCAGGAAAACTGCTAAGTAAACGCTGTAAACGCACCCAGTCTGCCCAGTCGCTGGCACCTGTTACCATCAACTCCAATGGCGCACTCTCTGTCAAATAGCGCACGGCAAAGCGTTGTGCCAACAAATCAGCCAAGGCATCAACAAAGTCAGAAGCTAATTGGGTTGCATTGCTACCAGCCAGCTCAAAACGCTCTACACGGCCTTGTTGATCAAGTTGCCAGAATAGTTGGTACTCAAGGTTATCTTCGCTTTGCTGTTCACTTAACTGCATTGTGACGACTAAGTCGGGCTGATAGCGGCTGCTCGCCGAGCGGATTTGCTGCCAGAATCCTGCCCAGACGTCCGTTTCAGTCAAATTGAGTAGATCTTCCATATCGTACAAAGGCCAAATCAGCGGTATCATTCGCTGCTGAGCGCGTTGTTGTATAGCCAGCACCAGGTCATGCTGCCGCTGCCTTACAAACTGACGCCCTTGCCTATCCTGTTGCACCAGCCAAATCAGACTTTGAGGACGCCGGCTGTCCCAAATCAATAACTGCTGCTCCCGAAACAGCTGTTGAATTTTTTGCTGATCCATCATTACCCGCACAGCAGGCCCTTGCTCAGTGCGAATGGCCTCAAATTGTTTGACGTAAGTATTAGCCCGCTGTCGTTCTTGCTGCACAGCGGGATGAGATAACACATCCGGATCAGCGGAAATACGACGGATCACCTGATCAAAGGCTTCACGTTGCCATTGCTGACGACTTTGCTCTGCGGACACCTCAGCGGTATAAAGCGGGCTGGCAATGGCCTGGCCACTCTGTAGCAGCATCGCCAGAACACAGAGTAACAGCAACAACGCCAATTGCTGCCCTGCTTTATACTGCTCTGTGAACTGCTTGGTCATCAGCTGCCTCATACGTGATAAAGCCACCAAACGGTGGCTTACAAATTAATCGATTGGCACGCCCAGACGCTGGGCGACTTCCTCGTAGGCCTCAACGACGCCACCCAAGCCCTGCCTGAAGCGATCTTTATCCAGCTTTTTACGGGTAGCCTTATCCCATAACCGACAACCATCCGGTGAGAACTCATCACCCAGCACGATCTGGCCATGAAATAACCCAAATTCCAATTTAAAATCCACCAGCATTAAACCAGCCTGATCAAACAGCTTTGACAAGACGTCATTGACCCGTAGAGTCAACCGCTTCATCTCTGCCAGCTGCTCGGCTGTTGCCCAGCCAAACGACACTACATGCGAATCATTGATCATCGGATCGTGTAGTGCATCGTTTTTCAGAAACAATTCAAAAGTGGGCGGTGTTAATGCCAGGCCTTCTTCGACACCAAGCCGCTTGACCAAAGAGCCTGCCGCAAAATTTCGCACCACACATTCAACCGGGATCATATCCAGCTTTTTCACCAGCACTTCATCGTCGCTTAGTAACGCTTCCACCTGGGTAGGAATTCCAGCCTGCTCCAGCTTCTGCATAATGAAGAAGTTGAACTTGTTGTTCACCATCCCTTTGCGGGCTAGCTGCTCAATTCGTTCACCATCAAAAGCAGAGGTATCGTTGCGAAAATGCAGGATCAGCTTATCTGCATCCGTAGTGTGATAGACAGTTTTAGCTTTACCACGGTATAACTCGGTTGTTTTTTGCGCCATCTGCGACTCCGGCCTGAGCAAAATTTCAGGGCGCAAAGTATACGGGGCTTTGCGCCATTCTCAAATCAATTTTTATGGGTTCTCATCCAAAAACAGCTTGCAGGATAAAAACACACCATGCTGTTTACAACTCCAAACGAGTCTCGCTTACGACTGTCAGCAGGACTGACTCAAGCTGTGCTACCACAGACTCTGGCAGTATCTGTCCATTTTTATCGCGAAAGCTGAGGCTGGTTTGCTGTTGAGTACGTCCCAGCACTACCTGGTAGTCACCGTTTGTCAGTGGTAAGGTCGGCATTGCCTTACGACGGAACAAACGTGACAAAAAGCCTTGTTTGGGTTGCTCATAACGCAGATAGTAGGTTGAAGCCGACCGATTTAAATCCGTCACTGATAGATTCACGGCTTCAAACAGGCTTTCCAGCTGAGACCAAACCACTTCGAGTGGCTGTTCGGATAGTAAAGCAGGCTGGCCTTGTCCATCTACCCCTAACTGCAGACTGGTGTCGACCGGACGACTGCGTCTCAGCTGTGCCTGGCGGAACTCGTAGTCACCGACAAAAGCAGTGAAACTGTTCAGAAAAGCGGTTTCTTCACGTTTGACACCCGTTGGTAACAGAGCTCTGCCTCTGTCGAAGTACTCATGCTCCAGCATTTCGACCAGTAATGCCACGCTGCGCCCGTGCGGCCTTGGCTCCATACTTACCCGGTAACGAACCTGATCACGCGGCTGCTCTGATTTCCAGAACCACATACCTGTGGTATCGGTTTGAACTACCCAGTCAGTCACCCAAGACAACTCCGATTCTTGCTGATAGCCAATACTATTCGCGGAAAAAAACTCACTCAGTTTTTGCTCTAAAAAGGGCTGCAAGTCACCACTGTAATCGGTACGGTCAAACCAGATACGGGCCCGAGTCTCTTCTTCATCTACCCTACTGCTTGAGGACAACGTTAACACCAGACCAGGTGGTTGCGCATCAACCCGTTGGACAGTGTAGCGCACAGCTGGAATATCATACTGTGCAGGTTGAGGTGGTGCCGATAAATGCGCAGGCACTTGCAGCGGCTGGCCAACAATTGGCTCTGGATCAGCTTTTGGCGAGGAAAAAAATGAACAGCCGCTAAGCAGCAGACTGGCAAGAACACAACTGGTTACCGAATAATGCACCTGGTAAACTCCTAAAAATCAATGGTGGCGTGATGTAATGCTTCTTCGATACCGGCCTGGTGAATTGGTTCCAGTGTCGTTAAAGGTAAGCGAACAAAATCTGAGGCTATCAAGCCAATACGGGCCAGAGCCCACTTTACCGGAATGGGGTTGGCCTCGACAAACAATTGCTTGTGCAGTGGTTGCAAGCGGGCATCTATCGCCCGGCATGTTTCTATTTCAGCGCTTGCTGCAGCCTTTACCATAGCGGCAATTGCAGCAGGAGCAACATTGGCAGTAACTGAAATTACCCCATGGCCACCAGCCAGCAGAAAATCAGCACTGCTGCCATCATCGCCACTGAAGAGCGAGAAGTCTTGCGGGCAACAGTCTTTTAAATCCTGCAGCCGTTCAAGCGAGCCAGTGGCTTCTTTAATGCCGACAATATTTGCTACTTTACATAACTCTGCCACTGTTTCCGGTAGCAAATCAACTGCCGTCCTGCCGGGGACATTGTACAGTAAAATAGGTTTATCGGTTGCCGCAGCAATGGCTTCGAAGTGCAGCTTCATCCCTTTTTGCATCGGCTTGTTGTAATAAGGCGTTACCGTTAAAAAACCATCCACTGGCAGGGTAGCAAACAACTTGGTTTTTTCTACTACGGCTTTGGTCGAGTTGCCACCATTTCCGACAATCACTGGCACAGCACCAGCAACCTGCCGGCAAACCGCCTGGACAATGGCCAGTTGCTCCTCCCGCTCCAGTGTGGCGGCTTCGGCCGTGGTACCGAGCACAACCAAACCGTCGGTGCCCTGCTCCAGATGAAAGCCAACCAAACGCTCTAAACCAGCATAGTCTACCTCACCCGATGCAAGCATGGGGGTGATCAATGCCACATAACTGCCTTTCAACATGCGCTAACAATCCCAAATTCTTTCCGGGCGCCTATGTTAAAGACTGCGCCAACTAAACACAAGGTTCGCTATTAAAACAAGTCCCTGTCCTGCTTTGGCTGCATGACACCACATAGCAATATGCTACAATGCGCAGCAATTTCTCTGTACAGGATATGTCATGACGCAACATCTGGTGGTTACCGCGATAGGCACCGATCGAACCGGCCTAGTTAGCCAGTTAGCACGGCTGGTAACGGACTGTCACTGCAATATTCTTGATAGCCGCATGGCAATATTTGGCCATGAACTTACCTTCATTATGTTATTGGCCGGCGAACCAACGGCCATAAGCAGAGTAGAACACTTGTTGCCAAGCCTTGGACTGGAACTGGATTTGCTGACCATGATGAAACGCACTCCGGCGCATGAGCTTCCACCAGTGGCCAGTCATTACGTGCTGAGCTATCAGGGACCGGATAAAGTAGGCACCCTTCGTGCCATCACCGCTTTACTGGCACAGCATCAGGTCTCCATTGCCGCCTTGCGTTCAAAAACCATCGCAAAAGATGATGGCCAGTGGATGGAGGCCAGTATGACCATGCAATTTATGCAGGAACAGTCGGTGCCTGAGGTCAAGCAGGCGGTGGAGCGCCTAATGCATGAACTCGGTTTAACCGGCGACTTCAGCGCCCAAATTTAAGGAGCCTTTGATGATCCCACCTCTACCTCAGTTGAATTTGCAGGGCAAAGTTTCAGATGAAGAGTGGCAATTACGGCTGGATTTAGCTGCCTGTTATCGCTTAGTAGCCCATTTTGGCTGGGACGATCTCATCTACACCCATTTATCAGCACGCTTACCTGGTACTGATCACTATCTGGTCAATGCCTTTGGTCTGACTTTTGACGAGGTCACTGCATCCAATCTGGTGAAGGTAGATTTGCAAGGTACTATTCTGGATGACACACCTTTTCAGATCAATCCGGCTGGTTTTACCATTCACAGTGCCATCCACGAAGTACGGGCAGATGCCCACTGCGTGATCCACCTGCATACGCCCGCCACCATTGCCGTTGCTAGCCTTGAAGGTGGCCTGCGTCCGCTTAGTCAGTACTCGATGTTTTCTCTGCCTTCGTTGTCATACCATCAGTACGAAGGCCTTGCGGTAAATGCCGAGGAAAAAGCCAGGTTGCAAGCAGATTTAGGCCAGAACAATCATTTGCTGTTGGTCAATCATGGTGGTTTAACGGTAGGACCGACTGTGGGCGATGCGTTTATGCGAATGTATGACTTGCAACGCGCCTGTGAAATTCAGGTGTTGCTGCAAAGCTGTGGTGAAAAAACAATCGAAGTACCCCAAGCCATTCAGGATGGTATTTACCAACAAGCGAAGCTGGTGCATAGTGGCAGTACAGGCGGCCAGAAGGCCTGGCCTGCGATGCTACGTAAAGCTTGGCGGCTCGATCCTGGCTTTGCCCGTTAATTTGGTTTCTGCTCTAAAAAGGAAGCGCTATGAAAGTTATCCGCGTTGAAGTGTTCGATATCCACTGTCCTGAGCGTCCGGCCTGGACCCCGGTTTTTGTGCGCATCCACACCGACGAAGGTATTCATGGCGTCGGCGAAGCTGGCCTGGCCTACGATTTGGGCCACAGTGCAGCAGCCGCCATGATCAAGGAAATGGCCGAAGCCTTTTTAATAGGTCACGACCCTTTCCAAACAGAAAAGCTCTGGTCGCGGATGTTGCGGGAAAGCTTCTGGGGACTGGGTGGTGGCCCGGTCGTCTATGCGGCAATGTCGGCCATTGACACTGCGCTTTGGGACATTAAAGGCAAAGCTTTGGGTGTACCGGTCTATCAGTTGCTTGGTGGTAAGGTGAACGACAAACTGCGTACCTATGCTTCACAGCTGCAATTTGACTGGGGCCCGGAATTCAAAGCCCTGATCCACCCAGAACAGTACGCTGAAGCCGCTTTAAAAGCCATTGCGGAAGGATACGATGCAGTAAAAGTTGACCCCATTCAGTACGATAAAGATGGCAACACCTATTACGATCGTACCAACATTATTTCCCGCACCGAGATGAAACTCTATCGCGCCAGAATGCAGGCCATTCGGGAAGCGGTTGGCGATGAAGTGGACATTATTTTCGAGTGCCACAGCTTGCCAGGCGCTACCAGCGCCATTCAGATTGGAGAAATCGCCGAAGAGTTCGATTGCATGTACTACGAAGAGCCGGTGAACTACTTAAACCACTCTTTGCATGACAAGGTTGCTCGCAAGGTGAAAGTACCTATTGCAGGTGGCGAGCGACTGTACAATCGTTGGGGCGTACGTCCCTACTTTGAAGATCAAAGCATCGATGTACTGCAACCGGATATCGGCCTTTGCGGCGGCTTTACTGAAACCAAAAAGGTGTGTGATTACGCCGATATCTTCGATATCCGCATTCAGGCTCACGTCTGTGGTGGTCCGGTAGCCACTGCGGCCGCTCTGCACCTGGAAACGGCCATCCCGAACTTCCTGATCCACGAACACCATACCTACGCTTTAAAACGTTGGAACCGCGAGCTCTGCCTGCAAGATCCTCAACCAGTCAACGGTTTTTTCCAAGTTTCAGAAGCACCTGGTATCGGTATTGAACTTAACGACGAGGTGGTGATGCGCTCACAACGAGTTGAGATTAAATAAGCGCCACCTGGCGAGCCAAAACGTTTCCTCACGGTTTTCGAGTAGCTACACCTGCTATTTCAGTGACCGTACGGGCCTTGGCTCGCTCGATAATCTTCACCAGCACGGATTGAATCGCTTCATCCTCCCGCACATCAACACTGCTGGCAAAGCGCTGTTCCTGAGCTGCTGCGCCAGCTTCTGCAACAAAGCTTACCACCACTTCCGTTGCACAATCCGGTGTGTTGCTGCCCTTTGCCGTAGTACCAAAATACGCTAAGGTAATTTGAGGATACCCATCAAAACCTTTTTTGATTTGTTTTGCGATGCGTTTTTTTGCTTTATCCAACTTCATAGCAACCCTTGCCTGGTGAGTTATGGCGAGACTATAGCACTAAAGCTAAGCCTGTATGCCAATAAACGGCTGAAGTATTCAATCTGCAGGCTTGGCGGCAATAGCCTCAACCACGGCCTTGGCGGAACGCACGGCCGATTCAAGCAACGGTACCCCTTCATAGGCCCAGGAGCCACAAAAAAAGACTTTGCGACCAGGCTGGCGGTGCCATTCTGCCAGCGCCTGATGCACACGGGCATTCGCGGCACCAACCACGGCACGTTGCAGTGGTATCCGGGCCAGCACGCTGTCAGGTGAGGGTTCGAACAATGGGTTCCAGGTCTGAAACACAGCTGCTTTGTCATTGAGACCAGGTTGCAGCGGATTGACCCAAACGGTAAACATCACCTGTTGCAACGCCTGGTCCATCTGAAAGTTCAGAGCCGTCCAGTCACGTTTATGGAGCGGCATAAAGCGAGGGTCCTGGTGAACCCAAAGCTCCCCTGAGTCAAAGCTAATGGTTTGCAGTAGCGCCCGCTCATCAGCAAACTGCTGTTCATCCAAAAAACTCAGGTGATTGGCTTGGGTCGCAACGATGACCCGATCGTACAAGCCTCCGTCACCCCGTTCGTTAAAAACCTTTACTCCCAGATCGTCCTGCTGCAGCTGCACCACAGGGCTGCCACTATGCAGCTGCAAGTTCTTGCTCAAAGCGCTCACCAGTGCCGAGGTCCCCCCTTCAAGGCGACAAAGACCACCGTGGTGCAAAATACTGTTTAGCAGCGCAAGCAACTGCCTAGCCGGCCAGTTCAGCAAATATTGTTCCTTGCAGGTGCAGATGGTGGTTAGAATGGGCAGTACCAGTCCACGCCAAAATAGCAGATCCATGCGATGTTGCTGCAACACTTCGCCAAGGGTAAGCTCGCTTTGCTGTCGTTCAAGCTTGTCGGTTAAGCGCCGCAGTTGCCAGATCCCAAGCCCCAGTCGCAGGGCGCGACCATTGAGATAACGCCAGCCACCAACAAAAGGCCAGCCTAAAAGCGGCAGCTCGCCGCTTTTGAACCAGGTTGCTCGGTTGCGCCAGCTACAGGACGTAAAAGTACGAACACCGAAAGTAGAAACACCAAGCTCTTTGGCAAGTTGCAAAACCTCAGGCCAACTGTCTGGGCTCATCACCCGCAATGGCACATCCACCAGGCCACCGTCTACCCTGAGAGCATGAGCATCCATGCCATGGCTGTTGAGGGCTTCAAACAGTGTGACTTGATGGCCAGCGCAACGCGCACGATAAGCCGCAGCAAGCCCGGCCATACCGCTTCCAATTACCGCGATGGAATAATGGCTTCCAGGCTTAGCCATCATGCATACTCCTTTTGTAGTTGTCTTTCTACATCAAGGTAGCATAAATAGCTTTATTTCTCTGTCTGCGACCAAGGCAACGCCATCATCAGGCTGTAAACAAGCTCTGGTGCAGCTGTTTAACCACAGGAGTTGCATCGGCGTCCTGTACCAGGAAACACAAGTTGTGCTTGGAGGCACCGTGGCAAATCATGCGCATATTCACCCCTTCCAGCGCTTGGAATAGCTCGCCGGTAATACCACGACTGCTGTGCAAGTGATTGCCAATGACGGCCACCAAACTTAAACCATGTTCCACTTTCACTTCACCGAGTAAGCGCAACTCTTCTATCGCCGTTTCTGTCAGGCTATCAAAAGCACTACCGGGGGCTTCATCCAGGGTGAGTGCTACACTGATTTCCGATGTTGTGACCAAATCTACTGAGATATGATGACGACTTAATACATCAAACACCCGGGTCAAAAAACCAGCGGCATGCAGCATGGCTGGGCTTTTCACCGTAATCAAGGTCTGGGATTTACGCAGGGCAATGGCTCGATAGGCCGGGCGCTCGGTGACCTCACGGGCAATCCAGGTACCGCCGGCCTCTGGCTCCCGGCTGGAACCAACAAATACCCGGATATTTTGCCGCACGGCTGGCAACAAGGTCGCCGGATGCAATACTTTGGCACCAAAGGTAGCCATTTCAGCGGCTTCATCAAAGCTGATTTCGCGAATACAACGTGCCTGCTCGGTTAAACGGGGATCGGTGGTAAAAATGCCCACCACATCGGTCCAGATTTGGACCACACTGGCATCCAGTGCCTCACCCAGCAAAGCAGCACTGTAATCCGAGCCGCCGCGGCCCAGGGTCGTGGTCTGCCCCTGGGCATCCGCACCGATAAAACCTTGCATCACCAAACGCTCGCTGCCAAGCAGGGGTTTTATTTGTTGCTGGCACAAAGCGCGGATAGCATCGACTTGAGGCTCAGCTTTACCAAAGTGACTGTCGGTACGGAGCACCAGGCGGCTGTCAAAGCAGGCGACAGCCGCATCCCGCTCAGCCAGTACCTGGGTAAAGAGTACTGAACTGAGGCGCTCACCAAAAGAGAGGATCTCATCTTTTTGTTGGACGCTAAACACGGTACCCGCCTGTTCGATCAATTGACGTAGCTCAGACAACAGCACTTCAACGTGCGCAGCTACCGCTTCCGGGTGGCTAAGTGCCTGCAGCACTGCCATGGTAATGCGTTCAATTTCGGTGTATGCAGAAAAGCGCTCGGTAAGTTCGGTATGCTGGCTAATGGCCACCAACTGATTGGTAACCCCAGCACTGGCGCTAACCACGACAACACGAATGCGGTTGTCGGCCAACACAATATCGGCACAGCGGGACATGGCCTGGAAATCGGCGACACTGGTGCCACCAAATTTAGCAACGATGAGTTCAGACATGGATCTCTCCTTATGCAGCAACAATAAGCAGAGCACGGCATTTGATAAAACCGGAAACAGGCAGGCAACAAAAGCAGGCATGCTGTTTAGCAGTACACAAAGGCCAGAAGCTCTCCACCAGGGTTCAGGTGACAGTCCCAGGGATTCAGCCCTGGCGACCGAAGCTATACGCTCTGTAACGTAAGCTCCTCGGCGATGCTCCCCTCCTCTGTGCTACGATGTACAGACATCTGACACAGGCTACCTGAGCAACGCGCCTCTTCTGGTCTATCGAATTCGATGGACTGCGCTACTCTAACCAGATCGTTACAAAAAATCAATAGCTATCTGGCCGTCTGCTATTTTTGATGCAACTGCCTTAATTCAGGCTGAATTCAACTTAGCATGGCTACAGTAAACCTTTATTTCATGCGATACTGTCTCATTCATGATGTTAAGTCCTGAGTCAGGCTCAGAACCTATTTAATTCGGCAAAAGGATTCAATGCCAAAGTGATGTTTTTTGTTCGCGCTGCACTGGTTACGCTCTTATTACTGACGACTTCCTTTGTCACTTTGGCTGAGGGCCAAACCCGTCTGCAAGTTCAGGGAGTATCAGGCTCTGTCAGAGACAATGTAGAACTGTATCTGGCCAACTTCGCCAATGGGGATGTCTCAACATCACTGCGTTTTCAGGCACGGCTTGAGCAAGAAGCAAGAGCAGCATTAAGGGCTTTGGGCTACTATCACCCCAACATTGAGTTCAGCATAGAACGACCAGCCCGGGGCACCACCCTGGTCATGACGATAGAACAGGGGCCCGTCACCCGCTACCAACAAATTGATATTCAGATTCAGGGCGAAGCCGCAACCGATGCAGACTTCATTGCACTGAAAGAGCGGCTGGCACCAAAGGTAGGCGATGCAGTACATCATGGTCGCTACGAGCAACTCAAAAGCAGTATGGGTAATCTTGCGCTACGAAAAGGCTATTTCAAAGCGGATTTCAGCAAGAATATACTAGCCGTATCCGAAGCACGACAAGAAGCCAGATTAACAGTGCACTTTGACAGCGGGCAGCGTTACCGTTTTGGCGATGTGCGTTTTACTGGCTCACAAATCCAGGAACCCCGACTCTTTTCCTTGATCCCATTCCAAAGTGGTGATCCATACCTTGCCAGTCAGTTGGGTGAGTTTAATCAAGCCATCGCCAATACCAACTGGTTTGGCTCTATTTTGATCGAGCCTGATGGCGAGTCACTGGAAGACAGTGATGGCACCGTTCCACTGCATGTAAAGTTGGAACCCAGAGCACGCAACAGCATGGAGCTTGGTGTAGGTTATGCCGATGTACAAGGAGCACGCTTAAAAGCCAACTGGAACAGGCCTTGGTTGAACGATCGAGGGCATAGCCTGAATAATCGCCTGGCTTTATCCGAAATTGAACAGAGCCTGGAGTCATCTTATCGCTTGCCACTTCGCAACGTGGCGCAGGATTTTTATCAGTTTCAGTTTGGTGTGAAGAATTTCGACAACCAGGATGGCAAAGGCCAGGATTATACCATTGCAGCAGAGCGGCACTGGTTACTCAGCAATAAGTGGTATCGTACAGTCTCCATGCGCTGGCTCTACTCCGAGTTCATGCAGGCAGAACAGGAAGACAGGAGTAACCTGCTGATGCCAGGGTTCAGCTTTACCCGAAGCCGTAGTCAAGGCGGTATGATGCCTACCCGTGGTGATCGCTTGCTCTTTTCAATGGAAACCTCTGACAGGGCCTGGGGATCCGACAGTCGTTTTATTCGCTTTCGTAGCAGAGCCAACTACATTGCTAGTTTTGGTAGTGACCACCGAATAGTGACCCGACTCGATGCCGGTGCAATTTTGCTGGAAGAAGCCACAGCACTCCCCCCTAGTCTGCGATTCTTTGCCGGCGGCGATGGCAGCATTCGAGGTTACGGCTATGAGCGGGTAGCTCCACGGGATGATGAAGATCGCTTATTAGGTGGTCGTTATATGTTGACAGGCAGTGCTGAGTATCAATACCGCGTGGCTGGCAACTGGTGGCTGGCAACTTTTGCCGATTATGGCAGTGCCTGGAGTACAGATCCGGACTGGAAACGTGGCGTTGGGCTTGGCATTCGTTGGGCCTCTCCGATTGGGCCCGTGCGGCTGGACTTTGCCTGGGGTCTCGATCATAGTACCGGCAAATCGCGCCAGTTTCAGTTGCACTTTTCACTGGGGCCAGAGTTATGAAGTGGCTGCTTAAACTGAATAAAGGTTTTTGGTACAGCGTGCTGCTGTTTGTGCTGCTTACGGTCGTGCTTGCCTTCAGTCAGCCAGGGCTTCGTTTTAACCTCTGGGTACTCGAACGCATGGTGCCCGAACTGAGCATAGGTAAGGCAGAAGGCAACCTGCTAAATGGCTTTACGTTGCACCAACTGCATTTTGCCCAAGAGGGTATCCAACTTAAGATAGATCGGCTTGAGGTAGACAACCATCTCCCCTGCCTGTTCGGCTTTAGTTTGTGTATTAATCGACTGCAACTGGCTCACGTAGATATTCAGCTACAACCGGAACCTGCCACTAACGATGCTGACAATACTGAGCTTGCGTTGCCTCAGATTTGGGTTCCATTCCCTATCAACATTCGCCAGCTTCAACTCAATCAGTTGGCGTTTCAAACGACCGACTTAACCGTGACACTGCACCAGTTTGACAGCAGCTTTGAGCTGTGGGGCAATCGACTTGTACTGCAACCAACGGCTGCACATCAGTTAGCCATTGTGACCAACGCTAACAAGGAAGCTACCTCAGAACCTGTGTTAGGGCAGCCTGATAGTACAGAGTTGTTAACCTGGCAAGGCCTGCAGTTGCCTGAGCTATTGTTTCCGCTGCAACTCGATATGATTGAGTTTCAGCTGCACCAGCTTAGCCTGAATCATGAGTTGCTGCTTGATCACGTTCAATTCGGTTTGCTGCTGGAACGTCGTAAACTGCAGCTGATTGATTTCAGTGCACGCCAGGATCACGTGGAGCTTAAAGCTCAGCTTGAACTTTCCCCTCAGCAAAACTATCCAATCCTGGCCAGTCTGCAGCTGTCTCACCCCAGTTTGTTGACTGGAGAAACCCAGCTAACTGCCGCCATCACAGGGGATCTATCTGCCCTGATGCTGCAATTGTCGGTAGATGGCATCCTGCAGTCTCAGGTCAGTGCCGAACTGGATTTATTAACCGATAAGCTCCCTTTTAAACTGCAGCTGCAAAGTGACGCCTTGCAATGGCCGCTTGATACCGAGCCAGAGTATCAGCTCACCGACACCAAGCTGGTGGCCGAAGGCAACCTGCAGCAGCTCAATGCACATCTGAAAAGCCATGTTCGCGGTGAGTTAATTCCGGCTACCAGCATTCAGCTGGATGCGAAGCTCAACAGCCAACAACTTCAGGTGGAGCAACTAATACTGGGTACCTTAGGTGGGCAGATCCATGCCTCTGGTGAGCTGGATTTCAAAGAGCAGGTGGCCTGGCGCAGCCGCTGGCAGTTTGAACAATTGGATCCAGGCTTGCATTGGCCAGACTATCCGGGACTTATCTTTGGCAGCAGTCAACTGAATGGTGCTCTGACACCAGAGCAAGGTTGGCAATTGCATATTCCTGAGGTACAACTATCTGGCTGGCTAAGGGAGTTTCCACTTCGTCTCGATGGACAACTTTCTTTAGAGGATACCGATGGCTCTGGTGCTATTGAGTTGAGTGTTCTTCCCCTCCGCTTGCACCATGGTCAAAACCGACTTGTACTTCAGGGTACACTCACCGATCAGTGGCAGATGGCTGCCGAGGTATTTATCGTTGACTTTTCCGACTCGGTTGCAAATGCCCAAGGCGAACTTGCTGGAAAAGTAGCACTGACTGGCCCAAGAAACACTCCAGCCTTGCAGCTAGAACTTTCAGGCAGCGCACTGGGCTGGCAAGATTTAGGGTCGATCCAAAATGCGACACTCAGCGGTGAGTTGGATAGTCGTCAACCAATGCAAACGCAGCTGAAGATGACACTTGAACAATTTCAGCTGCAAGACCATCAGCTCGATGGGATTCAGCTCGAGCTGTCAGGCACTGAACATGAACATCAACTGCAGTTGACTGTCATGGGCAACACATTAAGTGCAGAGCTGAATCTGAGCGGCCAGTTTGAGCGCAACGAACAGCGTTGGTCTACTCAATGGCACAATAGCTGGCTAAGCAGCGACCTTGGGCTCTGGCAGCTGCAACAACCTCTGCAGATGCAACTTCTAGTGGATCAGCAGCAGCTATTATTGTCAGCTCATTGTTGGCAGCGTGAAGCTGCAAGCCTTTGTTTGCAGCAGGACAGCGTAATCAGCCAGCAACAGGCAGAGCTGAAACTCGCGATGCAGGACTTCGAACTTAGTTGGTTAGAGCCTTGGCTGCCCATCTTTACCGACTTGGAAGGCCGCCTGCAGGCAAACAGCCAGCTAAGCTGGCACGCTGACTCCCCTTTAGGCGTATCCCTTGCGCTTCGAAGCGAACAAGGACAGTTGAGCTACCACTACGACCATCCTCTGGAATTACCCTGGCGCGATCTGCAGTTGCAAGCTACCCTGGAGCAGGATCAGTTTTCCATGAGCTGGCAACTGGCAGTTACTGAACAAGGCCGCATGCAGGGTCAACTGGCCTTGCAGGAATTGGCCAGCGATGACAGGCAGCTGGCCGCTGATATCCAGATCGATCAGTTTAGTTTCGAGTTTTTACAACCTTTACTGGATGAGTACAGCCAGCTCAGCGCCATACTGAATAGTCGGATCCGTATTGAAGGCCCCTTGCAGCAGCCGGATGTCACCGGCCATCTAACCATTCGGGATGTCTCAGTGCGTGGTCAGATGTCCCCTATTGATATCGAGCAAGGTGAGCTGTCGATTGACTTCAAAAATGACAGTGCTGTTTTGCAGGGCTTTGTTCAGACCCCTCAGGGGCAAGTCAGGTTGCGGGGGGATAGCCAATGGACTGATCTTGCCGCCTGGCAAGCTGGGCTGAATATTCAGGGAGATGCGTTATCTGTTCAGATCCCGCTGGGCCGGATGCAGGTCCAGCCGGATCTGATGCTAACGGTAAACCCCGAACGCGCGCTGATCAGCGGCACGATTGATATTCCCTGGGCGCGCATGGTGATTGACAGCCTACCAGATGCCGCAGTCAGCATCAGCCGCGATGAAGTACTTACCGATGAAGACTTTGTGCCACTGACCGAAGCCAGTGATAGCCGACCTATAGCCATTCATACCGACATCAGGGTTCGCCTTGGCGACCAAGTCCGTTTTGCAGCCTTTGGCCTGCGCAGCCACATAGCTGGCAGTTTGCAAGTACGACAGGACAGTGAACACCCTCGCCTTTATGGTGAGTTAAACCTGGTAGATGGTACCTTTCGCTCCTATGGTCAGGATTTATTGATCCGCCGAGGTCAATTGCTGTTCAATGGTCCAGCCGATCAACCGTTTTTAAACCTTGAGGCCATCCGCAACCCGGACAATATCGAAGATGATGTCATTGCCGGGATCCGGGTGAGCGGTCCAGCCGATGAGCCGACCTTCCAAATTTTCTCTGAACCGGCTATGGCTCAAGCGAACGCTACCTCCTACCTACTGCTTGGCCGAAACTTGGACAGTGAGTCCGGTAGTGGGGCCAATCCGGTGACAACAAGCCTGATTGGCCTTGGCTTGGCGTCCAGCTCAAAACTGGTTGGTAATATTGGTGAAGCTTTTGGCGTACAAGACTTAACACTGGATACGGCAGGAAGCGGCGATCAATCCCAGGTCACCGTCAGTGGCTATCTGACCCGGAATTTACAAATAAAATACGGCGTTGGCATTTTCGAGCCTTTCGGCGAGTTTACTTTACGCTATCGCTTGATGCGTAACCTCTACCTGGAAAGCGTGACAGGGCTGGAACAATCGGTGGATATACTTTACCGCTTTGAATTTGATTGAATACCCTTACCCGGCTCTTAGCAACAAATGAACGTATTTCCCCAAGGACGCATAAGGCTCTTGCCGATTGTATTTAAGCTCCATCGCAAGTAGCTCTGAGAAATGACTTTGTTGCATCGCCGGCTGGCGCAAATAGTCATGAAAACAACGCACACCTGTCTTACTGATCACCTCAAAACCTTCAGTGTCGCACCAACTTAGCACCTCAGTAGGTACCAGCGGATGTTGTGGGCTGAGTGATACCGTTTTACGCTTACTTAAACCATCGTTCACGTAGTCAAAGTTGCCATAAATCAGGTTGCCAAAGCGCTTGGCATCCAGGTTGTAAAACATCAGCGACAGCAGCCCCCCCTTTGTTAGTAGAGCTTTTAACTGCCTAATGGCAGCTTCCGGCTCTGCCAGCCACTCCAGCATGGCATGGCACAGCACAATAGAATACTTCTCACCCTGAGCACTTAACTGCTGCAAACTGCTTTGCTGACAATGGAGCTGATGGCTAAGCCCAAGTGCTTCGGCTTGCTCGGCTGCCAACTGCAGCATGGCAGCCGATATATCCGTTAAACATATTGTGTGACCGAGCTTGGCAAGTTCCAGTGCAAGCTGCCCCTGGCCGGCTCCTACGTCCAGAATGTGCTGCGGCTTTTGAAACTCGGGCAACTCAAGCAAATCACGTAACAACACCTGCTGGCGCAGCTGACCTTTTGTGGTTTGATAAATGTTGCGTTGGAATTTCTGCGCTATGCTGTCAAAATTACGATCGTTTAATTTGCTCATGAATGACCCAATGGATCCTCTGCTAAAATCTTTACTGATGCCTTTGCCATTGTTGCTGCTCTGGTTGTTGCTCGCAGCTGTCCTTTGCACTTTCAAAAGGAAAGCAGGCCTGTGGTTGTTGTTCCCTGCAATCGTAGCACTTTGGCTTGGCAGCAGCAGTGCAGTCACCGAGCGCTTAGCAGCCAGACTAGAGCTTCGCTACCCGACATATCAGTCTAGCGCTGGTGTCGATAATATCATTGTCCTTGGCTGCTATCACAGTGATTATACTTATTTACCGTTAAGTAGCCGACTGGCCGAGTGTTCATTAGCCAGACTAACCGAGGCCATCATGCTTTGGCATCAACATCCTGAGGCCAGGTTGATTGTAAGTGGACACTTAACCGGGCTATCAGGCAACCATACCCAGCTAGCAGCGGATTTCGCCATAGCTTTGGGCGTACATGAACACAAAATTCTCCGCCTTACTGAACCTACCAATACGCAGCAAGAAGCAGCTTCAGCTGCGCCTTTGCTCGTTGATCAACGCAATGTACTGGTTACTTCGGCTATCCACATGCCACGCGCCAAGCGTTGGTTTGACTACTATGGTGCAAATGTGACAGCTGCGCCTGCCCATTACCAGGTAAGGCGTCCAGTAGCTGAGCACGGCATAGCCGGCTACCTACCTTCGCCACAGGGCATTCGTACACTCACGCTGGCACATTACGAATACCTGGGGCTTTGGCAACAACGCTTAAAGCTGTGGTGGGATCCGGAAAACCCCTGAGTGTGCAAAGCACTAAGCTGGGTTCGGTATATCAATAAACTCTACGGCAATACCGGATTCAGCAGCCAGCCATTCACCTAACGCCTTGACGCCATAGCGCTCAGTAGCATGATGACCGGCCGCAATAAAATGAATGCATTGCTCGCGAGAACTGTGAATGGTTTGCTCCGATACTTCACCGGAAATAAAGAGATCGGCTCCAGCGTGTGCAGCGGCATCTATGTAGCCCTGACCACCACCAGTACACCAGGCTAACTGCTGCACCACTTGCTGACCGGCACTATGGCTTAGTACTGGACGTCCTAATTTTTGCTCCAACAAAGCAGCCACCTGGTCCAGCGTTTTTGCCTGTGGGTAACGACCATACATGACAACACCAGTCGGTTGAACCCCAACCAATGGCTGCACATCCGTTAACTCAAGTAGCTGGCCAAGTTGCGCATTATTCCCAAGCTCTGAGTGCACATCCAGCGGCAGGTGGTACGCAAACAAATTTATATCGTGTTGCAGTAATGCCTGCAGGCGCTTTTTTTTCATGCCTGTGATGCTGGCCGCTTCGCCTTTCCAAAAGTAGCCATGATGCACCAGAATGGCATCCGCTTTTGAGGCAATGGCAGCATCAATCAAGGCCTGAGAAGCGGTGACCCCAGTTACAACTTTAGCGATTTCAGCTTTGCCTTCAACCTGCAAACCATTCGGACAGTAATCTGATACCTGCTCAGGGTTAAGTTTGTTGGTAAGCAGTGACAGCATAAGCTGACGATGAATGGTGGTCATAGTTTTCTCCTACTCTGCAAGAGGTCATTCTAACAGCCGGACAGAGCACAACATAGACGCAAATTTGTCAGAAAGCAGTGAATGTTGTATAACTAATCAGCACCCGACTCTAACTACAACAGGAACAATCAATGAGCAAACTGGACAAAGACCAAGTCATCGCTGAGTTCACTGCTGCATACAAAGCTGCTTTTGGTAAAGAGCCGCAGCTGGAGCAAAAACCTGGCTGGTTTAGCGTGGATGGTGGTAAAAATATTCGCTTAGCAGAGCTATCTGAGTTAGCTCAAAGTTATGGTGCTACAAAAGCACCAACCAAACCTGCAAAAGCGGCCGCCAAGCCAGCAGCGAAATCAGCTGAAAAGCCAACAGCAAAACCGGCTGCAAAGAAAAAAGTAGCGGCCACTATAGTGGGCAAGTCACGCCCATTAGCGCAGCAGGCCGCTGCTGCCAGCTGGGCTAAGCACATCGGCGATGGGCAACGCATGCCACGGGGTGCGCGCTGATTCCATAAACCACTCTGTTATATAAAAAGCTTGCCGGTCAACACCGGCAAGCTTTTTAACATCTCATCGTATTATTTTAATACTGGTAACTGAACGTCAGACCAGAGAAAGCCGTGTAGCCACGGATGCCAACATGCCAGGTGCCAGCCTGAGGGTTATTAAAGGTACAAACTTCTTCATTGCCATTCCGGTATGGCCGGCAATCCCATACTTGCTCAGTCGGCGCATTCCCATAACGTATGTACAAGTCGGCATCACCTGTACCACCAGTAATGCGGAAAGTAAGCTGACTGACGCCAGACGGGATGTTGTAACTGCCACGTAACCACTGTCCGGTAGAGCCTGACAGATTATGGAAAGTTTGGCCGCCACCTGGGTTACCACCACCACCACTGCCGTCACATCCATTGTTGGTGATCCAGTCATGCGCGGCCTTAGCGCGAACAATACCCCAGCCAAAAGAGGTGTTTCTGCCTGAAGTTCCACGACGCTCTGCGGTCAGATTGAGTACGTTTCGAATCTGGGTATTGGTGCATTGCGGATGATTGCTCCACACCAGGGCGGCAACACCGGCAACATGAGGTGAAGCCATCGAGGTACCACTGATACTGCGATAGCCACTGTTTATCCAGGTAGACGCAACATTCACACCGGGGCCAGAAATTTCAACCTGAGAATTTCGCTGTGAAAAGCTGGCTAGGTTTTTATTGGCATCAACCGCAGCAACCGATACCACAGCATCGTACGACGCTGGATAAGAAAAGCTGGTGTTACCAGCATTTCCTGCTGCAGCAACCAACAACATACCGCTGTTATTGAAACTATTCATTGCATTGCGCTCGGTGGTATTGGAGCTGCCCCCCCCCAAACTCATGTTGACCACCTTGGCACCGGCGTTCTGACACGATTGTATCGCCTGGATCAGGTTTGAAGCATTGGTCCAATTGCCTGAGTTATTGAAGATTTTTACGTTGTGTAACCCCACCAGTCCAGATGGTAACACCCCCACAACACCGATGTTGTTGTTTAACGCAACAATGGTACCAGCAACATGAGTGCCGTGCCCATTGCCATCGGTGTGCCAGGTGCCATGGCCAGAAAACGATGAACCTGTGACTCCAGAAGTTGGCAAATCAGGATGGCCATACTGATACCCCGTATCAATCACACAGACCTTCATATTGGTCGCGTTGGCATCACTCACCTGATTGGCTTGCACCATAGTGATGCCGTAAGGCGTGGTCTGAGCCATGGGTGTAATGACATCAGCAATATAACGCTTGTGGTCCAGTTCGATGTATTCAACCGCTGGATGTTTTGCAAGCTCATAGTACTGTTGACGACTTAATTCAGCCACACTGGCCTGTACGATGTCCAGGTGCATAATGGCGTTTACCTGATACTGTGCCAATACATGTTCCGCGGCTTGAACTGAGAACGCTTCTGCATCGGATAGACGCTCAAAATCCGCAGCCGCCTTAATACCTGCCGCTGCTAATAACTCCGGTGCTTGAAACTTGATGATGTAACGCTCAGACTGTCGGTTATCAGGTCTCAGTGAATGAGAAGATCCTTGACTTGCAGAACTCAGACCTGTGCGATCATCTGCGATTACAGTACCAGCGATACCAGACAAGGTGAAGGTACTGGCAATAGCCAGTGCTAACTTGGTTGCTTTTGTGTTGTTCATTTTTTTTATGTTCCAGTGTTATTCTAATGACACCTCCATGTTTTTATTGTCCTTTCACAAAGAGTGTAACGCGGACAACTGCACAAAAAAAACACACAAAAACCCATAAATTCATGATAAAATTATTACATCGTACCTGATACCGTGCTTTTTTGTTAATTTTTGTTTGTTGTAGGAACAACTAACAGCCGAAACCAAAAGCAGGTTCCCTGCGGCTGATTTGCTTCAAAGCCGATCTCACCGCCATGAGCTTCAATGATGTTTTTACAAATGACCAACCCCAACCCTGTACCCTGTACCTGTTTGCTATCTGAAGCATCGGCTTGGGCAAATTTTTCAAACACCCTGGCTTTAAAGCTCTCCGCAATCCCACAGCCAAGATCGGCAACAGTCACTTGCAACATATTGCCATGATCTTTCAGACATACACGAACCTCACTCCCTGGCGGAGAAAACTTAATTGCATTGGACAATAGGTTATCCAGAACCTGACGTAGCCGCATCTTGTCTCCTACCACAAGTGGAACATGGTCTTCAGCGTTGAAACCAATAGCGACATCAAAGCGATGAGCGTACTCAGCAATACCCGCTATAGCATCCACTATCAGATCTTGCAGCTGAATGTGTTCAGACCTCAAACTCATTTTTCCAGCAGCAAACTTCTGCACATCCAGCAGATCATTAATAAGCTCAGACAAGCGTTCGCTATTTCGTAAAGCAGCAGTAATCAACTCTTGATAACTGGCTTGAGCGGGTGACACTATTTTATTATCGATCAGGGATAAAGCTCCTCGAATCGAGGTTAAGGGTGTTCGAAGCTCATGACTGACGGTAGAAATAAACTCATCTTTTATCTGGTTGAGTTGCTTTAATCGCTGATTACTTTGCGACAACTGCTGCATACTCTTCTCAAGTTGTCTTGTTCGCAGTGACAGAGCAGCCGAGCTTTGCTCCAATGCTTTGGTACGTTCAGCCACTTTGCTTTCCAGCAACATCTGAGCTTCGCCTTTCTCTTCAATCGATTGCTTTAGCAAACGGTTGACTTGACGAATATGCTGTAATCGATACCAATGGGCCACCAAAGCAAACAGCAACAACAATACAATCAATAACAACTGATAACCAGTTTGCTGCCACCAATAAGGCAGGATTTCAAGTTGTAATACATCCATCTGGTCAGACATCAAGCCATGATTATTGCTAGCCATCACCTGAAATTGATAACGCCCGGGTGGTAGGTTTGAATAAAAGGCATTGGGGCGCTCAGCAGCATAAATCCAGCGCTCATCAAAACCTTTTAGCCGGTAACGATACTGATTTCGGCTCACATCGTGATAATCCATCGCCGAAAAATTAAGCTCCAGGCTGTTCTGACCAGGTTGAAGTTGCAAAGCCGCTTGGTTCGGATGAAGAAATAAGGGGATCAACTCACCATGATTAATACGATAAGCCGTAACCATTGGCGCGGGAGGCTGTTGATTCACCCACAACTGCTCTGGCTCTGCTTTACTAAGGCCGTTTAAAGTCCCCAAATACAAACTGCCGTCTGCGGCAGCAGAGATAGCCCCGGCATTGAGCTCCGTTGCTGATAAACCATCCTTATGGGTAAAAGTAACAATGTTTTCGAACTCCGGAGATATCAGACTCAACCCATGAGCACTCACTAACCAGGTGCGATCATCCCAGTGCAAAGCCCCCAGCATATGATCACTGGCTAGCCCATCACTGGCATAGAGGACTTTATAACTGTCGGTGTCAGGCTGCCAAAACAAAGTCCCCCGGTTGGTACAAACGATCAAGACGCCTTGGGCATCCCGATTCAGACACTGAATGGTATTGGAGGGGAGCCAACTATTATTGGCAAGATTGAGCTGTTGAACAACGCCTTCATTGGCATCCAGCAAGTAAAGGCCATTGTAGCGGGTACCCGCCCACACGCGCCCATCCGGCATTGCATACAAGGTTTGGACGACTTCGTTGGCTCGTTGCCGTTGAAAATCCTCCGCAAAATGCCTTGTACGTCCGCTATCTTGATGATAATGCAAGACCCCCTGGCCCCAAAGTCCAAACCAGATGCTACTATCTGGCAAGACCACCATATCCCTAATAATGGGACTGCTGGCAAAACTCGTAAAAGGTATCTGATAGGGCTCTATCTGGTCCTGCTCTGGCAGGTAATGAAATAAACCGGCTTCAGTGGCGATAAATATTTGACCGCTGGGTGAGCTTACAATCCGATTGACTCTGGCCGAAGTCTCATAACTGCTGATTTCACCACTACTAAGTTGCATCCGGTACAATCGTTCAGAAGTTCCAAACCAAAGAATACCAGGCTGGCTTGCATTGAGACTGTTGACGGACAGTTCATAGCGTCGTTGCCACTCAGGCAAATCTGCTAAAGTTAATTCGCTAAAAGCGCTGCGAGCAAAACGGGTATGATACAAACCGCCATCACGAGTACCAAGCCAGAGCACCCCGCTTTTATCCAGCAACACCGAGCGAATATTCAAACTAGGCAGCAAAGAAGCTTCCTGCCGAAAGAACTTGTAACTGTTATTGATTACGTCGAATTGAAATAGACCTTCGTAGCTACCAATCACCAGCAACTCAGATGATATCGGGTAAATTGTGTTGAGAATAGGCGGGAAATCATATTCTCCCTCGCCTGGTACCGAAAAAACCTGGCGTTGCCAACTATCAGGTTCAAACGCAAGTAAACCTGAGCGAGAGCCAACCCAGACTTTATCCCTGGCAAAGTACAAGGCTCTGGCCTCATTCTGCCGGCTACTTGTGGCAGCCTCAGGAAACAGTGAACGCCCAACTTGCAACCCAGCAGAGGCATGCCAGCGATGCACCCCTTGACTGGTACCAATCCATATTTCGCCTTGCGCGCCTTTCGCCAGGCTCCAAACACGCTGGTGTAAAAGTGGCTGCTCACTATCGGCACTGCCAATCTGAGAGACCTGATCGTCCGATGCGATGCGAAACAAACCTGCAGTCGTGCCGACCCAAAGCGCACCATCATCCGCCTCCAACAAGGATTGAACCTGATAGCCATCCGTTAGAAAACGAGTTAAGGAGCTACGAGATGGATCCAGCCGGCTTACCCCTTGCCCCCAGGTTCCAGCCCAGAGCTGTTGCTCGCTATCGAGCAATAACACCCCGACATCGGTAAACGGTTCCTGCTGCGCTTCTTGTTCTGTTAATAAAGGCACCTGGATAAATTGATAGCCATCAAACCGCAGCAAGCCAGAATCGGTCGTTCCTAACCAGATAAAACCAAGTTCATCCTGCACAACAGCAAAGATGGTGGTGTTGGGTAGTCCATCATCAATGCCAATGCGATTGATATTCGCTTGAACATTGAGGGATATTATGAAAGCAAATACCAATAACAATAGGGTAAGGGCTTTGTTCAAAGGTCAAATCCATTTAAAACGCCTGTCATTCACTTTAAATCGAACTGCAGGTGCCGTCAAAACATTCACCATTGTTCATGCATTAAAATAGGTTTACACGGAAGAAATGGCAATTTACCGTGGAACACTTTCGCTCAGGCTTGCCTTTCCGTAGAATCAGCCCCATATGCGAATGAACATAAACCATGGAGTACTCTGATGTCAGAGATCAAACACAGTCAATTGCTTATCCTGGGTTCTGGCCCTGCCGGCTATACTGCTGCAGTTTACGCAGCCCGAGCTAATCTCAAACCGGTGCTCATCACTGGCATGCAGCAAGGAGGCCAACTGACCACCACCACCGAGGTCGAAAACTGGCCTGGCGATCCACATGGACTGACCGGACCGGCTTTGATGGACCGGATGAAAGAACACGCAGAAACCTTTGATACCGAAATTGTGTTTGATCACATCCACACGGTGAACCTAAAACAACGTCCCTTTACCTTACAGGGTGATAATGGCACATACAGTTGCGATGCACTGATTATCTGTACCGGAGCCTCTGCCAAATACCTTGGTCTGGAGTCCGAGCAAGCCTACAGTGGTCGCGGTGTCTCTGCTTGCGCTACCTGCGATGGTTTTTTCTACCGCAACCAAAAAGTAGTAGTCGTAGGAGGTGGCAACACTGCGGTGGAAGAAGCACTCTACCTGTCAAATATTGCCTCTGAAGTTCACTTGGTGCACCGTCGTGACAGCTTCCGTTCGGAGAAGATCCTGATCGACCGGTTGATGAAAAAAGTCGAAACCGGCAACATTATTTTGCACCTGCACCGTGAGCTGGATGAAGTGTTAGGTGATGAGATGGGCGTAACCGGGGTACGGTTAAAATCCAGTATTGGTGAAGCGCCGGCACAACTGGATGTGCAGGGTGTGTTTATTGCCATTGGCCATAAACCCAACACCGATATTTTCGCCGGCCAGCTCGAGATGCACAATGGTTATCTCAAGGTACAATCCGGTACCGAGGGCAATGCCACCCAAACCAGCATTGAAGGTGTCTTTGCCGCTGGCGATGTGATGGATCATATCTATCGTCAGGCTATTACCTCTGCGGGCAGCGGTTGTATGGCAGCGCTGGATGCAGAACGCTACCTGGATGCACTGAACAGCTAAATCATAGTGCCAATATTTCTGCCGGAACTTGGTCCTTCACTCAGCTTTCCGGCACTGAGTGAGGCTTTGACTGAGCCTGATGGCCTGCTGGCAATGGGCGGGGATCTTTCCCCTGCCCGTTTACTGGCGGCTTATCAACAAGGTATCTTCCCCTGGTTTTGCCAGGGTGATCCAATTTTGTGGTGGAGCCCTTCAGTACGAGCCTTATTTGAACCAGGACAACTGCAGTTCAATCGTACCTTGCGCAAGCAGCATCGACGAATGGCTTATCAGTTCAGTGTAAATAAGGCATTCCGTCAGGTAGTTGCAAGCTGTGCGGCCCCCAGAACCAAGCAAAGTGATACCTGGATTGTGCCTCAGATGCAGCAAGCCTATTACCAACTGCATCTTCAGGGGCATGCGCATAGCATTGAGGTCTGGCAGCATGAGCAACTGGTTGGTGGTCTCTATGGGCTTACTATTGGCCAGCTATTTTGTGGCGAGTCGATGTTCAATCGTCAGCCGGGCACTGCCCGACTGGCCTTAATTGCTTTGCAACAACAACTGCAGCGTTTTGAGGGTGGTTGGATTGATTGCCAGTTACCAAACGACTACCTGCAGCAACTGGGCGTTCAGTCTATGATGAGAGCAGATTTCGTTTCGCTGTTACAAAAATTGGCTGCCAAGCCAATGGATAGAGCTTGCTGGCATGCTCAGTCTTTGCTGGTATCTGATGACTGAGTTGACTTTCGGGCTGACAGCACCTGCACCTTGCAGTTACCTCCCGGCTCAACAGGAGCAGGTGATATTTTTATTACCCTCATACCCAATCGACGCCAGTCTTTATCAACAATTGTTGCAACATAATTTTCGCCGTTCAGGCAATGATGTGTACCGCCCCCACTGCGCCGCATGCCAAGAGTGCCAGTCGGTACGACTGGATGTCCGTGCATTTCGAGCAAACCGACGTCAGCAGCGTATTTTACGAAAGGCCAAACGCGATCAGCTACAGCTTCGATTTGGTAAACCTGCAGCGAAAAGCTATTACCCACTCTATAAGCACTATATCGAGGCTCGCCATCCCGATGGCGCTATGTATCCACCCAGTCAGCAGCAGCTAGACTCGTTACTAGAGTGCCATTGGGCGAATGTCGAGGTGCTGGAAGTTTATCATCAGCAGACCTTGATTGCCGTCAGTGTCGTGGATGTGCTGGACAAGGTGTTGTCTGCGGTCTATACCTTCTATCATCCAGCTTATCAGCGCTATTCTCCTGGTATATTGGCAATCCTGTTGCTTATTGAGCAGGCCCAGCTGCAGCAGAAAGACTATCTTCACTTAGGCTATTATGTGGCGGACTGTGCTAAAATGGCCTACAAGGCAGAGTTTCTGCCACAGCAGCGCTTTTCATCAGAAAAGTGGCGGTCAATTGGTTAAAAAAGCCGGTCTTGCTTTACAAGACTGGCGTATTTCGGCACAATCTGCGCTGTTTTATTTTTCACACTATCAGAGGCGAGTACGCTGAATGGCGAAAGAAGATGTAATTGAAATGCAAGGCACCATTTTAGATACCTTGCCAAACACCATGTTTAAAGTTGAGCTGGAAAACGGCCACGTGGTTATTGCCCATATTTCCGGCAAAATGCGTAAGCACTATATTCGGATCCTGACTGGCGACAAAGTCACTGTTGAACTGACCCCCTACGATCTAAGCAAGGGTCGTATCGTGTTCCGTCAGCGCTAAGCCCAGCTTCCCGGCCTATGGCCAGAACATAAAAAAACCCGCTATAGCGGGTTTTTTGCGTGGCAGTAAGCACTAGGCTGGTTCAGGCTCCTCCTGGAACACGAAGCTCAATTTATTACCCAGCAGCTCGACGCGAACATCACCACCTTGTAGCAAGCGCCCAAACAGGATCTCGTTGGCCAGTGGCTTTTTCAGCTGTTCCTGGATTAAACGGGCCATTGGTCGTGCTCCCATGGCACGATCGTAGCCTTGCTCAGCCAACCAGGCTCTGGCTTCAGCAGACAACTCCAGCGAAACCTGTTTCTTATCCAACTGAGCCTGTAACTCGCAGATAAACTTGTCGACCACTTGCAAGATAATGGTGCTGTCCAAATGCTCGAACCAGATAATGCTATCCAGCCGGTTGCGGAACTCAGGCGTAAAGGTACGATTGATCTCCGCCATCGCATCATGGCTGTGATCCTGCTGCTGAAAACCGATGGATTTTCGCACCGTTTCCTGCACCCCAGCATTGGTGGTCATCACCAGCACAATATTACGAAAATCAATTTTACGGCCATTGTTGTCGGTCAGGGTACCGTGATCCATCACCTGCAGCAGAATGTTGTAGATGTCACTGTGTGCCTTTTCAATCTCATCCAATAACACCACGGCATAAGGATGTTTCGACACCGCATCAGTCAGCAAACCACCCTGCTCAAAACCAACATAGCCCGGAGGCGCTCCTATCAAGCGACTGATGGCATGGCGCTCAACGTATTCGGACATATCAAAACGCAACAGCTCCACCCCCATCACCCGGGCCAGTTGCTTGGTCACTTCAGTCTTACCCACGCCGGTTGGGCCAGCAAACAGGAAGCTACCAATTGGCTTTTCTTCGCTACCAAGGCCAGAGCGCGACAAGCGGATCGCCGCGGTGAGCGCATCGATAGCACCATCCTGACCAAACACCACCAGCTTCAAGTTTCGATCCAGATTACTTAGCACATCGCGATCGGAGGCCGACACAGACTTCTCCGGAATGCGGGCCATTTTCGCAATCACATGCTCAATATCCGGCACATTAATCACTTTTTTACGGCGTGATTCCGGCAACAACCGCTGACTAGCGCCCGCTTCATCAATCACATCGATGGCTTTATCCGGCAAGTGCCGTTCATTGATGTATTTAGCGGATAACTCAGCAGCCGCCCGCAACGCTTTTTGCGTATAGCGCACACTATGATGTTTTTCGTAACGTTCTTTTAAGCCTTGTAAGATGCGGGTGGTATCTTCCACGCTAGGCTCAGTCACATCAATTTTTTGAAAGCGACGTACCAGTGCAGTGTCTTTTTCAAAGATGTTTTTAAACTCCTGGTAAGTGGTAGAGCCGATGCAACGCAAACGTCCACTCGACAGCAATGGTTTGATCAAGTTTGAGGCATCCATCACACCACCGGAGGCAGCACCGGCACCAATCACCGTATGGATTTCATCAATAAAAAGAATTGCACCCTCTTCTTTTTCCAGCTCTTTCAGTAAGGACTTCAAGCGCTTTTCAAAGTCACCGCGGTATTTGGTGCCTGCCAGCAAAGCTCCCATATCCAATGAGTAAATGGTGGCATTCTCAATCACCGCTGGCACTTGTTGATTAACGATGCGAAACGCCAGGCCCTCGGCAATGGCTGTTTTCCCCACACCGGCCTCGCCAACCAACAACGGGTTGTTTTTTTTGCGACGACACAACACCTGGATGGCTCGCTCCAGCTCCGCATCCCGGCCAATCAAAGGATCAATCTGCCCTTGCTTGGCCAAAGCATTTAAATTGGCTGTAAAGTTATCCAGAGAGCGTGCTTCCTCTGCAGGCGCTTCGGATAAATCATCCTGTGCCCGCTCGTCATGCTGTTCCAGTTTTTCAGTTTTGATCACACCATGAGAAATGTAATTGACTACATCCAAACGGCTGATATCGACTTTTTTTAGTAAGTAAACGGCTTGTGATTCCTGTTCGCTAAAAATGGCAACCAGCACATTGGCGCCAGTCACCTCGGTTTTACCTGAGGATTGCACATGAAAAACCGCTCGCTGCAACACGCGTTGAAAACCAAGGGTAGGCTGAGTATCCCGTTCTGCATCGCCATCGGGCAATAAAGGCGTGGTAGAATCGATAAAGGTGGCCAATTCCAGACGAAGTTTTTCAATATTGGCACCACAGGATTTCAGCGCATCACCAGCGGCTGGGTTGTCCAATAGGGCAAGCAACAAGTGCTCAACAGTCATGTACTCATGACGACGCTCTCTGGCAAAACGAAACGCCAGATTCAGTGTCAACTCGAGATCTTTATTCAACATAGATGGACTCCTGACTGCATCTTAGTTTGGTGCTGGTGCTTATACCTTAAGTTAAGCTCGTTCCATCGAACAAAGCAATGGATGTTCGTGGGATTTTGCATATTCTGTTACCTGCAGTACCTTAGTCTCAGCAATTTCGGCGGTAAAGACCCCACAGGTAGCGCTGCCTTTGTGGTGAACCTGCAACATGACTTCACTTGCTTGTTCATACTGCATATTAAAAAAACGGGTCAGCACATCAATGACAAAGTCCATCGGTGTGTAATCATCATTGTGTAGAATAACCCGATACATGGATGGAGGCTCAACCTTCTGCCGGGTTAGCTCCTCCAACCCCTCCTGCTGACTCGCTAATTCTTTAAACCAACTCATACGCTTTCGCTACGCCTTATCGATCATAAAACAGACCAGATTAATTAATCGTAAAAAACCAGAGATTTAATTGCAAAAAACTTGACTGTCTGAGCAAATTATCTACAGTAAGTACTAGGGTAACGCATTTGCCCTGTAATTATTATACCTGCACACAGAATTTAGCTCACTTAAAGAAGGATGTAAGTAGTATGGCTACCGGTAAAGTAAAATGGTTCAACAATGCCAAAGGCTTTGGATTTATCCGGGAAGATGGCAGAGATGAAGACATTTTTGCGCACTACTCCACCATTGCAATGGATGGTTACCGTACCCTGAAAGCCGGGCAGGATGTCCAGTTTGATTTGGCAGAAGGCCCGAAAGGGCTGCATGCAGTCAATATTGTCCTGCCAGGTGAGGAAAAGTCAGACGTCTGAACACTAGTTCAGCACTGATTTGTCCGGAAAAACAAACAGGCACTGCATGCAGTGCCTGGGACTTTTTTGCGCTTAATAAGCGGGTACCACTGCCATCACAATGCTGTGATGGCAGTGGTACAAGGCTGGATTTAAAGGCTACTTAAAGCCTGATTAAAGGTCGTGCTTGGTCGCATCACTTTGCCAGCAAGCTCAGCCGATGGCCGGTAGTAGCCGCCTAAATCCACCGCTACTCCCTGAGCATCATTCAACTCGCGCACGATCTGCGCTTCATTGGCTGTGAGTTGTTCTGCCAACTTACCAAAACGTTGCTGCAACTCGCTGTCTTTGGTTTGGGCTGCCAGTGCTTCTGCCCAGTACAAGGCCAGATAGAAGTGGCTGCCACGATTATCCAGCTCTTTGACTTTACGAGATGGCGACTTGTTGGTATCCAAAAACTTAGCTGTTGCCAGATCCAGGGTATCAGCCAGTACCTGCGCCCGGGCATTGCCAGTTGCCTGACTTAAATGTTCCAGCGAGGCCGCCAGAGCCAAAAACTCACCCAGCGAGTCCCAACGCAGGTGGTTTTCAGCTTCCAACTGCTGTACATGCTTCGGCGCTGAACCACCGGCACCGGTTTCAAACAAACCGCCTCCATTCATCAGCGGTACAATCGACAACATCTTAGCGCTGGTACCCAGCTCCAGAATCGGGAACAAGTCGGTCAGGTAATCACGCAGCACGTTGCCGGTGACTGAAATGGTGTCCTGGCCAGCTTTGACCCGCTGCAGGGTAAAGCGGGTAGCATCGACTGGTGCCATGATATGCAGTTCCAGGCCATCGGTATCGTGCTCTTGCAGGTAGCTTTCTACTTTGGCAATCAGCTCGCTGTCATGTGCACGCTCACTGTCGAGCCAGAACACTGCCGGCGTATTGCTCAAACGGGCACGGTTCACCGCCAGTTTCACCCAATCACGGATCGGTGCATCTTTCACCTGACACATACGCCAGATATCGCCCTGCTCTACCGCATGCTCAAACACCACGTCACCGGCTTGATTCAGTACCTGCACCGACCCATCGGCCGGGATCTCAAAGGTTTTATCGTGTGAACCATATTCTTCTGCTTTTTGCGCCATCAGGCCGACGTTCGGCACTGTACCCATAGTGGCCGGATCGAAAGCACCGTGCTCTTTACAAAAACTGATGGTTTCCTGATAGACACCGGCATAGCACCGATCCGGGATTAATGCCTTGGTATCTTTCAGTTTGCCATCTGGCCCCCACATCTGGCCCGATTCACGGATCATCGCCGGCATGGAGGCATCGATAATAATATCGCTTGGCACATGCAAGTTGGTGATGCCTTTATCTGAGTTCACCATAGCCAGTGCTGGTTGTTGCTGGTACACCGCCTGAATATCGGCTTCAATGGCAGCCCGCGTGGCATCATCCAGCTGGGCTATTTTGGCGACCACATCGCCAAAGCCATTGCTTGGATCCACATCCAGTTGCTTGAAAGTTTCGGCGTACTTGGTAAAAAGTGCTTTAAAATACACCTTCACAGCATGGCCGAACATAATAGGATCAGACACCTTCATCATAGTGGCTTTTAAGTGCAGTGACAGCAGCACGTCTTCGGCTTTCGCCGCAGCGGTTTCTTTTTCAAAGAACGCACAGAGTGCTGTTTTACTCATCACAGCCGCATCGACCACTTCGCCGGCTTGCACCGGTACACTGGCTTTAAGCACCTGCTGCTGGCCATTGCTATTGAGAACAATCTTCAGATCGTCCGCAGCCTCAAAGGTGGTAGATTGCTCAGAGCCAAAGAAGTCGCCGTCCTGCATATGGGCCACATGCGACGTGGACTCTTTGCTCCAAACACCCATTTTATGCGGATGCTTTTTGGCGTAGTTTTTCACTGAAGCCGGCGCCCGACGATCAGAGTTACCCTCACGCAGCACGGGGTTAACGGCACTGCCTTTGATTTTGTCGTAACGGGCTTTGATGTCTTTTTCTTGCTCAGTTTTCGGCTCGGCCGGGTAATCTGGCAATGCATAGCCTTGCTGTTGCAGCTCTTTGATAGCAGCTTTTAATTGCGGAATAGAAGCACTGATGTTCGGCAGCTTGATAATATTGGCCTCTGGCGTTTTCGCCAGCTCACCCAACTCAGCCAGCGCATCGGACTGACGCTGGTTGTCTTGCAAAAACTCCGGAAAACTGGCAATGATCCGACCGGATAAGGAAATATCACGCGTTTCAACTGAAACCCCGGCTGCTTTGGTAAATGCCTGAATAATCGGCAGCAAGGAATAGGTCGCCAGTGCTGGCGCTTCATCGGTTTCAGTATAAATAATCTTTGAATTTTCAGTCGACATAATGATTCCTATTGAAATGGCTTCCCCACGACGAGGGCCCGAAACTGCAGCTCCATCTCTCAGACCTAAGGCTGTTTAAAACAGCTGATCCTCCGTACTGCAGGCTCTTACAACACAGTCTTTTACCACATAATTGCTTGCTACCCATCCGGCTGGATCTGACGCTGGCACAAGGATAAAAGTAACGTCAGCTACAGCCGGATAGACAGAAAAACGCCGGGATTATAACAGCTCACCAAAGCCACGCCTAGTCAACGGCAAAAACCAGCGCACTGTTGCAAACCTGAACGAAAGCGCTTTTTATGCTAGCCTGTCAGTCATAACAACCAGCATCTGTACACAGAACCCTACAGTGAACCTCAAAAAACACAACCCGACCAAAGTCGCAACACCCCGGCTGATTGCCTTCAATAAGCCTTTTCAGGTGCTTTGCCAGTTTACCGATCAAAGTCCCAAACAGCGCCAGACGCTGGCAGACTTTATTCCAATCCCCGATGTCTATGCTGCTGGTCGACTGGATTACGACAGTGAAGGCCTGCTGTTACTGACCGATGATGGACGATTGCAACAGCAGATCACCGATCCAAAACACAAGATGGCTAAAACTTACTGGGTGCAGGTTGAAGGCGACATCACAGCAGAAGCCTTGCAGCAACTGCAACAGGGTGTCCTACTGAATGATGGTCCAACTCGCCCGGCATCCGTTCGGCAGTTATCCTCCCCGGAAGTATGGCCACGTCAGCCACCGATCCGACAGCGTCAACACATTCCCACCCGTTGGCTGGAGCTGACCATCCGTGAAGGGCGCAATCGCCAGGTCCGGCGTATGACAGCCGCCGTTGGCTTTCCAACGCTGCGGCTGATCCGGGTTGCCATTGGTCCCTGGCAGTTGCAGCCGCTGGCGCCAGGTGAATACCGCATGCTGGAGATCCCTGCGAATCTTCTTAATGCCGCAGTAACCTTAACCAAAGGCTCCCAGCCAAAACAACGGCGGTTTTCGGGTGTGAAGGGAAAAAAATAATGGTATAATCCGGCCCAATTTTTTCGAGTTGTAAGGGCCTCATGTCAGCTTCCACGCCAAAGAAAGTCATCGTCGGCATGTCCGGCGGTGTGGATTCATCGGTTTCCGCTTATTTGCTGTTGCAGCAAGGCTATCAGGTCGAAGGCCTGTTTATGAAAAATTGGGAAGAAGACGACAACGATGACTACTGCGCTGCTGCCGAAGACATGGCTGATGCACAGCAGGTGTGCGACAGGCTTGGCATTAAGCTACATAAAGTTAATTTTGCCGCTGAATACTGGGACCAGGTGTTCGAGTATTTCCTGGCCGAATACAAGGCTGGCCGCACCCCCAACCCAGATATCATGTGCAACAAGGAAATCAAGTTTAAAGCTTTCCTTGAGTTTGCTGCCGAGGCCCTGCAAGCCGATTACATTGCGACCGGCCATTATGTGCGCCGGCGGGAGCTCAATGGTCATTGGCAACTGCTGCGCGGTTTGGATCAAAACAAAGATCAAAGTTATTTTTTATACACGCTAGCCGAACAGCATGTGGCACAAACCCTATTTCCTGTTGGTGAGCTGGAAAAACATGAGGTTCGGGCCATTGCTGAGCAACAAGGTTTTATTACCCACGACAAAAAAGACAGCACCGGCATTTGCTTTATTGGTGAGCGCAAGTTTAAAGACTTTTTGCAAAAGTACCTGCCAGCCCAACCCGGTGATATCGTTACTCCTGCGGGTGATATCATTGGACGACACGAAGGCCTGATGTACCACACCCTGGGCCAGCGTAAAGGCCTGGGCATTGGAGGCCTGAAGAACAGCGGAGATGATCCCTGGTACGTTGCCAGTAAAGATTTAACCAACAACCGTTTGTTGGTTGTGCAAGGCGCTGATCATCCCAGTTTGTTCGCGAAGGGCCTTATCGCCAGTCAACTGCACTGGGTTGACCGAACGGGGCCTAACCAACCCATTCGCTGCAGCGTCAAAACCCGTTATCGCCAACATGATATTCCCTGTATGGTGACGCCACTTGCCAATGGTGAGCTACAGGTCGTTTTTGATCATCCGCAAAAAGCCGTCACTCCCGGCCAGTCGGCAGTCTTTTATCTCGACGAGGTCTGCCTTGGCGGCGGCATTATTGATAAGGCAGTGAATTAACGTATGCAAGCAAGTGTATCTACCCAAGTAATGGCTCTGGCTGCGCTGTGTCAGGCGCTTAGTCTGGTTAAAGCAGTCGCCAAAACCAAGGACGCCGACCCGACTGAGCTGGAATTGATGCTCAGCAGCGTTGCCATGCTGGATGCCGACAGCCCACTCGCTATTTATGGCGGTGAGCTGAGGCATCTACGCAGCGGTTATCAGGTGTTGTTGCAGCAGTTGGGGGATAACCCAAACAAAGATGTCGAAATCACCCGTTATGTGGTGGCCGTACTGGCGTTGGAGCGACGCTTATCCAAAAGCAGCTCCAATATGGCGGCCCTTGGCAAGCGCTTGCAACAGCTGGCTCGTCAGCTGGAACATTTCAGCATTACCGATGAGACTTTATTGTCGAATATGGCTGACATTTACATTGAATGCATCAGCACCCTGGGTACCCGTATTCAAGTGGCAGGCCAGCCTGAGTTACTTAAGCAAACGCATGTGCAACACAAGGTACGTGCCTTGCTACTGGCCGCAGTGCGCGCGGCGGTACTCTGGCGTCAGGCTGGCGGCAGTCGTTGGCATTTGCTGTTTAAACGCAAGCAATTGGTTCACGAGGCGCGTCAGGCGCTTAAAGACTAACCCTTTTTTTTGAACGTTTACGAGGAAGCACCATGGAACTGAACGCACTGACCGCCTTATCGCCGGTAGATGGCCGCTACGGCAGCAAAACCAATGAGCTGCGCGATTTCTTCAGCGAGTTTGGCCTGATTAAATACCGGGTGACTGTGGAAGTGCGCTGGTTGCAACAAATGGCAAAAATTGATGGCATTGCTGAAGTGCCTAAACTCAGCAGCGAGGCCAATGCCCTGCTGGATGCCATAGTCGCGAATTTCAGCCTGGCCGATGCCGAACGAGTGAAAGAGATCGAGCGTACCACCAATCACGATGTCAAAGCGGTGGAATATTTGCTGAAAGAAAAAGTCGCAACCAATGCCGAGTTAAACGCTGTTACCGAATTTATTCACTTTGCCTGCACCTCAGAAGACATCAACAATCTGTCGCATGGCCTGATGCTCAAAGATGCCCGTGCGCAGGTGATCCTACCGTACTGCGATCAGTTGCTAAACGCCATTCGCCAATTGGCGGTCGATTACAAAACCGTGCCGATGATGGCACGTACCCATGGCCAGCCAGCGTCTCCCACGACCATGGGCAAGGAAATGGCCAACGTCTATATGCGACTGAAACGCCAACGCGATCAGATTGCCAGCATTAGCTTACTGGGTAAATTTAACGGCGCAGTTGGTAACTACAATGCGCACCTGTCGGCTTACCCAGCGCTTGACTGGCACCAGATTTCTGAGCAGTTTGTCAGCGGTTTAGGACTGAGCTGGAATCCCTACACCACCCAGATTGAACCACATGATTACATCGCCGAGCTGTTTGATGCCATTGCCCGCTTTAACACCATTCTCATCGACTTTGATCGGGATGCCTGGGGCTACATCGCGCTTGGCCATTTCAAGCAAAAAACGGTCGCCGGCGAAATTGGCTCGTCCACCATGCCACACAAAGTAAACCCGATTGACTTTGAAAACTCCGAAGGCAACCTGGGCCTGGCCAATGCTATCTTTGACCATCTGGCAGCGAAACTTCCCGTATCACGCTGGCAGCGCGACCTGACCGACTCCACAGTATTACGTAACCTGGGCGTTGGTATTGGCTACAGCCTGATTGCTTATCAGGCAACTTTAAAAGGCATTAGCAAACTGGAAGTGAATGAAGCCAGCCTTTTGGCTGAACTAAATGCCAACTGGGAACTGCTGGCCGAACCGGTGCAAACCGTGATGCGCAAGTATGGTATTGAAAAGCCATACGAGAAACTAAAAGAACTGACCCGTGGTAAGCGGATTACCCCAGCCGACTTGCATGCCTTTATTGAGACGTTGGATATGCCGGCTGAAGGCAAGGCAATGATGAAGCAGTTTACCCCAGCCGGTTACATTGGTGACGCCATCGCCCTGGTGGATCGCCTGCCGTAATGGCTTTGGAGCAGACTATGTACAGCTTGAACTTCGGCAGCCTGACCATCGAGCAGTTTCTGGCCGAATACTGGCAGCAAAAACCGCTGCTTATCAAGGGCGGTTTTGCTAACTTTCAGGATCCCATCTCAGCCGATGAACTGGCAGGGTTGGCACTGGATGAACAGGTCGATGGCCGCCTCATCCAGAAGGATGGCGGCAACTGGCAGCTGGATGAAGGGCCTTTTGATAGCTTCGATAAGTACGGCGACCAAAACTGGACCTTGCTGGTGCAGGCCGTTGATTACTGGCAACCCGATGCCGCACGGCTGCTGGAGCCATTTCGTTTTATCCCGAACTGGCGGATTGACGATCTGATGGTCAGCTTCTCTGCACCGGGTGGTGGCGTTGGCCCGCACCTGGATCAGTACGATGTGTTTATCATTCAGGGCATGGGCAAACGGCGCTGGCGCGTTGGTATGCCGGATGCCAGTCTGGAGCAATTCTGCCCGCACCCTCGCCTGTTGCAAGTCAGTGATTTTAACGCTTGCATCGATGACGTGATGGAACCTGGCGATATCCTGTACATTCCGCCGGGCTGCCCACATGATGGTATTTCACTTGAGCCCAGTCTTAATTATTCGGTTGGCTTTCGCGCTCCGGCACAAAAAGACTTAATCGGCGGCCTGGCCGATTACCTGCTCGACTTTCAGATAGAAGGAGAACGGTTCAACGACCCAGGCCGGCTGCGCAGTCTGTCGCCAGGTGAAATCAACAGCCGAGATTTAGGTCAGGTTCGGCAATTGATGCAGCAACTGCTGGCAGACGATGATTTGCTAAGCCACTGGTTTGGCAGCTACATCAGCCAAGCCAAGCGTGAGCTGGATTTGCAGGAGCCGGAACCTCATTATCAGGCTGAAGAAATTGCCGAATACCTGGATGAAGGCTCAGTACTTGGCCGTCTTGGCGGGCTGAGATGTTGCTACCAGCAAGCCAAAGCAGAGGGCGATGTGCAGCTGTTTATCAACGGTGATCGCTTTCCACTGCCAGCCAATGAAATCGACAGTGCCCGCTTACTAACCGATCGCAGTCAGCTAACTGAAGCCGAATGCCGCCACTTTGTGCAAACTCCAGAGCGTCTTGCTTTTATTACCCAACTAATTAATCAAGGCTATTGGTACTTTGTTGAGTAAGCTACACAAAAAAGCCGCCAACAGGCGGCTTTGTAAGGCAAGCTTTACGCTTAAGCCGGCTGTTGTACTTGCCAGATTGTTTCATTGTCAAACAGATCGTACAGCCCATGCGCTCGGCTAATCAACAGGTTAGCAAAGTCTAACTGGGTTTTATCCCCCTGCTGTGTATCCAGGATCTGCTGGGCTTTTAACTGCCATTGAAACGAAAAGGCGCGTATTGCCTCTTTTGCATTTTTAGCACCACTAAGCGCCATATGATCGGTCGGCAAATCGCCGGTCAGCACCCAGAACTCTTTACGATCCTGGCTTTTAATGCGCCATACCGCAACCAAAGGCACTAAATAACGCGATTCTGTCACCACCACCTGATCTGGCAGTATGCCTTTGGATGCCAGGTACTGATTGGCTTTTTGGAACTGGCTGCGGACCCATTCACTTTGCTGTTGCTCTGTCAGTTGTTCACTCATGACTACTATCTACTTTATTAATCCAGTGCCTACTCTATGCCAGCACAGGCTGACAATCAAGCTTGGTCAGACTAAGCCTTTCTTATCAACAGCCACCTGGTCAAACCAGCTAAAAATTCAGACACAGTCTGGCGTAAGCCAGAATGAAATGATACATTGCGCAGCGCAAAATTCGGTCTGGTATTGGTGATAACAATGCACAGATCCATCATTTTTATGCCAGCGGAGAGTGAAAGTGGCCGTATTCAATCACACAGAGTTTGATCAGCACGAACAAGTTGTCTTTTGCAGTGATGAGGCAACCGGTTTAAAAGCCATTATCGCGGTACACAGCACTGCTTTAGGGCCAGCCGTCGGTGGCTGCCGGTTATGGAATTATGCCAGTGACGAAGAAGCAATCCGCGATGTGCTGCGTTTATCCAAGGGCATGACCTATAAAAATGCCATGGCAGGTTTGCCCATAGGCGGTGGCAAGTCAGTGATTATCGGTGATGCCAAAACCATCAAATCCGAAGCCTTATTCCGTGCTTTTGGTCGGCATCTGCACCGTCTGGGTGGCAGCTACTACAGCGCCGAAGACGTGAATATCACCACCGGTGATATTATGATGGTCAATAAAGAAACCCCTTATGTTGCAGGGCTGGAAGGCAAAAGCGGTAATCCAGGGCCTTTCACCGCTATCGGCACCTACCAGGGTATCCGTGCTGCAGCTAAACACCAATTTGGGGTCGACTCACTAAAAGGCTTGAAAGTTGCCATCCAAGGCCTTGGTAGTGTTGGTTTTTATCTATGCGAACACTTGTACAAAGAAGGCGCTGAACTTTTTGTCACCGATATCAACGAGCAAGCCATTGAACGTGCAGTGAAGCAGTTCGGCGCAACCGCTGTTGCACTGGATGAAATCTACGCCCAGGATGTCGATATTTATGCGCCTTGCGCTTTAGGTGCTACCTTGAATGATGACACCATACCGCAATTAAATGCCAAAGTGGTCGCTGGTTGTGCCAACAACCAACTGCAAAAAGCCCGTCATGGTGACATGCTGCGCGAGCGTGGTATTTTGTATGCACCGGATTACGTTATCAATGCAGGCGGTATCATTAATGTGTACATGGAAATGCGTCCGGAAGGTTACAACGCTGATGACGCAACTGCCAAGGTAAACCAGATTTACGATACCTTGCTGCAAATTTTCCAGCGCGCAGACCATGAGCAAAAATCCACCCATCTGGTAGCCGATATTATGGCCCAGGAAATTATCGCCAAAGGCCGATAGTCTGTTGGCTTAACAATAAAAAAGGACCCTAGGGTCCTTTTTTATTACGTAACAGCGAGTTCAAAGTTCACCTGGCTTGAAGCTATCGACACTGATGGCTTCAAAGCGCAGTTTGTTCATATGGTGCAGCTGCTCCGCTTGCTCAGATGTTACAATACCAGCGGCTTCCGCTTCGGTAATGGCTTGCTCCATCGGGACTTTGCGGCTGATTTTGCCATCACGCTGTGCCAGTAAAATAGCTTTTAACTGCGGCTGCGCCTGATGCATCTCGATAAACGCCTGTTCCATTAATCCTGTTGGATCCTGCTCTCCCTCACCAATGTAGCAAAGATGCGTCAGGCGATCGCGGATCACGCCTGGCTTGGATAGCGCATCACAAATATCCATGCAGATATCATCGGCTGGCATTTTGTAGCCAATGCCAAATGGGAAAATTAACCGCTTTAATAGCACTGCCACCACACGGGATGGGAAGTTGGCAAAGAAACCATCAAAAGCCCGGCCAATTTCTGCCAATGATCGCTGCAGATTGTAATGCACAAAAGGCAGATCCGCTTGCTGACGACCATTGTCTTCGTAAAACTTCAATACAGCCGAAGCCATATACAAGTGACTCAGCACATCACCTAACCGAGCCGACAGCATTTCTTTGCGCTTTAAATCGCCACCCAGCATCAGCATGGAGATATCCGCTGTCAGCGCCAAGGCCCGGCTCATACGGCTTAGCTGCTTGTAATAACGGGCCGTTTCACCTGCCATCGGGCTTTTATTAAAAGCGGCAGCAGTTAACCCCTGCCACAAACAGCTGAAGGTATTGCCAAGGGCAAAACCAACATGGCGCAGTAACAAACCATCAAATTGTTGTAAGCCTTCATTCGCATCCGGGTTTGCTGCGGCTTGCAACTCAGCCAGCACATAAGGATGGCAACGGGTAGCGCCCTGGCCAAAAATCATCAGGTTGCGGGTTAAGATATTGGCCCCTTCCACCGTAATGGATATAGGCACGCCCATGTAACCATGCGCCAAATAGTTTTTTGGCCCTAGTTGAATGGCCCTGCCAGCATGAATATCAAAGGCATCGTTTAAAATGGTGCGGGACATTTCTGTCATGTGGTATTTGGCGATAGCCGTCACTACGCCAGGGCTGAGTTTTAAGTCAATGGCACCAGCCGTCATCACCCGCATCGCCTCCAAACCATAGGTAAGGCCACCGATACGGGCAAAAGCTTCCTGCACCCCTTCGAATTTGCCAATCGACAAGCCAAACTGCTGACGAACGTAGCTGTAAGCACCAGTCATCCGGCTGGCTAAATGGCCGGTTGCCGTTGCTAGTGCAGGCAAAGAAATACCGCGACCGGCTGATAAACACTCCACCAACATCCGCCAACCACGACCGGCGTAATCCGGACCACCGATGATCCAATCCAACGGAATAAACACATCTTTACCATAGGTGGTACCATTCATAAAGGCCATGCCCATCGGGAAATGACGATCGCCAATCTCCACGCCTGGATGCGACGTCGGGATTAACGCACAGGTGATGCCAATGTCTTTCTTGTCACCGAGCAAGCCATCCGGGTCGAACATTTTAAAGGCCAAGCCCAGCACAGTTGCCACCGGGGATAAGGTAATGTAGCGCTTATCCCAGTTTAAACGAATACCAACGACCTCTTTGCCTTCAAACTCACCGCGACAAATTACGCCAGTATCCGGAATACCCCCCGCATCCGAGCCTGCTTCCGGGCCGGTTAAGGCAAAACAAGGCACATCTCTGCCATCGGCCAGGCGAGGTAACCAGTAATCTTTTTGCTGATCCGTACCATAGTGCATCAGCAACTCACCCGGGCCTAAGGAGTTAGGCACCATCACGGTCACAGCGGCGGTCAGGCTGCGGCTGGCTATGCGCGAAACAATAGTGGAGTTGGCGATAGCCGAAAAGCCCCTGCCGCCGTAGCTCTTCGGTATGATCATGGCAAAGAAGCCTTCCTGCTTCAGGTAGTCCCAGACCTTCTCAGGCAAGTCGCGCTTTTTCTGAACAATGTCATAATCATCCAGCATGGCAAGCAAGGTCTCTACCTGCTCGTCCATAAAGGCTTGCTCATCCTCACTCAGCTTTGGCTTGGGGTACTGATGCATTTTCTGCCAATCGGGTTTGCCTTGAAATAAATCCCCATCCCACCAAACATCACCTGCTTCCATAGCCTGCTGCTCGGTTTCAGACAATGGCGGCAGAATTTTCTTGAACACCTTAAATATGGGCGCTGAAATCAGCGCCCGACGGATTGGCGGTACGCCAAGTAATACCGCCAGAGTAATAATAAGAATCAATAACAAATTCATGGTTGGTCCTTAAGAGGCAGCTTGTGCCATGGAGTTAAGTTGTTCTGGATAAATCACGGGTGCAGCGATACCGGCTGCCAGATAGGGCAGTAACCGCCGAATCACACTTTCAATATCTGCCTGCTGCTGATAATCTGCAGCTGCAATATCAAACAAAGCTTCACTGGAGGCCATAGTAAACACCACAGTTCCCAGCGAGAAATGCAAGCGCCAGAAAATTTCTGCAGCGTCTAAGCCGGGACAAGATTGCTGTACCAATAAGACGAATTTATTCAGCACCGAACCGTAGTGGTGACTGATAAACTTACGCAAATGCCCTTGTACATCAGTATAGCCCCGCCCCAGCAGTTGCAAAAATAAGGTAGTGCCCTGACGCTTAATCTGTTCAAGCTCCAACAAAGGTTGCACAAAGACTGCGAGCACCTCGGGCAATTGGGTTGGCTTTTGCCGGGCAAGCAACACTTCAAACTGATGCTCCAGCCGAGGCATCACAACCTTTAGGTAACGCTGCAGCACTGCTTGGATTAAGGCCTTCTTTGAGCCAAAATGATAATTGACTGCAGCCAGGTTAACTTCCGCCCGGCTGGTAATTTGCCGCAACGAGGTATCGTTAAAACCCGTTTCGGCGAACAAACTTTCAGCAGCATCAAGTATTTTTTGTTGGGTCTGGATTCGACTCATAGGCCCCTCATTTCAAACGACCGTTTGAAATGTACGTTTGAATCAAAACCCTGTCAAGCACTAATCCGATGAGTTAGCAAAGCAAAGACTTGCCCCGAAAAAGGGGTTGACAGTCATTAACAATTAAGCGAGTTTATAGTCATTGTGTATTTCCCAACCAAAGGAGGAGTTTATGCCTGTATTGCTGAATCAGCATTGCCGCTGCTATTGTGCTTCTCCTTTTGTGTCCCCTTACTACTTGTCCGAGTGGTTCAACAATTAGCCATACCGCTGTGCCAAACAGTGGTGTGATCGCTAAGTAGTCATTTTTTACTTTCAAGCGTCTGCTTTTCATCTCACCTGATTGCATTTGTTGCTGTGACACCGATCCAGCCTGTGTATCTGGCACAGCTTTAACTATCAGACTGCCGCTTCACGGCAGCCAATAAAGCAAAATGAGGAAGAAGCATGAAAACAGTAAACACTGGAGTAAGCAAAGTTGCGTTGGCAACCTTGACTGCCCTCTTTGGTCTGCAAGGACTGCACGCGGAGGAAACGGAGGTCCAAGCAAAAGAAGTCGAACGCATCGCCATTACCGGCTCCCGTCTCAGAGGAGTGGACATGGAAGGGGCAAACCCGGTACAAATCATCAGCCGGGACGAGTTAGAAAGCCGTGGCTATGACAGCGTCAGCGCCTTTTTACGCGACTTACCACAAGCCGCCAGTGCAGGCACTTTTAGTGAGAATGGTGCCACGGCTACCGCAGCAGGTGCGCCAGCTGGTTCATCAGGTGTTAGCTTACGCGGCCTTGGTAGCAGCTCGACGCTGGTATTGGTCAATGGCCGTCGGGTAGCGGTTGACTCCTTTGCCAATGGCGCAGACTCTTTCGTCAACGTCAACACCATCCCGATGTCTGCCATTGAGCGCATTGAAGTTCTAACCGATGGTGCTTCCTCAGTGTACGGCTCAGATGCCATTGCCGGTGTCATCAACTTTATTCTGCGCGATGATGTCGAAGGCCATGAAGTCTCCGTTATGTACGGCAACGATACCAAGAGCAGTGATTTTGGACGCTACAACCTGACGTATGTGGGTGGCTTTAATACCGCTAGCAGCAACACCACCGTAGTCGTGGATTATTTCGACCGTAAAGCTCTGTTTAATGCCGATCGCCCTATTGATGTGACCTTCGCACTGCGAACCTCGCTCGGCATTGATGGTCAAAACCATCCGGAAGCCTGGTGCGGCGCCGATACGGTTCGTGGAGGTACTGAATGCCGCTACGACTACGTGATGGAACGTGCCATCCAGCCGGAAACTGAACGACTAGGCGTCACCTTAAGCCACCTTCATCAGCTGGACAACAACATGGAGCTGTTTGCCGAAGGCATGTATCAACGCAACAAAGGGTCGGCCTACGATTCAGCTACCGCCTATACCGTCAATGTTGCAGCAGACTCCAGCCTGGTACCTGCTTACGTGCGTGAACTGAATCCAAACGATAGCACTATCATCGTCCGTACTCGCTTTCCGGAACGCCGGCAACAAGCATACGATACCGAGTCATTCCGTATGTTAGCGGGGCTGCGCGGTGAAGCTGGTGATTGGTTCTGGGAGGCGGCGGCAACCTATGGCGTAACAGAGAATGAAGTACGCCACATTCGTGGTTACTTCAACCGTGAAGCTGTTCTTGCTGGTATTGCTAATCAAAGTTACAACCCTTTTAATTTGGGCCGTGACAACAGCGAAGCGACACTGGCAGCACTGCGCAGCGAAGCACCTCGTCGAGGTCGTTCAGAAACGCACAGCTTTGATTTTAATCTCTCAGGTGAACTGTTTGAGCTGCCAGCTGGTTTTGTTAGCTCGGTGTTTGGCGGGGAATACCGCTCCGAAGACATCAAAGATACGCCAGCCCCTATTGCCGCTGCCGATGGCGTTTATGGTTTGGGTGCACGTGATGCACAGGCTGATCGGACCCAATATGCACTCTACGGTGAGTTTAACCTGCCTCTGACCGATGACATTGATGCCATTGCGGCGATTCGTTACGATCATTACAGCGACTTTGGCGGCGACGTTAATCCAAAACTGTCGTTACGTTGGCGTGCAACCGATGCGCTGATCTTACGCGCTTCCTGGAGCACAGGCTTCAGAGCGCCATCACTCTCACAACTGGGTGCCGGCCGGGCTCTGGCGACCGGTTACATCAACTGTGGCCCTGGCGAAGAGTTTGATGCTTTGTGTGGCAACTTCGATGATGAAGTAAGTTTTGATCAGGAAACCCGTGGCAACCCGAACCTGGATGCAGAAAGCTCTGAAGCCATCAACATCGGTTTTTCCTGGAACCTGACTGATAACCTGCAATTGACAGCCGATTACTGGCGCTATGAGCACAAAGACATTGTCGATGTGGATGCCAACACCACACTGCGCAACTGTTTAAGTGGCGCGGCTCCAACAGTCACGGATGAGGCCAACTTGGCTGGTTTTGGCTGCGTTATAAGTAGCGACGGCGATCTGGTCTTCCTGCGGACAGGTTTCTTTAACGTGGGTAAGCAAAAGACCGATGGCTTGGATCTGAAGCTGAACTATCGCCTGGACACGCAAGACTATGGCCAGTTTAATTTCTTTGCCAATGCCACCAAAACCTTCAGCTATGAGCGTCAAATTACACCAGACAGCGCACCACAAGATTTGCTGGGCCGTTTAAGCGGCGCCAACGAAATCGCACGGCCAGATTTGGTGGCGGATTTTGGCACCGACTGGCGCCATGGCAATTGGAGTCTGGGCCTGACAGCCAACTACATCGCCAGCATGGGCGACGGTGACTTTAAGTGGGGCGGCAATGAGACCGTATCGTCTTGGTTAGTGCTCAACGCCAGCGCAGGCTATGACTTTGGTGATTACGGCCGGCTGCAACTGGCAGTGCGTAACCTGACGGATAAGAAGCCGCCTTATGCATCATCACCTACCGATGGTTATGCCAGCTCAGTGCATGACTGGCTAGGTGCAACCTATACCCTACGCTATACCTACAACTTCTAACCGGCTTTGTTTCTCCTGGTAAGTTTGGGGCCTTTGTGGCCCCTTTTTTATTCCATTGGAAGCATGGCCTGCGCCAACACTAAGTTCAGGCGCTCCTTGTACTGTGCAACGCTCTGTAACTCCTCATCCGTCAGTTGGTTTTTAGTCAACAAAGAGACCGTGCGAAGCGCTAGCTCTTTCTGGCTTGCGGACAAGCCGCCCTCTTCAAACATCAGCGCCAGTACCTTGAGCACGCTAATCGGGATCTTGTTATTTTTAGGGGTTAGCTCCATGGCCTGTTCCAAGGCCGTTAGCGCTGCACCGTATTTTTTCTTTTTAAAAAACTCCACGGCCATGCTCTGCAGCTGCTTGGGTGTAAAATGAACCCGCTCTTGTTCATCGCACTCCTGCTCAACGTATTTTTTAACCACCATACCAGCCAGGTTATCGGATGAAATTTGTTTTTTCACCGCATCCATAATCAACGCTGCTTCTTCACGTCGCCCTAATTCATGGAAAATCTTCGCTTTATCCAGGTTATCATCCAGCGAAACGATAGGCCTGACAGACACATGGAGATCTATCAAGTTCTCTGCTTTTTTTCGTTCATCATTGGCAAGTAATAGACGTGCTTTGGCGATGGTAATTTGCTCTTTAAATAAAGCAGCATCTTTGTAGTCTTTTTCCAGTGCCTGAATATGGCGGTCGGTTTGCTGCAGTATTTTATGCGAGCGTTCATTATTTAAGGTTTGCGCCAAATCCAAACCAGCACGGATGACATTTAGAGCAAGGACAGGAGAATCATGCAATGAGTTTTTGGCATGTTTGGCCATAGCCTGAGTTGCCAGGTACTGACCTTCAAAATCATGGGTCAACCGGGCCAGATCCCAGACTTTTTTATTGCGCTCAATATTGCGCGGCGCCAGAGCCACCGCTTTTTTAATTTCGTCGTAGGCGCGATCAAAGTCCTGGCGCTCTATGTGGTACTGAGCAAGTAGATCGTAGGTCGCAAAGCGTGTATCCACCCGATCGGTCATCTCAGCCAGCAACTCTTCTATTTGTTGCATCTTATCTTGCTTGAGCAAGGCATTCACGTAACCAAGATGCACCCAGGACATTTGATGCTTTTGCCTTAACTCAAGGTAAAAGCGCTCCGCCTCTTCAAACTCTTGCAACTTTAGGAGTGCATCTCCTTTCATCCGCAATAGCTGCAAATAAAAACGTGATAATTTAGGGTTGAGCAGGTGTCGATCGACCTGATAAATGGCTTTACTGTAGTTTTTCAAATCAATGGCTTCATACACATCAAACAGAGTGCGCTTAATGTTCAACACCTGAGGCAAGCGTTGTTTGACTCTGGCTCTGTCCAATGGTTTGACCCAAAAATCATCTGGTTGCAACTCCACAATGCTGTTGACCAGACTTTCATCCGTTTCCGCACTAAGAAAAATGAGCACAGTGCGCTTATTGACATACCCTTTAAACTTTAACTCTTCCAGCAGATGGAAACCATCTTTATCGCTTTTGACATTGAAAGCACAAATCACAATATGAAAGCGATGTTGTTCGCATAAGCGTAAAGCATAATACGCATTTTCAGCGTATTTTATTTGTCGGATACCCAGTTCATCAAAAGCTTCTTTTAGCAAGTTATGCACCAGATACTGATCATCCACAATCAATACCTTCAAAGCTTCAAGGTTGCTTAAATCCGCTTTATCCATGCCTTAAAGGCTCCTTTGGTCAATGTTTGTTGCACGAAAAGTGTCTTCACTGATTATAGCGCTCACATCACTGAATGCCATGCAAATCGGGTCTTTGAATGGCTGGTGTAACAGACAAAGAGGCAGTGAGTACATCGCTGGCGTTCAAACGGATATTCAAGTAAAATACGCGCCCTTTTGTATGCACGGTGGTTTAGCATGTCACAGCCTAAAGTCGGATTTGTCAGTTTAGGATGCCCCAAGAATCTGGTCGATTCTGAGCGCATTTTGACGCAGTTAAAAAGTGATGGGTACCAAATCGTGCCGACTTATCACGATGCTGAGCTGGTGATAGTCAATACCTGCGGCTTTATTGACAGTGCGGTGCAGGAGTCGCTGGATACCATAGGCGAAGCGCTGGCTGAAAATGGCAAAGTCATTGTGACTGGCTGCCTTGGTGCACGGGAAGATGAAATTCGCCAAGTCCACCCAAATGTGCTCGGTATTACCGGGCCGCATGCCTATGAAAACGTGCTACAACAGGTGCACAGCGTTATACCAAAGCCTAAATACGATCCCTTTACCATGCTGGTACCGGATCAGGGGGTGAAGCTAACTCCACGTCACTACGCTTATTTAAAAATCTCTGAAGGCTGCAACCATCGCTGTACCTTCTGTATCATCCCATCCATGCGTGGCGATCTGGTCAGCCGGCCAATTGGCGAGGTACTGGATGAAGCGCAACGGCTGAAGAATGCCGGTGTCAAAGAGTTGCTGGTTATTTCACAAGATACCAGCGCCTATGGGGTCGATGTCAAGCACCGTATCGGCTTCTGGAATGGACAACCGGTAAAAACCGATATGCTGGCTTTGTGCCAGGCACTCACCGAACTGGGTATTTGGGTACGGCTACACTATGTCTACCCTTACCCGCATGTGGATCAGGTGATCCCCTTAATGGCCGAAGGTAAGTTGTTACCTTACCTGGATATTCCATTTCAGCATGCCAGCCCACGTATCCTGAAACTGATGAAGCGGCCCGGTCAGGCTGAACGGACGCTGGAGCGCATAAAGAAATGGCGGGCCATCTGCCCTGAGTTGACCATACGCTCCACCTTTATCGTTGGCTTTCCGGGCGAGACGGAAGAAGACTTCCAAATGCTGCTGGACTGGCTGCAAGAAGCCCAATTGGATCGGGTTGGCTGTTTTAAATACAGTCCGATCGATGGTGCCAAAGCCAATGAGTTGCCCGATCCAGTTCCGGAAGAGGTCAAAGAAGAACGCTACCACCGCTTTATGCAAACTCAGCAGGCGATCAGCGCGGCCCGCTTAGAGCGTAAAGTAGGCCAGCAACTGACCATTTTAATTGATGAAGTCAGTGCTGAAGGCGCTGTTGGCCGAAGCGCTGCCGATGCACCGGAAATTGACGGTGTGGTTTATCTGGATAATTCAGCTGATCTTAGCCCTGGTATGTTGGTACCGGTAAAAGTTACCCGCACCGACGCCTATGATCTGTGGGCAGAACGCCTGGTTTAACTCACGATGATTGAGCCTGTTGCGGCAAAAGTTGCTGCAACAGCGCGGCCAGGCGTTGATACGCAGGCTCCAATCTATCCTGCAGCCGCCATGCCAGATACATAGGGCGCCATACCCCTTCCTCCCCCAATGCCAATGATGCAATCAGCCCTTGCTGCAAGTAAGGCTCAGCCATCCAGCTTGGCAGCACAGCTACCCCTTGATTGGCCGCAACTTGCTGGATCATCTGGCTGCCTTGCTCAATAGGCTTAACTCGGCCCTGAAACGCATGTTGGGCGAGGAAAAACCGAAACAGATCCTGCCGCTGCTGAGGCACCGGATAACTTAAAATGGTTTGCTGAAGCAGTTGCTCTGGTTGGAGCCAGCTCTGCCGCGCCAAAGGGTGTTCTGGACTCACCAGCAAGCGCAGCTCCATCGGATACAAGTAATGATAGTGCACATGCTGCAATAAGCGCTGATCACTGGTCACGACCAAATCCAGTTCATCCTGCAGCAATGCTTCGATGGCCTGATGCTGAATACTCGCAGATAAATCCAGCTCCAGATCTGGCTCCTGGTGCAAAAATGCTTTAATGGCAGGTAACAACCAGTGATAACAAGCGTGGCACTCCACACAAAAACGGATTTCACACTTAGAAGCCTGCATTCCTTGCTTTAAGCTTTGCTCTGCCGCCCGCACAGCCGGCAATACCTGCTCAGCCAGCTGCAACAACAACTGCCCCGCTGGCAGAAATTGCAACGGCTCTGTTTTGCGTTCAAATAACCCTTGCTCCAACCGGTGCTCCAGTTCTTTAAGCTGATGTGATAAGGCAGACTGCGTGAGACACAACAGGTTCGCCGCAGCACTCACAGAACCGGTATCGCGCAATGCTTGAATGGCTTTGAGGTGTTTTAACTCAACCATGATGAGGTTTCTTCATTAACTTCAGGCTATTTTACAATTTGAGTTCCCCATCATAACCGGCAAGAGTAGACATATCAACATCTAGACGTCCAAATTGCAGGGAGGGGTGGTAATGCCCATGCGCAATTCAGTTTTTCCTGTACTGGCAAGTGCAAAGAGCTCAAGCGTGTGTTAGAGGCTGACGAAACCAGCAAGATGGCTGTTTAATGGCGTCTTACACCATTATTGACTCATTTTGGCAAACCATTGCGACTCATCAGGCTTCACAGGTCCACCATAAAGGTACGGTGCCAAGCTGACCCCGCTTGGCCTGGTGCTTTAGCGACTGGGTAAATCAAAAGAAGCAAACATGGTATCAATTTCATCCTGATTCCGCAGCAGATTGGCTTTTTCAACGACATCTTTGGTCAGATGAGGCGCAAAGCGCTGAATGAAGTCGTACATGTAGCTGCGTAAAAAAGCGCCTTTACGAAAACCTATCTTTGTAGTGGAAGCTTCAAATAAATGACTGGCATCCAGTGCTACCAGATCCTTATCCAAAGCTTGATCAATGGCCATCGTAGCGAGTACCCCTACCCCTAACCCAAGCCGGACATAGGTTTTCAAAACATCCGCATCGGTCGCTGTAAAAACGATTTTCGGTTCAAGGCCACAAGCATTAAAAGCTCTATCGAGCTCTGAGCGCCCGGTAAAACCAAACACATAGGTAACAATTGAGTACTGCGCAATATCTTCCACCGTCAATTTGCGTGAAAGCTGGGCTAATGGGTGATCGGGCATCACTATGATGCTGCGATTCCAGTGATAACAAGGCAACATCACCAAATCACCATAAAGATGCATGGCTTCTGTTGCAATAGCAAAGTCTGCATCACCACGGGAGGCGGCTTCAGAAATCTGCTGAGGCGAGCCCTGATGCATATGCAGGGTTACCTTCGGGTATTTTTCAATAAAGCCACCAATGACCGGTGGCAATGCATACCGCGCCTGAGTGTGAGTGGTAGCGATATTAAGTTTGCCCTGATCAGGTAAGGTGTGCTCTTTTGCTACCGCCTTGATGCTTTCAACCTTCGCCAGAATTTGCTGGGCAATCTCTATGACTTCTTTTCCGGCGGGAGTGACATGAGTCAAATGCTTGCCACTGCGGCCAAACACCTGAATACCTAACTCATCTTCCAGCATTCTGACTTGCTTACTGATTCCCGGCTGTGAGGTAAATAGGCTTTCCGCTGTGGCTGATACATTCAGGTTATGGTTAAGTACCTCGACAATATAGCGCAATTGCTGGAGTTTCATCAGTCGGTTCCCTGTCACAAGGCTGGGGCAAGTTACTGGATATTCCAGTTAACTTAGGATACTGTATTGTTCTATAACCAATAGTAGCTAAAAAAACATGGAAAGAGTAGGCGTCGACTATACGAAAAACCATTTTTCGAGTAGTTTAATTGCAAACCTCTGCCGGAATTGACCTCCTATGAGCAAATCGCCACTACCGATTGATTTCGCCTCTGTGCTGGCTTCTTCTGTCCACGATATGAAAAACTCGCTGTGCATGCTGCTGCAATCCATTGAGTTGATGCATACCGAGCTGAAAGAAAAAGCGCCCGACTCACAACAAGAGCTAGCCAAAATTCACTATGAAGCCAATCGGTTAAATACCAACTTACTGCAATTGCTCTCATTATACCGCCTTGAGCGGGATCAGCTGCCACTGCAAGTGGATGATTATTACCTGACTGACCTTCTGGAAGAGATTCAGCTCAAAAATGAACTCTACATAGCCCAGAAGCAGATTGAGCTTCAAATAGACTGTGATGAAGCACTGCATTGGTTTTTAGATCGCGATCTGATCACCAACCTACTGAATGATATTGTGGTGAATGCAATACGCTATACTCAACAAAGATTATGCATTAGGGCCTTTCAAAAAGACCAGGTGCTGGTGATCGAAGTGCATGATGATGGTGCCGGCTTTCCGGAAAACATGCTAACCAATAGCAAGCAATTAATGAACAAAATTGAATTAAGCCGTGGCCATACAGGGCTTGGCCTGTTTTTTGCACACTTAATTGCCTCAGCTCACCAACATCAAGGGCAGACGGGACGCATAGCGCTGACTAATGGCGGTTACTATGGTGGTGGTGTTTTTCAGCTGCAACTGCCATGAGCAGCGAGCAGTTATTTATTATGATTTCGAGGTGTAGATGTTACTAACTCTGATCATCATTCTGGTCATCGCTCTGGTGATTATCGCAGTGATTGTCAATGCTGTGCAGCAGCACCGTAATCGTATGGCTGCGCTTAAGCGTGCTGAGTTCAGCAAGCTACGCACCATTTTAGAAGATACAGAAGACATTTTGATCAATGCTGCCAATGTCCCTATGACTCCAGCCATTAGCCAGGTGCTACTTCGCCGTATTGCCTTTACGTTAAAAGCTATGGCCGAACTTGAACCTGGCTCCAAAGACATTAAAAACCGCCTAAATGAAACTCAGAGCCGCTTAAAAGGCTTTGATAGCGAATCAGCTGAGGGTCAGGTAGCTGAGGGCATTAGTCTGCCGGATGACGATAAGCTCTTAATCTCTTTAATTCAAGGCATTAAAAAATTACGCTTAATCTTGCGCTCTGAGCATGCCAGAGGCAATGTTGACACTCAGGTGGTGATACAAGAAGACAAACGGCTAGAGGCCCTGCAGTTGCGCATCAATGTTGAAAGCCAAATTAAACGTGGTATGAAAGCACGCTCAACTCAGATGCTGGGATCAGCCCGTCAATATTTTGAGAAAGCCTTAACAGCACTGGATGGCTCACCCCACCAAACCGAGTACGTGGTGACTCGCAAATCTGAAGTGATCCAGTCGCTGCAGGAGATTTCCGACGAGCTTAAAAACAGCAACCAACGCGATCGGGACAAAAAAGCGCAACAAGAAAACAAAGATCTGGACGAGTTGTTCGCACCAAAGCGCAAATGGTAAAAAACCAGCCGAAGCTGGTTTTTTTTAAGACTGATCGTTCAGGCTTTTTCAGTCACCTTCCAGCGTCCATTTTCAAACCAAGCTGACCAACCGGTCGCTTTGCCGTTGCTTTCAGTCATCACGTACTGCTGCTTGGTTTTCCGGCTCCAGCGTACAATAGTTGGGTTGCCCTCAGCATCTTTGTTTGGTGCATCCGCTAAATAATGAAATTTCGGTGATAACCGCTCCCGAAACCGCGCCAGCTCTTCCACCAAAGGCGCTCTGGTTTCACGTGATTTCGGGAAAGTAGACGCCGCCAGGAAAATTCCTGCCGCCCCATCACGCAACACAAAGTACGCATCCGACTTTTCGCATTTTAGCTCAGGCAAGTGCACCGGATCCTCTTTTGGTGGCGCTGCTTCGCCGTTGCGCAGCAACTTACGGGTATTTTTGCAGGCGCTGTTGGTGCAACCAAAATACTTACCAAAACGGCCAGACTTTAACTGCATCTCTGAGCCGCATTTATCGCATTCTATCACGGGGCCATCATAGCCTTTGATTTTGAAGCTGCCCTGCTCCACCATAAAGCCATCACAGGTGGGATTATTACCACACACATGCAGTTTGCGTTTTTCATCAATCAGGTAAGAGTCCATCGCGGTACCGCATTTAACGCAGCGGCGTTTATGGCGCAACGCTTCGGCTTCCTGCTCTTCGTCATCCACATCGGCCACGGCTTCATCACCAGGCACCAGGTTCATGGTGGTGGTACAGCGCTCTTTGGGTGGTAATTGATAGCCCGAACATCCCAAAAACACGCCGGTTGAAGCAGTACGAATGCCCATTTTCCGGCCGCAGGTCGGGCAGTCAATATCGGTCAGGACAAACTGGTTGGCTTTCATACCACCTTCAGTTTCATCTGATTCGGCTTGTTTGAGTTGCTCAGAAAAACCGAGGTAAAAGCTATCGAGCACCTCGCGCCAGGACACCTCGCCATGAGCAATGTCATCCAGCTTCAGTTCCATATTGGCGGTAAAGTCAAAACTCATCAGTTCTTCGAAGTTATCCCGCAGCCGGTCGGTGACAATCTCTCCCATTTTCTCGGCATAGAAGCGTTTATTGTCAATCCGTACGTAACCTCTGTCCTGAATGGTTGAAATGATAGACGCATAGGTTGAAGGCCGGCCAATACCTCGCTTTTCTAACTCTTTCACCAAACTGGCTTCGCTAAAACGAGCTGGTGGTTTGGTAAAGTGCTGCTGAGGAACTAACTGTTCCAGGGTTAACACCTCACCTGGCTTTACATCCGGCAATACCGAATCCTCTTCGCCCTTCCGCTTTACGGCTGGCTGCACCCGGGTCCAACCGTCGAAGCGTAACACCCGGCCTTTGGCTTTTAATTCATAATCGCCTGCATCAACCGTGATGGTCGTAACGTCGTATTGTGCAGCCGGCATCTGACAGGCCACAAACTGGCGCCAAATTAAATCGTACAGTTTACGGGCATCGGCTTCCATATCCCCCAGCGCTGTCGCCTGAACCTGAACATCGGATGGACGAATGGCTTCATGCGCTTCCTGGGCATTGTCTTTACTGCCGTAGCGCAAAGGCTCAGGTGGCAAGTACTGCTTACCAAAACTCTGCTCAATAAAATCACGGCAGGCATTAACAGCATCCTGGCTTAGATTGGTCGAGTCGGTTCGCATGTAGGTGATGTGGCCGGCTTCGTACAAGCGCTGCGCCAACATCATGGTTTTTTTCACCCCATAACCTAAACGGGTACTGGCAGCTTGTTGCAAAGTCGACGTGATAAAAGGTGCTGATGCCTTGCTACTGCTAGGTTTATCTTCACGCTTAGCGACCCGGTAGTCAGCTTGCTGCAACTGCGCCAACGCCTGGTCAGTCTGCGTTTTGTTGACAGGCCGGAAGGCTTGGCCCTGATGTTTACTGACATCCAGCAGCAAAGGGGTGGCAGAGGCGGTGGTGGTATCGGCTTGAACTGTCCAGTACTCTTCCGGGTTAAAAGCCTTGATTTCGCGCTCGCGCTCCACCACCAGCCGCACGGCAACCGACTGCACCCGGCCAGCGGATAAACCGCGGGCAATTTTCTTCCACAGCAGCGGCGACACCATAAAGCCTACCACCCGGTCTAAGAAACGACGGGCCTGCTGGGCATTTACCCGATCGACATTCACAACACCTGGCTCTTCAAAAGCTTGTTGAATAGCATTTTTGGTGATTTCGTTAAAAACCACCCGTTTGAACTTGGTAGGCTCACCGCCGATAATTTGCTGCAGATGCCAGGCGATGGCTTCCCCTTCTCTGTCCAAATCCGTTGCCAGATACACAGTCTCAGCCTTCTCAGCCAGTGTTTTTAGCTCTTTGACTACTTTCTCTTTGCCCGGCAGAATTTCGTATCTGGCCTGCCAGCCGTTGGCCGGGTCAATACCCATTCGATCGACCAAAGCCTGATAGGCTTTCTCTTCCTTACTGAGCGTCGTACTGGCTTTTTTGGCTTTTTCCTTGCTGGAGCTGGTCGGTAAATCGCGAATATGCCCCACGCTGGATTTCACAATAAAATTTGTGCCCAGATACTTATTAATCGTCTTTGCTTTTGCCGGTGACTCGACTATTACCAGTGATTTCGCCATCTCAACCCTAAGAATGTTTGAATTTTTGCGCTTTTGGAACCTTCTTTTTTAACGTATATCTGCAAACTGAAGTTGTGACAAGCCCATAAACTCATTATTATGCTGTCAAGCTCTGTTTTTTGAGCTCCTTGGTGGTTAATTCACCAAATCAATAAAGCAAATCCCTCTGGCCGAATAAAAATAATAGTGCCAGCCAAACGGAAGGATACAAAGTAAAAATGAAGTATTTTGAAGCAAATTTTGACGGGCTGGTAGGCCCTACGCACAACTATGCCGGCTTATCCGTTGGCAATGTTGCCTCGTTGAACAATGCCCGCAATACCTCCAGCCCGCGCCAGGCAGCCAAGCAAGGCCTGCAAAAAATGAAAGCACTGCGTGATCTAGGGATGGTACAAGGCGTATTGGCTCCTCAGGAGCGGCCAGACGTTTACACCTTACGCCGCCTGGGATTTACCGGCAGTGATCACGATATCATCAGCAAGGCTGCGAAACAAGCGCCTGCTGTACTGCGCGCAGTCTGCTCTGCGTCCAGTATGTGGACGGCCAACGCCGCCACTATCTCACCCAGTGCTGATACCGCCGATGGCAAAATTCATTTTACCCCGGCCAACCTGACCAACAAATTCCATCGCTCGCTCGAGCCAGATACCACCGGTCGAATTTTGCAGGCTATGTTCGCTGATCCGAATCACTTCGCGCATCACCGCCATCTGCCAGACAATGATCACTTCGGTGATGAAGGTGCGGCTAACCATACCCGCTTATGCAGCGAGTATGGCGCCAGGGGCGTCGAACTCTTTGTGTTTGGACGCTATGCCTTTGATGCCAGCAAACCGGCTCCTAAGCGCTTCCCAGCGCGTCATACGCTGGAAGCCTGCGAGGCGGTGGCTCGTCTGCACGGCCTGTCGGACGAACATGTGGTCTACATGCAGCAAAATCCAGATGTGATTGATCAGGGCGTGTTCCACAACGACGTGATCGCTGTTGGCAATCAGAACGTTCTGTTTTATCACCAGGAAGCCTTTGTTGATACCGAACAAAAACTGGCTGAGTTGCAGCGTAAGTTCGGTAATGCCAGTGAACTGCACCTGATTGAAGTGAAAAGCTCGGAAGTGGCGGTTGACGATGCCATTAAAACCTACCTCTTTAATACCCAGGTGATCACGCTGCCGAATGGCGAAATGGCCATTATCGCGCCAACCGAATGCCGCGAAAATGATCGGGTTGCCGGTTACCTGGAGCAGTTGACCGGGCGTGGTACACCAATCCGCCATGTGCACTACTACGATGTGAAACAGAGCATGCGTAACGGCGGTGGCCCGGCCTGCTTGCGATTACGTGTCGCCATGAGCGAACAAGAGCGCCAGGCTGTCAATCCAAATGTCCTGCTAACCGACGAGCTATTCACTACACTGAATCAGTGGGTAGACAAGCACTACCGCGATGAAATCAGCGAAGCCGATTTGGCCGACCCACAGTTGCTGCAAGAATCCCGTGCCGCTCTGGATGAATTGACTCAAATCCTGCATCTGGGCTCGGTGTATCCCTTCCAGCGCGGCTAAATCATTTAGCTGGTTGCTCGAGCAATAAAAAAACCCGCGACTTTCGCGGGTTTTTATTTGCAATTTTCTCTTGTTAAAGCGTATCACCACAGTTACCACTGCTACCAAATGGGTTCGCAGGTGGTGGGGATGTCTCCACGGTGACATCAGCAGCGGAAACCGGCAAACCATACTCCCGATAACTCATATTCTCAGTGCCTGCCGCAAAGCCTGTTACTTGCAAACGAATATCCAGCCAGGGAGCTACATCACGCGGGTAAGTCACATGGAACACGGCAATACCATCCGCATCTGATGTCACTGTAGCCGGAACGGTGGCAAGATTTCCAGGTGTCAGCAGGCCATCACCGTTGATGTCTTCGCCATCATCCAAAATGCCATTGAAGTTGACATCCTCACTCACACACTGAACAGTAACATCTGGGATCCAGGTTTTAAAACTTTCTGGTGGAGGAGGATCTTTGATCCAAATCCCTTTGCGATACCGCAACGACACAGCCGCAAGATTCAAAGGTTGGTTGGCAACAGGGTTGCCGGATGAATCCGTGACAATAATTGAAAATTCTTTTCGATACAGGCTATTGCTTGGCGTTTCAACAATATTACTGGTGCCAAACCTGAAAAACAGAGTTCTGCCGCCAACTGCTATATCCGTTGAGTCGTTGACAGCTGAGTTGTTCACCAAAGAAGCGGTAATAACCAGGTTTTCGCCGTTTATACCGCCACCGGTGGTTTGATCTGCGGTAAAGGACGTGGTTGCCACACCCTGCGAGTTGGTTGTGGCAGTGCCTGAGCTGATGGAGCCGCCAGCGCTGTTATCCAATGAGAATGCCACCAACTGGTTTTTAACAGGGTTGTTGTTGGCATCCCGCACAATGGCACGAACAGAGCTGCTATCACCAGGCACGAGTTGCGCCGGGAAAGCTTGCACTTCCATTTTGGTAGGGTTGGTGGCAACAAACTCTATCAGTTTTTGCGTACTGACCTCATTGTCTCCACCACGGGCTGAAATAGTTGCTAAACCAGCAAAAGCTGATTGCACATAAACTTCCGCCTGGCCAGTACCATCCGTCGTGGTTTGGGCAACCACACTTTGAGCCGCCAATCCAGGCACTGTGCTGGCGATGCTACCGCGCGTGGTTGAAAACAAAACATCACGATTTGCGTTCGGTACATTATCCGTCAACCATTCCAGCAACATGGCCTCCGGCGTGTTTAAATCAACTTCCGGTATCGCCGGATCATCGTCAGCGGCAACAAACACAAAACTGTCCGCTTTCACGCTTAGAGCAATGGTTTGGTTTAAACCCAAAGCTGAAACACGAATACTGTCATCGCCACTCGTTACTGCATCGTAAGTAACACTCACCTGACCATTCGGACCAGTCACTGGCGAGGTTCGACTTAACGGATTGCCTAGCTCAGAGGAAACCGACAAAACTTCATTCGCAATCCCCTGCCCGGCAGCATCCTGCAGCGAAAAATTGATAGAGACCTGATCACCAAGCACGACTGCCGATGGGGCAACGACTTCAAGCGTAGTCCCAACCACACGAATGATGAGCTCATCCTGAATAGTATTTACCCTGGCACTGACAACAATATCCCGTACAGACTTGTCAATTTGGCTGGTCAATGTCGCTTTGGCAATACCATCCTGCTCAGTGACAGCCGAAGCGACAACCAGCTCTCCTGAGTTGGCAGAAAAAGTAACAGGTATACCTGCTTGCAACACATTATTGCTATCACGAACCAAAGCAGATAACTGAACCTTATCGGAGGCTCCAGATCCTAATTGAGTACGATCACCTAGCAAACGAACACTTGATATGACAACACCGGTATCACCACCACCATCACCAGCAGACTGGAAGCCAGAGCTGGTGACTGCCCGCACACTTTCTCCTTCGATAAACTCGGCAGTCAGCTCACCTGCACCACTGACATCACCAGCGGTCAGGTTAATGGTTGCTACACCATTGGCATCCGTCAGAACACTGCCAGTACCGGTTGATAAAATAGCCAGTCCAGGCTGATCGATGGAAAAGCGAATGACTTTTCCTGACACAGCAGCATTCTGTGTGGCCGTTAAAGTCGCTCGTGCAGTTAAAGGCTGCTGCTCAGATAGACTGGAAGTTTCAGCATTACTGGCATTCACTAAAACCAACTGAAGCTGATATTCAGGTGCAGTACCGCCGGTACCACCGCCACCGCCTCCGGTATCCAGACTCCCCCCGCCTCCACAGGCGACTAAAAATACAGATAGAATAACTGATGTGCACACAAGCAGGATTGATCGCATCAACAGGCTCCCAAGCTTTATAATTTTAATTGTTTGATATCTATTCTGTATCTTATCCCACGATTTATCCAGCCGTCACAGCATTTTTTAAAAAAAAATCAATTGCTGTTGGTTGAATCAGGGCAAACTGATACCCTAAAGCATCTTTAAAGCCACACTGAAATGCAGTATGCAAAACAATAAAAAATTGAGCCTGACCAGCCGAATTGTCATCGGCATGGTGGCGGGCATCGTGCTTGGAGCTTTGTTCCAATGGCTGCTGGCAGGACAAGAAGAGCGGATGCTGCCACTCTATTTGTTTGACTTACCCATTAAAGCTTTTTTTATTGATGGGCTCTTCCACATTGGTGGCCAGATTTTTATTGCCAGCCTACAAATGCTGGTGGTGCCGCTGGTATTTATCTCCTTAGTCTGTGGTACAACATCCCTATCCGACACTAGTACGCTCGGACGATTAGGCGCAAAGTCGATTGGCTTGTACTTATTTACCACCGCTGTTGCAATTACCCTGGCCATTACTGCCGCCTTACTGATTGGCCCTGGCCATGGCGTGGAAATGCACAGTGATGCAAGTTTCAGTACCGCTGAAGCACCGGGGCTTGCTCAGGTTATTATCAATATGTTCCCCCGCAACCCTATCAACGCGATGGCCGAAGGCAACATGCTGCAAATTATTATTTTTGCGGTGTTGTTTGGTATCGCAACGGCCATGAGTGGTAAAACCGGCGAGCGTATCGCTGACTTATTTCAGGATCTGAACACCATTGTGATGAAGCTAGTCACGATACTGATGAACCTGGCACCTTACGGCGTCTTCTGTCTGATGGTACGGGTATTCAGTACCATGGGGTTGGATATGTTCAGCAGCTTGGCCGCTTATTTCTTTGTGGTTCTGGGCGTCTTGCTGGTGCATGGTTTTCTGACCTACCCTGTGCTGCTCAAACTACTTACCGGCTTGAACCCCATTATCTTTTTGCGCAAGATGCGCGATGCCGCCCTGTTTGCTTTTAGCACATCCAGCAGCAACGCCACCATACCCGTCACCCTGGAGACAGTCACCAAAAAGCTTGGGGTTAAAAACAGTATTGGCTCTTTCACCGTTCCGCTTGGAGCAACTATTAATATGGATGGTACTGCGATTATGCAGGGGGTTGCCACGGTATTTATTGCCCAGGTTTTTGGTGTCGATCTTAGCCTGACCGACTACCTGATGGTGGTGTTAACTGCCACTCTGGCATCAGTTGGTACGGCAGGAGTCCCTGGCGTTGGCTTGATTATGCTGGCCATGGTACTGCAGCAAGTTGGCTTGCCTGTGGAAGGCATTGCACTGATTATCGGGGTGGATCGCCTACTTGATATGACTCGCACCTCCGTCAATATCACCGGTGATTCCATGGTATCTTGTGTCATAGCCAAAAGCGAAAAACAGCTTGATGAAGCCGTGTTTAATGATCCTAATGCTGGCCGCAAAGAAGAGGAGTCAGTTGATTTTAAACACTTGCACAACAGCTGAGTGCATGAGCATTACAGCTGTATCCGCCAGGCCTTTTCGAGCAAAAAGCTGGTTACAAAAGCCCGCCGGGCAAAACCTTGCCCGGTCAGGTTTCGAATAGCCAACAGCTCAAGCTGACAACCGTGAAACAATTGCTCGACTTCGACAGCAGGCACTGTAAAAGGTGGCCCCTGCTTTTCTGCAGGTGGGTACTCCAGGCTAAGCAATAAAATGGTGCTACCAGCAGGTAGCAGCCGCCGTAGATGCTGAACATAGCGCAGACGCATAAGCTCTGGCAAAGCGATCAACGCAGCTCGGTCATACACCAAACAAGGACCAGACAGCTGCTGTGCTGACAACTGGAAAAAATCGCCCTGCAACAGACTTATATGGTCGGACTGATGAACGATAAAGTTTTCCACTTGCTGATGCTGCACGGCCAGACGGTTTTCCGCAAAAAATTCACGGCAGGGCCGCTCAGCCAATTCCACACCCAACACCGGTAGATGCTGTTGCAACCAACGCATATCCAAGCTCTTACCGCAAAGCGGCACCAACACTTGCATATGTTGAGGTTGCCATACGCGTGACCAGCAAGCCGGCAACAAAGGATGCACTTGGTCTAAGTGAAAGCCTGGTTCCGGTTGCTGCCAACATTCAAGCCAGAATTCAGCATCCACCGTCACCGACTCCAGTGCCAGAAAGGTAGCTTTTGCCACATTTGCTGCAGCGCTACACTGGCACCGGCCCCCATCCGCTCCGCAAGCTTTTTACGGGGCTGGAACTTCACCTGTAATACCCGCCGCTGCTGCACACGCTGCAATATAAAATCATCACTGGTTTGCAATACATCGACCAATTTGTATTCCAAAGCTTGAGTAGCCAGCCAATACTCACCGGTAGCCACCTGTTCCATGTTTAGAACATCACGATGACTATAGACATGATCTTTAAACAACTGATGGGTTTGTTCCAATTCTTGCTGAAACTTCTCGCGCCCTTTCTCGGTATTCTCACCAAAAAGTGTCACGGTTCTTTTGTACTCACCTGCCGTAAATTGCTCAAAATCAATATCGTTTTTTTGCAAAAAGCGGTGAAAATTGGGTAGCTGGGCCAATACACCAATGGAGCCAATAATGGCAAAAGGTGCCGCAATAATACGGTTGGCAATACAGGCCATCATGTAGCCCCCACTGGCAGCTACTTTATCAACAGCAACAGTCAGTTCAATGCCACGTTGTCGCAAACGTTCAAGCTGCGAAGCACCCAAGCCATAGCCATGTACCACCCCACCACCACTTTCCAACCTAACAAGAACCTCATCACCATCGTCTGCGGCAGCCAGCACAGCCGTTACTTCTTCCCGCAATGCATCCACCTCAGAAGCACCCATGCTGCCATGAAAGTCGATAACAAAAGTTGTTTGACGTGGCTTCTCTTCCTTCTTTTTTTGCTCTTTGAGCCAGCGCTTAAACACTTTTTTATCCATCAGCTCCGCTTTTAAATCAGTCTGCAAACGGGCAAACTCATCGGATAAATCCGTAAACTGAAACTCACCTTTTTTTGGCTTGTTACGCATAGCTGCACCAGCCGCCAATCCAATAACAATTCCGATCGCAATAACAATGGTGGCTGCCTTTGCCAGAAAAAGGCTATATTCGTATAAAAAGTCCACGTGATTCTCCTATGCTTTTTTAGATATTGTACATAAAAATAAAGCCCGGCGAACCGGGCTTTATTTGAGAGCATCAAAGCTTAGTCATGCAACACCGCAGGGTTGGTCACTACGACTGTAGCACCACCTGTGGCGAAGAAGCTAGCCATCTGGCTTTGCATCTCAACTGTTACCGCAGGGCTGGCAGCAGGGCTTAAAATCGAGCCATGATCACCGGCAACAAAACGGCTTATGGATGCGCCTTCCACCATCACAGGTCCGGCGACTGGACCTATCGTATCAGCCTGAAGCAAACGCGCCATCGGCTCAGTACCTGCTAAAGGCATTTTACCAGCCTGCAGGGCAGCCATTGGTGAGAAATAACCGTTAGGGATCACCTGATCCGGCAGGTTGTCACCATCACCAGCCACCATTAAGATATGCACCGGTGTTTCAGTCGCCAGTAGCTGTTGCAGGTAGTTGTTTGGATCACCAGAATCAGTAATGGTTTGAGCGGCAAAGGCAAAGCGGGTCAGATTGCCACTAATTTGTGCCAAGGCAGCCGTCTCACCACCCATGGTTAACTCCGCCAGGAAGTTATCCACATGCTGAGCCACACAACCAGTAAATACCGCTTGGGATACAGTATCTGGCATAGGACAACCTGCTTGGATAGCAAAGCCGGCTAAAGCTGAACTATTAGCATCACCAGCACCCAGAATAACGCTGGCCTTGATTAAACCTCCAAACTGCGGCGAGTCCAACAAGAAGTTAGCAACGGCACCACCTGGCATCGCCAGGCCGACACTTTGTACCCGATAAAGGAAGTCCAACTGAGGGTTACCCGTTGGCGTATTGGCCAAAGCGACCATAGAAGAGCCTGCTATAGCACCAAGTGAGTGCCCTAACACATGCACTGTACTGGTATCAAGCTGTGCGCCTTGAGTAAAGTTTAGCGCCAGGCGTAAACCCAGCATATCAGCAATACTCTGGCGCAAATTATCACGCGTTACTGGCAAATTACCCAGATTCATGTAGACGGTCGCATTGCCTTGCTGGCCACAGGAAGCACCTGAGGCATTGAGCGGCCCAAAGCCACGACTGCCATGCAATGGGTGATCAATTGCCACCGTGGCGAAACCAGCCTGAGTTAAAGCGCTGGTGACTGCCAACATATTCTCTTTACAGGAAGTAATACCATGCTGCAGCATCACCACGGGCCAACCATTGGCAGGTTTAGTAAAAACATCCTCATCAGGCAGTGTCATTTGCACCGCCAGTGAAGCCTGCATCCGAGGTAATGGAATGGTGTTGAACTTGGTTAAATGACGACGCTCATCCAAACCAAAATCGCGCAATGCCCCGCCAGAGGCAGCATTGCAGAAACCATCGTTTTGCAACTGTGCAGAATCGGTGATCCCAGCTTCAATGGCTGTAATTTGCTCCTGGCTAAGGCTTGCGATAATAGCCCCACTATCACATCGAGCTGTCCAGCTTGTGTTAAGTGGTCCCATTGGATCATCTTCCGTTGGAACACCCGAGTAATATGGCAATGTGACGGTCCCCTGGAACAAACGAACCAGACCAAAGCCCTGTGCCACAGGGAATTGAGGGCTTAAATCTGAGACACGCAAGCCGGTATCCTGAACCTGGACTACAGGTTGAGCACCTTGCTGAATGCCGGCTGCCAGCAGCTGCTTAGTGGTTGCCAACACATCGGCGGTAGACTGAGTCGTTACAGCCGCAGTATAAATAATACTGGAGCGGCTCAGGCCGCCTGAAGACACTACAGATTCAAAGCTATTGATCACACCTTGCAGCTGGCGTTGTTGCGCAGAACCAAGTGGCAAGGTATTCAGATCCTGTTGTAACAGTTCATAGGTGGTCGATGGTTTAATAGCGCGACCTTCAGAATCCTGCAACGTATTGGTCAAGGCGACAATATAGGTGGTCTTTGCTTTTAATGGCCGGATGGGGATCACGGCGACATTGTTGCCCGTTGCGGCAGTCACGAAGTCCTGACCAAAGGCAAGCTCACCCACCAATTGACAGGCCACGCCCTGAGGCACAGCCCGGCATTGATCCACACTGGAGGTTGGGCCACCCATAACGACTTCAAAAATACGCACAGCACCCGGAGCACTGGCTGATTGCGCATTTAAACCAACGCCAGGAGCAAAACGCAGTTCAATGCTAAAGGGGTTTTGCGTCGACCAGCCATCCAGTACACCTAGCGCTGTCTGCGGATCGGCATAATTTTGGCTTCCACTATCCAGTGTTAAAGTACCATCGGTGGTGCCTAAGAATAATAAGTCATTGGGCACCGACACTGCACCAGCACCCGGATCAAACACCACCCGTGAGGCAGCAATGACCTGCGAGCCCTCTTGCTCTACTTGTTGTTGAATATCTTCCAGTGAATCGCCACAAGCAGTAAGGCCCAATGCAGCGGCTACCGCCAAACTAATCGCAAGCTTTTTCATAGATTCTCCCCTGTCCTCACTTTTTTGTTTTTGCAACAGCGTGTGTTGACTGATCTTTTTTAAGTTTGAGCTGTCTACACCAACAGCTTAGACCAGTTAAACTTAACCCAATCAAACAGAAATCGCTAGCTGAAAACAACGCTTCTGTCGCAAAAGATGAAAAAAAAGTGCAAAAGGCGTATGCTGTCAGCCTTTGAAACAAGGACCTTATATTGCAATGAAGAGTTATCAGGCCCCGGCAAACTTACTGACTGACAAGGTTATTCTGGTGACTGGTGCTGGTGATGGTATCGGCAAAGAAGCCGCATTGACCTTTGCCCGCCATGGTGCCACTGTTATTTTATTGGGTAAAACCACCGACAAACTGACGGCTGTATACGATGAAATTTGCGCAAGCCAATGGCCAGAACCAGCCATAGTCCCGCTTGACTTGAAAGGCGCCAGCCAAAAACACTATCAGGATTTAGCCGCCACCATTCTTGCTGAGTTCGGCCGCTTGGATGGCCTGCTACACAATGCAGGTATCTTGGGTGGCTTAGCCCCATTTGAGCACATCAAAGCCGATATTTGGCAAGATGTTCTCCAAGTAAACCTGACTGGCCCAATGCTGATGACCCAAGCACTGATGCCAGTGCTGCGTAAAGCCGCCCACAGCTCAATAGTGTTCACTTCTTCTGGGGTTGGTCGTCAGGGACGAGCATACTGGGGGAGTTATGCGGTGTCCAAGTTTGCCACTGAAGGTTTAATGCAAACCCTGGCTGATGAGTATGCCGGTAGCAGCATTCGGGTCAATTGCATCAATCCGGGAGCCACCCGCACCAGCATGCGCGCTAGAGCGTATCCGGCAGAAAATGCCCAGAAATTAAAAACACCTGCTGATTTAATGTGGTTGTACTTGTATTTAATGGGAGATGACAGTATCAACATCAACGGTCAGTCGCTGGATGCCCAGCCAAAATAAAAGCGCGGCAATAATGAGTAAAAAAGCCCTGATGTCACAGCATCAGGGCTTTGGTTTAGAACCTAAGATTACTTAGCACTTAACTGTTCACCACCATTCGCTTCGGCCCACAAGTTCCAGATTTTCACTTTTGCATTAAAGTTTGCAATCGCTTGTTTTTCAGCTTCTGCCAACAAAGCTTGCACTTCTTTCTGATGTTTTTTACTCACATCACTATAAGAAAGAATATCAATACCACGATCCCGCAACCCTTGCTTCATGGTATGAGTTTTTAATAATTGAAGTTTTCCACCATCAACATAAAAGTACTGTTTATCTTTATTGATTGTTTTCAGCTTAGGTTTAACAGGTCTTTTTTCTGCTGATTCACCCGGCACCTCCGAGCTGACCAGCTCATGCTGCACCTGAAACCCTAACTGCTGTAATGAAAAACCTTTTTGCTTGGCTAAAGCCTTCAATTCTTCAATGGTTTCAGCCTCACGCTGACGCTCCTCGAGCACATCGTTTAGTTGGCGGATAACATCTTGTAATTTAATAACCGATAACTCTTCGGCGGCTTTTTTTAAATCTTTTTTATTTAATAATAAAGACATCGTATGACCTCAATAATATTGTTGCAGTGAATGCAAGCATACTAACATAGTTCTCAATTATATTTCCAGAAACCTTTAAAGCAGCACCGTTTTATTGCCGTGTACAAAAACCCGGTCTTCTTGTAGTAACTGCAATGCTCTGGATAGAGCTGCTTTTTCAACATCTCGACCGGCTTTTGCCATATCCTGAGCACTGTAATTGTGATCAACCCGACTGACCATTTGTTCAATAATGGGACCTTCATCCAGCTCATTATTGACAAAGTGCGCGGTCGCTCCGATGATTTTAACACCACGTTCAAAGGCTTGCTGGTAGGGTTTAGCTCCAATAAATGCAGGCAAAAAACTATGGTGAATATTAATAATACGTTCAGGGAAGCGACCCACAAAACCCGGTGTTAAAATCCGCATAAACTTTGCCAGCACCAGATAATCCGGAGCATAACGCTCAATCAGCTCCAGCATCGCCTGCTCATGCGCTGCACGACTTAACTGTTGATGACAAATATGATGAAACGGAATGGAGAAACGCTCCGACAAACCAGCCAATTCATTATAGTTCCCAAGCACAGCGACTATATCCAGCTGCAGGCTGCCATCGAATACCTTCATCAGGATATCTCCGAGGCAGTGCGATTCCTTCGTGACCAGGATAACCACTCGTTTGCGTTTGGTGGTGGAACGTAAACTACGCTCACTGCCTTCAGGTAATATGCGGTCCAAATCGGATAGGAGTCTGGCATCATCAAACTGTCCTTCCAGCTCAGTCCGCATGTAAAACTGGCCAGATACAGGATCAACGTATTCGGTATTGCGAATAATATTTAGCTGATGCTGAAAACAAATGCCGGTAATTTGGGCAATTAATCCTTTCGAGTCCGGACATTCGGTCCGTAAAATCTTACGCTCCATTGGGCAGCTCTCACTGTTTTTTATCTGGTTCGATGATTTATAGTACTTTGCACCCATCCAGAAATAAAGACATTTAGATAGCCAGAGCATTCATAAGCAAGAATAATAAGATCCCTACCAGCTTGGTGTTTTACCGCCACAGCTGGCATACTATGTCATTGCTTTAGAACAGAACTCCAGCAGAACTATGCAGCAGCAATTTGCATTTAATGTGATTGGCACTATTCGCTCTCCTTACAAACAAAAATTTGCCATCCCACGTCAGCCTGGCTTAGTCCCCGAAGCCAAAGCGCAGTTAATTTTCGCTGAAGCCTACAATGCCGAGCCTTTTATCCGTGGCATTGAAGAGTTCAGCCATCTCTGGCTGATGTTTGTTTTCCATGAAACCGCGGACAAGGGCTGGTCTCCTATGGTGCGCCCTCCGCGCCTTGGCGGAAATACCCGTAAAGGCGTGTTTGCCACGCGCGCGACCTTTCGTCCTAATCCAATTGGGCTTTCTGTCGTACAATTGGAAGGGGTGCGCTGCGTCAATAAGCAGTGGCAACTGGATTTAGCAGGTATTGATTTATTGGATGGTACGCCCATTCTGGATATTAAGCCTTATCTGCCCTACTCAGATGCTATCCCTCATGCCAGCGCCAGCTTTGCCGACACCGCGCCCGAAACCGCAATGACGGTGAGTTTCTCTGCTGAAGCAGAGCAGTTTTGTCAACGTCAGAGCCGTTGGCCTGAACTTAAAACTTTGATCGAAAAGGTGTTGAAACAAGATCCAAGGCCGCCTTATAAGAAGAAACACACTGGCGAACAGAGCTATGGTATGACACTCTATAACTTAAATATTCAATGGAAAGTGACAGGAGAAAACCATTATGTCTATGCGATCACTCCCCTTGGTGAGCTTGCTGGTTAGTGGCAGCGTGCTGGCACTACCGCCATTACCCGAGCCAGTCAGCAACAATGCTGTTGCCAGTGCAACGGTGCGCGGCAAAACCTACGTGATCAGCATGATGGGCATGGGTCAGGGCAAAAGCAGTCAGGACATGCACAACAAAGTATGGGTGCATACCGTTGGTGAGTTTGGCTGGAGCAGCATGCCGGAGGTTCCCAGCCAGACGCGTTTAACCGGCCGGGTTGCAGCCAGTGCAGTAGCACTAAATAATAATTTTTTTGTATTTGGTGGCTACAGCGTTGATCGTCAGGGTAATCGCAATACCTCGGTTGAAAGCTACCGCTTTAACCCAGTCACCCAGCGCTACACCAGAGTCAATCCTATTCCGGTGCCAGTGGACGATACCCTGGCGCTGACCTATCAAGATCGTTACGTCTATTTGGTGGGTGGCTGGAGTGATGATGGTGCGGTTAATCTGGTACAGGTTTTTGATAACTTTACCCAGCAGTGGAGTCAGGCAACTCCTATGCCAGGCAAAGCCAGCTATGGTCTCGCCGGCACCATCGTCAATGACCATATCGTTTTTTGCGATGGCGTCAGTCTGGATTATCAAAGTGGCCAACGGGTTAAAGCCACCGAACCTGCCTGCTATCAAGGCAAAATCAATGCACGCAATGCACTGCGCATTGAATGGCAACCTATCCCTCACCCAACTGGCCAAGCTCGATTTCGGATGGCTGCCATCGAAAGCACTGTGGAAGGTGAAGCGGTTGCGGTTTTCATGGGCGGCAGCAAGACCTTTTACCACTTTGACGGCATCAGTGAACAAGGGATGAAAGCTCAACCGGAAGCCAATGTCTGGCTGTACTCTCCGGCGAAACAAGCTTGGCTTGCTGCAAAGCCAACCACACCAGTGATGGACTTACAGGGGCTAGTGAAAGTGAATAACACCATCTACTCTATCGGTGGCATGCTGGCCGATCAGCAGGTGACGCCTCAAGTCATTCAGCACCGCATTGAGCGGGTAAAATAGCTGATGATTGGGCATGGCGTTGCCGTCATGCCCTTGCTAGAATACGGCAATTTTATAAACTGCAGACAGGGTCGACAATGCGCAGTAGCCAGTATTTACTCTCCACCATGAAAGAAAACCCAGCCGATGCTGAAGTGATCAGCCACAAGCTGATGCTGCGTGCTGGTCTGGTTCGCCGGCTGGCATCCGGTTTATACACCTACCTGCCAACCGGCGTGCGCACTTTACGCAAAGTTGAACGCATAGTTCGTGAAGAGCTTGATAAAGCTGGTGCCATCGAAGTTTTGATGCCAATGGTACAAAATGCTGAGCTCTGGCAGGAAAGCGGCCGTTGGGAGCAGATGGATGCAGAGTTGCTGCGTTTTCAGGACCGCCATCAGCGTGACTTTGTGCTTGGGCCAACCCACGAAGAAGTCATTACCGATCTGATTCGCCGTGAAGTCACCAGCTACAAACAACTGCCATTAAATTTGTACCAAATCCAGACCAAGTTCCGCGATGAGCGGCGGCCGCGTTTTGGCGTGATGCGGGCGCGTGAGTTTCTGATGAAAGATGCCTACTCCTTCCATCTGTCGCAGGATTGCCTGCAAAAAACCTACGATGCCATGTACCAGGCTTACACCAACATTTTTACCCGTTTGGGCTTGGATTTTCGAGCTGTGCTGGCAGACAGTGGTGCTATTGGTGGCAGTGTTTCGCACGAATTTCATGTGCTGGCAAGCTCAGGTGAAGATGCCATCGCTTTTTCAACCGAGAGTGATTATGCAGCCAATGTTGAAATGGCGGCAGCACTGCCCCCACAGAGCAATCGACCTGAACCGACTCAGTCACTGACCAAAGTCAGCACGCCAAATGCCGTCAGTGTGGATGAAGTAGCCACTTTGCTTGCGGTAGCGCCAGCTCAGATTGCCAAAACCTTGTTTGTCCATGCACGGCAGGATGCAGATGCAACCGGCCCTGCTTTCGTAGCTCTGGTCTTACGTGGTGATCATCAGCTAAATGAAGTAAAAGCAGAAAAACACCCGCTCCTTGCTCAGCCTCTAACATTTGCCAGCGAAGCTGAAGTCTTGAAACTGACCGGTGCCCAGCCCGGCTCCGTGGGTCCGGTTGGTCTTGCTATTCCAGTGATTGCCGACCACAGCGCTGCTCAACTGGCCGATTTTATTTGTGGTGCAAACGAAACGGGATTTCATTTGACCGGAGTGAACTGGCTGCGGGATATTCCGGACTTTGACACAGCTGATTTACGCAATGTGGTGAGTGGGGATGCCAGCCCTTGCGGTAAGGGCTGCCTGGAAATCCGCCGTGGCATTGAGGTTGGACACATCTTCCAGCTTGGGGATAAATACTCTCAGGCAATGAAAGCCGGCGTGTTGAATGAGGATGGCAAAAACCAGATCCTGACCATGGGCTGCTACGGCATTGGGGTTTCACGCATCCTGGCTGCGGCCATTGAGCAAAACCATGACGAACATGGCATCATCTGGCCAGATGCCATTGCTCCCTTCCAAATCGCTCTGATCCCAATGAATATGCACAAGTCCGTCCGCATTCAGCAAGCGGTTGAACAGTTGTATGAACAACTGACCGCAGCTGGTTTTGAAGTGCTATTTGATGATCGCAAAGAGCGGCCTGGCGTGATGTTTGCCGATATGGAACTGATCGGTATTCCGCATCAGATTGTGATTGGTGAGCGTAACCTGGACCAGCAACAGGTGGAGTACAAGCACCGCCGTACTGGCGAAAAATCCTTACTTACTCTGGATGCTGTTGTGGCCGAGATGCAGGCCAAGATCCAGACAATTTAAGTGGTTTCTTATCCGCTTCAGGGCCAAGCCCTGAAGCGGATCCATCTTTCAATCGCTCAGTTCAGCCTGCAAGGCTTCTTCCAACTCAAGCGGATTAACCACCACTCCAGGACCTTCAGCATCTGGAAACACGGCTATCGCCAACTCATCGCCCTGCAAACCAGATGTCCACTTTTCCAACCAGGTGGCTAATGGAATGGATTGAGCCTGACACTCGCTCCACTCGCCATCAATCCAAAGCTCAGCCAGCTCCGCATGAGGCCAAACTGGAATGCAACGCTCATCTTCTGCACTCACCAGCACGAAACCTTCATCATCCACCAGGATCCAAATGGCATCCAGATCTGCTGCTGCATGCACAAAGTACTCGTACCGCTGCTCCGGAGTTAACTGAACCAACTTATTCAATTCGTCTTGATTTAACTGATATTCCATCATTTCCCTCACTTTTACCGGAGCTGTCCGGCCTGATTTATCCGAAAAAAACCAACCACAACAAACGCAGCCAAATCACCCAAAGTACAGCACAACTGTATATGAAGGTGCGAAAACGCCAGCGCAAGCGGTTACTGCCGGTGTGGATCACAGCATGGCAGACCCGCAGCAACAGATAAAAGGCCCCCATCAAAACAAAAGCCGTATCAGCCAGCCCCTGCTGTAAAATAAACACAACTGAAAACAAGTACAGCATGGGCATTTGAAATTGATTGTCAAAATTGCGGCCAGTGGCAATCACCTTTGCACTTGCTTTATCCAGTTGCATCAACTGAAAAGCATCCATCGTCAACTCCCCACGGCGCGCAGCAGCGAAACGTCGACGTCCCATCAACACCAGCACCACACTGGTTAGCAACACCTGACCAAAGACCGTCAATAGCAACCATTTATCCATCACGTCATTACTCACTCAGCCTGAATTTTTGCTCAGCTTATAGCATCCGGCTAACGGATACCAGCACTGGCTAAGCAAGGTTGAACAAAGCAGTCAAATTCATAGCATGCTCTGATATACTCGCATCATTTATGCATCGGAGCACTTATGGCTCAACTTTATTTCTATTACTCCGCAATGAATGCTGGTAAATCTACTTCCTTGCTGCAGAGCGCTTACAATTACCGCGAGCGCGGTATGCAAGTCGCCCTGTTTACCGCGGCCATCGACAACCGTTTCGGTGAAGGTGTGATCAGCTCACGCATTGGTTTATCCATGCCTGCTACGTTGTTCGACTCAGATTTCCATTTTTACAACGAGTTAAAAACACAGTCTGTTGATTGTGTGTTGATTGATGAAGCACAGTTTCTCAGCCAGGCTCAGGTGCGGCAGCTAACCGATGTCGTGGATGCACTGAATATTCCCGTGCTGGCTTATGGTCTGCGTACGGACTTTACTGGGGCTACCTTTGCCGGTAGCGAAGCTTTATTGGCCTGGGCCGATAAGCTGGTCGAGCTGAAAACTGTTTGTCATTGTGGCCGCAAAGCCAACTTTGTGGTGCGGCTGGATGCTGATGGCAAGCCAAGCCGGCATGGCGATCAAATTCAAATTGGCGGCAACGAGCGTTATGTATCGATGTGCCGGCTGCATTTCAAAGAATTGGTTTGGTCGTCCCCGCCCGAGGAAACGCTTTGTCATACTGCCAAAGCTACGCTAAGCTAGCTGTTCTAGTAGGCGCGTAGCGCCTCAGGGTAACGAGGCTGTGCATGCCAGCAAAACGAAAAGATACGCCGCACTTTTGGGCCATTATCGATGCGCTTCCCATTGCGGTCTTGTTAAAAGATACCGCCAAGCCTGAGATATTTGCCAATCAACAGGCACTTCAACTTCTTGGGCTAGAACCAAGCCAGCAGGTGTTGAGCTTAAGCGATATTCGCCATATTGAGCTGACCGAGCCGGATAGCAACGAAGTGCTTGGCCTCGTTCAAAATCCACTGTTGCTAGCGCTAGGTGGCTCTTCACTGCACCAGGTTGTTTATCTTAACCAGAATCAATTCAGAGTACAACTGGAATCGAGGCTGATTCAGCTAAGTTTTACCCTGAGCAAATCGGTACTCATTGTTTTAAAACCTGAGCAACCGCATGATATTGCGGCGGCCAGGCAGAGCAGTACACATGAAGTCAGTGAACTGGAAGAGGCACTCGCTTTTGACAAGTTGATTTCATTAATCTCCGCAGAGCTGATTAATGTGCAGCCTGAAGATCTTGATACGCATATTGATGATGCCTTAACCGCCTTAGGAGAGTTCTGCCATGCCGATCGCAGTTATGTGTTTTTGTTTCATGACGACATGACCCTGATGAGTAATACCCATGAATGGGTCCGGGCTGGCATATCATCGCACAAAGATCATCTGCAAAACATGCCTGAGGCATCACAACCCTATATCTGGCAAGTCCTTCAAACAGAGCATGTTTTTGCGGCTTCCGATATTGAACAGCTACCTGCAGCTGCGGCCCTGGAAAAACAAGAGTTCAGAAAAGAAGACATACAGTCTATTCTTTGTTCAGCCATGTACAGTCAAGGCCAGCTGATCGGTTTTGTCGGCTGTGATATGGTGGCACGCAAACGTGCCTGGACCAACTCAGATATACGCCGCCTTAAATTGGTTGGCAACATGATTGGCAATACCATCCAAAATGTGAATTACCGCTTGTCATTAAAACAGATGCAGCAAGAGCTGTTGCGCGCCAATCGCGAATTGCAGGAGCTTGCCAGCCGTGATGGCCTTACCGGCATTGCCAATCGTCGCCACTTCGACCTGGTCTTGCAACAAGAACTGAATCGCTGTGCGCGTTTGCATCTCCCCCTTGGCCTTATTATGGTGGATATTGATTACTTCAAAAGTTACAACGACAGTTATGGTCATCTGGCTGGTGATGACGCACTAAAGCAAGTGGCGCAGCAACTGTTGCAGACCGTCAAACGCCAAGGTGAGCTGGTGGCTCGCTATGGTGGTGAAGAGTTTGCAATTATCGTCCCCGGCTGCTCCAAAGCCGAACTGTGCTTACTGCTGGAAAAGCTGCGAAGCCGTATCGAGCAGTTGGCCATTGCACATTCTAAGGCTCCAACCAATCAGCTAACCATCAGCTTGGGTGCCAGCCTGACCGAGCCCGACAAACACACCAGCAGCAGTGAGCTGATCAATGAAGCCGATACCGCCTTGTACCGGGCAAAAGCACAAGGCCGGAATCAGGCTGAAGTGATCCTGCCGGCCGAAAACAGCCGGCAGGTATCAGCAATCAAAAACGATAACTAGCGCCTAAGGTATACACGTCTTCACCGGTTTCAAAGCTATCGAAACTGACAGAAGCTCGTACGGCCAGGCTCGGCATTGGGAACCATTGGCCACGCACCGTGAAGGAGTCCCGCTCAGTGCTGATCATGTTTTTTGACGTCCAGTCATAAAACAACCCAACCGACAATTCCTTGCCGAAATAATAATCACCACCAAAGCGATAGGCATTTCGACTGGTGCTACGCAAGTCACGGTAGCTGGCTTCGATATTCAGGTGATCACCGGTTGGAAGACGCATCAATTTCTTCGTACTAAAACCGAACTCGGTGCGGGTACCGGCACCATCCGGGCGGGTATGCTCGATATCAAAAGTCACCAGCCAATCTGAGTCAAAAAAGTAGCCTAGTTGAGTCAATGCCGACACAGTGCTGGAGCGATTGATACTTTCGAACTCTAAACCAGCATAAAAGTTATGGCTGCTGTCCATGTATTCGCCACCAAGACGCCAAGCAGAAAAACTTTCTTTTAAACCATCCTCTTTTAAGGTGCCACGCACATAATCGCCAAACACACTGCTGTTACGACCAAGGAATGCTGCTTCTGCAAATGGAGCCGCTACATTGCCCTGCACCGGCGTAAGATAAAAGCGGTGCGACAAATCAAAGCGCTGCAGATCAGCCTGAGCCAGATCGCCCCAGTTATAATGAACGGTCGATTCATGCTGATAATTGGCTGCCATGCCGGAAACAGAAATCACCGACAGTAAAGAGGCGAGCAGAGTACGCTTCATAATTTTTTATCCTTAATGCTACTAAGTAAAACGATTGGCGGCATGCTAGCGCTCTGAAACTTAATGAAAACTGAACATTGCCACCACCAAGGTGTTCTGAGCCATTGATTGCTTAGTCTTGCAGCAACTGTCGCTGCAGCAGTTGCAAACGGTCACGGCATGCCGCGGCTTGCTCAAACTCGAGATTTTCTGCATGCAGCCGCATTTGGCTTTCTAACGCTTTCATCTCATCAGCCAGTGCATTACGGTCATGCTGGTAGGCAGCAGCCTGCTCAGCAACCATTTTCTGGTCAGATGGCTGCTGTGCCAGATCCATCACATCAGCGATTTTCTTATTCAGGCCTTTTGGCGTGATACCATGGGCTTCATTAAACGCAATTTGCTTATTTCGCCGACGCTCGGTTTCGTCCATAGCCCGCTGCATGGAACCGGTAATGGAGTCGGCGTACAAAATAGCTTTACCATGCAGGTTACGGGCAGCACGTCCAATGGTTTGAATTAAAGAGCGATCAGAGCGCAAAAAGCCTTCTTTATCAGCATCCAGAATGGCGACCAGCGAGACCTCAGGAATATCCAACCCTTCTCTGAGCAGGTTAATACCTACCAGCACATCAAACACACCTAAACGTAGATCCCGGATGATCTCAACCCGCTCCACCGTATCAATATCCGAATGCAGGTAACGCACTTTCACCTGGTGCTCCTGCAGATAATCGGTCAAATCTTCTGCCATCTTTTTGGTCAGGGTAGTCACCAACACCCGCTCATTTCGCTTCGCCTTCAGGTAGGCTTCCGATAACAGATCATCCACCTGGGTGGCAACCGGACGGATTTCAATCTCCGGATCAATCAGTCCGGTCGGCCGCACCACCTGCTCCACCACTTCACCGTCGGATTTTTCCAACTCGTACTTGGCGGTGGTAGCCGATACATAGATCCGCTGGGGCGCAATGCTTTCAAACTCTTCAAACTTCAAGGGCCGGTTATCCAGTGCAGACGGCAACCGGAAGCCATAATTGACAAGATTTTCTTTGCGCGAACGATCGCCCTTGTACATGGCGCCAATCTGCGAAATAGTGACGTGCGATTCATCAATAAACATCAGACCGTCGGCCGGAAAATAATCCAACAGCGTTGGCGGTGGCTCACCTGGCATTCTGCCAGATAAGTAGCGAGAGTAGTTTTCAATGCCAGAGCAATAACCAAGCTCAACCATCATTTCTATATCAAACTGAGTTCGCTGGGTCAGGCGCTGCTCTTCCACCAATTTGTTATCCGCCAGCAACTGCTGCTTGCGATGCTGCAACTCACCTTTGATGTTTTCAACGGCGGCGAGTATTTTTTCACGCGGAGTAACATAATGGGTCTTTGGATAGATGGTGTAACGTGAAACCACTTTTTCAATGCTGCCGGTCAGAGGATCGAACAAGCTAATACGTTCCACTTCTTCATCGAACAACTCCACCCGAACGGCAAAACTATCTGACTCAGCCGGGAAAATATCAATGACATCGCCACGAACCCGGTAACTGGCTCGTTCAAAAGCCAGATCATTGCGCTGGTACTGCAGCTCTGCCAAACGCCGGAGTATAAAACGCTGGTCCAGCGTATCACCCTGACGAAGATGCAGCAGCATCTTCATATACGATTCCGGGTCACCTAAACCATAAATGGCAGAAACCGAGGCAATAATCACCACATCGCGCCGCTCCATCAGTGCCTTGGTGGCAGAGAGGCGCATTTGCTCAATATGCTCGTTGATGGACGCATCTTTTTCAATAAAGGTATCGGTGGATGGCACATAGGCTTCTGGCTGATAATAATCGTAGTAAGAGACAAAGTATTCAACCGCGTTGTCCGGGAAGAAGGCTTTCATCTCACCATACAATTGCGCAGCGAGGGTTTTATTATGGGCCATAATCAGCGTCGGACGGCTTACCTGCTGAATGATGTTTGCCATGGTAAAGGTTTTGCCCGAGCCTGTAACACCGAGTAAGGTTTGATGTGCCAACCCCGATTCCAGCCCGTCCACCAGCTTGGCGATAGCCTCCGGTTGATCGCCTGCCGGCTGATAATCGGAGACCAGTCGAAACGCTTTCATGATGCCACTCCTTGTGAAGCCTCAGTTAACTCCATACGCTGCAAGGCACGTTGAAACCAAAAATAACTGAGCAATGCCATGCACAGATTGGCCACTACGCAGCCAATAAAAAGTCCCTGTATACCGGCCAGTTGGCCACCCAGCCAGGCAAAAGGTACATAGAAAACAAACAGGCGGCACATACTAAGGCCAAGTGCTTGCAATGGTAAATGCAAAGCATTTAGCGATGAGTTGGTTAGAATAATCAGTCCTTGCAAACCATAGCCTACGGGTAAGATCCACAAGAACAGCTCTATAAGGCGCTGCACTTCGGCATCTGCAGAAAATATCCGGGCTATCCAGGGGGCTAGTAAAGCCAACAGACCATAAACAACCAGTTGCCACACCAAAATAAAGCGGATGCTCTGCTTATAGGCAGCTTGTACCCGGGGCAGATAACCCGCACCAAAGTTTTGACTTATGAAAGGTGGTAACGTTGTGGATAGCGCCAACACCACAAGACAAGCCATACTCTCCAGGCGAATACCAACACCAAAGGCAGCGACCGCTTCTGCACCATGACTTGCAATAATGGCTGTCAGAACCGCCATAGCCAGCGGGGTTAACATATTGGCGCCAGCCGCCGGAAAACCAATACGCAGAATTTTGCGATAAATCGGCAGTGCTTTTCGCCATATCTGCCACCCTCGGTCAATTAAACGACGCTGATGTAATACCAGCAAGACCACCAGGCTACCACACACCCAGGAAACAACACTGGCAATAGCAGCTCCCTGCATACCAAGCGCAGGGAAAGGCCCAAGACCGAAAATTAATAAAGGATCCAACACCGCATTAATGACCCCACCGGCAGCCATAATATAGGCTGGTAGCCGGGTATCTCCGGCCGCTCTCAATACACTATTTCCAATCATGGGGATCATCAAAAATACTGCACCACCGAGCCAAATCAACATGTACTGCCGAATAAGCGGCACAATGTCATCACCGGCACCGAGCAGGCGAAACAAGCTGTCGTGCGCCAACCAGCCAATAAAGGTGAGCGCCACCATCAGATAAGCCGCTAACCAGAGCGAAGCTAAAGCATCAGCCCTGGCCTCTTGCGGATTGCCACTACCAAGCGCTTTCGCAATCACGGCTGAAGTACCAATACCAAGGCCAATAGCCAAACTGATAAAGGTAAAGGTTATTGGGAAGGTAAAGCTCACGGCAGCCAACTCTTTGGTGCCCAGTAGACTGATAAAAAAGGTATCTACCAAGTTAAAGCTCATTAAGGTAAACATGCCAATTAACATTGGCACGGTCATACGATACAAGGTAGACCCAATGTCATTGTGCAATAAAGAGCGTTTATCAGGGACAGACATACCTGCAACCCGTTGCAATCGGAAGGCGCTATTGTAATGAAAAGCCGCATCCGATACCACGTCAGTTACCAAAAACCAGCAAAACAAGGGGTAAATGTCAATTTAGTCCACATTTGCTCATTGAGCTGAACAATCCATACCCAGCCAAGGCCCCATATCAACCCAACAATCGCAATTATGTAAGTCACTGATAGTTAATAAGATTATTTTTTATCGCAATCCTATTGACCAAGCTCTACCCCTTATATTGTCTATGATTGCTCAAGGCATCACCGTGTAATTAACAGACTTATCCACAGCTTCTGTGGGTAAGTGGTTTGTCCGGTTAAAACATCAGCAGTTTTACCTACCCTTATGAAATGGTAATCAAGGATTGACGATTCTGTGTCCAAGCAGTTCGAAAATCAAAAAATGCACCGGCTTTCCTGTTGACAGTATTCCGGACTGGCATTAGTATTGCGGCCGTTGTTTGCTGTTCCTCAGTAGCTCAGTTGGTTAGAGCGGCGGACTGTTAATCCGTAGGTCGTTGGTTCGAGCCCAACCTGGGGAGCCAACAGCAACACACGATTCCTCAGTAGCTCAGTTGGTTAGAGCGGCGGACTGTTAATCCGTAGGTCGTTGGTTCGAGCCCAACCTGGGGAGCCACAAGCTTCTAAATCTCGCTGGAAATTCGGTATAAAGATTTATTTTTGCACGAATTTTTGCTTTAATCCGCCTTGTACAGCTATAACTAAACCATAGCTCCCATATCGATTTATTCGATAACGCCTTTATTTGTGCAGGTGGTCATCGTTATGAAGACAACGTTCCAACTTGTGATTTTTCAGCTTATTGCAGCGCTAATCCTGATTAGTGCGCTCATTATTGTTCAGTTGAACATTGCCAGCCAACAATTGCAACGGGCTGAGCAACAAGCACAAACCTTTGTACAGCAATGGATGCAGCACTCAGCTAATCATGATGGTGCAGAGCTTGGCCAGCAACTACGTATGGCCCTGCCGCTATCCCAACTGCACATTCAAAATTTGCAAGGCCAGGAGCTTTTTCAGTATCGAAGTGGCCACATAGCTACGGGTCTGTCAGCAACTCTATTGAACTGGCAAGGTGTCGAGTTTTCGACACAGCATATTGGTGCCCCGCAACACGAGCTACAGGTTCGCTATCAGCTGGATCACAGTCACCAGATAGAGGCTTTAAACTCAATACTCTGGTTGATTTTGCTGCTCACCTTAGTGATCTATTTGCTCTTTATTCCCGCTCTGCTTTGGTGGCAACACCAACGGCTGCAACAAAGCAGCCGACAACTGAATAAGGTGATTGAGCAATTAAGCCATGACCCGTTGCAAACCATTGAAGCAGACAAGCAGCCAGCTGGCTTTGAGGCGGTCGTTGAAAATCTTCAGGTGCTTGCTCAGCAGACCATGAAAAAGTTCAGCGAAATGTCCGCAAATGCCCGCCAGGTCACTGCTGATGCATACAAAGATGTGATAACAGGCCTGCCGAACAGAAATCGTTTTGTACAATATTATGAAGAGCAGCTTAGCAAGAATGATAAAGTTGATTTTGGTATTTTTGCCATTACGCGATGTACTGAGCTGCAAAGCCTGAACCAGACCAGAGGCTACCAGGAAGGAGATAAATACATTCAAGAGGTTTGTCAAATCCTGACCAAAGCGGTTCATGCCTATGCTGACGGCCAGTTATTTCGATTGAACAGTTCTGACTTTGGCGTGCTTTTACCCAGAGTAACGGCCAAAGAAGCAGAGAACTTCGCCATTCAGCTGCAAAGCCGCCTGAATCAATACCAGCAAACAGCAGAGCTGGAATCCGTTGCTTACACTGGGTTGGTCAGCTATGAAAGTGGCAGAGCTCTTGGCGAGTTGCTTGCGATTGCTGATACTTCCATCAGTCTGGCGCAAACCAAGCAAGCCAATGCCTGGCATTTGCAAAAAGAATCTTCCGGCTTAGAAACCGCGAGTTATGGTTATGGTAATCAGAACTGGCGTAATGTGATTGATGATGTCCTTGCCAACAACCGTCTTAACTTGCTGGTACAAAGCATTCAACCAGCGAAACGGTCCAATAAAGCCTACTCAGAAATTTTGGTGCGCTTTAAAACCCAGGAAAATCAAGTACTGCCTACAGCATCCTTTTTGGCCATGGCGGAAAAGCTCGATCGCATCATTGCAGTTGATCGGCTGATCATTGAAACCGCTCTGAGTACGATTAAGAATAAGAATATGCAGGATCAGTATTTTGGGCTGAATTTATCGCCTCGTTCAGTGCATGACGATCAATTCGTGATCTGGCTGGAGCGTCGCTTACTAAAAGATGCCACCATTGCATCAAAACTGATTTTTGAAGTCACCGAATTTGGTTTGCAGCAGAATCTAAAAACCAGCAAACGTTTCATCGATATGGTGCACCGCGCCGGCGCCAGAGTCACCGTGGAAAAATTTGGTGTCGGGATTACCTCATTTAAATTTTTCCGCGATTTGAAGCCGGATTACATTAAAATGGATGGTAGTTACACTCGGCATATTGACGAAGACAAAAACAATCAGTATTTCTTGCGTCTGATGATTGATTTAGCGCATCGCATCGGAGTAAGTGTTTTTGCGGAGTCCGTCGAAACCCAGGAAGAAAAGCACATGCTGGATTCCTTATTTGTGGATGGCTGCCAGGGCTACTACATTGGTAAACCGGCTCCGCTTTGAGTCATTAAAGAAAGTCAGATAAACCGACAGTCAACAGATACCCCTACTGGCTGTCGGTTGTTATCAACCCGGCTTCAGCGCATAATATGCGCCTTAAGCCTGTAACCAAACAACCATGACCGAATTCTTACTCTTATTAATCAGTACCGTGCTGGTAAACAACTTTGTGTTGGTCAAGTTCTTAGGGCTCTGCCCTTTTATGGGTGTGTCCGGCAAGTTAGAAACGGCCATAGGCATGTCACTGGCTACCACTTTTGTGCTTACCCTGGCTTCGGTTTGCAGCTATCTGGTGGATCACTACCTGCTGGCACCTTTTGATTTGCTGTATTTGCGCACCCTCAGCTTTATTCTGGTGATTGCCGTGGTCGTTCAGTTCACCGAAATGGTAGTGCATAAAACCAGCCCAACCCTGTATCGGCTGCTGGGCATTTTCCTGCCACTGATCACGACCAATTGCGCGGTTCTTGGCGTGGCGCTGCTGAATGTCAGTGCCGGCTATAACTTTGTCCAGTCGCTGGTGTTTGGCTTTGGCGCTGCGGCTGGTTTTTCACTGGTACTTATCCTGTTTGCCGCCATGCGCGAACGCTTGGCCGCTGCCGATGTTCCGGTAGCTTTTCGTGGCGCTGCTATCGCCATGATCACAGCAGGCCTAATGTCATTGGCCTTTATGGGCTTTACCGGACTGGTGACCCATTCATGATGACCACTGCTCTAGCTGTCCTTGGTGTACTTGCGCTGTTGTTCGGTGCCATTTTAGGCTACGCCGCTATCCGCTTTCGGGTTGAAAGCGATCCTTTGATCGAACAGATAGACGATATCCTGCCGCAAACCCAATGTGGTCAATGTGGCTACCCCGGCTGCCGCCCCTATGCCGAAGCGATTGCCAATGGCGATGACATCAATAAATGCCCGCCCGGCGGTGAAGCGACGGTGCGAAAACTAGCGGATTTGATGGGCGTAGAGCCCAAGCCGCTGCATGAAGAAGCGCAGAATGCGGTAAAAAAAGTCGCCTTTATCCGCGAGGATGAATGCATCGGTTGCACCAAATGCATTCAGGCCTGCCCGGTCGATGCCATCGTCGGTGCTACCCGCCAGATGCATACCGTGATCGTGGATGAGTGCACCGGCTGCGATCTCTGTGTGGAGCCCTGTCCGGTCGATTGCATCGATATGATCCCACTGATAGAAACAGCTGAGCGCTGGAAGTGGGACTTGCAGGCAATCCCGGTACGCATGGTTGAGGCGGATTAATGCAAAGCTTATTAGAACAAGTGGCTGCCGGACTGCTCTGGCGTTTCCCGGGCGGAGTTCATCCACCGACCCGAAAGGCAGAGCTTAGCAAAAAGCCAATTGCCAGCCTGCCGCTACCGGACAAACTCTACATTCCACTGCGCCAGCATATCGGTGTGGCCGGTCACTGCCTGGTGCATAAAGGCGATCACGTGATGAAAGGCCAGCCCCTGACACTGGCCGATAACTCAATGTCGGTGCCGGTGCATGCCCCAACCTCAGGCTTGATCCTGGCTGTAACTGAACACACCAGCCCGCATCCTTCCGCCCTGCCAGAGCCATGCATCGTACTGGAACCCGATGGGCTGGATGAATGGCGTGAGCGTGAGCCCATGCATTACCCACGATGTTCCACGGAACAACTCTTGGAACGTATCCAGCAGTCCGGCATTGCCGGCATGGGCGGTGCGGGTTTTCCAACCCATCTAAAATCAGCTGTGCAACAGCACGTTGAGTTGCTGATTATTAACGGGGTCGAATGTGAACCCTACATCAGTGCCGATGATGCCCTGATGCAAGAACAAGCCGATACTATAGTGCAAGGCATTGAGATCCTTTGCCATATCCTTGAGCCCAAAGCAGTTCTGATTGCCATAGAAGACGACAAGCCAGCAGCGATCAGCGCCATGCAGAATGCCTGCGATGGCCGGCAGCCGTGGTATGTGCGTCCGGTGCCCACCAAGTACCCTTCGGGTGGTGAAAAGCAGTTGATTCAACTGCTAACAGGCAGGGAAGTACCCGCCGGTCGCCGTCCCATTGATATTGGCATGATGATGTTCAATGTGGGTACCAGCTTTGCAGTTGCTCAGGCAGTGCTGCACGATATCCCTTTACTGTCACGTATCGTAACTGTTGCCGGGGACACCCTGCAGCACCCACAAAATGTACTGGCACCGATAGGGACCCCAGTCAGTGACTTATTGCATTTTTGTGGCTTTCAACCCGAGCGTCCGCAGCGGGTCATTATGGGTGGCCCTATGATGGGCTTTACCCTGCCCGACTTGTCGGTCCCGATTATTAAAACCACCAATTGCATTCTGGCACCAACGCAGCAAGAACTTCCGGCAGCAGGTGAGGAAATGGACTGCATTCGCTGCACTGCCTGCGCCGAGGCATGCCCAGCCAGCTTGTTGCCACAGCAATTGCTCTGGTTTAGCAAAGCCAAAGACACTGAAAAACTTGACGAATACAACCTGTTTGATTGCATCGAATGTGGTGCCTGTGCCTATGTCTGCCCAAGCGAGATCCCATTGGTGCAATACTACCGGGTTGCCAAAGCTGAGATCCGCGAACAACAACGCGAAGCTTTAAAAGCAGAACAAGCCAAGGCACGCTTTGAAGCAAGACAGGCACGACTGGAAGCCGAAAAACTGGAGCGCCAGCGCCGCAACGAACAACTGGCGGCAGAGCGTGCCGCCAAACAAAGTGCCAGCGCCCCTGATGCCGTGGCCGCTGCACTGGCTCGGGTAAAAAGCCAGCAACAACAGACGCCTGGTGATTTGGAGGCCATCAAAGCCGAACGCGAACGCAAAAAGCAGCAGGCGCGCGAACGTCAGGCTGAAAAAACAGAGGCTCCAGCAGACTCAGTGTCAGCTACAGACCCCCGCCAGGCAGCTATTACGGCCGCGCTGGCCCGCGCCAAAGCTAAAAAACAAGCTGCAGCAACAAGTGACTCTGAGCGAGTGCAATCTCAGCAAACTGAGCCCGGGCAAACAGCTACAGAGTCTGTCGAAACAGCCGCAGCCAACGAGGCCAGTGATCCACGCAAAGCTGCGATTGCAGCCGCTTTAGCCCGCGCTAAAGCAAAAAAACAAGCCGCAGCCTCAGCAAGTGACAACGGGCAAACAGAGCAAGAGCAGGCTAAGCCAGCACACACTGGGGCAGCGCAAGCTGCTGCAGAGCCTGCCCAAACAGCCGCAGCCAGCGAGGCCAGTGATCCACGCAAAGCTGCAATTGCTGCCGCCATAGCGCGCGCCAAAGCGAAGAAACAGACGGAAGCAAGGCCAGCACCAGAAAAAGCCGGGCCTGAAGAAGCCAAATCAGATCAGACGGATCCAGCATCGGCGCCTGATGAACACATCGCACCCACTGAGCAACCCAGCGATCCGCGCAAAGCCGCTATCGCCGCAGCCGTTGCCCGGGCCAAGGCCAGGAAACGAAAGGAGACGGAGCTAAAATGAGTTTTCGAATTGCCAGCTCCCCGCACCAGCACAATCAGAAAACCACCAGCCAGTTGATGCTGTGGGTGGTGATTGCCGCCCTGCCCGCCATTGCGGTGCAAAGTTATCTGTTTGGCTATGGTGTGCTGGTGCAGTTGCTGCTGGCGATAGTCACGGCCTGGGCCAGTGAAGCTCTGGTGCTAATGCTGCGCGATAAAACCATTTTGCCACGCTTAAAGGATCACAGCGCCTTAGTCACCGCCGTGCTGTTAGCCGTATCCATTCCGGCCTACGCCCCCTGGTGGTTGGTGGTGATAGGCACTGCTTTTGCCATTATCATGGTCAAGCAACTCTATGGTGGCCTTGGTTTTAATCTATTTAACCCAGCCATGGCAGCCTACGTGTTACTGTTGATTGCTTTTCCGGTACAAATGACGCAGTGGCTGCCACCAGCAGCATTGCAGCAGCATGCACTTGGGCCATTGGATGCTGTGTGTGCGGTGTTTAATCAGGCCAGTTGCCAGGGCCTCAGTCTGGAACAACTTCGACAAGGCGTGGACGGCATGACCATGGCCACCCCGCTTGATACCGCCCGCACCGATTTAATGATGGGACTGACCCTGCCGGAAAGCTATCAAAAGCCGCTGTTCCAGGGCGGCGTCGGGGTTGGCTGGTTTTGGCTCAACCTGGCCTGGCTGGCCGGTGGCCTGCTCCTGTTGCAACAACGCGTCATTCAATGGCGCATACCGGTCAGTGTGCTTGGCTCATTGGCGCTTTGCAGCCTGATTGCCTGGTCCGTCAATCCAGATACCAACTTCTCTCCACTATTTCAGCTGTTTTCTGGTGCTACCATGCTGGCGGCCTTTTTTATCGCCACCGATCCGGTCAGTGCCTCCACCACCGCCCGAGGGCGTATTTATTATGGTGTACTGATTGGTGTGCTGGTGTTTGTGATCCGCAGTTTTGGCGGCTATCCCGATGCCTTTGCCTTTGCCGTATTGTTGGCCAATATGGCAGTACCTTTGATTGATTATTACACCCGGCCCCGCACCTACGGCCATAAAGTAGTGAAGGGGCGCTGATGAAACACCCAGTGACAAAAAATGCGCTGTTGCTGGCACTGGTTGCTATCATTTGTGTCAGCATTCTGACCCTGCTGCAACAACTTACAGCCCCCCGTATTGCCGAGCAACGGCTGGCCAATCGGCTGGCTCTGTTGCACGATGTCTTACCCGCTGCTGCCGAGCAACAATTGCTGGATGATTGCATTAGCATCACAGCTCCCGAATGGCTGGGGCGCACCAGCCCGCAATCGGTGTTTCGCTGGCGTGAGCAAGGGGTGGTCAGTGCCTTTGTGGTGGAAACCACAGCCCCGGATGGCTACAGTGGTAATATCGACTTAATGGTGGCCATCACACCCGATGGTACTGTGCTGGCTGCGCGTACGCTGGCGCATCAGGAAACACCCGGCTTGGGTGATAAAATTGAACTGCGCAAATCCGACTGGATGCACAGTTTTGCCAATCAGGCAGTGCACGAAGCCAATGTACGCAGCTGGGCGGTTCGTAAAGACGGTGGTGACTTCGATCAGTTTACCGGCGCCACCATTACACCCCGAGCTGTGGTCAATGCTGTTAAGCGCGCGGCACTCTTTGTCCAGCAACACCCGGAGCTGGCAGAACAACCAGCCAATTGTGAGGCCTTTTAAATGAGCCAAAACTACAAGGAGCTTGCCACCCAGGGGCTCTGGAGCAACAACCCGGGCCTGGTGCAGCTGCTCGGACTTTGCCCCTTATTGGCGGTAACCAATACCGTCACCAATGCCCTGGGGCTTGGCATCGCAACCTTGCTGGTACTGCTTGGCTCCAACCTGGTGGTATCCGCCATTCGTAACTGGGTGCCGCGGGAGATTCGTATTCCAATTTTTGTGCTGGTCATTGCTTCTTTTGTCACCGCCGTTCAGCTGCTGATGAATGCCTTTACCTACGAGCTTTATCTGGCATTGGGTATCTTTATCCCGCTGATTGTCACCAACTGCGCCATCATTGGCCGGGCAGAAGCCTTTGCCTCCAAGAACCCAATGCTACCTTCGGCCTTCGATGCGCTGATGATGGGGCTGGGTTTTGCTGCCGTGTTGCTGGCGTTAGGTGCTATGCGTGAGCTGCTGGGTCAGGGCACCTTGTTTGACGGCGCCGATGCCCTGCTCGGCTCCTGGGCGCAGGCGCTGCGGGTAGAAGTACTGGCGCTGGATCATTATTTTCTGCTGGCGCTGCTGCCCCCAGGTGCCTTTATTGGCATGGGGCTGCTGATCGCCGGCAAGAACGCCATCGATCAGCGCAAACAGCGTAAGCAACAGGTGAAAACGGCCATTACCCGTGCCCGGGTGACCGGAACCATTGTGTGAATAGAACCATATGAATAAACAAAAGCGCATCGAGTTACTATCGCGGCTGCGGGCCGCCAACCCCGAGCCCACCACTGAGCTGGAATACAGCTCGCCCTTTGAGCTGCTGATAGCCGTACTGTTATCGGCTCAGGCCACTGATGTGGGTGTCAATAAAGCCACCCGCCATCTTTTTCCAGTGGCCCGCACACCTCAGGCCATGCTGGATTTAGGCGTGGATGGCGTCAAGCATTACATCAAAACCATTGGTCTGTTTAATACCAAAGCCGAAAACGTGATTAAAACCTGCCGTATTCTGGTTGAGCAACATGGCGGCGAAGTGCCGGAAAACCGCGAAGCGCTGGAAGCCCTGCCTGGTGTCGGCCGTAAAACCGCCAATGTGGTGCTGAACACCGCCTTTCGCTGGCCTACCATCGCTGTGGATACCCATATTTTTCGGGTCAGCAACCGCACCAAACTAGCGCCTGGGAAAAATGTAGATGCCGTTGAGCAAAAGCTGCTGAAAGTCGTACCCGCCGAGTTTAAACTGGATGTGCACCACTGGTTGATTTTACACGGCCGCTACACTTGTGTGGCCAGAAAACCCAAGTGCGGCTCCTGCATCATTGAAGACTTGTGCGAGTTTAAAGAAAAAACGGACTAGGGCAAGCTGCAAGCTTCTAGCCGCTTCGCGGTCCCTCTTCAATCAATTCCCGGTGCACACACACCGCCATGCTCTTAGGGCGGATGGGCAGGCCCCTGCCCTCCAGATGCGCTCGGGTAAAAGAAGCGCCAAACAGCAGGATCATCGATGTATAGTTGACCCAAAGCAACAGCAGCGCCAAAGAGCCGGCAGCACCGTATGCCGATGCCGTTGCCGTGTGCGCCAGATAGATAGCGATTAGTGAACGGCCCAGGGTAAACAGAATCGCGGTGATAAAGGCGCCCAGCAGCACATCCTTCCAGGACAGCAAGACATCGGGCAGGATCTTGAACATAGCGGCAAACAGCAAGGTAATCACCAGCAACGATAAAACGACTTCCATGCCCACCATGGCCCAGCCGGGCACCGGCATCCACTCTTCCGCGAATACCATGATACTTCGTAAAGCCACTGACAACAGCAAGGACACCATCAGAATAAAACCAATAGCCAGGATAATGGTCATGGATAATAAACGGCTTTTAATATAACCCCACAGGTTGTTGCGGTTAGGGCGAGGCGCTACATCCCAAATTTGATTCAACGACTGCTGCATCTGTGCAAACACCGTAGTGGCACCAACGATGGTGGCCACAATGCCAATCAACGCTGGCCAGATGCCGCTTTGATCTATCTGCGAATTGGTTACCGCGGTTTGCACCACGCCCGCGGCTTCCGGGCCAAGAGTTCCTTCCAGCTGCTCAAACAGCTGGCCTTCTACCACACTCTGGCCTAAAAAGAATCCAACCAGAGCCACTACCACCACCAGAATGGGCGCAATGGAAAAAACAGTGAAAAACGCCAGCGCCGCTGCATAGATAAAGGCCTGGCTATCCAGCCAGTTACGGGTTGCCGCGCCCAAAATACTGAACCAATGCCTGATTACAGCAGGGAGTTTATTGTAGAGCCTGGAAACCATAGCTAAAGTGCCTTAGTAGTTAACAGAAAGAGTAATCAACCGTAAGCCCCTGCTGATCTGACATTGAAGCCGCGTTAAGCCTGTAACTTAAAGTAGTGTTTCGAATGAGGCAAGCCCCCCCAAAACAGTGTCGATTTTACACCAAACCACCATAGCATCAGATGATGCCCTACTCGTAGTGGCTCCAAAGACGCAGAACTTTAATCAACTGATCTTCTGCAAGCACCTGGTACACTAGGCGATGCTGGATATTGATACGCCGTGAATAGGCCCCGGCAAGATCGCCAATAAGCTTCTCAAACGGAGGCGGCTTGCGAAACGGATCTTCGGCAATTAGCGCTAGCAATTCCTGAGCTTTGGGCTTGAGGCCGCTGGATGCCAGTTTTTTGGCGTCTTTTTGGGCTTGCCTGGTATAAACCAACTTCCAGGTCACCAGTCCAATTCCTCATCACATTGCTCCACAGGGGTTTCCATGCCCTCACGAACCGACTCACGCATACCCGGTACAGAGAGCAGGAAAAGTGTTTCCTGAATCGCAGACCAATCCTCCTCGGAGATTAAAACAGCTTTGTTCCGCTTGCCCGTGATGACGATGGGCTGATGGGACTCGGCAGTTTCATCAATCAACCGATACAGCTTACTGCGCGCTTCTGTTGCGGTAATTCCGGTCATGTTGCACCTCTTGCTGTATAATCACTCAATTATTGTACGCTTTTTAGTACGTACGTCAATGCGAACGACAATATTGCAGTGACGCCCCAACCAGACTGCCCCCACGTCACTGCATTTGTTGGCAATCAGTCTATGTTATTATCTACTTTCATCAGCAGTAAACACAGTCAAGGGGTTCTGTATGCGTTTATTACACACCATGCTGCGGGTTGGCAATCTGGAGCGTTCCATCGAGTTTTACACCCAGGTACTGGGCATGCAGCTGCTGCGCCAGTCCGAGAATACCGAGTACAAATATACGCTGGCTTTTGTCGGCTATGGTCCGGAGTCCGAACACGCCGTGCTGGAACTGACCTACAACTGGGGTGTTGACAGCTACGATTTGGGCAGTGCCTATGGCCATATTGCGCTGGAGGTGGACGATGTGTACCAGGCCTGCGACGATATTCGCAGCCGTGGTGGTGTAATTAGCCGCGAGCCGGGGCCGGTGAAAGGCGGAAAAACCCAAATTGCCTTTGTTAAAGATCCGGATGGCTACGCCATTGAGTTGATCCAGAAAAAAAGCCAAAGCTAATCCAGCAGAGACAGCAGCCCGTATAACATCACAGATGTGTTCATTGTGGTATGGTGTGGAATGATGATGTCAGAGCAACTAGCCCTGTTTCCGCTGAATGGTTTGCTGTTGCCGGAGGGGAAAACCCGGCTGAGGGTGTTTGAGCCCCGTTACATTCGGTTGGTAAAAGAAGCCACCGCCGGCAAACGGGCTTTTGCCATGGCGTTGCTGAATCCGCTGGTCAGCCAAACGCACCCTGATCGGATCTTTCCTTTTGCTACTAAGGTGCAGGTGACTGATTTTGATGTGCTTGATGATGGCCTGCTGGGGATTGAAGTGATTGGGCTGGAGCGGGTGCACATTGAGAAACGCTGGCAGGAAGTCGACAAGCTGCATGTGGCAGACACTAAGACAGTGGCTTTCTGGCCCTCACAACCCATCAGCCAGACTCAGCAAGAGCTGCAACAGAGCTTTCGTCAATTACTGCAACGTGAACCGGAGCTGGCAAGTCTCTATCCTCAAAGCAACACAGCAGACGCCAGCTGGCTGGCGGCGCGATGGCTGGAATTACTGCCCTTGCCGCCACTGCTAAAAGAGCATCTGGCAGAGCAGGCCACGCCAGAGGCCTGCCTGCATTATTTGCAGCGCTGCCTCAAGGCTGAATCGATTTGAGGGCAAAGCGCTCATCGTCAATCATCACCGCCACCAGCCGCCAATGCTCACCGCTGCGTTGTAGGGTGTATGAAGTGTGGCAGTTTTGCAGTACCTTGCCGTTGGCATCGCAAAAATACCAGTACAGACTGGCAAAGACCATGGACTCGGACAAACGCACCAGATGCTGTACCCGGTTTTTCACCTGGGCCACCCCAAGACTACGGTACAGGTTAAACTGATGGCGAATGGTTTTCTCCAGGCTGCTGACTTCAGCCATCATTAACTTGCTGTCGTCAGTTAAGAACAGGCATGGCAGGGAAAACAGCTCGGTGACTTTGTCTACATCAAAGTTGGAGTAGGCTTCAGCATAAAGCTGAAAAAAGTGCTCAACTGCCTGTCGCATCAGTTAATCCCTAAATATTTATGCACCTGCACACTCAGGCGCCAGTTGTGTTGTTTGCACTGCTCGATCGCCAGCCGGGTCGCTTTGGCTTTTTGACTGATAGGTTGCAGGTAGACCAGCCTACCCGAAGCAGGTACGCGCTGCAACAACTGTTGCAACTCCTCGATATCGCGCTCACGTGCGACCGGATGCTTGATTTCATTGGCTCGCAGCAATGCCGAATCCAGTACCTCGTAGCCCCCTTTCATATTGACCTTCGGCGACACCGTGACCCAGGTCTCGCTTGGTGCCAGCACTTCAAAAGTACCGCTGGTTTCAATCTGAGTGCTGTAGCCCTGCTGATGCAGTAACTCGCACAGCGGATTTAAATCGTACAGGCAAGGCTCACCACCGGTGATCACCACATGACGGGCCCGAAAGCCCTGGCGTTGAAATTCGGTTAGCAGCTGTTCGGCACTCAGGTTGCACCACCCCTCGGTATCGGTAGTTTTGGCCAACACATCGGTCAGCGGAATTTGCTGCTCAGGATCCACCGTCCAGGTATGCTTGGTATCGCACCAGCTGCAACCGACCGGGCAGCCCTGCAAACGGATAAAAATAGCCGGGCAACCGGTGTAACTGCCCTCGCCCTGGATGGTTTCAAATAGTTCATTCACTTTATACACAAAGACGCCTTACGCTTTAGCCAGCTTTCAATTTAGAGTACAATGCCCGGCTTTTCAGCTTGTCATTATAACGGGAGCGCCGCCATGATGCCGCAAAAAGTTGTTGTCATTTACTCCGGTGGGATGGATTCGTACACCGTGCTGCACAAAGCCATCGCCGACGGCCACGATGTTTATGCCTTATCGTTCAATTACGGCCAGCGCCATGTCAAAGAGCTGGAATGCGCTGCCCAGGTCTGCCGTGAGCTAGGTATCAACCACAAGGTGGTGGATATTTCGGCCATCAATCAGCTGCTGGCGGGCTCATCGCTTACCGACAACATCGAGGTGCCGGAGGGCCACTACGAGGCCGAGAACATGAAATCGACCATCGTGCCGAACCGTAATATGATCCTGATTTCACTGGCGGTGGGTTATGCCGATTCCATCAAAGCCAAAGCCGTGTATTACGGCGCTCACTCGGGCGATCACTTTATTTACCCGGACTGCCGGCCAGAGTTTGTGGAAAAAATGAATGCAGTCTGCCAAATCGCCAATTACGATCCGATTGATATCGTTAGCCCTTATCTGCACGAGTCCAAAATCGAAATCCTGCGCGATGGCCTGGCCATGGGGCTGGATTACAGCAAAACCTGGACCTGCTACAACGGCCGCGAACTAGCTTGCGGCAAATGCGGTGCCTGCCAGGAACGGCTGGAAGCGTTTGCGCTGAATAAAGCCAAAGATCCCCTGCCCTATGAATAAAGCGGCCCTGAATTCAGGGCCGAGAATACGCTAAGGCAACCAGACCATTTCCACCAAATGGCCTTGTTCCACGATGTTTACTAAAAGCTGCTGCAGGCCCTCGGCGGTAGCAGTTTGCTCCAACGGAGCGATCCGTGCCCAGGGAAGCTCTTCCACCAAGGCGCTATAGCCAATTCGGTTGGCCAGCCAACGCGGTTGTTGCCGTGCCTGCATCCGTGCATCAGCCAGGCTTTGATGCCAAATTTCAACTTGTCGCTCACTCGGTGCCTGCTTGCTCGCTGCAGCCAGCAGTTGCTGTACTGCGGCAATGGCAGTATCAACCTTGTCGGGATCGGTTTGCAGTGAAATGTGCAGTACCGCTTGCTGATGCACCGGACTAAAGCCTCCCAGCTGTGCGCGGATGCTGTAGGTCAGACCTGACTCGGTACGAATGCGATCAAACAACTGCTCATCCAGCCAACTGGTCAACAGGGCAGCCGTAGCCTGCTGCAAAGATGAAGGCAGCTGTGTTTTATCCAGATAATAACGCAAGGAGATACGGGCATGTTGCTCACCACTACCGCTGATCCGCTGTTGACTGGCTTGTAGCGGTTGTGGCGAAGAACGCCTCTCGCCCTGCGGGCTTGCTTTGGGCAGGCTGGCAAAGTAGCGGTCCACCAGTGCATAGGCTTGCTCGGCCGTGAGATCCCCGACCAAAGCCAGCTGATAGCCCTGGTTGCCCTGAACCCACTGCTGATAAAAAGCTTGCAGCTGATCCACCGTGGTCGCTTCAATCTCAGCGGCCATCAGATTACGGTAGCGAATGTCGTTTTGCCACAATGCTTTACTTTGCGCCTGATGCCAGGGCAGATGTGGGTGCTCCTCAAATTGTTGCCATAACTGCAGCTCACGGCCCTGGTTAAAGCGCCAAAGCTCCTCATCAATCCTATGGTGTAGCAAGCGATGATGCAGCTCCATCAAGCCTTGTTCGATGTTGCTGACCGGCGCAGCCAGATAAAAACTCCGGGCATCAAAGTCTACTGAAAAGTTATGCCCGATATCCAGACTTTGTCGCCACTGGCGGATCTCAGCACTGTTCAAGCCTGCCTGCCCGCCATCACGGATCAAATCACTGGCCAGGCGGGCAGCCGCTACCTGAGCATCAGGAACCTGATTGGTTCCATGGCGGGCCACCAGACGGGCAAAAGCACGGTTGGGAACGGCATCGCTGTAACGATAATAGGCTGTCATCCCATTGGCCAATTGCCACTCAATAATGCCGTCGGCTTGCTGCTGCTCGGATAAAATCCCAGCAGAAGGGGCTAAAGGCTGCCATTGCGGCTCTGCACGTTGATGCAGGGGTGCAAAAGGCAGCTGCTTCGCTCGCTCCTGGTAACCCTTTAACTGCTCAGCGCTGGGCGCCTCGGTGCCATGTGGATAAAGAGCAACCGTCACTTCCCGGCCTGAGCTATATTGCGTTAGCGCTGCAATCGCCTCCTCTGGAGTGATTAATTCCAGCAGCTCGAGCTGCCGCTGCTTATGGCTGCGCTGATTAAAAATGGGTTCCTGGTAGAGCCAAAAATCTCTTGCCATCTCCACCAAATCGGAAGGGCTGTCCTGCGCATCCTGCAACCAGGCCTGCCAGTTGCTTCGTTCTGTTTGCCACTCGTCCTCGGTGATACCCAAGGCCAACATTCGCTGTAATTCATGCTCCAGTAGTTCGTAAGCCAGAGCATAATTTGGCTCAGTCATCAGCAGTGCCATATTAAACGCATTGACATTGGCAGTCTGACGGCGACTCTGCACGTTAACAGCAAGCACTACCCCTTCGCTGTTTAGCTGACGACTTTCCAATCGCTTACGCAATACCCCCAGAGCAAACGACAGCGCCATTTCCTGCCGCTCAACAGACTGATTGTATGGGACAATCGGAGCAAACCAAAAACGACTTAACACTGCAATAGGCGTATAGGCATCGCTTAAGGTAATAACATCGGGAATGGCCTGCGGCTGAATATCGAACTGCTCTGGCAGCAAAGGCTCTGATGCCAGCTCCAACCTGGTGAATTTTTGCTTGATAAAAGCCAACGTCTGTTCAGCATCCACATCGCCACTGACCACAATCGCCATGTTTTCCGGGTGGTACCACTGCTGGTAAAAGGTCTTTAATTTTTCAGGCGTTGTCGCTTCGATGCTGGCACGGTCGCCCAGAATCGACAGCCGATCCAGGTGACGGGAGCCGCGGAAAAAAGCTTCTTTCAAACGTGGTTCAATACGATCCTGCTCTTGCTGATAAAGCCGCCACTCCTCAACAATCACCGCAATTTCTTCCTGCACTGCTGCCGGTGCAAATTCGATGTGATAAGCCCACTGCGCCAGTATCGTCAATGCAGACTCCAGCTGGCCCCGGTTCAAGTCCTGCAAATCCAGCCAATAAGCAGTATGGTCAAAAGTGGTGTAGGCATTGCTGTGGCGGCCAAGCTGGATCCCCAGCTCCCGCATGTGCTCTTGCATCCGCTGCTCGGGAAACTTCTCGGTACCACGAAAGGCCATGTGCTCGACAAAATGGGCAAGGCCCAATTGATCGTCTTCTTCTTGCAAAGCCCCCGTCCCAACCAGCAGCATCACCCGAGCCCGATTGCTGAACTGGCTGTTGTGCTCAGGTAGAATGATAATTTCCGGCCGCTCTGGGGTTGCCGGCAGTCGCACAACGGTAGTAGCATCGTAAAGTACGTGGGCTGCATCCTCAGTAGTCATTGCACAGGCGGTGAGCAACAAAGCCGCCAGCACCAGCCCAAATCCAACCTTAGCCGCTAACAGCCAACGCCGCGGATGAAACAAAACAACGCCTTTCTTTCCTTGCATCTTGTGCATGTCCTTACCTAAAAATTGATAAATGTTACAGGCTAACCGGCTTTTTAACAAACTGCGCCTGGTATGCTCAGTTCAGCCCCTGAGGCAAGGTGGGTGCTGCACCAGGATACTTGAAGCTCTCTTACTATATTCGACTCGAATTAAAACCATAGCTTAACTAAAAAAAATCATATCCAAAATGATTATGGATAAATTAAGAATGGCATGACTAAGAAAGGCCAGGATTAATGAACCCGAAGAGTCACGAACGTAGTGAAAACTCAACCCCATCACAAAGAAATAGCTGAACCAGAGAATATCAAAGCTCAGATGACTGACAGCAAATAAAGCAGAGCATATTGCGACCACCAACCAGTGCTTTATTTTGAAATGAGCATGTAAGATCTGGGGAGTAATTTGCCGGAAAATTAACTCCTCCAGTAGTGGCATAATGAATACAGCAGAGATAAGCAGTTGAAAAAATTGCTCTTTTGATAAAGAAACGTTGGACGCCTGAATATCGAAAAGGAAAAATGTGAGAGCTAGCCCGTTACAAAGCAGGGTTGGAATCAGTACGATGTACCCAGTAGTCCAGTTAAAGTCAGCATGATTTGAGATGTTAAACACAGCGCTAACCGAGCCGACATCAAACCAGAACAGCCAGAAAATCAAAGTGAGAGCAAAAATCTCAGTATAAAAAACACTCAGCCCAGTTGGCTGCATCGTTAGTTCGATAATGCCAATCAACAAGGCTGCTAAGATAATGGATTTGACCAGCCCAACGAAAATGCCGCCCTTAGTCAACTCACTCATGTAAATACCCTATAAAACAAACCAGTCGCTTTGTAGCCGATAGCACTTTACGTATGAAGAAATTATGGTCAAGGATTTATTGCATATCCTTTTGGAATTAATTAGATAAATAGACGCCCCGCATAATATTCACAGTCAGGCTGATAACATTGTGGCTGGCCCCCCACTTTTCTGGACAGGCCTGCCCCCCTGCCAGTAGACTGGCGAACTAATCACTGAGGTATTTTGGAGCAATGTCCTGCAACAAAACTGCCAGCACCAGCCCTAATCCAAGTCTTGCTGCTAACAACCTCCGCAGCGGATGAAAAAATCAACGCTTTTCTCTGTCTTGATGTTGTGTATATCCTTATAGAAAGTGGATAGATTTTACAAGTTAGCTGGCTGCTTTACCAAACTGCGCCCGGTAGGCCTCTGTTACATCCTGCAACTGGCCGCCTGCCAGCTGGTAAATGTGCTCTGCGCTGAGGATGGTTTCCGGCCGGTGGGCAATCACAATCCGGGTCATACTAAGCTGCTGAATGGCCTGATTAACATAGTGCTCCAGCGCCACATCCAGATGGCTGGTGGCCTCGTCCAGCAGCAGGATTTTGGGTTGGCGGTACAAGGCGCGGGCCAGTAATAAGCGCTGTTTCTGGCCGCCGGATAGCGCACTACCCATATCGCCCACCAGTGAGTTGTAGCCCATTTGCATGGCACTGATATCCTGATGAATACCGGCCAGCTGGGCGGCTTGATAAACCTGTTGCATATCCAATTGCGGGTCAAAAAAGCTGATGTTCTCAGCCAAAGTACCGGACATCAGTTGGTCATCCTGCATCACCGCCGCAATCTGGCTGCGGTAATTGCGCAGCCCCAGCTTTTTAATTTCAATGCCATCCACTTCCACCTTGCCGCTTTCAGCGGGCAATAAACCCAGCATCAGTTTCATTAGGGTGGTTTTGCCGGTACCAGACGGGCCGATAATGGCGATATTGGCTCCCGCCGGAATATCAATGCACAGGTCGGTAAACAATAGCGGCTCATTATCGGCGTAGCGAAAGCGGATATTGGTTAAACTCAACTGGCCGCTGATGTCTCGGCTCGGCTGGTTCAGCCCTTCGTCTTCTTTGTCGGTTAAAGCGATATCGGCCAGGCGGTCTAAATGCAGCCGGGTCATTTTAATTTCGATCAGTTTGTCGATTAAAGCCGCCATCCGGTTGGTAAACTGGGTTTTGTAGGCCAAAAAGGCAAACAGCATGCCGACAGTGATATCGCCGCTAATCACAGTTAGCGCAGCCAAGTACACCACCAGAATGTTCTCGATGCCAAACAGCAACTGGTTGATGGTTTGATAGGAAATCTGCCACTTGCCCAGCCGGTAGCTTTGATTAATGGCATCGGCATAGCGATTTTGCCACAGGTTTAACCGTTGGCTTTGTTGACCAAACAACTTGATGCTCTGCATGCCGCGCACCGTTTCCATAAAGTTGCTCTGCTCTTTGGCGCTGGCCATAATGCTGGCTTCAGTCAGTTGGTGCAGTGGGCGGTACAAGATAAAACGAATGGCAGCGTACAGCAGCACTACCAGCACCACCACCAGTGCCAGCTTGGGGCTGTATAAAAACATCATTACCAACACGGCAATGGCCATCAGGCCATCAATCACCCCTTCGACCAGGCTGTTGGTCAGCAATTCCCGCACTGAATTAAGCGAGCCAAAGCGTGATACCACATCGCCCATATGGCGTTTATCGAAGTAGCTGAGTGGCAAGTGCAGCAGATGGCGCATTAAATTGGTGGCCATTTGCACGCTCATCACCGAGCCTAAATGCAGCACCACCCAGCCGCGCAGAGTTTGGGTGACTACCTGAAACAGCACCAACAAGCCAAAGCCAAGCGCCAGCACCACCAATAAGGGTTTATCGTGGCTAATCAGTACTTCATCCACTACCAGCTGGGTGTAATAAGGAGTGGCAAGCAAGAATAGTTGCAGTAACAAAGAGAGCGCAAAGAGTTTGAACAACGACGGCAGCAAGCCTTCGACTTTGCTCCAGAAAGCTGTCAGGCCAAGCTTAACGCGCTCGTCGATTTTTTTAAATTCGTTGCTTGGGGTAAGTTCCAGCGCTACGCCAGTAAAGGCTTTATCCACATCGCACATGGATAGGCGACGCTCGCCCATGGCAGGGTCTAAAATGGTAATGCCATTGCGGTGCACTTTTTTCAGCACCACAAAGTGGTTCATTTCCCAGTGCAAGATGCAGGGGGTTTTCAGGTTTTTTAAATCAGCCAAATCCAGCTTGAGCGCCCGGCCGGTTAAATCCAGTTGATTGGCCAGCAGCATCAGCTGCTGCAAATTGGCACCTTTAAAGGACACGCTGTAGCGATTACGCAGCGTAGTTAAGTCGAGCTGATGGCCATGGTGATTGGCGATCATCGCCATGCAGGCTAGCCCGCATTCAGCTGCTTCTGATTGCAAGATCATCTAGATCACACTCTAGTAAGTTTAATTTTTTGAGACTACCGAATAGCTGATTACGAAACCACCCAAGCAATTAAAATAATAATGTGTTTTATCGGACCTGTTACCAACATTACAATTGAGTATCTTTTTAGCTTAGGAAATAAATCCTCGCACAAAACCACACTACTGGTTTGCAGTTTAAACTTACACAAAGGAAACAACCAAGATTTCAATATAAATTCTTCATCACCAATTCTGAACTTATGGTTTGAGAAGGGTAGCCAAATGAATTTAGAAGTAACAGCTTTGCCATCGAATCTTACTAAGATCTTGGAGGTAATTACATTGTAACTTACTTCAATAAATGCATTTTTGTATCTAATCTCTTTTTTCATAACTAAGCCCGCAACTATCCAGCCAACTCATTTTTTAATTAAATATTTAATCATTTGCAGCAAAATAAAATTGGAAAGTAAAATTAAAGTTCAAATGCATACACTGCAAGACAAATCGGCCAGCTAAAAAGCCAGCCGATTCTTTCATTTATCAGTCGTCTAGAGTTGGAGCATGAGCTTCATTTGTAATTGAAGGCACTATAAGGGCTCCAATAATGACTCTAGCGACAAAGATCGCTACAGGAGCCGCACCACCACTCACTTCTTCCACTTGATCAAATGTTAATTCTTGCATACTATCTCTCCTTGAGACATTTTAAGTTTACGATTTGCTCTTTTTCGAGCACTACAATTGCCCTCTCAGGCTTAAAATCGGCTCAAACAACCAGCTGATAAGGCTGCGTTGTTCCAGCACGATATCTGCGCTTAACAGCATGCCCGATTGCAGCGGGACGCTGTTGCCGTAAGCGCGGATCTCTTGCGCCGCCAGCGCTACCTCGACCCGGTAGACTGGCTCCTGCACGGCGACAGGCATATCGACTTCCCCCGGAAGCACGATGGCCTGCGCTGTGCGAATCACTTCCCCTTCATACAAACCAAAACGCTGGTACGGAAAGGCATCAAACCGGATGCGGGTGTGCTGGCCCGGCTGCACAAAGCCATAGGCCCGGGTCGGCACCAGCAATACCGCTCTAAGCTCTGCGTTCTCAGGCAAAATGGTTAAAAAAGGCAATTGGCTGGTTAAGCTGGTACCGATATCAGCCACCAGATTGGTCACCCGGCCAGAAATCGGTGCGGTAATCAGCAACTGACCGCGCGCATCCAGCTCTACTTTTTGTTGCGCCAATCGTGAGCGGTCGGTATCCAGCAGCGCCAATTGCTGCGCCTGCTCAACCGGCAGCCGTGCCAATTGGCCCTGCAGTTGCTCAATGCTGGCCTGCTGTTGCTGGGCACTGGCGCTTAGTTCGGCCAGTTGCTGGCGAATGCCTAAAATAAGTTCAGCTTGCTGCTGCAGCTCCAGCTCTGAGATAGCACCTTGCTGCTGCAATTGCTGGAAGTTATGCAAACGGCTTTGCTGCAGCGCCAGCCGCTCATGTTGCAACTGCTGCTGGCCTTTTAGCTCTTGCAGCATGCTCTGGCTTAACAGCAAACGGCTGTTTAATTCGGTTTCTTGCTGGGTAAATTGCTGGCCCAGTTGCTGCTGGCGTAAGCTTAGTAACTCAGTTTGCTGCACTAAGCCCTGAAACAAACTTTGGCTGAGCGACAGGCCATCGGCCAGATGCTCGGGGATATGAATAAGCGCCAGTGGTGCACCAGCCTCGACCTGCTGGCCATCCTCAACAAACAGTTGGCTGACAATGCCGGGGCGCGGGCTGCTGACCTTGGCCAGCCCCAAATCCGGCTTTAAATAGCCAGTGACGGTTTCTTTGCGGTGAAAAGAGGACAGCGCCAGAAACGTAATCAGGATGGATACCAGCAACAACAACGCGATGGTGAGTACGCTGCTGCTAAGTGGCTGGGCAATAATGACATCGCCATCCAGCTTGGCGGCCTGCTGCTTTACCGCATTAACGCGGAATAATCCCTGCTCTGACACAATAACCTCTGTACTACTATTGGTCTGTTAACAACTGCAAACATCTGTGAACGGCGCGGATTCTATTGACGGGGAATGCAACATTCAACACTTTGTTATATAACTTTTTGGAATTAAACCATCGCTAAATTTACACTCGTTCATTTTTTACTCAGAAAACAATTACCTAAAAAATGACCTTGCAGCAGCTTGATGCAAAAAATTTTTTCTAAAAGTGCTGCAAGCCTTCGACTTTGCTCCAGAAGGCCGTCAGGCCAAGTTTGACGCACTCGTCGATTTTTTTAAATTCGTTGCTTGGGCTAAGCTCCAGCACTACACCGGTAAAAGCTTTATCCACCTCCGCCATGCTTAACCGGCGCTCGCCCATAGCAGGATCTAAGATGGTAATGCCAGTGCGATGCGCTTGTTTCAGCACCACAAAGTGGTCCATTTCCCAGTGCAAAATACAGGGAGTTTTCAGCTTGCTAAGCTCATCCAGCTCCAGCTTTAGCGCCCGCCCGGTCATATCCAGCTGCTCTGCCAACCGCATCAGCTGCTGCATGGTGGCCCCCTTCAGCGACACCGCATAGCGGCTACGCAAAGTAGTCAGATCGATTTGGTGGCCATAATGATTGGCTATCATCGCCATGCGGGCCAGGCCGCATTCAGCGGCTTCAGTTTGAAGGATCACCTATTACCCCATACAATTATTTATCTAATATTGCCGCCAAAACTCAAGACATAAGTGTTCTAGCCACCACACCAATAGTGTTGAATATCATATGAAGTAATATAGCCGGGTATACTGAATTGCTATGCTCCCTTACCCAGCACAGCAGTATGGACAGTGTGAAAATATTCACCAGAGTAAACACGCTATAATGAAAGTGCATCAAAGTAAAAATAACTGAAACTATCAGATATCTGACATAAACTCTCCGAAACAGCGGCATCAATTTAGTTTGCAAGTACCCCCTAAACCAAAGCTCCTCTACAATAGGGATTATCATGATCGTGTTAACAACATAAATGTAATAATTCTCAACCCCATCATAGGCATATTGACCTCGATCCGAGGCATAGCTTTCTCCACTGCCAGGGAAAAACCATGTAGAAGTAAGACCTGAAACAACTGCAACGGCATAAACCCCAAATAAACCCAGCAGATATTTAGGGTAGTGCTGCACACTGGTAGAATGAAGCGCGAAGTTATGTTGAATTCTGGCAAGCTTAAACCCTGAAAACAACACCAGTGCCAGCGCCATCCCTACGGCCATTGAAAATTTATCAACCAACTCGAACACCAGCTGGCCTTTTCCACACAAAAGAAAACAGGATGAATGAAGAGCGATTGCAGGAAATGCAGCCACAAATATAACAATCAAAAAAAACAAAATAAATGGCTTGATGTAACCCCACATACCAATCCCCAGCATTTCCTAAACATAACAACCATTTTAAAAGGCATAATGAGACTTGTATGCCCATTATGCCGTTACAGACTCTATACTTGTATTAATCAGTCTTACACGTTACTTCCATAGCATCTGTTTTAACAGTTTCAACCGCACCACTTTCGCACATACGCTGTATATTGTTTGTGTCAGTCAAGACTTTAACGGCGCCAGTTGCATCTTTAAATGCACCAGCTATATTTTCGATCCCCCTACCAATGCTGCTGAATGCACTACCAACACCTTGGCCAATGCTCGACCAGAAGCCTCCAGATGAACCGCCACCATCTTGATTCATTCCCTTTTCTTGTTGTCAATTTGCTCTTGATTGAGCGTTACAATTGCCCTTTCAGGCTTAAAATCGGCTCAAACAACCAGCTGCTTCTTGTCTGTTGAAAAGAGCGGCTGCGTTGTTCCAGCACGATATCTGCGCTTAGCAGCATGCCCGATTGCAGCGGGACGCTGTTGCCGTAAGCGCGGATCTCTTGCGCTGCCAGCGCTACCTCGACCCGGTAGACTGGCTCCTGCACGGCGACAGGCATATCGACTTCCCCCGGAAGCACGATGGCCTGCGCTGTGCGAATCACTTCCCCGTCGTACAAACCAAAACGCTGGTACGGAAAGGCATCAAACCGAATGCGGGTATCCTGGCCTGGCTGCACAAAGCCATAGGCCCGGGTGGGCACCAGCAATACCGCTCTAAGCTCGGCATTTTCCGGCAATATGGTTAAAAACGGCAATTGACTGGTTAAGCTGGCGCCGATATCGGCCACCAGATTGGTGATCCGGCCAGAAATCGGTGCGGTAATTAATAGCTGACCACGCGCATCCAGCTCCACTTTTTGTTGTTCTAACTGTGAGCGGTCGGTATCCAGCGGCGCACCAGCATCGACCTGCTGGCCACCTTCAACAAACAGTTGGCTGACAATGCCCGGGCGCGGGCTGCTGATCTTAGCCAACCCCAAATCCGGCTTTAAATAACCGGCGACGGTTTCTTTGCGGTGAAAAGACGACAGCGCCAGAAACGTAATCAGGATGGATACCAGCAACAACAACGCGATGGTGAGTACGCTGCTGCTAAGCGGCTGGGCAATAATGACATCGCCATCCAGCTTGGCGGCCTGCTGCTTTACCGCATTAACGCGGAATAATCTCTGCTCTGACACAATAACCTCTGTACTACTATTGGTCCGTTAACAACTGCAAACATCTGTGAACGGCGCGGATTCTATTGACGGGGCATGCAACATTCAATGCTTTGTTGTATAACTTTTTAGAATTAAACCACCACAAAATTTACAACATCCAATTTTTTAGCAAGGAAACAGTTGCTTAGCCTTGAAAAAACAACCACTCCAGCTGTGAATGATTTAAAAAATTTTATGTAACAACCTTAGCGCAAGCTGATACTTCGCTGCTGAAACAAAGAACGTTCAACTTCAATCGTGTTCTGCCATATAACCAAGGATTCTGGACAGGCCTCTGCCCTACCATTAGACTGACCGCCTTACAGCCTTCTTTTTTGGAGCAACTCCCTAATGCTTGCTTTTTGGTTTCGTATTCCGTTCTGGCAGCGTGTGCTGGGCGCTATGTTGCTGGGCATTGGCCTGGGTGTGGTCTTTGGTGAAAAAGCCACTGTACTGCAGCCGCTGGGCACGCTGTTTATCAATGCCATCCGCATGCTAGTGGTGCCGCTGGTATTTTTTGCCCTGATTACCAGCATCACCTCCTTGGGTGATACCTTAAAAATGAAACGACTGGCGCTAAAAACGGTAGGCCTGTTTCTGCTTACTGCCATGATAGCCAGTCTGATTGGTTTAACCGTGGGCAGTTTGATGGACTTCAGTACCATCACTGAGCTGACCACTACCGAAGTACGTGAACGCGATATCCCGCCGGTGGCGACCGTGCTGACCAACCTGATCCCAACCAACCCGGTAGCGGCGCTGGCCAGTGGCAATGTGCTGCAGATTATTGTGTTTGCGGTGCTGGTGGGTATTGCCATCAATGTGGTGGGTGAAAAAGCAGAACCGATGCGCAAAGTGATGGAGGCCGGTGCCGAGATCATGTATCAGATCACCCGTATGGTGCTGCAACTGACGCCGATTGGCGTGCTGGGCCTGATGGCCTGGGTCGTTGGTAGCTTTGGCCTGGAAACTTTATTGCCCCTGGGCAAGTTTATTCTGGCCATCTACATCGCCTGCTTTATCCATATTATTTTTACCTATGGTGGCATGGTGCGTTTTTTTGGCGGCATGTCGCCACTGGCGTTTTTCAAGGCCATCTTGCCCGCCCAGCTGGTCGCTTTTAGCAGTGCCAGCAGCTTTGGCACCCTGCCGGTGACCCATAAAGTGGTGACCGAGGATCTTAAAGTTTCGAAGAACTACGCCAGCTTTGTGCTGCCGCTTGGCGCCACCATCAACATGGATGGCTGCGGCGGTATTTACCCGGCCATTGCTGCGATTTTTATTGCTCATCTGTATGGCATTCCACTGGATGCGACCAGTTACCTGCTGATTGCTATAACGGCTACCCTGGCGTCTCTTGGCACAGCAGGCGTGCCAGGCAGTGCCATGGTTATGCTGACAGTGACTTTAAGTGTGGTGGGTTTGCCACTGGAAGGCATTGCCTTTATTGCCGCGGTGGACAGAATTATTGATATGATGCGCACCGCCACTAACGTGACCGGTGATACCATGGTGGCCCGGGTGATAGCGCACTCTGAAGGTTTGATTGGGCAAGAGGACGAAGCGCCGGCTGCTGTTGCAGCCAGCCAAAGTTAGTGTGGACTGGTTTTAACTGCTAACTTCCACTCAAGCCGGTAGCTGTATACCGGCTTCACGCATCCGCGCCAGCTTGTAGCGCAGCGTGCGGTCGCTGATCCCCAAGCGCTCAGCCACATCTTTGCGCTTGTTGTCACAGGCCCGCATCGTTGCCAGGATCAAACGATGCTCCTGCTCATGGATTTCCTGCTTAAACTGGCTGACATCGGCATCCGCTTCAGCAACCCCTATAGCAGGTGGTGCTAACTCTTCAATGTAGATATCCTCAGCAGTAATCGCCCCATCACTGTGAATAATCAGTGCCCGCTGCATCACATTATCGAGCTCGCGAACATTGCCCGGCCAGCTGTGTTGCAGCAGCTTTTGAATGGCGCCCCCTTCAAGTTGTGGGATAGCAATACCATCGCGTTGGCAATGCCGCTCCATCAGGTGCTCGGCCAGAGGCAGGATATCCTCTGGCCGCTCGCTAAGGGCCGGCCAATTCAGTGGAAACACATTCAGTCGATAGTACAAATCTTCCCGGAAACGCCCCTGCTGCACCGCTTCTTTTAAATCGCGATTGCTGGTGGCCAGCACCCGCACATCCAGCTTGATGGTTTTGCGGCTACCAAGGCGCTCGACTTCGCGCTCCTGCAACACCCGCAGTAACTTGGCTTGCAGATTTAAGTCCATTTCGGTGATTTCATCCAGCAAAATGGTACCCTGCTGAGCTTGTTCGAACTTACCCGGACAAGCCTGCACCGCCCCGGTAAAAGCGCCTTTTTCGTAACCGAACAAGGTGGATTCCAGCATATTCTCCGGAATAGCCGCGCAGTTAATCGCAATAAAGGGGCCATCGGCACGGGGAGATTGCTGGTGAATATACTGCGCCAACACCTCTTTACCGGAACCACTCGGGCCGGTCACCATGACACTGGCATCGGATTTGGCCACTTTGGCCGCTAAACGCACTAGCTGCTTGCTTTGCTCGGCAGCCACAATAGGCTCAATGCCAGCCAGCTGCTCAGCCGGGACATAACGGCCAACCATATTGACCAACACTTCCGGTGAAAAAGGCTTGGATAAATAATCCACCGCGCCCTGACGCATGGCCTGAACTGCATCATTCACATTGGCATAAGCGGTCATAATCAGCATCGGAATATGAGGGTAGTGCTGTCGCACAGTCGCCAGCAGCTCCAACCCGGTGATACCAGCCATTTGCACATCGCTGATAATCAGCTTAATGCTTTGCTGCTTTAAGTGCAGCAGGGCTTGTTCAGCGCTGTCGGCAGCAATCACTTGGTAGCTTGCCAGGCTCAAAGTATCCACCAGCGCCTCACGCAAGCCGGCATCATCTTCTACCACCATGATTTTAGTGGGCGTCATGGGTATTCTCCTGGGTGTTGAATTCGGTATGGTGCAAAGGAAGCTGCAAACGGAAACCGGCTCCACGGCTTTGTGGCAGATAACTGATCTGGCCCTTGTGCGCATTCGCGACCGCCTGCACCACCGCCAGACCAAGACCAGTGCCCTGGCTGCGGGTGGTAAAGAAAGGTTCAAAAATTTGCTGCTGCAAATGCTCCGGTACACCAGGGCCATTATCACACACATCGAGCAGCAGCCATCCACCCTGCTGCTGGCAACGAATGCTAAGCTCTGCCCCTTGGCCGATAATTTCCAGGCTGTTGTGCAACAGATTCTGAATAGCGCCAGCCAGGCTGCTCTGATTGGCCCATAGCTGAAGCTGTGGCTTGCTGAGATCAATGTTCAGTGATGCATTATGGGCTGCCAACTGCGCTTCAATACCAGCCTGTACTTCCTGCAATAAGACCTCAACCGATATGCAGCTGACACTGGCTTCATTGCCAGAGCGGGCAAACAGCAGCATATCATTAACCTGCTGCTCCAAATCCTGCAATCGGGCCACCAGCTTTTGTTGAAACACCGACTTAGCATCGTCGTTCAGCCGTTGATTGGTCAGGTTCTCTGCATAAAGCATGGCTGACGAGAGCGGTGTCCGAATTTGATGCGCCAGCGTCGCCATCATCTTACCCAGGGTGGACAAACGCTGCATATGCGCCAGCCGGCTTTGCAACTGACGGGTTTCGGTTAAATCGGTCAGCACGATTAACTGCCCAGGCTCTGGGCTCAGAGCACTGATAGCCAGTTTCACCCGACGACCATTGTAGAGGGAAACTTCCATGCCATCGTCACTGCGAGGCCGGAACGAGCGGGTAATGACATCCAGCCAACGCTGGCCTTGTAACGGCTCACCCAGCATATCCAGTGCCATCGGGTTTGCATCAGCAACATAACCACGCTCATCCAGCACCACCACCCCCACCGGCAGCATGGTCACCAAGTGATGCATACGATCGCTGGTGGCTGAGGCTGGTTTTAGGTAGCGGCTGAAATCGGTCACAGCATCAGGTGTCGATTCCAACTCAAACAAAGTTCTGGCGGTATGCATGTCACACCTCTACGAAGCATATCAGGTTCTCTAAGCGGAACCATGCAGAGAGTGTGCCAAAAATTATTCATTTAAAAACAAATGGATAGAAAAAACAATTGAAAGGTGCTGCGTCAGGATTCTGACACAGTGGTTGATTTTTAGTCGTCTTTCGCCAGATTGTACTTGCGCATTTTCTCCACCAGAGTCGTCCGGCGCAAGCCTAACATATCGGCAGCACGCGCCACCACAAAGTCATGTCGTTCCAGTGCCTGGGTAATAAACTGAATTTCCAGCTCTGCCAGATGCTCCTTCAAATCGAGCCCTGCGTGCGGCAGTTGTGGATCGGCTTGAAAGCTATCGTCAGATAGCTCACTAAAAGCCGCCTCATCGTCATCAGCTTGAAACAGCTCATTGAGCAAATCACGCTCTTGCAACGACTCTGGATAGTCCGGTACATAGCTGTCCACTTCCAGGTGCTGATAACGTAGCGGCAAATCGGCCACATCCACCACTTGATTCGGATACATAATGGCCATACGCTCCACCAGGTTGGCCAGTTCGCGCACATTGCCAGGCCAGGCATGCAGCTTCAGGCTTTCCATCGCCCGCTCGGTAAATTTCACCCTGGCATGGCCCGCTTGATGTTGGCGCTGAATGAGTTCCTGACACAGCTGAGGTAAATCTTCCGTGCGCTCTGAGAGCGCCGGGGTTTCAATCGGGAATACATTGAGTCGATAGAACAAATCCTCACGAAAGCGGCCATCGGCAATCATTTGCTCTAAATTACGGTGCGTGGCGGCGATAATGCGCACATCGGCTTTGATTGGCTGATTCCCCCCCACCCGCTCATAAATGCGCTCTTGCAAGACGCGCAGTAATTTGACCTGCATCGGCAACGGCATGTCGCCAATTTCATCCAGAAACAAGGTGCCGCCCTGTGCCAGTTCAAAACGGCCTTTACGGGTAGAAAATGCGCCGGTGAAGGCACCTTTTTCATGACCAAACAGCTCACTTTCTAGGAGCTCGCCAGGAATTGCACCACAGTTTATCGGCACAAAGGGGCCATCCGCCCGACGAGATAATAAGTGAATATTACGTGCCACCACTTCTTTACCCGTGCCAGAATCACCAAGGATCATGACATTCGCTTCAGTCGGTGCGACTTGTTGAATCAAAAAGCGAACCTGTTGCATTGGCTCGGCAGAACCTACCATATCCACGAGGCGAGCAGTCTGATCTTTTCGCTGTTGCCCAGGCAGTAAGCGGTGATACTCCTGACAATCGCGAAGAGATTGCATCAGGCTGTCGTAGCGAAACGGTTCAGTCAGAAGTGCCACTACATTGCCAAACTGCAGCAAGCGTTCTCCGCCACTGTCAAGTAATAAAAAAGCGGTGGCCGGAAACTGCTCGATCAGGGTTTGTGACTCATCGGCCACCTCACCAAGCAAAACGACAGCCGGCTCGGACTGCTGCAAACAGCTTTTCAGTTCAGCAGAGGCAATGATCTGATAAGGCTCCTGCACAAAGTCGAGAATGGTACTAAGGCGCTGCTGGCGCGAAAGGTTGCTATCAACAAGATACAGCTTGGGGGTTGAGCGCATAGTCACCGGGGATCGATTATTCTGATTATGTCCTCATTGTAGCGAAGCACCACCCGCTTGCCAAACAAAAACCGCTGGAAAATTGACGTAATGTCAAATTTCCAGCGCTTTAGCAGAGCACCGCATGGTTTTAAACTAACCACCAAGAATACGTAATGCCTGTTCCTGCTGCACCCGCCCCTGGGCAGCCACACTAATACTGGACTGCAGCAAAATATTGCCTGCCACTTGATCACTGACGGCTTTGGCATAATCCAGGTCTTCAATCCGGCTGCGAGCTTCCGACTCGCCAATGCGCTGACGATCTATCACACTGGCCGCGGCTTCAAAAGCATTGATGGTAGCGCCGGTATCAGCGCGCAAGCCACCGAGTTGCTGCAATGACTGCTGCACATTGCCCAATGCTGTACCTAGTTGGGCCGGGTTGGTCAGATCAAAATCAAACAAATCGCTGCTGCTCAGTAAAGCACTGACATCATCCGTTGCCAAACTCAGGCTACTATCACCTGTCCCAAAAGTAACATCACCGCTTTGATTGAACAGGCCTTTGCCAGCAAACTCAGTGTTGTCGATGGTCTGGCGAATGTTATCCAACAACTGATTGGCTTGCTGCTGTAAAGCCTGGCGCTCACTGGCACCGTAGATACCATTGCCAGCCTGGATGGCCAGGGTATTTAAATCCTGCAAATTCTCTTCGATGGCCTGTAAGCCTTGATCGTAGACCCGGGCCAAAGACACGCCATCATAAACATTACGAGTGGCCTGTTCACGGGCATTGATATTGGATGTCAATTGATTGGCGATTTGCAGGCCAGCCGCATCATCAGCAGCACTGTTGATACGTCGTGCAGTCGCCAATTTTTTGAACAAATTGTCTTGCTGGGCAATTGTCTGATTCAAAATGGAATTATTATTGCTGACTTTCATCCGGACCACCTCACCAAAATGATATGTTTAAATTATAACCAATAACCGCGTCAGAAGCGAGTTTCTTAGCGCCCAAGCTTGTATTTTGCAGCCCAAGTAGAGCTGAAAATACAAATACCATTCGATGTCGGCACAATTTATGCTATGTTCAAGCAGTTACAGAGCGGCATGACAGAGGTGTAGACCATGTTTGATGGCAAAACGATTCTTATTACCGGTGGTACCGGCTCATTCGGCCACAAATACACCCAGACCTTACTGGCAAGATACAAACCAAAAAAAATCATCATCTATTCCCGGGATGAACTGAAGCAGTATGAGATGCAGCAAGTCTTTCATCAGGACTGCATGCGTTACTTTATTGGCGATGTTCGCGATGCCGACCGGCTGGTCCGGGCCATGCGAGGCGTCGATTTTGTGATTCATGCTGCAGCTTTAAAGCAAGTGCCAGCCGCCGAATACAACCCGATGGAGTGCATTAAAACCAACATCAATGGCGCAGAGAATGTAATCAATGCTGCCATTGATGCCAATGTGGAAAAAGTCATTGCTCTGTCAACCGATAAAGCCGCTAACCCAGTCAATCTGTATGGTGCTACCAAACTGGCATCGGATAAATTATTTGTGGCAGGCAACAACATTGCCGGTGGCAGCCGGCCCCGTTTTTCCGTGGTGCGTTACGGTAATGTGGTCGGTTCGCGAGGCTCTGTAGTGCCGTTTTTTCAAAACCTGATAGATAAAGGCCACGATCATTTGCCGGTTACCCACACGGACATGACCCGCTTCTGGATCACCCTGCAACAAGGGGTCGACTTTGTACTAAAGAACTTTGAGCGTATGTTGGGTGGGGAGATTTTCGTTCCTAAAATCCCGTCCATTCGCATTATGGACTTAGCTAAGGCAATGGCACCGACGATCCCAATTAAAGAAGTGGGAATTCGCCCCGGCGAGAAACTGCATGAAGTGATGTGTCCAGGAGAAAACTCATATCACACTTTTGAGTTTGCAGATCACTTCGTGATTGCTCCATCCATCAAGTTCTTTAACCGTAAAAATAGTTTTGATATCAATGCACTGAATGAGAAAGGTAACCTGGTACAACCTGGTTTTGAATATGCGTCCAATACCAACCCGCATTTTCTTAGTGCTGAGGAGATCCTGCAGTTTAACCTGGATGCCATGCAATGATCCCCTATGGTCGACAGCACATCAACCAGGCCGATATTGATGCCGTTTTGCAAGTGTTGCAAAGCGACTTTTTAACTCAGGGGCCAGCAGTGCCAGCCTTTGAGCAACAGCTGTGTACGCTTACCGGTGCCAGCTACGCCATTGCCATGAACAGCGCCACCTCAGCACTGCATCTGGCTTGCCTGGCTTTGGGTGTAAATTCTGCCAGCCGGGTCTGGACTTCGCCCATCAGTTTTGTTGCCTCGGCCAATTGCGCCCGCTATTGCGGTGCTCAGCTTGATTTTGTTGATGTCGAAGCGGAAACCGGCAATCTATGCATTCAGGCTCTGCGCACGAAACTGGAGCAAGCCAGGGCCAAAGAAAGCCTGCCGACGGTGGTGATTGCCGTCCATCTGGCGGGTTTAAGCTGTGATATGCAGCAACTGCGACACCTGGCTGCTGAGTTTGATTTTCGGATTATTGAAGATGCCTCCCATGCCGTTGGCGGCCAGTATCTTGGTCAGGCAGTTGGTTCATGCCAGTACAGTGATATAACGGTATTTAGCTTTCATCCAGTAAAAATTATTACCACCGCCGAAGGGGGGATGGCGCTGACCAATCAACCAGAGCTTGCTCAGCAGATGCAACTGCTTCGCAGCCATGGCATCACGCGCGAAGAAAGCCAGATGACAGAGCCGTCCCATGGCCCCTGGTACTATCAGCAACTGCAACTGGGCTACAACTACCGTATGACCGACTTGCAAGCGGCTCTGGGGCTAAGCCAAAGTAACCGGCTACGTGAGATCATCAGCCGCCGTCAACTTCTGGCCCAGCGCTATCAACAGGTATTATCAGGCTTACCTCTGGACTGCCCACCCCAGCCGGACAGTACCTTGTGTAGCTATCATTTGTTTATTATTCGTCTGCATGATAAAAACAAACGCAAAGCAGTGTTTGCGGGCTTACGTCAGGCTGGTATTGGCGTCAATGTGCATTACATCCCTATCCACACCCAGCCGTATTATCAGCAGCTTGGTTTTGATTGGGGAGATTTTCCCGTCGCTGAAGATTTCTACGAGCGTATTATCAGCCTGCCGCTATACCCAGAGCTAACGGAGCAACAACAGGACTTTATCTGTGAACAGCTGAAGGCATTATTATGACAGTGGCCATAATCCCGGCCCGTGGCGGCAGCAAACGTATTCCAGGCAAAAATCGTCGTGATTTTTGCGGTGCTCCCATGCTGAGTTACCCCATCAAGGCGGCCCTTGCCAGCGGCTGCATTGAACGCGTCATTGTCTCAACCGATGATGAGGCCATTGCCGAGCTCGCCAGGCATTTTGGCGCCGAAGTTCCCTTTATGCGACCCAAGGAACTGTCTGACGATCACACTGGAACAACCCCGGTTATTCGCCATGCCTTGCAGTGGTTAAAATCGCACGGCGAGCTGCCTGAATACACTTGTTGCCTGTACGCGACGACGCCGCTGCTGCAACCGCAGGATCTGGTCAATAGTTTATCCATACTTAAAAGCTCAGCTCGTCACTTTGTGTTCAGTGCTGCCCGCTACACATTTCCGATACAACGGGCTTTACTGCAAACCGCTGAGGGTGGGGTCACTCCATTTGATCCACTGAGTATTGGTAAACGCTCGCAAGACCTGCCGGAAACCTTTCATGACGCCGGCCAGTTTTACTGGGGCCGCTCAAGCAGCTGGTTAAGTGGCGAGCACCGTATGTTTAGCGACAGTGCCAGCATGTATCTGCTGCCGGATCACCGGGTGCAAGACATCGACACACCAGCAGACTGGCGAAGGGCCGAGCTGTTGTATCAATTGCTTCATAATGACTCCGACCATGAAGATTTGCATCCGCACCGATAGCTCCAACCGGATTGGGTCCGGCCATCTGATGCGTTGTCTGACACTGGCCAAAGCACTCAGACAACAAGGGGCTGAGATACATTTTTTCTGTCGCCCTCACCCGGGACATAGCATCTCACTCGTTGAAGACGCAGGTTTTCAGCTCTTAGCCCTGCCACTTCACGGGGCATCCAACCAGCTTAGCGGCTACCAAGAGTGGCTCGGCTGCACCGAAGCAGAAGATGCCATCGACTGTTTACAGCACCTGCATGCTCCGGTTGACTGGCTCATCGTCGATCACTATGGCCTGGCGGCTGATTTTTGCCATGCCATGCGAACCCGCTGCCAGCGCATCCTGGTGATTGATGATTTAGCCAATCGCCAGCACGACTGTGACTTATTGCTGGATCAAAACCTACTGCCCAATTACCAACAACGTTACGATCCATGGCTCGATCCTGAAACACCCCGTTTGCTCGGGCCACGCTATGCCCTGCTCAGGGACGAGTTTTACCAAAGTGAGGCAGTGCAGCGAGAGCCGGGCCGTTTACTGGTTTTTTTTGGTGGCAGTGATCCCTTCGGCCTTACCAGAAAAGCGGTGGATGCTATTCTTCAACTTGGCCTGGCCCCGCTGCATGCCGATATTGTGATAGGTCAGTCGCATCCCGAGCGCGAGCAACTGCAGCACTTGTGTGATAGCTCTACGAGGCTGCAACTTCATGTGCAGTGCACCACCATGGCCTCATTAATGCGACAGGCACAGCTGATGCTTGGCGCTGGGGGCTCTACCCATTGGGAGCGCTGCATCTGTGCACTCCCCGCTTTGGTGGTTACCGTAGCTGATAACCAAGTCGCCACAACTGAGTATTTGCATACCTTGGGAGCTTGTCACTGCCTTGGTTCCGCGGATCAACAAACAACAGCAGGCTTTCGCGATGCCCTGCATTCTTGGTTGCAACAACCGGAACAGTTAAAGTTAATGGGGCAACAGGCAGCCAGTTTGGTTTCTCTCTCAGGAGGACCTCGCGCTGTGATAAAGCATCTGTTATCGTAACAATTAACTAGTGGGCTGGTCTAATTAGGGCAAACAACACTATAGTTAATGTCAAAGCGCTACTTGTCTCTTAACCGAAAAGAGGTTTGAAGATGGAGCAACTTCCTCAGGCTATGACAGCCTCGGAACCCGAAGAAGCACCGATGGATTTTCTTGCCGATAATGAGGTTGAAACGGAGCAACAAGGCAGTTGGTCCATTCTGATTGTGGACGATGAGCCTGAAATGCACCACGTCACTACCATGGCTCTGCGCGATTATAGCTTTCAGCAACGAAAACTCTCTTTTATCAGCGCACACAGTGCGGCAGAAGCCAGGTCAATCTTGCAGCAACACAATGACATTGCGCTCATTCTGCTTGATGTGGTGATGGAAACCGATGATGCCGGCCTGAAATTGGCACGTTATATCCGTGATGAACTGCGCAATCAGCTGGTACGCATCATACTGCGAACAGGCCAGCCAGGGCAGGCACCTGAACAAAAAGTAGTTCAGGAATATGACATTAACGATTATCGTTCAAAAACTGAACTGACGATGCAGCGACTCACCACAACCATTACCTCTGCACTGCGATCATACCTCGCAATCAGTCAGCTGGAACAACTGAATCAAACGCTGGAAGCGAAAGTTGCTGCTCGCACTCAGCAGCTAGAGGCTGCCAATGCCAGATTAAAGCAATCACTGGCCGAACTTCAGGCAGGTGAAAAAGCTGGCAAACAGGTCCAGTTTAAGCTGTTACCCCCTAGGCAGTGGGGCTGGCAGTCTTTCCAGTTTGAGCACCTGCTTTACCCATCCGAATACATGAGCGGTGACTTTGTCGATTACTTTGTTATTGATGATGATCACTGCGGTTTTTATATTGCTGATGTATCCGGCCATGGCGTGGCTTCAGCCTTTGTGACGGTTTATTTAAAACGCTTTGTCAGCTCACAACTTGAGCGCTTTAAGCAGCAGCAATCCAGGCTCATTCTAGAACCCGCCGCCTTGCTTACCGAGCTGAATAACGAGTTATTAAAAGAAGGCATTGGCAAGTACATCGCACTGTTCTACGGTGTCCTAGACCGACGCAATCATCAGCTGGCCTTTGCCAATGCTGGCGCTTTCCCTTGGCCTTTACTTCAACCCGAAGGTCAGGCGGCTCAATGGCTGGAGCTTAAAAGTACCCCTGCTGGCATGTTTGAAGCCGTCAACTATCAAGACAATCATATCGATTTTACACCAGGAACTGCTATGCAGCTTTGCTCGGACGGCTTGCTGGATTTACTGCCAGGCGAAACCACCGAACAAAAGCTGGCGTTGTTGCAACAACATGGTGTGACTGAGCTGGCACAACTCTTTACTGATTTTAAGGTTGATGTCAGTCAATCCTTGCCGGATGATTTAACCGTCCTTAGAATCCATTGTCCAGGAGATGTCAATGAGCGATGAGCAGATTCTGTTTGCCTGCTTGCAGGATCACTGTTATTTCAAGCTAACCGGTGAGCTTCGTTACACCAATGCCATCGGCATGGACGATCTGATTGAGCAGTTATTCGAGCAGGAGCAGCCAGCTTGTGCTCAGGTGGTCGTCGATTTAAATGAAGCCAGCTTTATCGACAGCACCCACATTGGGCTATTGGCCAGTCTGGCCAGACATTGCCAGCAACATCAATTACCAAAACCGGTGCTATTTTCTACCAACGCTGAGATTAACCAGTTATTAAAGGGCCTTTGTCTCGAGCGCGTATTTGATTTTATCGAACACCCGACCAATCAGGCTATCGATCTAACCCCGGTTCAAACTGGGCAACCCAGTGATCAAGACAAAGGTGAAATGATACTCAGAGCCCACGAAGCATTGCTGGATTTGAGCGATACGAACCGACAGGAGTTTAAACCCGTGGTGGATTTACTACGCAAGCAGTTACAGGATGATTAAAGTCAGTTGTCAATTGGCCGATAAAACAACTGTAAGCCATTGTCTAGCCAGCAGTGGCATGACAAATAAAAAGATAGCAGATACAATGACTTTAACGGCCAGTCCGCAGTCTCAGTGAGGTTTTTTATGTCCGATATTTTCATTGGCCAGCGGGCCATTGGCCCTACTCAGCCTCCTTTTATCATCGCCGAACTGTCTGGTAATCATGATCAATCCCTTGATAAAGCCCTGGCGATGGTCGATGCCGCAGCTGCTGCCGGTGCCGATGCTATCAAGTTGCAAACCTACACAGCAGATACCATGACGCTTGATGTTAGTGATGGTGAGTTTTACATCGATGATCCTGCCAATCTCTGGCATGGTTATTCACTGCATCAGCTGTATCAGAAAGCCATGACCCCTTGGGAGTGGACTGCTGCCATTTTCGAGCGAGCTCAGTCGCATGGTATGCTCGCATTTAGTACCCCTTTTGATCTGAGCGCTCTGGTTTTTCTGGAGCAGCTGCAGGCCCCCTGTTACAAAGTTGCTTCCTTTGAAAACAGTGATCATGCGTTGCTAGCGGCTGTGGCCCGTACCGGTAAGCCTGTAATAGTATCCACCGGTATGGCGAGTTTGGCCGAGCTGGCTGAGTCGGTCGAAGTGCTGCGCAACAATGGTTGTAAAGACCTTATTTTGCTCAAATGCACCAGCAACTACCCGGCCCGTCCGCTGGATGCCAATCTGAATACCATCCCTCACCTGGCAGAGCTGTTTCAGTGTCAGGTTGGGCTATCCGATCACACCATGGGCGTTGGCGTATCCGTGGCCAGTGTTGCCCTTGGAGCCAGTGTCATTGAAAAGCATTTTGTACTGGACCGCAGTGAAGGTGGTGTCGATGCTGAGTTTTCACTTGAGCCAGTGGAGTTTCGCCAGTTGGTGGATGAATGTCACCGGGCCAAAGATGCCCTGGGCCAGGTCTATTACGGCGCCACGGAAAAAGAGCTGGCCTCGCGCCGTTATCGCCGCTCTTTGTACATAGCCGAAGATATCCGTGCAGGCGAGCTCTTTACGGAGCAAAATCTGCGCTCCGTGCGCCCGGGCTTGGGGCTGGCACCCAAGTACCTGCCACAGTTTCTTGGTAAGACGGCGGCCTGCGAGCTGAAAAAAGGCACCGCCCTGAGCTGGCAACACCTAAGCGGCAATGTCGACGCTGGCAGCAAGAGGTAAGCTGTGTCAAACTACCTGGTTGCAACCATCAAGCCCTGGAATATCGAAGCCTTTCACCGATTTAGCCCTCAGCTACCCGGCAACTGGCATCTGATATCCTCACGGGATGAGCTAACGGAAGCTCTGCTGGAAAAGCTGCAACCAGCGATGATTTTTTTCCCGCACTGGAGCTGGAAAGTACCAGATTCAATGCTTCAAAGCGTGCCTTGTGTCTGTTTTCATATGACCGATTTGCCCTTTGGCCGCGGTGGCAGCCCATTGCAAAACCTGATCCTGCGCGGTCTTTGCGATACCAAGTTAACGGCTCTGCAAATGACCAGTGAACTGGATGCTGGCCCAATCTACGCCAAAACCGCTTTATCACTGGAAGGTTCAGCGCAACAAATTTTTCAGCGCGCTGCACCTTTAGTTTATCAATTGATAGAGCAGATTGTCACAAAGCAACTGCAACCTAAGCCTCAACAAGGCGAGGTTGTGGTATTTGAACGACGCAGTCCTTTGCAAAGCGAACTCCCCCAAACAGCAGATGCCAACCAGTTGTATGATTTTATCCGCATGCTGGATGCAGATACCTACCCCAGAGCCTTTGTCCGCCATGGCAACTGGACGATGGAGTTATCAAGCGCCAGCTTGAATGCGAATGGAGAGCTCAGTGCTCAAGTCCGTTTTATCGCCTCAAAAACCAACGAGCAATCGGGAGCCAATGCATGAATACTGTCCTGGTGGTAGCCGCTCACCCTGATGATGAAGTACTGGGCTGTGCCGGCACGATAGCATTGCACAGTCAGTCTGGTGATCAGGTGCATGTGCTGTTTCTGGCCGATGGTGAGCAATCAAGACCAGCCCACCAACAACAGCAATCAGCACGGCAAGCGGCCGCCAGGGCGGCTGGCGAGGCTCTCGGCGTCACTTCAGTGCAATTTTTAAGCTTTGCCGACAATGCCATGGACTCGGTCCCCTTATTGCAGATTGTCCAGGCGATAGAGCCAATGATCGCTCAGCTGGCACCGGATACCATTTACACCCACTTTGGCGGTGATCTGAACATCGATCACCGCATTAGCTATCAAGCCGTTCTTACCGCCTGCCGGCCACAACCTGGTCACAGCGTACGACGCATCTACTGTTTTGAAGTGCCTAGCAGTACCGAATGGGCGGCTCAAAGCGGGCCTGTGTTCCGACCAACACTCTTTATCGATACGCACAGTGTACAAGACAAAGTTGAAGCCGCCTTGCACTGCTACGCGACAGAGCTAAGGCCCTTTCCACATGCCCGCTCGATGCAAGCCATACTGGCACGCCAACAGCTGCGAGGCAGCAGTGTTGGATTACCACTGGCTGAAGCCTTTATGATTGAGCGGGAACTCAGGGCCAAACCATGAGTACTGTGAAACACTACCCGCGCAGTACCTTTCGTTTGCTGAGCGAAGACGAGCTGAAACTTGTTTGGCAGTGGCGTAATAAAGCGACCATCCGCGCCAATATGCACCATGACCAGCTGATAAGCTGGGAGCAACATCAAGCCTGGTTCAAGCAGTTAAACACGACCGGTACGGTTTTCTTTGTGATGTGGCAAAACGAGCGTCCCATTGGTGCTCTGTATTTTCAACCCCACTCTGACACAGGGCTGGAATGGGGCTGTTACCTTGGCGAAACCGATGTATGGCCTGGCAGTGGCTTGCTGCTGGAGATTGCAGCACTTGATTACGCCGCGCTCCAAAGTCATTGCAACACCTTGCATGCGGAAGTTCTGTCGTTTAATCACAGTGTGCTTAAACTGCATCAGCTGTTCGGTTATCAGGAAACTGCCATCACACCGGCAGCCTCTAAACGCAATGGCGTGCATTACCAGGTTCATCACTTTTGCTATGCAACGGCTGACTGGCAATCGAACCGAGCCACGATACTGGCTAAACTACCAAAGCAAATTGCCAACGCAGCTACCTTTATAGAATTTTTCAATTGATAGGATTTCGTGTGGACCTACAAACTCATATCCAAAAAACGCTACTGCAGGTTGCCGAGCTGGCCAACTGCCAAATCAGCCAACCGCTGACCGATGATACGGTGTTGCTGGAGAGTGGCCTCGACTCACTCGGTTTCGCCATGTTGGTTGCCCAATTGGAGGAGGAACTTGGCATGGACCCCTTCAGCGAGATGCAAATTGCCGTGTACCCAAGAACCCTGGGTGAGTTTATTCATATCTACCAACAGGCAGCTGGATCATCATGATGGCTTTCTGGCAACAGTTACCACAAACTCCGCCTGATCGACTGGCGGTAGATGGTGCTTTGCCACTAAGCTTTGAGCAACTACACAATAGAGCAACACAGCTTCGCAACACACATCCAGAACTGTATGGCAAGGCTTTGGCGCTAGAGTACACCAGCACCACGGAGTTTCTGTGTGCCCTGCTTGCTTTTGACGGTTGGTGCTCAGCTTTGTATTTGCTGCCAGACACAACGCAGGAGTTGGCTATGCCGGCAGATCTGATGCATTGGCCAGCCGATACGGCAGTAAAAACGCCGCTTAGCGAACTCTGCCACTCGACCGAGCCAGCGCTTGAAACCGTCTGGTACTTAGCCACTTCTGGCACCACAGGCACGCCAAAATGGATCCCTCATCGCTTTGCCAGTTTATGTCGGGCCGTTAAAAGCAACCCAGCCTCCGCATTACGTTGGGGGCTTTGCTACCAGCCCTATCGCTTCGCTGGCCTGCAAGTCCTGCTGCAAAGTGCACTAAGCGGTGCCTGTTTGATCGACGCCAGCAGCGGAGATGCACATCAGCGGATGCAGGTATTTAAACGCTATCAGGTCAATGCTCTTTCCGCCACACCATCACTTTGGCGCCAATTGCTAATGACCAATCAGCTGGCTGAACTGCCCTTGCTGCAATTGACGCTCGGAGGCGAGATTGCCGATCAGCCGTTATTAACCAAGCTGCAACAGCTGTTCCCAACAGCCCGTGTTTTGCATATCTATGCGTCAACTGAGGCCGGTGTTGGCTTTTCCGTGTCTGACGGTCAGGCTGGTTTTCCAGAGGCTTGGTTACAGCAAACACGCTCAGGGATCCAAATGCGCATCAATGCAGAGCACCATCTTTGCATCAAGCCAGCGACCGTCCCGGTCAGAAGCCAACATATCGTTGTGGATGCGGATGGTTTTATCGATACCAGCGATGTGGTACAGCTGAAGTCAGGGCGGGTACTGTTTCTTGGCCGCGCCAACGGTGCCATCAATGTTGGTGGTAATAAAGTTCATCCTGAGCAGGTGGAGCAGGTTCTGCTGCAGCATGAGGCCGTGTTGCAGGCCAGAGTCTATGGTAAAGCCAGCAGTGTGCTTGGTCAGTTGGTGGTCGCCGATGTCGTCGCAAAACCTGGCAGTGACCTGAAAAAACTGCCAAGTCAGCTGATGCAACTCTGCTTAACGCAGTTGCAACGCTATCAGATCCCAACACGGTATCACTGGGTATCGGAACTGGCCAACAACAGCAGCGGCAAGTTAAGCCGTAAGGAATCGAATGTCTGACTTAGTGATTGTGACTGGTGCCAGCCGCGGATTAGGGCTGGCCATTTGCCGGCAGCTGTTAACGGCACATTATCGGGTGCTGGCGTTATCCCGCACCGAAAGCGCCGAGCTGGCCGCGTTAAGGCAACAGCAGCCGGCGCTTGAATTTGAAGCCGTCGATTTGGCGAAGCTTGAAGAGCTTCCGGCCCGGTGCGCCAGCTGGATCAAACGTTTTGGTCGCCCCTATGCTTTAATAAATAATGCAGCGGTCGGTTACGATGGCGTGTTAGCCACCATGCACAACAGTGAAATTCATCAGCTGCTCGCACTAAATATTGAAGCCCCTATCCTGCTGTGCAAGTATCTGCTCCGGCCGATGCTGCTAAACCGCAGTGGGCGTATTATCAATATTTCCTCCATCATCGCCGGTACCGGTTTTAATGGTTTAAGTGTGTATGCCGCCAGCAAAGCGGCCTTGGAAGGCTTTAGTAAGTCACTGGCGCGGGAAGTAGGTAAAGCGGGTATCACCGTCAATTGCGTCGCCCCCGGCTACATGCAAACCGAGATGACGCAGAGCTTGCAGGGCGACAAACTGGAGAGCATTAAAAGGCGCAGTCCGCTCGGCCGTCTGGCCACCCCGGACGATGCCGCCGCTGCCGTGCTGTATTTACTAAGCGAACAAGCGGCCGCCGTGACCGGTACCGTGCTTACTGTGGATGCCGGCAGTACTGCCTAAGCCCCGGAGCCTTGATGCCAGAACCTGTAGCCGATAAAACGCAGCAACCGCTTTACATCGCCCCAGCCAACCCAGCCGGCAAAGCGCTGGCTGAGCGCCTGGCGGCTCAAGGCTATGTCATCGCCGGGCTGGCCGATAACCTGAAGCAAGGCGATGGCCTTATCAACACAGCACAGCAGGCTAAGGCTGGTGCCATCATCGTGCTGGCCCCGGGGGCTTTTACCGCTCAGGTAGCCGCAGGTTTGCTCACGCGCGGCTTTCGTAAACAGCAGCTCTGGTCTGTAGATGCAAAAAACCGGCTGCAGCGTTACCGCTTGCCGCTGCGGCATTACTGGAGTGAGCTGCGCTCTGTGCTGTTATCCGCTGTTTTTGGTGCTCTGCGTGTTGTGGTGCCCCGCTCAGGCTATCTGTATTATGCTGAAGCCTTTTTCGACAGCAACGTGCTGCTGTGTTATCGCGAACACCAGAGGCAACAACCGGAGCAGGCCTGGCTGCTAGGTCGCCGCCTTAAACAGCAGATGCCTGAACTTGCGCAAGACCGTCATTTTCTTGGCTGCATGTCGCTGTACGCGCTTTGGCGCTGCCTGCGGGCCAAAGCCCTGGTGGTGGATCACGAGTACACCGGCCAGACGTTCAGCTTGCTGCGCCGTCACATCCCGGTGTTCCAGCTCTGGCATGGCCTGCCCTACAAAGCGCTGAGCGGCAATGCGCATTACCCGCATCTGTGTGATCAGGCCTTTATTTCCAGCTCAACCTGGTTTAACCAGCATATTTTTCCGAAGATTTTTCGCGCCAAAGCTTATCTGGCGCTTGGCTATCCGCGTAACGATGCATTCCTCCAACAAAGCGAACAACGCGACTGGATTAATGCGGAGCCGCCAGCATTGCTGCGTGAGGTGCAACAGCAAACTGGTGATTTGATGATTTACGCACCCACCTACCGCGATTGGGGCGATAACGATTATCCGCTTAATCTGGCCGAACTTGAGCAGTGGTGTGCCCACCACCATGTCAGTTTTATCCTGAAGTTTCATCCTTTTATCTCCAGAAAATTTGGCGATGCCATGGGGTTGACCGAACAGGACAACTTGCAAGCCCTGCCTGAATTGCCGCATATTTACTTGTACCCCAGCGGTAAAAACATTTACCCCTGGCTGGCCGAGGCCAAAGCGCTGATCACCGACTACTCGTCCATTGCTTTTGATTTTATGCTGGCTGATCGTGCAATTTTTTATTACCAGTACGATCTTGCCCAGTACAAAAGCCTGCGTGGTGCCACCCTGATACCAGACGAGCAGTTTGTTATGGGGCAAGTTTCGGGCAACCAGACTGAGCTGCTGGCACAGCTAAGCGACTGGCTCCAACAGGGTGAGCCTGCGCATTGCCTGGCAAAACGGCACCAATTAACTGCGTTGTATTATCAAGCTCCATCGACTGCGGCCGATAAAATCATAGCTTATTTACAGCAGCAGTTTTAAGGTCTGTTTAGAGAATACGGTCAAAAACAAGCAGCGTTGAAGCAGGCTCTCACTGAAAGCCTACTTGACAACACTCGTGAACTCATTTAACGCTTTGCTTATTCAAATCCAGGAGTTTTTCATGCTAATTAGCCCTCGCTTTCAAAATGATGCGCAGTTCACCTTGTCACTCTGCCCTATCCAGCAAGCTGCGCGGCAAAGCGTCCTACAAAAGTTGGCGGCTGGTGTCTACGCCATGGAAAACACCAGTTGCTTATGTGGGCAACAGGATGACGATGTTCTGGCAGAAAAAGATCGCTACGGCCTTCCGGTCCGCACGGTGATTTGCCGCCAATGCGGTCAGCTGAGAACTTCACCACGAATGACTGCGCAAAGTTACCAGCAGTTTTATCAGCATGATTACCGCCCCCTTTATGTTGGCGCGGCTGAGGCTTCTGAGGAATTTTTTGGCAAACAATATGGCCATGGTCGCCAGATCCTGACATATTTACAGTCACAGGTACCGCAGCTTGGCAACAAGGTGCTGGAAATTGGTTGCGGTGCCGGTGGGATTTTGTACGCATTTCAACAGCAAGGTTTTGAGGTGTGCGGGATTGATCTTGGTAGCAATTATCTGGAGTATGGCCGCCAGCAAGGACTGAATTTATTGCATAAGAGCAGCCGACAATTGCTGCAAATCGGGGCTGAGCAATACGATGTTATTATCCTTAGTCATGTGCTGGAGCACTTTCTCGATATCCCGGCCGAACTTGAGGTTATTCATCAGTTATTAAAAACAGATGGCATCTTGTACATTGAAGTACCGGGCTTAGCAGGGCTAAAGCAGCGTTATCAATGCGATTTTCTGCGTTATCTGCAAAATGCCCACACCTATCATTTTACCAGAGCGACCCTGAACAGCGTGCTGGCATCCTCTGGCTACCAGTGTCTGCACAGTGACGACTTTATTCACAGCATGTTTCAAAAATGTGCTCCACATCAACTAGCCACCGATGCCAATGAGTACCGCCGTACCCTGGAGTTTTTGCAAGATCTCGAGCAAAACAGATCGCGCTATCAAGCCGAGGCAAAGTTAGTCAGCGAGCAACAGCGCCAGCAGAAATTTACCCTACTGCGCGAAAAGCTGGCGCATTACCCTGCCAAGAGTGTCTACCTTTATGGTACCGGACAACACAGCCGCTTGCTGCTGAATGCTTTGGCTCCCAGCCAGGCGATTGGCGGCCTGCTCGATGCCGATCCTGCCAAAGCCGGTAGTGAGCTTTTCGGTTATAAGGTTGCAACTTTGGAGGATGCACTGGCATCAATGCAGGCGATCGTGATTTCATCTGATGTGTATCAAGATATGCTGTACCTTCGGCTAAAAAAACAGATACCAGCACAAATCGAGCTGTTGCGGATTTACTGAGCCCGAAGCCAGAGTGATTCAGCTTGAATAAACTCATCCAGCGTATCAATATCAGCCGAGCTTGCCTCATCCATCAAAAACGGGTAGGTATTCTCGGTATACTGTGCTACCAGCTTGTTGGTCTGCATGATAAAAATCGCGCCATTAGGCATGTAGACAGCTCCATTGTGCTGCCGGGCATAAACGCCCTGCTGATTTAATCCATTGTCCAAAAACTGCAAACGTCCCTCTTCGGAGGTGCGTAGCAGCCAACGGTATTTAGCGTCGACCGGATAGACCGACGCCATCGACTTGTTTGGATCCTCTAAGGCCGCAAACTGCTGTACGGCATCTTTAATGTGTGAAGCGGTGCGAAGCGGCGAAGTAGGCTGCAAACACAGCACCCAGTCGAAATGGCGACCAAGCAGCGCCAACTGTTGCACAGTATACTGCAGGGCGGCCATTAAACCGGCATCGCTGCCGGACAAATCCTTGGGGCGCAGAAAGGGCACTTCGGCACCGTACTGACAGGCGATAGCGGCATAGTCAGGGCTATCGGTAGACACCACCACACTATCGACCACTCCGGAGGTCAGCGCTGCTTCAATACTCCAGGCCATCAGTGGCTTGCCATGAAAAGGTCGGATATTTTTGTCTGGCAATTGCAAAGAGCCAGAGCGGGCCGGCACGATAGCCAATACACGGGCTTCTGTCCGGATTTTAGTGCTCATGCCGTAGCTCCAGCAAGCGGTTTACTGCCTGCATGCTTTGTGCCAGACTGACATCGCCATCGTACACTTCCAGCGTGATGGTTTTACCGGAAAAGTCGTGTTGCGATAACAACTCAAGCAGGTTATGACCAGCCAGCAGTCCTTGGTTACGATCGGCGCTGCCATCATTGTCACTCAAATGCAGGTAATCGGTTGTCGCCATCAGCTTATGCAATTGACTGACAAAGTCCAGCTGTAAACTCTGGCAACTTACTTTCAGATGAGCCACATCCAGCAACAAAGGGGCTCCGGTTACAGCGATTAATTGTTCTATGGACTGCCGATCTGTCGCTAAAAATGGATTTTCCCCGCCAAAAGCCGACAGGTTCGCCGCCGACAAAACATTGTTTTCAACATAGAGTTTCACCCCAGCCTGAGCGGCAATGGGCTGCAACTCTGCCCAGGCCTCAGCAAAACGCTGCAAGGCAGCCTGCTCTGGCTGCAGCTGCTGCGATGCAATCACCTGCCCTAGCTGCTCTACCGCCGGTTGCAACCGAAAGCCAGCATGAATGGCAAAGCGATCGGCTTCCAGTTGCACCGACAAGGCTATGGCTTGTTTGACATGAGCAATGGCGGTATCGCGGATCCCATCATCACTGGCCGAGAGGTTCAGTACAAAATGCTGCTGTGGTGGCGGAAAGTAATTGTGACACCGATACTGCAGATGATACTGCTGCTTAAGACGCAACAAGTCATCGACAAAACCGGGGTAGTAATGGGTACCGCCGGACAGCTCGATGGCTTTGTACCCCCGCTCCGCCAGATGCTGCACACTTTGGGCGATGGAGCGGTAATTGACACACGAACTGGACACATAAATGGCAGCATCCATTAGCAAAGCCTCCTGATTGGTGTTCCGACATAAGTACCGGGTTCAGTGATGTCGACATTGACAAAAGCATTGGCGCCAACCACCACCCCATCACAGAGGCTGACCCCATCTTTAATCACAGCACCGGCACCAATAAAGCAATAAGCACCCACCTGAGCCCTGCCAAGCAACACAGCACCCACCGACAGGTGGGAATGGTCACCAAGGCACGACTCATGCTCCATCACAGCCCTGGTATTCACCAGGCAATTCAGCCCTAGTCGCGCCATTGGCCCGATGTAAGCTAAAGCCAGAACCTGGCTTGCTTTGCCAAGGGTAGCGGTTGCATCCAGCAAAGCGCTCGGATGAATTAAAGCATCAGCCAACACCCACTGTTGATGCTGCTTAAAGAGCACTGCACGCCGTTGGTTATCCCCCACAGCCAGCACGCAAGGGGCGGTCAGGGCCAATTCTGCCAGCACTGGCACCCCCATGATGGTTTCTCCAGGCTGGGCAGCCGGGTCCAGCACAGCATGCACCGGGCGCTGCAAACTGTTAAGTAACGCAAGCACAGAGCGGGCATGGCCGCCAGCGCCCAACACGATCAGCGCTTCAGCCATCAATGATATCCCCGGCGTCATAATTTCTTGTGGCACAAAGCCGGTACAACTGCTCTGCATAAACCGGTGAAACCCCTATCCCACCGGTTCTTCTGGCTACCAGATTTTGCGCAGTAAAAGGCTCACCGGCCTCTATCCGGCATGCCGCCACCATGGATTTTTGCAACGAAGCGCGATTGGCACGCTCACACCACTCAACGGATTTTACCGCAGAGCCCAGCATGGCATCGACCCGGCGAATTTCAGCAACAAATTGCCGCAGTTCCTCAGGCGACAGCGAAGCCTGATGATCCGGCCCTGGCAAGGATTTATCGAGGGTGAAATGCTTCTCCACCAAGACAGCCCCTGCAGCCACCGCATAAGGAGATGCTCCAAGACCAACCGTATGATCTGAGTAACCAACCAACAGCTGAAATTGCTGCTGAAAACTCTGCATCACCCGCAAGTTCAAAGCCGAGTCTGGTGCCGGATAACTGGAAGTGCATTGCAACAAGATTAGATCTTTGCAGTGTGGATACAGAGTGTCGACCGCGCGCTGCACCTCGGAATACTCACTCATGCCAGTCGATACAATCAACGGGATCTTCAGGCTGGCGGCTTTGACGAGAAATGGCAGATTGGTCAAATCGGTCGAAGAAATCTTAAGTGCACTCAGCTTGGCTTCCTTGAGCTGCTCCAGACTGGGTTCATCAAAGGGGGTGACCAAAAACTCAATGCCGTGCTGAGCACAGTAGTGTTGAAGTTGCCTGCATTGTGCCGGGCTAATTTCCAGTTGTTTGAGCATCTGAAACTGCGATTGCGCATCGCCTTCCCCCTGCAGTTGATAGCTTGCTTTTACAACGTCGGAGCGGATTAGGGCTTCAGTGCTGAATAACTGAAATTTCACTGCATCCGCACCGGCAGCTACCGCTACATCAATCAACTGATGTGCCATAGCCATATCGCCATTATGATTGACGCCCGCTTCGGCGATGATGTAGCTGGGCTGCTCAGGCCCAATCAGACGCCGGCCTAACTGAATCTGCTGGGAAAACTGGTAAGAACGCATCATACAGGCTCCTGTAGTCTGGCGTTTGCAAACTGGCGGATCCTTAGGCAAATGCGCTCAACCTGGCTTTGTGTCAGTCCAACGAAGGTTGGTAACGAGATACCCTCAGCCGCTAACTGCTCCATCGATCGCAATGCCTCACTCTGATCCAGGTAAGGTGGCTGCAGATGCAGCGGGTAAAAAAATCCACGGGTTTCAATCTGATGCTGCTGCAAGTCATACATCAGCTCTGCAGCATGAAAACCTGCTTTGGCTGGGTCGACGCGCAACGACATCAGCCAATTGACGGTTTTCACCCCCTGACGCTGTAATTTAAACTCCAGGCCTGGTACCCCGGCTAAGTACTGCTGATACCATTGCTCCTGCTGCTGACGTTGCTGATAAAAGGCATCCAAATGCTGCAGCTGTGATACCCCAAGGGCGGCCTGAATATTGGTCATCCGATAATTCAAACCTGCCAGTTCATGCCAATAGCGGCGCTCAGGGAGCATGCCATGATCACGCAGGCACCTTACCCTCTGTGCCAACTGGTCACAATGGGTGGTGACCATGCCGCCCTCTCCAGTTGTGATAAGCTTGTTGGCAAAAAAACTAAAGCACCCCAAATCCCCAATACTGCCGGTTGCTTGCTGGCCGATACTGGCACCCAGCGACTCGGCGCAATCCTCAATCAGAAACAGTTGATGCTGTTTGGCGATGACTTGCAGCTCGGCCATCCGGGCTGGCATACCATACAAATGCACCGGGATAATGGCCTTGGTAGCATGGCTTAGGCAACGTGCAATATCTGTTGGGTCCAAAGTCCAGTCCTGCCAGTTAACGCTGCAAAGTACTGGCTTGGCCCCGCAATGCAACACCGCGTTGGCAGTTGCGGCAAAAGTTAAATCCGGTACGATCACCTCATCACCTGGGCCTATCCCCAGTGCCAACAAGGCCAAATGCAAGGCGGCCGTCCCACTGCTGACACTGATGGCATACGGCACACCAAGGTAGGCAGCAAACTCGTGTTCCAAACGCTCAACATAAGCGCCCTTGGAAGAGATCCAGCCGGTTTCCAGGCAATCCAACACCAGTGTCTTAGCCTCGGCCGTTAGGTAGGGCTTGGAGACAGGAATAAAATCGTCGCTGTTATTCATTGCTGTACTTCTTTAAAATAGCTTCGTCTCGGGCCAGCGACAAATCGTGTCCGACCATTTCTTCCACCATCTGTTCCAGACTGATTTTAGGTTTCCAGCCAAGGATCCGCTCTGCTTTGCTGGCGTCGCCCCAAAGTACATCGACTTCATTTGGCCGGAAATAGAAAGGATCAACCCGCACCAGAACTTCCCCGCTTTGATAAGGGCAAGTCTGCCCGGGCACCTGGCTGGCAAAGCGCGCTTGATCCACACTGGCAATCCGCCCGACTTCATCTACCCCGTCGCCTTGCCACTCAAGCTCAATACCCACCAACGTAAAACAAGCTTCTACAAACTGTCTGACCGATGTTTTACGACCAGAAGCGATGACAAAGTCATCCGGCTGCTCCTGTTGTAAAATCAACCACTGGGCTTCCACATAATCCCTGGCATGCCCCCAGTCACGTTCAGCATTTAAGTTACCAAGGTACAAACAATCCTGCAGCTGGTACATCATTCGGCCAATTGCCGCCGTGATTTTTCGGGTTACGAAGGAGCGACCACGCCACTTGGACTCGTGATTAAACAAAATGCCATTACAGGCAAAGATGCCATAAGCCTCGCGGTAATTTATGGTCGCCCAATAGGCAAAGAGCTTGGCAGTGGCGTAGGGAGAACGTGGATAAAATGGGGTGGTTTCACTTTGACGCGGCTGCTGGATTTTGCCATACAACTCGGACGTTGAAGCCTGATAAAAACGAACCTTGTCTTCCATTTTCAGGGTGCGGATAGCATCCAGTAACCGCAAGGTGCCATTAGCATTCACATCAGCAGTGTACTCCGGTGATGAGAAAGAGACATGCACATGGCTTTGCGCTGCCAGATTGTACACCTCATCCGGCTGGGTTTCATTCAATAAACGCACCAACGAGAGCGAGTCCGTCATATCGCCGTAGTGCAAATAAAAGTCGTTGTTAACTTCTTGCGGCAGCTCCACCAAGTCGTGGAGCCGGTCCAGGTTTGGCAAGGAAGCGCGCCTTCGAATACCATGAACCTGATAGCCTTTATCCAATAAAAAGCGCGACAAATAAGCACCATCTTGCCCTGTAACCCCGGTCAACAACGCTACTTTTTTCTTCATCCTGTTTTCCTTTTGCTTTCACTCAGCATACGGATTTCAATGCCAAATTCGGCAAGACGCTGATAAATCGCCGTAATATGATCGTACAAGCTAAAATAATCGCTGCCCCAAGGTGTTGTCTGAAAAGAGCCAAGCAAGGCGTCGGGCAGCTGGTAGCAGCAGGCCCGGACTTGCTTATCAAACAGCATTTTCAGATTGAACAAACAAGTCGAGTGCAGACCTGTCACCAATCCGGGTTTACGGCCCTGCTCTGCCAGCAACAGTTCGTAGGGTGTATCGTTGTGCTCTATCTGAAACCCCAACTGCTCAAGCCAGGGCGTTTTCTCGGCCATGTCTTCTGAACGGTGAGCAAAGTAGATAGCTTGCCCTTCCCCGCTACCAAGCACAGCTGCATCCTCGACAATCGCCCGATAATCGGCTGTTGGAACAAAGCCTTTTTCGCAGACCGGAGAACCAATAAAATGCCACTCCCGATGGCTAGAGGAAACCGGCTGCCAGTTTTGGCGTAATAACGATAAATCATTTCTCAGACAATGGTTGTTGTCTTCAAAAGAAAAAATCGAAAACAACCGAGCGGCTTTCGGTTCAATGCGAAGTCCCAGCTCTTGTTTAATGGCAAGTGCCTGTGCCCGTCGTGAAGGATCGCCCCGGTACATGCTTACTGGCAGTCGATACCCGGCAGGCTTTAGCACATGGCGCTGAATAGGATTGGTGGCCGCACCATCATCCACCACAATCAGCTGCTTAGCCGTTACACTGCAGGCAATATCCTGCATCCATTGCTGGCGAAGATCCCCAATCACAATGGTATCAAAGCACTCATCTGCATAATCTGTGGCCAGGCCGGCATAACTAGCAATGCGCTCCTGCAGCGTCCCTTGTCGCAGTAACTCGAGCACACGAATGCGCCCGGGTGGATACAACCGATACAACGTCTGCAACTGCCGGGTTGAATTACCACAAAACCCTGAGGCATCCAACACCAGAGTTTCAGCTCCAGGGTGGTATTGATGTAAGTATTCCAGCGCACACCAGTACTGAAATGGTGACACCACTAGAATTATAGCTTTATGCTTACAAGTGGAGTCTGTCATATTAATGAATTGCATCGGCTTTACTCATTTATAGCGGTAGCATTCACCACCTTTTACCAGTCTTTGAAATTAACAAGCCCGATTAATTCTTTGGAAATACCAAACGAGAAATCCGTTTCATCGGAAAACCCTCGCTCGCATAGCTGAGTAGAAATCTCATAATAATATGATGACGCAATCACAACATAGTGCAAACGAGCGTCTAGCTGCTCTGGGCTATAAACAGCAAGCCCTGCTATCTCTTTACCCCAATGAGCGCTATTACTATCAACAGACGCCTCAACCTTCAAGCCTGGTAATGCTTGCATTGTTTGCCTGGCTGCGCTGCCTGTGCCCCACAATACAATAGCCCTTTCTGCCGCCCGGCTTTCAATCTGCTGTAAGATGGTCTGCCCGAGTGATTGTAAATAGGCTACTCTGGAGTCATGGCGGCGCCAGATAAAAAAGCGATTATCCCGGGCATTGCCATCATACAGATAGTATTTCAGTTGGTTTTTCCAGGCGATGTAATGAAAGCTGAGTTGATCACGACGGCTATGGAGTGCAATCTCAGCCCACCAATCGTACATAGCCCTCATTAACTCAGGCTCCATGTGCTTGCGAACCAGAACGCATGTCATCACTCCATGCTGGTCCAGTTCAGCATTCATTTCAGGGAAGCCCAACAGGCGATACTTTGTCATTTGCTCCCGAATGACATCAGCAGCATCGTAATTGCCTTTGATGAGCGCTTCTGCTTGCTGATAGGTACACAATACCCGCTCCGGCATCTGCCAGGTGGCTAAGTGACAGGTCTCTAACCCAATATTAATAAGCTCCTTGACGCTACCACGTAACGTCAAATTTGCATCCATCCAAATGCTGTATTCGTAGTCTGGGAAGTGTTCGTGCGGCAGCACTTTCACCCGGCGAGCAAGCCGGACAGGATCCTGTTGCGCAAACTTATACTCTTTCGGGGTAAAGGGCCGGAGTTGCCATAGATCAGATGTTAAATCGGGATTATCGGTGAAACAAACATAGTCCACACCGTCTTCAATCAACTCTGGAGCTAAGAGTTTATCGTAGTCTCCTGCTATGGCCGTATAGACAACTATCTTATTCTTCTTCATACACTCAACTCATTCTTTAGTTGCATGAATACTGAAATCGCTTGCTTTAATGACGACGAGGAAACCTCTTTAGTGCGCTCAAGATAAACCACCTCACAAAGTGCTCCCAGGTCATCAAACTTTCCTTGCCAATCATCTCCCATCACAAAAACATTCGCTTGATAAGTCTGAATGTCGTCTGCCTTTTGCTTCCAATCGCACTCAGGGATCACCAAGTCAACAAAGCGACAGCTACGCACAATCTCTGAGCGGTGAGTAAAGGGTACCAAGGTACTCTTACCTTTTCGTGCATTAAACTCATCGGTTGAAACACCTACAATCAGCCTGTCACCAAGCGCTTTGGCGCGTCGCAATAAATTTACATGCCCGATATGGAACAGATCAAAGGTTCCGTAAGTTAGCACGGTTTTCATCCGACGGGTCCTCTGTCAAAGTATTGCCGGTTTATGTAATGCATATCGGCCACAACTTAAGCTTGCTTTAGCCTTAGAGAAAGCTTTCCCCAAAATAGCCGTTTTGTTCACGGCTCTTTTAAACGATCCATTAAGTAAGCAACCGAAACGCCATCGCATGCCAGCGGATCATTTAGCATGTCCGCTTTGACACTTTTTAAATAATCAATCCAGATATGCTGAACATCATGAAAAGCATCCAACAAATCCTTGTGCTCTTCATCAATGCTAACAGACAATTTAGTAAGGACAGCTGAAATGTAATTTGTACTGCCCAGCATCATCAGGTACAGCAGGTTGTATTGATCACCACCAAACTTACGCAGTAACAACCATTGCTTATCGATGAAGGCTAAAGCCTGCTCGGCCGTAGCGACAGGCTCCTCAAGTAAGCAAACCCATTCATCTATACCCCGTTCAAGTGCGGTAAAATTGAACCGTTGCCACACCGGCTGTGCTAAATCAGCAAAGGATGAATAACTGCTCTGCTCTAAAAAATCGGCCATCACCTTTCGTTTATCAAGCTTCATATGGCTCAAAAGGATATTTGCGGGCTGAAGAGGCCTTGCCCCCTCAATTCTGGCACCATCACTGCAGTTGTATACTTCGAGATCCTTGCTATGGGCTTTTATAGCTTGCTCAATAAGTTTCCGCGAAACATCAAACTCAGTTTTCGTAAAAACCTGTGAGCGAAAATTGCCAGCGGTAACCAGACCACCACCGTGAGCTTTCTGGTAAGCGTAAATTTGCTCGCCATTTTTCTTATAGTAAGCAGATGATTTAGAGTGATGATAGTTTATATCCGCATAGCCTAAATCAACACCAAACAGATACAGCAACCTAACTCCAAGCTTCAACATGGCATTTACCACCAAGTTAGTCACCGTTGGATAGGCATAGCTAAGTGATGCTACCTGCACATTCTCTTTGGCCAACTCGCGCTCAAATACGATGGTGGATGTTTCACCTTCTTTAAAGCAGAGATACGTCTCTGCAAATAAAGCTGCCGTATCCGGATGAATACCATTGACACTGAGAAGACGGATATCTTGCAAATAGCTTGGATCATCCACTTGGTTGATCCAATCGAAGGTCGCTCTATTTTGCTCAATTTCAGCATGAAAATCAGGCTTGATACCATGGCTGTGTAAAGCTTTTAACGCCGTACCACAACTGATGATGATCACCTGGTCTTGATATTCTTTTAAATAATCAAAACATTGATCCAAGCTTGGTCCATTACCAACCACAAAGACAGGCAATTTGAGAAAGTCATGCTGCTGCAGGCCTTTCCGCTCTTTTTTAAAAAAATGATGCCCATTACTTAGGCTATAATAGGTATGAGCCAGGCCATAGCGTGCGTGATCGAAATACTCTCCTATCGCCAATACCACCTTCAATTCAGCTCTCAAATCATAAATCGCTTTTTGCATAGTCTCGTTGTAATACGAGCTCAACATGTAGGTATTGGCGATGGAATAAGCTCCAACCTGATAAAACTGCATCATCAAATCATAAAAATAGCGACTACCATCACCGCCGAGGTTCAGATAAATACGTCGTTTATCCTCATCAGCCTGCTCAAAGATTGACGCCCAATCGGTCACGTGCAAACTGGCTGCAAAAAAATCCAGATTAGGCTCACAAATATAAAGGCTTTTGATACGATGCATGGAAGACAGGTGCTCAAGGTGTTTACCAAGGGCTACCCCAAAGACGATTAAAGAATCAACTTGTTGAGGCAAACGACTATTTTGCTGCAATGTCTTGGTTAATATCGGTTGTATTTTCTTCATGTACGAAAAATGAAGATAGTGCTCAAGTTTTCGGGTAATACGCTGACCCAAGATCACATCATCTTTGTAGGGGTGATGGACAAAATAATCAACAAGGGCTTCAGATTCCTGTTCAATATTCTGGTAAAACAGTGCCTTGCGCTGCTTATGATAGAGGTTTGGTTGCCCTTGCTCTTGCACCAGTTGCCAGTGCTCTGCCTGATGTTTTTGAATGGCCAGGTGCACCTTAGGGTAGAACTTTTTTAGAGCAGCCATATTCCGCTGATAGCGCTTTTCATCAGTAAATGACTGGGGCTGACTTGTACCTAACACGCCGGGGTTGCGTTCACTGATAAAATCGTATAAATGTTCGTACCGACCAATATGCGCACTCTCTGCCAACAATTTACCGGGCTCGCCCTGATGTGTCATGGCGTAATCAATAACTTTATCCATCACTGGATGAAAGTAATGACGGTACAGGTACACTCTGTCTTGCTCCGTTTCCTGACAAAGTTCTGCTAAATCAGTGGTAAGCGAGCTACCATCATTTCCTAGCTGAAGAAAAATTTGGGTATTTAATGCAGCAGCCGTTTCGAATAAAGCCAGCCAGTCATTCGCTTGCAGTGAACAAAACAGCATATCCACTGAAGGCTCATAAACAATAAGGTAACGTACCCGAACCTGCTGCAACAGCTCATTGAGTTGGTATCCAAACCCCATACCAAACACAACCAGGGTATTAATTTGTGCTGGCAACGGTTCTGCTGGCCAGTCCGCTGTCCCAACATCAGAATGGTATAAATCGACATAAGGAGCATGAGCTACAAAGTCAGCGACCTCTTCTGCTACCTCTTGGATTGGATCAGAGCCATAAACAACACGTCCTGTAGCAAAGTCGACAATATTGAGCATGGCATCTTTAGTGCTGAATACCGAGTATTGTTGCATGGTGTGTTGCTGCACGATATCGACGACTGACGGGATAAATTGTTGGAAAGCTGCCATATTTGCAGTAAAGATTGAGTTAATCTTTGCAGCGGCTTGCTGCTCTACCTGAGCTTGGCGCTCAGCATCCTCGTGCAACTGGTAATTAATGTATTTGAGCATAGATGTTCCGGCATTTCAGAACGGACAGCCGGTGTGGATCTGTCAGTTCAGGTATTCTGATCGTAGCCTGACTTCGCTTTTTTTCGGCGTTCGAGTTGCAACAACTCAGCTGCTGCCGCCACTTTTTCAGCTTCAAACAGAACCATTTGTTGTTGTAACCAGTCTAGCTGCTCGCGAAGGAAAAGACCATAAGACTCAGAGTCTTCAGCAAATTTCACGCCAGAATGAAGCAACTCCTGATACTGCTGAAATTGCAGCTGAGTTTTGGAGAGATCGGTTGTATCTTGCATCAATTGGCTCAGCTGTTGCTGAGCCGTGGCCACCTGATTTTTCCAGTCAATAAAAGATGGCATTAAAAACCTGAAGCGCTATGGCTTTGACGGGCAACTTGCATTTGGTAACCTTTCTCCCGCTCACTGACAGGAATTTGATCCCAAGCACCTTTAATGGATAGCATTAATTCCATCACTTCATCTACTTTGCTTGGGCTGTTGCTGCGGCTGGCCAGCATCAAATGATTCACCATAAAATCGTACAAAGCCCAGAGGTTATCAGAAATCTCACCACCGGCTTCCATATCCAATGACCCTTGCAAAGCGGAAATAATTGTCATGGCTTTGGAAACCGCGGCTGATTTACCGGCATAATCTTTCCGCTCCATACTGCCTTTTGCTTTGGCCATATTCTCCAGAGCACCTTGCATCAATAACTGAATCACACGATGTGGATCAGCCACGGCCAAATCATCTTTTACGCCAACGGATTTGTACGCTTTAATGCCATAACTCATAGGAACCTCGATTATTTGGATTTATTCACACCAAACCCTGGCAGGTTGGCTAATTGGGCTGTTACAAAATTGGCGGTATTTTGCATGGAACCAAGCAGGCTATCGAGCGCACCATAACGTTTGCGCAAGGTATCTTCAAAACTTGCCAGGTACCGTTCAGCCGCTTCACTTGCTTTGGTATTCTGAGAGAGTTGATCACGTAGGACCGATTCTTTGGTAGCAATAATGCCACCAGCTTGACTGAATTCAGTAATGTACTTGTCTAATTTATCCACCAAGCCATCGTCTGCACCAAAAAAACGGGCCATATCATCATAATTTTGGTCAAGCGTGCGCTCAAAGCGCTGACGGCCAGACTCACCACCAAATTCACGATTGCTACTGATGGATAGCTTTCCATCATTCGTGAAGCCTATGCCCATTTGGAAGAGGGTTGATACATTACTGTCTGCAACATCCAGCTTTAAGCTGACTAAGTTTCTAAGCTGTGACATTAGGCTTCTGGGTAAAGGATCACCAGACAAAGATCCGCCCTCAGCCTCTACTGTTTTGCCATCGCTCGACAATTTTCTGCCTTTCGTCAAATCAGCGACCAAGGTCACCACAGCATTGTAGCGCTCAATAAAGGTGTTGATTTTTTCTTCCGCCGCCTCTTTGTCGGTGGCAATTTCCAAACGAATAGGATTGCCCGGCTCAGTCAGCTCCTCGGCAAAAATAGTGGTATCCTGAATAACGTTTTTAAAGGTGTTGGTTTTGCTGGTTGCGGTAATACCATCGACTTCAATAATGGCATTGCGGGCATTACGACTGTATTCAAGACCGGCCGGATCAGGGCCGGTCGCTACGGTCGATAATTTATCAAGCTCTGCATTGTTGTTACTAATAACCAGATCATTGCCATCCCCGGTAACCTTGGAAGTAAATACCATTTTGGTACCAAGGCCATCACCGGCATTGATCAAATTGACATCAACGCCAAAGTTGTTTTTATTCTGGTTAATACGTAAACGTAACTGATCGAGTGTCATGCCTGCAGTTACGTTGATGGTAAAGTTCTTGCCATCGGCACTGAAGGTTAACTGGCCTGCGGTGGTGGACACCACATCATTAGCAGAAGTAAAGTCACCATCGGCAGACTCGAGCCGACTGCCACCAGCCAGCTGATTAACATTCACTTCAAACCGACCTGGCGCTGCACTGAAATTGGTTTCAGCACGAAAATAAGTTTTGTCTTCAGGCTGATTAATCAAAGCCTGGCGTTGATTCAGCTTTGTACCGCCAATGTCACGGCTAGCTTGACGTAGGCCGGATAAGGCCGACTTAAGCCGACCAAATCCGGATAAAGAAGCATCCAGCTGTTTTCTGGTGTCCTCGATGCGGCCCATTTTTGTCTGACGCTCAACGTTGACAAAGGACATCACCAAGTCATTAAGTGGTAAGCCAGAGGCTGACCCTAAAAAGTTTACACCAGACATTGTTGAATACTCCTACACTCTTTTATCGATTAACAGGCCAATCGATTGCCCCATCTCCTCCTGGAGTCGTTTAATATCCTGCGCAACTTTCAGAATTTCTTCTGTCGGTATTTGCCGTATTAACTCATCCGTTGCCAGATCCCTGACTTTGATGATGGAGCGACCAGACAGATCATCAATGGTGAAGCTTAACCCACGTTGATCCAGTTCGACCGCCTGATTGATAACATCCACTGCATTTTGCAGCTGCTGCTTATCAACCGGCTCGGCAGCCGCAGCCTGCATGGGCTCTGACGCCGCCTTGCTGTTATTGGGCAAGGTAGCGGAAGAGCTGCTTAGTGCGGCTTCCGAACCTTGCGGTAACGGAGTGACCATAACAGCCGCACTTGTTGCATTCACACTACTCATTGCTTAACTCCTTATCGACCCGAGCGGCGAAAACTTTAAAGCGAGTTTTCGCCGACCGTTTCAATTAAGTTTAGCCCAACAATGACAGAGCCGCCTGAGGCCGCTGATTTGCCTGCGCCAACACAGTAGTACTGGTTTGTTGCAAAATCTGTGCCCGGGTTAGCTCAGCGGTTTCTCTCGCAAAATCTGTGTCGCGGATCCGGCTACGAGCGCCAGAAACGTTCTCAGAAATGTTGGTCAAGTTACGAATCGTAGCCTGGAAACGGTTTTGCAAGGCACCCAAGTCGGCACGCACACCATCAATCCGTGTCAACGCGCTATCAATCGATGCCAGTGCAGCTGAAGCACCACCAACGGAAGAGATGCTCAGGGTTGACAAACCAAGGCCAGAGGTACCAAAACTCTTACCGTCGTTACCAACACCAGATAAGTTGATGCTGATGGTTTGACCTGCATTAGCGCCTACCAGGAACACAGCAGAGTAGGTACCATTTAGAATATTTTGCTTACCGAACTGGGTATTGGCCGCAATACGGCTCATTTCCAGCTTCAACTGCGTCACTTCTTTTTGCAGTGCTGCCCGGTCGGATGAGTTGTTGATACCGTTCTGAGCCTGAATCGCCAGCACCCGGATCCGCTGCAATGAGTTGGTAATTTCTTCCAGAGCACCTTCAGCGACCTGAGCTACAGAAATACCGTCATTGGCATTACGTACCGCTTGATCCAAGCCATTAATTTGGCTGGTTAAACGGTTAGATATTTGCAAACCGGCTGCATCGTCGGCTGCACTGTTGATCCGGAAGCCTGATGACAGACGCTTAAAAGCGACGTCCAGCGCATTACCAGAATTAAACAATTGACGCTGAGCATTCAGCGACGAGGTATTGGTATTGACAAATAAAGACATGAGTCACTCCTTAGTATCCAGCACGGGTTCTGCAAAACCGTTATGCCTTCTACTTTGTTTTTGCACTACGGGTATCGGTGGTTACCGACGTACCGTCAACGGAGCCAAGCTGCAACTCGGCTTAACCAGTGTTTCGGCTTGGTTCATGAGAACTTTAGGGAAAATTTCGTTTTTTTTTATAAATTCGACGAGAAAAAATTAAACCACTGTTTTTGTTCAATAAATTTCAAATAAAAAAGCCACCTAAACGGTGGCTGATGAGCAGAGTAAGGCAATTTAAGAGTCACTCCGGAGTATATTTCCTGCCTTTTGGCCTTTGTTCTATCCGGCAAAACTGCAATTTAACCGGGGCTAAAAGTGGCCTCTCTTGTCTTGCTCGTTAAAATCGGTTTATCCTGAGTCAAGCACCAGCAAAGCAGCTTGAGGTCGTTGATTCGCCTGTGCCAGCACACTGATACTACTCTGCTGGATAATTTGAGTCCGAGTCAGTTCTGTGGTTTCTTTCGCATAATCGGTATCTTTGATACGACCACGTGACGCAGAGACATTCTCACTGACATTACTCAGGTTTTTAATGGTCGATTGCAGAGCATTCTGGATGGCACCATAATCAGTCCGTGCACTATCGATTTGTAACAAAGCATCATCTATGGAAGCCAAAATGCTTTCAGTATCATCCTCTCGCAAGTCCACTTCACCTAAGTCCAGGCCATCCGGACTCACCCGATAATCCTGATCAAGAACGATTACCTTTTTTTGCCCGGCTTCAGCGCCTATCAAAAATGTCAGCTCCCCTGCCGTTCCATCCAACAAAGGGATCCCGGCAAACTCGGAGTTGGTTGCAATTGAATCGATACTCTGACGCATTTGATCAAACTCTTGCTGCAATGCATCCAAATCGACCTCAGTGTTCAAACCATTCTCAGCTTGAATAGCCAAAACCCTCATACGCTGAAGATTGGTTGCGATTTCATCCATCGCACTATCAGTCACCTGCACCAACGAAATAGCATCATTTGCATTGCGCACCGCTTGATTCAAAGCAAGAACCTGGTTGGTCAAGGTACCACTGATCACCAGGCCAGCCGCATCATCTGCTGCCCTGTTAATCCGATACCCCGAACTCAGTTTCTCAAAAGTTGAACTCAAACCTGCTGTCGCGTTGCTCAGCAAACGTTGAGATGCCAATGAAGACTGGTTGGTATTTACCATCAATGCCATACTGACTTCCTTCTGACAAGCTACCAAACAGGCCACGGCATGGCGTCAAACAGACGCCGCCGCTTCTATGCCTGCAGGTCAATAGGTTGTATGCTCACATGGCGCTCTGCATGAATCAGATACACTCATCTGATCATGCAGAGACCAAGGTGAACAACCCTATTGTCTGGCAAAATCCTCACCTACTCGTGAGAACTCCGCTGTCACTGAGGCTGAATTACTGCAGCAAACTCAGGGCAGCCTGTGGCCGCTGGTTGGCCTGCGCCAACACAGTGGTACTGGTCTGTTGCAAGATCTGCGTACGTGTCAGCTCTGCAGTTTCCTTTGCAAAATCGGTGTCGCGGATCCGACTACGTGCACCAGATACGTTCTCCGAAATATTGCTTAGATTTCGGATCGTAGCCTGGAAGCGGTTCTGCAGCGCACCCAAATCAGCCCGGGTACCATCAATAATGGCAATGGCACTGTCGATGGAGGCCAATGCTGCTGAAGCACCTGCAACACTGGAGACACTTAAACCAGCCAGCCCCAAACCTGAAGTACCAAAACCACCGCCGGCACGGGACAAATTGATGCTGATGTTTTGGCCTGCATTGGCACCGACCAGAAATACTGCTGAGTAGGTACCTTGCAACAGATTTTGTTTACCAAACTGGGTGGTCTCGGCAATCCGGCTCATTTCCAACTTCAGTTGTGTCACCTCTTTTTGCAGCGCAGCGCGGTCAGCTGAGTTATTGATACCATTCTGTGCCTGGATAGCCAGCACCCGGATCCGCTGCAGCGAGTTGGTAATTTCATCCATCGCGCCCTCGGCGACCTGAGCCAGTGAAATACCATCGTTGGCATTACGAACTGCCTGGTCCAAACCATTGACCTGACTGGTCAAGCGGTTGGAGATTTGCAGGCCAGCCGCATCATCGGCAGCGCTGTTAATCCGGAAGCCGGATGACAAACGCTTAAAGGCAACATCCAGCGAGTTGCCCGAGTTAAACAATTGTCGCTGGGCATTCAGCGACGAGGTATTGGTATTGACGTATAATGACATGGTTGTTCTCCTGTCTGAATTTATCGCATGGAAAAATTAAATCCATACAGTCTATATATCGGAAAAATAAAGACAAACTTTAGAAAACATCTAAAAATAAACACTTTATAGCGAGAATAAATCATAAATGAAAAAAGCCGCAATTGCGGCTTTTTGGTTTGAAGCAGGAGTATCCTTTTACTGCAGCAGACTTAAAGCTGCCTGTGGTCGCTGATTTGCCTGAGCCAATACTGTAGTGCTGGTCTGCTGCAGAATCTGAGTACGTGTTAGCTCAGCAGTTTCTTTTGCAAAGTCCGTATCACGGATCCGACTGCGGGCACCAGCTACGTTCTCTGAGATATTCGTCAGGTTACGAATCGTCGCCTGGAAACGGTTCTGGATGGCACCAAGGTCAGCACGAGTACCATCAATAACTGCAATGGCACTATCCAAGGCAGCCAATGCTGCAGAAGCACCGGCAACTGAAGAAACGCTCAATCCTGCCAAACCAAGACCTGAGGTACCAAAGCCGCCACCGGCTCGTGATAAGTTAATGTTGATATTCTGTCCGGCGTTGGCTCCAACCAAAAAGACTGCAGAATAAGTACCTTGCAACAGATTTTGTTTACCAAACTGGGTGGTCTCAGCGATACGGCTGATTTCCAGTTTTAACTGGGTCACTTCTTTTTGTAAGGCCGCGCGGTCAGCAGAATTATTGATACCATTTTGGGCCTGAATAGCCAGCACCCGGATCCGTTGCAACGAGTTGGTAATTTCATCCATCGCACCTTCCGCCACCTGAGCCAGAGAAATACCGTCGTTAGCATTTCGGGCGGCCTGATCCAAGCCATTCACCTGGCTGGTTAGACGGTTAGATATTTGCAGGCCTGCCGCATCATCAGCTGCACTGTTGATGCGAAAACCTGAAGAAAGACGCTTGAAAGCCACATCCAGTGCATTACCAGAGTTAAATAGCTGACGTTGCGCGTTCAGTGATGAGGTATTGGTATTGACGTAAAGTGACATAATAAATCTCCTGCCTGCTTCGCTGTATCGTTGTGTTGTGAGGCTGTCACAACATCATCTCAGATACTTATTTATCGGAAGCTAAGGCAGGAAGTTTAGAGGAATTTCGATTTTTTTTTGATTTCATCTAAAAAAAATTAGCTAGCCTACATTTACGCATGTTTATCTCAAAAAAAATATTTAGCGAAGAAAGTCGAATAGTGACACACCAGATACCTTGGTAAAGGTTGCCGAGATCGCCTGCAAAGCAATTTCTTGCTTGGTGATTTCCGTTAATGCAGCAGCATAATCCACTTCAGATAAATCAGCCCGATACGACTTGTTGTTGATTTTTAAATCTTCATTGGTTTCAAACACACTATCAATCACATTGATACGACCACCAACATTGGCCATGAAGTTATCTACTTTATCGGCAGAGTTGGAAATTTGGGATATAGCATCCAAGATACCTTCATTGAGCTGAAAAGCCGATAAATCAGGATTCTCAAGCCGAGCAATGAATTCTTCCAATGTGTCCAGAATGTTCTTTTTCTCTGGTGGCTGTAAACTAAAATCCACCTGTCCCGGCACAGCAGGGCCGTCAACCGTGATGCGGGTACCACGAAAGTTAATGGACTCCCCGGCCGTATAGGTTCCGGTCACCGGTGGTACCAGAGCAGTACCATTTTGTTGAATTTCGTATTGATCCGGTGCGGTAAACACTACATTGAAGGTATTGTTCGCCGGAGTCAGGTTGTCGTAGTTAGAGCGATAAAACCGATCGAACTGATCCTGATTGGTCACCGTAATCGATGCCGAAGTTGCGCCACCAGCCACGATAGATGCTGCACTGGTTTTAAATCTTGCTGGCACATCATCAAACACAAATTTGCCGCTATCGTTACCAGGTAAAGCAATGGTCGGAGAAATCTGCAATGATTTCTGGCCATCATCCCCTTCAAATTCATAGCGTCCGGATACCGGATTAAAAACATAAGGTACATTCTTATCCTGGAAGCCGGCAAAGATATAACCTCCTTCTGCATTCTTAGTGTTCATTAAGTCTTGCAGCTCAATCTGAATATTACGAAGCTCTGCAGCTACAGCTCTTAAATCTTCCTCCGCATAGGCCCCATTACCAGACGCGATCGCCAATACCCGGGCTCGATCCATGGAGGTGCGCATGTTGGATAAAACGGTTTCCTGCAGTGCAAGATTGTTCTTAAGTAAAATGGAGTTGTTTTGATATTGCTCGGTCTGCGCCAGGCTTTGATCCAGCCCCAGTACCTTGGCAGAGGAAGCCGGATCATCGGCCGGAGTCAATATCCGAGTCTGCTTGGTCAGTTGTTCCTGTGCCCGGGACATCTTGGCGTTGGTGTTCAGTACACCATTCAGGCCCAGATTGAATTTCATATTGAACGACATGCGCATAGGAATTACCTCACTGCCGCCAGCAGCGTATCAAAAATGGTTTGTGATGTAGAAATAATCCGGGTCGCCGCCTGATAGGTTTGTTGGAACCGAACCAAATTGGCAGCCTCTTCATCCAGACTAACGCCCGATAAAGACTCAAACCACAGCTTGCTTTGTTGCAACAAGGCATCATTCGCAGCTTCACTGTTGCGGGCCTGATTGGTACGCTCACCGATCAAACTCACCATCGATGCATAAGTTTGATTAAAACTGGCACTGTTCACACCACCAGGCGTTGATAATGCATTGAGCCGAGTCGTTGTGGTATCGGTTTGTAAACCGGCAAGTTGCAAACCATTCCGGTTATCGTTAAAGCCACCACTATTGAATTCAATGGTAAAAGTATCACCGGCACTTGGAATACCGCTAATTGAAAAGTCAAAACCGACATCGACACCGGCTTCTTCAAACAAATTCTGATAGTTGGCCGAAGCAAAATTAGGGTTTGCGATTACGTTACCCACATTGTCTTCAATCTGAAAACTGTTGCTACCCAGGTAAGTCACTGTCCAGGGGCCATTAACCAAACCAGCAGGAGCTGTAAAACCATAGTCGGGTGCAGTCGCAGGGGTAGTATCCGTAACCTGCAAGTTAGCAACTTTCCCATTTCCTAAATTCCCAAGCGTTTGATCAATCCGAATGGGTGACGCCAGGGCAATATCCTCCGGCCGGGTCGTAGCCATGCCAACTTGCCGAGCGGCTGTCGCCAAAGGTTTAAACTCAAACTGATCACCAACAGCGCCATTAATCTCAAAGCTAAAACCATAGAGATCGCCACCGGCATCATCGGCTGTTATGGTGGCAGGAAAACCAGCCACAGTAACCACGATTTCAGAGCCGGCAATCACGTTGCCTTTTAAATCGACAGCTTGTACTTGTACCTCAGTGGCCGATAAGACAGTCACACGCAGATCATTCGGTGGGATCTTGCTGCCCTGACCAGCCTCTACGGTACCGGTTAAACTGGAACCAGCACTGTTGCTCTGATAGGGAAAGCCACTAAAGCTTGGCAAGGTAAACAGTGGGCCACCCAGCTCACCATTTAAGTTCATTCCCAGTTTGTTCTGCTCGTTCAGGGCATCGGCCAGCGATAGCGCGACCTGACCAAGTTTATTCTGGGTGGGGTCAAGAATCTCTTCACGAAAAGCAATCAGCGCACCCAACTTACCCCCCAACTGCTTGACATTGATGTCACGGATGACATTGGTATTGCCGGATAACTGTAAACGCAGCTCTTTGCGGGAAGGATCCGGATTGCCGCGCGCAGCTAGCAGAGAAAAGTCACCATTTTCTACCACCAGGGATTGACCAGTTGCCATAAATACTAGCTTCTCACCGTTTCTGGCATCCAAAGTACGAATTTCGACCATTTCGGACAATTTCCGAATGGCTTCGTCACGCTTATCCAACAAGTTCAGAGGAATTGGACGACTGGCGCCAGTACCATAACTGGCAATTTCTTTATTCAACTGGGCAATTTGCTTGATGTAACCATTGGATTCATCAACATAAATATCCAGCTGCTGGTTGATAAACAAATCTTGATCCAGCACCAGGGTCGACATGGTGTTGAAGCGATCCAGCAATGCTTCCGAACTGCCGATGATCAGCTGGCGGTTCGCAAGCGTTGTTGGGTCGTTATTGGCAATCTGGAATTGATCAAACAGCTGATTCATGCCAGTCGCGATGCTGTTGGCGGGATTGGAAAACAGCGCGTCTACCCGGTTGGCTTCATCCAGGTACTGTCTGGAAAATGCATAGGAAGATGTATCACGACGCAGCTGCTTTAAGGTAAATTCATTGACCAGCCGCTCAGTGGTGCCTTTGCCAACGCCTAGCCCCAGGATTTGCGCTTCGAATTCAGTACGTTGACGAACATAGCCTTCGGTGTTGATGTTGGCAATGTTGTTACTGGTGGTATTCAGCAAGGTACTGCTGGCCATGACGGCTGAAGACCCTATTCTGAGTAAGTTATCCGACATCTTGCGACTCCACCAAAGTGTTTGTTACCACCAACCATAGCTGTTATCGGCCAGTATCCGTTAATCTTGAACTGTACTGCGAAAGGCCCGAATCGTTGGGCTGCTTAATACCGACTTAATTTTCTCTGCATAATTTGGATCCGTAGCATAACCTGCCGCCTGTAACTGGCGAAAATATGCCACGCTGTCCGAGGCAACTTTCACCGCATCCTGATAGCGGGCACTGCCACGAATAAACTGCACATAGTCTTGCAAGCTTTGTTCCGGCGAGGCATAGGCCCGAAACTTCGCTTTTTCTTTTTGGGCCACGCCTTGGCGGTATTCCAAGGTATCCACCACTGCTGTTTCCCCCTGCCAACCGCGGCTGGCTTTAATACCAAAGAGGTTGTAACTGTTTTCACCATTCGCAGTGCGGATCATATGCTGGCCCCAGCCTGTTTCCAGTGCCGCTTGTGCTACCAAGGCCAAAGGATCAAGCCCAAGCGCAGAAGCAGCCTCCCGGGCAGCTGGTAACAAACGCTCCACAAACTCTGCCGGTGAAGCAACCTGCCAACTGCTGGGTTTTTTCACTGCTTTGGCAGACAGCGCTGCTTGCGGTTCTGCAGCAGTGGCCTCCATACGAGTCCTCTGCTGCTGGCTTTGGCGCTGTATCGGCTGCGGCATCAGTAAGTCACCAGGTATAGGCGGACGTGCACTGCTTACAGCAGCGGTTGGATCAAGCTGCTGCACAATCAAGTCCGCCAGCCCCAAACTACCACTTTGCGACAGATCTGAGGCCAACTGGTTGTCGTGCATATCGCGGTAAAAACGCGTGGTTTCGCTGTGCATCATGCCTTCGGCTTCAAAGTGTGCATTGGCTTCACGCATACTTTTAAGCAACATATTCATAAATATGGCTTCAAACTGCTCTGCTGCCTGGCGCAAGCCTTGCTTTTCATCCTGCCCCGCCGACTGGCGTATTTGCTGCAGGCTGTTGATATCATGGTACGACAGCGGCTGGCGAATTGAGTCCATACCTATGCTCCTAAATCACCACCAGCTCGCCATGAATGGCACCGGCTTCTTTGAGTGCTTCTAAAATCGCCATTAGATCACCCGGCGCTGCCCCTACCGCATTGACGGTGCGAACCAAATCATCCAGCGTGACACCAGGATCGAATTTAAACATCCGAGAACGCTCAGGATTCACATCGATGATGGTGCTTTCTTCTATCATGGTTTCCCCGCCAGCAAAGGGGTTAGGCTGGATCACCCGCGGATTTTCCGCAATGGTCACGGTTAAGCCGCCATGGGTAACCGCCGCAGGAAAGAGCCGGACTTCTTTACCAATCACAATAGTACCGGTTCTGGAGTTGATAATAATGCGTGCCGAGTTACTAGCTGGCTCGAAAGTCAGGTTCTCTAAGGTCGACAGATACGCTACCCGCTGACTCATATCTCGTGGCGCTCGCACTCGAATAGAGGAGCCATCCAGAGAGTATGCGGTATCCGGACCGATAAACTCATTAATGGTCTCGGCCAATCGGCGTGAGGTGGTAAAATCCGGCCGGTGAAGATTAAAAGTAATGTAATCGCCATCAGCAAAAGGTGACGGCACTTCCTGCTCAACAGTCGCGCCATTGGGGATACGGCCAACCGTTGGCGTATTGACCAGAATACGTGAGCCATCCATGCCTTCCGCACCCAGGCCACTGACAATCAGGCTACCTTGAGCGACCGCATAGACTTCGCCATCCAGCCCCACCAAAAAGGTTTGCAACAAAGTACCGCCACGCAAACTACTGGCACTGCCAACCGACGATACAGTGACATCTATGCTCTGACCTGGTTTGGCAAAAGGAGGTAGTTCGGCATGCACCGCCACAGCAGCCACGTTTTTTATCTGTGTTCGACTGCCGGGCGGCAAATTAATGCCGAAGTTGGACAACATGGCGCGAAAGCTCTGCTCGGTAAAAGGGCTCTGCTCACCGGTCCCCGGCAAGCCAACCACCAGACCATAGCCTACCAGTTGGTTGCTGCGAACACCTTCTACGTCCGCGACATCTTTCACCCGAGCAGCCTGTACGCTGCTGGTCACCAGCAAAAAGCCAAGCAGTATTAGTCGTTGCCAGAAGTTCATACACTACCCTCAAAATGGCCAGGCTGGCCCTGAGAAGAACCGGGTAAGCCAACCTGGGGATTGACCACCATGAAATGCACCGGTACCACTGTACTCAATACGGGCATTGGCAATTTTATTCGACTCGATGGTGTTATCGCGCTCGACATCTTCTTGCCGGATGATGCCCGTTAACCGGATAAACTCTCTGCCAGTATTGAGCTGTAACCACTTTTCACCGCGGATCAACAAGTTGCCATTGGGTTGCACTTCAATCACATTGACCGTGATATCTCCGGTAAGGCTATTGCTCTGATTCGATTTGGCATCCCCTTTAAAATCATTGCTGCTGTTGGTACCTAGCTGAATAGTATTCAACTGGCGACCACCTAAGCCAACGATGGGATCAATTTGGTTGCTACTGTCACGCTGTGTTTCAGTGCGGGCATTTTTTGAGGCCTGAGTTCGCTCCCTCAGCACCACCGTAATAATATCGCCCTCGCGCCGGGCGCGGCTATCCGAGTACATGCTGTTGGCATAGCGTGCCTGGAACAAGGAACCATTTCGCTCAATGGCTCTGGGCGCAGGTGCCGGCGGCATTGGCGCATAAAAAGGATCGTCCTGCTTGGGCGGCTGCATACTGGAGCAACCGGCCAGCAAGAGTCCACAGGTAACCGCAGTTAAAACTCGCATCACCGCCTCCTTCAATTAAAGTTGTTGAATGGCAAAGCCAAGCATCTGATCCACCGATGAAATGACTTTGGAGTTCATCTCATACACCCGCTGACTTTCAATCAAGCTAACCAGCTCTTCAGTGACATTGACATTGGAGGTTTCCAGCGCTCCTTGCACAATCAAGCCTAACCCCTCCAAACCGGGGATGCCCTGCACCGGATCGCCGCTGGCCGCAGTTTCGCGAAACAGGTTTTGTCCAATAGGTTCTAAACCAGCCGGATTGATAAAGTTGGTCACCGTGATCTGCCCTAACACCGCATTATCCGCCTGGCCGGGGATCCGTGCTGAAACCTCACCATCTTGCGATACGGTAATACCTGTGGCTTCAGGTGGTACCACAATGTTTGGCTCCAGCTGAAAACCTGCCCCGGAGGTCACCATATTGCCATCCTGATCGACGGTAAACTGGCCATTACGGGTATAGGAAATGGTGCCATCAGGCATCAGGATCTCAAAAAAACCATGCCCCTGAATCATCAAGTCAAGGCTATTTTCGGTGGTAATCATGTTGCCCTGAGTAAAGTTTTTCTGAGTTGCCACCACCTTGGTACCAGCGCCTATCATCAGGCCGTTGGGCAGCTCGGAGTTTTGCGATGAGCGACCACCGGGTTGATTGACATTCTGATACAGCAAATCCTCAAACACCGCCCGGCTCTTTTTAAAGCCTATGGTGCTGGCATTCGCCAAGTTATTTGAGATAACAGAGATATCCCGCTGCTTGGCATCTAAGCCCGTTTTACTTATCCACAATGCTGGATGCATGATTGCCTCCTTCGCTTAACCCATGATGTACAGAAGCGAATCTTGCTTCTGATCGATTTGTTGTGCGTTCTTCATCATTTTCACCTGCATTTCAAACTGTCGTTGCAAGCTAATCATATGTGTCATTTCTCCCACCGCATTGACATTGCTGCGCTCAAGCGCGCGGTTAATCAGAACCACCTCCGGACTTTCCGGTTCAACCACGCCATCTTTGCGCCGGAACAAGCCATCCAGGCCTTTTTCAATGTCTGCAAGCTCTGGGTTCACCAACTTTATGCGACCGACCTCAAACAAAGCTTCAGCTGGCGCGCCTTGGGGTAACACACTAATAGTCCCGTCCTGGCCAATTTCGACTTTGGCCAAAGGCAAAGGAAGTTGGATCGGCCCATCTTCTCCAATCACTGGCAGGCCACTGGCTGTTTCAAGCATGCCAAAAGCATTGATTTGCAAACTGCCGGCTCTGCTGTAGGCTTCACTGCCATCGACCGACTGGACGGCAAACCAACCATCACCTTTAATGGCAATGTCGAGGTCGCGTTCGGTCATCACCAAGGGACCAGCGTCAAAATTATGACCAGGACGCTCTGTCATCGAAAACACACGGGTCGGTAAACCGGCACCAAATGCCTGCATGGCTCTGGCTTGTTCAAAATCCGCTTTAAAACCGGTAGTGCCGACATTGGCCAGGTTATTGGCCCGTACACTGATAGCATGCTGATTTTCTTTGGCTCCGCTCATGGCGATGTAGAGCAAATTATCCATCACGGCCTCCTGCTAATTAACGTGGTTGTGGCTGCTAGCTTTAAACAATGCAAAACAAGTGCCACAACCTGCTTTATGGTGCAAAAACAGCAAAGCCACCCGCAGGTGGCTTTGAAAAGCGATATGGAAGGGATTAACGTATCTGCAGGATGGTCTGCTGCAAGGTACTGTTTACCTCAAGCGCCCGCGAGTTGGCCTGGAAGTTGCGCTGGGCACTGATCAAGTCCACCAGCTCAGTGGTCAGGTTCACATTCGATTGCTCCAGTGCCGAGGAATTGATAGCACCAAAGGTACCCACATTGGCCTGGCCGGCAATGGGCTCGCCCGAAGTAATGGTCTGCTGCCAGGAAGTATTGCCTACCTGCTTTAGTCCCTGAACATTGGCAAACTGCACCAAAGTGACCTGAGCCAGGTACTCTTCATCACCATTGCTGTAGGTGGCGAGTACCCGTCCAAAGGCATCGATATCCACCCCGGTCAGATTACCCACCGTAGTACCATCCTGACTTAAGTTGGTGACATCAAAAGGTGCTGCGTATTGCGTTGGGGTACGAATACCAGCCGGATCACGGAAGTTAATCACTACATCCGTCAAAAACTCAGCGCCATTGGTCAGGTAGCCATTTAACGGATCATTCAGGGTGGCAGCATTCAGTGCCAATACCGGTGGTGTTGGTGGTGGACCTGGAGGAATGATCAATTCACCACTGGAGTCAAATTGAAGGGTCGTCGGTCCAAAAGGGGCAGCCGTCACATCATCCCACACTGCAAATACTTCCCAATCACCTACAGCTGCCTTACGGAAATACATACTCAAAATATGCGGCTCACCTAAGCTGTCATACACAGTCACTGAGGTGGAGTGACTGTATGTCGCTGGATCCGTGGGCTCAAAGGTGGTGGTATTGATCAGCTCGGACGAGTTCAGGTTCGCTGTAATAAAGACGTTATTGGTCGCACGAGGGGCACCGGCCGTGGTTGGAATCGAGATTGGCTGGGTAGTGCTTAAACTCACCGATTGATTCTGACCGGTAGATGGGTCCACGCTAAACCCCTGCAAATAATTGCCGCGGTTATCGACAATAAAGTTGTCTTTATCCAACTTAAAGTTACCGGCCCGGGTGTAGGTAAAATCGCGCGACAAGCGATCCGGCGTAGTGGCAAAGAAGCCTTCCCCGGTAATCGCCAGATCAAGCGAGTTATTGGTAAATTGCAGCGAGCCTTGGTTAAACTGCTGTGCCACCACCGAGGTTGTCACACCATCCCCTACTTTGGTTCGGCCGGAAGCAAAAATCGAGGTTGCATAGACATCAGCAAACTCAGCACGCGACTCTTTAAAACCGGTGGTATTGACGTTGGCTATGTTATTGGCGGTAACGTCCAGATCTTTTTGTGCTGCGGCCAGGCCGCTTAACGCGATATTAAAACTCATAACTCACCTCTCATCCAAGGCTATGGCAGCGGCCATTAGCCGTAAGAAATCTCACGTACATCTGCTAATTTAAAGGCACCCAAGCCAACCAGGTTCAGGGTTATCCCTTTGCCAGATTGACCTAAACTGACACTGGAGACCGGCGCATACACCATCACCGGTACCGACTGATTCTCACCACCCATATTCGCATCTACTTTGATCTTGTAGACCCCAGGTGGCATGTCCTGATCCTTTGAGTTGGTACCGTCCCAAACAAAGTCAAACTTACCAGCTGCTACTTCAGGGATAGTGATGGTTTGCACCAATTCGCCATTGGGCTTTTCAATACGGACCCGCACATTGGTAGCGCGCTGCTCGAAATCAATAATACCGCGCGACAAGTCCTGACCGGTGAAAACCATTTCTGATGAAGGCACCAGCACACTGCGACCTACCAGCGAAGAAGCCTGCAACGCTTGATTCGAACTCATGCTCTCAGCAAAACTCTTGAAATTGGTATTGAGCGAGCTGATGCCATCGGCCATGGTGAAATTGGTCATCTGAGCAATCATCTGATCATTCTCAACTGGCTTGGTTGGATCCTGAAACGCCAGCTGCTGCGTCAGCAAAGCAAAGAAGTCAGCCTGGGTCAAAGCACCATTGTTACGATCCGGTACTTTGTTATCGTCCTGCCAGTACAGATCCCGACTCAGGCCATTGGTTGCATTGATGGTCATCACTCAGCCCTCATTACTGTTGCTGACCAAGACGCAGTGTCCGGATCAACATTTTCTTGGCCGCATCTGCGGTATTCACATTGGTTTCATAGGAGCGGGTAGCTGATATCATATTGGCCATTTCTTCCATCACATTGATGTTTGGCTTGTAGATAAAACCATTCTCATCAGCCAATGGATGATTTGGGCTGTATTCCATATTCAGCGGTGCATCGGACTCCACTATCCCCAACACCTGTACTCCGGACACTTCCCCCTGCATCCGCTTGGCCTCGGCCAGCTCTGCCGCAAATACAGGATGACGGCCGCGGTAAGTCTGCTCGATACTGCTGCTCACACTGTTGGCATTGGCAATGTTACTGGCGGTGGTATTGAGCCGGACTGACTGAGCAGTCATGCCGCTGCCGGCGATATCAAATACTTTGAAAGAGCTCATGGTTATTGTCCTTTGACTGCTTTTTTCAAACTGCTAATCCGGCCGTCCAGAAACTGCAAACTGGTGCGATACGCCAAATCATTTTGCATAAAGAGGTTACGTTCACGGTGAATATCGACGCTGTTGCCATCACCGGTATCGGGTTGGTCTGGATTACGGTATTGCATCTCTTTTCGTACCGAGCTATCGATAGCAAAGTGTTTTTCATGGGTGCGGGCAGCCGTCCGTCCTTGCCGATGCTGAGCGTTCGCCAGTACTTGCTGGAAATCAATATCCCGCGCTTTAAACCCTGGCGTATCCGCATTGGCAATATTCTCGGCCAACACCTGAGTGCGCTTCTCGCGTATCACCATGGCTTCTGGGTGCATGCCAAAGGCATTTTTGAAACTGATTGACATGGTATTTGCCTCATTTCCATCCAACTGATGAAATCAAAGCAAAAGATGGGCCAAATATTTTTTTAGATGCTATTTAGGTAGGTATAAGAGGTGTTAAACCTTTTTACGATAGATGATGCCAGGGTTACAACGAATCATTTCAAAGTCAGAGTTCACACTGGATAACGACTCAGAAGCGCCTAAAATCAGGTAACCACGGGGCCCTAAAGCCCCAGCGAACTGCCGGATAATCTTGGCTTTTACCTCAGGGGAGAAGTAAATCAGCACATTGCGGCAAAAGATGATATCGAACTTACCCAGCAGTGCGTAACTGTCCAATAAATTGAGGTGGCGGAAACTGACATTCTTCCGCACGGCAGCTTTTAGCCGCATCATGCCGTTGCCACTGTCTTCAAAAAACTTAGCCCGCCGCTCAGGCGATAATCCACGGGATAATGCCAGGCCATCGTATTCAGCTCGCTGGCAATGCTCCAGCATGGTATTGGAGATATCGGTTCCCAGCACATGAAGCCCCAAGCTAAAAGCACCCGGTCGGCTTTGCTGGTATTCAAGCCCGGTCATGGCAATGGAGTATGGCTCCTGACCTGAAGAACTGGCCGCCGACCAGATTTTTAACGTACGGCTGGTTTTTTCCAGCTCAGGCAGAATTTGCTTCTTTAACAATTCGAATGGATAGGTATCCCGAAACCATAAGGTTTCATTGGTCGTCATCGCATCTATTACAGCAGAACGCAACTGGCGCTCAAAAGGGCTCAGGGTTTTTGCTACCAGCTCAGACAAAGACGCCACATTAAAGCGGGCCATCAAAGGACCAAGCCGGCTTTTCACCAAGTACTGCTTATTATCGCCCAGCACGATACCGCATTGCTGCTCCAGAAAGTCACGGAACACCTTGTACTCGCTGTCTTGCAGCTCACGATTTGGCATCGATTGGTTCCTTAACTGCCATTAATCCACATGCAGCCACTTCTGAACAGATTCGGCCAGCTCATCGGGGTTAAACTTGGCGATGAAATCATCTGCCCCTACCTTTTTTACCATCTGCTGATTAAAGACACCACTTAATGAGGTATGCAGTATCACATGCAGTTTTTGTAGTTTTGGTTCAGCTTTCAGGGCAGCGGTTAGGGTATAACCATCCATTTCCGGCATTTCAATATCAGAAATTAACAAACCCACTTTTTCAGTAATGGATGACTCACAATCGGCTGCTGTTTGCTGCAAAAACTCAAAGGCCTCGCGGCCATTTTTCACCAGGTGCATTTTTACACCCAGATTTTCCAGAGCTTTTTTCACCTGATTTCGCGCGACTGCCGAATCATCGGCAATCAGGATGAAGCGCTCCCCCAAATCATGCTGGACAGTATCAATCGAAATATCTTTGCTTAAACTGGTTGGTGAAGGGCTAATTTCTTCCAGAATTTTTTCCACATCTAGAATTTCAATCAACTCCCCATCCACCTCAGTCACTGCGGTCAGATAGCTCTGCTTACCGGCGGTTCCTTCTGGAGGAGCCATAATGGAATCCCAGTTGATATTAATGATGCGCTCAACACCTTGCACTAAAAAGCCCTGGACGGAGCGGTTGTACTCAGCAATCACTACGAAACTCGTTGCTAAATCGGTAATCGGCTTACCGCCAATCGCCAGGCTCAAATCAATCACTGAAATGGTTTGACCGCGAACATGGGCAATGCCACGCACCCATTTATTACGTTTTGGTAGCGCCGTTAAATTAGGGCACAGCAATACTTCGCGCACTTTAAAGACATTGATCCCATAGCGCTGCTTGCCTGGAAGGCGAAACAGCAGCAACTCCAACCGGTTTTGTCCCACCAGTTGCGTGCGTTGATTTACGGAATCTAAAATACTTGCCATCTGCGGCTCCTGTCATCGGGCAAAGAGGATCGATTCTTGCTATTGCACTACAACGAGGCGCTTTCAATTCAAACCGCCTGAATTTTGACACTGGTTTTTATTACCGAAACTCGTCACTAAGCATAGCCGAAACCTTATGAAAATGTACGATAAAATCTGCTGCATTGCCAAAATTATCCTGCCAATCGTGGTTATTTTCACCACGATAGCTGTAAAAGCCGATGCACCGCTCCATCAGTACTCGACAGAAGAGCTGACTGAGCTGGCATTGCAATGGTTGAATGAAACGCAGCAGCAAGATGAACAAGCAGAGCGTCAGTGGCAACTGCAGGGCTTGGATCCCCGCATCGGGGTAAAAAGCTGTGCTGCACCTGTAGAGCTAAGCTTGCCCGGTGCCCTGCGCAATCGCCAGGCCACAGTACAAATTCGTTGCGAAGCCCCTCAACCCTGGCAACTCTTTATACCTGCCCGCTTCACTGACCTGGTAACAGCTGTGGTCGCGCGGCAAAACCTATCGCCTGGCACTCGGTTAACTGCCGACATGCTGCAACTGGAACAACGCGAGCGGCGCTTGCAGCGCGGTACACCCGTTGATAACCCTGAGTTTATTTTAGGTGCCCGTAATCGCAGAGCTATTAGCCTGGGCCAAATTATTAGTCTGCAGGATCTTTGTCTTGTATGTCGTGGCGATGTTGTTACAATTCATGTAGATCATGCAAGCTTAAGTGTCAGCGCCACAGGCATTGCCGAGCAGGATGGTAGCCTGGGTGATTTGATTCGGATACGAAACCGTCAATCAAATCAGCTGATTGAAGCCAGTGTAACGGCAGTGAATGAAGTAAAAGTACACTTTTAATCATTCACAGAAAAAAATTCTAAAGTTTTCTATATCCCTGCCGTTAGTATGAGCATAGGGAGTTTGATCAGTAGGTAGAGGTTTCAGATGGTCAGTCAAATTAACAACACCCCGCCAGCCAATGCTGGCAACCAGGTAAAAAAAGAAACGGTTGAACAAACCAACCAACGGCAGCAGGTTACGCAGCAAAAACAGGCTGGCGCTACCCCACAGCCGACAGCACCGCAAGCCAAGCAGGACTCTGTGTCAATCACGCCACAGGCCAAGCAAATGGCGCGCTTGCAAGAAAAAGCCAACAACAGTTCTGGCATAGATCAGGAAAAGGTTGAAAAAATTAAACGGGCTATCGCTGATGGCAAGTACCAGATTAATGTCGAACAGTTGGCCAAACGCATTATGCAATTTGAGAGCGAAATTTTTCGTAAAAACTGATGACAGCCACTGACCTGAATACCCTACTGTTACAGCAAAAGGAGCACCTGGATGTGCTCCTTTCGTTATTGCGGCAAGAAATTGCCGCCATCGCCAGTCGTCAGCCAGATGAATTGGAAAGCCTTGGCCAACAGAAAGTAGCTTGTCTGGAGGCCTTGCAGCAACTTGATCAACACATTGCTGAGCATCCACAACTGCAAGACGCAAGACAAACTGAAGATTTCCAGCAGGCTGTGTCGGAAATGGAACAGCTACTGACCAACTGCAAACAACAAAATGAAGTGAACCGCCTGGCACTGGAACAAAGCCAGCTCAACTTGCAACACTTCAAAAATGAACTGTTGCAGCTGCATGGGAAATCAGGACTGACTTACGATCGCAAAGGCAAACCAGCGGTCGACCATAAAGGCAAAGGCTTTAAAGCTTGACCATCTCTTTGTAAAACATTCTTAATAATAACGGACATGCCGAATACGACGTTGTGGCTGCTGTGCCTGATACAACTCATAGACATCCCTAAAATCCAGCTCCAGCTCTGTGGCATAGGCATCCCCTACCGGATAACTTTTCACCACCCGGGCACCCCGAATCACCCCCTGTACTGAGGCTCTTAACTGCTCATCACGGACCAGTAATTGCTGCATACTGGTAGTGGCATCAATGCGCTGACCATAGACTTGCTCTGCCAACTCACGGTAAGCATCCAGCTTGGATGCCTGTAATGCCATCAGCATTTTATGCTGCTCGTTTTCTCCAGGTTGCAATGATAAAGGTGCATAGCCCACAGCCCGAAGCACCGGGAACTGCTCTGGCGGTACAGTTTCCCACTCTACATGGCGATCTGCTACCAGACTGCAGGCCGACAACAGCAGTAAGCTGCAAATAATCAGGATTTTGTTCATCATCAATCTCCACAGGTGATACATTTTAAAAGCAAAACACGCGCCAACTTGCCTTAACGATCCTGGTTTTGAGAACAGTGGTACACAACTTGCTTTTTCAATCGTCAGAGACCAACTAACGTCAAAAGTCTGGCATAGTTTAGTGCTGAGGAAAATCATCATGCGAATGCTGTTTATTGGGCTAGGATTGCTGCTTATCAGCTTGAGTGCTGCAGCCGACTGGGTTGAAGCCAGTGGTCAGGCGGTGATCCGCGGTGGTGACGAAGCCGAAGCTCGCACCAAAGCTACCGAAGATGCCGTCCGACGGGCCTTGCTCTATGCCGGAGCCTCCATCAGCAGTGTACAGCAGGTGACTAATGGCTTACTGACAAAAAGCTCCATGCAATGGCAAAGCCATGCAGAAGTAAGGCAAATTGAGCTGGTCCGAGAGCAGCGCATTGGTCGGACTCTCGAAGTGACTATTCGGGCCGATATTTTCCCACAACATGCGCAATGCCAAGGTGCGGGCTACAAAAAGCCGCTGCTGGTTAGTCCCTTTACACTTCGCAATCCACAACAAAGCGTGATTGGCGATCTGCAAACCATTGGTGAAGTCAGCGCCAGAAAGGTATATCAGCAGCTGCAAGGATTATCGAATAGCTCGATACCAAGCTGGCTTGACTACCCGGATCTAAACCGCCACTTGTCTGCAAGAGAGCGCAGCAGTTTAGTGCAGCAAACTAACGCGGATTATCTGGTCACTGCCAGTATCGAAGATGTCTCTTTGGGTGAGCGGACAGATATGAACCTGCGGTTTTGGTCCGATGCCAGACGTGAGCGCTTTTTTCACATGCGGTTGCAACTGCAACAATTAAGTACAGGCAAGGTGCTATTGCAACAAGAGTACCGTACTCAAGCCCGCTGGGATTTCCGCCAACGTACCAGCATACCACCATTGGATCACCGCTTTTGGTTGACCAGCTATGGTGAGGCCATTAACCGGGTACTGGATGCTGCAGTCATCGATATTGAAGATGCTTTGCGCTGCGAGCCCTTTATCGCAACTATTACTGAAATCGGCAATAACAGACTGCACTTAAAAAGCGGTCAAAACGTCGGACTTAGACGTGGTGATGAGCTCACCATCTTGTACCGACAACAAGGTATTCGGGCTGATAATACCCGCTTTCGCGTCAGCCCACTGACGGTGCGTATTACCGATCTTGGTTATGATTGGGCCATTGCCGAAAGCGTGGGTGAGCGCTTACTCAGTAATGTACAAGTGGGTGATGCCGTGACCAAGCTTACCCCCTAGCTAATCAAAAATACGGGTGGAATCTACACTCTTTATTCAAATTTATGGAAACAGCCTTTACAGGACTGACCACTATCTGTACAATTCGCGCCTCCACTTGGCAAGTCAGCTGAAAAGCTGAACGCGCAAAGTCATGGGCCTAACGAAACTCTGTTTCTATGGTAGCCAGACCGCACATTCTAAAGCGTCCACTTGCCTCGATGGAATAACACTGTGTTGCTGGCCTAGGAGCCCACACATCGATTTCCCACCAATGATCGGGGTACAGATCCACATGGTATCAAAAATCAAACAACTCAGTTTGGGTGTATTGCTGGCACTGAGCGCCACTGCAGCTCAGGCGGAAATTCGCTTCAACGGCTTTGCATCCATTCAAGCAGGTAGCACCTTATCCAGCTCTGATAGCCTCTATGGCTACAATAACGAAGTCGACTTTAAAAACGAATCTCTGTTTGCCTTGCAGGCCCAAGCTGATCTTGGCGATCGTTTGTCCGTGACCGCTCAGCTGATGGGACGTGGTGCCAATGATTTTAATGCTGAGTTTGAGTGGGCTTACCTGACCTATGAACTGAACAGCCAAACCCGTATCAATGCAGGTCGCCTGCGCACACCTTTCTACCGCTATTCCGATTTTATGGATGTCGGCTATGCCTACGACTGGGCCCGGGTACCGAGCTCGGTCTACAATCTGGATTTTAATAATCTGGAAGGCGTTTCTCTGGTCCGCTTTGGTCAGTTAGGTGAGGTAGATTCTACACTGCAATTGATCCTGGGAAGCTACAGCGGTACAACCGCCATTACCCCAGCCCCAGCTGATGCAACTATCGAACGAATTGCCGGTGCTACCTGGGAGCTGGTACAAGGTGATTTCAGTGCCCGGCTGGCTTATTTAACTGGCAAACTGACGCTGGTTGATCAAGATGGCGAACTCTCAGGTTTGCTCAACCTGCTGGAACAATCAGGCTTTGCCAGTACCGCCAGTCAAATCCGCATCGATGATGCCAGCAGTGCCTTTATGGGGCTTGCTTTAGGCTACGATAACGGCAGCCTGGTGCTTAGTGGTGAAGTGGTCCGTGCCCGGGTGAAAGATACCGTGATCCCAACCCAGAATGGCTATTACCTGTCGGCGGGTTATCGAATCGACAGTTACACGCCTTTTGTCAGCTTTGAGCGTCGTGATAATGATGGCAAGGCAGAGATTTATCAGGCATTGGCTGCCGAAAATCTATTCCGGCCTGCTGTCACTACAGTAGTAGAATCCTTCACCACCAAGCGTGACACCTGGAATATTGGCAGCCGCTATGATTTCCATCCATCCGCAGCACTGAAAGTGCAGTTTAGTTCACAAAAAGACAAAGTAGCCGATCGTCGTGATCAGTTGCTGACTGTCGGTATCGATCTGGTCTTTTAAGGAGCTAGCTATGAAAAAGTTTTTGCTTGCCAGCCTGGCGCTTGTTTCATCCGTCTGTGCTGCTGATATTGCGATTATCGCTCACCCGGCAACGGCTGATGTCAGCCTGGAAGAAGTATCCCGTATTTTTATGGGCCGGGCCGGCAGTCTGATGCCGGTTAATTTGCCAGAGAACAACCCACTGCGCGATCAATTCGAGCAAGAAGCGTTGGGCCGAAGCCCGGCACAGATGAAAGCCTACTGGTCTCGTCTGGTATTTACTGGTAAAGGCCGGCCACCGGTTGAAGTAGACTCAGTCGCGGCTAAAATCGAATTTGTCGCCGCCAACCCGAACAGCCTGGGCTATATCCCTGCCAGTGAAGTGACCGATCAGGTACGAGTCATTGCCACCCTAGCCAACTAAGATCCGAGAAACAGAAAAACAAATGCCGGCTTGATGCCGGCATTTTTAATTGAGTAAAAAAACCCATCACAGCAAAGCAATACCACTGGCACGCTGCACCCGCTGTGTTATGGTGCTGGCCAGCACAGCCTCGTTATCGTAAATCAGGCTAAAGGTCGTTTTGGCCCGGGTGATGCCGGTATACAGCAGCTCACGAGTCAGCACCGGGCTGCTGCTTGCCGGCAGCAGCAAGGCTGTATGCTGGAACTCCGAACCCTGTGATTTATGCACCGTCATGGCAAAGACGGTTTCGGCGCTGTGCAAGCGGCTGGGCAGCACCCAGCGAATGCCGCCTTCCCCATCCAAAAAAGCCACCCGCAGTACTGTCTCACCTTGTTCCTGCACGGGTAAACAGACGCCAATATCACCATTCATTAGTTGCACCTGATAATCGTTGCGGGTCATCAGCACCGGCCGCCCCGGATACCAGGCCAGCCCCTCAGGCCGGATCAAGCCATGCCGGGCCAGTAAGCGTTCAATGCGGGCATTGAGGCCCTGTACGCCCCAGTCGCCTTCACGCACAGCGCCCAGCAGCTGAAAATTACGCTGCAGCGCCAAAATCTGCAGCGCCGTCTGGTTCCGCTGCGCGGTTTCGGCCTCCGGTGCAAAGGCTGCTACGGCGGTTAAATACGGCCGGTAGCCTGTAAGCAATAAAGCCTTAAGTGCATCACTAAAAGGCATGGCAGTTGAAGCTGATGTCCCAGTTGACACCGCTGACATGCTTTGCTGCAGCAATTGCACCGGGCTATTCGGTTCAGCCGCTATGGCTTTGATGGTCGTTACCGCAGAGCAAGCATCCCCAGCACCCTCAAGCTCATTGCCATCAACCCGAGCGCCATCATCCGTTGTCCCACCACGATTCACTAAAGTTGCCAACCGATGAATAGCACCGCCTTCGGTAAAGCGATAGCTGTGACGTAGCATGGCGGTGACCTGCGCCAACGCCGGTGCGTCTTCTGCTGCAACATAGCGCTCTGGTATAGCAGCCGCGCACAGTTGCTGCAAATAGGCCACCGTCCCTGGCCGGTAACTGCCTGCCTCAGCAAAACGGCACAGATCCCCCAATACCGAACCAGCTTCCACCGACGCCAGCTGATCTTTATCGCCCAGCAAATACAAACGGCAATCGGCCGGCAGAGCCTGCACCAGCGCCGCCATCAACTCCACATCCACCATCGAAGCTTCATCCACCACCACCACATCGGCCGCCAACGGGTTCTGGCGCTGATGTTTAAAGTGCCGGCTGTCCGGGCGGGCGCCAAGCAAGCGATGCAAGGTTTGCACCCGGGTCGGCAACCAGGCTTTTAATTGCCCGGGATCCGGCAATGGCAAGGCACTGACATCCAGCTGCTGCAAACTCTGGGCAATGGATTCATTCAAGCGGGCTGCGGCTTTGCCGGTAGGCGCGGCCAGCAGGATTTGCAATGGTTTTTGCTGTCCGGTCAGCTGAAGGCCCTGCAGCAGCGCCAGCAGCTTAAGCACGGTAGTGGTCTTACCGGTTCCTGGTCCACCGGTTATAATGGCAAAGCGGCTACGCAGCGCTAGAGCGCAGGCCGCCATCTGCCAATCAAAAGGCGCTGCGCGCTTATGCGCCGGAAAAAGTCCCTGCAGCAAGGGGGCCACACGATCAACAGCAAGCGGCGCTTCCGGTTGCAAACGCCGGGTAATTTCGGCGGCAATCAACTGCTCGTACTGCCAGTAGCGACGCATATAAAGCAGCGGCTTTTGCGCACTTCCTGCCAGCACAAAGGGGGCGTTCGCCCTCGTATGCGCCTGCTGACCTGGCAGTTGACTGGCCACCAGAGCCGAGCCTTGCAATGCCTGCAACCAATCCTGCCCACTGTGAGCGCTCAGATACTGCTTTAACTCAGCATCGGCCTGCTGCCAAAGCTCACTGCGCCCGGCTGGAGCTTTGACCTTACTTTGCAAAAGCACAGCACCGATATCCAGGCAAACATGCCCCCGGCCATGAGCTTCACTGCACAGCAGCACCGCTAATAGCTCCAGCTCGGTCAACTCTGGCAATTGCCTGCTGAAAAACTGCGCCAGCATCCAATCCAGGCTGCGGATAAGTCCGGCCTGGCACCAGTCTTCGGCCTGCTGCAATAAAGTAGGCAGGGTTGGCGTTAGGCTCTGAGCACTCATGATGTCACCTCACGAGCTGCATGGGTATGCTGTGGAGGTTCACCAGGAATGAGTTCTCCCCGCAACAAGGCATCCAGCTGTTCTATCAATGCCCGCTCGGGCCGGTATTGCCACAGCCCGTGCTGGCCAGGCTCGGCAGAGCCACGCACAAACCAGTACCAGGCACCGCCAATATGACGATCGTAGTCGTAATCGGCTAAGCGGCTTTGCAATAAGCGATGCAGCGCCAGCAGATAAAGCGCACACTGCATGTCGTAGCGATGGCTCAACATCGCCTGCTGCATCGTTTGCTGGCTGTAGCTGGCGTCCTCATCGCCGAGGCTGTTGGTTTTCCAGTCCAGTACATAGTAGCGGCCCTGATGCTCAACCACCCCATCAATAAAGCCTTTGATCATGCCGTTCAGCTGTTCCGGCTCGGCGTTTGGACGCACTTCACCTGGCAGCACATAGTGCTGGATCAGCCGATCGAGCAGATCACTGCTGACCTGCTCGATCGGTAATAAAAACTCCAGTTCCACCGTAATCTGCTGAGCGGTGACGGCCATCAACTGCAATGGCTGCGCTTCACCATGAAGCGGCACCGATTGCTGTAAAAACTGACACAGCCAATCGCTGAGTGCGCCGGCAGAGTCCTCCAACCCCACTGCCTGACAACGCCTTTGCAGCTCTACCGCCCGGCCCTGCTTATCCTGCACCGCTGCGGCAAAGCCAGACCAATGCCGACCAGCAGCATCCAGATAACGATGGGCTGCTGCCCATTCCAGCAAGGCGTGGACAAAGGTACCAAAGGCGGCTCCTTTGGGCAGTTGATGCATCAATTGGCTTGCTGAAGCCGGCAGCGTTAGCCGGGCTGCGCTCTTAGCTGCGAATGTCACGCCGGCAGTGGCTGCAGCATACAACTCGGCCTGCAGTGCGGCTTTGGCATCTTCTGGCTCGCTTAAAGGGTCAGTACTGTGCGTGGGGCTACTGGCAAAGCGTTCGGCGGCATGCGCTTGAAAGCGGATGGCTGAGTAACTGGCAATCCACCAACGCCGATAAGGTGGCAGCTGTGGGCTAGCGGCTGGCTCCAGCTCTGGCAGCGCCTCTGCCGGCTGATAAGGCTCGGCTTCATCACTTGATTCCAGCTGCAGCACAGCGCCTTGCCCGGTTAAGGCCTGCAACTGCTGCTGCAACTCGACTGGCTGCTGATACGCTGTCTCCCCATTCAACAAATAACCAAAAGCGCCCTGATGGTTTTGCATTTTTTTGCCCTGCACACAGACGGCGGCCGTACCCAGCCAGAGGCCATGCCGAGCCCGGGTCAGGGCAACATACAACAACCGCATGTCCTCGCTGAGCCGCTCGTCATCAGCCTGCTGCCAGGCGGCGGGAAAAGCGTCCTTACCGGCCACTTCGGTGCCTGTATGGCTTGCATCCCGGTAAGGCACCTGTCGTACCTTGCCATCTATGGGACGCCAGCCCACCACAAAAGGCAAAAACACCAGCGGGTATTCCAGGCCTTTGGATTTATGAATGGTGATGATTTTGACCAGGGCAGCATCGCTTTCCAGCCGGATCACCTGCTCTTCACCAGGCTCGTCCAGGTGTTCGGCCAGTTGGCGGATCAGTGCCTGCTCGCCTTCCAGCTGCACCGCCTGTTGCTGCAGCCAGTCGGCCAGATGCAACAAGTTGGTCAGTTGACGTTCGCCATCTTGCTGACGCAATAAACGGGCCGGCAGCTGGTAGTGATCAAGCAATTGCCGCAACATGGCCAGCACCCCCTGGTTACGCCAGCAGGCCTGCAAACGCAAAAAACACTGGACCTGAGCTTCCAGTGCCAGTTCATCCTGCTGCCAGGTCATCAATTGCTGCAAGGAGAGGCCGAGGCTCGGCGTGGCCAGCGCAGCTTTCACCAGACTTAAATCCATCGGGCTGGCGCAGGCCCGCAGCCAGAGCAGCACATCCGCCGCTTCGGCCGTGGCGAACACCGAGCCCCGATCGGATAAATACACGGCCGGTACCTGCAGTTTAGCCAGCTCAGCCTTGATCAACTGTGCTTCCTGCTGACTACGAACCAGCACAGCGATGTCTTCTGCTGCCAGCGGCCGGCTCTGCTCGCCCTCAAAGCGGCAACGCCCGGCACTGGCGGCATTGAGCAAAAAAGCAATACGGCTGGCACACTGATAAGCGCTGTGCTCACGGTAAGCACTGATGCGCCAGGGCTCCTCGCCGGGGAGATGCTGAATATGCAGCGCCGGCAAGGCCTTGCCATCCAACAACAACTGCTCGTTGCGACCGCTGGCACTGACAGCAGTATAGGGCAGCGGATTGTCGGTACTGCCCTCGGATTGAAAGCGAAAGGCGGCGCGTGGATGCGCTTCGGCCTGCAAAAACAGCTGATTGCAGGCATCAACCACTGCCTGGGTAGAACGAAAGTTACGACTTAAACTGTAATGCCGACCGGCCGTATCCCGCCGTGCCTGCAAATAGGTATGAATGTCGGCACCACGAAAGCTGTAAATGGCCTGCTTGGGATCGCCAATCAGCACCACGGCTGTGCTGGTATCGTTGTCAGCAATGCGGTAAATGCGGTTAAAAATGCCGTATTGCACCGGATCGGTATCCTGAAACTCATCAATTAAAGCCACCGGATAAGCCGCCCGAATACCGGCGGCCAGCTGGCTGGCATGCTCGCCAGCTTGCGCAGGGTCCAGTGCACTGTGTAGCTCAGTCAGTAAATCATTAAATCCAAGCTGTGCCTGGCGGTTGAGTCGTCGCTTTAGCTCCTGCCGACACCAGTAGAGGGCATGGCTTAAAATGCCTTCTTTTAGGCGGATGCCATCACCATCATCAGTTCCTGCGTCAGCGTCGGCTTGCTGTTGCCACAGCTCAGCCAGATGAGCCATGGCGACAAAAGCCGGATGATCCGGCTCTATCTCCGGTGCCTGGCCTTTTTTCCAGACAAAACGCCCGCTGGCAAAATGCGTCATTTTTTTATCGAAGGTGCCCTGCCCCCGACTCCACTGAGCCAGCTCGGTCAGTATCTGCCGGAATTTTTCATCGGTATTGGAGTAATGCCTGGTAGCATTAAAGCGACTTTGCAATGCCAGCAACTGCTGCTCAAGCTCTGCCCAGTGTTTGGCCCACAGCTGCCGTACCGATGGCTCCAAACTGGCAAAGGCAGCCTGCCGGGCTTGCTGTTGTTGTCTGGCTGCGATGGCCTCCGCCAGCAATGCCTGCAAGTCGGAGTCCTGTTCAAGTTGCAGCGGCGAGCCGGCGAACAGCAGTACAGGATCGGCCTGGCGCAACAAGGGCAACAGAGCTTTACGTAACCGATCCGGGTTCAGATAACACTGCTGCACCACAGCGGCCCCTTCGGCAGTCAGGGGGTAAAAATGCTGGCGCCAATAATCTTTCACGATGGCATCGAGCAACTCGGTTTGATCGGTCAGCAGCTCACGCTGAAACAAGCCCCGACTGTCAAAGGCATGCTCTGCCAGCATCTTATGGCACCAGCCATGAATGGTGGCAATCATAGCTTCATCCATGGCTTCGGCCGCGCGTTTTAACCGCAAGGCGCAAGCAGGCCAGGCTTCATCCGGATAACTCAGCACCAGCTGCAACAGCGGATCCGCGCTGGTTGCTGTTTGGCGCAGCTCAGCCGGGGACTGGCGAAACAGGCGGGCCGCTTCAACCAGGCGCTGCCTGACCCGGCTGCGCAATTCCTCCGTTGCCGCCTCGGTGAAGGTCAGTACCAGAATGTCCCGAGGTGTCAGTGCCCGGCTAAAGGCCGTTTGCTCATGACCTGCCATCGTGCCATGGCCCAAAACCAGTCGTACATAAAGCAAAGCCAGCGAGAAAGTTTTGCCGGTGCCGGCGCTGGCTTCAATCAGGCGGCTGCCATTGAGGGGAAAATGCAGTAAATCCAAATCCTGTGCTTTCATTGGCGATCTCCTGCAACCGCATACTGCATCAAGGGCACATACAACGCCTCGCAAAGGGAATTAAAGTCGGCATCGGTACTTAACTGATTGAAGTCAGGCCAGTAACGCTGCAACAACGGATAATCCCGCACTTCGGCGGTGATGCTGTAATCGCCCTGAAAGTCGCTGCCTTCGTAGCTTTGGATCGCTGTTTTTTCATCACCACCCAGCAAGGCCAGAACCGTTTTACAAGCCAGCGGCAAGGGGCGTTGCAACGCCTGCAGATAAACATCCAGTAATTGATTAAAAAACTGCGTCGCCAGCGCTTTATCCAACGGTGTTAAGCGAAAAATCGCATCCGGCCCTATCAGCAGGGTTTCGACAGCACCGGCTTGCTGGGCCAACAGATGCGCCGGCCAAAAGCGACAGAGATGATAACTTTTCAGTTGTTTTTTTGCATCAAACAACCGGCTGGGCTGTACCATCAGACGCACCAAGCGGCCATCCTGATGCTTACGAATATCGCTCAGGCTGTCTTCAAATACCACCGGCAGGGTTTCATCCAGCAGTTGCTGCCAGTACAGCGTCTCACCAAGCGGCTCGGATTGCAGCCGCAGCTGTTGCCACTGCGCCAGCAAAGCGGCCAACTCCTGATTTTTTTGCTGCATCAGCAAATCGCCAAAGCCGCCCATCGGCAAAGCGCCGGCGCGCTGCAGCCGGGCCGTTTCCTGCTGCAACAGCTGATCAACGCTAAGCGGCTGACCATCAGCCATGGTATCCGTGCTCAGGCCTAACTCCAGCCGGGCGATCAATGCCTGATCCAGCACCCAGCCATCCAGGCCACCGGCAGCAAAAAGTTCGTCGTCGCGCTCACGGTCCGGCTCTGCGCCACCATAGATCCCCAACCGCTTTTGATAAAGCACACGCCCCGGATGCCGTAACAAGTTGGCCAAATCGCTCAGGCGTATATGGGCGGCCTCCAAAGCAAAGCGTGGCGGCAGGGTTTCATCATTTGCCAAAGAAGAGGTCGCATCCAAAGCTGCGCGCCAGTCCGCAGCATAGCTGAACAAACGTGGGTCGCGCTTTGGTTCGAAGTAACGCCGGCTAAAAGGCTGCAGCGGATGATCCAGGGTCAGCTGCGCCAGCAGGGGCTGAACGGGATAAGCGGTTTCCAGATAGTCACGCAACTGCCCAACCAGCACCGAAGGCGGTTTTTCACTGTTATCCCGGATGCTAAAGCCGACCCAGCTCAGCACCAGTTTGTGACGGGCGGCCAGCAACGCTTCCAGAAACAGGTAATGATCATCGTCCCGGCGCGAGCGGTCACCAGGCCGGTAGCCAGCTTGCATCAGATCAAAGTCATTGCGCCTGACCGGACGCGGATAGTCACCGTCGTTCATGCCTAATAACCAAATTTGGGCAAAGGGAATGGCCCGCATCGGCATCAGGGTGGCAAAGTTCACTGCCCCGGCCAAAAAGCGCTGCTGCAAACCAGGCTGATCCAGCTCGCTGAGCAACGCATCGCGCACCACGTCCAGCGCTAATGGCTGCTCAGCCAGATCGCTGTCGGCCAGGTGCTGCTGCCAACGGCTCAATTGCTGACGAATACGCTCCTCAGCCTGCTGATCGACCGAACTTTGTGGTAAAAAGAATTGCTCCAGCAAGCCAAGCAGCAGCTGCTGCCAATCGCTGGCATGATGAGGATGCTGCAACTGCTGCCAGCTGTGTTCCAACGCACTGACCAGCTCGGCCAAAGGCCCAACCAGCGCAGCATCCAACCCGGCCACTTCATCATAAGGCTCAATGTCCTGCCAGGCTTCGCCCTCGCCTGCCACATACCCCAACAGCATCCGCTTTAAGCCAAACCACCAGCTGTTTTGCTCCAGTTGCCCGGGCAGACCAAACGCGGCACGTTGCCGGCCACTGAGTCCCCAGCGAATATTGGCCCCTTCAATCCAGGGCTTTAAACGGGCAACCCCAGCTTCATCCAGGCCAAAGCGCTGTTGCAGCGCTGGCGTATCCAGCAAATCCAGCATGGCACTGACGGTAAAGCGGTTATCCGGCAAACGGAGCAAGGCTTCAAAAGCCAGCAGCAAGGTGTTGCGATGGCGCAGCCCCTGGTCGGCGACAAAAAAGGGCAAATAACGCGGGTCTTCCGGGCGAAAACGCCCAAAGGTAGCTGCGATGTAGGGCGCGTACTGGTTTATATCCGGCACCATCACCAGAATATCGCGCGGCTGTAGCGGCTGGCCCTGCTGCCTGGCCTGACTGAGCTCATGCAGCAGTTGATCGTGCAAAACCTCCAGCTCCCGCAACGGACTGTGGCAACGCATAAATTGCAGGCTGTGATCGCTGGCTGGCACTTGCGTCTTCATAGCAGCACGCTCTTCGGCCGAGTGCAGTTCAAGAATATCCTGCTGCAGCTGCTGCAACAAAGTCGCTTCACCGGGCGATTCAAACAAATCAATGCGACCGGCAAAATACTGCTGATAACTGCCGCTGTCATCCAGTTCATCCAGCAGATGCAGATAATCCCGTCCCTGTTTGCCAAGAGCCGCCAGCAAGGGGTTGCCAGCCAGATGCAGCTGCTCTGCCGATAACTGTGCCAGAGGGTGCTGCTCGTGCCTCCTTGCCCGGCGGTACTCCTGACGCAATAGATCACGGCCATCAATCAGATCGCCCCAATACTGCCGGCAAGGATTGCTGACAAAGAGCAGCACCTGACAAAATGGTGACAGTGCATGCAGTGCATCCAACGTTTGACGGGGCAATGACGAGATACCAAATACCACCACCCGTCGTGGCAAGCCGGCCGGTCGCGCTTGAAGTTGCTGACAGGCGGATAAAAACTGTTGGTGCACATCGGCACGGCTTAAGGCTCCGGGCTGCTGACTTTGGATTTCCTGCTGCAGCTGACGCCACAACCAGGGCTGCCAGAGCTGGTGAGCCGGCAGCGGATGGCCATCGATGCTGTTGTTGCCTTGCTGCCAATGCTGCAGCCAGTCGGCCCGGTAGACCTGATACTGATCGAATAAATCTGCCAGCTGAAACGCCAGCTGATAACAGCGCCTCGGATCGGTTGGGTCTTTGGCCAAAAAGCCATGCAAAGGTGCCAGCTCGGCCTGATCCGGTAGCTGCTGCAGCAGGCGGTACAAACGCCAGCCAAGCGCATCCTTGTTGTAAGGCGATTCGGCCGGCAAAGCCGGCAGCACAGCACGGTAGGCCTGCCATAAAAACCGACCCGGCAGTTCAGTGCTAATCCCGGCAGCAATGCCAAGGCCGCCCTGGGCTTTCGGCGCTGCCAGTGCCAGTTTCAACCACTGAGCAATGCCGTTGCTTTGCACCAGAAAGGTTTCAGTTTCCAGCGGCGACAACGGATAGCGCTGACACCACTGCAACATGATGTCACGCAATTGCTCCAGCCGGTTGCCCTGCAGCACCATAAAACCTGTTGGCCAGTCCTGAGCTGTCATCGGATCCCTGTTCTTTTCATTGTTGTTATGCGTTTGCCACAGTATGCCATAGCTTCTTGCATTCAATGAATCCCCCAGTGGCAGATTGAAAAAAATGCAAACCGCTAAAAAATTGATTTATGACAGGAAATATGAGTTAACGGCCTTTGCCAAGTTGCTGTAACACAGCGTCGGTGTGTTCACCAAGCTCCGGAGGGGCCGAATCAAACGACAAAGGGGTGGCAGAAAATTTTACCGGGTTGGCAACCATGGGCACCTGATAGCCTTTGGCATGCATCACCTGAATATGCATGCCCCTGGCCTGCACTTGAGGATTGGCAAAAACCTGCTCCAGGTTATTGATAGGCCCGCATGGTACGTGCTGCTCAGACAAGGCTTTGACCCAATGCGCCACGCCATGCTGCAACAGCTGAGTGGCAAGTCGCGGGATCAGGACATCACGGTGCTGCACCCGCAATGCATTGCTGCTAAAGCGGGGATCATCGGCCAGATCAGCACAACCAAGCACCGCACAGCAGCTACGAAACTGCCGATCGTTGCCCACCGCCAGCAGAATAAAGCCATCTTTTACCTGCATCGCCTGATAGGGCACGATATTCGGATGAGCCGTGCCAAGACGCTGCGGCACCTCACCACTGACCAGATAATTGGAGGCCTGGTTGGCCAGCCAGGCCACCTGGGTATCCAGCAAAGCTAAATCGATGTATTGGCCCTGGCCGGTCTGGTTGCGATGGTGCAAGGCGGCCAAAATAGCAGAAACAGCGTACATACCGGTCATCAAGTCCGCCACTGCCACACCGACTTTTTGCGGCCCGCCACCGGGATGCGTATCCGGCTCACCGGTGATGCTCATTAAGCCACCCAAGCCCTGGATCATGGCATCGTAACCGGCCTGGTTAGCATAAGGTCCAGTCTGACCAAAGCCGGTAATGGAGCAATAAATCAGCCGGGGATGACTGGCTTTAAGGCTCGCGTAATTCAGGCCATACCTGGCCAAACCACCTACTTTGTAATTTTCCAGCAAAATATCCGCTTGCTGCGCCAACTGCTTAATCTGCAGTTGGCCTTGCTCAGTTTGGATATCAATGCACAACGACTTTTTGCCACGGTTGGCCGACAAAAAATAAGCCGACTGACCGGTGTTTTGCCCCTCTTGATCATGCAAAAATGGTGGTCCCCATTGACGGGTATCATCTCCTTCGCCGGGTTTTTCAATTTTCCAGACTTCTGCACCGTAATCGGCCAGCACCTGACTGGCCCAAGGCCCCGCCAGAATACGACTTAAGTCCAGAACTTTTACACCTTGTAATGGGCCAGCCATACACCACTCCAATAATCCGGGTATTCATCCTGAAACAGAGTACGGTATTTATCCACAAAAGTCGCTGAAGACAAAAAAATACCAGACTAACAAGTCATAAAAGGCAGCAAGCGCGCTATATTGCGCGCATCGTCAATACCGCGGTGATAAGAGCCATCAAACTGCAAGCCATGGTGCGCGAGGGCTGTCGGCAAAGCAGAGCGTCGATTAGATGCCCTGCCCTCGCGCCAGCGCTTTTTCAGGTTGATATGCTCTAACGCCATAAAAGACGGTGCCTGGCCATAACGCTGCTGCTCGGCCAGCAATTGATGCCGATCATAATCGCCCCAGGAACCCCAGGCGTTCAGAGAATAAGGCTGCAACCAGGCATCAATGGCAACAATCACCTCACTAAAAATCGGAGCACCATCTACATCCTGCTGGCGAATGCTGGTTAGCTCGGTGCAAAATGCGCTTAACACCGGCCGCATCAAAGGACACACCATAAAAGAACGGGCATCCAGCACGCTGCCATCGGTGGTTGCCACTACGCACCCAAACTCAATCACTTCCATATCATCCACGGTCTGCCGACGACTAAGCCCAGGTACATCCCCGTCCCAACAGGTGGCTTCCAGATCAACAATGAACAGTTGGTTTGGCATGGTGGTTTCCGAATGATGCTTGCCATGAAACTTGCTTTCACAACGCAAGCTTACATGCTCTGATTTAAAACGATAAGATAAGTGTACCCCAAGGGGGAAGTGATACAATGAGGTCTTGGCTGCCCCAGCAGGAATCGAACCTGCAACTGCCCCTTAGGAGGGGGCCGTTATATCCATTTAACTATAGGGCAATAGCGCTGAATTCTATCAGAAAATTGCCGCCAACCAAAAGCCTTGATTTGTAGGTGGATTTAATTAGGCAGTTTTGGCTGAACCCGCAGCAAAATCAGGTAAAATACCCAGGCTTTTATTGTTATAGATCGAGCCAAAACAGGTCTTCGTACGTAACCAAACACCTAATAACCGAGTAAAATAGTCAGGAATAATAGTTGAGTATTTTAGTCAACTATTATAGAATGGGCTTTAGACAAGTCCGTAATTTCCATCGCATCCACTCGCTGATAGAGCGATCAGCCGGTTACGATACCCGGTTAGTATAAAAATTGCGATGTGACACAAACAACGACAGCAGCGAGAATCATAGCTATGACCGAGCAGATCCAAGAAGCATTATCCCGAAAATACGAAGCCGGCTTTGTGTCTGACATTGAGTCAGAAACTTTCGCCGCAGGGCTTGATGAAGATGTGATCCGCCGTATTTCTGCCATGAAAAATGAGCCTGAATGGATGCTGGAGTGGCGGCTGCGCGCTTACCACAACTGGCTTAGTATGGAAGAGCCGGACTGGGCCCATGTGCGGTACCCTAAAATCGATTATCAGGCGATTTCCTATTACTCCTCGCCCAAAAGCATGAAAGATAAACCCAAATCTCTGGATGAGGTCGACCCGGAACTGTTAAGGGTGTACGAAAAGCTGGGCATTCCTTTGTACGAACAGGAAATGTTGGCTGGCGTCGCGGTCGATGTAGTCTTCGACTCGGTGTCCGTGGTCACGACCTTTCGGGAGAAATTAAAAGAAGCCGGCGTTATCTTTTGCCCAATTTCAGAGGCGATTCAGGAATATCCTGAGTTGGTAAAAAAATACCTCGGTACTGTGGTCCCCCGCTCTGACAATTATTTTGCCGCCTTAAACAGCGCCGTCTTTACCGATGGCTCTTTTGTTTACATTCCAAAAGGTGTGCGCTGTCCGATGGAGCTATCCACCTACTTTCGTATCAACGAGCAAAACACCGGCCAGTTTGAACGTACCCTGATCATTGCCGATGAAGGCAGTTATGTCAGCTATCTGGAAGGCTGTACCGCGCCGCAGCGCGACGAAAATCAGCTGCACGCTGCTGTGGTCGAATTGGTGGCGATGGATGATGCACAAATCAAGTACTCTACCGTGCAAAACTGGTACCCGGGCGATGAGAATGGCAAAGGGGGTATTTATAATTTTGTGACCAAGCGTGGCTTGTGCCATACCAATGCCAAAATATCCTGGACTCAGGTGGAAACCGGCTCTGCTGTCACCTGGAAATACCCAAGCTGCATTTTAAAAGGCGATAACAGCGTCGGTGAGTTTTATTCGGTGGCACTGACACGCGGCCACCAACAAGCCGATACCGGCACCAAGATGATCCACCTGGGTAAAAATACCCGATCTACCATCATTTCCAAAGGCATCAGTGCCGGACAAAGCAATAACAGCTACCGTGGTCTGGTGCACATGGGACCTAAAGCGGATGGTGCCCGTAACTTTACCGAGTGCGACTCCCTGCTCATTGGTGATCGCTGCGGTGCTCATACCTTTCCGTACATTGAAAGTCGTAACCCCACCGCCAAAGTAGAGCATGAAGCCACCACCTCGAAAGTGAGCGACGATCAGTTGTTTTTATGCAAACAACGCGGCCTGGATGCCGAAAAGGCCGTCTCGATGATCGTGAACGGTTTCTGCAAAGAAGTATTCAAAGAATTGCCCATGGAGTTTGCCGTAGAGGCAGGCAAATTACTCGAAATCAGTCTCGAAGGCTCAGTAGGATAATTACCAGATGCTAACCATTAAAAACCTGCATGCTCGTGTTGAGCAAAAAAACATTTTGAATAACCTGAACCTGACTATCAAACCAGGTGAGGTGCACGCCATCATGGGGCCAAATGGCGCTGGTAAAAGCACCCTGGGTTATGTCCTGTCTGGCCGGGAAGGTTATGAAGTACTGGACGGCCAGGTTGATTTTCAGGGGCAGGATTTACTGGAGATGGAAACCGAAGATCGGGCCAGAAATGGTCTGTTTCTGGCATTCCAATACCCGGTTGAGATCCCTGGTGTCAGTAATATGGAATTTATGAAAGAGTCGGTGAATGCCATGCGTCAGCACCGTGGCGAAGAGCCTCTGACCGCAGCGGAGTTTCTGAAAAAAGCCAAAGAAGCCTGCAAGCAAGTGCAGTTGCCACTGGATTTCTTAAAGCGTGGCGTGAATGAAGGCTTTTCTGGTGGCGAGAAAAAGCGCAATGAAATCATGCAAATGATTTTACTTGAGCCAACGTTGTGTATCCTGGATGAGTCGGACTCTGGCCTCGATGTGGATGCCTTGCAAGTGGTAGCCAATGGGGTGAACAGTCAGCGCGATGGCAAACGCAGTTTTATCGTCATCACGCATTACCAACGCTTGCTCGATTACATTGAGCCAGACTTTGTCCATATCCTGGCCAATGGCAAAGTAGTGAAAAGCGGCGATGCCAGCCTGGCCAAGCAAATTGAGCAACAAGGCTATGCCTTTTTGGGGCTGGATACCAGTGAGGAGGCAAGTGCATGAATGCATGGCTGCAGCAGGCAATAGAGCGTGGCCAGGGCATTGATGACTGGCTAAGCCCGGCACGTGCGCGCGCGCTTGAGGCGTTAAGCAACACAAGCTGGCCAACCCGACGGACCGAAAGCTGGAAGTACACTTCGTTAACGGCGTTGGAACAGCTTGATTTAACTGCCGAATCGGCAAAGCAACAGTCCACTGTCGAGCCAATTCCTGGTGTGGACTGTCTGGATTTGGTGTTTAAAAATGGCGTGTTGCAAACTAACCTGGCGCAAATGAACTTGCCGGCAGGGCTGCAAATTACCAGTGTGCAAACGACATCGGCTGTGCAACAGGTGATAGCCACCACCCTTTTCTCTCAGATCAAACCCAAACATCACTTGTTTGGCCTGGTGAACGATGCACTGGCTGGCGACGTCTTGTTTATTGATATCGAGCAAAACAGCCACATCGGGCAACCTATTCGAATCATCAGCCTAAGCACTGGCGGCCATGAGTCGCATCACCGGGTGCTGGTTCGGCTTGGCAACCAGGCAAAAGCGACCCTGATTGAGCAGGCCCTGGGCCAGCAAAACAGTCTGAGTACAGGTTTCACCGAGTGTGACTTAGGTGAACAGGCAGAGCTGGAGCATTACCGGCTTGCGATGCATACAGGCGAGGCCATTTACTTCGGTGGCTGCCACTTCTGCCTGCATCATCATGCCAACCTTAACAGCACCCTGATTGGCTATGGCAGCCAGTTATCGCGCACCGATATTGATATTATTCATAATGGTGAACATGCCAAAGCAAAGCTTAATGCGATTTACTTGCTAGGCGAGTCCGAGCATTTTGATCTGCACAGCACCATTGAGCATGCCAAACCCAACGGCACTACCGAAGAAAATGTACGCGGTATTGTTGGTGATAAAGCCAACGCTGTGTTCAATGGTCGAATTCATATTCATCGTGATGCCCAGAAAACCCTGGCTGAACTGAATAACCGCAATTTATTATTGTCGCGCCGCGGCCAGATCAATACCAAACCTGAGCTGGAAATCTATGCCGATGATGTGCAGTGTGCCCATGGCGCCACGGTTGCAGAGATTGAAGAGGAAGCGCTTTATTATCTGATGTCTCGTGGTATCTCGCGCTCTAAGGCATTGGTGATGCTAAACTATGGCTTTATTCAGGAACTGATCAACCAAATGCCAAACCAGCAGCTGGCACAGTGGCTGGAGCCTCAGCTAAGAGCCCGCTTTAAGGAGATGGAAGTTCGATGACTGCAGCTATCAGCCATTTCGACATCGACGCAATCCGGGCTCAATTCCCAATTTTGCAGCAACAGATTGAAGGCAACCCACTGGTCTATCTGGATAATGCAGCAACGACACAAAAGCCGAAGGCGGTGATTCAGGCCATTACCGATTACTACACCCAATGCAATGCCAATGTGCATCGCGGCGCCCACCATCTGGCTGATGAAGCGACCCGGCGCTTTGAGCAAGCGCGCGATACGGTGGCCGCTTTTATTGGGGCCCGGGATCGCAGCGAAGTGATTTGGACCAGCGGCACCACGGAAGCCATCAATATCGTGGCCAATGGCATCGGGCAACGCCTGCAGCCAGGTGATGAAGTGCTGGTAACCGAGATGGAGCATCATGCCAATTTAGTCACCTGGCAACAAGCGTGTAAGCGCAGCGGGGCCAGCTTAAAAGTGGCACCTATCCACGACAATGGTGCTCTAAATACCACAGCTTTTACCCGTTTGCTTACCGATAAGACCAAACTGGTCGCACTGCCCCATGTCTCCAATGCGCTTGGTACCGTCAACCCGATCAAAACATTAACAGCAGAAGCGCACGCTATAGGAGCCTTGGTATTCATTGATGGGGCTCAGGGCATTGCGCACGGCGGTGTGGATGTCAGCGATATCGGCTGCGACTTTTATGCCTTTTCAGGCCATAAACTCTTTGGCCCCACCGGAGTCGGTGTGCTCTGGGGTAAAAAAGCGGTACTGCAGGACTGGCCAGTCTGGCAAACCGGCGGAGAAATGATTGCTCAGGTGACCTATCAGTCGTCTACCTGGGGTGAGTTGCCAAACCGCCTGGAAGCAGGTACCCCCAATATTGCCGGCGTCATTGGCCTTGCTGCCGCCATTGATTGGTTTAACCGGCTTGATCTCACGGCTGTCCAGACGCATGAACGCAGATTGCTCGACTACGCCACCGAACAAGCACATGGCTTTGACGGTTTGCAAATTGTGGGAACGGCAGCGGATAAAATCGGCGTATTCAGTTTTTTACTGGAAGGAAGCCACCCGGCTGATGTCGGTTTTCTATTGGATAAGCAAGGCATTGCCATTCGAACCGGTTCGCACTGCGCCCAACCGCTGATGCAGCGTCTTGGCGTTCCCGGCACAGCCAGAGCCTCTTTTTCGGTGTACAACACACTGCAAGAAGTGGATGCATTATTTATTGCGTTGAAAAAAGCCCGGCAGATGCTAGCCTAAGGATAAACCATGCACGTAGAAACCTTTACACCAACCCAGACAACAGATGGCGATGCCGTTCGCCTGACCGACGCCGCTATCCGGCACTTCGAAAGCAAACTGATCAGTACGCCAGGCCATGTGGTTCGGTTATCCACCAAAACCAGTGGCTGTACTGGCTATGCTTATGTGCTCGACATCGTTGCTGAAGCAAAAACCGGCGATACAGCCATTCAGGCCAGTGATCGCCTGACTTTCTGCATTGCACCCGATGCATTGAACCTGGTTCGGAACACGGAAATCGACTACGTGAAAGAAGGTTTAAATGGTGTGTTGAAATTCAACAACCCGAATGTGGTCGCAGAGTGTGGGTGCGGCGAAAGCTTTAATGTGAGCTAAGCAGTGTATCCACACTGCGTGCTGTTTGCTCTGAAGGTGAATGAATGCAACAAAAAATAGTCTCCACCGAGCGCGAATGTCTGGTGCGGCGCGTGCCGAATGGTGATAAACAGCTTATCCCTGCCGGTGAGTTTGTTACCATCACTCAGGACCTGGGGGGTAACTTTACCATTACCTGGCGTGGCAACATGTACCGGGTGGATGGTACCGATGCCGATGCCATCGGCCGCAAACCATTGAAGCTGGAGTTTACCACCCCAGAGCATTCTGGCATTGAAGAGCATCAGGTCTATCAGGCACTGGAAACCGTGTACGATCCGGAAATTCCGATCAACCTGTTGTCGCTGGGGTTAATCTACAAGGTGAAAGTAGAACAAGCAACGCATACAGTGCATATTGATATGACCCTGACCGCTCCTGCCTGTGGCATGGGCCCAGTGCTGGTCGGCGATGTGGAACACCGGGTCGGCATGGTGCCAAACGTAAAAAAGGTGCAGGTGAACCTGGTGTTTGATCCGCCCTGGTCACGCGAGATGATGAGCGAAGAAGCACAACTTGAAGCTGGATTATTTTTTTAGTGCACCAGAAGCTTCAACCGACATCCGGCAATACAAAGCAAATAAAGAGTCCGTTATGAATTTACCAGGCTATGAAGACATCATTGAAGATTTAGCATTTTTTGATGACTGGGAGCAGCGCTATCAGTACATCATCGATTTGGGCAAAAGTATCCCAAAGCTGGCAGCCGAGCAAAAAACAGATGAACTCTTGGTGCCCGGCTGCCAAAGCAAGGTCTGGTTACTGAGTCATACGAAGGATGGCGTGCTGCAGTTTCAGGCCGATAGCGATGCAGTCATTGTGAGCGGACTGCTGGCCATTGTGCTGGCCGCTTACCACAACCAAACACCGGCAAAGATCCTGGCCTTTGATATTGATGGCTATTTCCAGACGCTGGATTTAGAGCGTCATATTAGCCCAACCCGCGGCAATGGTCTGCGCGCTATAGTGGCAAAAATACAAGGCCTGGCTAAACAGGCACAATCTTGACGCTAAAACGCACTTCATAATGAACCGTGGCAAGTCACTGCGGTACTAAAAGCAAGTAAGGCTAGGGGCGGATTTGGTTCAACACCAAGTGCGGGATAAACGCACTGGCACTGCTGCTGATAGTCTGTGCGTCGAGCTGCACCACTCGTGCCTGTACTTCCATGCCACGCTCAGTACTAATCAGAGTACCGGTAAGAATTGCATCCATCTGAAGCTGTCTGGCCAGCAAACGGGTATCACGTGATAAGGCTAAATCACCCTGAGGCCCAACCCATAACTGGCTAGTAAGCTTGTGCTCTACCACCGCAATACCATGCTGCGGCAAGGCAGTGCGCAATAGCTCGGCCAGTTGATTCCCAAGTGGTGTAGTTTGGCTCAGGCTTTCATCCAGTTCTACAAAGCTGCTGATGGCAATGCGCTGGCCTTGAATGGCGTCACTTTGAGCCAACTGATAAGCCAGTTGGTCTACATAGTGCTGTAACCGCTTCTGACTCTGGGGTAAATGAGGTAACCATACCTCGGACGTACCCGGCCTGGAAACCCCAGGCTGACGGTACCAGGTGGTCGGTTCCGGTAATTTGGCCGGATCATGCTCCATATTTTGGCAGTGATCCGCTCTACAAAACGGTAACTGGCCACAACCTGCAAGCAATAAAGGAGCCAGCAGTAAGGAAGCAAGCAGCCTCAAACCACGCATTAGTCAGCACCCTGTTTTAATAGCACCCGATGAAGCCGCTCTGATGGCTGCAAACCGGCAATCACTGGCTGCGGGATAAAGCCTTGCGCCACGGCCAGTACCCGTTTAGAGTCGATACCTACCAGACGGGCATTGACCATAACACCGGATTGGTGCCGTACCAGGGTACCACCAAGGACATACTCGATCGGTTGTTCTTCACGCAGCTCCAGAAAATCCCGGCTAAACACAAAGTCGCCTTGCGGTGTGACCCGGATAAAATCAGTGGTTTTAAAGTCGATTTGGTGCAAACCAAACTGATGCACTTCATGCATAAAGCTTTCGGCCAGCTGATTACCAAGCAAGTCACTTTCATCGTATGGGCCATCAAGATAGACAAAACTGGTCACTGCAAAGACAGAATCCGCAATTTTTGGATCCATCACGGCCATTAAATCGTGCATCATGCCCTGCACATAGTGATTCAGCGACATATGCTGCCCACCCTGATACCGCTGCTGCAAGCGTGCTTCAGCACGCCGGTTGCTGCTGTAGCTGGCTTGTTGGGCAGTCAGGCTCTGATAGTACCTGGCATCTGGCTCCGCCGAAGCAGGAACCGGAGCCGCTCTTAGGGTACGCTCGCGGTAGTCCTGCCACTTTTGCTGCGATGCACAGCCATTTAGCAGCAATACGGCGACGAGCCCAATAAACCCTTGCAGTCTTATACTGCTATACCTGTTACTGCTTCGCCTGATACTGCTTTGCATAGTGCCCCCGCTTTCGAGTTAATGAGATGACCGGTAGATCATTTGTTGGCGGAGCTGCACCTGCTCGGCGGAACCCAACACTGCGGTAGGGATCTGATCGGCAGCGGCAGCCAATACCCGGTTTGTCTCTGTATCGACCAGCCGTGCATTTACTATAGTAAAATCTTCGTGTTGCGATAAGGTGCCCGCAATAACGTAGCGCACAGCCTGTTCGGTCGCCAACTCAGATAACTGCCGGGTAAGCAGGCTGTCGTGTTGAGCGTGCAATTGAAGGGCCTGACCAGCACGAAACTCCGTGACCTGATAGCCCAACTGGCTGGCCACCGTCAGCATGCTTTCCTGCAACTGCAGCCCCAAATGACGCATCCGCACATTGGTGCTATCCGGCTGCAGGGTGGCGCTGTCGGTAAAGGTAACCGCCGTCATGCTGCCATGCGGTAAGGGCGGTAAGCCAGTCAATAGTTGATCGGCCAGCCGTTCGGTATAAAACAGCACAGGATCAAGGCGTGGTTTTGCCTCCGTATCGGCAGCTTGTTGCCGTACCACTGTCTGGCTGCAGGCGCTCAGCGCCAGTAGAACCACTAAAAATAGCCCGTTTCTCACAATAACGCCTCAGCTTCCAACCACAGATAACAGCGTTAATTCAAAATCAGTGCCAAATTCACACAATCAAGCCAAAAGCGGCGACCTTACACCGAGAACGGGTACTGGATCGCCGGGTGGCACTGATAGCCTTCCACCGCAAAATCATCCAGCGTGACCCAGGTTTCCAGATCCTGCAAGCATTGAATTTCCGGGTTGATGATAAGCTTGGGCGAGGGGAAAGGTTGTCGTTTTAGCTGCACATCCTGCATCAGCGCCAATTGATCTTCGTAAATATGAGCATTGACAATTTTATGGTATGCCTTACCCGGCTTTACACCACAAATTTGCGCCATCAACGCTAAAAAGGTAAAGACCTGCACCTGATTAAAGTTCAGCCCCAAAGGCACATCGCAGGAACGCTGATAACTGGTTAGATAAAGGGTATCACCCAGTAAGGAGAAGTTGTGGGTGTGCATGCAAGGGCGCAGGCAGCCTCTATCAAACTCACCGGGGTTGTAGAAAGTGATGATCTCACCCCGGTCGTCCTTGCCCTGGCGCAAATCATCCACTACTTTTTTCAGCTGATCGATCACCTGGCCATCCGGCCCGGCCCAGGCCCGGCCCTGCACACCGTATACCCGCCCCATATCGTCAATACCTTTGCGGTGCGGATTGGCCAGCCAGGCTGCGTTATCATTCGCATTGGCATCCCAGGTTTTGGTACCAAGGGCTCTGAAATCAGCCGCATTGCTGTAGCCGCGAATGTAACCCAGCAATTCGGCAATGGCAGCTTTCCAGAAACTTTTGCGGGTAGTGATCAGCGGAAACTCGTTGGCAGCTACCTGGTACTCCAGATCGGCATTGATCACGGTCAGGCAACGCTTGCCGGTGCGCTCATTCACCACCCAGTGCCCTTCATCGATAATACGCTGACAAAGCGCCAGATACTGCTTCATGCGGCCCCCTTCTTACCTGGCTTAAGGCTTGGCTTGCTGCTTGTGTCGCTACCTGGTTGACGCAGTTGGCAATAAGCAATCAGAGCAAGTCCTGCCAGTATCATCGGCAGACAGAGCCACTGCCCCATCGTCATGCCCAGGGACAACACGCCAAGGTGCGCATCCGGCTCACGGAAAAACTCGACGATAAAACGTGCCACGCCATAACCCAGCAGGAAGACACCGCCTAAAGTGCCTTTCGCTGGTTTGAAATGACGTACCAGCAGGATAATGACAAACAGCAGGATGCCTTCCAAAGCCACATGATACAGCTGCGATGGATGCCGTGGCAGTGGGCCTGCTCCCGGGAATACCATGCCCCAGGGCACCTCGGTTACCCGCCCCCATAGCTCGGCGTTGATAAAGTTCCCTATGCGGCCGGCAGCCAGTCCAAGTGGGATCAAGGGTGCGGCGAAATCGCCAAGCGCCAGAAAATCTTTTTGGTACTTGCGGGAAAACCAGGCCATCGTAGCCAACACGCCCAGTAAGCCACCATGAAAGGACATGCCTCCGGTCCAGATTTTCACCAGATACAGCGGGTCATCCAAGAAGCTGTCGAACTGGTAGAACAGTACATAACCGATACGCCCCCCCAGAATGACCCCTAAAAACCCATAAAACAGCAAATCACTGACTTGCTGTGAAGTCCAGCCAGAACCAGGCTGAGCAGCTGCACGATTGGCCAGCCACCAGGCCAGAGCAAAAGCGACCAGGTACATTAAACCATACCAATGAATGGCCAGGGGGCCGATACTGATAGCTACCGGGTCAATATTTGGAAAACTTAGATAAGATTGCGACATAGGCTCTGTTACGTCCTGCTTAGGCAAAAAACATGCGAAGTGCTACCAGCATCAAAAAAACACCGAAGAAGCGCTTAATCTTCATCACCGGCAGTTGCTGGGTCAGACGGGCTCCAACCGGCGCGGTGAAAATGGATGTCAGGATAATCCCCAACATGGCTGGCAAATAAATAAAGCCAAGAAAGCCATCACTCAGCTGATACTGTTGCCAGCCGGCGATAACATAGCCCAGAGTGCCAAAAAGTGCAATTGCTACCCCGCTGGCAGCAGCGCAACCAATGGCACGCTTCATATCCACCGAAAAATAATTGAGTACCGGCACAAATAAAGCACCACCACCAATGCCCAGCAAACTGGCCAACCCGCCCAGGACACCTGAAACACCGACAATGGCCGGGTTACCCGGTAAGGAACGTTTTCCCACTACTGAGCGAGAGCCAAGCATTCGGAGCGCAATTAAAGTCACCGCCACCGCAAAAATTCGCTGCAACACCACGCCGTCGACCAAATGCGCCAGATAGCCAACACACCAGGCACCAATAGCAGAGCCCAGCATAATGCGGCTGGCCAGTGGCCAGGGGATATTGCCCCACTTGTGATGCGCCCGAATGGATGACGTTGCCGTAATCACAATGGAGCCAAGCGACGTCGCAATCGCCACCAGCATGGCGTGTTCAGGTGCCACGATGCCAAAGGCAGGCAACAACATCAGCAAAACCGGCACCACGATAAGGCCACCGCCAATGCCAAGCAAACCCGCCAGCAAACCAACAATGGCACCCATCAGCGCTGAAATAACGATGATACTAAACAAGAAAATTTCCTTTAAAAGACACTGCCCGGGTACGAAACCCCAAATGAAGACAGCTTAAGAACGTAACTGAGATGCCAGGTTTTTCTGCTCTAAAAAGCCATGCACTTTACGACGAACAATCTTGGGCGACTCACTGTTTAGTGCATCATTCAACACCAGCTGCAGCTCCTGCAGGCTTACCCGGCGCAACAGCCATTTGATTTTGGCCAACTGGCTGCTGTTCATGCTAAAGGAATCATACCCCATTGCAGCCAGTAACAAAACACCAGCAGGCTCCCCAGCCAACTCACCACAGACACTGGTCGGCAGTTGCAACGCCTGCAACTGCTGCCCCATCTGATTCAACGCACGAAGGACTGCCGGGTGCATCGCATCGTACAAGCTGGCGACCCGGGCATTGTTCCGATCCACCGCCAGCAGGTACTGTGTTAAATCGTTGGTACCAATCGAACAAAAATCTATCTTGCTGGCTAACTCGTTAAGCTGATACATGATAGAAGGCACTTCGACCATCACGCCAACCTTTGGTCGCACCAACTCCAGCCCCAGTTCATCGCCCACTTCAAAGCACGCCTGTTTGATCAGTCGCAGAGATTCGTCCACTTCCGACAACTCAGAAATCATCGGCAACAAAATATGCAGATTATTGGACGAAATATCGGCTTTAAGCATCGCACGGATTTGCACCAGAAAAATTTCCGGATGATCCAGTGTTAAACGAATACCCCGCCAACCAAGAAAAGGATTTTCTTCGTTGATGGCAAAGTACGGCAAGGGTTTATCCCCACCCACGTCCAGGGTACGCATAATCACCGGCTTTCCTGGGTAGGCAGACAGCATGTCCCGGTACAGTATCACCTGTTCTTGCTCGGTGGGAAACTGATTGCGGATGATAAAAGGAAACTCGGTACGGTATAAACCGACCCCATCGCAAATTTCGTTATTGATGTGCTCGGGATCAACCGCTAAACCGGCGTTGATCATCAAGGCAAACCGATGACCACACACGGATTCAGCTGGCAGCGTCACTTCGGCCTGATAATGCGCTGATAACTCAGCATCTTCACTGATCAGTTGCTGGTATTCAGCGTAGATGGCTTCGGCCGGGTCTAGCAGAATATGACCTTGATAGCCATCGACAATGACACGCTGTCCCTGCCATTGCATCAACGAAAGCCCCTCAACACCCATCACGGCAGGCACGCCGAGCGCTCTGGCCATAATGGCGGCATGTGAGTTGACGGAGCCGCGTAAGGACACAATAGCGACCAGTTGCTGCCTGGGGACTTCAGCCAACATGGATGCGGTCACATTCTCGGCCACCAACACCACTTTATCTGGTAGTTTATGATGGCGCTGCTCGGTATCGAGCAAATGGATCAATACCCGCTCGCCTAAATCGCGGATGTCGGTGGCCCGCTCCTTAAAGTAAGCGTCTTCCATGTCTTCAAACTGACGGGCAAACTTTTCCACCACCCGCTTCAACGCACTTTTTGCGCACCAGCCATCGGCAATTTGTTGTTCAATCTCCTGCCCTAAACTGGCGGCATCCAGCAATTGCTGATATACATCAAAGATAGCCAGCGCATCCGCCGGCAAATGTTCTGCCATGCGCTCTGATAAACGCTTAAACTCAGCCTTGGTGATACGAACCGCCCGATAAAAGCGGGATAACTCTTTATCCGGTTCTTCGGAGCGCTGCAAGGATACGGCGTTAAAGTCGCTGGCTGGTTGCAGCACATACGCTTCGCCAATAGCAATACCGGGAGCTCCGGGCAAACCATTTAATTGACTGGAGCGGCTTTTACTGCCGGAGCCTGGACTGGCCGCTTCACGCAATTCAGCATTTGCCAGCACAGAAGCTAACTGAGCGCCTAATGTGACCAGAAAGGATTCTTCATCTTCGCTGAACACCCGCTCCGTGCCCTGCTGAATGGTCAGCACGCCAAGAACTTTGCGATGATGAATAATCGGACACCCCAAAAAGGCAGAAAAGCGATCTTCACTGACTTCAGGGGTTACTTTAAAACGTGGGTGTTGGTGAGCAGCGGCCAGGTTAATGGGCTCCTCACGTTGCCCAACCCAGCCAATAAGACCTTCAGAAAAGCCAATGGCGACTTTACCGACAGCTTCAGGGTTCAAGCCATCGGTTGCCATCAGCATAAAGTGGTGCTGATCGTAATCCGCAAGATAAACCGAGCAACACTCCGTATTGAGTGCCAGCTTAATATTGGTGACCAGACCAGAGAGCGCCTGACTCAGAACAGGCTCTTGCGCCACATCCTGAACAATTCGCCTTAACTGGCTGAGCATGGCCATGGCTTATCCATCCGAATTACCCTTTTTGTTTTCCTGTTTTACGGGGAAACGGCAAAGCGATCGGGGCAAACTCTTTCATGACTTTACGGTAAACGTCTCGCTTGAAGGCAACCACTTGACGTACCGGATACCAGTAACTGACCCAACGCCAACCATCAAATTCTGGATGGGTGGTTTTGGCCAGATCCACATCCCCATCAGGGCAGGTCAACCGCAGTAAAAACCATTTCTGCTTTTGACCAATGCAGACCGGGTTGCTGTCACGTCGTATCAGTCGCTTTGGCAACCGATAACGTAACCAGTGTTTGGTCACCGCCAGAATTTCGACATCTTCCGGCTTTAAACCAACCTCTTCATTCAACTCCCGGTACATGGCTTGCTCAGGCGTTTCCCCCTGATCAATGCCGCCTTGCGGGTACTGCCACGAGTGTTGTCCGTAACGTCTTGCCCAAAACACCTGTCCCTGGTGATTGCAGATCACTATGCCGACATTGGCCCGAAAACCTTCGGCATCAATCACATAAACCTCGAGCTTTTCACAACAGCTATAGCAAAGATTCTTTCACAAAGTTATCAGTACGGCAATCGGTATTTTATCTACAGCATAACTCTGAGACTTATCCACAAATAGACACACACCAGATGCTCCATGTGCACTTTTTCACAGACTGTGTGGATAATGCTGTGCAAAAACAGGCTTTATCCCATGAACAACTTAGCGCATTTCAGTTTAAACTCATGATTGACTATATAAATTCATGCAATTTCATTAAGTTATGTTTATACTCGGCACTTATAAAAAAAAGAGCCATGTGCATAACACAGATCGCTGCCTTTTTATGCAACGACCAAAATTCCTGCATGTTATGCTGCAAGGCTGTACAAAAGCCCGACTTAAAACAATGAAATCACCTCAGACTCTTGATGAATTAATGCTGCGTTGTCAGGCCTTGGCTGGATTAACATTAGGTCAGCTTGCTGCTGAATTGGGTACGGTTGTACCAAACAATTTAAAACAAGACAAAGGTTGGGCTGGTCAGTTGTTGGAGCAAGGCCTGGGGGCTAGCGCTGGCTCCAAGGCAGAACCAGACTTTCCTGAATTAGGTGTCGAGTTAAAAACACTGCCCATAGATAGCCTTGGCAAGCCACTGGAAAGCACCTATGTTTGTGTGGCCCCGCTTACTGGCATCAGCCAGCAGCAGTGGCACGATTCCTGGGTGTGCCAGAAACTAAGCAAAGTGCTCTGGCTGCCTTTGTTAGCAGAGCGAAGCATCCCAATCGCAGATCGGGTGATAGGCAGTGGCTTCTTATGGCAGCCTGACGCTAGCGAGCAACAATTGCTGCAGCAGGATTGGGAGGAGCTGATGGAGTTGATTACTTTAGGCGGTATCGATCAAATCCGAGGCGCTCATGGCCAGGTATTGCAATTACGTCCCAAAGCAGCCAATAGCAGGGCGTTAACGGCTGCCGTTGGCGCAGACGGCCAACCTATTCAGGCTCTGCCCAGAGGCTTTTACCTGAAAAGCAGCTTTACGCAGCAGCTGCTGCGTAAAGCCTTTGGCCAGAGCTGATAACCTAGTGATCGTACTTTTCAATGATCTGCTGGTAAACTCCGCTGGCTTTAATCTGTGCCAGACCGGCGTTGAATTTTTCAACCATAGCCTCATCGACGCTAGCCCGACTGAACATCACATACACTTGTGAACTCTCCAACCGAATACCATGTGGCTCAATATACTGATCCAGGCCTTTGCGTCGTAAAATAGATGCCCCAACAAAACTATCTTCTAAAAAACCATCAATCTCTTCATCAATCAGCCGTGCCATATTCATTTCACTGATAATAGCCCCTACAAATTGCGGATGGTAATCGTCGTTGGTATAAAGCGCTGTAATTTCGTCGCCATAGAAATATTCATTCACAATACCCAGCTTACGGCCAGCCTGAACAAACTCGGTAATGTTGTTGTATGGTAAGTTGCCTTCGTAGCGCCGAACATACAGAATGAACTGTTCTTCTCGGTAGGGATCAGAAAAGTGCGCAAACTGCTGACGATCATCCGTCATCGAGGCTCCCAGCACAAAATCCACCTCTCCATCACGTAAAGCACTTAGTAACTCTACCCAAGTACCTTGTCGCATAGCAACCGAGCACTCCATAGACTTGGCAATAGCATGCACAATTTCAACATCCAAACCAGTCACCACATTCCCCACCCCAACATACTGATAGGGCTCCCAAGCATCAAAGCCCATGGTCAATTGGCAATCCGCCGTATGAGCTTTGGGCTCTTCCATCCGATAATCGCTTGCTTGAGCCGTCGTGGCATCTTCAGACGCAGCCGGAGGTTGTATCTGAGGCTCACACCCCACCAATAAGAATAAAACAGCTGAAAATCCTAGCAAGAAAGGTTTCATATCACACCTCTGCAATTAGTGTCTCCACTTTCAAGCTTAGTGTAGATTTAAAAAATTTCCTCTTATGTCAACGACTTTTCCTTTTATCCGTCCATGCTTTTACCAGACTCAGTGGTTATTTGGTGCTTATCAGGAGATGCCATCGGCAAGGGCTCAGCTTTAGATGGTGCCCCAATCACCACAGCCCATTTTTCTCGCCAGCCAGACGCTTGCTGCCAGTCTAACCACATCAAACGCCATTCATCAAAGGTAATCACCAGCGGATTGTTGGATTGGAAGTTGGTGGTAATACCATAACGGCAAGGCTCAGCATCATCTTCCGGCTGAAAAGTACCGAATAGCCGATCCCACACAATCAATACACCGGCAAAATTCTTGTCGATGTACTGAGGATTACATGCGTGGTGCACTCGGTGATGGGATGGCGTGTTGAGTACCCATTCCAACCAGCCAACATGTTTAATCGCCTGCGTGTGCACAAAGAATTGAAAAGCCAGATTTAGCGATACCACAGCCAATACCAACCAGGGCGAAAAGCCAAGCAGCATCATGGGTAACCAGAACAACCACATGCCGGATACCGGATACATCAGGCTTTGACGAAAAGCAGTACTTAAGTTCAGTTGCCTTGAGCTGTGATGCACAATGTGCGAAGCCCAGAACCAACGGATATGATGCGACGCCCGATGGAACCAGTAATACAAAAAGTCCTGCAACACAAAAGCCAGTAGCAAGGTATAGCCATTGAGTGGGATCTCAAAGAAGCGGTATTGATGCAACCACCAATAAAAGGGCATCAGTATCAATAAAGCCAGCAGCTCACCCGCCTGATGCATCAGAGCCAAAACCGCATTGGCCAGGGTATCACGCCAGAGGTACCAGTGCTGCCGCAGTCGCTGACCAAACCACCATTCCAATGCTACCAAACCAAGAAAAACCGGGCTTAATGCCAATAATATCCACTCAACCGGGATCATCCAAAGCTGCCTCTTAACTGAACTATGCCATACTTATAGCAAATTTCGCTCGCACAAGTAATTCAAAACGGTGGCATCAAATGAACAAGCAGCAGTCAATTTTACAACAGGCGATGCAACTGGCGGAACACAGTGATTGGGAAAGCATCCGGTTACGGGATATTGCCAGTAGCCTGAATATCCCCTTAGTGGAGATCCATCAGCACTACAAGCAAAAAGACGATTTGGTGGATGCCTGGTTTGATTTGGCAGACCAAGCCATGCTGGCATGCCAGCAGCAACCTGACTTTGAACACAGCTCGGCGCAAGATAAGTTGTTAACAGCGATGATGCATTGGCTGAATGCTCTGGCCGCTCATCGCCGGATCACCCGGCAGATGCTGTATTATAAGTTGGAACCAGGCCATCTCCACTTGCAAGCAGCCGCCATACTTCGTATCAGCCGCACAGTACAATGGTTACGGGAAATCGCTGATTTAAAAGCCCAAAACTTCAAACGCATCGAACAGGAGTTGTATTTAACCGCCGTATTTACCTCCGGCTTTGTGCGCTGGCTAACGGCGACAGAACCCGCCGTAACTGCCGCCCGCTCCTGGCTGGAACGTGGCTTGCAGCTGGGTCGTTGGCGGAACTTGTGGATTTAGCCGCTATAACTTTCTAAATTATTGACTATTAAAGGCGATTTTTGCCGCTTATTGTTCGTTTTCATCTTTGTTATAGTCATCTTTTGGCTGAACAAAGGGGGAACATATGGGACTGCTAGTAGACGGACAATGGCAGGATCGTTGGTACGATACCAAGAAATCATCCGGCCGGTTTCAACGCCAGGATGCCAGCTTTCGCAATAGCGTAGAACCTTCTAAGCAAGCGGATGCCAGCCGCTATCATCTTTACGTGTCGCTGGCCTGCCCCTGGGCTCACCGGGCCTTGATTTTGCGCCAACTCAAAGAATTACAGTCACTTATTGATGTAACGGTTGTCTCGCCAATCATGCTGGAACACGGCTGGGAATTTGGCGGCGACGAGGGGGAGTTGGATCCACTCTATGCAGCGGACTATTTGCATCAGCTGTATACCAAAGCGAAATCAGACTACACAGGCCGCGTTACTGTGCCTGTGCTATGGGATAAACAAGCGCAACAGCTGGTAAATAATGAGTCTGCCGATATTGTGCGCATGTTTAACCGGGCTTTTAATCAGCAAACCGGCAACCGACTGGATTTCTATCCAGCAAAACTGCAAACAGCCATTGATGCCGTCAATGACTGGGTGTATCGGGATATTAATAATGGCGTCTACAAAGCCGGCTTTGCAACCAGCCAGGACGCTTATCAGGAAGCATTCGATGCTTTGTTTGCAGCATTGAGTAGGGCCGAACACCTGTTGCAGGAGCAACGATTTCTGACCGGGGATTATCTGACGGAAGCGGATTGGCGCCTGTTTACCACCCTGGTGCGCTTTGACGCTGTGTATGTTGGCCACTTCAAGTGCAATCATCGTCGCATTGCCGACTACCCTGCGCTTAGCAACTATCTGCGTTCTTTGTATCAGTTACCAGGCATCGCCGAGACGGTCGATTTGTCGCATATTAAACGTCATTATTACATCAGCCATCCGATGATTAACCCCACGCAGGTAGTGCCAATTGGACCTGAACTTGATTTCAGTGCTCGCCATAACCGAGGTGACTGGACCTTGCAACAAGTGGTGCTGGAACATGAAGACTGACGAAGGGGTCAGCTACTGCTAGTTTCCATTTTACCGCTGCCGAGCCAATAGCCGTCCCGGAATTTTTCTTGCAAAAATCGCAATAACTCTGGTTCCGGAATGGCTTTGGCAAAATAAAAACCCTGGGCTAAATCGCAGTGATGCTGCCGCAAAATACGCAACTGAGCGCTGCTCTCGACCCCTTCAGCTACCACTCTTAAATCCAACTTTTACACCATGGCGATGGTGGAAGTAATGATTTGGTAATCGGCATGGTTATCCAGCATGCCAAACAAAAAGCTTTTATCAATTTTTATCGTGTCGACCGGCATCTGTTTTAAATAGCTCAGTGAAGAGTAACCGGTGCCAAAATCATCAATGGAAAACCCAAAACCCATAGCCTTTAACAAGTGCATGCTAGCCAATGTTTCAGATACGTTTTTTACCAACGTACTTTCTGTCAATTCCAACTCAAATTGATTGGCTGCAAGCTGGTAACGATCCAATTGCTGCTGTAAAAACTCGCATAAGTTTGGATCGACAAACTGATCAGCCGATAAATTTATAGCAATTTTGAGATTGGTATAACCATGATCAGCCAAGCGTCGGGCAATGCCAAAGCAACGTTCAATTACCCAGTACCCTAGTGGCACCATAAGATGTGAGTTCTCAATTACACCTATAAAGTCATCTGGTGGTACCATGCCCCGCACAGGATGCTGCCAGCGCAACAAGGCTTCAAAGCCAAACAACCGGCCTGTAGCAACTTCTATTTGCGGTTGCAGGCTTAAGCTGAACTCACCTTTTTCCAGCGCCACCCGAACTTCGGTCTCCAACTGCAAACGATAAGCAAAAGCTTGATACATTTCTGCCGTATAATGGTGCCAGCTATTGCCCCCTTTAGCTTTAGCCTGATACATCGCCAAATCAGCCTGACGGATCAAATCTTCGGTGGGTGTTGTGCTATCGGAAGTCAGGCTGATACCAATACTGGTACCCACCTGGAAACTTTCCTCGCCAACCATTATAGGCTCAGCAAAGGCAGCCAAAACTGTTCCAGCAACCTTATTTGTTTCAGTGGCATGCGACATTTTGGTTAAAATAATAACAAACTCATCACCACCAAAACGACACACTGTATCGGCACTGTGGATGCAGGCACGTAATCGTATGGCAGCTTCGATCAGCAATTGATCGCCAATTGCATGGCCGCGACTGTCATTTACTTTTTTAAACTGGTCCAGATCCAAAAATAACAGGCCAACAAAAGCTGGAGATTCCTCAAGCGCAGCCAATGCTTTTTTTAACTGGTACTGCAACATGTTCCGATTCGGCAACCCGGTCAGCAAATCGTACATGGCAATGTTTTCCAGCTCTTGGGTATGCTGTTCTACTTGCTCATTCAATACTTCCAATTGCCAGCTTAACTTTAAAGTGGCTTCATTGAGTGTATCCACTTCATCGGTGAAGAAAGCTGATTGACGCTCACTATCCAGGCGAAAGCGACTAAACTCCCTGTTGGCTAATAACGGCAAGCGTGCTGCTAAGGTCATTAAACGAGCGCTGAGTCGTTGGGTAATGGCATAAGTCAACAAGGCTAGCAGCAAGAATGCCAGCAGTGCGATTAAAATAATGCGCTGTTGATACTGCTGATTTGCCAACACATAATCGGTGATATCTTCAATCAGGATCAAATGAAACTGTTTGAGATGACGCGTATCAAGTGGCTGCATATGAGCAAAGTAATGCCGATTGGCGAACTCTAAGCGCAACCCCTGGCTAGCAATGTGACTGACATCCAGTAACTGCGGTAATTGGTAATACAAGTCATTTAATAAAGAAGCATTGGAGCTTGATAAGAGTCGTATGTCAGACGGCCGGGCGGTATCTTTGCTCTGATGACTGACGATGGCCACGTCGGCCTGCAGCGAGCGGTTCAGGTAAAAAAGAATATCGACTAATGTGGTGGTCATGGCTACTACAGCCATTTCACCGTCATCCAATAAAAGAGGCACGGCCAGTGACTTTACGCAGTAGTGATCACATAAAATATCACTTTGTGGCTGCTGCTGAGTAAAGGCTTGTTGTACTAACTGCTCCACGGCGGCAGGTATTGCTGCTGAGCTTTGAAACACGACCTCATTGACATCGGCATACAACCAAACATGATCAACATTTAAATGCAAATGCAGAGTTTCAATTTGCTGCGAAAGTGCCTGCTTAAAAGCTGACAACCCAGAATCATGCTCGGATAGCAGACTTAACTCAGCGTACGACTCCACCCAGATCCTCAGTTGATTCTCAATGAGTTGATTGTATTGACTAAACTGCTGCTCTCCTAAAACACGCTTGTGTTGCTGCTGTTGAGTGAACTCATCCTGTACTCGCAGCAATGAAAAGCTGGTCAGGCCAAAAGTCATCACAAAAAGCACCAGCAACATAACGATCAGCAATTTCCATGGCAAACTGATAAAGCGACGCATGCTTTAGAACCAATACATCAGTTGCAGAGCCCACAACTGCCAGTAACGATCCTGATTGGTGACTAAATCAGGCAAGACCCCGGGGGCCAACCGGCCCGTTCCTTCCATCCAGTGATGCTCCAGTTGTACTCGAACCCGGGGTGCCAAATCTTTACTGGCTGCCAGGCTAAAGCTGTGCTGATAGCCAAAGTAAGCCGGAATGCTTCCCTGAGAGCTTTGCTCTAAGTTCTTACCCCGGCGATCGTCTTTATTGGCGACAAAATAATCCAGGGTAGCATTGAGCCGAAAACCAGGGCTCACCTGGTACAAGCCCTGCACATAGCCTCCCTGACCAAACTGTTGCACTTCAAAGTCTGGGGCAAAAAAACCGCTGGTATCCATACGTTCCTGAAACACTTCAGCGACCAACTGCCAGCGTTCTTGCAGATATTGCGCATTGAACATCACGCGCTGCACCACAAAGTCGGCATCCAGGAAGGGGGCTTCTGCCGCACTTCGATAACTAAACTCCGAGTCTAGTAAAGATATCCCAAGCGTCCAGTTGCTAAATTCAGGTTGCCAAAACAGGCTGGCCTGATGCACGTACTTTTGCCGGGACTTACCCTGTACTTGCTCACCGAGCAATAACCTGGTTTGTTTATCCGATAAAGGCGTCGCCCCTAAGCTCCAGTTCAGCTCAAGGTGACCTGCCGTTGTATCGACACTTGCCTTGAGCGCCAAGCCATCGCTACTTACCGCAATATCCCTGAACGTATCAAAATACACCGACTGAGGCAGCACGATGCTGGGACGGGTCAAGGGGACATCCCGGGTACTGGAATAGATCCAGTGTTGATTCTTAAAACGCCCCGCATAGACGTTAAGACGCCAGTCCAATTGATTGACTAAAGCCCAGTCTACAAACAAATAATCCAGCTTCAAGCCATCCGGGTAACGATTTCCTCCATCCAGATAAACAACTTGCCCCGCCACACGTAAATTGGGTTGCAGTTGTAAAGCGCCATTTAGCCCCAGCTCGGTTAATGCCAAAGATGGTTCTCCACTGCGATTAATAAAGTTGCTTTTGTCGGCTTGAATGACGCCTTGTGCCAGAAAGCCATGCCACTGCCATTCGTTCGCCTGGCTTGGTAACGCCAGGCAGCCCATCAGCGCAAGAAGGCCTACAAACGGTCTGGAAAAAGGCAGACTCTCTGCCCAACGTTGAAAGTTAGAGTATTTCAATGATACGAACCCCTGTGTCCTCAGCACTGATTGAGCTGTAACCAATACTGCCAGGCGTAAGCTGAATCATTTGCAGCAGCTCCTGCTCTGAGCTGACCAATTGCGGCCGGGTACCGATCCCGGAAAAACTTAATCGATTCCATATATTATCCAGCTGATAAGGAAACATTCGTAGCTGCTCTTTACAAAAATTTTGATGCAAGGGATGATCGCTGCTGAGCACAAAAACGCGTACAGCGCTGCCATCCGGCCATTGTGTCTGACGCATGCTGAACAAGGCACGAAGCTGTGCTGGGCTTAACTGTTTTAATTCGACCGAAGGATGGGCAATAACCTGTACCGCCTGGCTGGAAAGGCTGAAAAAGAGAACAAAAACCAAAAAAAGATATTTAAACATGCTGCACCGGTACCAGAATTCCAGACACGACCAAAGTCCGCCAGTGGCCAATTGGATCTGAATACATGTGAAACTAAACACGGTACGATCAGCTGCCTTGTCATCCTGCAAAGCAGTGCCTGTCGTACATACTTGTCCATTTCATAGGAAAAACAGTGTCATAGCAAGCAGGATCATTCTTTTATTCGTTTATTATCACATCCCTGTTGACTGAATGCTCAAAAATTAGTTTTTTTTGTTCGATTTTTCACCAACTTAGCAGCTAGAACTTTGGCATTCAGCGGTCGTACTGCGTATACTGAGAGGGTAATTGACTAACCCAAGCTGCCAGAGTCCAAGCAGCAATCAGAGTAAACACAGGCATCTGACCTAGTGTTTATTGCGTACTGTTCAGCCAGTCATTCATCTTTTAGGCAGACAAAGTCTATGCGTTATACCAATACAAAAAACTTCCAACATCAGCAGCAGGATAAAGTCGGCGTTTTACTCACCAACTTAGGAACACCGGATGCGCCAACACCCAAGGCATTACGGCGCTATCTGGCCGAATTTTTGTCCGATCCAAGGGTGGTGGAAGTGCCTCGCTTGTTGTGGTGGCTCATTCTCCATGGTGTCATCTTGCGCATTCGCCCACGACGCTCTGCTAAAGCTTACGCTACTGTGTTTACTGATCAAGGCTCACCGCTGTTGTTTCATACTCAACGGCAATGCGATGCCATTCGGGCGCAACTGCAAACAAAAGGCCATCAACAGCTCGAAGTCGCCTTTGCTATGCGTTACGGCAACCCTAGTATTCAAAGCGCCTTGAACGAACTGTTCGCCAAGGGAGTCAGAAAACTGCTGGTGCTGCCCCTGTATCCACAATACTCGGCTTCAACCACAGCCTCCACCTTTGATGCTGTTGCCAAAGACTTTATGCAGCGGCGCTGGCTGCCTGACTTTCGCTTTGTTAGTCATTATCATGATTTTCCTCCTTTTATTGAGGCCGCAGCTCAGCAAATCGAACGTTTCTGGCAGCAACATGGTCGACCAGACAAACTGCTGTTTTCCTACCACGGCATTCCAAAACGTTACCTGCTAAATGGCGACCCTTACCACTGTGAGTGCTACAAAACCTCTCGTTTAATCGCTGAGCGGCTTGGGCTAACAGAAAGCGACTACATCACCTCATTTCAGTCGCGTTTTGGCCGTGAGGAGTGGTTAAAACCCTATACCGATGAAACGCTGAAAAGCCTGCCACAACAAGGAATTAAAAATGTTCAGGTATTTTGCCCGGGTTTCTCCGCCGATTGTCTGGAAACCATTGAAGAAATAGCGGAAGAAAACAAAGACTATTTCCTGCATGCAGGTGGCGAGCACTACCACTACATTCCGGCACTCAATGATAACCCGGCTCATATCGATGCCTTGTGTCAGTTGATTGAGAACAACCTGGCCCACTGGCAACTGGAAGCGGACCCGGAACGTCAGCTTAGAGCTCGTAAAGTTGGTGCAGAGCAATAGTAGCAGAGCAATAGTATAAGTACAGCGGTGAGAACCCTATGACACCACGGATCGAACCTGAGTTTGGTTCAGCCCCTTTACTGAAGCGAAAAGACTTCAGCGCAGCTGCCGAAGAGCGATCGGTACCCAAGGCTAAAGCGAAACGTCGCTACTGGCCCTGGTTATTGCCGATAGCACTGTTATTGGCCGGATGGCTGATTTGGCAGGAGATCCGTACCAGCTTCTATCAAGCGCAGCTGTTGCACTACCTCGCCCGTGGGCTGGACAGCCAGTTGATAGAAGGACCAGCCAGTGCCATCCATTTTCCAACCACAGGCCCTTACAACCATCAGCGTGGCTACAGTCTGGCTCCACAGTGGCAAACAAGCCTGGCAGCAAAAGGCTTTCGTATCACCGAGCAAAGTGAGTTCTCACCAGCTTTGCTGCGTTACAGCAAACTGGGTTTTTTTCCACCCTACCAGGAAAAGCAGCAAGCTGGCTTGCAGATCAAGGATTGTCAGCTCGACACCATCTATCAGTTTGCCTATCCACAGCGTCAGTTTGACAGCTTGCTGCAAATGCCAGCCATCATGCCGCAAATGCTGGCATTTATTGAAAACAAAAGCATTCTAAGCGCCCAATCTCCCTTTCATAATCCTGCGATTGAGTGGCCACGTTTAGGTTCGGCCATGATTGGTCAAGGCCAGCAGTGGCTGGGCCGCAATGGCAATGCCGCCGGAGGTGGCAGCACCCTGGCAACCCAATTGGAAAAATACCGACACTCACCTGCCGGACGGACCCAAGGGCTAAGCGATAAATTTCGCCAAATGCTTTCCGGCAGTGTGCGGGCTTATCAGAACTCTCCGGTAACAGCAGCTCACCGCAATCAACTGCTTTTGCATTATATCAATACGGTACCACTGGCAGCAGCACCAGGCTTTGGCGAGGTTCATGGTATAGCTGATGGCCTCTGGGCATGGTTTGGCAGCGACTATCATCGCAGCAGCATAGTGCTGAGCGAGCTTGCAACCACCGAAGAAACTGCCATTGCCTTGAAGCAGGTGCTGGCGCTGATGATCGCTCAACGGCGTCCGTCGTTTTATTTGCTGCAAGGCCATACTCAGTTGAATCAACTCACCGACTTGTATCTGCAACTGTTGGCAGAAGAGCAACTGCTTGAACGGGGTTTGGTAGCCTTAGCATTGGACACCCCCTTGGTGGTCTCACCCCACCCCTGGCAAAGCAAGCATCTTAACCGCGATCAGAAAGCCAGTCACTTGGTGCGACAGCAGCTGGATCAGCTACTGCAACTCCGGTCCTATGACAGTGATCGTCTTGATCTTCAGGCAACCAGCAGTCTGCACCTTGGCATGCAACAACAGGTAAGTCGGTTTTTACAGCAACTACGTAACCCGCAGATAGCTACGGACCAGGGGCTGGTAGGTCATCGGCTGCTCACTGCAGAGCAAGCAGGCAAGGTAGAGTACAGTTTTGTCCTGTATCAACGCCAACACAATGGTTACCAGCTCAGAGTGCAGACCGATACCTCTGCAGCGGCTTTTGATTTAAACAGCCAGAGCAAACTGGAGCTTGGCTCAACAGCCAAGTTACGAGTCCTGGTCAGTTATCTGGAAATTATTGCCGAGTTGTATCAGCGTTATGCTGGTGAGGCGACGACTGAACTGCAACTGCTGGATATCGCACCTCAGGATCACATCAGTCGTTGGGTCATCGATCAACTGCTGCAATCGCCGGATCTGGATCTACCGCAGTTGCTGCAGTTGGCCCTGGAGCGACGTTACAGTGCCAGCCCGGCGGAAAGCTTTTTTACCGGTGGCGGCCTGCATAGTTTCGGCAACTTTATGGCTGAAGACAATACCCGAACCCCTACCTTGCTGGAAGCAACCCAGGAGTCGATTAACTTGCCTTTCGTGCGCCTGCTGCGCGATGTGATCAATTACAGCATTTACCACAAGGATACCCAAGGCCAGCAACTGTTGGCGGAAGATGATGGCACTCGGCGCTCCAACTACCTCAGCAGCTTTGCTGATCGGGAAGGAGCCAGTTACCTGCAGCAGTTTTGGCGTAAACATCGGCAGCAGGATACCAGTCAACGTTTGCAATTATTACTGCAGACTGCACGGCAACGACCAGACCGACTGGCCGCCATTTACCTGTGGCTGCACCCTCAGGCCAACTTACAGCAATTGGAAGACTTTCTTGCCAGGGAATCCAGCGGAGGTATCAGCAGCAATCAATTGGAGCGTTGGCATCGTAGCTTTTCACGGCGACAGCTTAGCTTGCCTGATCATGCTTACCATGCCAGAGTGCATCCGCTCGAGCTATGGTTGGTTGGCACATTACAACAAAATCCTGAGTTAAATTGGCCAGACATACTGGCAATGAGTACCAACGAACGTCAAGAAGTCTACCAGTGGCTGTTTCGAACCAGGCATCGCAGTGCCCGTGATAATCGCATCGGTATTATGCTGGAAATCGAAGCATTCTGGGATTTGCATTACCGTTGGCAGCAGCTGGGTTATCCCTTTGATCATCTGGTCCCCTCATTAGCCACTGCACTTGGCAGTTCAGGCGACCGTCCTGCAGCTCTGGCCGAGTTGATGGCCATTATTATGAATGATGGCATCCGCTACCCAAACCAGCCCCTGCAGGAGTTGTTGCTCGGAGAAGACACCCCTTATCACACCCGCTGGCAGCAAGGTCAGCAGCAAGGGATCCGGGTGATGGAGCCGGAAGTGGCGACTGCACTGCGTCAGGTGTTGCACCAGGTCGTTCAGGATGGTACCGGTAGACGCCTGCAAGGCAGCTATCAACAACTGGGGCTAACAGGCGGTAAAACCGGTACTGGGGATAATCGAATTAATACGGTTGACAGTCGTGGCAATCGTATCGATCAGCGCAGCCTGAACCGTACGGCAACTTTGGTGTTTTACTTAGGGCCGGATTACTTTGGTACCTTAACCGCCTATGCCGCAGGTGCTCAGGCGGAGCAATTGCGTTTTACTTCGGCACTGCCAGTCCAGGTGCTTAAGAGCATGGAGCCGGTGTTGCTTCCTTACTTGCTGCAGGGTTGCCCATCTCAGCCATAACCACCTGATTGCGTCCCTGCGCTTTAGCCCGGTACAAGGCGGCATCAGCACGGGCTAGCCATTGCTCCCAGCTCTCGCCGGGAGCCAGAACGGCAACGCCAACAGAAGCACTGACCGTTCGCTGACTGCTGCGCAGCTCTTTGTCTATCACAGCATGCAGCTTTTCGGCCACAGCCAATGCTTCCTCTTGCGTGATGTCTTCCAGTAAAACGACAAACTCTTCACCACCAAATCGATACACTTGATCAGACATACGGGTGTGCTTTTGCAACAACTGAACCAGCTCCACCAGAATAGCATCACCAGCCTGATGGCCTTCACTGTCATTAATCTGCTTAAAAAAATCCAGATCAAACAACAACATGGCAATCTCATTATGCCTACTGCGTCGTCCCGATCCTGCGGCAAATTCCAGTGCCTGATCCAATTGACGCCGGTTGGCAGCACCTGTTAACGCATCCTGAGCAGCCATTGATTCTAATTGACGGCGCTGCACCAACATCCGGTAAGCAAACACATAAGAAAAAAAGCTGGTCACAGCGCTGGTCACCACAAAAGATACCAGTTGAAACCCATCCAAAAATATTTTGCCGGGTATGAGCGCAGCAAGCAGCAACAAGGTCACCAGCACCAGAAGTAGTAAAAGCAATGCCCGCAATGGCGGCACCAAAAAGAAAATAAACACGATAAAAGGATAGGTCCAGAATAAACCAACTGGCCCCAGGCCAAAGACCACGATCACCACACCAGCACAAAACATGCAAGCAACGAAGAAGCCAGCAGCTTTGGTATTGCCCGTCAACCAGGCATACGCGACCGCGGCAAGCGTGGACACAACAAGAATACTATCTACCGCAGCAATCAAATAACTGCCATCCCAGTAACGATAAATAGCATAGGGTGTGACGCAGACCAGCACCATAATGCCAACCAGGCTAAGCATGGCTAAGTGAAAGTCTCGCTGCAATCGGGCAATCAAAACGACCTCGAAGGTTAAATTATCGACGCCTACTATACGGACAAGTCTAGTTGCGGTGCAACCTTAACTTGTCAGAGCTCTGGCTAGCTGCTGATATTCAGCGATGACCCAATCGGCCTGAGAGGAGAACTGGTGATTATTCGCATTCAGCAATAGACAAGACTGAGCGCCAGCATTGGCTGCCGTCGTCAAATCAAAGTGATAATCACCGACATACAGCAAGCGCTGTACTTTGGTGTGGTAGTGAGCTGCAATGCGATATAAGCCTTCAGGATCGGGTTTGGCTGCACAGTCTTCCCGTGTCAAAACCAGAGAAATTGGGATCTGCAATTTCTGGATCATCAGCTGGGTCGCAGCCCGCATATTACGCGTTAAAATAGCCGTCGGAATGCCTTGCGCCTGAAATTGACTCAAACATTCCAGCACTCCGGGTAATAATACCGACTGCTCAGCCGCCTGCATTTCATGGCGATAAATGACCCCAGCGGCATGTTGTCGACTGATTTCATCCGGCAACATGGCCATCGACTGCAACAAATCACTGGCATCTTGCCAACCCAGCTCTTGGCGAATGGCAACAAAGTCAAGCGGGCTGTCGACCAGAGTACCATCCAGATCAAAGGCCACCACATCAATATCTGCTCGTATTGAGCTTGTCAGCATCCGCATGCGTATCTACTCCGGTGACATAATGAATGAGCGACAAAGTGCCTAGGAGCGATCCCCAAACAGCCATTGCCAGAAGCTGCGTTTACGCAACTGGTGATACTCAATCCGTAATCGGTCAATTTGCTGCAGCTTTTGCTCTGCCTGCGCAAGCTGACCATTTAACAAGGCTAGCTCAATACCATCCAGCTTGGCAGCTACGCGCTGAAAACCTTCGATAAATTGCTCAGCCAAATCATCCCGCATCGGTGCCTGCTGAGCAGCGACTATACCTTGCTGCATTTGGCGCACATGGACCAGACGCTGCTCAGTCGAGTCGGCTTCTACTGCCTGACGATACTGAAATGAGAAGGTTTTCATGATCACCTCCAAGCTATCCGTCTGTGAGGTATAACCGTACAGCTGACTACTCCAACTCACTACTGCGAATAGCAAAACAGCAAAGCTTAATTTCATGGGGTTACCTCCGGAAAAATATCGCTAAGATCCTACCATGTCACTTCCGGCAAGCCTAGCCACAACGAAACTGGTATACTTGCAAAAAAACAACAGGATCCATGTATGACGCATTTTCCAGACGACGCGAACGGCGATATGTTGCAACTGCTGGTTGAATCCGGCTTTAGACTACAACAAGAGACTGAGCTTGATTTTTATATCTTTTTTAAACGACAGGACAAAGCAGAAACAGCCCTGGCTGCATTTACTGAGCAGTACCCACAAGACAGACTGCAACTGGCTTTGGATGCGGCCAGTCAGTGGGAGCTTAAATTAAGCAAGCAGCTGCCGCTAAGCTATCAGGCAATAACTGATTTTGAAGCAGAGCTGGAAGCATTGACCAAAAAGTTTGCTGGCAAATACGATGGCTGGGGTGTCCAGGAGCCTGACGAGTCCAGCTAAATTTGTTCTTTAACAGCCTGGCGCTGATAGTACAGGATCAGCGCAATTAAATAGACTTGCAGCAAAGCAGTGCCCAACAAGCCCAGCAACGCTTGCCACTCAAGGTACTTTTCGGTATAGACATAAAGTGCCAGATTGCCTACAGCAAAGGCGCTCCAGCTAAGAGCTGATACCCCGGTGGCATTTTTTACTCGCAGTAAATGTACCACCTGCACCAATGTCGCCACCGGAAAAATAATTGCAGGTATCATCCCCACCCAATCAATCCAACTCATGTACCATCTCCCCGGGTTGAAGCCTCTATTGCAAAGCCTGGTCTAGCTAGCAAAAGCAAGCCATAAGCTGCGGCCACTGAGCAGCAAGCTGATAACAAAGACAAGGCCACCCACTATATTTTGCCGCCAGTTATTACGGTAACGCCCAAGTATTGCCATGTTCATAGCGGCCAGTAAACAAAAGGTAATCACTGGCAACAAAATACCATTGGCCACCTGCGCAAACCAAATCACCGACACTGGACGCAAACCCAACGAAGAAACCACCACGCCAATCAGAATGATGGTGAGCCAGGTCAAGCGAAAGTGCAGATTCGACAGCTGTAAAATCCCCCTCAGCGCATAAGCAGCTGCCAAAGGTGCCGTGACGGCAGAGGACAACCCAGCAGCGAGTAAGCCAAGCGCCATCAGGTAAGTCGCTCGTTGACCAAACAAAGGCTCCAGCGATACCGCCAGATCAGCGGCATTTTCAATGGCAAGACCTCGTCCAAAGTAGGCCGTGGCGGCAGTTGAAACGACAGCTAGCGAAATAAGCCCACCCAAAGGAATTGAAGTGCGCAAGTCGGCATTGGATTGCTGCAATGCCTCCGCTTTATTATGCACTCCCTGCCATTTATTGGCTGAACTGGCTGCATGCAAGAACAATGAATACGGCACCACTGTAGTGCCGATTAATGCAATCACCGTCAGTGTGGCCCCGCGAGGAATAGCGGGCAGTAACAGACCTTGCAGCATAGCACCATAATCCGGACGGGTCAGCAACATGGTACTGACAAAAGCCAGGCTCATCAGTAACACCAAGCCAATCAGACAGCGTTCAATCAGCCGATAATTGCCATGCCACAACACCGATACTGCCAGAGTTCCTATCAATAAAGCCCATGGGTTTAGCCCTGTATAAGCGCGAATGCTGCTGATAATGAGGGTATCTCCCCAGATAGCATCAGCCCCTAGGCTGGCTCCAGTAATATTCCCCCCCTGATAAGCACTGTTGCCAATGACGATGGCGGCTATTACCAATAAAAACAATAAGAACTTCAGTGCCGGTTGAGCCACCAGCTGGCGCAGATTTTCTCCAAGCCCCATCCCTGTAACAATCCCCAGCCGAGCAGCCATTTCCTGCAAAATCATGGTAGCCAGTACAGAGAACAACAGAGCCCATAGCAAAGCATAGCCATAATTGGCGCCTGCTAATGAAGCAGTGACCACTGTGCCAGGGCCAATAAATGCGGCGGCAACCAAGGTGGCGGGACCAAGCCGGAACCAAGAGCGCATAGTGACGAATGTCCTTACAAGAAAACTGTATGGCTTAGTATGCCTGTTGGTAGCAGCAATGCAATTCTTGCTCTTGAAATGATCAGTTCGTCCACAGGACTCGTACTGTGCAATACAGCCAATTGATTAACCACAGTATTCAAGGAGCCCTCTTGTCAGAAGATGATAACGCCATGCCGATTCTGTTTTATGATGGTCGCTGCAGCCTTTGCGCCAGAGAGATGAAACTCCTCGAACCACGCCTGACGGGCAAAATCGTACTGAAAAATCTGCATGATGCCAATTTTGAGGCATTTAAAGGGGTCGGCAAAATAAGCATGATGAAACAGCTGCACTTGTGGGATGGTCAACAGTTTATTACTGGCTTTGATGCCAGTTTGTATTATTGGCAGCTGGCAGGCTTTCATCGAACCACACGCTTACTTCGCCTGCCTCCGCTGTACGTAATTAGTCGCCTAGGCTATCGATTGTGGGCTCATTGGCGCGAAAAAAGTGGCAAGTGCAGTCTTGAATAATGAAGCGTAAAATACAAAACAGACCCGCCAGCAAAAGGCAGCAACACCTCGATCAGCTGCTCCTTGAGAAACATCAACAACTGTTCCACGCGTTGTTTAGCCACCCCAGCTTAAAACAACAGTGCCAACAACGTCTGGAGAACATGTACCAAGTAGGCTTTGTCAAACACAATGCCTATGTTTTTTGGGACAGCTTGCTCAGTTCGAATCTCACTGAAAAAGATTTTTGGGATGCTCTGACCAACCCATCTCCCCAGCATTGCAAGTATCGTAGAAAAAGCCCTTGCCTTTGGTTACTGGCTACAGCAAACAGTTCAATCACACTTGGTCGCACAGAGCTGAAGCCAATCAATTAGTCTTAACTAAAAAACTGTTGATAAATAAAGCAATTGGCTTTCTAATCGATAGTTGCTATTTTTAAAATGTCGTCTCTGACTCAGGACAGTTATGTTTTTTGCATCCAGCGCCCCTTTGTATGGCTCAACCCAGCCTAAATTATTTGGCTTTAGCTTGCTCCTGAGTGCTGTCATTATCTGTCTGATGCTACCCCCACCAGCCTGGTCGATCGAAACAGATCCGCAACTGGAGCAACAGCTGGATCAGTATCTGAATATCCTGGATCAGGACCAAGAGCTTTCTTTGCAACAGCTGCAAACGATGCAGCAACAACTTCAAGCCAATACGCCCCCGGCTTCAGTCACACGTCTTTATGCGATGAAAGTGTTTTACTACTTATACAACAACGACGAAGTACAATTAGCAGCGGCTCTTGAACAACTTGGCAATTTCGCCAGACAGCATCCGAGTCCGGACGTGATGGCCGAAGCCCTCGCTACTCAAGTTGAAGTACTGTTCTATCAGGGCCAGATGAATGAGGCCTACCAAACCATTGTTGAATTGGAGTCTTTTCTTGAGTCTGTCAAGCAACCTCGCATACGATTTTATGCCAACAATCTGTTAGGTCGAATTTACATCCTGGACAATCAGTTCGAGCTGGCCAGTAAGCATTTGCATGCGGCTATGGAAGCTGTGCTCGAAACCGATGATGACCGTACGGCTATCCGGCGCACGTATTTACTAAGCCAGCTGGCGCAACTTCATGCGGATATGCAAAATCTTGAGCAAGGGCTTGAGTTGATTAACCAAGCTATTGCCGGTGTACCAGATAAAATAAAAGATCACCTGCCTGACTTCTATCTAACAAAAGGTTACATCGAAGGTGAGTTGGGCCAGCATGAAGCATCTATTCAGACGCATTATCTGGCGCTGGAACAGGCCACTCAGCAGGGCTATCAGGGTATAGCCCTGCTGAGCCTGAACAATATAGGGGCAGCCCATATACTACTTCATCAATATCAGCAAGCCATTGAGCCGCTGCTTCAAGCCAAAGAGCTGGCCATTGAGCTGGAGGATGAATACACCCAACAGCTAGTCTTGCTCAACCTCGGTTACATTGAAGTGATGCAAGGCAATTATGACGAAGGCTTGCAGCAGATGCGTAGCAGCATCGAGTATTACCGTGAGCATGGCCGTCGCTCCGATTTAGAGCGCTTCTTAACCGAATTTGCCAAAGCGCTTCATCACGCAGGCTACCATAGCGAAGAGGCAGCCATCCTGCGTGAACAACGGGACCTGAACAAAGAGCTGTTCCAGGCAGATAGGGAGCGCATCCTCGCAGAGATGCAACAACGCTTTCAAGCCAGAGAGCAAGCACACCATATCCAACGGCTGGAACAAGCCAATGCTCTGCAAGAGCGCACCATCGAGAACAAGCAATTGCAGAACCGACTGATTTTACTGGCGGCTTTTGCTTCTGCCCTGGCAGGTATTTTAATGTGGCAACTGTATCGCAAGGTCCGCCACATTAACCGCCGCCTAAAAGAAGCCAACAAGCAGCTGGAGTTTCAGTCGCTGCGTGACCCACTGACCGGCCTGTTCAATCGGCGATCATTTCAACAGCGGATGGCCAAGCGTTGGCAACAAAAAGAACACCGTCATCATGGCGAAGAGCGTGATGCCTTGATTTTACTTGATATTGATTTCTTCAAACAAATCAATGATCAACATGGCCACGCCGCTGGCGATGACATCCTGATAGAGGTTGCCAAACGCCTGACCCAGTCACTACGACAACATGATCAGGCCATTCGCTGGGGTGGCGAAGAATTTTTGCTGTATTTGCACCGCATTAAGCCCAAAGACTTGAATACGCTGGTTGAACGCACCTTGTATCTGCTGGCAGAAAAACCCTTTATGGTCAATGGACAACCGATCGTCGTCACCGCCACCGCTGGTTTTATTACCCTGCCCTTTGACGATATTCCAGAGGAAAAACTCAACTGGGAAAAAGCCCTGCAATTGGCTGATCTCGCTCTTTACTCTGGCAAATCCAAAGGCCGAAATCAGGCTTGCGGCGTCACCGGCCTTCACGTACCCTTAACGGAAATCATGACGAGCTTTGATGTGGAACAAAATCAGCCACTGACACTGCAACAACTGACATGCAGTGAAGTTGCAGGCCCTAAAGTCCATCGCACTTAACCGCTTCAACCTAAGGGAGAACTCCGGGTGCAAGAAGAGCTGAGAATTAAGATACGAAACCTTGAAGTCAGCGATTATCCGCAATTAAAGCGCTTAATGGACCGGATTTATACAGACTTGGGTGGGTCCTGGCCAAGGCACACCATCGAAAAACTAATCCAGGACTTTCCGGATGGCCAGTTCTGCGTGGTAGATCACGACGATATTGTAGGCGTTGCGCTTTCCTTGCAGGTCGATTACGACCGCTTTAGCAACCCGCATACTTACGATGAGCTGATCAGCCAGCGGATGACCATCCTGAATAACCCGCACGGTGATGCGCTCTATGGTTTGGATGTGCTGATTGACCCGGATTATCGTGGCTATCGCTTGGGCCGTCGTTTATACGAGGTAAGAAAAGAGCTGTGCCGTCAGCAAAACCTGCGCGCCATTATCGCTGGTGGCAGGATCCCCAATTTCCATCAGTACAGCGATGAGATGTCGGCTGCCGACTACCTGGAAGCTGTGAAGCGACGGGAGATTTACGATCCTATTCTTACCTTCCAACTTTCCAACGACTTTCAGTTAAAGCGTTTGCTGAAAAAGTACCTGCCAGAGGACGAAAAATCCCAAGGCTACGCTACCTTGCTGGAGTGGAACAATATTTTCTATGAGCCCCCAGGCCGCCTGATTGAAAGCCGTAAAACCCAAATCCGGGTTGGTGCGGTGCAGTGGCAAATGCGCCAAGCAACCTCCGTTGATGAAGTATTGCAACAGGTTGAATACTTCGTGGACGCCCTATCCGATTACAAAAGCGACTTTGCGCTGTTCCCGGAGTTTTTTAACGCCCCGCTGATGGGCCTGTGCGACAACAAATCCAACCAAACCGAAGCTATTCGCTTTTTGGCCGGCTTTACCGAGCGCTTTCGGCAGGAAATGTCCAATATGGCGGTCAGCTACAACATCAACATCATCACTGGCTCCATGCCTTTGCTGCTGGGTGATGACTTGTTCAATGTCAGCTATCTTTGCCGGCGCGATGGTACCGTCGAAATGCAAAGCAAAATCCATATTACGCCGCATGAACGTCGGGACTGGGTCATCCAAGGTGGTGATAAACTGCAGGTATTTCAAACGGATGCCGGTCGTATCGGCATTCTGATTTGCTATGATGTAGAGTTTCCGGAGCTAAGCCGGCTGTTGGCAGAGCAGGAAATGGATGTGCTCTTTGTGCCCTTTTGGACTGATACGAAAAATGGTTACCTTCGGGTGCGCCACTGTGCTCAAGCCAGAGCCATTGAAGATGAATGCTATGTGGTGATTTGCGGTAGCTGCGGTAACCTGCCATCGGTCGATAATCTGGATGTGCAGTACGCCCAATCGGCGGTATTCTCACCATCCGACTTTGCGTTTCCGCACGATGCCGTCATGTCAGAAACTACACCTAACACCGAAATGCTGATGTTCTCTGATCTGGATCTGGACCGTTTAACACAAATTCGCAATGAAGGCTCTGTTACGAACTTAAAAGATCGACGCCACGATTTGTATCAAGTAAGCTGGCTTGGCAAACACAGCATGAAAGAGACCCCTTCAACATGAAGCTTCTGATCACCACTTTGGCCCTTCTGGCACTGCAGTCCTTGCTAGTTTTCAAACTAAGCACCGAGCTGGTACCAGCATCCATACTGCAGCTGTGGCTGCTGCTTCCAGCCGTGGCTGCGGCTGGTATTTGTATTTTTTTGCACCTTCGTTATCAGTTAAACAAGCTATTTCCGCTGGCCGCTCTGCTGATACACCTGGTGGCTTTGCTACCCTACATTGGCCTGATGAATAACCCAGCAGAGGGTGAGCGCGCCATTCTGATCCTGGCCATGGTACCGCTCTATCAAAATCTAGCATTGTTGATTGTCGGACTGATCGACTATGTTCGTCGCCGTGAAGCCAATAAACGCCTGGCTGCCCAGTAAGCAGCCAGTACAAGCAGATCGTGTTCTGTAACAAAATCAGATACACTTAGCCCATGGTGGTTTATCCCTTTCTCCTATGCACAAAGATCATATTTACGCCGAACCGCTGGCGCATATTCAGGATTTTCGCTTCGACGATCAGGTAGCCGATGTCTTTCCGGATATGATTCAGCGATCAGTGCCCGGTTATCAGAGCATTATCCAAACCATAGGCCAGTTGACTAACCGCTTCCAGCAAGCCGATAGCCACTATTATGACCTAGGCTGTTCATTAGGCGCAGCCAGCCTGGCAATGCGGCGCAATATCAGCGCTGCAGGCTGCAAAATTATTGCCGTTGATAACAGTGCGGCCATGGTGCAGCGCTGTCAGCGCCACCTGGAGGCTTTTCGCTCCGAAGTCCCGGTAGAGGTGATTGAAGGTGATATCCGCGCGCTAGCGCTCAGTAATGCAGCGATGGTGGTGGTGAACTTCACACTGCAGTTTTTAGCTAAGCAAGATAGAGCCAGCTTGCTAACTCGCATTTATCAGGCGTTAAAGCCCGGCGGAATTTTGCTGTTATCTGAAAAAATCATCAGTCCACATGCGCACAGCAACCAATTGCTGGTGGATTTGCATCACGACTTTAAGCGAGCCAATGGCTACAGCGAACTTGAAATCAGCCAAAAACGCACCGCGCTGGAAAATGTGATGCAGCCCGACAGTATCGAAGAACACCAGCAGCGCTTGCAGCTAGCAGGCTTTGAAGAAAGCACCGTCTGGTTCCAGTGCTTTAACTTTTGCTCGATGATTGCTTTTAAACAGCCTTGAGATCAGCATGACAGATTTATTTATCCCTTTTTACCAGCAAATCGCCGGCAATCGACTTGCTCACTGGCTTCAAACCCTGCCCGCTCAACTGGCGCTATGGCAAAAAGAGGCCCTCCATGGTGATTTTCACCGCTGGCAAAAAGTGCTGGCGCAACTTCCAGCGACCACGGTCTCGAGCAAAGAATTAGGTGATACCATCACGCTCGGCCTTGCCGAGGCAATTGATGAGGGACAGCGAAAGCGCATTGAGCATTTATTACGCCAGCTGATGCCCTGGCGCAAAGGCCCGTTCAACATTCACGGCATTTATATCGATACCGAATGGCGCTCAGACTGGAAGTGGCAGCGCCTCTTACCCCACATTCAGCCACTGAAAAACCGCTTTGTGTTGGATGTGGGCTGTGGCAGCGGCTATCACCTATGGCGCATGCGAGAAGCAGAAGCCGATTTTGTTGTCGGCATCGATCCTTCGCAGCTGTTTTATAGCCAGTTTGAGGCCATCAAGCACTTTAATCCGGATCCAAAGGTGCATCTGTTACCGATAGGCTGCGACGAACTGCCTGAACTGCAAGCCTTTGATACGGTCTTTTCCATGGGCGTACTCTATCACCGTCGCTCGCCACTGGAGTTTTTACAACAGCTGAAAATGCAGCTTCGCCCAGGTGGCGAGCTGGTACTGGAAACCTTGGTGGTGGAAGGCGATGAGCACACCGTTTTGGTTCCCGGTGAACGCTACGCCAAAATGCGTAATGTCTGGTTTATTCCTAGCTGTGCTGCTTTATGCCACTGGCTAAAACGGCTTGGCTTTAAAAGTCCTCGCGTAGTGGATTGCAGCCCAACCAGCTTGCAAGAGCAACGAGCCACCGCCTGGATGGAAAATGAAAGTTTAATTGATTTTCTCGACCCAAATGACCATAGTAAAACCATTGAAGGTTACCCAGCGCCGCTTCGGGCTGTGATTGTTGCTGAACGCTAACGGCCGGTTACCCAAAGGAGAGCGACTGACTTATGCCCTATCGCCCTAAAACCACCATCGAACAATGGCGTATCCTGCAAGCAGTTGTCGATGCCGGCGGCTATGCCCAGGCTGCTGATCTACTTAATAAAAGTCAGTCTTCTTTAAACCATGCGGTGGCTAAATTACAAAGCATGCTGGGTGTCGAGCTACTGGAAGTTAAAGGGCGCAAAGCCTTTTTAACCGAAGCAGGTGAAGTGATGCTTCGGCGTTCCCGCATGGTGACTCAGCAAATCGAAGACTTGGAGCGACTCGCAGACACCATTGATAAAGGCTGGGAACCAGAAATTCGGATCGCGGTTGAGTTGGCTTATCCTAAGCATTACCTTTATCAGGCATTGCTGAAATTTTACCCGCAAAGCCGTGGCAGCCGGGTGCAAATTATTGATTCAGTGCTCACTGGGACAGCCGAGATTATCCGCGATAAAAGTGCTGATCTGGTGATCTCAGGCCAGGTGCCAAAAGGCCATCTTGGTGAACCCTTGTATGTGACCCGCTTTATTCCTGTAGTTGGGAGCAAGCATCCTCTTGCCGACCATAGCAAGCTGGATCTGGCTGAGCTTAGCCAACAGTTGCAAATCGTGATTCGTGATACCGCGCAAAAACCTCAGGAGCAAGGCGGATGGTTGAAATCCGAACAGCGCTGGACCGTTGATAATTTTTACGAAGCCATCGAAATTCTGCAACTGGGTCTTGGCTTTTGCTGGCTGCCAGATTACACCGTGCAAGCGGGTTTAAAAGACGGCAGCCTTAAGGTACTGCAGCTGGGCAGTGGTGGAGAAAAACTTGCCCCCATGGCCTTATTAAGTCCATACGAAGAACAATTGGGCCCCGGCAGTAAGTTACTACGTCAGTGCCTGTTAGCAGCCCATCAAACGGAACAAAATAGGGAGAATCTATGCACGATCAACAGCTCAGGGACCTGATGGTTCAGTCAGCCAATGATGCCGTTAACTACGCTAAAGAAGAATTTCAGCTCGAGCTGGATTTTAGCCGGGCTAGCTTGCTGCCACTCGATACCTTGGTGTCCGCTTTGCATCAACGTCAAAAGAAACAAGCGCATGCGCAGGACTTGTTGTTCACTTTGTGCACCATTCTGGGAGCCTACACTGGCGAAGTCTTTCGCCGTGAGCTGGGTGGTGAGTGGTTTCACGACAAAAGCACTCAGGATGCGCCTTATCTTTGCCTGACCTATCTGGATAAAGAATTTCCTTTTGCATCAGTTATTTACCATAAAATCATGCAGGATAACAGCATCAGTGTAGCCGGCTATGTCGAACAGGCAATGACAAATGCTACCCAGTAATGCTTTTGTCGCAATGATTATGCAGGTAAAATAGCGTCCATTTTCAGCCCTTGTTCAATTGAGGAATGCCGTGAGCAACCAAAATCCAACCCTAAGTTACAAAGACGCCGGTGTCGATATCGATGCAGGTAACGCCCTGGTCGATCGTATCAAAGGTGCTGTCAAACGTACGCATCGCCCTGAAGTAATGGGTGGCTTAGGTGGTTTCGGTGCCCTGTGCCAAATCCCGGCTGGCTACAAAGAGCCTGTATTGGTCTCCGGCACCGATGGCGTAGGCACTAAGCTGCGCTTAGCTATGGACTTAAAACGCCATGATGGTGTGGGTATTGATCTGGTTGCCATGTGCGTCAATGATTTGATCGTACAAGGTGCAGAACCACTATTTTTCCTCGATTACTATGCCACTGGCAAGTTAGATGTGGAAACAGCTGCGACCGTAGTCGAAGGCATTGCCGATGGCTGTGCCCAATCAGGCTGTGCTTTGGTCGGCGGCGAGACCGCTGAGATGCCTGGTATGTACCATGGTGAGGATTACGACATTGCTGGGTTCTGTGTTGGCGTGGTCGAAAAATCTGAGTTAATTGATGGCAGTAAGGTCCAAGCCGGCGATCAACTTATCGCCCTCGCATCATCCGGCCCTCACTCCAATGGCTTTTCTTTAATCCGCAAGATCCTTGAAATCAGCGGCCAGTCAGCAGACACAGAGCTGGCAGGCAAGTCCATTGCCGATCATTTGCTTGAACCAACCCGTATTTATGTGAAAAACCTGCTCAGCCTGATTAAACAACAACCAGTGCATGCCCTTTGCCATATCACTGGTGGTGGTTTTTGGGAGAACATCCCCCGCGTCTTACCACAAGGTAGCAAAGCCGTGGTTGACGGGTCCAGCTGGGAATGGCCGGCCATTTTCACCTGGTTGCAGCAGCAAGGCAATGTAACGACCCACGAAATGTACCGTACCTTTAACTGTGGTGTAGGCATGATTGTGGTGGTTCCTGCCCAGGCACTGCCAGCTGCTTTAGCCATGTTGCAACAGGCTGGTGAAGTGGCCTGGCATCTGGGTGAGATCCAAGCTGCTTCAGATAGCGAAGAGCAAGTCATTATCCGTTAAGGGCAGCTAAGGGCAGGCATGAAATCCATCGTTGTACTGATATCAGGTAATGGTACGAACTTGCAGGCAATTCTGGATGCCTGCGCTTCCGGCTTTATCGCTGGTAAAGTAACCGCCGTTATTTCCAATAAAGCCGATGCCTATGGCCTTATCCGGGCCCATGAGGCCGGCAGCAGTGCCCATTGTCTGGCCCATAGCGACTTTGATAGCCGTGAAAGCTATGATCTGGCATTGCAGCAGCTTATCGACCAGTTTGCACCCGATCTGGTAGTACTAGCAGGCTTTATGCGTATTCTGACTTCGGGCTTTGTGCAGCATTTTTCCGGTAAATTATTGAACATTCACCCATCTTTGTTGCCCAAGTACCAAGGCTTGCAAACACATCAGCGTGCCATCGAAGCCGGTGACAAAATGCACGGTTGCAGCGTGCACTTTGTTACTGAGGAGCTGGACGGTGGCCCTGTGGTGCTGCAAGCCAAAGTCCCTATTTTTTCTGACGATGATGCAGAAACAGTGGCCGAACGGGTGCATGAACAGGAGTACCGCACCTACCCCTTAGTGATCCGCTGGTTTTGTCAGGGACGTTTACGTCAGCAAGGCCAACAAGCTTTGTTGGATGATGAGCCATTACCGCAATACGGATATGCCCATGACGATGATGAGTACGAACTCTGAATGGCGCCTGCGGGCGCCTTTTTTATGCTTACCACTGTTGCTAATGCCATTAGCAGCTGAGCCTGTTTCGGACGAGCTGCCACTAGAGCTTGCCCCTTACCAGGCAGAGTATGTGGTGTACCGTAATGGCCGGAGCCACGGTAAAGCCGAACGTGAGCTGAAAAAGGACGATGGTGTCTATACCCTACGTTATCGTAGCGAAATCAGTTGGATGGTGTTTCGTGATCGCAGGGAGGAACAAACACAATTTACAATACGTGGTTCCCAGGTGCAACCGCTGGCCTACCGGATGAACCGCAGTGGCACAGGTCCAAGTCGCAATTATGTGCTCACACTGGATCCAATCAAAGAAGAATTACGAGAAGGCAGTAAAGGCGAACTTAAATCCCACAGCTGGGATGACAACTGGCTGGATCAACTTAGCTACCATCAACAACTGGCCATAGATCTGGCCGCTGGTAAGCGTTCATTTAGCTATGAAGTATTGAATCGGCGGGGCGATCCAAAAACCTATGATTTTCGGGTGGTTACCAAAGAGTTATTGCCGCTCCCCTACGGCAATGTGATGGCCTATCGCATTGAGCGCGTTGAAGAAGACTCTGATCGGCAAATTTACGCCTGGGTAGCCCCCGATCTGGACTATTTGCTGGTACGCATTTGGCACGGTGAAAACAATGTCGAACAAGTCGATGTGCAGCTGCATAAAGTGCATTGGCAGCGCACAGCTGAGACTGCCGCTGCCGGGCTGCGTTAAATAGGCTCACCGTAACGAAACAACTGACTCTCCCCCGGCTGCATTTTATGCCACTGCTCATTGAGGGTCAGCGGCTCGGTTGCAATCACAGTTACCACGTCCTTGGGTGTGGTCTCCCGGGAGAAATCAATATCCACATCCACATCCGATAAACGGGCGATGCCAAAAGGCGCCCGCCGGGTGATCCAATGTAATTTGGTGGTACAGTAGGTCAGCAAGTATTCACCATCGGTCAGCAACATATTAAACACACCCAACTGTTGCAATGTTTTGGCTTTTTTTTGCAAAAAGCGAAAAGCAGCCTTACGCGAGCGCGGTTTGTTTGGGTAGCGCTTATCCAGCTCACTCATCAAATAGCAAAAAGCCCGCTCACTATCAGTGGTGCCCACGGGCTGAAAACGTGCCACCGGCAAGTCTTTGTAATCGTGCAGCTGACCATTGTGGGCATAAGTCCAGTAACGCCCCCAAAGCTCCCGGGTAAAAGGATGGGTATTTTGCAAACTCACCCGGCCACGGTTGGCCTGCCGGATATGCGCCACCACGGCGCAGCTTTTAATCGGATAATCACTGACCAAGCGGGCAATCTCCGACTCATAACTTGGCAGTGCATCTTTAAAAGTGCAGACGCCTTTACCTTCGTAAAAAGCCACACCCCAGCCATCCCGGTGCGGACCTGTCCGGCCACCCCGCTCTTTTAACCCTTTAAAGCTAAAGCAAATATCGGTAGGCACATTGGCCGACATCCCGAGCAATTCACACATGAACCACAAAACTCCTCTGATCGGCAGTTTTACTGCCACTGCGCTAAAAGTGAGCCAACCGACTATACTTTCCCGTATCAGCTGGTGTAAAGGGCTTTGTACGAGCAAATGTCGGACTGCCTTTGAAAGACTTGCAAGTTGTTGTGGAAGATTATACTCTTAGAGCATTAGTGGTCAGACCTCTTAGGAGATAGATATGGAAGGGTTTGTGTTTAGCCTGATACTACTGGTTGTGATTGGCATTCTGGCCTATTACCGTGCCAGTCTAACGCTGTTCACAGCTGCAATAGCTGTTACCCTGGCAGCAGGTACTGTTGCCGGCCCAGTCGGATTGGCCAGTTGGATTGTATTCCTGCTGATTGCCCTGCCGCTGAATGTCGCTTTTATTCGCCAGAAGCTGCTGACTCAGCCGCTGCTTGGTGTCTATCGCAAGATCATGCCGGAAATGTCCAGCACGGAAAAAGAAGCCATTGATGCCGGTACCACCTGGTGGGAAGCTGATTTATTCCGTGGCAACCCGGACTGGCAGAAGCTGCATAACTTCCCAATCCCCCGGTTAAGTGCTGAAGAACAGGCTTTCCTGGACGGCCCGGTTGAAGAATTGCTGGATATGGTCGACGACTGGGAAATCACCCACGACCGCGCCGATTTATCGCCTGAAGTCTATCAGTACCTGAAAGACAAAGGCTTCTTTGCCATGATCATTAAAAAACAGTATGGCGGCCTGGAGTTTTCTGCTTATGCACAGTCCTGCGTACTGCAAAAGCTAACCAGCAAGAGTATGGTCTTGTCCAGTATTGTCGGCGTGCCAAATTCATTGGGCCCAGGCGAGCTGTTGCAACACTACGGTACCGAGGAGCAGAAAAACCATTACCTGCCCCGTTTGGCGAAAGGCCTGGACGTGCCTTGCTTTGCCTTGACTAGCCCGGAAGCTGGCTCAGATGCGGGCTCGATCCCTGACTATGGCATTGTCTGCAAAGGCCAATGGCAAGGCAAGGAAGTACTGGGCATGCGTCTTACCTGGAACAAGCGCTACATCACGCTGGCACCTATTGCTACCGTGCTTGGCTTAGCCTTTAAACTGCAAGATCCGGACAAGCTGTTGGGCGATAAAGAAGATTTAGGCATCACCTGTGCTCTGATCCCCGCCGACACCCCAGGGGTGAAAATTGGCCGTCGCCACTTCCCGCTGAATGTACCATTCCAGAATGGTCCAACCCAGGGCAACGACGTTTTTGTTCCGCTGGATTACATCATTGGTGGTGCCAAAATGGCAGGCCAGGGCTGGCGCATGTTGGTTGAATGCTTATCCGTTGGTCGTGCAATTACCCTGCCGTCCAACAGCACAGCAGGCATTAAAGCTGCTGCGATGTCGACCGGTGCTTATGCCCGTATTCGCCGTCAGTTCAAAATCCCTATCGGTAAGATGGAAGGCGTCGAAGAAGCCTTGGCCCGCATTGGTGGCTCCGCTTACATGGCATGCGCTTCCACTACAATGTCCGTCGGCTCCATCGACTTGGGTGAAAAACCTTCGGTGATTTCTGCCATAACCAAGTACCACATTACCGAACGCATGCGTTTGGCCATGATTGATGCGATGGATGTGCATGGCGGTAAAGGCATTTGCATGGGGCCAAACAACTATCTGGCCCGTGGTTATCAAGGCGCTCCGGTTGCCATCACAGTTGAAGGCGCCAATATCCTGACCCGCAATATGATCATTTATGGTCAGGGTGCTATTCGTTGCCATCCTTATGTATTGGCTGAACTGCAGGCTGCCTACAACGAAGACAACCGTGCTGCGGTCACCGCCTTTGATAAAGCCTTGTTTGGTCATATTGGCTTTGCCATCAGCAATTTCTTCCGCACCTTCTGGTTGTCGTTGACAGGTGCAGCCTTTAGCAGTGCGCCTTACAATGATGCGACCGCTAAGTACTACAAGCAGATGAATCGCTTCAGTGCTGCGCTGGCTTTGATGTCGGATGTAGCCATGGGTACACTGGGTGGCGATCTGAAGCGCCGTGAGCGAATTTCGGCCCGGCTTGGAGATATTCTGAGCATGCTGTACCTGACTTCCAGCGTATTAAAGCGCTTCCAGGATGAAGGCCGCCAGCCACAGGATCTGCCTCTGGTGCAATGGGCCTGTGAAGACAACCTGTCTAAAGCCCAGCTGGCGCTGGATGAATTGTTTGATAACTTTCCAAACCGTCTGGTTGGTGTGGTGCTTAAACGCGTGGTCTTCCCATGGGGTCGTACGCTGCGCCGTCCAAGCGATACAGTGGAACACCAGGTTGCCCGCATTATGCAAACACCTTGTGAAGCCCGCTCGCGCCTGGGCCACCACCTGTATCTGGCTGGCAAAGACAACAACCCGATTGGTATGGTGGAACAAGCATTGCGTGATGTACTGGCGGCGGAACCTTTGTTTGACAAAGTTACCGAAGCTGCGAAAAAACGTCTGCCTTTCTTCCGTTTAAACGAAGTGGCCGACTTAGGCCTGGAACTGAAGGTCATTTCCGAGCAGGAAGCCCAGGTCTTACGTCAGGCAGAAGCCAGTCGCTTGCGTACCATTAATGTCGACGACTTCGACTTTAATTACCTGGCCGCCGACAAAGCGCTGTTGGCTTCAGAGCAGCAAAGCTCAGCTAAGGTGAATGCCGCTTAACATCAAGCTTCTCTTTGAAAAACCCGGTGCCAACCGGGTTTTTTTATGCCATCTAGTGTTAACAGACATAGCAATCCTTCCTAACTAGCTTAGCATTTGCTAAAAAATTTAATGAAAATGACACAAAAGACTTCTATAGTTACGGGTTCACGCTGGACGCCATGCGTACTTCGCGTGGATAGGCTAAACGCATACCAGGACGTACAGCCGTACCACGTCATAACCATTAAAATAATATGGATACCGAACGATGAAACAACTATTCGCACTGGTGCTGTTACTCGGCACTTTTGGCTTATGGGCGCAAACCCCCATCGCCTACTGGTCGCAAAACTTCAATGAACTGCCGGATGGCAGCTTTGGCTTTAATCCCGAGTCCTTTCCTCAACAGCCCGATGTTGGCGCAGGTGCCATTGTCCTAACCAACTTTAACGAAGATACAGCAGCCAATGGCAGTTACATCACCATTCAGTCCTTTGCCGGCAGTACCATCAATGCCCTGCCAGGTTATGCTGCCGGTGGCAGCCTGTCGGTACAGGGGGGGCCCGGCACCAGCAACAATGGCGCCGCCATTGTCCTTCAAATCAGCAGTGAGGGTTATCAGGACTTACAACTAAGTTGGGCCCAGCGCGGCACTGCCACAGGGTTTAATGAGCGTCGTATTAGTTGGTCTGTTGATGGCGAGAACTTCACAGATTTTGCGGTAGACTCAGGTGCCCTTGGTAGCAGCTTTCAGCTGCGTAGCTACGATTTTTCTGCCGTCACTGAGCTAAACAACCAAGCCAGTGTGTACTTTCGCATTGAACTAAATGGTGCCAGCAACGCCACGGGCAACAACCGTTTTGACAATCTGCTGGTGACCGGTACCCTGACTGCCGATGCCGATCGTATCGTCGTGTATCAACGTGATTTTGCCAGCAACCCGTTTGAAAAAGGCTGGCAACAATGGAGCCTCCAGGGCGAGCAGCAATGGCAGTGGGATGGCGGCTTTAACAATGTCAGCTTCTCTGGCTTTGTCGACGGCAGCTGCAGCGCCAATGACAGTTGGCTGGTATCACCAGCCTTTGATGTCGACAGCCAGACCGGTGAGCGCCTGGCCATCGATATCGCCCGCGGCTTTGCTGGCGTCAATAATCTGGATATTTACTACTCCACCCAATTCAGTGGTACAGAGTTGCATCCAGCTGACTGGGTATTACTCACCAGCATTAGTCCGGACGACTTTAGCAGCAACAATGTACCCGTGCGCTTCGATGGTTTTGAGCAACTTTCAGCATTAAATGGCTCGGTGCATCTGGCACTGCGTTATCAGTTTGACAGCGGCAACTGCAGTACCTGGCGTCTGGCCAATCTGCTGCTTACCGCAGAAAACCCGGTTGAACCGGTTGCTTTTGCCTGCGATAACCCGGCTACCCGTATTCATCAAGTACAGGGTGCTGGCTTCCAAAGCCCGCTGCAAGGCGCTGAAGTGCAGCTGCAGGCAGTGGTGACAGCCGTGTTCCAGCAAACCGACAACGGTGGCCTGGGAGGCTTCTATCTGCAGGAAAAAGATCACCATCAGGACAGCAACCCTCTTACATCTGAAGGTATTTTCGTCTACGACAATGGCTTTGGGGTGCCGGTGCAGCCAGGTGACCTGGTGCGGGTACGGGGCACGGTGGCTGAGTTTTTTGAAGAAACACAGCTTGCAAATATCAGTGAACTGGCAGTTTGTGATAGCAATCGCTTGCACCTGGTCAGCCCGGCTCAAATCAGTCTGCCGGTAGCAAACTTCGAGCAGTTAGAAAGTATTGCTGGTATGTGGGTACAAACCGCCGATGATCTAACCGTAACTGATGTTTTTAATGCGGTGCGTTTTGGTGAGTTTACCGTGTCCAATGGCCGCTTATTCAATCCAACCCAGATTGTCACGCCAGGCTCGGAAGCACAAACACTGATGGCAAGCAACCGACTGAACCGCATCATCATTGATAATGGCCTGACCGGTGTCAACCGCCAGCCTTTTATCACCGGTAAGGATGGCATCAACGAAATTTCCGCCAGCAATCCGATCCGAAATGGTTATTTGCTGCAAGCTGGTTTGGATGGCGTGATGAGCTATGCCTTTGGTGCCTATCGGGTTCGCTATCTGAGCACACCCTACTTTATTACCAGCGGCAACCCAAGAATGGATGCCCCTGAGTTGGCAGAACAAGGAGATCTCAAAGTAGCGACTTTTAATGTCGAGAATCTTTTTACCACCTTTGATTTGCCGGGGAATCGCTGCGGCCCGAATGCGTTAGGTTGTCGCGGAGCCCGCTCGGATAGCGAACTGGAACGTCAGTTGGATAAGCTGGTACCAGCCATTCAGGCTCTGGAAGCCGATGTACTGGCTTTGATCGAAATTGAAAATGATGCCGATGACTCTACTCTGGAGCATTTGGTCGAGGCACTCAATGCTGCTGCCACTTCGGCTGACTGGAGCTATGTTGCCACTGGCTGGCTTGGCACCGATGCTATCAAGCCTGCCTTTATTTATCGTGCCAACCGAGTAAGCCTGCATGGTGATTTTGCCGTACTGGACTCAAGCGTGGATCCAGACTTTGATACCTCGCGGCAGCGCCCGGCGCTGGCACAAAGTTTTGCCACAGAGCAAGGTGCAGTATTTACCGCCGTTGCCGTGCATTTACGGGCAAAATCTTGCGGTAACGCCAGCGGTGTAAACGCAGATCAAGGCGATGGTCAGGGCTGTTGGAATAACTGGCGTACCAAATCAGCCGAAGCGATGTTGCGTTGGTTAGACACCGATCCCACCAACTCCGGCAATAGCGATATTTTGGTGCTGGGTGATTTTAATGCCTACGCCAAAGAAGATCCGCTGGCCGCGTTGGAAGCCGCAGGTTTTGTCAACCTGGCAGTACAAAGCAACCAGGACGATTACAGTGTGTACAGCTACACCTTTATGGGCGAGTCAGGCAGTCTGGATCATGCCTTTGCCAGCCCATCCATGACAGCTAAGGTATTAGAAGCCAAGTCCTGGCACATCAACGCGGATGAAATGCCGGCCTTTAACTACAGCGAAGGCCCACTGCCTGGCGGCCTGGAAAAACCGGCTAATTTCTATGCCGCGGATCCCTTCCGTGCTTCGGATCACGATCCTCTGTTGATTGCTTTGCAATTGAGTGAGCCATTACCACCGCTTAATGCAGAGCTCAACGTTATCCGGGTGAACCGCGCTCGCTCCGGCTCTACTTTGGTGCAACTGCGGATTACCGGTGACGCAGCTGGCTTGCAGCTAGTACGTGATGGTACTGTGGTTACCAGCATTCACCGCGCTGGCCGCTACAATGATCAGTTTCGTACTGAGGCTAGTCAGGCTAGTTACCAGTTGTGTCATGCGCAAAGCACCCAGTGCACAGAGCTGTTAACGGTTCAGTTCTAATCATATTTCCCCTGATACCGTCCTGGCGGTATCAGGGGCTTTCACTCTGTGCAGCTGCTATTGCTGCAGCTAACTCAGTACAGTCCACTTCTTTCATAGGCTGCCTTGCTTTTAATTGCTGCTCCATGCCGGCAGCCACTGCAGAAACCCGCTGGAAACCAAAGCTGCCCGCAGTACCTTTCAGCTGATGCAGCAATGCCGCAAGCTCCGCCTCATCTTGCTGCTCAAGCAACAATTGCAATTGCTCTAACTTTTCAGGCAACTGCTCCACATAGCGCTGCTTTAAAGCGGCAATGCGCTCCGAAGCGGACATACCGGCAGCTGGAGCAACAGCTGGCAAACTGTCTGCTGGCGCGGATGGCTGTTGCAGATAACGCGCCAGAGCTTGATACAGCAATGCTGGCTCTATCGGTTTGGATAAGACTTCATTGCAGCCAGCTTGCAAAAACAGCGCTCGGTCTTCCGGTAACACATCCGCCGTTAGTGCCAGAATGGGTAGTGTAAAACCAGCTGCGCGTAACTGGCGGGTGGCCTCCGCACCATCCAACACCGGCATATTCATATCCATCAGGATTAAATCAAATGCCTGCTTCCTCGCCCATTGCACGGCTTCGGCTCCATTTTTAGCCGCTATTACCGTTAAACCGCTTTGTTGCAATAAATCAACCACCAACAAGCGAATATCGTCCACATCATCCACCACCAATGCCTTACCAGCTAACCTTGGGATAGAGATGTCTGAGACCGAAGTTTTAGCAGCCACATCGATCGAACTGGCTTCTGGCTCCATCAAGGGCAGTTCCAACGTAAACAGACTGCCTCGTCCAGGCTCACTGCTGACTGATAATTCCCCCTGCATCAACTCTGCCAGCTGGCTGCTAATATGCAGTCCCAAGCCGGTCCCGCCATACCTTCGGCTGGTGCCGCTATCGGCTTGTTCAAAAGCACTGAACACCTTATCCAGTTGCTCCATCGTCATACCTATGCCGGTGTCTTTGACCGAAATCTGTAAACGATGCGAGGAGCTACGGCAGGCTTGTACCTGAATACTCCCCTGTTCAGTGAATTTGATGGCATTGCTGAGCAAGTTCAGCAAGATTTGCTGCAATCGCTGGGGATCCAGTCGCAGCCAGACTGGGATACGGTCATCAAAGCAAAAGTCCAGCCGTAGGCCTTTGCTGGTGGCCAATTTGGTCATGTCACTGCAAAGGTCTTGCAACAGCTTTTTGATAGCGACCGACTGGACTTCAGTTGATAGCTTGCCCTCTTCTAGCTTGGCTGCATCCAGAATATCATTGACGATGCTCAGCAGATAATTACTATTACGGCTGATCACTTCCAGCTGCTGCTGTTGCTTTGCATTAAGCAACTGACCGAGCTGAAGCTGCTCTGTGTAACCAATAATAGCGGTTAGCGGGGTGCGCAACTCATGGCTCATGGTGGCTAAAAAGCGTGATTTAACCTGAGCCAATTGAGTCGCCCTATCCCGTTCATTGGCCAGCTCTTCTGTTCGTTTTTTTACCCGTTGCTCCAGACTGGCATTAAGCTCTTCCAGCCGGTTTCGGGCCTGATGCAAGCGCACCACCATAGCATTGTATTCATCGAACAGCTGCTGTACCTCCAAACCGCTAGCTCTGGCCGACAGATCGCAAAAAGGTGCATCCGTTTGCAACTCCAGTCGTTGAATGGACTGCACTAATTGCCGTAACGGACGACTATAAAAACGTACAAAGTAAAAGGAGGTTCGATTCAGCAACCAGATCGCCAAACCAACTAACAAAATAACTATTAAAGTCAATATGTTATAACCGAACAAAACAGCGTCTAGCTGATAGTGCATCAGCAGCAACCAGCCATCGTCGGTTTGATGGCTTCGAATAAAGCCTCGACCATCCTGATTAAGCTGAACCCCACCCTCGGGCAGAAACCAAGAGTTGATAAAAACACGCTTCCCAGGCAAAAAGTCACTGCCACGCAGAAACAGCTGACCATAGCCCTCGGTAAAAGGGACCGACCAAATTTGTTTATCCTGATTGTCCAACAAAACGGCTCGTATCTGTTCAGGACTGTCAGATGGTTGCAGCTGTTGTGCCAACGAGGAGAGCAACACTGAGGACTGCACAATACCGATAAATTGCTGCTCTGAATTTAGCATAGGCGCACTCACGGCAAACAACAGATCGTCGCCCAGACCCCGCCCTACATAGGCATCACTAACGTAAGTACCCACCGGTTTTAATTGCAGCTGCTGAAAATAATCTCGATCGGAAACATTGACTGAGCCCATCAACTGCTGTCCGCCGCGAAAACGATAACTAATGACATCGCCATGCTGATCAGTCACCGCTGCCGAGATAAAGTGTGGCTGCAGCTGCAGTAAATCATCCAGAATACGCTCATCCTTATAACGTGGATAATTCAGTGCTGCCTGCTGCAAAGTGGTACGAAACTGCCTTAACTGGTACGCACTAAAGGTTAAGAACTGACGCTCTAAACGAAGTAGCTGTTCATGGCGCTTGTTTAAATCCCATGCCACAAAAGCATGCAAAGCCGCCAGAATCAACACCAGAGTTGGCACAGCGGAATAAACCGTAATACGCCCGGCCAATTGTTCCGACAAAGGCTGTTGCCGGCTTAAACGAGTACTGATGGCCACATTCAGGATCAATTTAGCGCCTACCAAGCTCATTCCGCCACCAAGACACAGAATCAGACTGATAAGAGCCGCAAAGCCGATGCTGATGCTTTGCAACCAAAATAGATACAAAAACACTGCAGGTACCAATACCAACCAGCAGTGCAAATACAACTGACTTATGCTCTGCCTGCCCGAACGCCAGGCCATCAATACCAACATAAATTCGGCCAGACTAAGCCACCAAAACCAAGCCCCCCATAGCGGCAGTGCCACTACGGCAAAAGAAGCAAGCCCCCAGAATGGCCCAAGCCGAAGTAAAATAGCCAGGAAGGCGGTATTACCAAGCAGCAAGGGTGCCAGTAGCGGCAGTTGCAACACCAGCAAATTAGTGACAAAACCGAGGGCACTGATGTGACAACAAAGCCACAATTGACGTCGGCTAAAAGTCCAGTAACGTTCAAGCGAAGTGTACGAGCTAAGCAAGCGGCAGCCTCAGTACAGAAGGAAGTTCTGTCACTTAGTATAGCCGCTTTGTTGACAGGAAAAAGGCAGTGAACTGCTTTTAGCTCAATGGTTTATTACCAACTCCTTATTTTATGACCTTTCAGTGCATAAAACAGGATAAAAGCATAGCAGGGGATCAGCATCCAGTAAGCCGACTGGCTGTTGCCACTGCTATGGGCAAGATAGCCATATACCAAAGGCAATAAAGCACCACCGGCAATCCCCATAATCAATAAAGCAGAACCTGTCGCCGTTAAACGACCCAACCCCTGCAGTGCCAGTGGCCAGACCGCTGGCCACACCAGTGCATTGGCAAAGCCGAGCAGTGCGACAAAGAGCACTGAGTCTGGCACCTCTGGAATCCCCGCCAAACCCAGGGTCCAGGCTGATAAAACGGAGCTCTCAGTCGAACTGAACAAAATGGCAAAACTAAACAGGATCCCAGCCAACGCCGAGCCAACCAACGCAGTGGATTGAGACAAATAACGAGGTATCAGCAACACCCCCAGCAGATAGCCTACAACCATAAAAGCCATGGTGTAGGATGTAAGAATGCCAAAGTGTGTCACGCCAAGTCCTTGTCCGTACAGCCCAATGCTGTCACCGGCAATCACTTCGACACCAACATAAAAGAACAGGGCGATAAAGCCCAGCACCAGCCGCGGATGGCGCCAGATAGCCCGCCAGTCCGAATCGTTTTTGTCTGCCGCATCCGTCGCGTGCTCGGTTTCTGCCACCAGGGTGGTGACGGCATCCACCGCGGGCTCCGGCTCGAATAAATCCGGCTCTGGCAAACGTGAAAAGTACACAAAAGCCATCAACCCCAGTAAAGCGGCCGTCATGTACAGGTAAGGTACCACCAAGCGATTGGATAAAGCCTGCAGCTGCTCAGCTTGCTGCTGTGGACTAAGCAGCGCCAATGCCTCCTCGCTGAATTGATCCATGCCAGTCAGGATCCAGGCGGCAAAGATCAGAGGCACAATAAAGCCCGCTCCTTTATTCACAATGCCCATAATGCTGATGCGCATGGCGGCACTTTCACGCGGCCCAATGCAAACAATGTAGGGGTTGGCAGCGGTCTGCAAAATGGTAAGGCCAGTGCCAAGTACAAAAAGCGCCAGCAAAAAGAAAGCATAGTGCGCACTTTGCGCCGCCGGAATAAACATCAAGGAGCCAGCTACCATAATGCCCAGACCAATGGTCATGCCGTTGCGATAGCCAAAGCGGGTTAACAAGGTGGACATCGGCAACGCCATCACCACATAAGCAATGTAAAAGGCAAAAGCCACCAGCAGCGCCTGAAACTCGTTTAACTCACAGACAATTTTTAAGAAGGGGATCAAGGCACCGTTCAGCCAGGTGACAAAACCAAACACAAAGAACAAAATGCCAATCAACAGCATCGGAAAGAAGCTGCTTTGTTGCCTGAATTCTGTCGTCATAACGCTACCTTCGATTGAGGATGAACATAAAATGGCCGACCGGCGACCCAGCTTTGCCGGACCTGTTGTGAGTCGTCTAGCCAGACCAAATCGGCCTGTTTACCTGGAGCCAGACGCCCCAGCCGGTCGGCACAACCCAGAAAATCAGCCGGATAAGCCGAAGCCATCGCCAGCGCCTCGGCAAAACTGATGCCCAGCTGCTGACTGGCCTGCTGAACGGCGCTGATCATATCCAGCACCGAGCCCGCCAAAGAGCCGGATAAGTCGGTCAAACGACTGCCATCGCGCACCACCTTGCCGCTAAAAAAGTCAAACTGCTGCTGCTCGGTACCTACCGGCGACATCGCATCGGTTACCAGCATTAACTTGCCTTTGGGTTTAGCCTGATAGGCCAGTAAGGCCGCCAGCGGATGCAGATGATGACCATCTAAAATCATACCGCACCAGCTGCTTCTGTCGGTCAGGGCAGTGCCCACCATGCCTGGTTCGCGCGAGGTCAGTGGTGACATGCCATTGAACAGATGGGTAAAACCTGTAGCGCCTGCGTTCAGTGCCGCTTGCACCGTGGCACTGTCGGCATTGGAGTGCCCCAGGCACACGTGCACATCTTCCGCTACCAGCTCCGCTATTAGCTCAGGAGCGACTGTTTCTGGTGCCAGCGTGACCACTTTGATACCCAGATCTTTGCGGCGGTACAGCTGCCACTCGGCATCGGTCAGCGAGCGTATATGAGCAGGTGGATGCACTCCCTTTTTCGCCAGTGACAGGTGCGGCCCTTCAAAGTGAATGCCCAGCACGCCTGGCTCTTGCTCGGCAATGGCTATGGCGATGGTATTGGCTGCCTGGCGCATCACAGCAATGCAGTCGGTAATCACAGTCGGTAACATGGCCGTGGTACCAAACTGAGCATGGGCTTTAAGCATGGTACGAAGCGCCTGGCGATCAGGTGCCTGATTAAACAGAACACCACCCCCACCATTCACCTGCACATCAATCAACCCGGGCACCAGACTACCTTCTTCCAAGGTAAGCAGTGGCAGAGCAGGATCAGGGGCTTGCCCTATGCTGGTAATACGGTCATGCTCAATGCTGACACAGGCGTGGTAAAGCCAGCCCGTTGCGGTCAGGACTTTTGGCGCTATAATTTGAAATGAATTAGTCATTGAGCTTTGCTCCTAATAAAGCCGCGCCACGTTTACCGCTTGCCGCACCGCCTTCAGCCACCTTGATTGGCGGCACCCGGACACCGGCAAACAGATGTGCCTGAGTCGCCTGCGCCGCCGCCACTATTTCCGCAATATCGGACAAGCCGCCTCCGAGTACCAGCACATCTGGATCGTAGGCCAGTACCTGAGCCGCCAACACTGAGCCAAGCGCATCCGTGTAGGCGACAAAGGTATCGACCGCTGCTGGCTCCCCGGCACGGTAATCTTCCAGCCATTGATAGGTGCTCTTTGGCTCGCCGGCGAAGTGCTGATACAACCGCTCCAACCCGCGCCCGGAGACATAGGTCTCGGCACAGCCGGTGAGGCCACAGCCACACGGATAAAGAGGCAGCTGATACTGCTGAATCACCCGGGCAGCCAGACTTTGATGGCCAAACTCCCCCACCAACTGCTGGGCACCTTGCTGCATTGAGCCATCGGCATAAAAACCACCGCCACAGCCCGTGCCCAGAATCACACCCAGCACCCGGTCAAAACCGCGACCTGCGCCGAGCACAGCTTCAGACAGCACAAAGCAGCGGCAATCATTGCCAATAGCCACGGGGCGTTGCAGCTGCTGTTGCAAGTCAGCAGCAACCTGCTGACCGTTTAAACAAGGTACATTGCTTGAAATGACCCGGCCGGTTCCATCCTGAATGCCAGGCAGCGCAATACCAAGCTGTCCCAGCTGCCCACTGAACTGATCGGCTTTGGTGATTTGCTGGCAAATTTGCTGCAAAAAATCGGCATAGTCTCTGGTTGGCGTCGCCAGCCGCCATTCTTGTTGTAGCTGCATCTGCTGGTCAAAAATGGCCAATTCCATCTTGGTGCCACCTATATCCAGGCCATAACAAAGTTTCATCACCATTACCGCTCTAAAAGTGGATAAATGGTTACGCCCTGCACGACCCGATTGACCAAGCCGGCTGGGCACGGGTTATCTGGCGATATTCCAAGTTCAATGGCTTTGAAAAATGCCAACAACTGACCGCATAACGCATAAGGAAAGCTCAGCCAGCTGTCGTCATCCGGCAGTAAGTCTGTATTCAGTAACTCTGAGCACAGCTGCACCGACAGCGCCTGCTGGTCCTGACACAACTCGTGCTGCATATCCATATCGTAGCGACGACTGTATGGGCTAAGTGCATCCAGCAGCACAATCTGAGTCGCCTGATTAACCAAAGATTTCGGGCCATGCCGAAAGCCAAGAGCTGTTTCGTAAAAGCTTGGTATTTTGCCCGCTGTCAGCTCCAGATACTTCAGTGCCAGCTCTCTGGCCACTGCCTGCAAAGGGCCTGAGCCCAGAAAAACGATGCGTTCGCAGCTGTGCGCCGACAGGCTTTTTAAACGGGGCACACTGTGCTCTAAAAGGTGCTGGCTTAATGCAATCATCCGGCTTGCCTGCGTCTTGTCTGCGCCAAACAACAGCATGGTGGCAAACAACATGCAGCTGTAACTGCTGGTCATAGCAAAGCTCTGATCATTGGCCTCAGCTGGCATTAACCAAAGCTGCGTAGTGGTATCTTCGGCGGCCATTTTGGCTAGCTTGCCATCGGCATTGCAGCTCAGCACCAGATGATGGCTGTCAGGATGTAACTGACGCACAATCGTTGCGGCGGCAACACTTTCCGGGCTGTTGCCCGAGCGACCGTAAGACACCAGCAACACCGGCTGATCCCCTGCCAGATACAGCTGTGGATGACTGACCAAATCGGTCGTTGGCAGTGTCAGCACCTGTACCTGGCTTCCCAGCTGCTGTTGCAAATAAGCGGCCAATGCCTGGCCGATATAAGCAGAGGTACCGGCACCGGTCAGGATCACGCGAAGCCCGGGCTGCTGCAGTACCGTATTAAGCCAGGGTAACAAGCCCGCGGTTTCCTGTTCGAAGCCATCAAGCAGAGTGCGCCATAATACTGGCTGCTGACTAATTTCTTTCGCGGTAGCCAGGGCTCCGGCCTGACGTAACTCAGCCTGCGATAACCCCAGGGTGAAACCCGCATCGTGCTTCAAAGCCGTTGTCATGAAGATTGCTCCTGTTTGCCGCGCATCCCACAGGCACCGGCATAACGTGCCAGTACTAATTGTATATGACGGATCACCAGTTGCTCAGGATCGGCCACCAGATCGCCGGTGGATTCTGGCAGCGCATGCTGCGGTAAGAACTGATGCAGTACCGGCTGGCTGACCGCCAGCTGCCGGATATTGTCGAATAACCTGGACTGGGCCTGTTGCAACACAGGCTCAGGCCAGTAATAACGAATGCGATCGCTGTAGCTGTAAAACTGTAACTCCAACAGCTTCGCACCTTCTGCCTGATAGAATTTGTGCCAGTACCCTGGCTTAGCCTGCATTAACTCAAGGCATTTTTCCTGCAACTGTGAACAGTCGGAAGCCGGTAACAGTTGCTGCTCCAGTTGGGCCAGCGCAAATAACGCTTCACGCAGTGCAAAAGTCAGCTGAGGCCCAACTTTTAAAATAGCAAAGTGCCCCCGAACCAGGGCATGATAGGTCGCTTCAGTTTGGTAATCGGTGGAGTGGGCTTCAAACACCAGGCCAGGTTCAGCAGCAATAAAAGCCGTCAAGGCTTTGGTTTTTTCAGCATCAAAGGCATGCACCCTGGTGTTATCAAACTCCACGCCGGGTTGCACCACCACGGCAATCACCCGTGACCAGACCTCTGCCGTTAGCCCCTGATTGATAAATGCCTGCCTGTGCGCCGCCAGAGTCGCCTGCACACTGTCAACCGAGGTGGGCACTATGCCCTGCTCCATTTCGGATACGCCACCAGGTGGTGGCACTTCAGTCCCAATCACATAACTCAGGGTGCCGGTCAGCCCGGCTCTGGCCGCACTTTCTTCAGCAACCTGACACAAACGCGCCGCCCGGCTGGCTATCAGTTGATCCGACAGCACAGCCGGGTCATCGGCGCAGCGCATGCTGGTATCCAGGTGAATTTTGGAAAAACCCGCAGCGACAAAAGCGGCAATCAGCGCTTCTGCCTGAAGCATCGCCTCAGCCGCTGGCAAATCCTGCCAGCAGACCGGTCCTAAATGATCACCACCAAACACCAGTTGTTCAGGGGTGAAGCCAACCTCTGTCGCCAATTGCTTTACAAAGGCAATAAAATCGGCCGGCATCATGCCGGTGTAACCGCCAAACTGATTCACCTGATTGGCGGTGGCTTCAATAAGTAACCGACTCTGATCCTGCTTCGCCTGAAGCAAAGCCGCTTTTAGTACCAGCGGATGGGCGGAGCAAACGGAGTAAATACCTTGCTGGCTGCCAGCTTTATTGGCAGCAAAAATGGAGTGCAATGCGTGCATGCGATCCTCAAACGTCTGAAAAAACCGGGGCAAGACCCCGGCTAAAGGGCATAAGCGTGCGATTAGAAATGGCGTCTGCTAGCTGACAATGCCAAGTGGTTTGCCGGTTTGCCAGGCACCACGGGTAAAGTCCGGGATATCTTTTGAGTTGCCGCGATCGGCCACCGATGCCACCGACAGTGGCAAAATCACCGACCAGGCTGCACCATCGTACACATCCTGATCCAAAGGCTCGCCATTGCGCAGACAGTAGATCATGCGCCAGCACATCAGGAAATCCATGCCACCATGGCCCCCCTGTTTTTCCGCTTCTTTGCCCATTCGGGTCCACAGTGGGTGCTCGTATTGTTGGTACCAGTGTTCCATCTCATAATCCCAGTGATGAAAATCAAGCCGTCCGCCCTTTTCCAGCGCAATACGATTTGGAAAGCCGGCAAAAACACCATTGGTGCCCTGGATCAGATTGTGGCGGCTGTATGGCATGGGCGTGGTAGTATCGTGCTGTACCATAATGGTCCGGCCTTTAACCGTCTTGATGATGCTGGTATTCATATCACCATGAATAAAGTTCAGCTGATTGCGAGGATGATTCGCCGGAAATTCACGTTTGGCATAAGCGGCCCGGCCAAGCGCCGGTGAGCTCATCGAAGTCATGTAATCGAAACGATCGCCACGATTAATATTCATATACTGCGACACAGGGCCAAGACCATGGGTAGGATAGAGGTTGCCGTTGTGCGTCGTATGGTAATGGGTACGCCAGGAGCCGGTTTTGCGGTCCATCTGCTTCATTTGCCAGCGCAGCTCATGAATGTAAGCCGCTTCGCCATGCAATAACTCGCCAAAGAGCCCCTGACGCACCATATTTAGCACCATCAGCTCATCCCGGCCGTAATTGACATTCTCCATCATCATGCAGTTAAGCTGGGTTTTCTCAGCGGTATCGACCAGATCCCACATTTCAGCCACCGTCAGGGCCAGTGGTACTTCGACAAAGGCATGCTTGCCGGCTAACATAGTGTCTTTGGCCATCGGATGGTGCCATTCCCAGGGCGTAGAAATAATCACAATATCAATATCATCCCGCGCCAGCATATCCCGATAGGCATAAGGATGTTCACCGTACATGGCTGGCTTTTCCCCTCCCAACGAGGTAACAATATTTGCTGCCCGCTCCAGCACCACAGGATCGGTATCGCATACCGCAGTCACCACAGCACCATCGATATGACAAAAATGCCGCACAAAGCCAACGCCGCGCTCACCAACCCCAATTAAGCCAACCCGAACCGTGTTCATTTTAGGGGCTACCAGGCCCATCACGCTTTTGCCTTTAGCAGCCGGGGTATAAGCACCACTAGCCTGACTGCTGGTGCAGGCGGTCATGGCTCCGAGGGCGGCTGTGGCCATGGTGGCCTTTAAAAACGATCGACGATTCAGTTTGGACATTGCCATACTCCTGTTATTTATTTTGTTTGACCAGGTGTAAGCGCACACCCTGTCGTTCTAATGCCTGCACGTACTCATCCGGAATGCCGTCATCGGTAACCAGGGTATGGATCCGCTGAATTGGGCAAATGCGATGAAATGCCCGGGCATTGAATTTGGATGAATCGGTCACCACGATAATTTCACTGGCGATTTCGCACATAATGCGATTCAGCACCGCCTCTTTTTCAAAGTGTGTTGCCAGCCCTGTTTTTAAATCAAAGCCATCAACACCCAGGATTAACTTGTTGAAATGAAAATCCTGCAAACTCTTCTCAGCCAGATGCCCATAAAAGGACATCGATTTCTTACGCAGCACACCGCCTGTCAACATCACCTGAACTTCGTCTGCTTGCGCCAGCTCCAGCGCGATATTCAGGCCATTGGTCATCACCACCAGATTTTTCCGCTCAACCAGGTTGGCGGCCACTTCCTGGGTGGTGGTGCCGGAGTCCAATAAAATTTGCTCGTTATCACCAACCAATAAGGCAGCCTCTTTACCCAGTTGCTGCTTCAAAGCCTGACGATGGTGGCTTTTTTCCTTCAGTGACAACTCCCGGCTGAGTTGGGAGTTGACCATGGCGCCACCACGCGAACGCACCAGCAATTTTTTTCTGTCCAGCACGCTCAGATCATTTCGTATGGTCACTTCTGACACTTCGAAACGTTCGGACAACGCCTTGACCGATACTTTGCCCTGCTCCTGCGTTAGCCTCACAATGTGCTGCTGCCGTTCAATCGTATTTAATCCAGTCATATCAACCATGCTCTCAGTTCAAATCCAACCTTAAGATAACACTCCGGTTGATACTTTCAAATGCTTACGAAGTTTTCGCAAAAGTTCCGGTAGAAGCCCCGCTACAGCCAACGCTGTATAGATTTACCAGCCCAAAACTTAAAAAGCAAGCACTATTTTTTTTTACTTTCACTATTGATCAAAGTACAAAAAAAAAGCTATAAAAAGGCAATCGAAAACAAATCAGCTTTCGATATCTTGCGATTTAAACCTGAAGCAGGCAGTTTTCAAGGCAAGAGCGCACATCAAACAATACAATGAGATCACAGGGGAACTTATGAAACAGCTCAGATTCACACCTAGGCCACTGGTACTGGCTCTTGCCAGCCTTTTCAGCATGCAGGCACCCTTTGCGCTGGCAGAACAACAGACAGATGCCGAAGAAGACATCGAGCGCATTCAGGTCAGTGGCATTCGCGGCAGTATTACCGAATCGCAATTTTTAAAACAACACGCCACCAGCGTGATTGATGTAGTGGTAGCGGATGATATTGGTAAGTTTCCGGATGAAAACTTAGCGGAAGCCTTGCAACGCATTCCAGGTATCACCATCACCCGCAACAGTGGCGAAGGCCAGAACATTTCGGTGCGTGGGTTAAGTGGTAATTACAACACCACCACCCTGAATGGCCGCAAGCTGGCGTCAGAATTTGCTGGCCGGGATTTTAACTTCGATACCATCGCCTCCGAGCTGGTCAATGTGCTTAGCGTGTACAAATCGCCGGAAGCCAGGTTGATTGATGGTGGCATTGGCGCCGTTATTGATATTGAAACCCGCAGACCGCTGGCACTCGATGGCCGTACCATGGCAGCTTCGGTAAAAGGCATTCATGAATCCCGCTCGGGTGATATTCATCCCCATGCTTCTTTTATCCTTGGCGATAAAACGGCCGATAACCGCCTGGGTGCTTTATTTTCTCTGGTGTATTCGCGTAAAACACTCCGGGCAGATACCTATCGGGCTTCAGGCTTTCCGGATGAAGACGAGGCACTTTTGAATGTCGATATCAACAACGATGGCGTGATTGATGATGACGAGCGCTTCCCATCCAAAATTCCCATGTACATGTACTTTGCCAACGCCCAGGATGTCCGTACCCGTATTGGCAGCTCTCTGGCCTTGCAGTGGCAGCCGAGTGATCGACTGGATCTGAATCTGGATGGTCTTTATTCCCGTTACACCACCGATGGTAGCTTCTATGAAATTGGCTTTGTCAATTACGACGAACCTTGGACCCCTAGCACCCCGATCTTCATTGAACCTGGCTTTGACGAACTTGGCCGGGTGAATAAAATCCGTCAAACCGGCCCTGAAACCATGGTGGAGCTACTCAACCGCACCACACCACGACGGAGCGATACCTGGCAGCTGGGTAGCAATGCCCGTTATTACCTGAATGATGAATGGACACTGGAAGCCGATGCCGCCTATTCGGAAGCCCGCAACAAAAACAACGGCGACAATCGTTTTATTGTGGCCCGCGGTTTTGTCGATGCCATCGATATAGATTACAGCACCGGCAATATGCTGCCCGATGTGGCTATTGAGCCTGGCTTGACGGCCGATCAGCAGTACGGTGCCCATTACAGTTTAAGTTCTGGCACCGGGGTCAAAGATACCGTCACCGATCTAAAGCTCATAAGCCAGTATCAACCTTTTGGCAGTCTGCTAACCCGGCTGGATGCTGGTCTGAGTTACCTGCGACAATCGAAACAACAAAGTGGCTATCGCTCCAGAAATCCCAGCCAGTTTAGTCGCGGTGGCTTCTTTTTAGCGCAGGACGGTTACGAATTTGATGACAGCACGGTATTTCAACGGGGTGCCTTTGAGCTGTTTGCCATTCCATCCTCGGTGTTTCGCCCGGCCAATTTTGACAACTTCCTAAAAGGTGAAAACAGCATCACGCCCAATCCATGGCCTAGCTTTGATTACGATGATCTGGTCGATTACTACCGTACCATCAATGCCGATGCTGCCAATGCCGGCATCGTTGCCAGTGTGGTGCCACAAGACAGCTACAAAGTGACAGAGGCCGTGACTTCTGCCTATCTGCAGGCGGATTTTGAAAGTGAACTGGCCGAGATGCCTTATGTCCTTAACCTCGGTGTACGAGCCAGTCGCACCAGCGTCGACGCCACTGGGTTTGGCTATGACTTTGGTCTGATTGAGTTAAACCCGGATACAGGTCAACCCATCAATAATGATTGGCAGGATGAAGTCGTTGATGTCGGCTACAGCGGTAGCTATACCAATATCCTACCCAGCATGAATTTCCGGATGCAGCTCAATGATGAGCTGCAACTACGGGCCTCTGCTGCCGAAGTGCTAAGTCGGCCAAGTCTGGGTTACCTTCGTCCCTGGGCAGCACCAAACTTCACCAGTCGAGAACAAGGTTTACCGGTCTTAAGTCGTGGCAATGCCAGTGTCCCACCCGAGCGGGCACGCCAGGCCGATCTGGTGCTGGGTTGGTTCTTTGCCGAGGCCAGTGCTTTAAACCTGGGTATTTTCTACAAAGATATCCTGTCCTTTATCAGCTCTGAAGGCAAACCTGGTGTGGTAGAGGGCATTGAATATTTTATCTATGAGCCGGTCAGTGGTGATTACGGTGCTTCAGTACGTGGCTATGAACTGGCCTGGCAGCAATCCTTTGCAGATTTTTTGCCAGCGCCTTTCGATGGTTTGGGTTTCTTACTTAATTACACCTATGTCGACAGCAACTACGACGATCCAGCGTTAAAAGCAGCCAGTCTGCCTTTCCAGGGCATGTCGAAAAACTCCTACAATGCCGTGCTTTACTACGAGCAGTATGGCCTGCAAGCACGACTAGCCTATAACTGGCGCAGCAAATACCTGCTCAACCCCGATGCCTGGGGTGGCCCAGCCTGGCACGCCGCTTATGGCCAATTGGATGCCAGCCTGAGCTACGACATTAACGACAAGGTAACGGTGTTTGCCGAAGCCTCCAACATGACCAACAACCGCGCCTGGCATTACATCGATCGTGACGATCAGGTCGCTTATCTGGAGCGTTTTGGCACCCAGCTTTCGTTAGGGATCCGGGCTTATTTCTAAAGAAGGCTCTGTTTAGGAACACTCCCGTTGGGCGCAGCTGCTGCGCCCTTTTTTATTCAGTAAATACAAGACCATCCAGCTTGCTGTAGATCAAGCCTCTTCGCATCAGGCTGTGCCATACTAAGCTATTGCTTTTTCATAAGGACATGCGGTGCCTGCAACAACCAAGAGCCAAGAACCTGTTTTTTCTGCCCATCAGCTAACCCGTCATTACCAGATGGGAGATGTGCTGATCCAGGCACTGCGTGGGGTCGATCTGGAGCTGTATCGCGGTGAGTTCGTGGTGCTGTTAGGCGCCTCCGGCTCTGGTAAATCGACCTTACTCAATATTCTGGGCGGGCTGGATACGGCCAGCTCAGGTGAGCTGCGTTATGGCGATACGGTGTTAAGCCAGGCTGATGACAAGGCGCTCACCCGCTATCGTCGCGAACAGGTCGGCTTTGTGTTTCAGTTTTACAACCTGATCCCCAGTTTGACCGCACTGGAAAATGTTGCTCTGGTCACAGACATCAGTCCCAGCCCGATGTCGCCGCACGAGGCGCTGGCGATGGTGGATCTGAACGAGCGCAGCAGTCACTTCCCGTCACAATTGTCCGGCGGTGAACAACAGCGGGTGGCGATTGCCCGTGCCATTGCCAAAAAACCACGGGTGCTGCTGTGCGACGAGCCCACAGGCGCGCTGGATTCCAAAACCGGCAGCAAGGTGATGGCGGTGTTGCATCAGATCAACCAACAATTGGGCACCACCACCCTGGTGATTACCCATAACGAAGCCATTGCCGCCATGGCTGATCGGGTCATTCGCTTAAAAGACGGTCAAATCGTCGATATTCAGCACAACCCCAATCCCAAATCAGCCTCGGAGCTAAGCTGGTAATGCAGGCCTTGCAACGCAAACTCTGGCGCGATCTGCTGGCGATGAAAGGTCAGATCCTGGCCATCGCTGCTGTGATAGGGGCCGGTGTCATGGTGCTGTTTCTGGCTGTCACTACGCTGGATATGCTGGAACGGGCGCAACAGCGCTTTTATCAGCAGGCCCATTTTGGCGATGTTTTTGTCGATCTAACCAGAGCACCAGAGCACTTGATCCCACAATTGCAACTGCTGCCCGGCGTACAACAGGTGCAAAGCTCAGTCCGGGCCCCGGTGCGGCTGGAAGTGGTCGGTTTTGACGATCCTATTCGTGGGCTGATGCTGTCGCTGCCGGAGCAGGGCTTGCCCCGGCTAAATCAACTGGTGTTGCTGCGCGGGCACTTCCCTGCTGAGGCCAATGAAGTTGCTATCACCGAACCCTTTGCCAACGCGCATCAATTGGAACCCGGCGATCAGCTCACGGCGGTGATCCAGGGCCGCTTGCAGCGCCTGCAAATTAGCGCCATCGTGCTATCGCCTGAATTTATTTACCAGCTTGGTCCGGCCGACTTGCTGCCCGACTACCAGCGCTTTGGCGTGTTATGGATGCCAAGGCAAGCGCTGGCCCATGCCTTTCAGATGGATGGCGCGTTCAATCATTTGAGTGTTAGCCTGCAGCGCGGTGTCAATCCACTGCCGGTGCTGGATGCGCTGGATCTGCTGCTGGCCCCCTATGGCAGCCGGGGCAGCTACCTCAGGGCCGAGCAAGCCTCGCATCGCTTTTTAACCGAAGAATTGGAGCAGCTAAGCGTAATGGCCTGGGTGCTGCCACTGTTGTTTCTTGGTGTAGCTGCGTTCCTGCTCAATGTGCTGATTGGCCGGCTGGTGCGCAATCAGTTGCAGCAAATTGCGGTGCTAAAAGCCTTCGGCTACAGCCATGGCGCCTTGCTGCTGCATTACCTGCAACTGGCCTGCGTGATTGTGGTGATCGGAGTGGTGGCAGGCGTTGGCCTTGGGCTTTGGACGGCAACCGGCCTGGCAGAGCTTTATGCCGCTTACTTTCATTTTCCCGCTATGGAATTGCGGGTGCAACTGCGTCATCTGGCCCTGGCCTTGCTGGTGGCTTTGCTGGCCGCCATGGTCGGTGTTTTCAGCATCCTGCGCCAGGTCGCCAGGCTACAACCTGCTGCAGCGATGCGCCCGGCGGTACCTCCGCAATTTCAGCGCGGCCTGGCAGAAAAGATGGTACTGCGTCCCTGGTTGGGCCAACTGAACCGGATCATTCTACGCAACCTGCTGCGTTACCCCGGCCGTAGCCTGCTGTCGGTGTTGGGGATAGCGCTGTCCTCAGCCTTGCTGTTGGTCGGCAGTTTTCAGTTTCATGCCCTCAATGCCTTGCTGGATATTCAGTACCGCCACATCCTGCAAATGGACACCCAGCTGATGCTAAGCGAAGCCAGCCCGGAGCGGGTACTGGCCGAAATTCGGGCAGAGCCCGGTGTGCTGGCCGCCGAAGCCTTTCGCATGGTGCCGGTGCGGTTGCACTACCAACGCACCTCCTATCGCACTGTGCTGCAAGGGCTGGAAGCCAGACCTCAACTCAGGCGATTGCTGGACCAGGAATTGATACCCATTGAACTGCCCGCAGAAGGCCTGGTGTTAACCCGCTATCTGGCCGATTACCTTGGGGTCAAACCCGGCGATATGGTGCAGGCAGAGCTAATGGAAGGAGCCAACCGCTTGGTGGAGCTGCCTTTGGCGGCGGTGGTGGATGAACCGGTTGGCGTCAGTGGCTACATGGAGCGCAGAGCTTTAAACCGCTTATTGCGGGAAGGCCCTGCCATTTCCGGCGTCTGGTTACTGACCGATCCGCTCAAGCGCACTGAGCTCCAACAACGGCTGCAGCAGCGCCCCGCTATCGCCGGCATCAGCCAGATGGCCGATATTGAGCAGCAGCTGAGGAATTACATTGCCGATACCCTGCTGGGGATGATGACTATCCTGCTGCTGATGGCTATATCCATCACCTTTGCGGTGATCTACAACAATGCCCGCATTGCCCTGGCTGAGCGCTCGCGCGAGTTGGCAACCTTGCGGGTACTGGGCTTTGAGCGTTATCAGGTCGGCTGGGTGCTGGCCGGTGAAGTGCTGCTGCTGACCCTGCTGGCGATCCCTTTGGGCTGGTTGCTGGGTACCGGCTTTGCCTGGTCGTTGCAACAGGCACTGACCATGGATCTGTTTCGCTTACCTTTTGTACTGGAGCCGTCCAGCTTTGCGCTGGCTGCGCTCGGGGTACTGCTGGCCACCGCTTTGTCGCTCAGCCTGATGCTCAGGCGTTTTCAGCAACTGGATATGATTTCAGCTTTAAAAACGGAGTAACCTCATGATCATCCGAACCAAACACTGGTTTTTGTTCCTGCTGACCGCAACAGTGCTGCTGGCGCTGTTGCTGGCACTGCGGCCTGCTGCTGTGCAGGTGTCGGTCAGCGAGATACAAGCTGGCTATTTTGCCGAAACCATTGCCGATGAAGGCAGAACCCGGCTGCGCGATACCTACACCATTTCGGCGCCGATAGACGGCTACCTGCACCGGGTGGAGCTGGAGCCGGGCGATGCGGTCCAGGCCGGCCAGGCCCTGCTAACCCTGGAGCCTGCACCAACACCAGCGCTGGATGCGCGCAGCCTGGAGCAGGCCCGGGAACAGCTGTCGGCCGCCAAAGCCAGGCTGCTGGCCGCTGAAGCCAGTTTTGACAGCAGCGAGCAGGAGCGCCGCTACACGGAGCAGGAGTACCAGCGTCATCAGGGCCTGCAACAGCAAGGCGTGATTTCAGCCACTCAACTGGAGCGGCTACGCCACGAGTGGCAGCGCGCCCAGGCGGCCGAACGCGTTGCCCGGGCAGCCATTGATGTCGCCCGCTACGAGGTGGAGAACGCCCGCGCCCTGCTGGCCATTACCGATGGCAGTCGCAGTGGTGATGCGCGTATTTTGCAGGTATTGGCACCGGTCAGTGGCCTGGTGCTGCAGCGTCACCGCTGCTGCGAAGGCGTCATTATGGCCGGAGCTCCGGTGCTGACACTGGGCGACTTGCATCAATTGGAGGTGCAGGTTGATTTACTATCGGCCGACGCCGTCCAGGTGCGCCCCGGCATGACGGTGCATCTGGAGCGCTGGGGTGGTGATACAACTTTGCAGGGACTGGTCCGGCGGGTAGAACCAGCCGGGTTTACCCGGGTATCGGCGCTGGGGGTGGATGAGCAACGGGTGCCGGTGCTGGTAAGCATTGAGTCGAACCCTGAACTTTGGCAGCAATTGGGGGAAGGCTACCGGGTCGAAGCCCGCTTTGTGCTCTGGCAAGGCGATGATGTGCTCAGCCTGCCCACCAGTGCATTATTCCGTGAGCAACGCCAAGATGCCGGACAGACGAATGACCAACCAGGCTGGGCGGTATTTGTCGCTAAAAACGGCAAAGCAGAGTTGCGATTTGTGGAGATTGGCCGTCGCAGCGGACTAGTGACGCAGCTGGAGTCCGGCCTTCAATCCGGCGAGCTGGTGATCACCCATCCGCCAGCCAGTTTGCAATCAGGTGATCGAATTCAGTACTCGCGCCGTCGTTGAGACAGATCAAGTAAGCTGCGCAAAAAATGCGCTACACTCCTAAATGAAAATAACCAAAGGAGCGCGCGATGCCATTGCAAAAGCTAAAACAAGAGTTACTGCAACGCAAAATGAAGCTGGAACGGCAAATTGCCGCCATCGAGCACGATTTTCGCCAGGGCCGAAGCTCCGATTTAGCCGAGCAGGCGCAAGAGCGGGAGAATGATGACGTACTCACTGCACTGGAACTTAAAGCTGAGCAGGAGCTACAACACATCAATCGTGCTTTAGCCCGTATGGAGCAAGGCAACTACGACCATTGCTCGGTTTGCCAGGATGTCATTGCCATCGAACGACTTAACGCGATTCCCTACACCACGCTTTGCATCAAGTGCGCCAACCAAACTAGTTAGTTTCTATCCAGATACGGCATCCATGCACTGAGCTAGCGTCCGCTTTCAGGGCGGGCATTGCTTAGGCGATCAGCCAGGCTACAAGGCTCCTTTGAGTGGGATCTTGATATAAGCGGTACCATTACTCTCCGCAGTTGGCAACTTTCCAGCACGGATATTGACCTGCACCGAAGGGTAAATCAGCCGCGGTACAGCCAGGGTCGCATCACGCGCCATGCGCTTTTGCACAAAGTCCTGCTGCTCAGTTTTTGCCGCAACATGAATATTTTGCTGTTTTTGCTCCCCCACCGTGGTTTTGTAACGCAGTTCACGGCCATTGGGCTGGTAGTCATGGCACATGTACATCGGGGTGTCATCCGGCAATTGGTACAGCCGCTGAATGGACTGATAGAGCACAGCCGCATCACCGCCCGGAAAATCACAGCGTGCCGTGCCTGCATCCGGCATAAACAAGGAGTCACCAACAAAAAGGTGACCGGCTATCAGATAACTGACGCTGTCGTTGGTGTGCCCCGGTGTATTGATGACCCGTCCGGTCAGAGCGCCAATCTGGAAAGTCTCGCCGTCATGAAACAGATGATCGAAGCACTCCCCCTTGGCGGTCAGCTCTTCGTCACCGATATTAAACACCACCTTAAAGGTCTGCTGCACCTTGCGAATGCCTTCACCAATGCCCACCCGGGCACCGGTTTTTTGCCGCAGGTAATGGGCAGCGGATAAATGATCGGCATGGGCATGGGTTTCTAAAATCCATTGCAGCTTTAGCTCATGCTGATTCAGGTAAGCCAATATCTGATCGGCACTGCGGGTATCCACCATACCGGCAGCGGCATCGTAATCCAGCACAGGATCAATCAACGCCGCCATGTTACTGCTCTTATCCACCAGCAAATAGCTGAAAGTACTGCTATCGTTATCAAAAAACATCTCAATGTGCATCGGCTGCTGTTGCGTGGTCATCGGGGCACCTTTTTAAATTAGATTTCACTAAATAGTGATTGCATCATAGCTGAGCACAGTTTAAAATGCAATTCGGTTATATGCATATTCTTTTTTGGAATATATAAGTTATGTTAGCACTTTTAGGCGCACTAATTATAGGTCTTAGTCTTGGTTTATTTGGCTCAGGCGGCTCAATTCTGACCGTCCCGGTGCTATTGTACCTGTTGGGCATGCCGGCAGAGTTAGCCATTGCTTCATCATTGCTTATCGTCGCAGCCATCAGTGCTTTTGGCTCTTTTCACAATGGTTTTAAGCGACTAATCAGCTGGCGTCATGTCTTTTGGTTTGGTATCCCGGGCATGTTTGGAACCTATCTGGGTGCCTGGGCAGGCACCTTGGTAGACAGCCGTTGGCAGTTATTGGCATTTGCGCTATTGATGGTGGTTGCCGCTGTCTTTATGTGGCGCACTAAATTAAAAGATACCGCCAATCAGTTAGCCTTTAACAAGGCCAAAGTACTGGCCGATGGTTTGGTTGTCGGGGCAGTCACCGGCTTCGTTGGCGTTGGTGGTGGCTTTCTCATCGTGCCAGCACTGGTACTGATGGGCGGTTTGCCTATCGTGATTGGCGTGGCAACCAGTCTGGTGGTGATCGCCTTAAAATCCTTTGTTGGCTTTGCCAAATACTATGTGGTTTTTACCAGTCAGGGGTTAAGTTTTGACTGGACCGTCATTGGTCTTATGGTTGTGGCCGGTATTGCTGGCAGTTACTTAGGTGCCTGGATTGGCCGCCGTTTGCCCAAAGAAAAGTTGCAACGTGGTTTTGCGGTATTTCTAGCCATAATGGCCGTCGTTGTTGTCACTCAATCCGTTATCTGAACAATGGAGACACCCATGAAAACATCTCAACAGTTGGTAGCAGAAGCGAAAGCTGCCATTAAAGAAGTGGATCTTGAGCAGCTTTCAAACTACTTGAACACCCATCCTGAGCCAAGGCTGATTGACGTGCGTGAGCCGGCTGAGTTTGCTCAGGGCCATATCGCCGGCGCCGTGAATTATCCCAGAGGGGTGCTGGAAATGCAGCTGGCCAATCATCCTGCGGTAGCGGCCAGCGGCTGTGCCCCTGATGTCGCTTTGGCTCAACTCGCTGCCGAGCCCCTGTATTTAATTTGCCGCTCTGGCGCACGCTCGGCACTGGCAACTGAGTCACTGCAACGCATGGGTTTTTCCGACGTGTATTCCGTAGCACCCGGTATGCAGGGCTGGTTTGACGCACAACTACCTGTGGTAAAATAAGAGGGCATGATGGAAAACTTTACCCCGCTATCCGCTCTGATTGGTGGCAGCTTTATTGGCTTGGGCGCCTTATTACTGATGGCTGCCCTTGGGAAAATTGCTGGCATTTCCGGCATTAGCAGCCGGGCTATCTTTGAGCGTGAAGGGCGCAGCTGGCGGCTGGCCTTTGTTGCTGGCTTATTGATTGGGCCTGTAGCCGTCGGTCTGTTGCTTAGTGACTTTAGCTTCAGTACGCCTGAATTCACCCTACGAACCGTGGTTGCCGGCTTGCTGGTCGGCCTTGGCACGGCCTGGGGCAGTGGTTGCACGTCCGGTCATGGTGTTTGCGGGATCGGTCGGTTTTCAACACGCTCCATCCTGGCCACGCTGGTATTTATGGCAGTCGGCGTCTTTGTTGCCAGCCTGTTTTAACGGAGATAGTTATGCACCTACTGATTGCTTTTTTAGCTGGTTTTTTAATGTCCGTCGGCATTGCAGTCTCTAAAATGATTGACCCGGCTAAAGTAGTGGCCTTTTTAGATCTGACCGGTAACTGGGATCCCAGCTTAGCTCTGGTGATGGCCGCTGCACTGGCCGTCTACAGCATCGGTTTCAGGCTGATACGCCAGAAAGCAGCGCCCATTCTGGCAGAAAAGTTTGAGCTGCCGCTGTTAACCAAACCAGACAAACCACTGTTAATCGGAGCTGCGATTTTTGGCTTGGGTTGGGGCTTGGCAGGATATTGCCCCGGGCCGGCGATTAGTGCCCTTAGTGCTGGTAGCATCGGCACCCTTGGTTTTGTCATAGCCATGATCGCAGGCTGGTACCTGGCTAGAAAGTGGCCTCTGCCACACTAAGTTTTGCTCCTTCAGGCAATGAAACCTGGCTATTCGACAGATGACGTTGCTGTAGGCGAACCCAGGCTGGCCATTCCTGTTAGCGAGCGCTATGCTTTGTTAATACCAAGCAAGCTGAGTGAAAAACGTGGTCAACTGCATGATGTCCGGGTTCAAGCTTCAGCTGGTGTCGAACGTCGGCTCATCCGCCATGGTGAGCAACATCCGTTGCAGGGGCAAAACATGCACCAAATACTGAGTAGCCTCTCGCCTGAAGAGCATCTGGTTCGTCAATGAGTACACATCAGCACAGTGCCAGCAGTGCTGATGCCACCAAAGTCACCTTAATTGGCTCGGTAGCGGATCTGCTGCTGGGCCTGCTAAAAATTATGACGGGTATCGTTGGCCACTCTGCTGCTCTGGTAGCCGATGGCATTCATTCGTTATCCGATCTGGCCACCGATGCCGTGGTACTGATCAGCATACGACTGGGTGGTAAAGCCGCGGATCAAAACCACCCTTTCGGTCATAGGCGCATAGAAACCTTAGGCACTGTCCTGCTGGGTCTGATGCTGCTGGCAGTCGCCCTGGGCCTGCTATGGCAAAACAGTCTCACCTTGCTACAAGGCCAGGGCAACACCGTCCCGACCTGGCCAGTGCTGCTGGTTGCTGCCTTGTCCTGGTTGGTCAAAGAAGGCCTCTACTGGTACACCATCAAAGCAGCCCGGGCTATGGGGTCCGATTTACTCAGCGCCAATGCCTGGCACAGCCGCAGCGATGCGTTTTCTTCCATTGTGGTGCTGATGGGAGCTGGTGGTGCCATGCTGGGGATCTGGTGGTTGGATGCGGTGGCAGCCCTATTGGTTGCTGTACTGATTGGGTTGATCAGTGTGCAACTGCTAAAACGTAGCCTGGCAGAGCTAATCGATACCGCTATCCCTGAGCAACAGCAACAAAGCTACCGTCAGCTGATTTTGCAAACGGACGGGATCCACGCCATCAATGCTCTACGTAGCCGCACCAGTGGCGGTAAGGTGCTGCTGGAGCTAAAACTGGAAGTTGCGCCTCGGCTTAGCGCCTCTGAAGCCCACTGGCTTGGGCATCAGGTCAAACAACAGCTGAAGCAACAGTTTGCTGAAATCGGCGATATCCTGGTACACATCAACAGCCCCGCCAGCTCGCTGCCAGAGCAGCAGGCAAGCAGCTCTCTTCGCCCGGCTATGCAGCAAGCGATGGAAACCCTGCTGCAAAGCTATCAACTCGAAGCGACCGATGCTGAATTTTTTCTCTACTGCCAGCAACCGGTGCGGATCGATATTTTGCTCAGCCCCAAAGCGCAAACAAAATTAGCCGAAATCGGCACAAAACAACTGCAGCATCAATTGCAACAAATCTGGCCGCAGAGCAAGCAACTGCACATTCATTTTTACCAGGAAAAATCAGACTAGCCAGCTGTTTTTCCTTTTATTTTTCGTCTATGCCAACTACCATTATGGCAAAATTATGACGGATAAATCACGATGACAACAAAGCGCTTAGTTCAAGCTCTTGCCACAGGCATTGCTTTGTTAGCTACCACCACCAGCGCCAACGAGTTTGGCATCTACGGCCGGGCACACCTGTCGGTTGATCAACTGGACAATGGCAACGACAGTGGCCTGAATATTTCCAGCAATGCCAGCCGTTTTGGCATTCGCGGCTCGCACCAGGTGCAGGACAACCTAAAAGTGCTACTGCAAATTGAAAGCCTGATCCGCCTCGATGAAGGCAGTGGCGACTGGGCCTCGCGCAACAGCTTTTTAGGCTTGCAAGGCGATTTTGGCCTGGTACGGGCCGGCTTTTTTGATACCCCACTGAAAAATGTTCGCAGCCGCACCGACTTATTTGGCGATCAGGTCGGGGATGCCCGCAACATCGTGCGCGGTGGCGGTGTCGATTTAGACCGGCGTTTTCGCAATGGCCTGCACTATCAAACCCCGGCCATGCAAAACATCACACTGGATCTGCATTATTCATCCAATGATCGCACCGGAAGCACCACCGATAACAAAGACGATGCGTATAGTGGCTCGGTCACTTTTGACAACAAAGAGCTGATGGTGATGCTGGCCTACGAGCGCCGCAACCGCCTGGATAACCCGGCTCTCAGCGGCATTCGGGCCGGTGCCAGTTATCGTTTAACCGAACAATGGCGTCTGACGGCGTTCTGGCAACAAAGTGAAAGCTTCAGTGGCGGTGATCGCAGCGCCTACGGTGTGGGCGCGGCTTACCGCATCAACGATGCGTACAGCGTTAAAGGCCAGTTGTACCATGCCGGCTCTGCCGATGCCGATGACAGCGGTGCCACCATGGTGTCGCTTGGCGTGGATCGCCGCTTTGGCCGCAACCTGACCTTGTATGGCGCAGCAGCCATGACCAATAACCAGCAAAATGCCAGCTTTAACGTCTCTGCCGGCGGCGGTCATGGCAAATCGTTAACCATTGAACCCAGCCAGGATCCATGGGCCTTGTCGGTTGGGGTTATTTACAACTTCTCGGCCAATTTTGGCCTGTGAATAAACCAGCATACAGGGTAAAACACAGCCGCTGGTACCATGACAGTTTAGTGAAGTTATCCTTGTCCAGCTTGACAAGCTGGCTTTTCGCTTTACAATGCAGCGCAATTACAACCACCGCGAGGACCCACTGTGGGCGAACAATCTGGTAGTAGGCCAAGGCCTGTTGCGCAAATAAACGTCTGATAGTGTAGTCACTGTGGTGTACTGCTCTGTCGATGACAGGGTAGTGATGGTAATCAATTTCCTTTCTCTGCCTTACCCAATACAAAATTATATCTGCTTTGCTGACTTACCCCTGCAATGGCGCTGATCTTTGTTTTGTATTTTTTGCCGCAACAAGCCCTTGCCTGACATATTGATTCACTCTGGTGGCCACTTCGCGCTAACTGAAGAGGAACAGGCACATGATACTTTTAAAGCATGCTGCTTTGCGTGATGCAACCTTAGCCCCATCCAAATCGTTAGTGTTCGCTGCGCTGATGCTAGGTTTTTGCCTTGTTAGCCTGCAAGCCCAGGCTGGCCGCCCAATGTTAACCGACGACGCCACTATTGTTGATCAGTGCCAGCTGGAAAGCTGGTGGCAACGTGAGCGTAGCGGTAACAGCTTATGGCTGGCACCGGCTTGCCAGCTGGCAGGGGTGGAATGGGGTTTAGGCGTGGCGCGCACCGCCAGCGGTGAACCCCAGCTATATCAACTGGCTGCAAAAACAGAACTTAAACCATTAATGGCTAACAGCTTTGGTGTTACCGCTCAGCTGGCTTATCAGTTTGCGGCGGGTTCGCAGCAACATGGTGACATACAACTTAATCTGGCACTCACCCAAAGCTGGCAGGACGACGCCTGGTTACTGCATCTGAATGCAGGATATATGCAACGCTACCAGCAAAGCAATGACTGGACTGCCGGTATAGCGCTACAACGCGAGCTTGCTGCTAACCAGTGGCTGTTTGTTGAGCTGTACCGCGAGCAGGCTGGCCGCCCGCTCTATCAGCTTGGCTATTTACAGGAAGTGTTACCAGGCCGTTTGCAACTGGATGCAAGCTATGGCAACCGCCTGCACCGCCAAGGCCGCGAAGACTTTATTTCGGCAGGTGCAGTGCTGTATTTCAACATTTTCTGATAGGAGACTTAGCAGATGAATGGACAAGACTTAATTTTCACGCTGAAAACTATTGCCTTAAGTAAAGACCGGCTTGAGATGCAGCAGCTATTGCAGCAGTGTCACCCGGCAGATATCGGCGCTGTACTGGGCGCCTTTGAACTGGAGCAGGTTTGTTTGTTGCTGGCACTGACTCCGGCCGCGGCTCGAGCAGAGCTTTTTGGGTATATTGACAAAGATAAAGAAGCCGATATTGTGCGGGCACTGGATAATCAGGCTGTGTCAGAGCTGTTTTTACACATGTCGCCGGATGAGCGGGCTGATTTATTTAATGTGTTATCCGAAGAGGATCAAGCCAAAGTATTACCTGGCCTGGCGCAGGCTGAGCGCGAAGATATTCGACGGCTGGCATCCTTTGATGAAGACAAAACCGGTTCGGTGATGACGTCTGATTATGCATTGCTGGATCAGCAACTGACTGCGGCACAGGGCATTGCTCGCTTACGAAAAGTCGCACCCGATAAAGAAACCATTTATCAGGCTTACATTGTTGATGCTGACAGACGTTTGCTGGGGACAGTGTCGTTACGCCAACTGATCATGGCAGAACCTGAGCAGTTAATCTGTGACTTTATGCAACGTGAGCCAATTTTTGTTAGCGCTGACGCCCCGCGGGAAATCGCTGCTCAACTGATTTCCAAGTATGACTTGCTGGCGTTACCTGTGATAAACGGCGGCGACAAGCTGGTAGGGATTGTGACCTATGATGATGCAATGGACGTGGCATCAGAAGAAGCCGATCAGGATTTTCATAAAACCGGTGCCGTTGGTCAGGTTTTAGGCAGCATTAAAGATGCCAGCGTAAAAATGCTCTATCAAAAGCGGGTGTTTTGGCTGGTGCTGCTGGTGTTTGGCAATATCTTTTCTGGTGCTGGTATTGCCTACTTTGAAGATACCATTGCCGCCTACGTCGCTTTGGTCTTTTTCTTACCCCTGCTGGTAGACAGTGGCGGTAATGCTGGTTCGCAGTCAGCCACCTTAATGGTGCGCGCGCTGGCTACCGGCGAAATAGTGTTAAAAGACTGGGCTAGCATGTTGGGTCGCGAATTTATCGTTGCCGGCTTACTGGGCCTGACCATGGCTGCTGCGGTGTCAGTGTTGGGTATCTGGCGAGGCGGGCCTGAAATTGCGTTAGTGGTGGCGTTAACCATGCAACTAGTGGTTATTATAGGGAGTGTTATTGGTATGTCACTGCCTTTTATACTCAGCCGCTTTAAGCTGGACCCGGCCGCTGCCAGTGCACCGTTAATCACCTCGATTGCCGATGCCTGTGGCGTACTGATCTACTTCGGCATGGCCACCTGGTTGCTAGATTTACCGGTAACAGGCTAGCTTCATCAAACCATCACCGGGAACCACCAGACTGCTGGTAGTTCCCGGCTGCGGCGCTTAATCTTATCGTTTATCACTCAAGCGTACTGGAGTACCAGTACGCAGGGTTAATTTCCATTAATAAAAAGTCAGGAAGATTAATAGCGCGACACCCAATATCAAGCGGTAAATCACAAAGGGCAGCATGCCCATGCGGCTGATAATTTTCAGGAAGAAATGAATACAGATCAGCGCACTGAAAAAGGCTAACACTAGGCCTAAACCGAGGCTGTAAAAATCATAAATCTCTGGGTTTTTAAGTAGCTTACTTGTTTGATAGCCGCCTATTAACACGATAATCGGGATCGACAGTAAAAACGAAAAGCGGGCAGCGCTGGCTCTGTCTAACCCCAGCATTAACCCCGCGGTCATAGTGATACCTGAACGTGAGGTACCAGGGATCAACGAAATTGCTTGCGCCACGCCAATGATCAGCACCTGACGCCAGCCAATTTGCTCCATCACAGTATGCTGCTTAGCGGTGCTATCGGCGTACCACAGTAAGCTACCAAAAATCAGCGTGGTAATAGCAATAACCCAGGGCGAGCGCAATAAAGTTTCAATCATTTCCGCAAAAATTAACCCCGCAAGACCTGCCGGAATAGTGGCCGCAATCACCATCCAGGCCAAGGTGCCATAGGTGCTCTGCTGGCCACTGCAGGAATTTAACCAGCCTACCGTCAAATGCCCAATATCTTGCCTAAAATACAGCATTACCGCTAATAAAGTGCCAACATGCACGGCCACATCAAAGGCAATGCCCTGATCCTGCCAGCCCAGCACCGCCGAGGGCAGAATTAAGTGTGCTGATGAGGAAATTGGTAAAAACTCGGTAATGCCCTGAATTATTGCCAGGATAATCACTTCTATAGTAGACAAACTTATATACTCCAGTTGAAAGAAAAAAGACATTGCTCTTATGGCTCACAATTATACAGCCACGGTTAAGCTTACTTGCGCGGTGTAGCAGGATTAAGACAGTTAAGGCCACATAAGTATTGTTAATTGGTGTGGTTTATAACTTTTCAGCTAATTTCGGCAGCTAAGTTTGCAGCCTGAAACGACTTTTATGCCGTTTCAGGCTGAGATTTAACTTGTTTTTACTCATGCCCCCAGGGTGCTGGTGGTAGTTTCTCCAGTGGCTTGCTCAGATCAAAATCCAGCCGCCAGGTCCAGTTATCGCCACTAAAAGTACCGTAGGTATAGCGCTCTCCCGGCACAATTTCGATGCGCCAGCCAAGGGCGGAACCATCTTCTGCGGTGCGCTCGGTAAATAAAAACTGTTGCTGCTCTGGTGTGCCCTGCCCGATGGATAAACCACCGTACATGGTGTTGCTTTCATCCGGTGCGCCGGTGTTTAACCGATGGTCATGCCGCAGCTCCAACTGCCCATCCTGCCAGCTGTAACGCCAGGTACGCGAGCGATCCCAACTGCCATCGACAGCACCAATATGAAATGGCAGTGCCAGTAACTCACTGGAGCACTCACGAAAGTGCACAATCAGGCGCTCATTGCCTTCCAGCAAATCCGGCCGGTCGTCCCGGGCTATCACCCGCCGGCCTTCGAATGCCTGACCGCAGTGCTGTGCCATATTCAGCCAAAATTGTGCGGCCGCCTCATTTTGTGTTGCCACCGCGGGTGCTGTTGTGCCAAGGAACAATGCCACTATCCATTCCATCCTGTATTACCTATTCGTTCGACTTTGACGGTAAGTGCAATCTACCACAGCAAACATACGCAACAAAGAAGGCCTCGCTGCAAAGCGCAAAAGCAACTATGCTAAAGAAAGCGCAAAGTCAGAAACCATCGGAGTAGCAATGACAGATCCTTTTATGCAGGCAGCCATCGAAGAAGCCAAAAAAGGGTTAGCTGAAGGCGGCATACCTATTGGCTCCGTGCTGGTGATAGATGGCAAGATTGTAGGTCGTGGTCATAACCAACGCGTACAGCAAGGCAGCGCCATCTTGCATGCCGAAATGCATTGCCTGGAACAAGCCGGGCGCTTGTCGCCTGCCGATTACAAAAAAGCCACGCTCTATTCCACCTTATCGCCCTGTGATATGTGCAGCGGCACAGCCTTGTTGTACGGCATCCCCACCATCGTAGTGGGTGAAAACAAAACCTTTCAGGGACCGGAGGATTATGTTCGCAGTCGGGGGGTAAAACTGACGATTTTACAGGATGCAGAATGCATCCAACTGATGGAAGACTTTATTGCCAGCTCACCGGAACTATGGTACGAAGATATAGGCAAGGAATGATTTAGCTTTCGCTGTAAAAAGGAATCGATCATGCAGTCTGTTGTGATTTCTGCGTTAATTGTCTGGGTGCTTTTTTTCAATCAGCTGTTGGCAAAAACCGTGGTACGGGTTGGAGCTTACCAGTTTCCCCCATACATCGAACTGGAGCATGGGCTGGCCAAAGGCTTTACCGTGGAGCTGATCCGACAGCTAAATCGCATGCAGCAAGACTACCAGTTTGAGTTGGTGCTCACCACGCCAATCCGCCGTCATCAGGATTACCAGCAAGGCTTGTTTGATGCCATTTTCTTTGAAGACCCTTACTGGGGCTGGGTGCAGCGAGGCATTGAAATTGACCATTCACCGGCCTTTGCCAAAGATGATGAAGTGTTTATTGCGCTGGCAAGCAACGCCCACTCACAGCAATGGTTCGATGACATACACGATAAAACCATTGCAGGTATTCTGGGGTATCACTACCGTATTACCAACTATGAAACCGATCCTGAGCTGCTTGCCACCAAGTACCACATGACACTGGTCAATGATCACCAGGCCAGCATTGAGCTGGTGCTGAAACAGCGAACAGATACCGCCATCGTTACCCGTTCTTTTTTTCATCAGTATTTGCGATCCAATCCAGAAAGTAGCGACAAAATCATTATTTCCGACCGGGTTGATCAAAGTTACCAGCACCAACTTTTGATCAATCCAGAGCATGGGCTTGCGATAGAAACGCTGTATCAGTGGGTACTTCAAATCCTGCAACAAGAGCAACTGAGCCATAAGCTTCATCATTATGGCCTTACCCAGTTACCCGAAGTGACAGAGCACTAAACATCAACCAAAAAAGCGGTCAAAACCTGCGCTGTAACAATAGTCAGAGCTTTTAGGTATGCTATGCTGCTGTTATTGTAAACTAAACTGATGCATGGAAAGACTATGGGGAGTTTTGCCAAAGTGTATAACTTTATTGAACAAACCTTTTTTTATACCCTGACCCGTAAAATAATCGGCAACATTGGTTTCCTGGCGTTTTTCTTTGCGGCAGCGCTTTACCTGGCGTACCCGGCTGAAGGTGCCACTACCGGCTGGTGGCTTTTGTTGTTAGTGGGGACCGTAGCCTTTATCTTTACCATTTTTTATTTGCATCATTTAATCGTCCGTCCGGTGCATGCCTTAGTGTCGGCCTTGCAGGAGACCAATAACAAAGGTACCGATTTACAGCACCGCCTGCCCGCTTTTACGCACGATGAGTTTCGCACTCTGTCCGAGCAGTACAACCAGTTTGTCAGTCAGTTGGGGCAATTGTTGGGCGAAATTCACCAGGAAGCAAAACGAACTCATGAGACCAATGAACAGGTATCAAAAGCCGTTCGTACCACCCGCAGCCATTTACAGGATACCGAAAAGCGCAGCCATCAGATCCGTGGTGAGAGTGATCAGGTTTTAGAATACCTGGCGGATATTGTGCAGCATGGCGATCAAATGAGTGAGGTAGCCACTGTGACCGTCAGCAGCGCTCAGGGTGCCAGCAGTCAAATGCAGCAACTGTCTGGCCAATTAGCGAGTATTGTCAAACTGCTGGATACCTTTGGTCAAACCATCAATGGTTTGCATCAGAATGCTGAAAATGTACGACAAATTCTGGTGATGGTAGAAAACTTCTCCGATCAAACCAACTTATTGGCGCTCAATGCTGCCATAGAGGCAGCCCGGGCAGGTGAAGCAGGCCGAGGCTTTGCAGTAGTGGCCGATGAAGTCCGCACTTTGGCGGCGAAGGTCAACGATGCTACCCGCCAGATTTCCGGCTTTTTAAATGATATGGAGCGATTGGTGCAGGAAACTCGCACGGAGTCGGAAAGCTTAAACCAGCAGGCCAAACAAGCCCAGCAACAAACCAGTGTCACCAGTAACGAATTTGTTGGTTTGCAGCAACAGCTGGCAGATGCTAAAAACCGTGTGCAAAGCATCAATGACACCGTAGGTGCCCTTGAGAAGCGCTACCAGCAAACCCATCAACATTTATCGGCTATTGAGCATGTCACCAACGAAGCCAATACCCAGATGACATCTATTGATGATGCCGCCAAAGCTTTGCTGGAGGGCACCGCCAGAACCCAGCAGCAACTCGGCCGCTTTGCACGCAAAGGTCAGTAAAGCCAGTCGGCATACGCATGCAGTATGCCGACGGTTATCTTTGTGAAAAATCAGCAAAAATGATAAGTCTGGCTGGCTAAAATTTGCTACAATAGCCGAAATTTAGCACAGCTTTAACGGGGGAGTTATGCCGGTCAGCAGCCAACACAAAGTTTATATTCCAAACAGTTCCAGAGACAACCAGTATCTACTTGCTGAGTTCAGCCTGACGGATGCTATTCTGGCTCGCTTTGGCGCACCCATGGTGGATAGTGCCGAACCTTTCAAAGAGTTTTACCTGCAATTGGGTAAGATTTTCTTTGAACTGGCCGATCAGGCTGGCCTGCGCAATGTGCATCTGATTGCCAATGGTAAAACGCCAGTAGTGCGTTTTCATACCGAAGCCTATACCCTGCAAACCGCCGAGCAAATTCTGTTTTTCTACAACCCGGCCTATCACGAAGCACAGAACAGCTTTTTTAATCCGGCAGAAAAAGCCCGTAAAGTTTCCCTGCTATTTCTGGCCACTGATGCCAATATCCGTGCCAATGCTGCCGATTTTCATAACAAAGTCCGCTCCTTATTGCAGCGCTTTAGCGATGAAATCAACAGTCCGGAACTCAGTATCAAGGTGCGTGACCATCAGCATCTTACCTACGACTTATTTGCCAAGCAAAAAGGTGTGAAAGAAAGCTATGGCTACAAGCTACGTTCTCTGGATGCCCGCTACAAGGCACGCAATTGTGAACTGCCAGAAAAGCACAGCGCCTTGACCTATGCCATCATCAACTTACCACTGAGCCGCTATGTCAAAGAACAGGTGACTATTGATACTAAATCGGATCGGCCTTACAACGCCTTGTACCAACTGATCCAGGATCAATTTGTTGAGGCAACCAGTTTAAATAAACTGACCCACCGTGCCGTTCTGGCCAATGGCCTGTTGCCACTGGTGCGAAACAGTAAGTTTGATAAAATGAGTACCGGCAAAGAGTTGCAGATGATTGGTTTTGATACCAGCGTCAGCGAAGGCCAACTGATTGCCGACTGGGACGACAGCAACCTGGTGGAATCTGCGCAATTCATTATCTTTGCGACCAAAGACGATTACACCGATATGGGTTATGGCCGCTTTATGAACCAGGTCGAAACGGCGTTGCGTCGTTTTGCCAAAGGGGTGAATCTGAACCCGGAGCGTGACGACTTAGTGGTGCGCTTTCATCAACACATCAGTTATCACCTGTAACCAACACCTTTCTTTCGAAAGCCACCCTTGCGGTGGCTTTTTTGTGTGTCACACCACTTTGGAATAACGCTGCTGGCCCTGCTGCAAATACACATCAAAGGCACTGCAAATGCTCCGCACCCACAATCTGCCCGCCTCCGAAACCCGGATGTTTCCGGGTTGAACCTGAACCAGGCCATCTTCAATAAAGGGGGCGAGCTTCTGCAGACTGTTGGCAAAGTAGCTGGCAAAGTCAAGCTGCCACTTACTCGCAAAGGCAATCGTATCCAGGTTAAAATGACAAATTAGCTCAGCGATTAATTCAGCACGAATGCAATCATCTTTCGACAACACAAAGCCCTTGGCCAGCGGCAAATGGCCGGCCTCCATGGCCTGGTAATAGCCCGGCAAGTCTTTTTCGTGCTGCCACAGCACGCCATCGACCTGACTAATCGAGGACACACCAAGGCCTAACAAGGCATTCTGACCATGGGTGGTATAACCCTGAAAGTTACGCTGCAGCTGCCCTGCCCGCTGTGCTTTGGCCAAACCATCCTCCGGCTTGGCAAAGTGATCCATGCCAATGAACTGATAACCGGCCTGACTGAAGGTGGCGATGCCTTGCTGCAATAAGGCCAGCTTGGTTTCAGCTCCCGGCATAGCGGCTTCCGGCAACTTGCGCTGAGCGGCAAAGCGCGCTGGCAAGTGCGCATAACTAAATAAAGAGACCCGATCCGGATCCAGCGCTACTACCTGGTCCAGCGTCTGCTGAAACGATGCGGCTTGCTGGTATGGCAAACCATACACCAGATCCAGGTTGATTGACGCAAATCCGAGCTTTTTAGCCACCTGAACCAGCTGGCGTACCAAATCCGCATCTTGCACCCGGTTGATGGTAATTTGCACCTGCTGGTCGAAGTCCTGCACGCCAAAACTGACCCGGTTAAAGCCAAGCCCACGCAAATGCGCCAGTTTTTCCAGGCTGCAGCTACGCGGATCAATTTCAATACTGAGCTCATCAAGTGCTGCACAATCAAAGTACTGATGAAACAGCTGCATCAAACGGCTCAGCTGCTGCTCGGTTAAAAAAGTCGGTGTGCCACCACCCAAATGAATTTGGCCAATTGAGCGGTGCGCCACCAAGGGCTGATACATCGCCATCTCCTGCTCCAGCGCATCCAGATACCGATCCGCCTTGTGCTGATGACGGGTAATCACCTTGTTGCAACCGCAGTAGTAACAAAGCTGATGGCAAAATGGCAAGTGCAGATACAGGCTTAGCTCGCCTGAAGACTGTTGCAGGGTGTTTTGTACGATAGCCGCTTCAAAGGGTGCCTGCAACGCCAGTGCTGTCGGGTAGGAGGTATAGCGTGGCCCATGAATATTGTACTTGGCAATCAGAGCCGGATCCCAGTGAATGCCTGACATAGTTATTCTCATCGCATGGAAATCAGCGGCTAGTTTAACTTTTCACCCTAAACGCTGCCTTGATCTGCCGCAACAAATGCAGCCGCAACAACAGTGATCTTACGTCACTATGCGCGCTGACGCACCGACAGCAAAGTAACCTCTCCCTATAGTGAATTACCAGCTCACACAATCCTGTGTAAACTGCGAAAACACCGAGGTTACTATGAACCAGAACTTTGAACAAAATAATGCCGAAAAGTTGGCACAAACCAATCAAACCACCAACAACCCTAAAGGTGGGAATAAAGATCAAAAAGACCAAAAAGGTCAGGCATCTACCTTGCCCGCTGGTGATTCGAAAAAACCAAAGCAAGATCAACAAAACCCATCTAAAAATCAATAAAACCATCAAACAAGCATGAACTGCCGGTATCTATCAGATACCGGCGCATTAGAAATCTGCAAATACCACTCCGGCCAACACCATCCACTCACAATGGATCTGTACCTACTCCTCACTTCGTTTCCAATCGGCTAAAAGAGAACAACTCTGACAATGGGTGTGCTTTCTTTTCAATGTGGGCGCGCAGTAATCCGGCGCCGAGCATACTGTAGGTAATGCCATTGCCACCATAGGCCAGAGCAAATAACACCCGAGGGCCGTATTGCGGATGCGGGCCAAACAGCGGCAAACCATCGATGGTTTCGGCAAAGGTACCAGCCCAGGCGAAGGCAGGTTTTAGCTGCAACTGAGGAAATAAGCGCGTGACCTTACGCTGCAGCTTTGCCGCCTTTCGCTCGACCAACCTGTCCCGGCGCGATGGGATATCGTATTCGTCGTCTTCACCGCCCACCAACAATCGCCCATCGCCAGTACTGCGAAGGTAAATATACGGCCTGGAAGACTCCCATAACATGGTATGTGCCAACCAACCCAGCTCCCGCTTATCTAACGGATCCGTAATATAAGCGTAGCTACTACGGTTTTTTGCGACACTCTGTTTTAACCAGTTTTGCGCTTCATAGCCATTCGCTACCACCAGATGTTTCGCTCTGACCGTTCGTCCATTCTCACTAGTCAGCTGTACCGAATGGTCATCCACCTTGATTGACTCCACCAGTGTACGATCAAACACACCGGTGCCTTGTTGCTGCATCTGGCGTAACAATCGGGATGCCAGCCTGTACGGGTCAACACGGGCAGCTACAGTACTGAGTATCGCCGCAGGTGCCGTCAGTTGATACTCATCTTTAAGTGCTTTGCGGCTTAGCCAGTGCACCGGAAAACCATGTTTTTCCCGCCAGGCGAACTCCTCCGCCAGTCGGAGGTGATCCACGCGATTGCTCGCGTAGTACAGGCTTTTACAGTTAGCAAAATCCACATTGCCGACCTGATGGGCTAATGCTGCGATCTCACTGATCGCGTGTAAACATGATTGATAGGCCAGCTTCGCTGCGGCCTGATCGTATCGCTTGGCGATATCTGTTGCATGGGTATCAATTTCGTACTGCAGTAAGGCCGTACTGGCGGATGTACTGCCCCAACAAACATCGCGTTTTTCGAGCACGACAACATCGAAACTATGACGAGCCAACTCATTCGCAATCAGTGCGCCAGTAATCCCTGCACCTATCACCGCCACATCGCAAGTCAAGTCGGTATCCAGCTGCGGAAACGCATACATCAGACCATTCTTGACTGCCCAAAAAGGATAACCGCTCTTCAAATCCACCCTAAACTCCTGATTGGTTATCTAAAATGTACCAGCCGAAGAAGCTACCAAAACACACCTGCCTGAAAACTGAGGCGACCAAATAGCTTTGTCACTTACTTTTGTAGCAAGGCTGTTGCTTAGTCACAAGGTTATGAAAAGGGATCAACCACGTCCGTTCGATACCACACGAAGCGAAGCAGTATTTCCATAATCACAATGGAAGGTACGCTAGCGCACGCTGATCCCCTATGCGCGCTGACGCACCGACACAAATCCAGTTTCGCTCTATGGTATCTAACCAGTCTGCACATTTTGGTGCGGACTGAGTGAACACTGAGGTTTGTATGAACCAGAATACAAAAGGCAATGATCCCGGCAAGAATGAGCCAGCAAACGCCTTGCCTGTATGAAGAATAAAAACGCAGATGTTAACAATGTTCGACATCGAACATAACTGCATCACCATCTGGAGTAAGCTGCCAATTTCGGCTTACTCCATTCTTTTTCACACCACAGCAGACGAACTGAGGTTATGATGAACGAATCAAAACTTGCCACTCCCGCAGTCTTGCAACTGCAGCTGAACCAACTGGCCAGCGACATGGTACAGATGCGTTGTGAAGCTGTGGTACAACAAAAGTTCTGGTATCAACAACAGCTTCGGATGGAGCAAGACAATCAATTGTTATCGCTCGCTTTGCTGCAAAGCGGCGCATTGCATACCAGCACCCAGGCCAGGCTGCAACAACTGAGCTGCGACAACCAATACGATGCCCTGACGCAAACACTCAACCGCAACATAATGTTGGATCGGATTGGTCATGCCATCAGTATGGCCAAGCGCCAACACAAGCAGTTTGCTTTGCTCTTTATCGATTTGGATAACTTTAAACCAATCAATGATCTGCATGGTCACTCCGCTGGGGATGACGCGCTAAAGCAAGTTAGCCAGCGCATTCTATCGGCGATACGCAGCAGCGACGCGGTGAGCCGCCATGGTGGCGATGAGTTTCTGGTACTGCTGACAGAGGTGAAGAACAGAGCCGATGTCATCGCCTTTACCAGAAAACTGGGCAAAAGTTTAACTAAGCCCTATCAGATCCATGGGCATGAGATTAAGTTATCGGCCAGTATCGGTATTGCCCTTTATCCGGATCATGCCAGTACCGCAGAGACCTTGATCAGTTATGCCGATGCCGGCATGTACAAAGCCAAACACCAAGGTGGCGGCCGCGCCTGCTAACAGCAAAAACATTGTGGTCACTAAGATCGCTGGCGCACCGACCCAGCGATCTTATGTCGCTAAACTGACTACCAGACAACGACAAACCGGTCGTTGTAGTACTTAACCGGAGTTATCATGAATAAGCCAACAGAAACCAATAGCGCTCAAAGCACCTTTGACCGTGGTGTCGATGCCGCCTCAGGCAGTGTTCACAAAGCCATTGACAGTGCCTCGGATGCCTCTGGCCCAGCCATTAAAAAAGCAACCGATACCGCCCACAGTACAGTGGATTCTATGACCAAAGGTGCTCATCAGGCCTCTGAAACTGTGTCGGCCAAAAGCGCTCAGTTGCAGCACCTGCAACAGCAACTCGCAGACAGCACCAGAGCCCAGATCCGTAATCACCCTTTGTTATCCCTTGGGATAGCTCTGGCCAGTGGCGCACTTTTTGCCATGTGGCTAAACCGTCATGCCGGTGAGAAAAATGCCAGCTAAACCAACCCAAACACCTGCTGATGCAGGTGTTTCTCCATCAGAGCCAGAGCTTAGTGCTGAACTGTCAGGCTGGTGGCTGCAGCTCAAAGTATTGCTGCATGACCAGCTCGAGCTGCTGACGCTGGAAGGCGAGCGCGTTGCCAGAAGCATGGTAGCCCTTTATGTGTTCGGGCTGATAGCAGGATTGCTGGCGCTGACCTTATGGTTTGGTGCATTGGCTCAAATTATTTTATTAGCGCAGCAAACAACCTTGTCTGCCTGGCAATCGCTGGGATTGGCAATGATCGTCAATGCACTTGGCTTATGGCTTGTGCTAAACCGCTGCGCCTATTACAGCAGCCTGTTGCGCTTTCCTGCTACCATCCAAAGTCTGCGACCAGCACCTGCCCCAATCACTCTGGATAAAAAGGACTAGCAAGATGCCAGCACAACCTGCGTTAAATCAGCGGATCGAGCTGCTGATGCAACAACTGCCACAGCAGCGGCAGCAACTTACACGCCAAACAAACCTGATCACGTCGGTACTCGCAGCCAGGCTGTGCTCCCCGCAAGCTTTGGTAGCAGCAACCCTGACAGGTGCACTGGTGACTGTTTGGTGGCATGGGCATGATCACAGCCCAAATTCCCTTAGTGCGCATCAAGCCAAGTCCCAGCTGGGCTGGGATATCGTTTACCAAGCCCTTTGGCAGAACTTATGGCGTCCCTTGCTCAGCCAATAAGCGGATAGGTGTATCGGGTAACGGCTCACCGAGCAAACGTCGATACGCATCCAGGCTACATTGATAGCACTCGCATGCCAGCCCTTCGATAGCAGTTCGGTTTAGCAGCCGAATATTGCCCCGGCTGTAGCTGATCCATTGATTTTGCTGCATCACGCCAGCGGCCACCGTCACCCCACTGCGTCGAACCCCCAGCATATCGGCCAGGAATTGATGCGTAAGATAAAACGAATTGCTATGAGCACGATCATTGCTCATCAGCAACCAGCGAGCCAATCGTTGTTCCAGCGAATGAAAGTGCATGCAAGCTGCGCTTTGCGATAACTGTGCCATTAAAACAAACAGATACTGCTGCAACACAGAGCGCAACTGCGGACACTCAGGCAATAGTTGTTGCAGCTCTGCCAACTCTATGCGCCAGGCGGTTCCTTTGCCCTGCACCACAGCCTGCATCGGTGCCGTACTCACGCCAAGTGCCAGGGTTACCCCCAGCATGCCTTCATTGCCAATTACCCCCATTTCCAACGGTTTATGACCAGCAAGCTTAGTTACCAATGAAATAAAACCACTCATCGGAAAGTACAAAAAACGGTAAGGCTGATTCGGCTCACAGAGTACAACGCCAAATGTTAACTCCACCTGTTCGCAGTGCCGCTGAAGCAACACTCGTTCTTTGGCAGAGATCAGTTCCATCAGGTGATTGGTGATAACAGGATGAGCAGAAACAGACACAGGAGTAACCTTTAGCACCTGGTATACCATAACGGCGCAAGGCTGGTGCTCTGTAGCCTTGAGAAGGAAGTATAATGGATGTGATGTCCCGTCTCGGTGCGCTGAACAACTTAGGCGATACATTCAACGAGAGGGGACCACGCTTGGCACCTGGCAGAGTTATTTCTTAGAGGGATGGTAGGGCAACAAACGATCCGTTTCAGCTTTCACCACGGCATAGCACTCACAACACAGCTGCTCTAACTTTGGCCTGTTGGTGACGAAAATATGGCCACGGCTGTAATCAATAACCCCTTCTCTATGCAAGCGACCAGCCGCTTCGGTGACCCCTTCACGGCGTACGCCCAGCATATTGGCAATCAGCTCCTGAGTCATCACCAGGTGGTTATCCTTTAATCGGTCCAATGACAACAACAACCAACGGCACAGCTGCTGATCGATGCTATGATGGCGATTACAGACTGCGGTTTGAGCCATCTGGGTAATCAGAGCCTGGGAATAGCGCAGGGTTAAATGCAGTAACTGACCGTGACGGCTAAACTCGCTAATCAATCGCTGGCCCAGCAATCGATAAGCATAGCCGGCGCTTTGAACAACAGCACGGCTGGTGGTGCTTTCGCCACCCAGCACCAGCGACATGCCAATCAGACCATCATGGCCAACCACTGCAATTTCAGCCTGAGCGCCATTTTCCAACACATACAGCAAAGACACAATGCAATCGGTTGGGAAATAAACATACCGCATCACCTCACCTGATTCATACAAAATCTCTCCAAGCGGCATAGAAACCAACTCCATATATGGAAACAACCGTTGCTGGATTTCATCAGAAAGTGCGTCTAAAAAAAAATTCTGGCTTGGATGATGGTTGGTAGCCACAGAGCATTTTATCAATTGACTATTTGGCATAGCTATCTCCTTCCATGTGAAATAAAAGTAAGCCATAAGTATAGTTGATACCCAGGCTTACTCTGTTCGTTATCGCACATAATAAGGTTTGGCTGCTATTTTACCTGCATATTATTCTTTACCGAGGTCACACCGTTAACATCTCTAGCCAAGCGCATAGCAATCGGCATGTGTGAGGCTGAGCTGACAAAGCCACTAAGCTGCACCTCACCTTTAAAGGTTTCAACACTGATTTCATTTACTTTGAGCGACTCATGATTAAAAATGGCAGCCTTTACTTTGGTAGTGATAACCGTATCATCGATGTACTCGCCGGTGCTTTCACTGGTCGAAGTTGCACCGCAACCTAACAGCATCAAGCTAAAGAGACTAAGAAAAAACATTGCGTACACATTGCGTATTTTCATGGTGAACTATCCTTTTGGTTGTGATGTATCATCAGGTGGTAGATTAATTTCCTACCGATACCGTGGTGATAACAAGGTTGTTACGAACACCCCTGACACCATCCACTTGCTGCACGAGTTCAGCGACACTTTTTTTATCTGCATCAGAGGCCACTGTCCCATCCAGGGTGATATAGCCCCTGACTGCAGTGACCGTGATGTTGCTCTGGCCAAAGACGGCATGGCTGCGTAATTCCCTGGAAACATCCGCATGCAACTGGCTGTCATTGTCATGCACAGCGCCAGCCTGGACAGTAGTTGATGAAGCCCGGTTGGTATCGCAGGCGGTTAACGCCAGCAATGGCAGAGCCACTACCAGCAGCGAAAGGTTGTGATGAAATTTCATGATGGGTTCCTCAGTGCTAGTTCGAGCACTCAGTCTAGGCCTCACATACAGTAAGTTCCGTGCGCCAGCGCACTTTAACGGGCTTTTAAATGTGCGTGCGGTAACGCACTGAGAGCATCAGATAGCAGCGTTATGCTAGCTCCTACACTTGCGTCAACACTTTCGTTCGGCAGCAAGGTTTTAAGCTAGGAGCTGAAAATGAACTATGAAACGCGTGATACCATGGGCATTTACAAGGAAAACCTGAGTGGTCCTGGCCCTCACCTAATGGGTGCAAACACCTTGGTGGGGAATGATGTGTACAACCACAAAGAAGAAAGCTTGGGTGATATTAAAGAAATTATGCTGGATGTGACCAATGGCAAAATTAGCTACGCAGTGTTGTCGTTTGGTGCTTTCCTTGGTATGGGCGCAAAGCTGTTTGCTGTGCCATGGAGTGCCCTGACCCTGGATACAGACAACAAGCGATTTGTGCTGAATATTGAAAAAGACCGCTTAAGCGATGCGCCGGGTTTCGACAAAGATAACTGGCCAAACATGGCAGATGAAAGCTGGAGCAAGGACATTGATAACTACTACGACTCTGCCAAACCCGGTATTTTCCCAGGTTAACGAACAGGGCTGTTATCGAAACCCGCTCAGCTGAGCGGGTTTTTTTTCGGCTATGTTGGTCAGCGTACATACAGCGCTAAACAAATAGACGCATACTAACCATCAATTTACACCAACCAGGTAGAGCATCATGTTAGAAACCATCATTGTACTGCTGATTATTCTGTGGGCACTTGGACTGGTGTCATCCTATACCATGGGTGGCTTTATCCATATTCTGCTGGTGTTGGCCCTGATCGTGATTGTGGTTCGGGTTATTCAGGGGCGGCGAGTCTAAGCCGCTAAGGAAAGTCAGATGCAGCAGAAACTAAACCAGCCAGAGCGCAGCTATGCCGAGCTGGAACAACAACTGGAGCAAGCAGAGAAAATCACCGAACTTGCTCTGGCTGAACTGTTAGCGTTTCGCCAGAGTCAACTCTGGGGACACGATGCGGCTACGCTCTCTATCCTCAGAATTCAGCATCAATTGCAATTTATCCTGCAGCATGCGCGACGCAATAACAGCCAATTTGCTCTCCTCTTTGTGCAGTTGGATCACGCTAAGAGTTACCATGAGATGGGAGATACACAGCTGATACGACAGATCAGTGAGCTGACGTTAAGTCGCCTGAGTGCTGCTGTACGCGAATGCGACAGTATCAGCCAACTTGCCGACGATCAGTTTCTGGTGCTGATTACCGATGTCTCCCGCATTTTGGATACGGTGTTGGTTGCGGAAAAACTCATCCGGCAGCTGGCCATTCCACATCAGTTACCGCTACCAGCCTCCGCTTTGTCTGCAAGTATCGGCATTAGCCGGTTTCCGGAAGATGGCGGCGATGCGGTTATCTTGCTGGAAAGAGCAACCGCGGCCATGCAGCGTGCACAAAGCAGAGGTGGCCAGCAATTCTCGTTGCTGCGTTAATCCACCGCTTCCTTCTCGCCAGTACCCGTAGCGTGCTGCAGCATCCATTTTGCCAAGGCCCTTGCTTGCCAATCCTCGCTTTGCTGCAATGCAGCAAAAACCGCTTGTTGATCGGCCGCTGATCGCTGCTGCCCCAGTTTCAATTTGCCTGCCAACTGTGCTATCGGTACCCGGATGCCGACAATGGCTTTTGCCAGTTGCTGGCGGTAGTGTTCTGGCATTTTAGCCAATGCCGCTGCAGGCTCTGGCTCGTAATGCGCTATCTGTTGTTCGAGTAAGGCAAGGGTCTGGCTTTCATCTAATAGCTCTGCCTGTCCTAGGACCTGCACCACGGCGTAATTCCAGGTAGGCACCGCGCGCGTGCTTTGATACCAACTGGGAGAAATGTAAGCATGCGGGCCGCTAAAGCAGATCAACACCTGCTTCCCTTGCAGATTGTCAGCATGCGGATTATTCCGCGCCAGATGCGCATACAACACACCCTGCTCACCTTCATCACGCTTTAACAACCAGGGCAAGTGACTGCAAAAAAATGGATGGGTGGTCATAGCAGCAAAACTGTGTTGTTCGATAAAATCATGCATAGCGTGCGGCCCGGAAAATGCCAGCGTAGGTGGACAATACAGCATGCTTTACTCCTTACGGCCAATGGCAAAGGCATTGCTTAACGGCTGAAAACCCACCTTGGGGTAATAAGCCATTGCCGATGGTGCACTTAATAGCAGTTGCTGCACTTCAGGCCCGGTAATGCGCTGGACTTCGACCAACAACTGCCGCCCTATCCCTTGCTGTTGCACCTCTTTGGCAACCAGCAAATCGGCAATGTAAACCACCCAGCTGTAATCGGTCAGGCAACGAGCCAGCCCCAGCAATTGGCCATTTTGTCTGGCGGTCACAACCAAATTGGCATGCTGCAGCATGCGCTGCATCCGCTTCGGTTGCTCAACCGGCCGGGCAATGCCGGAGCTTTGATACAAGGCAACCACTTCGTTCAGGTCAAATCGATTTTCGATGGTGAAAGTTACAGTCATGCAGTGTCTCCTCTGTTGGAGACCCCATTTCACTGCTAAACTGGACTGATTGAAATAACCAGTTTTAACAAAAGGATCAATCCAGTTGCCAGCAAGCCCTCGTTTGTGCAGCGATGCCCTGAGTTTATCCGGAGAAGGGGAGCTGCAGCAGCAACTCTATTTGTGCTTGCGCCAGCAGTTGCTTGGCGGCCACTGGCCGGCCGGGGCTTTGTTGCCTTCCGAGCGACAACTGGCCGGCGACTTACTGCTCAGCCGCACCACAGTGCAGCAAGCACTGCAACAGCTGGTGGCCGAAGGCTATTTAGAGGCGCAGCATGGCCGAGGTTACCAGATCGTCGATGCACTACCGGATCAGTATTTTACCCCGGAACCGGTCCATGCGTTAACCGGTGCAGCCCTGCCGGTGCAACCGTACGGCCTGAAGCCTAAAGGGCCGGATTTCAGCGGCCGCTTGCAACCTGGCCAGGCAGATGTTCGCCAGTTTCCTTTTCGGGTTTGGCAGCAACTGCTGCAACGCCATGGCAACAGGCCCGCGCTGTGTGGCATGGCCGATCCGCTGGGTTATCAGCCGCTGCGACAGGCACTGGTCCAGTATTTACGTCAGTCGCGTCAGCTGGTGTGCGATGAAGACACTATCCTGATCACCGCAGGTGCCCAGCAGGCGCTGTTTATAGCAGCCAAGCTGGCAGCTCGCAGCAATGAGCAGGTACTGATGGAATCCCCCGGCTACCCCCGGTTAAAGCAGGCATTGCAACTGGCCGAGCTGAACACCCGCCATATTGCCGCCAACACCGCCAGTGGCCTGGATCCCGCTTGCTTGCCCACAGCCGGTACAGCGAGAGCCTTGTTTCTGACACCCTCACACCAATACCCCTGCGGTGGCATCATGCCGCTGGCCAAACGGCTGGAGCTGCTTTCCTGGGCCAAACACCAGCAATGCTGGTTGGTGGAAGATGATTACGACAGCGAATTTCAGTACCGCCACCGTCCCATCGCCAGTTTGCAAGGGTTGGCTCAGGGTGAAGGCGTACTCTTTGTCGGCTCCTTTAGCAAAACGCTGTTTCCGGCGCTACGTCTGGGGTATCTGGTGGCCCCCAAAGCGCAAACCCATACCGCCAGTGCCTTGCTGCAAGCCCTGCAGGGCGACGTAGCCCTGGTCTCCCAGGCGGTGCTGGCCGATTTCATGGCAGAAGGCCATTTTCAGCGCCATTTGCGAAAAATGCGCCGCCATTACCACCAGCAAAAACAGCTGGCCAGTACCCTGCTAACAGCACATTTCCCGGATGCCCGCTTGCTGGCGCAAGATGCCGGCCTGCACCTGACCCTGCTGCTGCCCGGTCTGCGCGACGATATTGCACTGTGCAGCCAGCTGAACCAGCATGGTTTTAAAGTGCAGCCTTTTAGTCGCTACTGCTTTTTAGACGAAGCCGAGCGCGGCCTGGTGATTGGCATTGCCGATGCAAACGAAGTGCAGCTACTCCACCTGATCCGCTTGCTAAAGCACTACCGTGCCCCCTAAAGCGCAGAAAAGCCAGCAACCATTGCTCTGTTTGCCGGTCTGATACGTATACTTTTGGTGGAATCCACAACGGATGCGATACAGTATGCGAACTCTGCGTTGGCTTTTAATCAGCATAAGCCTGCTAACAGGCTTTTTCGTCCAACCGGCCCGAGCTGACGTTACGGCCAGCAGCCAGCTTGATAGCATTGTGCTGGGTGCCGGTTGCTTTTGGGGGGTGGAAAAGCGCTTCGAGGCCATGGATGGTGTACTTGATGTCGTATCTGGTTATGCCGGAGGCAAAGATGTTGCCCCTACCTATCGGGCGATTACGCATCCGCGCAATCGGCATAATCCGAACAACCATGCCGAAGTAGTTAAAGTGCAGTTTCAGCCAGCCATCATCAGCCTGCAAACTCTGCTGGAGCGTTTTTTTGAAATGCACGATCCCACTCAGCAAAACCGGCAAGGTAATGATATTGGTACCCAGTACCGCTCCATTATTCTCACCAACAGTGAGCAGCAAGCTCAGCTGGCGCGGGCTGTGAAAGCACGCTATCAGCCCCTGCTCACCGCAGCAGGTTATGGCGCTATTCAAACGCACATCCAACCGCTGCAGCAATTTTTCGAAGCTGAGGAGTACCATCAGGATTATCTGGCGAAAAACCCCAACGGCTATTGCCCGGACCATGCCACCGGGGTGCTTTTTGACAACTCTGAACCCAAACAAGTAACGCAAGTTGATAACAGCCTGCTGCTTCAAGGCAAGCATATCGTGATGATTGATGCTGCCAGTTATTGCCCTTACTGCGAGAAATTTAAAGCCGATGTGGTTGCTCATTATCAGGGCAAAATTCCGCTGCATCTGCGACAAGCCGATCAGTTGCACCAACTGACCATCGACTCCCCTACCTGGGCCACCCCTACCCTGTTATTCCTTAATAATGGTCAGGAAGTCTTTGGCGTGCAAGGCTCTATGAGCCCGAAGGATTTCTATCTGGCGCTGGGGTATTTCAGCTTAGGCCAGAACAGTGAGGCCTTTAAAACCGCCTTTCAAAGTGGCACTGACCGGCCCTTTTGCCAGCAGTACGAGCTGTTTCGTGATACACCGGATGGCCAGTTTATCGATGCCTTAAGCGGCGCTGCACTCTTTGATACCCGCGATCGCTTTGACTCTGGCACCGGCTGGCTATCCTTCACCAAGGCCATTGATGGCGCCGTCACCACCCGGCCAGATCACAGCCATGGCATGATCCGCACCGAAGTGCTGGCCGCCGTATCCGGCATTCATTTGGGCCATGTCTTTAACGACGGCCCTAGGGGCCAGCCCCGCTATTGCATCAATGCTACCGTGCTGGACTTTGTAGCCCGCTGAGATTTCAATTTTTACCAATTCCAGCGCTAATGAATATGCGGTTGGACTGATGAATAAACTAAACTATTCTTTGGTTGCCTCTCGCAACCGCCTGATGCCACTTTTCTTTATGAACACCTTTAAAAATTAGCCAGAGCGCAAAGGTAAGCTCGCCAAGAAAAGACAATACCAATATTGGAAATACCACGCCTGAAAAAGATGGTGCAATCAGTAAGGTCAAGCTGTTGATTAAATAACTGGTACCAGCCATCATCATAAGCACCCCGACAAACCTGGGAAAATAATTCGATTTAAATATAAGTACCCCATAGCCGATACAGGCACAACCAAAGAAAATCAGCCCCAAGCCAAAACCGTAATCATGTAAGTTCGCCAGTAACATCACCTGCGCATGGATCTGCTCAGGTTCAAAAGCCGCCACATAATCCGCTCTCTTCATCAGTAACAGGGGTACCAGCAATACCAATTTGTTGGCAACCAGCACTGACGTTTGCACCAAATTAAAAGCAACGGAGGCTACCGCCAAGGGTTTATTGACCTGCTTAAGCAGAAAATAAAGAATGACCATCACAGGGATATCCAGCGCATGCATCAGCACATCACCGGTAATACTGAGCCGCCAAACCGTTTCAGCTTGCAGAATATTGCTGGCCGTTGCCGCAGCATCACCAGAAACGAACAACGGTTCCCTGATAAATAGATAGCCCACCAGACCAAGAAAAATGATCAAAAGATAGGACAAGCCGGCCATTCTGGCATAAACGTTTGGTGAGTCTATAAATGAACGCATTGATAACTTCCTTTATTTCAAAAATTTTTTAACCATGTCCTTAGCCACGACGCCATGGCTCTGCTTTTGCTTTCAAAAACGTATTCATGACATAGCCCCAGGGCATGACTAGAGGAACCAACATGATGCCGATAGCGCAGGCAAACAGTGTATCCTTCGCATAGGCATCCAAACCTGTATCAAGCGACATAGGAAGTGCAAAGGCCAGTACCCAAATCAACTTCCAGACCAGCTCAAAAATAAGCAGTGGCAGCATTTTTAATGGATACCGCAGACCAAGCAAACACAGCAGCCCCAGCGCTCCTAGTAAGGATGAAACCACAGTGTGTGCATTGGCTTGTGTATCTGCAGGAAGCAAAATTTCCGGCCAAATCACTAAACCAAGCCCAACAGCTATAAATATGTACATGCCTCTGAGAACATGTAATCTGAACTCGGAAACTTGCATGGCCTCTCCTCCCTCAATGCTTTAAGTGGTCATCAAAGGCCTTTTTAAAGCCACTGTCATGGCTGTAGTCTTTACTTTGAATCAAAGCCAGCAACTCTTCGTACTCCAAGTCATTCCCCATCTCTTTGTAGGCCTTGGCAAGCCGAAGTCTCGACCAAAAATAGTGGTCGTCATATTCATCGTGGCTGGTGGCGATATACTGCTCAATCAAAGCAATGCCTTCCTTCAAATTCGTGCCGGTGGTAATCAGCAGGTCGCCCAACTGAAAATAAGCGTCAGTGACATGCCAGTTTTCAACATCATCAGAACGTTCAGCTATAACTTGGCTAAAGAGCTCCAGCGCCTTGTCGACATTGTTCTGACGTTTAAAGAAAGAAGCTAAATCGTAGGCTGTTCTTGGATTGGTGTATGGCATGGAGGCAAAGCTATTGGCTAAAGCCATGGCTTGCTGATCGCTGTCATTTTCCTGAACAAACAATACGTTGATAATTCTGGCGTCTTCCTCCGAGACGTCTGTAAGTTTGTCCAGAAATGCTCGAGCTTTGTTCATCGAGCCTCCAGCAATTGAGGGTGCATCAAGATGAAATTGAATCGCTGTTCTTAGTGCTTGTATATTTTCAGGATGCTCATCAGCAGCTCTGGTGTACCATTGACCACATGCTCTTCCCAATCTAAGAGCCCTGAACATAGATACTTGCATAGCTCTTATACAGTAGGCGTCACCAGCTAATATCATTTCGTCAACACCATTAGGTTCAATAGCCAGTGATTTTTCTATGAAATCAACCGCCTTTTTCCCATCATTTCTAAGAACGGAGAGTTTAGCCAGATACAGTAACGACAGCTCGTAAAGATCACCTTGCCCTGACAAATGATCTTTAAAGTAACGCTCAGCATCGTCATATTGATAGGATTCAAACAACACCACGCCAGGGTCCTGACTAAACTTTCCGTCCAGTGGTTCAAAAGCGTATGAAACACTACTTAGAGCACAACATAAAAATACAATGAATAAACGCATAAATTCTCCATTGCGGCACAGTGGATCTGGCAGCCGCATCACAGTTCATCTTCGTCCTGGTAGACCAAAATATCTCCAGGCTGACAATTCAGAGCCCGGCAAATTTTTTCTAACGTATCAAAGCGTATCGCCTTGGCTTTTCCGGTTTTTAATACCGAGAGATTTTGCGGTGTGATATTGACCTTTTCCGCCAGGGTGTTTAAACGCATTTTGTTCTGAGCCAGCACAACGTCCAGATTAACAATAATGGCCATGGTAGCTCCTAAATCGTCTTTTCTGACTCTTCGTTAAGATCAGCCCCTATTTCCAACGCCCACAGCAAGGTGTACATCAAGCCGAAGTAAATGCAGGCAATGGCTATTTCTGTGACAAAAGAAAAATCCAGCTCTGAGTTGATTGAGTAGTCGTAAATCAAGCCGAATAGCACATACAACCAGGACAAAATAAAAAATACCATGCCGCTGTGTAGCGCGCCCCGGACGCTGGCAATGGCCTCTGGCCCAAAAATATGGCCCTGCATAAACTGTTTCATCAGCGCCCGGAAATGGTGATTGATCCTCAGCATGATGGTTAATCCAACAGCATAGAGGGCGAGGATCCCTCCCTTGAACGGCAGGCTCATGTTCTCAATTGGTATCAATGCATCACCGAGATAGAGCGAGCCGCTTGGTATAAATGCAACCACAACAATGGCTGGCCAACCGAGCAAAAGCAGGTAGCGAAAACCGGTCAGCGCAATGAATAAATAGCGGCTTAACTGCTTGATTTGCCGGGTACGGGAATGAGTTTGTATATCCATAGCGATTTCCTGATCAGTATTGACTTGAATCACCATAACGGCACAAGACCCATATATCAATACATATTTACTGTTTATCGGCAAATAAATACTGATAATAGACAAATTCAGTTGTAAGCAGACAACCTAAGGAAGATGGCTTGAAGAAAATTCGTCTGTGACATTTTGCCGCAGAGAACAAACACAGGGCGTAATCAGAATCAGTGGCTATTGCTGACGACATTGGACAGTTAACGTTGAGATCTTATTCATTATCAAACCTGTTGTTTAAATAACATCACCGATCAAAGTATAAAAAACGAAAGGCAATGACCAGCTCCGCCCTGGCCTCAATGCCACCGTGCTGGATTTTGTAGCCCGCTGAGTCTGCTGATCAGAGCAGTAACCTTATCGCCAAAGGGCTGACCAGCAGCAAGCCCAGCGCGTAACCAACGATGCGCTGTCGCTCTGTGAAAACATAGCCTGTCTTTAGTCCAACCAGGGCTGAGCACCAGGGTAGCTGCCAGAACACCCAGAGAAAACAGCAAGAGCCAAGCACTGTAACCAGCAGCACTAACGTAGCCTCCAGCCAGGCTCCAAGTGCATAGGGAGCCAGCCAGAGCGCTGCCACTATCAGCAGCGTCTGATGCAGCAGGTAACAAGGAAATACAGCTCGGTTCGCTAGCGACAAATAGCGATGTGGTCGATTCAAATAGCGCTGAGCCAACGCCAGTAACCAGCAAGTCACTGCCACACCCTGTATCGAAAAACTCAGGCGTAATGCAAACAACCTGCCCTGCATCAACTCAGGTGGTAACTCCGTCTGGTTGATGATGAAGTATAGACCACACATTAGCAGGTAGTTCAGACAGCAGAACCAACCCAGCCAGTGGCGGGCTTCTGAGAGTCGCTGCCAAAAGACAGGCAACTGCACGACCAACACCCCCAGCAGGAAAAATAGCAACCCTTGCAACTCACGGATGCTATCGCCACTAAACTGGTAGCGGATCAACAGGAGCAGACCACTCCAGAGCACCAATTGCCAAAGCAGTGACATACCGAACAGACCTTCCAACCAACCTCTTAGCTGCCGTAGAAACAAGAGTGGCGTGAGCACTAACGCCAGTAACGTAAAAGTCCAGAGTGAGCGTAAAAACCAGAGATGGTTCACATCCACATGTGGCCAGACACCACGCTGATAATCGGCAAACAACGGATGTTGCAAATCAAAAAATGCGCGATAAAATTGCCAGTAGCTCAGTTCAAGCCCATCGTTTTGCACCATTTCTGCATACAGCTGTGGAGGCACAATCAGCCATAGCCCAACCAGCAATGGCAGCAATAAAACCACCGTCCGCTTAAGCCCGAACAAGAGGCACGATTTCCAGCCCAGATACTTTTGCAACACAGCAGCAAGCGCAAAACCGGAAATAAACCAGATTAAAAACATCCGCCAGGGAGACGATAATAACATCAGGTACTCAAGCGAGGATGATAAGTACTGGCTTTTGTAATGATACCCCCAGGATCCTACATACAGCATGCCAAGGTGATACAACATCAATAAGCCAAAGGCCAGCACGCGCAACCAGTCCAGATCATAACGTCTGTTTGGATGGGAATCAGGCATAGTGTTTATAGCAACAGACATAACCACTCCATTTTAATACTCCAGGATGTAACTGATTTCAAATAACATCTCGTGCTAGTATGCATGGAGGTCGCAAGCGGTCATACAGCCACTCAGCCCAGGGGTGGCAAAATGGGATAACAGGTGGAATCAGATGACAAGCGGTAAGCATTCCTTTATACAATGCATCCAGCGCTACCCCGCGTTAACCGGTTATCTGCTATTTTCTTTGTTTCTGGCGATCAATGCTGCAGTCAATGTCAGCTCTATCTGGACAGAACATCAGCGTGACCCAGCCAGCGACCTTCTCCTCTGGCAACCTATACTCTGGGAATACAGCAGTACCGTCAGCACCCTGCTCTGCAGCCCATTGCTGTTTTGGTGGTTCAAACATCACCCGCTACAATTCCAGGCGCCCGTCCGACAGTTGTGGCAGCATTTTGCTGCTTCCGTGTTGTTTTCACTCAGTCACATCGGGTTGATGGTGTTATTGCGCCATTGGATCTATGGCTGGATGGGCAGCAGCTACCAGTTTGGTCCGCTCAGCCGTGAGTTGCTGTATGAATACCGCAAAGATGTCTGGGCTTATGTTGTGTTTCTTTGTGGTTATCAGCTAGCTCGTTTCGTATACTCGCGCTTGCAAGGCGAAGCTTACCAACTAGATACTGAGGATGCTGGCGAAGCTAGCAGTAAAGAGAACATTGAGTCAATTGATGGTGCCAGCAAAGTACCGGGTTACTTTCTGGTCAAGAAACTCGATAAAGAGTATCTGATCCGGGTTGAAGACATTGCCTGGCTGGAGGCCAATGGCAACTACGTCAATCTGCACAGCCAGGGGCGCATTTATCCGCTGCGCTCGACACTGGCGGCCACCTTGGAAAATCTACATCAAGCTGGCTTTTGTCGGGTACACCGCAGCCTGGCGGTCAACCTGAGCTATATTGATAGCATTAGCTACCAAAGCAGTGGAGATGGCAGCATCTTGTTAAAGACCGGTCAGCAGCTCAACCTGTCACGCCGATACAAAGAGCAGTTTAAAGCAGCAATTACCGCAAGTTAACAGGAGATACCCAGCGCATGCATTAGCACATCACCGGTAATACTGAGCCGCCAATTCTGGCATAAACGTTTGGAGCATCTGAAAAAGATGGTATGACGAATCTTCCTAGCATTTTCTTGCTATTTGCATCAGTAGACCAAAAGATCGTCAAACTGACAATGAAACACGGCTATATTACCGATCCATGAAGGAACGAATACGCCTTTTCGGTCAGAGCAATGAGCAGCTGAAGAAATAAAAACCATTATTTTTATAACTAAACGAAATAAAGTTTGACACCCATCCTAAACCCTGTAAACTGGCCTTGCTTGTTTAGTTTGTTCGTTATTTATGCAAAACCTCGAATGTTATTGCCGTTTTAGTAACTCTTCCTGTATTCATAAGTTAAAACATCTCTTACAGCACAATCGCCTGACATCAGGCATCATTATTAATTAATACAGGTATATACCATGTCTAATACAACTACCGGCACCGTCAAATGGTTTAACGAAGCGAAAGGCTTTGGTTTCATCGAACAAACTTCAGGTCCAGACGTTTTTGCTCATTTCAGTGAAATCCAAAGCTCAGGCTTCAAAACCCTGGCAGAAGGCCAACGTGTTCAGTTCAACGTAACTGCAGGCCAGAAAGGTCCACAGGCTTCCAACATCACTGTGATGTAATCGTTAAGACTGTGCGCCAGATTTCAGAGCTACTCTGAATTCTCGGACATCTTAACCAAAAAAGGCAACTGCATTGCAGCTGCCTTTTTTTATTGGCTTATAACAAAGTAATACTGGCTCCGCCAGATGGAGATCAGCGGGATTGAGCCAACCGCCGCTCCTCGACCATGGCATACAGCACCGGCACCATAAAGACACTCAGCAGCACAAACAGCATACCGCCAAGGGTTGGAATGGCCATAGGGATCATCAGATCGGCGCCACGACCAGTGGCGGTTAGTACCGGCAACAGGGCTAACATGGTGGTAGCCGAGGTCATCAAACAAGGACGGATCCGTTTTAACGCGGCCTGCATCACCAGGGCCCGCACTTCACTACGGCTTTTTGGTTTAGCCGCACTAAATTGCTGCTTCAGGTAAGTGGCCATCACCACCCCATCGTCGACCGCGATGCCAAACAACGCCAAAAAGCCGACCCAAACCGCAATACTCAGGTGATAGCTTTGCAGCTGAAACAAAGACCGCAGATTGGTATCGAACCAGTCGATGTTTAAGAACCAGGGTTGAGCGAACAAATCCAACATGATAAAGCCGCCAGACCAGGCCACTGCAATGCTGCTGAAAATCATCAGCGCTGTACTAACCCGCTTAAACTGCAGATACAACAGCATAAAAATCAGTACCAGCGACAAGGGGATCACCCATTGCAAGGTTTGGCTGGCTCGCTGCTGATGCTCGAAGCTACCAGCAAAGCTGTAACTGGCTCCGGCCGGCAGTTGCCAGTCGCCGCTGGCAATGGCAGCATCCAGATGGGCTGCCACTGCATCCACCACATCGACTTCAGCCCAGCCGCTCAGGCTACCAAAGGTAACGTAGGCAGTTAAAAACGTATTTTCCGAGCGGATCATCTGCGGGCCCCGCTGGTAGCGGATTTCCGCCAGCTGGGTTAAAGGCACCGGATAACCGGACGCGGTATCAATCAACACCTCGGCCAGTTGCTCCAGACTATCGCGGCGTTCACGCATGTAGCGTACCGTGATGCCATAACGCTCGCGTCCTTCCACGGTGCGACCAGCTTCCATGCCGCCTATGGCGGTCGCAATGGCCTGCTGTACTTGCTGCATGCTCACACCGTAACGGGCAATAGCAGCGCGATCCGGATGGATCTCCAGGTAAGGCTGACCAACAATGCGCTCAGCACTGACTGACGCGGCCTGCACCCCGGGTGCCTGGCGCAGCAATTGCTCCAGTTCAAGAGCCAATTGATCCAGTGTTGCCAGATCCGGTGCCGATAATTTCACCCCCATGGCCGCCCGCATGCCGGTTTGCAGCATAAGCAAACGGGTTTCAATGGGCTGCAACTTTGGTGCTGAAGTCACGCCCGGCAACTGGGCAGCACGCACAATTTCCTGCCAGATGTCATCCGGCGACTGGATATGCTCCCGCCATTGCCGGTATGGCCGGCCACGCGGGTCTTCAATCAGCTCACCTTGCTTATCGCGCACGAAGTCCCCTGCACGGTTGTCGAAGCGAAACGCCAGCCGCCGGCCAGCAGCATCGGTTTTAAACTCGCTGTGGTATTGGATCAGGGTTTCAATCATGCCTAGGGGAGCCGGATCCAGTGCGGTTTCGGCCCGGCCAATTTTACCCACCACCGAACGCACTTCCGGGATGGCTGCTATGGCCGTATCTTGCTGCTGCAACACCGCCAGCGCTTCGCCAATGGAAGCATGCGGCATTAAGCTTGGCATCAGCAAAAAGGCCCCTTCATCAAGTGCCGGCATAAACTCACGGCCAAGACCTGGGTAACGATGGGTAAGATCAACCCAACGGTCACTGTGCTGCCAATGACCAGGCAACCAGCCCAGCGTCTGCTGTGCGCCCAGCCAAACCGTCAGGCCAAAGCCTACCACCAAAAGAGGCACACTTAAAAACAGCCATTTCAGCCGCAAAAATGCGGCCAGAAGCCAGGGGTAGCCCCATAAAAACAGCATAAAAAAGCCCAGCACCCCTGCCAGCAATAAGGTGACAAAGCCCCAGTTGGCCAAGCTACCGGCCAAAGGCCCGAGCGGCAGCCATACCTGACTCAGCAAACTGACCGCCGCCAGCAGCACCAGGATCACCAGCAGGCCATGACCAAGGCGCCATAAAGCGGCTGCCGGTAGTGAGAATTGTTGGTCAAAGGCGTGCAGCCTTTGCTCAATCCTGCGACATAGCGGGAACTGCTGCCGTAGCTTGCTCCACAGTCGATCACCTAATGTTGCCCGATAACCTGACCAGAGCAAGACCGCAGCATAAAACAGGCTGGCCAGCCACAGCAGTCCGGAACCAAACCAGATGGCCGCCAGCACAAAAGCTGCCAACAGCCACCAGCGGGCGCTGCTTAGCAGGTGCTGCTGCCAGGCCTGCCAGGCATCGGCTTTGCGCCAGCGAAACAACAAAGCCAGCAATACCGGCAGTACCGTTAATGCGAGCAGCGCCGCCGATAACAGTACAAAGGTTTTGGTGTAAGCCAAAGGCCCGAACAACTTGCCCTCGGCACCGGTCATGGTAAAGACCGGTAAAAAGCTGATCACGGTGGTGCTGATGGCCGTCAGAATAGCCGGGCCCACTTCCCTGCCGGCTTGCATCACAGCGTCAACGGCTTTTAACTCGGGTTGCTGCTGACGCTGCCGCAGCAGGTTTTCGCTGACAATAATGCCCATATCAACAATGGTACCAATGGCGATAGCAATGCCCGCCAGCGCGACGATGTTGGCATCGACCGCCAGCCACTTCATGGCAATGAAGCTCAGCAGCACGGCCATCGGCAACATCAGGCTGACCGCCAGTGCCGCCCGAAAGTGCAGCAGCAAAGCCAGCACCACCACCACCGTCACCAGCAATTGCTGGCTCAGCGCATCCTGCAAGGTGCCCAAGGTCTCATCAATCAGTTCACTGCGATCGTAGAAAGGCACCACCGTCAGTTGGCTTAAGGTCAACCAGCTGGGCCAGCTATCAGTTGGCTGGGCCCGTAAAAAACCCAGCCAGTCGGCCTGCACAGCCGGGTCCCGTCCCTGCCAGGCAGGCAATTGCCAATCCCGGGCAAAGGCGTCTACCTCGGCCGCAGTCACTTGCTGCCAGTCAATCACGGCCTTGGCCGGTAAGCCACGTTGTACCTCTTCGAGACGACGCTTAACATTGGCAATGGCCTGACGCGGATTGTAACCCTCACGCACCGTGACCACACCACCGACGGCCTCGGCGCCATTGACATCCAGCGCACCACGCCGCTCAGCCGGGCCAAATTGCACCCGGGCCACATCGGCAACCCGGATCGGGGTGTTGTCCGGTGCCAGCCGCACCACCGCCTGCTCGATATCGCTCAGTTGTTTGACAAAACCAACACCGCGGATCAGGTACTCGACCCCATTCAGTTCCCGGCTGCCGGCACTGACATCCAGATTAGCTGCCATCACCGCCGAGGTCACTTGCGCAAGCGTCACCCGATGTATCCGCAGCAGATCGGGGTCGACCTCCACCTGATACTCCCGCTGATAACCACCAATGGAAGCTACTTCGCTGATGCCTTCGGCAGCCAGCAGGCCGGTTCTCAGGTACCAATCCTGCACGCTGCGCAGTTCATCCAGATCCCAGCCACCGGTGGTGTTGCCTGCAGGATCACGCCCTTCTAACGTGTAGAGAAAGACCTGCCCCAGTGCGGTTGCATCCGGTCCAAGCGTTGGCTGCACCCCAGCCGGCAAGGCATCGGCTGGCAGACTGGCCAGTTTTTCCAACAAGCGGGTACGTGACCAGTAAAACTCCACACTGTCGTCAAAAATCACCGCAATGTTGGAAAAACCAAACATCGACAAAGAACGCACATCCTTTACGCCAGGGACGCCCATCAGCGCCACACTCAGTGGGTAACTGATTTGATCTTCCACGTCCTGCGGCGAGCGGCCGGGCCAATCGGTAAAGACAATTTGCTGGTTTTCACCCAGGTTTGGAATGGCATCGACCGCGACCGGTTCAAGCGGCATGCCGGTTTTCCAGCCAAAAGGAGCGAAGGCAACACCAGCCACCAGCAAGAGGCCAGCCATCAGCAGCACCAGCAACTTTTGCTGCAGGCAGCTTTGCATCAGGCGATCAAACCAGGGCGAGGCAGTAGCCGTTGAAACAGTATCAGTTGAGCCAGTGCCAGTTTCGCTATCAGTGTGCATGCTGTCCCTCCCCGACAAACTGCTGCTGGATATCGCCACAGCGCAGCATCATGGCACCGTAGTAAGGGTTGAGCACGTTATCCTGAGGTTGCAACCAGGCCGCGCCCCGGCCGCCACGCGCCATCGGGCAATAGGCCCGGTACCAGTCGCCGGCCAGTACGCCCTGCTCGGCCAGTGTCAACAGCGCCTGCACTTGCGGGTAGTACAGCTCACGCGCCTGCTCTAAGGAGCCAACATGATGGCTATGGCCTTTGCCCTGCTGCATGGCCTGAACCTCAGCCTCCAGTGCCTTTGGCCAATCAATGGCGGCAACGGCCTGGTGGAAGACAGCAGCGCCCTGCTGCCAGCCGGCTAAATCATCCTTGGTCAGTGCTTGATACAGGCTTTGGTAAGCCTGCAACACGGCTTCTTGCTGTGCGTCTGTCAGTGAAAAAGCACCATGCTGACTGGTATCCGTCGATTGCCCATTGGATGGAAGAGCCTCACGGTCCGGGAATTGCGTTTCTACATCGCCACAACGCAGCATCATGGCACCGTAGTAAGGATTGAGCACGTTATCCTGAGGCTGCAACCAGGCCGCTCCCCGGCCGCCTCGCGCCATCGGGCAATAGGCCCGGTACCAGCCGCCGGCCAGTACCCCATGCTCGGCCAGTGCCAACAGCGCCTGCACTTGCGGGTAGTAGAGCTCACGCGCCTGCTCTAAGGAGCCGACATGATGGCTATGGCCTTTGCCCTGCTGCATCGCCTGAACCTTACTCTCCAGTTCTTTTGGCCAATCAATGGCAGCGACAACCCGGTGAAAATCAGCAGCGCCCTGCTGCCAGTTCGCTAAATCATCGTCGGTCAGAGCCTGATAGAGCTGGCGGTAACTTAGCAGCAGCGCCTGTTCATCGTCAGGCTTTAGCTGAAAGTCAGTCACCAGCTGGCGACTTCGGGAGCTGGTGGTTGCGTCTTCGGTGCTAGGCTCACCGGCATGAGCGCCATGGTGATGGGCATGAGGATCGCCGCCTTCACCCGCTGCCGCCATCATGCTGGACAGCCCGCGGATCTGCAGCTCGCTGTCAAGCCGCATCGCGCCTTTGCTCACCACCAAGGCATGCTCATCCAAACCGGACAGCACTTCGTAATAGGGGCCAAAGCGCCGGCCTAAGCGGACCTCACGGCCGGCATAGGTTGGGCGTTCATCGTCCAGCTTCACATACACCAGCGCCCGTTCCCCGGTCAGTAAAGCTGCGGAAACCGGGATTAACAGTACATCATCCTGCGTGCTTTTCAGCTGTGCCCGGGCCAGCATGCCCGGTTTTAAACGGCCATCGGGATTCTGCAGCAGTGCCCGCACCCGAACCGTACGCCGGCTGGCATCGACCAACGGCTCCAGCAGCAGCACTTCCGTCTCCAGCGTTTCACCGGGCAGGGCCAGCAGTTCGACCTTGACGGTCTGACCTGGCTGGATCAATGGCAACTGATGTTCAAAAGCTTCCAGTTCCAGCCAAAGTGTGTCCAGGTTAAGGACGGTAAAAAGCGGCTGGCCGGTGCTGACATAGGCCCCTGCATTGACCATTTTCTCCATCACCCGGCCTGAAACCGGCGCACTGATGGTCACGCTGTCCTGCAAGGTTTCACTTTGCAGGATGGCTTCAATTTGCTCGCTGGGCACACCGAGTAAACGCAAGCGCCGCCTCGCTGCATCCAGTGTGGCGCTAGCCGGCAGACTACCAGCACGAGCACTGCCCTGAGCCGCCGCAAGCTGTTTGGCTTGCACCAGCTCTTGCTGGATCACAATCAAATCCGGGTTAAAAATCTCCACCATTGGCTGACCAGCCGTAACATCTACCCCTGTGCTATTCAGATACAACTGCTCAATACGGCCGGAAGCCCAGGCGCTGATGGTTTTTAACCGGCTTTGATCGGCTGCCAGCTGTCCCACGAGCGACAGGCTGGCCGTGGCCTGTTGCCGGCGTACCGGGGTAAGTTCCGGTTGCAATAAGGCATGGGCTCTGGGGCTTAGCCGTATCACGGCATCATCCCCTTCCGGCAAGGGGTCATCATCCTGCTCGACCGGGATCAGCGCCATACCACAAATCGGGCAACGATCATTCGGATTTTCAGATCGAACATGCGGATGCATGGAGCAAGTGTAAATGGTGGTTGCTTCACCACGCAGCTTCGCCAAGGGATCATCCTGCTGTACTTCAGAAGCATTTGCCGGGTGGTGATGTGTATGATCGTGTTGATGCGGGGTCGCTAAAACGCCATAGCTCAGCATCAATAACCAGATAAAAAGCGCAGTGCGCCTGTTTTTTGAAACCAACATAAGAAAAATCCTGCCAGGTTAAACGCCAAAGCAACCACATGCCACAGCATGCAGCCAAGGTTCAGATAACCAGCAGTACTCAGATCAGCAGTAAGGATTTTTCCAGATAGAGCGGGGTCGTTCGGGGGTAAGGCGGGCCCTGGGCCAGATAAAGACTGTGTTGCTCAGCAGGCAGTTCAGCCAGCACAGGCTCAATGACAGCCTGCAACCACAGCACCACAGCAGGTAGCTCAGGTGTAGCCGTTTGCACCGCATCCAGCGCGCAACCAGAACAGAGATCGTGCTCTGGCAACAGTTCATGCACCTGGGCTTCAGCAACAACCCCATGGCAAGAAGGCACTTCCGCTTGCAGCTCTGCATGATGGCTGGCTGCAAACAACTGACCACAAAACAGCAAACACCAGGACAAGGCGAGGCTAACCATCATCGGGATGGCCCAGATTTTTTGCCGTTGTACTAAGGTGCTAAGCATGGCTAATACCAGAGTGAGAATGTGCTAAAGATACGCCTAAATGCCATGACTGTCAAAATACTACTCCAGCTTAGTCAGGGTAAATGGAGTCCGCTCGCCGGCACAACACTCTGCATACAAGAAGCCCAGCAACTGTTCCAGCACATCAAAATTGAGCTGACAATACAATGTACGCCCCTCGCGTCGTTGCTGCATAAGCTGCACCTTAATCATTCGGGATAAGTGATGGGACAAAGTGGAAGATGGAATATCAAGCTGCTGCTGAATGTCCCCCACTGCAACCCCCTGACGCCCAGCGCGCACCAACTGCCGGAAAATCGCCAACCGGGTACTGTGCCCCAGTTCTGCCAACCGTGCAGCTGCAAGTTCCAACTCCATCAGCGTCTCCTGCTTAAAAATAAAAACATTCTATATTTATCGAAGCATATTGACAATTCCATATTAGTCGAAATAAAATAATTCCACAATCACCGAAATAAATACTCCAAAGGAAAGCGCTTTAAATGAAGTTTATTTCGGTATTTGCGGAAAAACAGAAATAAGGAGTTAACTATGTCTGACTTTACCTCACTCAGCCAAAGCGCACTGTTTAATAGTATGCAGTTTTTTATAATAGTATTCAGCGAGTTGGTGTTACTGTTCATTCTGATCAGTATGCTCGTGAGTTGGCTGCAATTAAAGATCCCCAAAGCCCGGGTACAAGCACTGTTATCCGGCAAAAGTGGCTATATGCTTGCCGCCGGCCTGGGGGCTATTACCCCCTTTTGCAGTTGCTCTACCCTGCCGATGATGGTGGGCTTGCTTAGAGCAAAAGCAGCGTTTGGTCCGGTAATGACTTTTCTGTTTACTTCACCACTGCTTAACCCATTTTTGATTGCCATGCTATGGGTTATTTTTGGCTTGAAATTGCTGCTGATTTATAGTTTGTCTGTGCTGGGAGTAGCAATACTCAGCGGTATGTTACTGCAAGTCTTTCAGTTCCAACGCTTTATCACATTGCCACAAGCATCAACCTGCTGCGGCAGCAACAATGCCATGCTGACACTTCATCCTGAAAAAACTTGGTCGCTAAAAGGGCTGTTGCAACAAGCAATTAAAGAAACCCGTAGCTTTTTACCGCATATTACTTTAGGTGTTGCCGTAGGCGCTGTTATTCATGGTTATGTACCCTCCTCATTGCTGGCAGGGTTGAGTAACTCTAACCCCTGGTGGCTGATCCCGGCAGCGGCATTGAGCGGAATTATGCTCTACGTGCGTGCCAGCACCATGTTACCGCTGGCTGCCACCCTGGTTGCCAAGGGGGTTAGCCTGGGAACCGTGATGGCGCTTACAATTGGCGGCGCTGGTGCCAGCCTGCCAGAAATGATTATTTTAAAGCGGATCTTTCAGTGGCCACTGATGATCGCTTTTGTGCTGGTGGTGCTGGGCACCGCGATAATGACAGGATTTAGTGTTCAGCTGCTGCTGAGCACCGGGGCGGGGGTGTGAGAATGTTGCATACTACCAAACATTATGGCATTCCCGCCGCCATAGGCGCTGCAGAATTTGCTAATCGGCAACTTGGCTTGGAACAAAAAAGCGTTGGCTTTGTACCAGCACCGGTTAGCCACACTCCATGGCAGCTCGAAGCAAAACTATGGCAACAAGCTCAGCACAAAGCGCAGCTATTGGGCCAGTTACTGGTGCACCTTAGCCAACAAACTACATGGTTGCAGCAACAAAGCGAGCCTTTACGTTCTGGCAGCAACATGACGTCACTGCTGGTGAGGATGCTCAATACCATCAGCCAGCAACCGGAGCGAGCCAGCGAAGTGCCCTTACTGCGGCACGACTTTATGCTGGATCAACACCAAAATTGGCGATGGGTTGAGAGCAACCCCATTGCTGCTGGCATGGGACCACTCAATGAGCAATGGTTGTCGTTACTGCGATCCAATTCCCCACCGGCTTCGTGGGCAGACAACTCAGCGACTTTATCGCAAGCACAATTGCTGTTTGATGCCGCCAAGCTGCAGGCAGAGCGCGCTGGGCATGGGTATCCATTGATTGTCTTTGTCGTAGAGCCTGTTGAAGGCAATCGACTCGATCAGGAATTGCTGGCCCAAGCTCTGCGCCAACTTGGCGCACGAGTACTTCGTAAAACCCTGCCTGAACTGTACACCGCCACGGTCAGTCCACAGCATCGACTACAACTAGCCGAAGGCGAAGCTGATTTGCTTTATTTTCGTACCGGCTACAACCTGGACGATCTGGCTGCAGATACAGCAGCCTGGCACCAGCATCGAACGCAATGGCAACGACTGCGGCTGGCGCTCTGCCCTGGCATTCGGCTTCAGCTGGCTGGCAGCAAATGGATCCAGACAAAAATTCAGCAAGAACTGGCACAAAATCCAAGCCGACTACCGATACCTGCCAGCTGGGATAAACACGACAGACAACAACTACAAAACCTGACAGTGGCAACTACTCCAGCAGCAGAGCTGAAGAAAGCAACCGCAATTCAGTTGCTGCAACAAGGCTGGTTGTTGAAAAACCAGCAAGAAGGCGGTGGCCATTTGCTGCAGACAGCAGATGCTATCGACCGCATCCAGCAAGGCGTGGAACCTGCCGAAGGCTTTGTGCTAATGCAACGGATCCCTGCCCTGATCAGAACTGAAGGCGTATTTACCCAACGACAAGGCAAGATAAAACACTGGCCAAAAGCAATCTCCGAGTTGGGTCTATTTACAGTAGGCAGCAGCGCCAACTATGGCGGTTACTTGCTACGCACCAAGCAAGCAGCTCAGTTGGAAGGGGGTATTCACAAAGGCGGCGCTGTGCTTGATACGGTTCAGCTACAACCAGATGCATGCTGCAATCGCTGGCTTGACTCTGGAGTGAACTCCAGAGCTTATACTGCGACAAAATCCCACTTGCCCACAAGCAACGCTATCTAAGGAGACAGTCATGCACACCATTTGCCATGCAACCAAAGGGTTTCTATTGCTGCTGTTTCTGCTGGTGGTACTGGATCCATTATTTTTTAGCCGCGATCTGGTACACCTGCTGGTGATCCATAGTTTTTTTATGCTGCTACTGACGGTAGGCTTACTCGTCGTCGAGATCTGGTGTCAGCGGCTCAGTACAGAGTAGCAAAATAACTGCAGCAGTCATCAGTCACATGCTAAAAGCCAGTTTGCCTTTAACTGCAATTTTCGCTAAGGTTGCGTCATCGTCTGAAGAAGGTGCGCCTGAATGCGTTTTTCTGCCATTGTCCTGATAGTCACGCTGTTGCTAAAAAGCATAGCAGGCTTGGCTATGGCTGGTTGTCATGCTGATCATGGCACAATGGAAAATTCAGCACCACTGCAACAACAGCTTCAGATAGAGTTCAGTGAACCCGCTGCCAACGAGGACACTGCTCAGAGCAATATTGCCGATATCACCCAATCAGATGGTTACGCTCAGTCCTGTGCCATCTGCGCCAGCTGCTGTGTTCAATCTACTGCAGCCGATCAAACAGATAACCTCCCTGCATTCGAACCTTCAGAATCAATGAGTATCCATGCATTCAGTGACTTAAGTGTCAATCAATTAGCGCTGTTTAAGCCACCCAAACCATTCAGTTAACTCCCTTTCACTCGTTTTTTTAATGACTTTGGTTAGCCCGAGCCGGGCCATACCAAGTGCGCATACTGATCCACTATAAATTTTGAGGTAGTTTTCATGAACCGTTTTATGATGTTTTTTGCGTTAGTCATCCTTTGCTTTGCACCAGCCAAAGTACTGGCCCATACCCCAATGCAGTTTTCGATCCCAGCTGATGGTGCGGTCTTAAATGAATCAACCGCCGTAGTCATGCTGCATTTTGGTGATCCGGTACGGATGCTGTCACTCGACCTGACACATCAGGATCAAGCGATAGAGTTTGGCTTTGAGCGTAATCGCCAGCCGACAGATCACATTGAATTTCCGCTGCCGACATTAGCACCAGGTCACTATCAGCTGGAATGGGCAGCCCTGGGCGCCGACGGTCACCGGGTATCCGGTACTATCAGCTTTCAGATAGATCCAGACGCTGAAGCATCGAACCCGGAACCTGAGCCTGAGTCAGAATCGCACCAGCATCACCACCATGCAATGCTGGCTGAGACTAGCTCTGAGTTGAAAAGCTAAATGCACTGGGAGCTTTGGACGGTTTTAAGCCGGCTAACGCTGTTCATTTGTATGGCGCTGACAGTGGGAGCATTTTTTTGCTGCTGGCTGTCGCGCCAACATAAATTAGAGCAGCCTGTTCACTGGCAAAGCTATCTGACCGTTGCTGGTCTGGGCGTATTGAGCGCAACTGCCAGTTTTTTACTCTTTATTGGCAGTATTGCCATGACTGGCGTCAATGGCATGTTTGACACTGAACTAATCTGGATGCTGCTGCCCGATGGCACCGGACAAGCCATGCTATGGCAGTGGGCAGCCTTTACGCTATTGGCTCTGAGTCTGCTAATCAGGCACTACCTGCGGCTGCAAGCGCTCATGCAATTGACTGTGGTGCTGCTGCTATTATTCAGCTTCACCCTTGGTGGGCATCTGCTTCAGCATGGTCTCATTGGCCGGTTAGCACTTGGCTTGCACCTGCTTTGCATCGGACTCTGGATCGGCTCTTTACCACTATTATGGCGACTATGCCAACAACACGCTGCCAGCAAGCTACACCCCCTGATGCAGCAGTTCGGGCAACTCATGGTCGTTGTGCTGTTGCTGTTGATTGGCAGTGGCCTGGGTATGTTATTACTTTTATTCTCTGAGCCGAGCCAACTCTGGCAAACAACCTATGGTCAAATAGTGCTGCTTAAACTAGGCCTGGTCAGTTTGCTGCTGGGTCTCGGTGCTTTCAATAAATTACGTTTGGTACCGGCGCTACATCATCCAGCAGGTTTGGTTAAATTAAGAAAAACCATTGCCCTGGAAATGCTACTCGCCGTGACTGTACTCATCACAACTGTCGTATTAACAACCATCATAGGCTGGACCAATTAACCTCTTGACTCTGGAGTAAGCTCAAGGGTTTATACTGTATTTACGCAAGTGGCCTCAATAGAGGAAAAATGATGAAAATTGGTGAGTTGGTCAAGCGACATGGTGTAAGCGTCGATACACTACGTTTTTATGAAAAACAGCAGTTGCTAAACCCTAGCGCCCGCTCTGAGGCGGGATATAGGCTGTACAATGAGTCCGACAGCAAGCGGCTGGCATTTATTCTTCGCGCTAAAAGTGTGGGGTTTAGCCTGCAACAAATCCGCGAACTCCTGCAGATTGAAGACAATAAAAGTGAGTGGCAGTGCGCCGATGTCAAAGACAAAGTGCAGCAAAAAATGCAGGAAATCCAGCAACAGATGGCTGAGCTGAACCGCTTTCATCAGGCATTGCAGCAATTGGATGAAGCCTGCTGTGGAGGCCCGTTAAGTGCCACTGAATGTTCGATTCTAACCGCTTTGGAACAAGGCCAGCCTGCCCGAACCGAACAGCATCATCATGAGCGTACCAACAACAAGGAACAGATAGCATGCTAAGTTTTATCGACAACTTCTGGCAACTGTTTGTGCTGTCTGCGCCCTGGTTACTGGTTGGCTTGTTGGTAGCCGCCATTATGAAAGCCTGGATCCCAATGGACTGGCTGCAACGCCAGCTCGGGGGCGATGGCGTCAAACCTGTGGTAAAAGGCGCTTTGCTGGGCGCCCCACTGCCCTTATGCAGCTGCGGCGTGATCCCGGCGGCGATGCAATTGCGCCGCGGCGGTGCCGGCAAAGGAGCAACCGTAGCCTTTTTAAGTGCTACCCCGGAAACTGGGGTGGATTCGATTTCCGTTTCTTATGTATTGCTTGGGCCAGTCATGGCCATAGTACGGCCAATCGCCGCCATTTTAAGTGCCATTACTTCTGGCCTGCTGGTTGGTAAAGCAACCGCACACGACAGCCAACCAAAGGCCCCGGTAAAAAGCTGCTGTGCCAGCAAAGCCCCACCAGTTGCTCCCCCTTCACAAGCTGCTGTGCCTGTGAAAACATCCTGCTGTGCACCTAAAAAAGTCACTGAGACAAAACCAACCTTATGGCAACAGGCCAAAGAAGGCCTGCAGTTCAGCACCGGCAAGTTGCTAAGCGATTTTTATCTGTGGCTGATGATAGGCCTGTTCTTCGCTGCGCTGGTGCAAACTCTGGTGCCGATGGATGCACTGGCTAAATACGGCAGCAGCATCTGGACCATGTTATTGATGGTGCTAATTTCAGTGCCGATGTACGTCTGCGCTACTGCTTCTACCCCGATTGCTGCTGCTTTGATGATGATGGGCATATCCCCGGGCGCCGCCCTGGTCTTTATGCAGGCCGGACCAGCCACCAACATCGCGACTATTAGCGTGGTGTACAAAGAGCTAGGCAAACGAGCGCTGGCGGCTTACTTATTTGGTGTCATTGTGATGTCGGTGTTTTTTGGCTGGCTGCTTGATTTTTCGCTGAACTACTTTGATATCTCGGTACACAGTGCGATGCAACATCAGCACTCGGTGCTGCCCTACTGGCTAGAGCTATCGGCCGCACTGCTACTGGCAGCTTTGATTGGGCGAATTATCTGGCAGCAATGGCGGCAAAAGCCCTCGATGAAAGCGCATACCGTCTAATCCCGAAAATCGCCACAACAAGCACTTGCACCCTGGTTGTTAACATGCGTATGATACGGTATAGCCTTTGGGCTATGCCGTCATATTTCAGGGACTGCTATGGTACGGTTTGGGATTGTATTTCTGACATTGCTTTACCTTTTGCCACTGAATGCACACCAGCATCCGGAGTTGGAGTGGTGTCTGGATGATCATCCGTACTGGCATTTTTATCCGGACGATGCCGAGCCTTACGGCCCTACCGTCGATTTAATGCACACCATTGCCGAACGTGCTGGCATCAAACTTCGCTTCAGCCCCAACACCCCTTTCTCACGCTGCCTTCGTCAAATGGAGCTGGGTCAAACCGATTTAATGGCCAGCCTGAATTACAGCGATGAGCGAGCCCGCTTTATGCATTTTATCCCTTACGATGAGGCCAAACCCGAAGTCATTTACCTGCTGCGGGAATCTGCTGATATCTCAAGCTGGGAGTTGCTTACCAGGCAACGTATCGCCGTTGTGCAGGATTATGTATACGCCAGGGAGTTGGAGACTTTACTCGCAGATGATGCCTTAACACTCGTCAAAGCAGCCACGCTGGATGACGCTTTTGCCATGGTATTGCTTGGCAAAGCGGATGCGATGATAGGTCCGGCACAAAGCACCATCAATGTGATTCAACACAACCCGCGTTTTCATCAACGCTTTAAACGTGCCAGCTATCAATTTCCGCTGACTCAAAATCGCAGCGTCAATCTGACACTATCCAAAAACAGCCCTCATCAGCACTTATTGCCCCTGCTGCAACAAGCGATACAGCAACTGGTGGAAAGTGGCGAAGTCAAACAATTCCGGGTCGATCTGGACGCCGTGGAATAACCCTGCAGCTCCTCTCCCTGCGACCGGCAACCCACTTGCTTTTTGCCACCACAATCTCTAAGCTGCGTTTTTCCCCGCCTCCGGAGCCTGCATGACAGGTGAAATTGCTGCCCTGCTCACCGCCTGTTGCTGGGCACTGGCCGCCCGGCTCTATCGCCATCTTGGCGCCAGTTTCAATGCCATCAGCCTGAACTTTTGGAAAGGCCTGATTAGCTTGCTGGTCTTGCTGCCACTGGGATTTTTACTGCCCTCCATTGAGTTAACCAGTTATCAGCTCGCCTTGCTGCTACTCAGTGGTGCCATTGGCATTGGCCTTGGCGATACCTTCTTCTTTTTAGCGCTACGCCGTTTGGGCGATCGGCAGTGCCTGCTGGTGGCAGAAACCCTGGCGCCTTTAATAACCGCCCTGCTGGCGATGCTGTGGCTGAGCGAATGGCTGCTGTGGCAACACTGGCTGGGCATGGCGCTGATATTTCTGGCGGTTGAACGGGTGCTGCGAGCGGGCAGTACGAGCAGCGGTACCCCGCTGAACTGGTCTGGGCTACAATTTGCTGCTTTGGCTGCCCTATGCCAGGCCATTGGTGCTGTGATTAGCCGGGATATTTTTCTGCACACTGAGGTGTCGGTGTTACAAGCCAGCAATTGGCGTTTTCTCGGCGGCATGGCCATTATTCTGGTACTGATGCTGCTTTGGCGGCAACGGCCATTGCCACGACCAGCGTTTTGCTGGCGTCCCTGGCTGGTGCTGCTGGTCGCGGCCCTGGTCGGAACCACCGCCGCGATGTTGCTGCAAATGCTGGCGTTTAGCCATACCAAAGCAGCCATCGCCCAAACCTTACTGGCGACCAGCATCGTGTTATCATTGCTGCTGACAAAACTACTGGGTGATGCTATCCCGAAAGGCAGTATCCACTGGACCTTAGCCGCCCTTTTGGGGGTCGGCCTGTTGCTGGCATAATGCTATGCTTAGCATTGAGTATGGTCGCACCTGCCACAGCAATCATGAATAATTTATTTTCATCGCTCATTATTGAGTAAATAGTTTATTCATAATAAAGTAGCACCTGTAGGTTGTAGCCATCCGGAATGCCTGAGAGGACGTTGATGTTAAACAAAAGCAGTCACCCCAAAGATGTGCGCCTGGCTTGCCGGCTGCAACAACACAGCGGCAATACCTCTGGCCTGGCCGCCGGCTTTGTGCAGGCCAATATGGTGATCCTGCCAAAAGCCGATGCCAGCGATTTTCTGCAATTTTGTCAGCTCAACCCCAAGCCCTGCCCTATCGTGGCGCTATCTGCCCAACCAGGCGATACCGGCATTGCAGCCATCGCTGCAGACTTGGATATTCGCAGCGACTTACCAAGCTACCGGCTGTTTCGCCACGGCGAGCTGGTGCAGGAGCTACCGGATATTCGCGAGCTCTGGCGTGATGATTTGGTCACCTTTTTCCTAGGCTGCTCCTTCTCGTTCGAAGAAGCTCTGCTGGCCGATGGGCTGGAAATTCGGAATATTACCGAAGGCGTGAATGTACCGATGTACCGCACCAGCATCCGCTGCCAAAGCGCCGGTAAATTCAGCGGCCCCATGGTGGTGAGTATGCGGCCAATGAAGCCTGCCGATGCCATCCGCGCCATTCAGATTTGCAGCCGCTTTCCACAGGTGCATGGTGCACCGGTGCATTTTGGCGATCCGGCTGCGATTGGCATTGCCGATTTAACTCAGCCGGATTTTGGTGATGCCGTCAGCATCAAGGCAGGCGAAGTGCCGGTATTCTGGGCTTGTGGCGTGACGCCGCAACTGGCCATTGCCGAGGCCAAACCGGAGCTTTGTATTACCCACAGCCCGGGCTGCATGTTGGTGACCGATATTCCAAATTCAAAATTGGCGTTGTTTTAGCCGGAGGAAGCATGAAATTAAACTGCGATCTGGGCGAAAGTTACGGCAGCTGGACCATGGGCATGGACAGCAGCGTAATGCCTTACATCGATATGGCCAACATTGCCTGTGGTTTTCATGCCGGTGATGCCGATGTGATGCAACGCACCCTGGCGCTGGCTAAACAGCATCAGGTTGACGTGGGCGCCCACCCCAGCTATCCGGATCGTCAGGGTTTTGGCCGCCGCACGATGAACTGTTCGCCCGAAGAGCTGATCAACCTGCTGCATTATCAAATCGCGGCGCTGGATGGCATGGCGCAAATTCATGGGCTTGAGCTGAGCTACGTCAAACCTCATGGTGCTTTGTACAACGATATGATGCGCCAGCCGGCTATTTTACAAACCGTATTTACCGCCATTCAAAGCTACCACAAACCACTGGCCCTGATGCTGCTGGCCACGGCTGAACAAGCCAAACACCAGGCCGAGGCCGATGCGCTGGGTATTGCGCTGTTGTTTGAAGCCTTCGCCGACCGGCGGTATACCGATGAAGGCCTGCTGATGCCTCGCAACCAAGCGGGTGCAGTGTTAAATCAAACAGAGGTATTGGCACAGGTGCAGTTGCTGGTCAGTGACGGTGTGGTAATCACCGGCAGCGGCAAACGGCTGGCACTGAAAGCAGATACGCTGTGCGTGCATGGCGATAACGAAGCGGCCATTGCCGAAGTGCAGCATATTCGTCAGTTGTTGCAAGGCTAGCCATCATGCTCGATTACCGCATTCAGATTGCCGGCGAAAACAGCCTGATCCTTTACCCGCCGCAGCAGATGTCGGCCGAGGTCAATCAGTGGGTGCTGAGTGCCTGCCAGCAACTAGAACAAGCATTGGCCGATGTATTGCTGGATGTGACTCCATCCTATGCGTCCATCCTGGTGAGCTACAACCCGCTGCAAACGGATCATTTTATGGTCAAAGCTCGGATCCGACACGCTTTAGCAGAGCAAAGCGGCGAAAGCCAGCAGACTGGCAAACTGGTTGAATTGCCGGTGTACTACAGTGAAGAAAGCGGGCCGGACCTGGCCCGGCTGGCACAACTGCACCAACTAAGCATCGAGCAAGTGATTGAGCTGCATCAGGCGCCGCTGTACCGGGTGTATGCCATAGGTTTTGCCCCAGGCTTTGCTTACATGGGCGAAGTGGATGAGCGCCTGGCGACCCCCAGGCTGGATAGCCCACGCGCCAAAGTACCCAAAGGCGCTGTGGCGATTGCCGATCGCCAGACAGCGGTTTATCCGGCCGAATCCCCTGGTGGCTGGAATCTGCTTGGCCTGTGTCCGCTGCAATTCTTTGATCCAAGCAAAACCCCCAGCATGCCAGTGGCGGTGGGCGACCAGGTGCGCTTTACCGCCATCAACAAAGCCGAGTTTTTACGCCTGGGAGGCGTATTATGAGCGGTTTTCGTATTGAGCAACCTGGCCTGCTTTGCACCCTGCAGGATCAAGGCCGTTTTGGCCAAAGCCGGCTCGGCCTGACCAGCGCAGGCCCGGCCGATGGCCATGCCTTTCGTTGGGCCAATGCCCTGCTTGGCAATACGTCGGGCAGCTGCGCTTTGGAAATTACGCTCGGCGGCTTGCAACTGAGCGCCGAACAAGATGGCGCTATTGCCGTGTGCGGTGCTGCTGTGCCGCTTAGCATCAACGGCAAGCCGAAAGCTTTGTGGCAAGGCCATGCGGTCAAAGCAGGCGATCGCATTGAGCTTGGGATGGCAACGTCAGGCGTGCGGGCTTATCTGGCAGTAGCCGGCGGCTTTTGTGTGCCGGAGCAGTTTGGCAGCTGTGCTACGGTGCTGCGCGAAGGCATTGGCGGCCTGGATGGCGGCAAACTCACAGCCGGGCAATTACTGCCTGTGACGAAACCAACAGCGGCGACCATGGCTTCACTGCAGCTGTTCGCCTTACCTGAGCGTTTCTGGCCGGATTATCAGAGCCCACTGGCATTGCGACTGATTGAAGGCTATCAGTGCGAGGATTTTTCGGTCGCAGAGCGGCAACGCTTTTATCAGCACCAGTACCAAATATCGCCAAAATCCGATCGGATGGGCTACCGGCTGCAAGGCCCGGCGCTGCAGTGCCAGCGCAGCAGCCTGCTGTCGGAGGGCATCTGTTACGGTGCTGTGCAGGTACCACCGGATGGCCAGCCCATCGTGCTGCTGTGCGATCGGCAAACCCTGGGCGGTTACCCTAAACTAGGCTCCGTGCTGTCCATCGATTGCTGGCAGCTGGCCCAACGACCAGCCGGCTTTGAGCTGCAGTTTACAGCCATTAGTATGGAGCAGGCGCATAACCTGCTGCATTTGCAGGAACAACGCTTTTGGCAGCAACACAGCCAACTGGAGGTGCTTTGATGAAGCCATTGCTGTCACTCAGTCGTCAGATTGAAGACTTGCTGGTGGCGCGTAATTTACGCGGCATGCAGCAGCTGCAACAGGCACTGCGCCCCGGTTATTACCTACGCGCCGCCCGCATCCTGAACCAGTGCCAGGGCGTGGTCTTTATCGGCACCGGTTTTCCGGTCGCCGATACTTTTGAAACAGACGGGCCTGTGGGTGCCATTGCCTTGTACGATTGCCTGCAACAGCTGGGCGCCCGGCCTGTGCTGGTGTGTGGCGATCCGCTCTACTCGGTGCTAAAAACCGACTACCACTGCCATCCACTGCCCGTCAACAGCCAGCAAAACCTGGCCGCGCTGGCGGCCGAGGCCCTGCAGCATTATCAGCCACAAGCCGTGATCTCCATTGAGCGGCCAGGCCGGGCTCAGGACGGCAAGTATTACAATATGCGGGGCGAAGACATCAGTGGTCGCTGTGCCAGCTTCGATGATTTTATGACGCTGGCCGCCTGCCCAACGCTGGCCATTGGCGATGGGGGCAATGAGATCGGCATGGGCAATATCAAGACCGCAGTCGGTAAGCTCAACATTATTCCGGCCGCCACCGAGTGCGATGAACTTTTGCTGGCTGATGTATCCAACTGGGGCGCTTATGGCCTGATTGCACTGCTGAGTGTCTGGCGCGAGCAGGATCTACTGGCGCAGGTGCAGCCACTGCGCATTTTGCAGTACTTATCCGACCGCGGCAGTGTCGATGGCGTCAGCCGCCTGAATACCTTAACCGAAGACAGTTTAGATGCCAGCGAAGGCATCGCTGTGCTTGGATCCTTACGTGCCCTCTGTGGCTTTAGCTGAGTGTGATTATGAGTATTGTGTATTTAAATGGGGACTATCTGCCGGCTGCCGAGGCCCGCATCTCACCGATGGATCGTGGCTTTTTATTTGGCGACGGCATCTACGAAGTAGTGCCATCCTACCAGGGCCGTTTTGTCGGCCTGGTACCGCATATGGAGCGAATGCTAAGCGGCCTGGAGCAGCTGAGCATTGACACCGGCCTTAATCTGGCCGACTGGCAGCAGTTGCTGACCGATTTACTGGCAAAAAACCAAAGCATGGGCGAAAACCTTGGGATCTATGTCCAGGTAAGCCGGGGCACGGATGTAAAGCGCAATCATGCCTTTCCGGCCAATATCCAGCCGACGGTGTTCGCCTTTGTGTTTGAGATCCCGCCAGCACCGGTGGCTGATAAAGACAAAGCGCCGCGTTATCGGGTGGTCGCCGCCGACGACTTGCGCTGGCAGCGTTGCCACATCAAATCCACCTCCTTGCTCGGCAATGTGCTGCACTACCAGCAAGGCTATGCTCAGGGCGCGCAGGAAACCATTTTATTTAACCGCGAAGGCTTTTTGACCGAAGCGGCTGCCTGCAATGTGTTTATCGTCAAAGACGGTGTGATTGCCACCCCACCGCTCAGCACTGAGCTGCTACCTGGCATTACCCGGCTGATTTTGCTGGCGATTTTGCGCAAATACAGCAATTACACGGTGGAAGAGCGCGCCATCAGCCGGGCTGAGGTACTGGCTGCCGATGAAGTCTGGTTAACCAGTTCCAGCAAAGAAGTGGCCCCTGTGGTACAAATCAACGATCAATGGGTCGGCGATGGCGAGCCAGGCGATATCTGGCTGCAAGTGCAGACGCTGTTTAGCGCCCATAAGTACGAGTTTTAGTCGCTACTAAACCACGATGAACGAAGAGCCCGCGAACGCGGGCTCTTCTGAAAAAGCGCTCAATCAGCCTTGCGGCTTAACGCCCAGCGCATAATATCGCCCCAGCTTGGCTCTTTGCCGTACATTTGCATGCCACGCAGGAAAATCCGGCCACCGAGCCGGCGCATGTAATACACCGTCGCCAGCAGCAGTGCCAGCGACAGGCTCAGCTGCCACCAGGGCACTTCCACCATCGACATCCGCACCGGCATGACAGCAAAGGACGTAACTGGCAGCCAACTGAGCAGCGTCATGGCCCAGCCACTCGGACTATCAATCACCAGATACGTAAAGAGCAGTGGCAACCAGGTCACCATCATCACCACGCCTTTGCCACTGGTATTGGGATCATCAATCGAGGCGGCAATGGCGCCCATAAAACAGGCGCACAGCAAAACGCCGGCCAATGCAAACGGGATCAACCAGAGGATCACCCACCAGTTCAGCCAGCTTAAGTCCATGGCTTCACCCGCCACCAGCACAGAAACCACCAGGAAAAACACCAGCATCACCAGTGTGGTGGTCAACATGGCTTTGAGCGCACTCAAGCTATGCCCCAGCACCTTGCCATCCATCCATTGCTGCGGAGTCAAAATGGCATACAGCTGCTCGGTCACCCGCTGCTGCTTTTCGCCAGTAATGCTCATCAGAATTTGACCAAAAGCCGTGCTTAGGCCTATCAACAATAAAATCAGCACGGCAAAAGCAATCATCTTCTCCGGCGTGTCTTCGCCTTTAAAATCATCATCCAAAAAACTACGTTCAATGGGGGCTGGCTGCTGCAGCTCCGTCAGCTGCGCATCGGTTAAGCCAAAATCACCGGCGCGCTGCAATTGGAAATAGCTTTGCAACACCTGCTCTAATTGCGGCAACCATTTGCTGCTGGCACCGGTGTGCAGCACCCAGCTGCCGTCCTGATAGGACAATACGGCATGCCAGGTTTGGTGATCGCGCAGTTGCTGCAATTGCTGCGACAGATCGATGCTGGGACGCTGAAACTCAAACTGCTCGGTATTTTGCACCACCACAGAGCCAGGCACGGCTATACGGTACTGCTGGCGGCTTTCATCGGTTAGATAGACCCAGGCAAAAACACCCCCCATTACCGCCAACATGAGTAAATAGGAAATCAGCTGCTGCTTCCATTTAAAAAAACGCAGAAATTCCCAGCGGGCTACAATCAGACTTTGACGGGATATCATGCAGCGGCCTCCTGTGGGGTTTGCCCCTGATGCCTGGACATGGCGTTCAGATACAGCTGATGCAAGTCCGGTTTCTGCATAGCGATTTGCTCCGGCTCAATCCGACCCAGCAGTTGCTGCAACACAGGGCCAACCTCCGCATCCCGCTGTAAGGTCAATAATGCCTGCTCTGGCTGGTGCATTTCCACTGCCGTAACCGCCTCCAGGCTGCGCAGCCAATCAGCAGGCAATGGCACCTTGCTGCTTAGCTGGATTTGCACCTCCGGCTGCGCCTGCTGGCGGATTTCGGCCAGAGTACCAGCCAGCACCACCTCGCCTTTGGCCATCAGCACCATGCGATCGGCCAGTTTTTCCACCATCGCCATCTGATGTGCACTCAAAATAACGGTCATGCCGTTTTGCTTAAGTTGCTTTAGAAAATCGACCACTTTCTCCTGATTGATGGGATCCAGCCCGGAGAAAGGCTCATCCAGAATGACCAGTGCCGGCTTGTGCAGTACCGCTGCAATCAGCTGTACTTTTTGCTGATTGCCTTTGGACAGCTGTTTTAAATCGTCGTGCCGACGCTCGGTTAGCTCGAATACCTCCAGCCAGTGATCCATCCGGCTCAGCGCTTCTGTTTTGCCAAGTCCATGCAATTGCGCCAAAAACAGCAGATTTTTTTCCACACTCTTATCACCATAAAGGCCACGGTCTTCCGGCAAATAGCCCAGCAAGCGCCGTGGTACATGATGAAAGGTTTGGTCCTGATAACACACTGAAATACTGCCGGCATCGGGCTTGGTCATGCCTACCAGCATACGGATAATGGAGGATTTTCCAGCCCCGTTCGGGCCGAGCAAAGCGAAAATTTCGCCGCTTTGAATTTGGAAACTGACCTGATTGACCGCCGTAACCGTGGCGTACTGCTTGGTCACCGCATCGATGCGTAGTTGCATGTCTTACACTCCCTGCACAATAAACCTGCCTAGCCTAACATCGGCCGGACAAAAGCCAAAAACAGAAAGTGTTAGCAAACATTTTAACGACTGAAGATTAAATGCAACTGGTTGCTGTGCTCTTGTTTATCCTGTGCATCAAACGGCAACACCAGGTCGTCTTTGCCATTGCCGGTGAGATCGGTGATTAATACCCGGCTGCTGTCACGCGGTACATCCAGCTCCAGCCGTTCACTGCGCCGGCTGAATAAGCGGCTGCTGTCGGGGCTGTATAAACGCAGCCGACCACTTTCTCCCACCAACAGATGCTGCTGGCCACTGCCGGTCAAATCCGCCAGTTGAAACAACGGCAAATCAAAACGTACATTGCTGATGCTGACATCCACCCGCGCCTGCTGGCGCAAATCAGCCCGGCTGCCATAATGCCCCTGCTCATTCATCAGAAAGAAATCCACATCCAGGTTGGCATTGCCGCGTAATAACACCCGTACTATGGTGCCTACCCCGATGTTGGTGTTGGGGATGTAAAAATCCTGCCGGCCATTGCCATTAAAATCACCAATCACCACATCAATCGGCACATTGTCGGTTTTTACCCGGGTATCCGGCTCGGCAGCAAAGGTCAGCCCCTGCTCACTCAGACGCCCAAAATGAATACGGTATTCGGTACTGCGATCCAGTGCGTCAGCCAGTTGCTCGCGTTCCATCACCAAATCTGGCAAACCATCGCCGTTCATATCACGCACATCGAACAAGCGGTCCATCTGCTGGCCCTGATAACTGCGGCCTGCATCGCTGCGTTGATCCAGGGCACGTTCATCCGATAAAGGCACCGGCCACTCCAGAGCTTTAGGCTGAACAGCAAAGCTGCCATCTACGGCCTGTTCAAACGCCCAGAAGCGTCCTTGATCGACAACCAGCAGGTCTTTACGGCCATTGCCATTGGTATCCACCACAAAGGGACGTCTTGGCTGATAATCCAGCCGATTGCTTTGCCAGCTTTGGATGCGGCTCGGCAGCTGCAATTCATAGTGCCGGAAGCTACCATCCGCGTTTTGTCGTAACAAATGCGAACTGGTAAAGTCCGGAATAAAAAAATCAGCAAGCTCGCTCCCCAAATCCAGCGTAAAAGTGCGCTGGCGCAACCGCACCGAGTCCAGCACCCGATGCACCGAGCTTACAGCCAGCAGTTGCTGGTACTCACCATCCGGTAAACTCATGCGGTACAAACCATCAATGCCCCAAAACACCAGCTGCGGTAGCTCGAAACCCGCCAATTGGGCTTTGCTGAAAAACTGGGCACTTTCAGGAATGGGTAAGCTACTGACGTTGTAGTTCTCGGTATCGACCAGGCTCAGCCAGCGCTGGTACTGATTAAAGCCCGATACCAGCAGATAAGGCTGCTCTGGCATTTTCAACAAACTGCCATTGGCCGGATGCTCCAGCTGCAGCTGCACCCGCTCCAACGTCAGCTCATCCGCCGGAAGCAAACCAACACTCAGCATGCCGGTCATCAGTAAGGCGCTTATTTTTTGTATGATCATGAAGTTAGCATCCAGCCGTTCAGGAATTCAGCATCAAAGGTACCATGCAGCCTAAAAAGAACACAATGAATTGCACCTGAATAGCACAACGAAAAACGCCGGGTGATGGATCACCCGGCGTGGCTGGATAGCTTTTACGCCTGAGGCTTAACGGGCGTTGGTGCTCTCAAAGATTTTATCGGCAGAAGCCGCAACAAAGCCGGTGTACAGCATGCCTGGCGCCACTTCGTAACGGCGGGCAAATTCGTAGAAACAGCTTGGAATGGTGGCCGGGCCATCGCTAAACTGCAGAGTAATTAAGTCGGCCAGCGTCGAGGATTGCTCCAATAAGACCTCTTTGCTGCCTTTGATCTCTCCGCCTGAGGTATTGAGCAGGAAGCCGCCGTCTTTCAGTGCCTGATTGACCTGCTCCAGCGTTTCAAAATTTTCCAGCGCATTGACACTGACGGTAAAGTGGTTGGCGCGGAAGCCCCAGGCTGCCATCCAGGCCGCGTACTCGCTTTCTGCCAGCAGCGCTTCATAGGTCGCATGATCCATCGACCAATGGGTACCGGAATAAAGGAAGTTATCAGCAGTGACGGCCTCTTCCGGGATCTGGGCAACCAGCTCAGTCACAATACGCTGCAGCTGCTCTGAACACTGATCCAGCAACAACTCCGAGATAAAGACCTTCGGCTGATTGCGATCCGGATGCTCAAAATGCTTGGCATAGAGCTTTTTCGCTGCAAAATGGTACTCACCACACTCTTCGTAGCCAACCGCTTTGAAATGCGCGGCCAGCTTTTCCAACCCGATTTTATCCAGGTTGAAGGTACGTAAGGCGATGTGGTCATTGATGATGTCCGCTTGCTGAGAGCTTCCCAGCAACTGATGGACACGCTTGGCAGAAGGCGTTACTTCCAGGTAGTTCTGCCACAGATTCTCAAACAGTTCATTGACGTTGCTATGCATGACGCTCACCTTACTTCTTAACTTCCAGGATGCCCCAGGGGGCAGGTATTATAACAAATTTGGTTTCAATCCATACCGGCTCAACGACGGCCTTTTTCCAGCACAATAAAGCGCGCCAGCCCGCCTTCGCTAAGTTGCAGCGCATCAGCCAGTTCCGGTTGGATCAACAACACGCCCTGATGCTCATCAAAGCGGGCCTGCTCACTGAAACTGGCACGAAAGCCCTGGGTTTCGGTGTTGCTGACTGCCAGCATCTGGCCAGGTTCAACTTTGGGTACCACCCGTACCGGCACTTTCAGGCTGCTGGCCACGGAGTGGATCTGACCAAGACGGGCTTCGATGGTTGGGCCGGCATCGAATAAATCGACATAGCCACGATGGACAAAGCCTTCTTGCTGCAACATTTTTAGTGCCGGCTTGGTGTGCTCATGCACCTGGCCTATCACTTGCTGGGCTTCTTCCGGTAGCAAGCCCACATAAATGGGATGACGCGGCATCAGCTCGGCAATAAACGCTTTTTTCCCTACGCCAATCAGATGATCAGCAGTTGGGAAATCAATGGTCAAAAAGAGTTTTTGCAACCAGCCCCAAAATGGCGGCTGACCATTGCCATCCGAAGCGCCTCGCATTTCGGCAATCACCGTCTCGGCAAAACGCTGCGGATGCTCGGCCATAAACAAAAAGCGCACCTTGGATAAAAATCGCCCGGTGTAGCCTTTGCGGTAGCTCTGGCGTAAAAACAGCGTGCATATTTCCGAAGCACCGGTGTAATCGTTGCAAAGCGTCAGCGTTTTCAGCTGATTTAACACATTCAGCTCAGCCGAGTGGTGCATTACCCTATTCTGCTGAAAGTGATACAGCGGAGTCTCAAGACCTACCGCCGCTTCAATACCGGTGGTGCCGACAATGTCGCCGGTTGCAGTATCTTCCAGCACAAACAGATAACCCTGCTGCCCCGGCTGCTCGACACACTGCGCAAAACTGCTCTCAGAGTGGGCAATTTTTTGCTGCAACCGACCATCGTTGACCGGCAGGGAAGTAAAACCTGGGCCGGACTCTTCAGCAATGTAGCGCAACGCAGCAAAGTCACTGCTTTGAATAGGGCGAATAACCAGCATCCGTCGTTAACCCTGCACGATTTTGGCAACGGCACGCTCAAAGCGGGCCAGGCCTTCGCGGATATCCGCATCCGGGATCACCAGCGATGGCGTAAAGCGCACCACATTGGCACCGGCCACCAGCGCCATCAGACCTTCTTCCGCCGCAGCCACCATAAAGTCACGTGCTTTGCCTGCATAATCGGCATTAAGCACAGCACCCAACAGCAAACCCTGGCCGCGAATGGTAGCGAACACCTGGTATTTTTCATTGATCTGACGCAAACCATCACGAAACAACTGCTCTTTGGCTTTCACGCCCGCCAGCACATCCGGTTGATTGACGGTATTTAATGCTGCCAGCGCCACCGCACAGGCCAAGGGGTTGCCGCCATAGGTGGAGCCGTGGGTACCAACCACCAGATGTTTGGCAATGGCTGTGGTGGTGAGCATGGCACCTATCGGGAAACCACCACCCAGCGCTTTAGCTGTCGTCAGAATATCCGGCGTCACACCTAAACCCATATAAGCATAAAGCTCGCCAGTGCGGCCAACGCCGGTTTGCACTTCATCAAAAATCAGCAGCGCTTTGTGCTTTGTGCACAGCGCCCGCACCTGCTGCATAAATTCCGCATCGGCTGGCAGCACTCCACCTTCACCCTGCAACGGCTCTACCATCACGGCACAGGTGCGATCAGAAATCAGCGCTTTTAAGCTGTCGATGTTGTTGAACTCTGCATGCTCGATGGCTTCCGGCTTTGGGCCAAAGCCATCAGAATAAGCTGGCTGCCCGCCAACGGTAACGGTAAAAAAAGTGCGGCCATGGAAACCTTGTTTAAAGGCAACAATCTGATCTTTGTGCTCACCAAACTGGTCTTTGGCAACACGACGCGCCAGCTTCAGTGCCGCTTCATTGGCTTCCGCACCCGAATTGGCAAAATAAACCTTTTCGGCAAAGGTAGCATCCACCAGTGCTTTGGCCAGCAACAAGGCGGGTTCATTGGTCAACACATTGGATAAATGCCACAGCTTTTCGCCCTGCTCTTTTAACGCAGCCACCAAGGCCGGATGACAGTGCCCCAGGCAGTTCACCGCAATACCGCCGGCAAAGTCGATGTATTCCTTGCCTTGCTGATCCCAGACTCTGGAGCCAGCACCTTTGACCGGGATCATCTGAGCCGGCGCATAGTTGGGTACCATCACCTCATCGAAAAGAGCTCTGTTTACTTGCTGCATGGATAAACCTCGTGTCGTTATTATCGGTCAAGAACCGGATTGGCAGAGAGCCGGAAAATGTAGTCACAGTTTAATCGCCATAGCTGCCATTTTGCAGTATCATTCTGTACAAAATCACCGATTAAAAAGACAATTTGACTTAAGAGGTTGTCAATATGATAAATTCAGAGGACGAGCAGCTGCTGGCAATTCTGCGCACCAATGGCCGTGCCAGTGTGTCGGATCTGGCACGGGCACTGAATGTTTCGCGCACTACCATCCAGAACCGGCTGCAGCGTTTAGAACAGCAAGGCGTGATCCAGGGGTATACGGTAGAGCTGGGCAGTCGCTTTCTCAGCGAACAGGTATCGGCCCATGTGTCGATCAAGGTGCGGCAAAAACTCACTGCTCGCACCAATCTGGAGCTCAAGCATATGCCGCAGGTATCGGCACTGTATGCCATCAGTGGTGAGTACGATTTGATTGCCATCGTGCAGGCCCAAAATACCGAGCAGCTCAGCCATATTCTGGATGATATCGGCAATCTGGAAGGGGTGGAAAGGACCAACTCGTCGGTGATCCTTGAAACCAAGTTTAAGCGCTAAAGTTTTTTCTGCCAGAACACGGCTTGCCCCATGGCAGGATCGAGCTCATAGCCGGCAAAGCCAAATTTCTGGTAGCTGGCTTTGGCCACGGTATTGCCTTCCAGCACCTCCAGCGTTAGTTTGCAGCAATTGCGCGCTTGTGCTAACTGTTCAGCGGCCTTGAGCAATAAGGTGCTGATGCCCTTGCCCCGGCTGGCCGCTACCACCGCAATATCGTGAATATTCAGCAGAGGCCGGGCGGCAAAGGTGGAAAAACCTTCCACACAATTGATTAAACCAACCGGTTCGCCATCTTCATAAGCAATAAAGCTAAAGGTATCGCTACGCTCCGCCAGTTTGCTAACCAGCTCCGCCTGAACCTGCTCAGCCAATGGCTCGGCCCCACCCATCGGGTCCAACGCATATTGATTCAGTAAATACACCAGTTGACTGGCTTGCTGTGGATCGCGGTAGTTTACAGGTCGCACATCGATCATAGTCATCCTAATAATTGATAATGGTGAGAACACCCAGCAGCAGAAAAATACCGCAGGCGGCGCGACGGGCCCAATCCAGGGAGATTTTATCCATCAGCCAGCTGCCGGCATACACCACAGGTACATTGGCGGCCAGCATACCAAAGGTGGTGCCCCAAATCACCCACCAGATGGCCTCATCAAAGGTCGCCGCCAGGATCACGGTAGCGATTTGGGTTTTATCACCAATTTCGGCCAGGAAAAATAAGATGCAACTGGCCATAAAGGCACCAAACTTCAGCACGCCGGTATCCTCGCTGTCGTCTTTATCCGGGATCAGCAGCCAGAGTGCGACCAGGATAAAGGAGCCCCCAAGCAACCAGCCCTGCCAGCCAGCCGGTATAAACTGTGCCACCCAGACTCCCAGCCAGGCAGAAGCAGCATGATTGAGTAAAGTTGCCACCAGAATACCGGCAATGATGGCCAGTTTTGAACGAAAACGAGCTGCAAGGAATAATGACAGAAGCTGGGTTTTATCACCAATTTCGGCAATAGCCACCGCAGTGAACGAAGCAAGAAAAGCATCCATGGAAACGACTCAGCGGGAACATCTACCAAAGACATGCCCCAGGCTCCCGCTTTGGGCCCAGTGCATGTCTCAGGTCTCATCAGTCTGAAGCAAAGCTGCAGATGTTGTTGCCATGTGCAATGAGGCACAAGGATGTTGACAACAACGCCAGTCTGGCCGATTACTCCCCCAAGCGCGGCGGCATTTTAGCCCGTAGAAAAGACAGATGCAAGTTAGGCTTTTACTGGATTAAGCACAGGTTCAGTTGTAGTCTGTTAGAGTTTATTGAACGCAAGAACTAAACCATTCTTGCTTTTGTCTCATAAAGTAAGATGTTGAATGCGTTGCAGGAGTTGATTATGTCCAATTTTGTAAAAGCTACTCAGGCAGTCACTGAGCAAAAATCACAGCTTCGCCTGGTTGTTTCAACCTTTTGTTTATTACTGGCCCTGCTGGTACTGGCAGGCTGTGCCAGCAAACCTGAACCGCGTATTGATTATGCGCGGGATGTCAACTTTGCCCACTATCAGACGTTTGGTTTTTTTAGCAACCCGGAGACCAATACCGAAGAATACCAGAGCCTGCTGACCGATCACTTTAAATCGGCACTGCGTCGTGAGATGGAAGCTCTGGGTTACCGGTATCAGGCTGAAGGTGCCCAGTTACTGCTGAACTTTGCGTCCATCACCGAAGATAAAACCGATATCCGCACCAGTCCGTTCCGCGCCAACGTGGGCTTTGGTCGCTTTGGTCACCGCTCTGCCTGGCATCTGGGTTTCCCAATTTATCAATCGGATATTGAAACCGTGCACTACAAGCAAGGCACGGTACGGGTCGATTTAGTCGATGCAACGCAAAACCGTTTAATTTGGCAAGGTGTGCAGGAAGGCCGCCTCACCCGCGAAGCACTGAGAAATCCAAAGCAAGCCGTGGATGAGACGGTAGCGCTGATTTTCCAGCGCTTCCCTACCCGGCAATAATCGCATTGCCCCATGCATAAGCAGCCTGCGGGCTGCTTTTTTGTGGCATAAAAAAACCGGCCCAAGGGGGCCGGAAAAGTTAGCACTAGGAGGAACAAACACCCCTCTTTCGACAGGCTGTGCTAGTATGCCTGGCCTAAATGACAGCTTAATGACGTTAATGCCTCTGTGCTGAACTTTAATCATCCCAAACAAAAGCAGGTGTTGCTGATCGCTTTGCCGATGATCGCTTCCAACCTGACCATTCCCTTGCTCTCTTTGGTAGATACCGCTGTGGTCGGCCATCTGGAACATGCCTGGTACTTAGGCGGCGTGGCCCTTGGCAGCAGCTTGATCAGTCTGTTGTTTTTACTGTTAGGCTTTTTGCGCATGAGCACAACAGGCCTGACGGCGCAGGCCTTTGGTGCCGGGGATAAAAGCGCACAGCGCGATGCCTTGCTGCAAGCAGCTCTGGTTGCCATAGGGCTGGCTCTGCTGCTGTTGCTGCTGCACCCATTGGTGATGCCTTTGGTACAGCTGATAAGCCAGGCCAGCAACGAAGTGCTGCAGCAAGCCGGTATTTATTTTCAGATCCGCGTTTGGAGCGCCCCGGCGGCACTGCTCAACATGGTGCTGCTTGGCTGGTTTCTTGGCCTGCACAATGCCCGCTACCCAATGTGGTTATTGCTGATCAATCAAAGCCTGAATATTGTACTGGATTTACTCTTTGTGCTGGGCTTTGGCTGGAAAGTCGCAGGGGTTGCCGCCGCCTCAGTGATTGCTGATTACACTACCTTGTTGGTGGGCTTACTGCTGGTACGGCGGCTGTGGCAACAACACCAACTAGCGCCCTTAGTGTTTGAACGACTTAGTCGGCTGGTTGGTTATGGCCGCTTATTTGCGCTTAATCGCGATATCTTTATTCGCAGCCTTTGCCTGCAAGGGGTGTTTGTTTTTATCGCTTTTCGTGGTGCCAGCTATGGTGATGCAATTGTGGCTGCCAATGCTGTCCTCATTACTTTTCTGATGCTGGTCTCCTATGCGCTGGATGGTTTTGCTTACGCCGCTGAGGCTTGTACCGGCAAAGCCGTGGGCGCCAAAGACAGCAGCGAATTGCAGCAGCTGTTTGCCATTCTGGCTGGTTGGGGCCTGGTGCTCGGCATAATTTTCAGCCTGCTGTTCTGGTTAGGCGGTACAGCCTTGATTGGTTTGCTAACCTCCATTGTTGCAGTACAACAAAACGCGGCTCACTTTCTGCCCTGGTTAATCGCCCTGCCCCTGATTGCGGTCTGGAGCTATTTACTGGATGGTATCTACATCGGCGCCACCAAAGCCAGAGCCATGCGCAACAGCATGCTGCTGTCCTTCGCTGGTTTTGGTCTGTGCTACCTTCTGCTGCAAGGCATGGACAACCATGCTCTTTGGCTGGCATTGTCGGTTTTTATGCTGCTGCGCGGCCTGACTCTGGGTTGGCCTTTATACCGCTTCGGTAGCGATTATTTGCTGAAAAACTAAAAAACACTCAAGCTGCACAATTTTCAGCCGATACAATGGATAGGCTATACTTCGTCCAGAACCAACTGAGGTACTTACTTATGGCGATTGCACCTATTCCTCCAAAAGCTGCCGAGGCAAGCAGCAAGCAAGAGTCTGCTCCCAAATCCGAGCTGGATAAAGCCGTTGCAGATCGCGCCGCAAAAGAAACCGCAAAAAATGCCCAGAATGCGGCCATTTTGGCAGCCAATGAGCAGGTGAGTTTAAAATCCAACAGCGAAAGCCTGCGCTTGCTGTACAAAACTGCGCTGGAGGCCATCAACAAAGAGCTGGAACCTGTGCTGGGTGAAAACGCAGCGCAAAAAACCTACGACTCCGGCATTGATGTCTCTCCTGAAGCAACCGCCGAACGCATTGTCAGCTTTGCCACCAAATTCTATGGCCGCTACGAAAAAATGACACCGGATATGGATGAACAGGAACGGCTCGACAGCTTCCTCAACATCATAGGTGGTGCCATCGATCAGGGTTTTACCGAAGCCAAAGATATTTTAAAAGGCCTGAATGTGTATGAAGGTGAGATTGAACGCAACGTCGATGCCACCTACGATTATGTGCTGAAAGGCCTGGCCCAGTTCCGTGAGCGCATGGAAGAGATGATGCAGAAAAAACCAGACGAAAAATAACCCGGCTCCCAGCAACAAAAAACCGGGCATGTGATAGGCCCGGTTTTTTGTTGGCTAAAGATGACTAATTAGTTTCCATCCTGAAACGGCATCCCTGCCGTTTCGCGGAGTCGCCAGGAAAAAACGCGGTTTTTCCTGGCTCGCAAAATCAATGGCTTATGCCAATGATTTTGGCCGCGCATCCTTGCGCTGCGTTAGTACCCGCCTTTCAGGACAGGCACTAATTACAAATTGTCTTCAAACAGCTTAAAGATACGGCGGTATTGATCCAACCAGCTGCTAGGCTGCACATAGCCGTGATCTTCGACCGGATAAATCGCCGTTTCAAAGTGCGGAATTTCCAGCTCGATAAAGCGCTGTACCAGACGCACCACATCCTGGAAGAACACATTGCGATCCACCATAGGTGCGCTGATCAAGAGCGGATACCGTAAGCCTTCGGCGAAATAGATCGGCGAGCTACGCTCATAGGCAATAGGGTCAATATCCGGGGTATTCAGGATATTGCTGGTGTACGGGTGGTTGTAATAGGCCCAGTCGCTGACCGGCCGCAGAGCGGCACCGGCTTTAAACAACTCCGGTTCATTAAACATGGCCATGAAGGTCATAAAACCACCATAAGAGCCACCATAGGTGCCAACCCGGTTGCGATCAACATGGACGTTTTCTACCATCCAGTTCACGCCATCCACCAGATCTTCGACTTCCGGCGTGCCCATCCGACGGTAGATAGCGGTGCGCCAATCACGGCCATAGCCTTTCGATGCCCGGTAGTCCATATCCAGCACCACATAACCATGCTGAACCAGCAGATTGTGGAACAGGAACTCGCGGAAATAGACCGACCAGCCCAAATCGCTGTTTTGCAGATAACCGGCACCGTGATTGAAGATCACTGCACGACGGGGCTCGCCGTCCATGTGGTTCTCTGGCAGGTACAACTTGGAGTAGACAGGCGCAGCCTGATGACTGGATGGCACAGGTACAATTTGCGGTGCCTGCAACGGCAAGGCTTTAAAAGCATCGGAAATGGTATAGGTTAAACGCTGAACATCAGCAGCTGGTTCTGCGCTGGTAACATAAAGCTCATGCGGCTTTAGGTTGTTGGAATAGCGCAACAACAGGCGGCTTTCATCCGGTGATAGCTGAAAATCAACCGCTCCAGGCAAGTTGGTGACTTGCTGCAGTTGATTGTTGCTAAGCTGCACCCTGAACACATCGTACTGGCCCGGATGATTTCGATTGCCTTTGAAATAGATAAAACGGCCATCGCGGGTCAGCACAGGGTTTGCCACTTCAAAGGTACCTTCGGTAAGCTTCTGCGCCCGACGCTGATTCAGTGCCTTGGTGTACAGATGCGAGTAACCGCTTTCTTCGGACAGGTAATACAAGGTATCACCGGCCGGCAGCCAGCCAAAATCATTGAAGGCATAGTTAATCCAGGCGCTGTCGTGCAGACGGTGCTGTGGCACCAGCCGCTTATTGGCAAAATCTACCGTCGCCAGCCAGCGATCTTTGTTATCGAACGCCTTGAGCATTACTGCCACCTGATTGCCTTGTGCATTCCAACGCATCGCGCTTTGTGTCCAGTACCAATCCGTCATCAAGCCAATATCGCGGATCACTTTTTCACTGCGATAACGCTCGCCACGGGCAAGGGCATTTTCCGTTTTGACCTCTTTGAGCACATCCTCATTGTAACCGGGCAAGCTGGTGTAGCTTAAAGTATGCTGGCTACCATCGCTGAGATCCACCAGAATCAACTGTTGTGGCAAGGGCTTGAAATCATGCACCCTGCGACGCACCGACTCGGCAATGATGTCACCGCTTGGCGTGATGTAGTTCGGCATAATATCGCGATCACTGCTGCTTTGTTGATCACGAATGGCCACCAACAGGAAGTTGCCCTGCGGCGACAGACTGGCATCGACAATATGTTTGTCTTTGCCGACATAAATACTCTGCGGCGGCATTGCAGGGTTGTACTGCCTTAATTCCTGCTCCTGTTGATGGCGCTCGGTGCGGTTACGCTGCTGCAAAGCAACAAACTCCAGCAGCTTGTGCTGCTCTTGAGCTAAATAACTTTCTGGTACGCTAGGCGCCTTAGGCGCATCTTCTGTACGAATACTGAATAGCTGTTCAGTCAGACCTGTGGTTGGATCCACCGCAAAATACAGCCAACCACTGCGATAGGCCAGCCGACCATCGGTTAAAAACTGCAGGTGACTTTGCCGGTCCTGACTGCGTGTCAGTTGACGGATGGTACCGCTTTGACTGTCTTTAACAAATACATTGCCCTGAAAAATATAGGCTTGCAGCTGACCGTCGCTGGAATACACCGCATCGGCTGCGCCCATCTGATGCACTTCAGCCAGAGATACTAAGGTCCCGTTATCCCGGTTAGATTCCGTCACTGAGCGCTTGTACCAGTCACGGATTTCACTACCTTCACGCTTGCGCTGGTAATAAATAAACTGACTGTCTGCAGACCAGAACTCATTTTCCGGTTGGCGACCCAACCAATCCGGATCGGCCATAATCTGTTCCATGGTTAGCCGGATGCTGGCATCAGTCGCATAAACTTGCTCCAGCTGAATGGTTTCAATTCGGTGAGTAAGCCGTTCGTTTTTGGCATGCACAGAAGAGGTGGCCATACAGGCACCTGCCAGTGCAACCGCCAGTATCGAGGTTGTCAGTAGTTTCATAGTGGCACTTTTATGATTATGGGTATGGTTGTTGGAATAGCACCATTTATACAAAGGCTAAGGTCAGGATGCAAGCAATGCGGGTTCAAGCGGGGTAGAAACAAGATTAGCGCCCAACCGTACTGCTCTTAACCAGATGGGCACTCATTAGATTGCAACGCTTATCAGGCAGCCAATTTACGACTCAGTTCACCGATACGCTGCTCTGCTTTTTCCAGCGCAGCTTTAGCAGCCTCCTCGCCCATATTCAGGCCTTCCGCATAGATAAAGTACTGCTCACTAAGACCAATAAAGTTGAAAAACTGCTGTAAAAACGGTGTTTGGCTATCTGCATTTGTGCCCTGATAGATACCGCCACGGGTTGCGAAAACAACAACCGGTTTATCGGACAGCAAACCAACCGGCCCTTGCTCAGTGTACTTAAAGGTAACACCAGCACGAGCTACCCGGTCAAACAAAGCTTTTAACTGACTTGGCACACCAAAATTGTACATAGGTACGCCTAACACAATCGCATCGGCTTGATGAATACGGGCAATCAGATCATCCGAATGACGAGCCAGAGCAGCCTGCTCCAAAGAGCGATCGGCTTCCGGGGTCATCCAGGCTGCAATTTCATTCATTTCCAAATGAGGCAGTGGCTGACTGGCCAAATCAATGCGATCCAATTGGACGTCGGCAGGCAACTTAGTAAGAAATTGTGCAACAAGCTGGCTCGATTTACCTGCTTTACCGCTGATAGAGCTCTCAATCACTAAAACTGTTCTCATAATAGGTCTCCTAGTGGTTAATGGCTGCATGATACATCAACAAAAAAGAATAAAAACCAGAAAATATCATAGCTATCTTTCGATAAAATGAAATGAATCAGTTTAGTGATTACGCTCGTATAAGGTGGTGATCTATCCACTGGCAACCTTTGCACAATTAGGAAAGACGAATGATGTTGAATTTAGCATCCACTCAGAGGCATGATGGGACCACACCAGCACAACGTGAGCCCGGAATGTCGACGAACGATGAAAATGCCCCAGAGATCCGTACCGGTCAATGGGAGGATGCACTTAGTTTTGTCGCTGTACATCAAGACAAAGCTGCTTACTCTGAACTGTTTAGCTATTTTGCACCCCGCCTGAAAGCTTTTGGCATGAAGATGTTTGGCAACGAACAGCAAGCTTTGGAGATGGTGCAAGACACCATGCTTAATGTGTGGCGAAAAGCCCGGCTGTTTGATCCAAGCCGAGGCTGCGCTTCGACCTGGATTTTTACTATTGCCCGTAATGTCCGCTTCGATATGTTACGCAAAAAGCAAAGCCGTAAAGACGATATCAGCGCCGACGACCTCTGGTACGACGGCAATTACCCTGAGCAGGAAGACTCAGGCAGCCATCAATGGGATACCGTTTTGATGACTGAAAAGTTGGCACCACACTTTGATCGCCTGCCCGAAGCTCAGCGTTTAGTGATGGTAAAAGTGTATTTAGAAGAAAAGTCGCATCAGGAAGTTTCGGATGAACTGGCCATTCCGTTAGGTACGGTGAAATCACGAATTCGTCTGGCACTGGATCGTTTGAGAGAGGCACTCGATGACACACGCAGTTAAATATCATCCGGGCATTCCGCTACTGGAACAATACGTGGAGGGCACATTGGAAGCCGATGTTGCTCTGGCGGTATCCGCCCACATTGATTTGTGCCCACATTGCCAACAACTTTGTTTGGATCTTTCCGCTGAACAAGGTTTGATGTTGGAGAAATCAGCCCCAGCTGCTGAGCTTGATGCCACGGATCTGGATCAGATGCTGGCTGATATTATGGCACAGCCGCAGTGGAATGGTCGTGAGCTAAACACCCAGCCACAGGGCCCGGTTCAGGTGCAATTAAAAGACAAAACCTTTACGGTACCACGTGCTTTAGCGCGGCTGGTTGAGCAGCAAACCAAATGGACCCAACTTGGCAGCATTGCAAATGCTAAGCTGCCAGCGGGTGACAAACGCCATGTGTCGCTGCTTTATATCGATAAAGATACCGCTATTCCGCAGCACACCCACAAGGGGCTTGAAATTACCCTGGTGTTGAGTGGCCGCATTGTCGATGAAAAGGGCAGTTATGGTGTGGGCGATATTTTGATCAACACGCCCGACGATACCCATACGCCGCGCACCTTGCCGGATGAGGACTGTTTGTGTCTGTCGGTGTTAAGCGCGCCTCTGCAATTTAACAAAGGCATTACCCGTTTATTGAATCCACTTCAGCACTTGTTTTACTAAATCAACACCCAACCTTTTAGGGCCAGTATGCGCTGGCCCATTTTTCAACTAATAAGCGCCATACCACCTTTTAAATTGTACAACTGACGAAAACCCAATCGTGCTAATACCTGGCAGGCAACCAAGCTACGATTGCCGGTGCGGCACACCATTAGTAAAGGGGTATCCAGCTGCCAATCGGCATGACTGAGCAAATGGCATAGCTTGGACAAAGGTACCTCACGTACGTTGCAGCCAGTCGGCAAATAAGGAGCCAAAGCACCCGCACTCTGCTCATGCGGTTCGCGCACATCTACTACCTGCAGATGTGGTTGCAAACGTATAAATTCTTCCAACTGTTCCGGTGCAATGGTCGCCTTGGCATCTGTTGGCATGACTTCGACCAAACCACAAAAATGCTGTTCCAGCGCTTGCAGTTGACAAGCCTGGGCATTAGTGACTTGCTGCCAGTCATCACTCGCTAGCTCATCGTGCAACAGAGATCGTAACAACGGCTGCTCATCGCAGGCAATTGAGAGGGTGGTGAAAAAGCGCTGAGCGCAATCGTGACTGGATAGCAATAAAGTATCCGGCTGAATATGCTGCTGCAGACGCTGCACACTGCGTTGCAAGGCTTTGGCATCGCCACCAGCCAAGTCAGTTCGTCCTACCCCGCCAGGTAACAGCAAGTCACCGACAAAAGCGGCTCTCAGCACGTCCTGCTGATACAGCAGGTAACTGCTGGCACCGGGGCAATGACCTGGTGTGTCCAGGCGCTGTAAGCAATACTGACCACAAAGCAGCTCATTCGTTTCTGCAGGCCACCCCAGAGCATCGGTGGGATGGCGACAATCCAGCTGCAATAAGGTACAAAGCTCAGTACGGACCGAAGCATGGTCAGGGTGCTGATGCGTATCCAGCACCGCTTTTAGCTGCAATTGCTGGCCCTGTATCATCGCCTGCAAACGGCCCAGCAATGGGAGCGCAGCATCAATTACTACCGCAGCCCGGGTTTCAGGGCAGACCAGCAGATAACTGCACAAACCTTCATGTTTTAATTGCGTCAGTCCCTTGATATGCCACTCGAGCGTGGGGGTGGCGTCTGTCAGCACCAGACAATGCTTTTGCACAACTGCCGCCAACTCACGGATGCGCTGACAAGCCTGCAGGCACTCGACCGGTGTCATCGCCGGGCCAAAAGATAGCCTGATTGAGCCTTGCGAGCGCCAAGCTTCCAGACCCATGGCATCCAATACAAAACTGCTGGGTACTTTCGAGCTGCAGGCAGAGCCTGAGCTGACACGAATGCCGGCAGCATCAAACAAGTCCATAATGTCTTTGCTGTAAAAGCCAGGCACCGAGAAGTTAATCGTGGTAGGCACGCAATAAGGCGCATCGCTGTTAAGCACCAATTCTGGAAACACCTGTCGCAAAGCCGCCAGCAAATCGGCCCGGTATTGCCAGAGCTGCTCTACTGGCTGAAACACCGAGCCCTCTGTCTTTAACAGCTCACTGAAAATAGCGTGCAAGGCTGCGACACCAGGCAGGTTTTCAGTACCAGAACGTAAACCGCTTTCCTGACCACCACCAACCACCAGCGGTTGGTAACTGGTGCCAGCACGCAGATACAAAAAACCAATACCTTTAGGTCCATAGAGCTTATGGCCGCTAAAAGGAGCATAGTCGATGCTGGTATCTTGTAAACTCAGCGTCATTTTCCCGAGCGCCTGCACGCAATCGACCAACCAGGGAATATCAGATCGTACGGCACGAATGCATTGCTCTAACGCTGCTAAGTCCTGCTGTACACCGGTTTCATTATTGGCCGCCATGGTGCAGATCACCGTGGCTTTGGGCAACTGCTGACGAATAAAATCCAAATCCAGCAAACCGTTTTGATCCACCGGTATAGCGCACAAGGTCGCATTGAGTCCCAGCACCTGATTCCAGTGCTGCAAACTTTGCGGAATAGCCTTGTGCTCGGTTGCTCCATACAGCAGCAAGGTGTCCGGACCAACGCGGCCCTCGGCTTTGGCTTTGCTAAGCGCTGATAACACCGAAGCCTGAATGCCTTCGGTTGCCCCTGAGGTGAAAATGATGTCGCCAGCACCGGCACCCACCAACTTACGCGCCAGTTGGCGGGTTGCTTCCAGCTCAACCTTGGCTTTGATGCCAGTGGCATGGGTGCTGCTCGGGTTACCAAAACATTGCATCATGTGATGTTGCACCGCCTCAGCCGCACAGGGCAGCACCGGCGTAGTGGCATTGTTATCCAGGTAAATTTCAGCACGGTTGGCAGACAAAAGTGGTTTCATAGCGACCCAACATATAACCAAAAAGAATATGATATTCCTTTAAATGATACGTGGCTTTTACTCACTCGACAAGGCTTGCTGCAGCGATGACGAACAATAAAAAAGCGAGCTGTTTGGCTCGCTTTTTTAACTCAGAAGAACTCGTCCAGATAAGAGTCGTCGTACTCCTCTTGCTCTGGCGGATTGCCGTCGTAAATTTCGAACAAGCGATTTTGCAAGTAGGCCTCACGAATAAAAGCGTAGGGATCGAACGAGTCCTCCAGCAGATGCTCCATCGCCATGGCTTTTTCACGCTGGGTCAGACCGCTCAGCACATAACGTGTAATGGTTAGAGGGGTATTAAACAAACCAAGGGGTGAGTAGAGTGCATCCACCAAATCGCCGCCAGTATCCCGGATGGTTGAAGGGCCTCGGGCTGGCACCATTAAGAAGGATCCCTCCCCCACGCCCCACACTGCCAGGGTTTGACCGAAGTCTTCCCGTCGTTCGTTCAAACCAATTTTGGTGGCAACATCAAACAGGCCAAACACGCCGATGGTGCTATTGACCAAAAAGCGGCCGGCGCTCACGGCCATGCTAGCAGGCTTGGCTTGCAGGGCGGCATTGACGAAACTATCCGGCTCACGCAAATTGCTCAAAAAGTTATCCACGCCACGCCGGGCCGGTGTGGGAACCACAGCCATATAGCCAACGGTAGCCGGTCGTAGCAAGTTTGGATCGAGAATTTCATAGTTCAGCTCCCACATGGCACGGTTAAAACCTTCCAGTGAGTCGCGTGGATCTTTCTCCACCACTTGCTCTTTCGGCGCGCTGGCGCAGGCAAGTAAGCCAAAAGCCAGACAACACACGCTAGCCAGCTTAAAAAAATGCTTTGTGTTCAAGATCCTTCCTCTGTATTTAAGCCAATAAACCATTACTCAGCTTTCAGCCGCAGCGATACCTGAACCTTGCCATCACTGAATAATTGCGGCGCCGAGACCACTTCAAAACTGCCTTGCCGATCATCCACAGAACCACTGGGTGAAAAGCGGGCTACCACTTCCACATCATCAATACTGGCTAAGGTCCAGCCTGGCTGCATGGCCATCTCTTCGGTCAGCATCAGCTGTAATTCACCGGCAGGTACCGGAATACGCTGTGCCGCTACAGGTAACGCCGGGCCATCTGGTTGGCGAACAAACACAAACACACTGGCATCCGGATACTGCTGACGCAAAGACGGATCTACATCCAGGGTTAACAGCACCAAGCGCTCTTGCCGTACACTGACTTCGTGCCCTAACGCTTGTAGCTTCTCAAGCACCACAGCGTAACGCGGATCAGTGGTTGGCAGCCGATCGAGCAAAATGGTCCAGGCCGCAGCAGCTTCGGCCATATCCCCTTTTTCGTAAGCCACAAAGGCAAGCAAAGACAAGGCATCCAGATTATCCGGCTCAGCCGTTAAAGCCCGGGCCAAAGCGCGGCCAGCTTTGGCCAGCTTATCATCCCCACCAACCACCAACAGGGCCTGACTGTAACTTATCAAAAGTGCCGGCCGGTTTGGCGTCATCTGCAAGGCTTTTTCAAACGCATCGATAGCATCCATCATAAAACCTTGCGACAACCAAATGCGCCCTAACAAAAACCAGGCTGCGGCATCATCCCCATCGCGCGCCAGCTTGGTGCGAAGGGCCAAGCCAAAACGCGCCAGTTCCTGCTCACTCAGCGGCTCGCCATGCTCCAGCAAGGCGCGCTCACCATATTCGGGTAGCTTTTGCTGCGCCAATTGCCAGTCGGCCAGCTCACGATAATGGCCATTCCAACTGTAAATACCGGCTACCATCACTAGCAGAGCAGTACTCAAGCCACCGTACCAGCGCCAGCTGTTTTGGGATGCTTTTAACTGCACCGCTTTGGCTTCTTGCTCCAGAAATTGCTGTTTCAGTTCATTGGCAGCACTATCAAAGTCCTGTTCAGCCAACTCGCCAGCATCCCGTGCTGTCGCCAGCAAATCCATGCGCTCAGCAAATAATTGCGCTGGAGTTTGCTGCTCACCAGCTCTGGCACTGCGTGGCCAGGCCATAAATACCACACTCAGGGCCAGCATCAACACTGTCCCTAGTAGCAACTGCCACATCATTATTTTTTACTCCGATAAGCGTCGATAATTGCGTCGAGCTCCTGCTCCAACGCCGGATTGCTTGCCTCTGATGTTGGCACTGCCTGACGGCGTCGCAGCATGTACCATAGCATCAGCACCAGCATCAAAACCGGCAACACCCACAACAACAAGGTAAGAGGATTTAACGGCGGACTGTAATGCACAAAGTTTCCATAGCGATCGACCATAAAGTCGATGACTTCCTGTTTGCTGCGCCCCTGCTGCACCAGCTCGTAGGTTTTGTTGCGCATATCAATCGATACCACCGCATTGGAGTCGGCAATATTCTGGTTCTGGCACTGTGGGCAACGCAGTTGCTGAACCAGCTCCTGATAAAGCTGGCGCTTAGCGTCATCCTCAAATGGCAGGATTTCCTGACCTGCCCACAGGGGTAAACTGCAAAGCAGCAACAAGAGCGCAGAGAAACGGCTCATGGCTGAGCTCCCTGATAGGCCAGGCCAACCTGCTGCAACTGCTCAAAGGCGGGCTCAAATTTTTGCCGCCATACCCGCGGATTGATATCACCGACATGATGCATGCGAATTTTACCGTTGGCATCTACCAGGAAGGTCTCAGGCGAGCCAGACACGCCTAAATCCAGCGACAAGCGGCGGTTTTCATCCAGAATATTGAACTGATAAGGATTGCCAAAGTAGGCCAACTCGCGCTGCACATCGCGCTGCAATTGCCCCAGGCTGAAGTGATCACCAAAAGCCGGATCAACCGGCAACGGGTAATACAAGCCAACCACTTTAACACCCTGCTCTTTGAGCTCGGTCATAAAGCCCAATTGCGCCTTGCAAGTGGGACACCAAACGCCCCAAACGCTTAGCAAAAAAGGCTCACCGGTGAGTAATTCACGATTCCAGCGCTGTTCTGGCTGCATCAAATCCGGTAAGTCAAATTCAGGCAAAGGACGGTTCAACAGGGCCGAGTCTCTGGTCCAGGGATCCGAAAACAAGCCGGTAAATAAAAACACCGATACGCCCAAAAATATTGCCAGAGGCGCAAAAAACAGCCATTTACGCATGAGCCAGCTCCTTTTTAGCATCGCTCTGATCATCGCCTGAAGGCGCAGCAGCACGACGCAGTACTTTGCGGCGATAGCGCACATCCAGTAAAGACCAGGTAGCCCCTATCGCCATCAGTAAACCACCCAGCCAGATCCAGCGAACAAAGGGTTTGACCTGTACTTTAAACGACCAGGCGTCTCCAGGCAGGGCCTCACCCAGGGATACATAGAGATCACGGCTTAAACGCGCATGAATCGCAGCCTCGGTCATCACCGTGCGCTGAATGGTGTAAAAACGCTTTTCAGCATGTAAATTGGTAATAAAACGACCATCTCGCTCCACCTTCAGATCCGCGGCTTCACCCCCAAAGTTTGGGCCATCCAGCTTGTACAGATCGAGCAAAGTAAATTCATAGCCGGATAAGGTCACCGTATCTCCTACCTGCATCCGTACATCCCGCTCCACACTGTACGTCGTGGTCATGGCAATGCCAATCACCATCACGGCGAAACCAATATGCGCTGTGGTCATACCGTAATGGCTGGCACTGAGTTTGCGAATACCAGCCAACCCCTGACCAAACTGGCGAATACGTTGACCGACTTCACCCAAGGCCGACATGCCGACCCAGGCACCCAACAACAAACCAATCAGGGCCACATTGGCCTGTACCGATTGCGTTGCCGCCATCAGACCAACCGCCACGATCAAAGCCGCCACAGCGATCATCGCCAGCGGCGGGATCAACGGTTGCCACTTTTGCTGTTTCCAGCGCACCCAGGGGCCGAGCCCCAGCAATAAGCTAAATGGAATGGTCAGATAAAAGAACATCGCATTAAAGAACGGTTCCCCGATGGAAATGGTACCAAGGCCCAGCTCCTGGTGGAATAACGGCAGTAAAGTGCCAAGAAACACCACCAAAGTAGCCGTCAGCATAAAGACGTTATTGCCCCAGAGCATGACTTCGCGCGAGAACAACTGATAACGGGCCTGGCTGCGCACCGAACGCATCCGAAGCCCATACAGCAGTAAAGAACCGCCGATGACAATCAGTAAAAACACCAGCAGGAACATGCCGCGGCTTGGATCCGTAGCAAACGAATGCACCGATACCAGCACGCCGGAGCGCACCAAAAAGGCACCCATTAAGCTCAGTGAAAAGGTGGCCAGTGCCAGCAGCACGGTCCAGGATTTAAAGGTACCGCGCTTTTCCGTCACCGCCAGCGTATGGATCAGCGCCGTGCCAACCAACCACGGCATAAAAGAGGCATTCTCTACCGGGTCCCAGAACCACCAACCACCCCAGCCAAGCTCTTTGTAAGCCCACCAGCTACCAAGCATGATACCAAGCGTTAAAAACATCCAGGCCGCTAAAGTCCATGGCCGCGCCCAACGTGCCCAGGTACTATCAAACTTGCCACTGAGTAGAGCAGCGATGGCAAAGGCAAAGGACACCGCAAAACCGACATAGCCCATGTACAACAACGGTGGGTGAATGATCATGCCAAAATCCTGCAGCAGCGGATTGAGATCATTGCCCTCGACCGGGAAGTACGGCAGACTGCGCTCAAAAGCATTGGACATGAACAGTGAGAAGGCAATAAAGCCCACACCAATCCAGCCCATAATGCCGAGAATACGGCCCTGCATTAACAGCGGTAGTTGCTTGGAAAACAAGGCAACCGCAGCCGTCCACAGCGTCAGTATCCAAACCCAGAGTACCATCGAGCCCTCGTGCGAGCCCCAGGTTGCTGTCAGCTTGTAGTACCATGGCAAGACAGAGCTTGAGTTGGAAGCCACATTGATCACGGTAAAGTCATCGGTGTAAAAAGCGTAAGCCAAAGCCACAAAAGCAAGGCCGGCAAACAAAGCCGCTGCCAGTGCCAGCGGCTTGCCGAGCATCAGCGCACGTTCATTGCCAGTATAGCTACCATACAGTGGGACAATGCCCAGTAACAGCGACAGCGCAAAGGAAAACGTTAACGCCAGTTGACCAAGTTCAGGGATCATCAATAACCCCCTGCCGACTCAGTTGCAGTTTGCTGCGATGGCGGCACGTGCTGGATGCCTTTTAACGCTTTAGCAACTTCAGGTGGCATGTATTCTTCATCGTGCTTAGCCAGCACCTCTGTGGCACGAATTAACCGGTCCTCGACCAAGTGCCCCTGCGCCACTATGCCCTGCCCTTCACGAAATAAATCCGGCAAAATACCATTGTATTCGACTGTTACGGTTGGACCTGTGTCGACCAGATCAAAGCGCACGAGCAAGGATTCAGGATCACGCACCACAGAACCTTCCACCACCACACCACCAATCCGTAAGCGCTGGCCGATTTCAGGCCGAATTTTATCCGCCCCGATGCCTTCGACCAGCTGAGTTGGGGTGTAGAATAAGTTGATGTTTTGCTGCAGCGCATAAAGCATGGCGCCAATCGAGCCGGCTACCAGAGCCAGAATCGCTAAAATGGACCATAATCGTTTTTGTCGTCGTGCATTCATCGATGCTCTGCCTCCTGATACTGCTTAATGCGTTGTGCCCGCGCCAACTTCTGACGAAAATTCTGATGAAAGGCTTTCACTTCCCAAAAGCAGTACACCACCAGACCAATCAGCAGGCCATAGGTCAGGCCGTAAGCCAACCAAATGTAAAAGCCATATCCACCCATGGCCAGAAAATCACTGAAACTATCAAACTGCATTAATGTCCTCCCAGTGTTGCCCGTACCCAGGGCCTGTGCTGCTCATGTTCTAAAATGGCGGTTCGCAAGCGCAGACACACCAAAGCCAGCATCAGCAGGTAGAAACCCAGTAAGCTAATCAACAAGGGCCATAACATGCTGGGATGAACCGAGGGCGTATCAAACTTGGTGATGCTGGCGCCCTGATGCAGGGTATTCCACCACTCCACTGAAAAATGAATAATTGGGATATTGACGATGCCAATCACAGCCAGCAAGGACGCTACCTTACCTCCGGTTTGACGATCCGAGAAAGCACCATAAAGGGCGATCACCCCCAGATACAGAAACAACAAAATTAACTGCGACGTAAGCCGCGCATCCCACTCCCACCAGGTGCCCCACATCGGCTTGCCCCAGGCCATGCCGGTAAGCAGCGAAATGGCGGTAAAGACGGCACCAATCGGCGCGATAGCCAGCACAGACCACTGCGCAACCTTCACTTGCCATACCAAGGCGATAAAGGCAGCAATAGCCATCATGGTATAGGTGCTCATCGACAGCAAAGCGGACGGAACATGAATGTAGATAATACGGACGGTATCAAACTGCTGGTAATCCTGCGGTGCAAACACTAAGCCCCATAGGTTGCCAAATAACAAAATACCAATGGCTGACAGCATCAACCAAGGGAACAAACGCCCACAAAAATGGTAAAGAGTCTCAGGTTTTGCAAGTGGATGCAGCCATTTAAACATACTAACTCACATTTATCCGTAACGCACTGGCGACAGCCAGCGGCACCAAAGCCAACGCCAATAACAACATGGCGACCAGAATAGCAAGTTGTCCACTGTAGGGCAGCCCCATGCTGGCTGCCTCGATCGCCGCACTGGCAAAAATAAGCAGTGGGATATACAGCGGTAATATCAACAGGGCCAGTAAAATGCCGCCTTTATCGGCAGACATCGTCAGCGCTGCACCCAGCACACTCAAAATACTCAGCAAGGGCGTGCCCAGCAGCAAAGTAAGCATCATCGCAACAAAAGCTGGGGCTTCCACCCCAAGCAACATCGCCACCACCGGCGATATTAGCACCAAAGGCAAGCCGGTACTTAACCAGTTCGCTGCGGCTTTGGCCAGCACAAAAGCCATCAACCCCTGCCTGGACGCGACCAGCTGTTCAATCACACCGTTGCGGTAATCATCCCGAAACAAGCGTTCGGCCGCCAGCAAGACACTGAGCAGCGCAGCAATCCAGACAATGCCAGGTGCCATTATACGTAACTGATTCGGTTCTGGTCCAACCCCTAATGGAAACAAGGTCAGCACAATAATAAAAAACAACAATGGATTCAGCCAATCAGCTTTTTGGCGCCCCAGCAGCACCAGTTCACGGCGTAAAAAAGTCACTACCATCGGTACGCCAGCTCCAGGGTTTTGAGCGTTGGGAAATCCTGGCTCAGTGCTTGATGGGTGGTCACGATAATAGCCCCTTCTGCGGCCAGATGCTGATGAAAGCGTTGCTGTAAGCGCTGGATGGCTTGCTGGTCCAAGGCCGTAAAGGGCTCGTCAAGGATCCAAAGTTGAGCCTGGGTTAACCAGAGTCTGGCCAGCGAGACCCGACGTTGCTGACCTGCCGACAACATGCGGCAAGGAATGTCTTCCAAACCAGCCAGGCCCAGCTGACCTAACAAGTCCATGCTGTCGGTAAATGGCAGTTGATAAGCCGCACGCCAAAAAGCAATATTCTCCACCGCTGTCAGGTGCTCATGAATACCGCTCTGATGGCCGATATAACATAAAGAAGCGGCATACTGCTCGGCCTGTAAAGCGAGGGGCTGGCCGCAAAACAGAATGTTCCCGTCATCCGGAGTGGACAAACCGGCCAACAGGCGTAACAATGAGCTTTTACCAGCGCCGTTTTTACCCTGTATTTGCAGTAGCTGGCCGGGTGACAACTCAAGATCCAGCGCTTCGAACAGTACTCTGTCCTGGCGGATACAACTTAAGCCGCGGGCGCATAAGAAGTTGGTCACTGCATGGCCTCCTGGTAAAATTGCGCGGATCTTATCATATTCCTAATGGAATACGAACGCATCAGGCCAGTACAAGCATGGTAAAAATGATTAAAATAAGATGAACCCAATCAAACTTGAGCAATTGCTGCAACTAACGGCAACTGGGCGAACTAGCAATGCGGCGGTGCCACTGCAAGCAGACAAGAGCTACACTGGTGTCATCTTAACCGATCCGGTGCAGGGCGCGCGCCTGCTTCAGCTAACAACCAGCCAGGGGATTTTGCAACTCCGTCTGCCAAAAAGTATTCAAACCAGCAATGGTACGCCGATGCAAGCCAGCTTTCAGCAACTGCCGGATGGCCGGGTTCAGGTGCAGCTGCAAGCCAAAGGTGAAGCAATGCAAAGCTTCCCACTCAATCAGCAACAAGCATTAACCTTAGCTTTAAACTGGGGTGCGAGCAGTAAAGTGGGCGCACAGGGCATCACAACCAGTACCGCCACCCAACTTCCTGTCGAGTTAGTAACCAACTCGCAGCAAAGTCAGATCCGTTTACCACAAGGAACTCTGCTTCATCTGCCAGAAACCTTGCATCGCACTATACAATCTCTAATAACACAGTTTCCTCAGGCCAGGCTTCAGGCCAGCATTAGTCTTGGCACCGGCCAGGAGCCCAGCTTGTTTATCGAAGTCAAACCAGTTAGCACCGCCAAGGTTACGAACAGTGGTGCCGCAGCCCAGCTCAGTCAGGTTGCAAACACAAACCTCAAAGAAAATCACAGCACCACAGCGACACCGCAGCGCTTGCAATACCAGCAACTCACCCTGCCGACGCAACTGCAACAACAATTGTTGCAACGACTTGCAGACAGCTTACAAGGTCAAGCGGTGCCAGCACGCCTACAACAGCAATACCTGCAAATGGGTGCACTGATGTTGCCGCTGCCGCAGGTACGATTGCCTTCTGGTAGCTATCAAATCAGCTTGCAGCAGGAGATGCAACACTGGCAATTGCACTTTCAAAGCAAGCAACAAGCCAGCCATAAAGTGACCGTATCGACTGAAGCTTTCAATCGACCTATTCAATGGCAAGCCCCCGTCGGTGCGTCAACCAGTGCCCAGCCAAGTACAACCAACCTTGCTGGCAATGAACCGAAAACATTGCTGGATCAGGGCTGGCGTGCATTACTGCCGTTATTGCCCGACAGCCCAGCTCGCCTGGCTAGTCTGCCAGAACTCCCACAGCCCTTGCAGCAAGTACTGCAACAATTGCGTCAACAACTGCCTGGTGGTCAACAGGTTTTACAAACCGCACAGGTACAGCAACAGTTGCAAGCCGTATTGCAGTTCAATCCTTTGCAGATGCCAAGCCAACTGGCTGGCAGTGCTGCAGGCACCCTGGCAATCGCCATTCAGCTGTTGCTCGGCAGGCTCAGTCAGCAACCACCCGCTGCAAATCAGAGTCCACTTGCTCAACGGCTCATCCCATTGCTGCAACAACTGGATGCACAAAGTGCCAGCCAGTTGTTGCGTCAACTGGCCAGCCACAGTGGCGCCATGCAACAAAGCCAGCTGGCGAGTGCCGAATTACAGCAACAGCAGCCCAGCCAGTTTCTGTTACAACTACCGATCCAGCTGGAGCAGCAAAGCAGTCAACTTCAGGTAAAAATAGAGCAGCGGGAGGAATCGGCTGAGTCTGCTGGTGAAAACAGCGCAAAAATCTGGCAACTGACCATGCATTTTGATTTGCTGGAGCTAGGTAAATTAATGGCAAAAGCCCGGCTGCAGGAAAACCGTCTGAATCTGCAGATTTACAGTGAGCAAATTAAGGCGCAGACACTGGCTGAGCAATTCTTGCCTTTGTTAACCGAGCGCTTGACCGCTCAGGGAATAGAGGTTGAACAGGCGCAGTGCCAGCTCGGGGTAGTTCCTGGCACTTTGTTTACCAGACAAAGTAGCTTAATTAAGGTTCAGGCCTGAGGAGCTTCTGATGAAAAAGCCAAAGTCAGCTACCGCGCTTAAATACGACGGCAAATCCGCTCCGAAAGTGGTTGCCAAAGGTCATGGGGAACTGGCGGAAGATATCCTTAGCATTGCCAAAGAACATGGCATTCTGGTGCATGAAGATGAAGAGCTCAGTAAGCTGTTAACTGGTCTTGAACTCGGCGAGAGTATACCGACTGAGTTGTATCTGATTATTGCTGAGTTGATTGCCTTTTCGTACGTACTGCAAGGCAAATTTCCCGACAAATGGCACAACATTCATCAGCGCATCGATTTAAAAACCTAGGATTTTTGCTGGTGTAAATTAAACAGCAGCTCAGCTTCCGCCCTTGGCAGCTCACACTCGCGCATTATTTCTTCCAAATCCGCACCTAACTGCACCATTTTCATGGCCCGGCTGTAAATTTTAGACTCGGGTTCAATCAACTGCACCGCCTGCAGTTGCTCCGCTTGCTCTGTCAGCAGTTGCTGCTGACTTTGCAGTTGAGACTCAAGCTCAAGCACACGCTGGCCAACACCAATCACACCTGAGCGAAGCTCCGCAAGCTCCGCCCTGAGAAGGCGAAGCTCTTGCTGATTATCGTCCGTACTGTCTTGCTGCAACAAGCGCTGATCTGAGCGGGCAAGCAGCTCAGAGCTGTGCTGCAGACTGCGCCACAGCAACCAGGCAACCAGCAGGCTTAATGCAAACAGCCACCCAATCAGCATGCTGCTATCCTACTACAGAGAGCTGATTTCATCCCACTCTTCATCCGTCAGAAGCTTGTTTAAATCCACCAAAATCAGCAACTCGCCATCCCGATTGGTAACGCCCTGAATAAACTTGGCGCTTTCATCATTACCCACATTGGGTGCCGTATCAATTTCAGAAGCTTTCAAATAGACCACTTCAGCCACGCTATCGACCAAAATGCCTATCACCTGCTTATCCGCTTCAATAATCACAATACGGGTGTTATCAGTCACTTCAGCGCCATTTAAGCCAAAACGCGTTCGGGTATCAATGACCGTGACGACATTACCACGCAGATTTATGATGCCCATCACGTAATCCGGAGAGCCAGGCACAGGCGCAATTTCGGTATAGCGCAATACTTCTTGCACCTGCATCACATTGATGCCATAAGTCTCATCCTGCAACTTAAAGGTGACCCATTGCAGGACCTCATCACCCTTGTCACTGTTTTTTGCGCTCTGATTCGCTACATTGCTCATTCCAGCTCCTCATCAACGGCTACCAGGCCGTTGTATTTAGCTTAGTGCTCACTGCTTTGACCTTGCTTAAGCATGTTAATCAAAGCATCCACATCCAGTAAAGCACACATGTGTTGTTTTATCAGCCCGGCAAGCCAAGGCCTTTTCCCTGTTGACTCTCGCCACTTTACCTCATCCTGCGATAAAGTCACTGTGTTGACCAATTTATCACAAGCCAAGCCCCAAGCAGTATTGCTTAACATTATAACATACTGATACTGATGCGATTCAGCTTGCTGCCTATCAAATTTTTCTGGCATCACCCAAAGACCAGTATCCACCACATTGATTTTCTGTTCCCGCTGCAACATCACACCTTTAAACCAGGCTGGCTTGCCAGGCATGGTGTTGATCGCCGTTAATTTATGGATCCCACCTAGCTCCTTTAATGGCAGCGCGACGGTAAGACCTGCCACACTAAAAAACAATGCCTGAAAGTCACCCTTGCGGTAGGCCTTATCCGAGCGAACACTATCCGCTGTAAACCCAGGTTGTGATTTGCGGCTAACGACAGCTTGTTCTAATTCAGTACTATCAAGTTTTGGCGGTGCCAGCGGCTTCGTTTCTTTCGCAACGACAGGAGCAGGCTCTGCTGCAACCTTGGTGGTCGTCACTTTCGCCAATAAAGACTCGAGCTTCTTTTTAACCTCTGGCTCTTCCCGGACAACCGCAGGCTGAATTTCATCATCGGTCAGTAAGGCGCTCAGATAATGCTGCATCACCTTCTGACTGCTGTATCGATCAGACATGGCCGCTCTCCGCAGGCAACTGCAGCAGATAACTTAGTAACGTATTGTAGGCAAAGACACCTCGCGAGCGTGGGGCAAACACAGGTGGTGGTGTTTGTGCCAGACTGGCGTCACGAAACTTGGTATCGACCGGCACAACAGCCGACCAGACTTTATCCTGGTACTTGGCTTTTAGCTCCTTATAGGCTTCAAGCGATGCTTTGGTACGCTTATCGTACATGGTTGGAATAATGGTAAAACTATAATCTTTTTGCTGCGACTGACGCATCAAGCCCATGGTCGCAATCATTCGCTCCAGCCCTTTTATCGCCAAAAACTCCGTTTGCACCGGGATTAAGACCCGATCACTGGCAGCTAAAGCATTGACCATCAATACGCCCATCACAGGCGGACAATCCAACAGGATGTAATCGTAATCTTTACTTAACTTACTTAAGCCCTTTCTTAAGATTAAACCCATGCCGTTTTTATTGCCCAGGGAGCGGTCAAGCGTCGCCAGTGCCATCGATGAAGGTAATATGTCCAGATTATCTACACCACTGGGACAGAGCGATTGCAAAATCTCTTCCCGGGTGATGTCTTTACCTCGCATAAAAATATCGTAAACACTGACCTCGAGCTCTTCGGCATCGATGCCAAAATAGTAGGTCATGGAAGCATGGGGATCGATATCAACCAACAATACCCGCTGGCCGCGCTCCGCCAACAAGGCTCCTAAAGTTACGGTGGTAGTGGTTTTACCAACGCCACCTTTCTGATTTGCTATTGTCCAAACAACCACATTAAGGTTCCTGCTGTTGAGGCGATGCCGGAGGTGGCTCTTCGTCGCGGGTAGTGATGCGAATACCGCCACCAGGCAAGCGAATCACCCGAATACTGCCATCCTCCTGCGTAATATTCTCCAGTTGCTGAATGACCTCAGCCGGTATTTCAGGCGGCGCTTCAGACATATCGATAGCCGCATCGTCTGCGCGATAACCATACTTTGAAATCGCGATCACCACACGTCGGTTTTCAGCCCGTCCGTCTGCAGTGGTATTATCCGCCGTCGGATAAAACTCACCATAGCCTTCAATCGCCATGCGTTGCGGTGCAACGGCCAAAGCCTCTAACAATCTCAATACGGATGTCGCACGGGCAACAGATAATTCCCAATTGGAGGCGAAAAGCTCATTGTTAATCGGCACATTATCAGTATAGCCACGAACCCGGATAAAGTTGTTGATGGGCACAATAATACCAGCGATTTCATCCAGTACGGCCTGCGCCGATAAAGTAGCTGTAGCGCTGCCACTAGGAAACAATAAACCACTGTTCAGTTCAATAGTCAGCCAGTTCTCATCCTGTTCCACTTTGGCCAAACCTTGCTCCATCAGATGCGCCAGAGCTTCATTTAACTCGGCTTCCAGCGAACTCAGTGGCGAACCTAGTAAGCGCTCGGTCACTTCGGATAAATCCGTTGCATCCGCCACCAAGTCAGGGCCTTTCGCCGGTTCCAGCGAAGCACCAAACAAATCAAAATCGCTTTGTGGGCCTGGCTCTGGCAACACAGAGGTCCCTTCCACCCCTGTGCCAGTGCGATCCGGCCGCTCAAAAATTTTGGTGAGCGTATCCGATAAAGCCCGATACTCTTCGTCCTTCACGATGGACATGGCATACAGCACCACAAAGAGGGCAAACATCAATGTCATGTAATCGGCATAGGAAACCAACCAGCGATCCAGCTCTTCGCCTTCAACTTTCTGGTGTTTGTTCTTATGCCGGTACATGCTGCTAGCTACCCCGCACGATAGGCGTTGAGTTTGCGTTCAATGGTGCGCGGGTTTTCACCATGCGCAATCGAAATGAGCCCTTCGATGATCATTTCATGATGCAAGGTGTGTTGATGCACCAGGTTTTTTAGTTTATTACCAACCGGTATAAAAATCAGGTTGGCAAAGCCAACACCGTAAATGGTAGCCACAAAGGCTGTGGCAATCCCAAGGCCAAGCATTTCGGGATCGGTAATATTCGCCATCGCCTGAATTAAGCCTAGTACTGCGCCAACAATACCAATGGTCGGGCTATAACCACCCATCGCTTCAAAAATCTTAGCACCACGCAGGAGTCGCTCACGCTCCAACGTCAGTTCGGCATCCAGCGTATCCTGCAACACCTTTGGATCCACGCCATCCACCAGCAGATTTAAACCGCGATGAACAAAGGGGTCGTCTTCTTCCAAAGCGGTGTTTTCCAACGCCAGGAAACCACTGGCTCGAGCCGCATTGCTCCACTCAATCATTCGATCAACCATGCTGTTGGTCGGCAAGCTATGTCCCCGAACCACCCAAGGCAGTATCTGCAAGCCCAGCTTGAACTGGGAGAAGGGCGTTTGTACCATTACAGCACCTAGCGTGCCACCCACCACAATAATAAAAGCTGGCAGGTGCAATAAGGTGAAAATCGACCCACCTTCCAGAGCAAAGCCACCCACCACACCGACGATGGCGACAAAAAAACCAATCAGCGCAAGTTTATCCATGCATCACTTCAGCTATAAGTTTGCTGGCTGTATCTGCCAAGCTGACTTCGGCATCCATTAATCCGGCAGCCGCAACAGCCTGAGGCATACCATAGACGACACAGCTGGCCTCATCCTGAGCCCAAATACGAGAACCATATTGTTTTAATAAACGGGCGCCTTCACGTCCATCCGAGCCCATACCGGTTAAAATGACAGCTAACACCTGATCTCTGTACACTCTGGCAGCGCTGCCGAAAGTTATGTCCACACTGGGTTTGAAGGTAATGCGTGGCGAATCATCCTCTTTGATTCGAAGCCTTGCCTGATCAGCTTTACCTTCTATCAGCATTTGTTTTCCGCCGGGTGCCAAATAAGCCACACCAGGCTTGAGTACATCATTGTCTTCGGCTTCTTTGACAGAAATTTTAGCCAACCCATTCAAACGGGTAGCAAAAGCACCGGTAAAAGCAGCTGGCATATGCTGAATTAACACGATCGGAAGAGGGAAGTTAGCAGGTAATTCGGTAATAATTTTTTGCAAAGCAACAGGGCCGCCGGTCGAGGTCCCAATCGCAAGTAATTTATAGTCCTTGCCACTGGCTTTGAAAGGTGCTGAAGTTGCAGGCCGGCTTACCGGCGAAGTGTCCTTTAAGCGCTCGGCTAATTTAGGCCGTTCAAAACCACTTCGAGTTAAAGCCGGACGTGCAGTCGCCACAGGACGACCCGGTAAGCGACGGGCAACAGCTTTCACCCGCTGACGGAGCAGTGCAATAGCATCGTCTTTATCTCTGGCTATGTCTTCAAACTTTTTTGGTAAAAAGTCTACTGCCCCCGCATCCAATGCATCCAATGTGGCTTTAGCACCTTCGTGAGTCAACGAAGAAAACATCAGAATTGGGATCCGCTGTTGCTTCATAATTTCACGAACAGCGGTGATACCATCCATCACCGGCATTTCGATGTCCATGGTGATGACATCAGGCTTGAGCGCTATCGCCTTTTCAACTGCTTGCTGGCCATTATTTGCGGTATCAATAACGTCCAGCTCAGCATCGGCATTTAGGATTTCGGTTAAGCGGCGACGAAAAAAGCTGGAATCATCTACCACCAGAACTTTTATAGCCATTGAATACTCGCTTTAGCTTGCAGTTTTAGCAAATCGCTCAAGTTTTATTTTCGACTTTCTGGCGTAATGTTTGAGTAAGCTCGGGACATCCAGAATAAGTGCAATGCCACCATCGGATGTAATAGTTGCCCCAGCCATGCCGGGTGTACCTTGCAACAAGTTATCCAGCGGCTTAATAACAACTTCTTCCTGACCTATCAGCGAATCAACAACAAAGCCTATTTTTTGCGTACCTAATTGCAAAATTACAACATGGCCTTGCTCACGTCGCACTGTTTTGCTGGATCCTTTCACCAGCCAATGTTCGAGATAAAACAATGGAATGGCTTTATCACGTACGATGATGGTCAACTGGCCATCGACATTATTGGTTTTTGCCAGGTCAAGCTGCACAATTTCATCAATGGTACCAAGCGGTAAGGCGAACGTCTGTTTACCAACGACCACCATCAGTGTTGGTAAAATCGCCAGAGTTAGCGGTACTTTAATTTCAAGTAAGGTGCCTTTACCGAGCTGGGAGTTGATATGCACACTGCCATTGAGCTGGGTGATTTTGGTTTTCACCACATCCATGCCAACACCGCGACCGGAAATATCCGAGATTTGCTCTTTGGTCGAAAAACCCGGTGCAAAAATGAGGTTGAACGCCTCAGTATCGGACATGCGAGCAGCCGCATCTACATCCAGAATACCGCGCTTGATAGCAATGCCTTTTAATTTTTCTGGGTCCATCCCTGCCCCATCATCCTCGATGGTCAGCAAAATATGATCACCCGCTTGCTCCGCCGCCAGTTTGACTTTCCCTGTGCGATCTTTGCCTGCAGCTTGGCGCACATCAGGCATCTCAATGCCATGATCTACCGAATTACGCACCAAATGCACCAAAGGATCCGCTAAGGCCTCTACCAGGTTTTTATCCAGATCAGTCTCTTCGCCTTCAAGTTCCAGCGTAATATCTTTCTTTAATGACCGAGCCAGATCGCGAACGACCCGGGGGAAGCGGCCAAACACCTTTTTAATGGGTTGCATCCGGGTTTTCATCACTGCACCCTGGATATCGGCCGTAACCACATCGAGGTTGGCGATGGCCTTACCCATCTCCTCATCTTTGGTGCTGGTCGCCAGGCTCACCAAGCGGTTGCGGACCAATACCAGCTCACCCACCATATTCATAATTTCATCAAGACGCTTGGTATCCACCCGCACCGTGGTTTCAGGCTGAGCTGCTGGCGGCGCAGCGGGAGCGGCAGTTGCTGGTTTAGTTGCTGCAGGAGCTACGGCGCTTGAAGCTGGCGCCGTTGCAGCTTGTTCAGGTACCTTAGGAGCAGGCTTGCGCTCAACCGGTGCACTTGCTTGTGCTGCTGGCTGAGGCGATTTACCTTTACCATGCAATTCATCCAACAAAGACTCAAATTCATCGTCGGTGATTTCATCGTCTTTTGCCTGAGAAGCCGCTGCAGCAGGCTTAGCTGGCGCAGTGGCGGCAGGTTTGGAGGCAGCCGCAGGTGTTTCTGCCTCCGCCCTGAAGCTGCCTTTGCCATGCAATTGATCTAAAATAGCTTCGAACTCTTCATCGGTCATATCACCTTGCAAGTCCGGGTCAACCATAGACTGGCTTGGTGCACTGCTTTGGCCAGGCGCTTTACCGCCGTGCAGCTCATCCAGCAAGCGTTCGAATTCATCTTCATCAATGTCATCAATGCTATCAGAAGTATCCGTTGCAGATGCAACTGGCTCGGGCTCTGGTGCAGCTGTAGCAGCAACAGGAGCAACCACTGGCGCACTGCTGCCGTCATCCGGCTCACTAAGCCGATGCAAGGCATCAAGCAGTGCCGGATCGGCCGGAGTCAAAGGTTGCCGGTTTTGCACCTCTACAAACATCGCATTCACAGTATCTAACGACTGCAGAATAACATCCATTAGCTCAGGTGTGACCTGACGCTTGCCAGTACGAAGGATGTCAAAGACGTTTTCTGCGCCGTGGCAGGCATCCACTAATTCGGTCAGCGATAGGAAACCAGCACCCCCTTTGACGGTATGAAAACCTCTGAAGATCGCATTAAGCAAATTAGAGTCTTCAGGGTTGTTTTCCAACTCAACCAGTTGCTCTTGCAACAGCTCCAGGATTTCCCCGGCTTCCACCAGAAAGTCCTGTAGAATGTCTTCATCCATATCAAAGCTCATGCTTGGCCACCTCTTAAAACCCTAAACTCGACAAAAGATCATCCACGTCATCCTGCCCAGTAACCACATCATCACGACCTTCGGCATCGATGATTGGGCCTTCGGCTTCTGCAGCCGCTTTCGGTTTCTTCACTTTTGGTGGTTTGGATGTGTCTGGCAGTAAATCCGGGTTGCTTTCTCCAAAGGCAGTCAGCAAGCCAATCAGACTATCTTCAACTTCACGGACCAACTCAATCACCCGCCGCAGAATTTGCCCGGTGAGATCCTGATAGTCCTGTGCCATCAGCACTTCAGTTAATAAGCTATTTAAAGTGCCAGCATCAGCATTGGCCTGATCGAGAAAGCCATTCAGATTGTGACACAGAGATTTAAACTCACCGACTTTTAAATCACGAGTCATTAAACGCTGCCAGTCCGGTAATATACTTTGCAGGTTTTGACCCAATTGGTCGGCTATGGGCAAACAGGACTCCACCGCATCCATGGTTTTATTCGCAGCCTGTTCGGTCATGTCAATCACGTGATTCAAACGCTTTTTAGCATCTGGAATATCTTCTTCCAGTAAGTTATTGAGCGATGGATCCAGTTGGAAGTTCTTCAGCGAATCATGCAGTTGACGAGTCAGCTTCCCGACTTCAGAAAAAAGCTCTGCGGAGCCTGGTACGGCAATCTGCTGTACCAGTTGATTAGCCGCTTCATTTTCACCCATCTCAAGTAACTGAACCAGCTCTTTGGCCTGCTCCAATGAAATGGATGGTGCTGTGAGTGCGGACATTGCATTACTCCCTTGTCTGCGTCAGATTATCCAATCCTTTCAAACACTTTGGATAACTTTTCTTGCAAGGTTGCTGCAGTAAACGGCTTGACAATATAGCCATTTACACCGGCCTGAGCCGCGGCAATGATTTGTTCTTTCTTGGCTTCTGCAGTTACCATCAGCACTGGAATGTGCTTTAACTTATCATCGGCACGTATTGCCCGAAGTAAGTCAATGCCCTGCATGCCAGGCATGTTCCAGTCGGTCACCACGAAGTCGAAATCACCGCTTTGCAGCATTGGTAATGCCGTGCTGCCGTCATCTGCTTCAGAAACATTGGTAAAACCAAGATCTCTAAGCAAGTTTTTAATAATTCGACGCATAGTGGAGAAATCATCTACCACCAGAATTTTCATGTTCTTATCCAAAATCCCCTCCGCTGAGAAAATCGTTATCGGACATGTTCAATAACTATTAATTACAACCAATCCTGCATTCTGGACTTTAAACGAACCAGCGCCTGACTATGGATTTGACTGACCCGGGACTCACTGACATTCAGTACGGCTCCGATCTCTTTCAAGTTTAGCTCATCATTGTAATACAGTGATAGTACTAATGCTTCCCGCTCGGGCAAATTGCTGATGGTCTCCATCAGACTGTGTTGAAACGCTGCATTCGCCTGCGTTTCATACAACTGATCGGTTTCCCGCTCATCGGCTGTTGCCAGTACATCGTCCGAAACGCCCAAATCCTCAATTCCCAGGATCCGGCCGCAACTAACATCACTCAGCATATGATGGTACTCATCTAAGGATATATCAAGTTTTTCAGCAACTTCTATATCTTTAACATCTCTGCCAAGCTCTGCTTCCAATTCCGCAATGGTCTCAGCGATTAAGCGGGCATTACGATGAACCGAGCGTGGTGTCCAGTCACCGCGGCGCATTTCGTCCAACATAGCACCACGAATGCGGATACCAGCAAAGGTTTCAAAACTAGCCCCTTTGCTACCATCAAAATTCTTCGCAGCTTCCATCAAGCCAATCATGCCGGACTGTATCAAGTCATCGACTTGTACACTGGCCGGCAGCCGTGCAAGCAAGTGGTAGGCAATGCGTTTAACCAGAGGGGCATGGCGCTCAATCAGTTGGTTTAATTGATCCGCTGCACCATAAGCAGACAATTTCGCATTCACGCTAAACCTCGCTGGGTTTTATCGGGTTGCTGGACCAATTGCTCTAGAAAAAACTCAAGATGACCAGAGGCACCCGCTGGGGCTGGCCATTTCACCACTTTCATGGCCAGAGACTTGACCGCCAGACTGGCTCCGGTTTTTGGAAAGGCTTCCACAAAAGCCCGCTGCTTTCGTGCGGCTTTACGGACATTTTCATCATAAGGAATGGTTGCCACTAACTCCAGGTTGACATCCAAAAAGCGATCGGTAACCCGGGTCAATTTGGCAAAGAGCTCCTGACCTTCGCGCAAACTACGCACCATATTGGCGATGATTTTAAAGCGTTGCACCTCGTGGTCGCGACTGAGTATTTTCATCAGGGCATAGGCATCGGTGATGGAGGAAGGTTCATCACACACCACCACCAGAACATCCTGTGATGCCCTGGAGAAGCTCATGACCATATCAGATATACCCGCAGCCGTATCAATCAGCAGGATATCAACCCGGGTTTTCATTTCACTGAAAGCACGAATTAAGCCCGCATGCTCTGCCGGGCTTAATTCGGTCATATTCTGTGAGCCTGATGTGGCAGGAATAATTTTGATGCCGGCTGGTCCTTCGATCAGAATATCATCCAGTTCTGCTTCACCGGAGAGCACATGCGACAAATTCTTGTGCACCCGAAGTCCCAGCATAACATCGCAGTTGGCTAAGCCTAAATCGGCATCCAACACCATAACGCGCTTGCCCAGCTGTGCCATGGCAATAGCAAGATTGAGTGAGACATTGGTCTTGCCAACGCCGCCTTTACCACCGGTAATTGCGATAACTTTGACCATGTTCGTTTTCATTGTCCTCAGACCTGCGGCCTGATCGTCGATGTGCTCATGACTATGCATAGGCCCCTTCCGCTCGGCGGCCAATGGAGGATTCCCATTGATAAGCCGTACTACTGTATGCGATGCGTAACTTTTCAGCTTGCGCTACGATGTCATCGGCCCGGGCAATACGAATATCCTCTGGTACGCGTTGACCATTGGTCAAATAGCATACCGGCAAGGCATTTTGTAGCGCAGCATTAATGACTTCACCTAAGCTTAAGCATTCATCAAGTTTGGTAAAAATACAACCTGATAAAGGAATTCGTTTGAAGTGCTCAACGCTCTCTTGCATCACCCTAGCCTGTGCTGTAGCAGACAATACCAAATAGCTCTTTATTTTTACAAGAGAATCCTGCACCAGAGCGGCAAGTTTTTCTGCCAGACGCAGATCGCGCTGACTCATTCCAGCCGTATCAATCAATACCAGGCTCCGATTGGCGAATTGTTTCAGCAATAAAGCCAACTCTTCACTGTCTTTGGCCTGACGCACCGGGCAACCGATAATGCGACCAAAAGTCGAGAGTTGATCCAAAGCACCAATGCGAAAAGTGTCGGTGGTAATTAAAGCTACCTGGTCCGGGCCGTGCTTACGGGCATACTGCGCAGCCAACTTAGCTACAGTGGTGGTTTTTCCAACCCCGGTTGGACCGACCAGAGCCACCACACCACCTTGACGCATAATATCATTATTACCTGTATTAAGCTGGCCAGCTAACAGTTCCAGGGCAGTTTCCCAGGCTTGACTTTCAGAAATATCTTCTGGCATAAAGCACGCCAGTTGATCGGCCATCGCTGACGATAACCCCATTTGTTTCATCTGCTCAATCACCAGAGCCCTGACCGGCTCAGCTCGGGCCAGCTCTTGCCACATCAAGCCGGAAACCTGGTGCTGAAGCAACTGCCGCATCGACAACATCTCATTACGCATGGCCGCAAACTCCGACTGCAATTGCTGCTGTTGCTTTTCCTGGAGCTGACTGAGCTCCTGTAAGTTGACAGAGTGCTGAGCGCCATTGTTTTGACGCTCAGTCCGGTTCTCCTGCCGCGCTGACTTGGCTGCAGGCGCCGCTTTCACCGAGTCTCCCTGACCACCTTGCTTGCTCATCTGCCGGGCTAACAAGGCACGCAGCGAATCGGCCTCGTCATCGACGGGCGGCTCAGTGCGCATTTTTTGCTGCAAAGCACTTTGACGAGCCGCCAGCGCAGAGACAGTAGCACTGCTGGTATCCATGGCTTTTTTAGGCGCTGCAGCCGCTGCCGGCTGGGCATCCGGATCGATAGCCGCGACAATTTCCACCCCACCAGCGACTTTTTTATTCGACATGATAATGGCGTCTGGACCCAGGAACTCTTTGACCTCATCCAGCGCAGCGCGCATATCTTTGGCAACAAAGCGTTTAATTTTCATCGGCTATCTCCTAATTGGCCTGGCCTACCACACTGACAATACGGATTTGTTTGTCATCCGGGATTTCCTGGTAGGACAGAACTCGTAACCCTGGTATGGTGTACTTCACAAATCGTGCCATCACAGAGCGTAAAATACTTGACGTTAGTAAAATGGCGGACTCGCCATTCAGTTCCTGATTCTGGCTGGCATCCTGCAACGATTGCTGGATACGTTCGGCCAGCCCCGGCTCAATGCCACCGCCATCATTACCAGCAGCCTGCATGGATTGATGCAGCATCTGCTCCAGCTCTGGCGCAAAGGTGATAACCGGCAGCTCTTGCTGGCTCCCTGCAATTTCCTGAACAATCAGCCGGCGCAGCGCAATGCGGCAAGCCGCGGTCAATACATCGACATCCTGACTTTTGGCTCCATACTCCACCAAGGTTTGCACCAGGGTTTTCATATCGCGAATTGGCACCCCTTCATTCAGCAGGTTTTGCAGTACTTTTACTACGGTCGTCAGAGGCAGGGTTTCTGGCACCAAGCCTTCAACCAGCTTGGGCGAAGTGCGGGCCAGCATATCCAGTAAGTTCTGTACTTCTTCGTGCCCCAGCAAGCTGGCAGCATTGTTGGTCAGAATTTGGCTCAGATGGGTGGCGACCACGGTAGCCGCATCAACCACGGTATACCCCAGGGTTTGCGCATGTTCGCGCTGATCTTTGGCAATCCAGACCGCCTCCAGGCCAAAGGCCGGATCCCGGGTAGCAATGCCTTTGACAGTGCCAAACACCTGACCAGGATTGATGGCCAGCTCATGATCATGCCGCAGTTCAGACTCACCAGTAGTGACCCCCATCAAAGACACCCGGTAACTGTTCGGCTCCAAATCAAGGTTGTCGCGAATATGTACCGCAGGGATCAGAAAGCCCAGTTCTTGTGATAGCTTTTTCCGTACGCCTTTAATACGGGTTAACAGCTCACCACCCTGCGACTTATCGACTAAGGGGATCAAGCGGTAGCCCACTTCCAACCCAATGGTATCGACCGGTTGCACATCATCCCAGCCAATCTCTTTCATGGGTTGTGTTTCCTGGCGACTATCTGGCTCTGGTCCCCGGGTCACCAGCTCAGCCACTTTTTGCTGCTCTTTGCGCTGCATGAAAAAGGCAACACCACCAATCAGCAGTGCCAATGAAATAAATGAAAAGTGTGGCATACCAGGCACAATCCCCATCAGTAACAGCACGCCAGCCGCAATAAAAAGCACCCGAATATTGGCCAGCTGACCGGTAAACTGTTTGCCCATATCTTCTGAGCGATTTTGACGGGTAATGATGATGGCTGTACCGATGGATAACAACAGTGCCGGGATTTGCGCTACCAGGCCATCACCAATGGTGAGTAGGGTATAAACCTCTACCGCTTGGCCAAAACTCAGGCCATGCTGAATCATACCGATAAAAAGACCACCAACCAGGTTAATGGCCAGGATCACAATGCCAGCAATGGCATCGCCTTTTACAAACTTACTGGCACCATCCATCGAACCATAGAAATCAGCTTCCTGCGTCACTTCATCTCGCCGAGCGCTGGCTTCTTCCTGCGTCAGTAGACCTGCATTCAAATCAGCATCGATGGCCATTTGTTTACCGGGCATTGCATCCAAGGTAAAGCGGGCGGTTACTTCAGCGATACGGCCGGCACCTTTTGTGATTACCACAAAGTTGATGATAATCAGGATCAAAAACACCACTAAACCAACCGCGTAGTTACCACCTATGACCACCGAGCCAAAAGCCTCAATCACTTTACCGGCCGCATCCCCCCCCTCGTGACCATCCAACAATACCACCCGGGTACTGGCCACGTTCAGAGCCAGTCGCATGATAGTAGCCACCAGCAATACGGTCGGGAAAATGCCAAAATCCAGTGGTCTCAAGGTATAAATGGTCACCAATAATACGACCAGAGCGAGCGCAATATTGAATGAAAACAACACATCCAGCAAAAAAGGCGGTAAAGGCAGCACCACCATCGACAGAGCAGCCATAATTAAAAATGGCGTGCCCAAACCTTTCAGGTGGCTCATCTTGGTGCGATCGAATCGATTGAAATAACTGGCTAACTGCATGCTTGTTCCAACAAAATTTTGGCGCTAGCAGGACAAAAGCAAAAATTGCTCCAACTTGTCGAGAAGTGATGAATCCTATGGATAATTGCCTGGAAAACAGTTAATCGTAATAGTAATCGCTGGGGATAGGCAGCTCTTTGCTCAGCTTTTGTGGCCGTTTGCCACGTCCCTTCACAAAAAGGTTCAACTGATAGACATAGGCCAGCACCTGAGCTACGGCGGAGAAAAGTGCATCCGGGATCGGGTGATCCAACTCAGTGGTGTAATAGATAGCACGTGCCAAGGCAGGTGATTCCACCAAAGGCACTTTGTGTTCTTTGGCAATTTTACGAATCTGCATGGCAATCATATCGATGCCTTTGGCGACCACCACAGGTGCCCTATCCCGACCTTGCTTGTAACGCAGTGCCACTGAGTAGTGGGTTGGGTTGGTTACAATCACATCGGCTGAAGGCACCTCCTGCATCATCCGCTTCATCGACATCTGCATCTGGGTACGGCGGATCCGCGCTTTAACTCTGGGATCACCTTCCATGTTTTTGTGCTCGTCTTTTACCTCCTGCAGCGTCATCATCAGCTCTTTATTGTGTTTCCAGGCCTGATAAGGCGCATCCACCAGGGCGATGATAATCACGCTGCAGCACAAGCCAAAGAACATCCAACCAAGGATCCACAGCGCATCCTCAATGTTGTTTGGTGCACTCATGACCGACAAGGTCATAATGTCCCGGAAAAACAAGCTGAGCAGACCAATCGCCATCCCCATAACCACCAGCACCTTTAAAATGCTTTTACCCAGCTGTACCAGCGCCTGCAATCCAAACATTCGCTTAAAACCATTCAGCGGATTCATTTTACTGGCTTTTGGACCAGCGGCCTCCCAGCTAAAGTTAAAGCCGCCCAGTAAGCAATTACCAATAAAAGCAGCCACCAGCACAAAAGCGAAAATAAACAACATAGGCGGAAGTAATAGCTGCATAATTTCGCCCCAGGCTGAGAACATCGACTGAGTGTCAAACACATCTTTCGGCTGCAAATTAAATAAGCGCTTACCAATTAACATGATACGTCCAGCAAGCATGGGTCCAAATAGCAGCAAGGCAGTAGCACTGCTGATTAAAACAAAAGCAGTACCTAAGTCTTGCGAACGAGCGATTTGGCCTTTCTTGCGGGCATCGGCAATTTTTTTGGGGGTGGGTTGTTCGGTCTTTTCACCGCCACTTGAGCTTTCAGCCATGCATGCTCCTTAACAGCCAATGACGCGGCAGGTGTAATCCAGTGTCAATTGCCACTGAATATCGTAATGAATGAGGAAAGTATCCATCGTTAGCCAGAGGATCAGTAAGCCGGATAACATGGTAATGGGGAAGCCGATGGCAAAGATATTCAGCTGAGGCGCTGCCCGTGTCATGATGCCAAATGACAGATTCACCACCAACATGGCAATGATCGGTGCCAAGGTAATGGATAAAGCCGTAGCAAACATCCAGCCGGCAAACTCAATAATCGGCCAGATTTGCAAGCGCGACCACCAGGCATCAACAATTGGCAGCGTATCGAAACTCATCACCAGCATTTGAATGGTGATAAGATGGCCATCAAAAATAAAAAACAGCAAGGTCGCCAGGATCAAATAAAACTGACCAATGGCCGGCACGCTGATCCCACTGGCTGGATCCACCATAGACGCAAACGCCAAACCACTTTGGGTCGCCAGCACCTGACCTGCAACCACAAAGGTATTGATAAAAATTAATGTCATAAAGCCTATGGCAAACCCTATCGTGACCTGCTGCATCACCTGCAGTACCATCTGAAACGACATCAGCTCCGGGTTAGGTACCGGCGGGATCACTGGCATAATCATGAACGTTAAAGAGACAATCAGCAGTACGCGAATACGCATCGGTACGTTACGGGTACCTAAACCAGCCATAATCATGAACACACCGCTTACCCTGGCCATGGGCAGCAAAAAATCTGCCAGAGTTTGCATGATGAGGTTTAGGTGAAATTCCATAACCGCCCTCGCTCAACCAACCACGGATGGAATACTGAGGATTAAACCTTCGGTAAAGTCCATGATCACTCGGGTCAACCAGTGGCCACCAAAAATCAATGCCAGTATGGTGACAATCAAACGCGGTAAAAAGCTTAAGGTTTGCTCGTTGATGGAGGTGGCGGCTTGAAAAACCGCCACAATCAAACCAACAAACAAGGATGGCAAAATAATGGCGCTCACCAGCAAGATCACAATGTAAAGTGCATCACGTAACACATCAACGAAGACTTCTGGGCTCATGCTAAGTCCCCAATCCAAAGCTGGTGGCCATGGTTCCCATCACCAGGATCCAACCATCGACCAGCACAAACATCATCAATTTAAAAGGCAGAGAAATGATCATCGGCGACAACATCATCATACCCATGGCCATCAAGACACTGGCCACCACCAAGTCAATGATTAAAAATGGAATAAACAACATAAAACCAATTTGAAAGGCCGTTTTCAGTTCACTGGTAATAAAAGCCGGAATGATCACCGTGATCGGCAAGTCCATTAGATTATCCACCTCCTCGACACCAGCGATGCTGGCAAAAGTATCCAAATCGCGCAGCCTGGTTTGATGCAGCATGAACTCTTTAATAGGAACGATGGCCAACTCTACGGCTTCCAATGAGGTTTTTTCTTCAGCAAGGTAAGGCTGTAAAGCCTGCTGGTTAATTTCATTAAAGACAGGCGCCATAATGAAAAAAGTGAGGAACAAAGCGATGCCAATCAGTACCTGGTTGGAGGGGGACTGCTGCAGACCGATGGCCTGCCTTAGTATGGCCAGCACCACAATGATGCGGGTAAAGCTGGTCATCATGATCACCATAGCCGGAATAAAGCTCAGGGCGGTCATGATGGCCAGAACTTGCAGCGTTACACTGTATTCTTGAGAGCCGTCTGGGTTGGTGGTGACGCTGATGGCTTGCAAGGTGCCAACATCAGCGAAAACTGCAGGGCTAAGACCACATGCCAGTAGCACCAGAATAAGTCGCAACATAGTTCATTTTTACTTTTTCAACCACGATTGCAACTGACTATGAAATTCTGATGCCAACTTTTCTTCCGGCAAGGGTTCGTTGAGCTCAAACAAGAAATTAATCTGCTGGGAGGTCACCCCAAGAACCCGCTGTTTCCCTTGTATTTCAATCACTAACAACCTTTCCTTAGGTCCAAGGGGAATGGTGCTAATAACCTTCATATGTTGACTGCCGGGGATCCGCAGTGTCAATTTTTTGAAAGCCCACCCAAGCATTAACACCAGAAGGATCACGAATGCCAGAGAAATGACGATTTTGCCAAGCGATAAACCTGAGCTAGCACCAGCTCGGCTCAACGTCTGATCACCACCGGCTCTGTCTTGACCAAAGCGGTACGGCGAACTGGTCGCTTCTTTCGCGGATACTGGCTCGATGGCTTCCAGCACGGGCTCTTGCAGAGGCTGTTCAGCTGTAACAGCCTCAAGCTGCGCGGCGACTACCTCAACCTCAGTTTCGGATCCAGGCTCGGGTTCAACAGCCAGCAGTGCAGCACTGAGCAGCAGGGAAAGCCAAAGTGTATGGATAAAAACGAACCGCATTAACGCAACTTCTTGATGCGTTCAATCTGGCTGATCACATCGGTCAACCGGATACCAAACTTGTCGTTGACTACCACCACCTCACCATGCGCAATTAAGGTGCCGTTGACCAAAACATCCAACGGCTCGCCAGCCACCCGCTCCAACTCGACCACAGAGCCCTGATTCAATTGCAGCAGGTTACGAATGCTGATTTTGGATCGTCCCACCTCCATCGAGATGGTGACAGGAATATCCAAAATAGTATCGAGTTTTAGCTTATCCTCGCCGGCTGGCGGCGTATCTTCTTTTAACTCATCCAGCTCCACCGCAGTAGCACCATCGGTTCCTTCGGCTTCTGCCATGGCAGCAGCCCAATCATCCATGGTTTCTTTATCATCAGCCATTTGTTTAATCCTCTTTGCGTGCCGCCAAATTCAGATCGGCTTCCAGTTCGGAAATATCGGCGTCACTATCCAGCCTGCGGCCGCCTTTGGTAAAGACATGCAATTCAGACTTGACCGACTCCGGTCGTTTAATTTTCTCGATAATTTTCAACGCTACATTGTCACGGGAGCGCCCCAACTTCGCACGGTACGTCGGCAGATCTTCAATCAGCACGGTAATATGATCCGGCAACTCAACCGGAATAATATCACCCGCTTTGAGCTCCATCACTTCTTTTAGTGTTAGATCTACATCCAGCATCTTGGTGGTCAGATCCACTTCAACATCCATGATTTCATCGCGCATGGCCTTACTCCAGCGCAGATCCGTATCTTCTTTATCACTTTGTACACCAGCGTCCAGTAATTCCCGGATAGGCTCCAGCATCGAATAAGGCAGGGCAACATGGAAATCACCACCGCCTCCATCCAACTCGATATGAAAAGAGCTGATCACCACCACTTCAGTCGGGCTGACAATGTTGGCCATGGCCGGGTTGACTTCCGAGTCCAGGTACTCAAAGGACACATCCATCACCGGCGCCCAAGCTTCTTTGTAATCCTCAAAAATCAATTTAAGCAGCATCTGGATAATACGACGCTCGGTCGGCGTAAATTCCCGGCCTTCAATTTTTGCATGATAACGGCCATCGCCACCGAAGAAATTATCCACCAGAATAAAAACCAGCCGAGCCTCCATGGTAATCAGACCAGTACCTTTCAGTGGACGGAAACGCACCATATTCAAGCTGGTTGGCACAAAGAGGGTATGGACGTACTCACCAAACTTAATCATCTGCACGCCATTAATCGACACTTCTGCCGAGCGGCGCATCATATTGAACAAGCTGATACGCATATGACGGGCAAAGCGTTCGTTCACCAACTCCAGGGTTGGCATGCGACCACGTACGATCCTGTCCTGAGAGGAAAAGTCGTATTCGGTTGCAGACCGACCGGGGCCATCACCACCGTCGTCGATTTCTTCTTCTTCAATGTCATCAACACCGTGTAATAAGGCATCAATTTCATCTTGTGACAATAAGTCCGTCACGGCGCTACCCTTTTATTGCATCACAAAACCGGTGAAAAGGACTTCTTCCACCACCACTGTCCCGGTGACTTTCAACAGCTCTTGCTGTAAATCGCTCAAAGCTTTATTGCGTAAACTCTCTTTACCGGCCGCTGTCACTAAATCATCGGCATTGGCACTGCTAAAGGTTTGCAGCAACGTACCTTCAATCAGCGGAATGTGCCGCTTAGCCAACGTATCGTTGTTGCTGCCACGCACCAACAGTTGCACCCGGATTTGTACCAAACGATCCCGGGTACTGCCCGGTACATTAAAAATAAAGGGCCTGGGCAAAGGGACGTAATAAGCCGTCCCAGTTGGTGCTGCCGGTGTCCCATCCGCACTGGTGGCTGCCCCGGGGCCGCTTGCTGAGGGTATGCTATCGTCCGATGAAAAAAAGAACAGCACGGCAACCACAGCGATAAGCAAAAGAGCAACCGATGCTCCTATCATGATTAGCAGCTTCTTTTTGCCACTGCCTTCCGCTAGTTTCAGTTCATTATCATCCGCCATGCCAGACCTCATTCTTGCTCAGTTGTTTGCTATTGTGAACGCTGGTTGGCTGGATCGCAATCAGCAGCCGTGCAAAAACCGGCCTAGGCATAATAATCCACTAAGCGATTGGTGGGCTTAGCGACCGGTAAACGCTGCTCTTGCATCAGATCCTCTTCATCATTCATCTTGCCATTGCCGCCTGCATTTTGTTGCTGCTGACCGGATTGTTGTTGCGACACTTGTCCATCCGTCAACTCTATGCCCTGCTCACCCAGCATATCGCGCAGCTTTGGTAATTGTTCTTCCAAAATTTCTTTGGCATGAGCTTGTTGCACTAAAAACTGCACGCTGGCCTGGTCCTGCTGCATACTGACTCGGATATGCATGCTACCGAGTTCCGCTGGATCCAGCTTGATCTCAGCGCTATGGACCGAATTGCGCACCATCATCACTAACCGCTCTCGCAGCTGCCCTGGCGCATCCGATGTCAGCAGGTTCAAAGGCTGTTTCAATAACTCACTAACACTAGGCGTTACGCTGGTCGTCTGTACCGAGGCACTGCCCTGGCTTTGTACCATTTGCGCTGTGCTTGCAGCCGTTGCCGGCGATGAGGTGTTTTGTCCGGTTAGTCCCTGACTGCTAGCGAACTGGTTGCTATTTTGAGTACGCTGCTGGCTATGCTCAATAGCCGCATGTTCTTGTGTCATGGCCGCATCGAACCGCCCCCCACTTGCCTGCTCATGCTCCGCCTGAGCTTGCTGCATAGCACTGAAAGCAGTATGAGCAGCACTTTGTTCTTTTTGCTCGCCTGACTTTTGCTGCCCTGATTGAGTATCAGGCTGCACCACACTGCCCCTGGCTTCAGCCCGGGCTTGCACTGCCCCTGCCAGCGTCTGCGGCTGAGTACCTGCATCGGCGAGTGCTACCTTGGTCGGTACAGGCGAAGCAGTCAACTCTATCGAATCTTGCAGCAACTGTGGTTGGTTGTCATCCGACTGCTCGTCGACAGGATCGGGCTTGCTCGCTGGAACGCCATCGACTCTGGATTCTTTAGGTTTTGCTGGTTGCGAAGCTGCCTCAGCCGCCCATTGTTTTGTTATATCAGCCGGCAGCACTTTCTCAGACGGCTCAACCTCCGTCTCCAGCACATCGTCTGTCGCGACATCTTGGCTGGCTGTTTTACGCACTTGCGCTTCAGTGCTTTGACCGACGGCCTGAACCAGTGAGCCCTTTGGAGCATCTGCTTTGTTGTCATTGCTTACGGCTGATTTTTCTGTAGCCAATTCACCAGTTTGCACAGCCAAAAGCTGCTTATCCGTTACCGTTTTGCTTTTAGCTTTCCTGGCAGAAGCATGCACCTCTTGTGCGCTCTCATCTACAGCCGCTGTCTCGCTTTTATTCGACGCTTTGCTGACGTCTACTTTGACATCCAGGCGAATACTCGCTTTATCCACGTCTGACTCGGTTGCCATCGTTGATTGCGCGGATGCAGTAAGCAGCGCGGAAGACCCAAGCTGGTTTGGACGCTCTTCTTTATCGCCCTGGGCTTCGGCCAAAAACGCCCGCCCTTGCTTGACCGATGCTGCTGTCACGGTAATGCTGGCGCTCTCCTGCTGGCCGGCCCGAATGATGGCAAGCCAGGCCCTGGCAGCATCTTTATCATCGGCAGAGCTTTGCTCATCCGTGATGATAGCTTGCAATGATTCTGGGTTGACTGGCTCTGGCGACATGCTTTCTTGCACCGAGGAAGCGGCAGCTTTTTGCCGTTCCGTCAGAACAACTGGCTGCTCACCAGCTTCAGCCAATTGGGCTGCAAAAGGCAGGGTTTCAGAGTTCAACGGCGCTTCTGCATCATCGGCTTTAGTCGCAGTGCCGGCACCAAGCTGTAAGGGGCTGCCCGTCATTAAGAACATCTGTAATGCATCCGCCATGCGTCTTCTCCTCACAGCTTAGATTGATTGGGATCGTTCAAGTCTGATTAGGTTATTCAAAATCCAGGCCAGAATGTTCAGGAAAAGATGATTTAATGGGGTTGCTGCCGACGGACAAACTGCTGCATAGCCACCTCATCCTGCAGCAATTGCTCAGTACGGGCTGCTTTTTTCATGGCTTGCTGCTTTTGTTGCTCTAGCAAGTACTCCAATGCTTTGCGTTTTTTTTGCATCGCCAACCATTGCTGACGACGCTGCTCCATCACGGCATGCGCTTGTTGAATTTGCTGGGCTTGTTGCTGCAAAGCTAAATCCAGCTTAGCGATAAAGCTAACAAATTGATTGTACTGCCGGCTTTGCAAGCCGAGGCTGCCTTGTTGTTGGCTTTGTTGGATGTAATCCGTTCGATAGTCGGCCAAGCCCTGATATTTTTGCTCTGCTTGGCGGGTAAATTGCAGCGCCTGCACAAAGTTGGCTTGCAGCTTCTCTTCTCGCTCTAGCTGTACTTTTACTAGTAACTCCAACTGCTTATTTGCCATAATGGCTTACCCTGTTGCTTTGGCTTGCGCCGGAAGTGGCAATAAATTAGTCAGCGCCAGCAAACTCTCATCATAGGCCACCACGTCTTTCATACCCTGTTGCAAAAAGCGGTTGATAGCAGGCATTAAAGCCACTGCTTTATCCAGCAAAGGATCACTGCCTTTGACGTAAGCACCGATGGCGATTAAATCCTTACTTTGACGGTAACTGGCATAGAGTTGTTTTAATTGCCGTGCCATCAGTTGATGTTCCATGCTGGTCACTGCCGGCATCACCCGGCTAATCGACTGCTCAATATCAATGGCTGGAAAGTGGCCGCTATCGGCCAGTTGCCGTGACAACACAATATGGCCATCCAAAATCGCCCGGGATGCATCGGCGATTGGATCCTGCAAATCATCGCCCTCAGACAACACCGTGTAAAAACCGGTAATGGAACCTTTGCCAGCGGCACCGTTGCCAGCCCGCTCAACCAAGGCAGGTAATTTGGCAAAGACAGAGGGTGGATAACCCTTGGTAGCCGGCGGCTCCCCAACAGCCAATGCAATTTCACGCTGGGCCTGGGCATAACGGGTAATGGAGTCAATCAGCAGCAATACATCCAGCCCCTGATCGCGAAAATACTCCGCAATTTGCACGGCCGTTTCGCAGCCTTTTAGCCGCATTACTGGCGATACATCGGCTGGCGACGCCACCACCACGGCACGCTCTCGACCTTCTTCGCCTAAAATATCATCGATGAACTCTTTGACCTCACGGCCCCGTTCACCAACCAAACCAACCACGATGACATCGGCGCTGGTGCCGCGTGTCATCATGCCAAGCAGCACGCTTTTACCAACACCACTACCAGCAAATAGCCCCATCCGCTGGCCTTTGCCTACCGTCAACGCGCTGTTGATCGCGCGCACACCAACATCCAGTGGAGTTCGTATTGGTTGACGCTGCAGTGGATTAATGGGGACTTTGCGGTTGCGGGCAAATTCAGTGGCAACGATAGGCCCTTTGCCATCCAACGGCTTACCAGCTCCGTCTACCACCCGCCCGAGCAGCCCCATGCACAATGGCACGCCCTGTTCGTGCAATACAGGGGTGACTTTGGCACCAGGCACCACCCCGGAAATATCATCTTTTGGCATCAAAAAAATTCGATCACCGGCAAAACCCACTACTTCAGCCAGAATAATGCCCTGCGCCGTTTCCACTTCGCAACTCTGACCAATGCCTGCACTGCAACCGGTTGCCTCCAGCGTCAGGCCAACAACTCGTACTAATTGACCAGATACTGAGGGCCTGCTTGGTCGAATGTAGTGCTGTTGCTTGCGGATCCTCTCTGCCAGGGAAGCGGTCATACCGGTGACTCCTCCGCAGTGTCGTCCTTGGGTGTCTCCAGTTGCATGAAATGAGCTAAAGCACTGCCTAAACGCTGCTCAATGCTACGATCGACAAGAGACTGTTCGGTTTCAAGCCGGCAGCCACCGCGGCTTAAGGTCGGCTCAGCCAGCAACTGCCAGCCACGCTCACCCAGTTGCTCAGTACTGTAATGCTGCTGAATAATGGCCAAATCATCCGGGTGCAACTTGATATGCACCTTGCCATGTCGCAGTGGCAACGCATCAATCGCCTGTTGCAATGCCTTAAGAATGACTTGTTGGTTGGTTTGTACTTCGGTTTGCAGCACTGCTTTGGCCATCGCCAGCGCCAGGGCCAACAGCTCTTGCTCTACTTGTTTATCCAGCTGCTTTAGCGGCTGCTGCAATTGATCCAGTAATTGTTCCAGCGCCTGAAATTGCTGCTCGCTTTGCTGCTGCCCTTCTTCAAAACCAAGTTTCTTGCCTTCGGCCAAGCCCTGCTTTACCCCGTCTTCCTGACCTTGCTGGCGTCCCTCTTCATAGCCTTTGGCGAAGCCATCTTCTTTACCTTCCGAGAAGCCCGCGTCATAAGCTTGCTGGCGCAGCTCTTCCATTTGCTCAGCAGTCAGAGGTTTAAGACTGTGATCATCCTCATCCGATTGCTCGGTTTCAGCGGGTGCTTTGGGATCAGGTCTGGTTTTATTCAACGCATTGGTTTTTTCGTACTTGCGCATGTCACCGGTCAGATCAGGGCTTGGCCACTCTTTCAGCTGCTCCAGAGTACTGGCATCAGGTGAGAATGGCCGCTTATAGCGAAACTGATCTGAGCTCATAGTTGGTCCCGCTGTAAACAATTACAGGAAGTCATCACCACCACCACCACCAAGCATAATTTCACCAGCATCCGCCAGTCGCCGCGCAGTGGCCAGGATTTCTTTTTGTGCCGCTTCTACATCACTGACGCGGACTGGGCCCATGGCCTCAAGATCATCGCGCAGCAGTTCAGCCGCCCGTTTCGACATATTGCCAAAGATTTTCTCTTTCAGTGCATCATCCGCACCTTTTAAGGCCTTCATCAAAATATCTTGCTCTACTTCACGCAACAGTGTTTGAATGCCTCGGTCTTCAACATCAATCAGGTTTTCAAAAACAAACATCAGATCCTGGATTTGCTGCGCCATTTCCTCGTCATTTTCACGGATGGAATCCAGCAACTGACCTTCAATGTTGGTATCCAGATAGTTAAGAATGTCGGCCGCAGCTTTCAAGCCACCCATTTTAGCCGTTTGCGCACCAGCTTGACCGGCAAATTGTTTCTCCATAATCTCATTCAATTCCTGCAAGGCGGCGGGTTGCACTTCTTCTAAATTGGCAATCCGCATGGTCAAGTCCAGCCGGACTTTTTCAGAGAACTGCGACAAAATTTCCGCTGACTGCTCCGGAGCCAGGTAAGACAACACAATGGTCTGTATCTGCGGGTGCTCGTTACGGATGATATTGGCTACTTGCTTGGAATCCATCCATTTCAGAGAATCCAGACCTTTGGCACTTCCACCTAATACAATCTGATCGATCAAGTTGGCCGCTTTTTCTTCACCCAAGGCTGCGGTTAGAGCTCGCTTGATAAACTCTTCGCTCTGGAAGCCAATGGTACTGAAATTCTGGATTTGCTCAATAAAAAGCCGGTGCACCGCTGAAATCTTTGCCTGATTCAGATCGGTCATTTGCGCCATGGCCGTGCCCACCTTTTGCACCTGTTTAGGTTCCAGGTGCTTTAGGATCTGGGCTGCATCTTCCTCTGATAAACTTAACAGCAGAATTGCGGCCTTTTCAACGCCATCGAGCTTACCAACATCAAAGCTTGGCTTTTCAATATTCTCAGTCATCTTCTTCCAGCCAGTTTCTGACCACCAGGGCCGATAGTTCCGGTTCATTCGCTACCAGAGCACGCACTGCTTTTAGTAAATCTTCATCGCCATGCAAGTCTGGTAGCATCAGGGTGCCATCTTCGGCAAAGCCAACCGCGGTTTCATCAAAGGTAGATTTCAGCATATCGATGGTGTCATCGCCTAAATCCAGGCCAGACCCTAATGCATCTTCATCATACGCATCTTTGGTATCTTCAGGATAGATCAGTTTCTTCAGCATCGGCCGTACCACCGACAAAATCAGTACGATGATGACCAGGCCAGCAATTAGTAAGCGGGTCAGACGAATAAACCACTCTTCCTGATAGAAGTAGACCGTAGGCTCAGCCTCCAGCTCGGTCCGGGTAAAGGGCACCGAAACCACCTCAATGCTATCACCGCGCTGCACATCATACCCAATGCTGCCTTGCAACAAGCGACGAATATTGTGCAATTCTGCCTGAGTTCTGGGTTGAGGTGCCATTTCTCCTTGATCATTGGGTGCTAATTTGTAATCTACCGCCACAGACACACTGACCCTTCGTACGACCCCTGATTGCTGCGAACTATGGCTAATGGTGGTATCGAGCTCAAAATTACGGGTGGTCTCCCGATGATTACGACCTGGCACAATAGGTGTTGCCCCACCGCCAGTTGCTTCTTCCGGAATAGCCGAAGGCATGGGTGGCTGATTGGATAAAGCCCCAGGGATACCACCACTTAAACCACCCACGCTGCTTTCTTCAATACTCATTTCACTGCGAATGGCCGGCAAGTCTGGATTAAAGCGCTGTTGGGTTTGCTCCAGGGTGGTGAAATCCATCACCACATCAACTTGCGCTGTGTAGTTACCCACGCCCAACACTGGCATCAGGATACTGTCAATTCGTTGACGATACTCATCTTCCCGCGCCCGCTCCAGCTCGTACTCACGCCGTTTTCTGGCAGAAGCCGTATCCTGCGAGCCACTATTTAACAAGCGGCCGTTCTGATCCGTCACCGTCACTCTGGACGGGTCCAGGTTCTGGACAGCCGAAGCAACGATATCGACGATGGCATCGACTTCACTGTCACGAATAACCCGACCACCTCGGGCAGTAATCAGCACTGTTGCTGACGGTAAACGTTCACGACGGGCAAATACGTTTTCCGGTGGGATTGCCAACAGCACCCTGGCCCTGGCTACACTTTGTAACTCTTCGATAGTCCGTGCCAACTGCTGCTCGCGGCTGTGCTTTAAGCGTTCAGTTTCAAGTCGCTGGCTAACGCCAAAGCCACTGTCTTGCATCAGGATTTCGGTACCGCTGGTTGGCTCCTGCGCCAGCCCGGCCCGGGTCATACCTAGCCGAATGCTTTGAAATTGGTCTTCAGGAACATAGATAACATTGCCATCCAACCGGTATTTCACCCGCTGGCTGTCCAGGTGATCCAGAGTCTGAATCAGCTCTTCGGTGGCAAAGGTACCCAGTGGACGCATTTCCGGCTGACGTGCCCATAAAATAATCAGCAACGCAATCGCCAAACAGATGGTCAGTGCAATGATCATGGTCACCTGACGCAGCAGATCAGTGCCACCCAGGTTGTTCAGAAAACCGGATTTCTGCTCTTGTTGATCACTGGAGTTAAACTCATCGCCGCTTAACGCCAGTTCAGTGGATTGGTTCTCTGCCACAACTTACCCCTTAGCTCTTACACCGGCATCGTCATAATTTCTTTGTAGGCTTCCACTACTTTATTGCGCACCTGCATGGTGGCTTCAAAAGCAATGGAGGATTTGGAGGCTGCAATCATCGCTTCCGCGATGGTCACCCCTTCAACCCCTTTTTCAACGGCAGTTGCCAGACCCCGGGCATGCATTTGCAGACCATTCACGTTATCCAGCGCACCTTTGAGCATAGCGCCAAAGTCACTTTGGCTATGGCTGACGCCAGAAACACCATGAGGCTCCTGTCGTTGCAATGCCATAGCCTGCTGCGGGCCACGTGCCTGCTGTGCCATGGCTTGCATCTGACTGTACAGTGACACTCCCGGACCTTTGATTTGCATGGCGATACCCTCTGTCAAAAAATTGTTCTTCACAAGGATAAAGCATAGAGCGTGCCATATTTTAATTAATGAAAATCAATGTATTAAGCAATACTAAGAAGAAAGGAGCGGTTGGATCCGAAACGGTTGGCGGTGGCCATAGGTCAGCGTACGCCACAACCATTCCATAGGCCCACTGCGGTAGCGCTGCAGCCACCAGTGACTGAGCCAAAGTTGCAAGCCATAGAGTAACAGTGCCATCAAGGTAGTGGCTGCCCGACCAAAATCTCCGTAAAGACCCAGGCCATAACCATAAAACAGCAGGGTAAACACCACAGAATGCAGCAAATAGTTGGTAAGCGCCATGCGGCCCGCTGGCGCAAGCAAACGAATAAAGTGCCCTTTGTGCAGGTACAGATGGACCAGTGTCGCCATGTAAGCCAAACACAGCGCCACATTCGACAGATTTTGGCAGGTCATCAGCAGTGCATTACGGATGCTCGGTGACACCATCTCGACCTCAGTGCCATAGATGCCCCATATCAGCGTTAATGGCAGCCCTATGCTGTAGCCCAACCACATCAACCGCCAGAAAAACACTTTATGCTGCTCAGGTGTTTGCAACAAGCCTGAGCGACCTAAAGCGGCACCAAGCAAAAAGATGCCCAGAATCATTGGCACAAATAACAGCAGCGCAGGACTAAGATACAAAGCCTGAAACTCATACACCCGCCACTGCACCACCTGCCAATAACCACCACTGGCATAAAGCAGATCCCCACGGGCAATATCAGCCAGCAATTTCTCTTTATCAGCGGCAAAACCAGCTTTTAGCTTTGCCGCTTCTTCAGGAACCTGCATCGCCATTTCAAGGGCGAAAGTCCCAAGCCAAATCAGTAGAATAGGTGTCAGTAGCAGCACCGCAGCCCAGATACACAGCCGTTTTACCGAAGCATTGACAAAAAACAACAACAAAAATCCGACCACGGCATAAAAATGCAGAATATCCCCCCCCCAGATCAGCAACAGATGCACCACCCCAATGGCCAACAACACCCACAAACGGCGACGGAATAAGCTAGGCGCTGCCGCCCCCTTTTGCCTGGCTCGGTCTATAAACACAATAAAACCCAGGCCAAATAACAAGGAAAACAGCGTATAAAACTTGCCCTGCACAAAGGTAAACGACAGCCAGGCAACCGCATAATCCAGCCCGCTTTGCTCGGAGTTAAACCCAAGCATCAGCGCCTGCAGTGGCCGCTGAAAATACTCGATGTTCATCATCAAAATGCCAAAAAGGGCAAAACCACGGATCACGTCCAGGATCAGCATGCGCTCGGCCGGCGCGACCGGGCTTGGTAAAGTAGTTGTGGTGGTTGTCATGATAGCAGCCAATCCATGCAGGGCCTGCGGGCCAAAGGGGTATGATGTATTGAAGATAGCGTAGATTTGTTGGAAGTAAATACGATCCGGGTTCGAACCAAGGCCGCCCTGCTCCGCAGTCAAACAAAAACCCCCTGGCGCGAGCCAGGGGGTTTTTGTTTGAATATGGCGGAGAGGGAGGGATTCGAACCCTCGTTAGGGGTTAACCTAAACACACTTTCCAGGCGTGCGCCTTCAGCCACTCAGCCACCTCTCCGATACTCACCGTAGCGAGCGCCGCTATACTAGGTAAAAAGCGGCTTTGTTGCAACAGTTATCTGTTGCTTCGCTGTTTTCTGCTGGCAAATTAACCAGTTCAGGCGTTACCCTTCACCGCGACCTGCTGCTCTTTGGCAAAGTTCAGCATCCGATCCAGTGGCAACAAGGCTTTGCGGCGTAATGCGTCATCGACAAAGATTTCATGCCCCTCCCGCTTAACCAGAGCTTCTTCAATGGCTTGCAGGCCATTCATCGCCATCCAGGGGCAATGGGCACAGCTGCGGCAGGTGGCGCCATTGCCACCGGTAGGCGCTTCGATGAAGGTTTTACCTGGCGCCTGCTGCTGCATTTTGTAGAAAATGCCTTTGTCGGTAGCCACGATAAAGGTATCGTTTGGCAGGGTTTGGCTGGCTTTGATCAGTTGGCTGGTAGAGCCAACCGCATCGGCCAGCTGTACCACCGAGTCCGGTGACTCGGGGTGCACCAAGACGGCAGCATTGGGGTACTGCTTTTTTAGCTCCAGCAAGGCTTTGGCTTTGAACTCGTCGTGCACAATACAGGCACCGTTCCACAGCAGCATATCGGCGCCGGTTTGCTTTTGCACATAAGCGCCTAAATGCTTGTCCGGGCCCCAGAGGATTTTTTTGCCCTGACTGTCCAGATAATCGACCACATCCAGTGCAATGGATGAGGTGACCACCCAATCGGCTCTGGCTTTCACGGCCGCTGAGGTGTTGGCATAGACCACCACCACCCGATCCGGGTGCGCATCGCAAAACTCAGAGAACTCTTTGGCCGGGCAGCCTAAATCCAATGAACAGGTCGCATCCAGCGTTGGCATCAGCACGGTTTTTTCCGGGCTTAGGATCTTGGCGGTTTCACCCATAAAGCGCACCCCAGCTACGATCAACGTATCTGCTGGATGCTCTTTGCCAAAGCGGGCCATTTCCAGTGAGTCGGACACACAGCCGCCGGTTGCTTCTGCCAATGCCTGTATTTCAGGATCGGTGTAGTAATGCGCCACCAGGACGGCATTGTGCTGCTGTAATAAGGCTTTAATACGCGCCTTGTACTCTGCAGCCTGCTCCTGTTGCAGCGGCATAGGCTTGCGCGGAAAAACAAACTGCTGTTCGTCGAAATACAAACTTTGTTCCATCGTGCCAGTCTTCGTTACCGATAAAGGGGCGTTATTATAAGTGAGACAAGACCAAATGACAAAAGTTAACGTTGGGAGAAAATAGAAGGAAAGTGGTGGGTCATGATGGATTCGAACCATCGACCAATGGATTAAAAGTCCACTGCTCTACCAGCTGAGCTAATGACCCA
>NZ_FNRM01000003.1:475024-566754 GCF_900107845.1 Alkalimonas amylolytica
TGGTGGGTCATGATGGATTCGAACCATCGACCAATGGATTAAAAGTCCACTGCTCTACCAGCTGAGCTAATGACCCTCGCCGCGGACGCATATCTTACTGATTTCAGGCGTCAGTGCAACCAAAAAAACGAAAAAATGCCTCTTGCAGCTGCCAAACGCTTAAATTGAAAGCAACTTGCTGAAAATGACAACAGCACAGCAACTTTTTTCTTAATTCAGGCTATCGAGCCGTCCCTGTGCCAAACGAACCGCGGGAGCATTTGGATGTTGCTGTACAACCTGGCGGTAAAAACCTTTGGCGGCATTTACATTGTTCTCTCGCTCGGCAATTTGACCCAATTTAAACAACGCATCAGGCACCTTGCTGGAGTCAGCAAAGTTTTGCACGACCCGCTGAAAGTAGGTTTTTGCTTTGGACAACTCGTTATCACGCAGCACCAACTCACCGAGCCAATAATTGGCATTGGCCGCATAGACAGAGTTGGGGTATTGCTGTAAAAAACGCTCAAATTCGGCGATGGCTGCATCGTAACGCCGATCACGCAGTACCATCTGGACAGCACGATCGTAGGCATCATTCTCAGACACATCGGTAGAAAACGGGGTCGTTGCTGGCTCAATGCTGGTCTGCACCTGTGTTGCCACAGGTGCAGGTCCCGCAGCCATTCGACGCTCTATCTCTTGGTAGATATCACGCTGGCGTTGCACAATTTCTTCCAGTTGATGGCTGTGTAGCTCGGTTTGACCTCGCAGCTCAGACACTTCATCCAGCAACTGTTCCAGTTGCTGCTGCATCCGAAGTTGCGCATTGGCACGGGCTTCTACCACCCGCTCCAAAGCTTCCAGTCGCTGCTCAATACTTCCAGCAGCAGCGGTAGATACAGCACCCCGGCTACGGCTAATGTCAGACACCGGAGCGGGGTTGGCAACCGCAGCTGCAGATAACAGGCTAACCAGCACTATCAAGGATTTTTTCATTGCACAACGCTTCTCTTAGCAGGAATTAATACACCAATACAGCGCGACGGTTTTTCGCAAAGCCTGCTTCGGTACGTGACATATCAACCGGACGCTCTTCACCGTAACTCACAGTACGCATCTGACTGGCTGGTACGCCCAGGTTCTGCAGATACTGTACCACAGCTTGTGCGCGACGCTCACCCAATGCAATGTTGTACTCTGGCGTGCCACGCTCATCGGTGTGTCCTTCAATGGTTACACGAACCGATGGGTTGGTACGCAAGAACTCACCATGTGCCCGCAGGCTTTCTACAAACTCCTGGCGAATGGTTGAACGGTCAAAGTCAAAGTAAATGACATTTTCCTGGCGCAGTGCTTCCATCTGCTGACGCACACGCTCGGCTGGTGTTACCGCCTGATCAGCACGCTCCACTTGCACTGCAGCATCGCGCTCCATCTGAGCACGGCGTGCAGCTTCGGCCTCAGCATCTGAAACACTGGTTTGCGAGGTAGAACTACAGGCAGCCAGAGTCAGGATTGGCAAAGCGATCAAGATCCCCTTTAACGCGTGATGTACGTTCATAGCAACATATCCTTAGTAGATTGAATGATTGAATTTCATTGTTATAAAAATGGCGACCAGGCTGGTGATTTCACTTCACCTTGAGCAGCAGGTAACCGGGCTTTAAAACGACCATCCATAGATACCAATGCCAACACCTGTTTAGATCCGTGCATGGTGCTATAAATCACCATAGACCCATTCGGGGCAATGCTTGGGGATTCATCCAGGCTGGTGGTAGTCAGAACCTGCATAAAGCGGGTCTGTCGATCCATCCGGGCTATCTGGTAACGTCCTCGGGTACGATTCACCATCACAATGGACTGGCCATCCGGAGTAAAAGTGCCGGACAGGTTCATCTCACCTTCGAAAGTCAATCGCCTTGTAGTTCCAGTTTGTAAATTTACGCTATATAGTTGCGGATTTCCACCTCGCTCCGAGCTGAAGATAATTTCTTTGCCATCTGGCGACCAAGCAGGCTCGGTATCGATCGCACGATGGTTGGTGATACGGGTTAACTCTCTGCTGGCAATATCCATCACATAGATTTCCGGGTTGCCATCTTTCGATAGCACCATCGCCATTTTACGGCCATCCGGGCTCCAGGTGGGTGCGCCATTAATGCCGGGAGTGCTACTTAACACACTGCGACGGCCAGTGTAGATGTCCTGAATGACAATTTGTGCCTGACGCTGCTCAAAGGTGACATAGGCAAGCTTGGTACCATCCGGTGACCAGCTAGGCGACATCAAGGGCTCGCGTGAGCGCAGCAATATTTGCTGATTGGCACCATCGTAATCGGCAACCGCCAGTTGAAATGGGAACTCGGCATCACGCTGCACCAGTACATAAGCAATTTTGGTGAGAAATGCGCCGCGGGTACCGGTTAAGCGTTCATACACGATGTCACTGATGCGATGGCCAAATTGCCGAACCTGATTGCCGGTAATGGTGGTTTCCCGCGCTTCCAGTACATGCTCCTGACTTCTTACCAACTGGCCTTGGTTCAGCATTTGCCGGCTTAAACCTGCATTGCCTCTCACCACATCAATTAATTCAAACGACACCGTGTAGCGATCCGGGCCGGCCTCACGAATGGTACCAATCACCAGGTGTTCCACCCCTTCTTTGGCCCAGGCGGCATAATCCACATCACCGGCGCGATGTGGCTGTTGTGGCATTCGTACCGTCGGTATTGGATTAAACTGACCACTGCGCATCAAATCAGCCGCAATCACCTCGGTGATGGTTTCTGTTGGGCGATTTACGCCTTCAAAGCGAAACGGCACCACAGCAATTGGCCGAGCAGAATCAATGCCTTCGGTAATGACAATTTCCAGAGCACTGCGCGCCTGCAGATGAAAGCTCAGCAGCAAGATAAGGATGAAACTGTATCGGATAAAGGTTCTCATAATTAAAATTCTGGGATCACCGTTAAGTTAATATTGCGCAGTTGCTCAAACACATCCGGATCTTGCGACACCGGTAAGGTTCCTGCACGTTCGACTGCCCGCATGGCGGCATCACACACCACCTGATCACCATTGACCACACTGACATTGGTGACAAAGCCATTACTGGCCAAACGGATATTGATGCGACACTGTCTGCCACGCATCCGCTCATCGACCCGCAAATTTTGCTGAATGCGATCGCGGATCATGGCGGTGAAACGTTCTACTTCGGTCACCGTCTGGCGCTGCCGTGCAACTTGCCTGGCCTGAGATTCACGCTCTAACCGCTCTTGCAGCTCACGTTCTTGTTGTGCACGCAGCTGGGCTTCGCGTTCGCGTTGCTGGCGTTCAGCTTCTGCCCTCTGGGCGGCTTCCTGCTCCTGCCTACGGCGCTCAGCGGCTGCTCTGGCTTCTGCTTCGGCCTGCTGCCGCTGCTGCTCAGCCTGACGTGCCCGCTCAGTTTCTTGCTGCTGTTGCCGACGTGCTTCAGCAGCTGCCGCCGCGGCCTGACGCGCAGCTGCGTCCTGTTGTTGGCGTTGCTGTTCCAGCCGACGGATACGTTGCTCTTCTTCCGCCCGGGCTTGCTCAGCAGCACGGGCGCGACGCTCTAATTCGGCAATCCGTTGTTGCTCTGCACGCTGCGCTTGCTCGCGTTGCTCGCGCAGTTGCTGTACCCGCTGCTCGTACTGCTGCTGATCGATGGCCACCGCTTCAATCGGTGCCGATGGCGCAGCGGATGCAGTCGCCGTTACTGGTGTCGGCTGCAAACTTGGGCTTGGCGCAAAATTACTGGCTACCAGAATAAGCACAAAGCCGACATGGAGCAACAGCGACTTCTTTAAAGCTGTTTTAAACTCCGGCTGCATCATCTAGTTGCCCTCCCCCGGATCAGTCATTAGACCAACCGATGGTGCTCCCGCGTTTTTAAGTACATTGATTAAACGAATCACCGCATCATAACTGACGGTGTGATCGCCTTTAACAATGACCTGAGTGCCTGGCTCAATGGATAGCCAACTAGCAACTTCCACCACTAGCTCAGCCGAGGTATAAGGACCATGGGTTTCGGCGTCTTTTTCAAAGTAGTACAGGCCTGCAGCATCCACAGTAGCCACCAGCGGTGTTTTGCCATCGGTCATTTGCTCCAGCGGCTCAGCTGATGACTTAGGCAGTTCAACTTTCACCCCTTGCGTCAGCATGGGGGTGGTGACCATAAAAATAATCAAGAGCACCAGCATCACATCAATGTAGGGAACCACATTGATTTCAGCCATCATGCGACGCTTTTTACGGATGTACATCAGGCCGCTTCTCCGGTGGTATTCCCCGCCTGGCGGTGCAAAATATTGGAGAACTCTTCCACAAAGTTGAAGTAGCTGCTTTCAAGCAGTTCAACTTGATGCGAAAACTTATTATAGGCAACGACTGCCGGAATAGCGGCGAATAAGCCCATGGCCGTTGCAATCAAGGCTTCGGCTATACCAGGTGCCACCATGTTCAGGGTCGCTTGCTGCACCGAGCCTAACGCAATAAAGGAGTTCATAATACCCCAGACAGTACCAAACAACCCGATGTATGGACTGATAGAACCAACAGTGGCAAGAAAAGGTAAATGCGTTTCCAGTCGCTCTACTTCACGCGACAGACCAACCCGCATCGCACGCTGGGTGCCTTCCATCACAGCACCGGCCTGACGGTTGTTTTTGTGCAAACGGATAAACTCTTTAAAACCAGACTTAAACAAGGCTTCCAGCCCTGTGACCTGACCTCGGGCACTGACTTCGGTATAGAGTTTCGATAAGTCGATACCAGACCAGAACTTATCTTCGAAGCGTTTCGCTTCAGCGCTGGCCAGTTTTAACACTTTTCTGCGCTGAAAAATCATCGCCCAGGACACGATAGACATGCCCACTAAGGTTAACATCACGGCCTGCACAATAATTCCTGCTTCGAACAGCAAGCCTATAACTGAAATTTCACCGGACACTGGACATTACCTCTGAGAATTCAAATCTGGGATTGATAGTGGCTATTTAAGGGTGTACTCGCGCAGTGCCTATCATAGGGCAGCCATTTCGCGAACTCAACCGGTGCCAGACAAATGTTGCAAAATACTTTTCTACCGCCATTTCACTGACTTTGTAGTAAAAAACAAGTTCCTGCCATGCGTTCAAAAAACCTGAAAATGCGACCAGCTTCCACAGGTGCAATTCCGAGGCTTCAGTAAGCTTGCATGAATTATATTCTTACCATGCTGTGCACACTGCAGAGTATGCTTCGCCAGAATACAGCTGCATGTATGGCATACTAAGGATTGTTATACAGCATCTGGATGAACGCCAAATGAATGTTGCATTAGAAATTTTTATTCGAAACAAGCAATTTTTCTCGTTTGAAGTCTTTACTCTAACTCCCTAGAATACGCCCTGTGTTCTGAGCTAGCGCAAACCACAGCGATTCGCTCGCTGTTTTAGACCAGTTCACAGAGTGGTAGAGGCCGAATTTTCCCAGTTCACTTTATTGCTCGTAGATGTTCCCTGGATTTTATTGAAGCACTTCCTTCAACTTGTTGCATTCGCCCGCTCTATTGAGCGGGCTTTTTTTTATCCGTCGCCTTTCAAACTGAACGGGGGTTTGCGGTAGCAACCAGCTTTAGTTCTCAGGCAGATCAAAACCAAAATGCTGATAAGCACGCGGTGCTGCGATGCGACCTCGCGGAGTACGCTGAATAAAGCCCTGCTGGATCAAAAACGGCTCGATCACATCCTCGATGGTATCTTTCTCTTCGCCAATGGCTGCTGCCAGGTTATCCAACCCGACCGGTCCGCCCATAAATTTCTCAATAATGGCCAACAGCAACTTGCGATCCATGTAATCAAAACCTTCGGCATCCACATCCACCATTTGCAGCGCCTCGGCCGCTACTTGCAACGTGACTTCACCATTGGACTTGACCTGAGCGTAATCGCGCACCCGGCGCAGCAACCGGTTGGCGATGCGCGGTGTCCCCCGGGAGCGACGGGCAATTTCGGTAGCACCGGCTTCATCCAGTTCCAGATTTAAAAAGCCGGCTGAGCGCAGGATGATTTGTGTCAGCTCCGAGACCTTGTAAAACTCGAGCCGCTGCACGATGCCAAAGCGATCGCGCAGCGGTGACGTGAGCGCCCCTGCCCGGGTGGTAGCACCGATCAGAGTAAAGGGCGGTAAATCCAATTTGATCGAGCGGGCCGCCGGGCCTTCGCCAATCATAATATCCAGCTGATAATCTTCCATCGCCGGATACAGGATTTCTTCAACCACAGGGCTTAAACGGTGGATTTCGTCGATAAAGAGTACATCGTTCTCGTCCAGATTGGTCAGCAGCGCCGCCAAATCGCCGGCTTTTTCCAGCACAGGTCCCGAGGTAGTTTTGATGTTCACCTTCATTTCGTTGGCGACAATCATTGCCAGGGTGGTTTTACCCAGGCCTGGCGGGCCAAAGATCAACAAATGATCCAGTGGCTCATTCCGGCCCCGTGCCGCTTCAATAAAAATGGCCATCTGCTCACAGACATGCTGCTGACCGGTATAGTCCGCCAGCAGGCGCGGCCGGATCGCCCGATCGATGGCTTCATCTTCACGACTGGCGGTTGGCTGGATAAAACGATCGGCTTCAATCATGGTTTACATCATGCTCCTGAGGGCGGCTTTGATCAGAGCTTCACTGCTCATCTCGTCGGTTTTCACCTTTTGCACCGCTTTGCTGGCCTGCTGCTGAGTATACCCAAGGCTGACCAAGGCACCAAGTGCATCCTGTTCAGCCTGCTCAGTGGCTGTTAAGTTCGGCTTGATCGGGCTGATTTGCACCGTACTGAAAGCACTGTCGGACGAAGCCATGCCCCAGTCTTTGAGCCGGTCGCGCATTTCTACCAGCAAACGTTCGGCGGTCTTTTTGCCAATACCAGGCAGCTTCACTAACGTGGATAAATCATCCAGCTGCACGCAGCGCACAAAATCATCAGCCGTTAAACCGGATAAAATGGTCAGTGCCAGTTTAGGCCCCACGCCATTGGCTTTGATCAGCTGACGAAACAAGGCACGCTCGCTGGCGGTATGAAAGCCATACAGCAACTGCGCATCTTCGCGCACTACAAAGTGGGTGTAGATCACGCACTCCTTGCCAGGCTCCGGCAACTGGTAAAAGCTGGTGAGTGGCAACTGCACTTCGTAACCTACACCTGCTACCTCCAGCAATGCATCCGGTGCCTGTTTTTCCAGCAAAATACCGCGCAATCGTCCTATCATAGGTTGTCCTTATCGTAAGCGGCCACGCACTGTTTTGCGGGCCTGGCCAGCCAGGTTGATTAAGCTTTGCTGGGTATGTCCATGGCAGAGCGCCACCGCCAGCGCATCGGCCGCATCAGCCTGCGGTGTGCCGGGCAATTTCAGCATGGCTTTGACCATATGCTGCACCTGAACTTTATCGGCAGCACCAGTGCCAACCACCGCCTGCTTGACCTGACGGGCCGAGTACTCGAACACGGCCAGGCCGGCATTGGTGGCCGCCACTATTGCGGCACCACGGGCCTGCCCCAGCTTTAAAGCAGAATCAGCATTGCGCGCCATAAACACCTGCTCAATGGCAAACACCGTTGGCTGATGCTGCTGGATCAGCTCGGTCACGCCCTGGAAAATAATTTGCAAACGCTCGGCCAAATCGGCCTTGGGAAGACGAATGCAGCCGCTTGAGCGATACTCAAAGCGGCTGCCTTGTTGTTGCACCACCCCATAGCCGGTTAACAGACTGCCGGGGTCAATGCCAAGGATAATGGCCACGCCCTAGTCCAGGCTCGCCAGGATAGCATCGCTGATGTCGGCGTTATGAAACACGCTTTGCACATCGTCCAGATCTTCCAGCGTATCCAACATCTTCAGAAATTTCTTTGCCTGCTCCAGATCCAGCTCCACCCGGGTGCTGGGTACCTGCGTGATTTCCGCATTGGCCGGGGCAAAACCAGCCGCTACCAGCGCATCTTTGACATCGGAGAAAGTATCCGGTGTGGTCAATACATCGAAAGAGCCGTCTTCATGACGCTGTACATCGTCTGCACCCGCCTCAAGAGCCGCTTCCATCAGGGCATCTTCATCGGTGTCACTGTCATACGACAGCACGCCCTGCTTGCTAAACAAATAAGCCACCGAGCCATCCGTGCCCAGGTTGCCACCATTTTTGCTAAATGCATTGCGTACATCACTGACGGTGCGGTTGCGGTTGTCGGTCATGGTTTCAACCAGCACCGCCACCCCGTTGATACCATACCCCTCGTACAGCAACTCGTCGTAATTCTCACCTTCAGTGGCACCGGCACCACGCTTAATAGCACGGTCGATAGTATCCCGGGTCATGTTTTCCGCTAAGGCTTTATCCACCGCAATACGCAAACGCGGGTTGGAGCTTACCTCAGGGCTAATCCGGGCCGCTACCGTCAACTCCCGGATGATTTTGGTAAAAATTTTGCCTTTTTTGGCATCCTGTCTGGCTTTGCGGTGCTTGATATTCGCCCACTTGCTATGACCTGCCATGCTTACTCCTTTTTAAGCTCTATCATCAACTCCGCCAGCTGAGCCTGATTGGCCAGGCCTGGTGCATCAGTCAGAGGACAAGCCGCTGTGGTGGTTTTTGGAAACGCCATCACATCACGGATAGAGCTTGCACCGGTCATCAGCATCACCAGACGATCCAGGCCAAAAGCCAGACCAGCATGCGGCGGAGTACCGTACTTTAAAGCTTCCAACAGAAAACCGAATTTTTCGGCCGCTTCATCATCGCTGATACCAAGCAAACGGAATACCGTGGCTTGCATCACCGGGTCGTGAATACGAACCGAACCGCCACCCAGCTCGGTGCCATTAAGGACCATATCATACGCATTGGAGAGCGCTTGCTCCGGAGCCTGCTGCAGCGCCGCCGGGTCTGGGTTGACCGGCGAGGTAAAGGGGTGGTGAATGGCCATCAGTTGGCCATCGTCGCCCTGCTCAAACATCGGGAAGTCGACCACCCACAGCGGCTTCCAGCCTTGTTCCGTTAAGCCATGCTGTTCGCCCAGTTTCAGCCGCAGTGCGCCCATAGCTTCACAAACGACTGAGTAGCGATCGGCGCCAAAGAACAGGATATCACCGGCTGCAGCTTCGGTGCGGCTCAGAATGTCATTGACAATATCATCGCTTAAAAACTTGGCCACCGGCGACTGCACACCTTCGATGCCCTGGCCCACGGCTTTGACTTTCATCCAGGCAAGGCCCCTGGCACCATAAATACCAACGAACTCGGTATAACCATCAATGTCTTTGCGGGAAATGGCTTCTGCTTTGCCCGGCACTTTCAGTGCCACCACCCGGCCTTTCGCATCGTTGGCCGGGCCGGAGAAGACCTTGAACTCCACCTCTTTGAGCAAATCGGCTACATCCACCAACTGCATCGGGTTACGCAGATCGGGCTTGTCCGAGCCATACAAACGCATGGCATCGGCGTAGGTCATGCGGGGGAAATCGCCCAAATCGACCTGCAATTGTTGCTGAAACAGCTCGCGGATCATTTGCTCGGTCACCGCCATCACCTGATCGGCCGTCATAAAGGAGGTTTCGATATCAATCTGGGTAAACTCAGGCTGACGGTCGGCCCGCAAATCTTCGTCGCGGAAACACTTGACGATTTGGTAGTAACGATCCAGTCCCGACATCATCAACAACTGCTTAAACAGCTGCGGTGATTGGGGCAGCGCGAAGAACTTGCCTTTGTGGGTACGGCTTGGCACCAGATAATCGCGCGCGCCCTCCGGGGTGGCCCGGGTCAGCATGGGGGTTTCTACATCTAAAAAGCCATGGCTGTCCATAAAGTTGCGGACAAAGCTGGTGACTTTGGCACGAAACTTCAGCCGCTCAGTCATCACTGGGCGACGTAAATCCAGGTAGCGGTATTTCAGCCGCTGTTCTTCGCTGTTGTTCTGGTTGGAGTCCAGCGGGACTGGCGCAGCCTTGCTTAAAATCACCAGCTCACGGGCATAAACTTCCACTTCGCCGGTTGCCATATCCGCATTGACTTGCGAAGCAGGACGGGCCCGTACTTTGCCTTTGACCTGAATGCAAAATTCATTACGCAGCGTATAAGCCAGTTCAAACAGGGCTTTTTCATCCGGATCGCACACCACTTGCACCAGGCCTTCACGATCACGCAGGTCCAGGAAGATCAGACCACCCAGATCACGACGACGATTGACCCAACCACACAATGTAACCTCTGTATCTACCTGCAAAGCGGTTAACGAACCACAATAATGACTGCGCATGCATTCAATCCTTTCCAAAACTGTCGTGAAAGCCTGCATCGGAGGGGGAAAACCGGCAGGCCTAGCTGGGGGGACATTATAAAGAAAACAACAGCAATGTCACTGCCCGCAAGCTCTGCTATGATGGCATTTTTTCTCAGAAGGTCGCTGCCATGCTCTACCTTGGCTGCCCCATGTGGGCCAATGCCAGCTGGAAACACAGTCTGTTTAGTCCAGGCTGCAAAACCGCCGATTTTTTGCAGCAGTACAGCCAGGTGTTTAACACCGTGGAAGGTAATACCACCTTTTATGCCGATCCCAAGCCAGCAAGCCTGCAGCGCTGGAGCGAGCAAACCCCAAGGTCGTTTCGCTTTGTACTGAAGGTGCCTTCGCGTATCAGTCATCAGGCAGGGGCAGATGCTCAGGCAGAGCTTAAACACTGGTGGCAATCCCTAAAGCCACTGCATAGCCGCATCGGTCAGGTACACCTGCAACTACCTGCCACGGCCGGGCCAGAGCAACTGGCGTTTATTGCCGCAATGCTGGATACACTGGTCGCCGATGTGCGCTGCTGTGTGGAAGTGCGGCACTTGGCCTTTTTTGATAAAGCCGAACACGAAGTGCATTTAAACCGACTGCTGCGTGATTATCAAACCGAGCGGGTGGTCTTTGACAGCCGGTCCTTGTTTGCAGTGCCAGCCAGCCATCCGGCGCTTATCGAAGCGCAGCGCAAAAAGCCTCGTTTACCGGTGCATGCCATTTGCCTGACGGATGCACCCGTGGTGCGCTTTATCGGCTGCGATGATGCTGCCATTAACCGTCAGCATTACCAACCCTGGCTGGCTAAAATTCGCCAGTGGCTGGATGAAGGCAGAAGCCCTTATTGCTTTTTTCATACCCCGGATAATGCCTCGGCTCCGGAGCTCTGCCGCGCTTTTGTGCAGGATCTGGGGATAACGCATCCAGCGCTCGAGCCCTGGCCTGGCGAGCACAACCAATCGGCTGGCGGCATGCAACCAGAGCTATGGTAAGGCCTTAGCAGCTGATGGTGCTGGCGGCTGGTTTATGCAGCAACACCACATCGGGGCCATAAAACTCTAATTGCAATTGGTGTTCGCTGGCCAGCCAGCGGAAGCTGTTATCGGCGAAAAAGCTGATATGGGTAGGGTCGAGCGTATAATGCCAATTGGCAAAAGCGGCGTCGGTGGAAAGCCGCTTGGTCATCAACCCCAGCCAGCCTCCCGGTTTAAGCATGCCAATCAACTGGCTGAGCACCTGACCAGGGGCACTTAAATGCTCCACCACTTCGCTGCTGCAAATAAAGTCGTAGCGCTGTGCTAAACGCTCGGGCTGGTGGCAGTAGTACAGATCGTAATTAGCGCAGGCAAAGCCGGCTTCTGCAAACATCAGCGCCAGCGTTGGTCCCGGGCCACAGCCAAAATCCAACCCAACAGCACCCGGCGCAAGTTTCTGATGCATCGGTTCATACAAGCGGTTTAAAAATTTACGGTAGCCCGGATCATCCGGCCGGTTTTGGTGCTGATCGTACACGGCTTTTTCAGCCACGCTATCCAAATGAAAAACTGCAGGCACAAACACCAGAGCACAGGTGGCGCAGCGCCAGTAATCGCGGGGCAGTACCTTAGAGCGCTGCTCGCTATGATACAGCTGCGTGTGGTCGGATTGACACAGCGGACAAAGCGATGGCACGGTATTCATTTTTGAGTGTACTCAGGGAATGCCTGCATGGACCCTTGATTTGACATCGAAAACGGCTCGCTCTAGGCTGGTGGTAAGCAACAGGCGTTCAGCCTAACCGAACCGGCCTTGTCTGACAACTCGGCAGACACCTGCAGGAGCCATGATGACCGAACAAGCAAGCTTGCTACCGCTGCCTTTTGCCAACAGCCACCGGGGCAACCCAAGACGCATTGGCGTTGAAATTGAACTTAGTGGTCTTACTCTGAACGAGCTTGCTGAATTGGTGGCGTCAGAGCTACAACTTACTACCGAGCAAAAGGGTCGTTACGATCTGCGTTTAACCGGCGATCAAGCCGGTGACTGGGTGGTGGAGCTCGATTTTCATTTACTCAAAGAATTAGGAAAAACACAGCAAGACCCCGGCAGTCTGTCAGAAAGTGCCGAGCAACTGCTTGCTACGGTGGCCAGCCAGTTGGTACCGCTGGAGCTGGTGAGCCCGCCCCTGCCGTTTGATCGCCTGAGTGATATCGAGCGCATTATCAGCCGCTTGCAGCAGCAGGGTGCCAAAGGTTCTTCCGATGAGTTTCAAAATGCCTTTGGCTTGCAACTGAACCCGGAGATCCCATCAAGCGACCCGACTGTTTTGCTGCGCTTTTTGCAAGCCTTTGTCTGCCTGCATGACTGGCTGCTGCAACAAGAGCAAATCGATGTGACCCGGCGTTTAACCAGTTACATCAACCCTTACCCCAAAGCCTACCAAAAGCTGATTTTGGCTGTCGATTACCAGCCAGATTTGGCTCAGCTCATTGATGATTACCTTACGCATAATCCCAGCCGTAACCGGGCGCTGGATTGTTTGCCGCTGTTTATGGAGCTGGATGAAAGCAGAGTCAAAGCCGTGATCAAAGACGAACTGGTCAAAGCCCGGCCGACCTTTCATTACCGCCTGCCCAGCTCCGAACTGCAACAGCCCGGCTGGGGCTTGCACCGGGCCTGGAATGGCTGGATCCAGCTTGAGCAACTGGTAGCCAACCCGGAGCAACTCAAAGCCTGCGCAGCTGCTTACCTGGCCTTGCTGCACAAGCCGCTGGGTAAACTGCTGCAAGACTGGCCTATGCAAGTGGAGCAACGATGGCTAAACCGGTAATTGCCATTACAGGACCAGAGCGCGGCGCTTTCGGACCTCGCTTTTTGGTGGCACTGGCGGTGCGCTGTTATGGTGGAGTCCCCCTGCAGTTGCGACCATCCCAACACGAACAATCCGTCAGCTTTGATGGCGTGGTGGTGACCGGTGGCCATGATGTAGACCCGGTACTGTATGCGGCCGAGCCTGAAGTCCATCCAAAGTATGATCCAGAACGGGATAAACTGGAAATGGCCGTGATTAAGCAAGCTTTGCAGCAGCGCAAACCATTGCTGGGCATTTGCCGCGGCGCACAGCTGCTGAATGTGTGCCGGGGTGGTAACCTGCACCAGCAGCTAAAAGAACATCGCTACAACACCTCGCATCGCTGGACGGTATTGCCGCTAAAAACGCTTTGCCTGGAAGAAAGCCCCTCGCTGCTGGCCAAGCTGCTTAAGTGCCAGCGCTGTAAAATCAACAGCCTGCACAACCAGGCCATCAATCAATTAGGCGATGGTTTAAAAGTGGTAGCACGAGACCTGGATCAACTGGTGCAAGCCATTGAAGATCCAGACTACCCCTTCTTACTGGGTGTGCAGTGGCACCCGGAGTTTTTGCTGTTTCTGGGCCGCCAGCGCCGCTTATTTAAAGCCCTGGTTGCCAGAGCCCGCGAGCAACAACAAGGCTAAGCCCACATCACGCAGACAGCTGCCAGCACGATCAGAGCTAACCCCAGATGATCGCTACGAGCCAGTTTTTCTTTGAAGAAAAATGCCGAAATCAGCAGCATAAAGAGCACTTCAACCTGGCCCAGTGTTTTTACCAGCGCCACCGACTCCAGACTCATGGCGGTAAACCAGCCAATGGAGCCCAAACAACTGCACACACTGATCAGTAGCGTTAAGCGCGGCCTTTGCCACAAGGCCAGCAGCACAGCCGGATCGCGTAGCAGCAACCAGCCAATTAACAGCACACTTTGCAGGCAAATCACCAGCAGCAACACCCAGGCTGCGCCATGCGGGAAAGGCAGCCCGAGCACCAGGCTGGCTTCGCGCACCCAGAGTGAGGTCAGCGCAAAGGATAAACCACTGCCAAGCCCAAGCAACAAGGTTGGCCAGGACAGAGCCCGCAGTCGAGCACCACTCAGTAACCAGATAGCCGCAGCCCCCAATAATACACCCAGCCAGCCCAGCCAGCTTAAAGGGGCACTGAAAAACAACACGCCAAGGGCAGCGGCCAGAATCGCTTCACTTTTAGCCAGGCCTGCCCCAATGGCGTAATTACGCCGTTGAAACAGCTGCACCATCAACGACGTTGCCAGAATTTGTGCCAGCGCTGCGCCCACGATATAGCCCCAGAACCAGCCCTGAAACTGACCGCCACTGACCGGCTGCCAACTGTACAGAGCCAGCAAATAGAGCGCTGCCAATGGTGAGGCCCATAAAAAACGGGCCAGGGTGACGCCGGTGACCGGCACCTCCAGGCTAAGCTGTTTTTGAAACGCATTGCGCCAGGCCTGCATAAAGGCCGCCAGCAAGGTAAAAGGGATCCAGAGCACAGGGGCATCCTGCTTATCCAACCATGCCGCATGGTAGCAGGCATCTGGCCGTCCAGACAATGGAATCTGCCGATACTAGTTATTCATGGCTTGCATACTGCCGGCTAAAGTTTTCCAGCAAGGCAAGCGTGCGGGCAATATCTGCCGCCTGGATATCCAGGTGGCATACCCAGCGCAAGCGATGCCACTCAGTACCGCCATGGCTGTAGTTGCTGCCGCTTAGCAGCACCCCCTGTTGCTTTAGGTAAGGCAGTAAGGCTGCCGCCAGCGGCGGCGCCATATCGCAGAACAAGATATTGGTTTGTACCGGTTGCAGCCGTAACTTGCCCTGCCAGCAGGCGTAACGCTCTGCCAGTTGCTGTATTCCCCCGGCCAGTTGCTGACAATGGGTATGATCATCAGCCAACCTGAGCACCTGATGCTGCAAAGCATAGTGCCCGGCTGCGGCCAACAGGCCGGTTTGCCGCATACCGCCCCCCAGCATTTTTCGCAGGCGACGGGCTCGACCGATCACTTCCTTAGAGCCTAATAATAACGAACCAACCGGTGCTCCCAAGCCTTTGGATAAACACAGCGACAGAGAATCATAACCCTGGCACAACTGGCGCGCCATCTGCCAGACATCCCGCTCCCGCTCAGCCGCAAGGCGGGTGGCGGCATTCATCAAACGGGCGCCATCAATATGGCAGGCCAGCTGATGCTGTCTGGCCAGCTTTGCGACACTGGTCATGTACTCCGGGCTTAGCACCTTGCCGGCGATGGTGTTTTCCACCACCACCAAACGGGTGCGGGCAAAATGAGGGTCGTCCGGTTTAATCGCCGCGGCGATGTCTTCCAACAACAAGGACCCATCGGCCTGCACGGCTAATGGTTGTGGTTGAATAGAGCCAAGCACAGCGGCACCGCCACCTTCCCAGCGGTAGGTGTGCCAATCCTGCCCAAGGATGACTTCATCGCCGCGTTGGCAGTGACTCATCATGGCCAGTAGATTGGTTTGGGTGCCGCTTGAGGCAAAAAGTGCGGCTTCAAAACCCAGCTGAGCAGCCGCCCAGTCTTGCAGCGCATTGGTGGTTGGATCGTCCGAAAATACATCGTCACCCAGCTCAGCGTCCATCATGGCTGCTTTCATGCCTGCGGTCGGTTTGGTGACGGTATCGCTGCGAAAATCAATCATGGGAAGCCCCGCTGTGGACAAAATTGGCTCAGTGTCGCCCGAGCCTGGCTGGGATACAATCAAAAAATCGAACACTCAACTGAATTTTATGCAATTTAATCGCAATGACCTCGTCCCCATAGTAATGTCAGGCAATCAACCAAGGACCAGCCCATGACCGATTTATTTACTCCGCTTAAGTTAGGCAAAACAAGCCTGCCCAACCGTATCCTGATGGCACCGCTGACCCGTTGTCGGGCCGACGCCAATCATGTGCCAACCGCCATGATGGCCGAGTACTATGCGCAGCGTGCCAGTGCTGGTTTGCTGATTGCAGAAGCGACCATGGTAAGCGAAGGCAATTCCGCATTTTGGCGTGAACCTGGTATTTACTCTGCGGCTCAAATCAGCGCCTGGCGAACGGTCACTGATGCGGTGCATGCCAAAGGTGGGCGGATTTTTTTGCAGATCTGGCACGGTGGCCGGGCTTGTCATCCAGCGTTGAATGACGGTGCTACTCCGGTCGCTCCATCCGCCATCGCCATTGATGATACCGTGCATACCCCGGAAGGAAAACTACCTTATGTGGTACCGCGCGCGCTTGAGCTCAGCGAAATACCAGCCATAGTCACTGCCTTTCGGCAGGCTGCGCTCAATGCCATTGAAGCTGGTTTTGATGGCGTTGAAATCCATGGTGCCAATGGCTACCTGCTGGATCAGTTTTTGCGCAGTGGATCCAATCAGCGCAGTGACCACTATGGTGGCCCGCTGGAAAACCGTGCCCGCTTATTATTCGAGGTGATTGCAGCTGTTACAGCGGCCATTGGCCCTGATCGCACCGGCCTGCGTTTATCACCACTCAATAGCTTTAATAGCATGCTGGACGATGATCCCATCCAGCTGATGCAGTATCTGGCCACCGAGCTCAACCGCTATGAGCTGGCTTATTTGCACCTGATGCGGGCGGATTTTGCCGGCATACAGCAGGCCGATGTGATCTCAGTCACCCGTGAGCACTATCAGGGTACTTTGATTGGCAACATGGGCTACAGCGTTGATGAAGCAAGCTCTGCGGTAGCAAGCGGCCAGTTGGATGCGATCGCCTTTGGCAGCGCCTATATTGCCAACCCTGACTTGGTTGAGCGTTTTGCCAAGCAGCTGCCTCTGGCCGAACCGGATGCGGCAACATTTTACACCCAGGATACCAAAGGCTATACCGACTACCCCAGTCTCGCTTAAATACCAAGGCTGCAGACAAAATGGCTTCGGGCAACCGAAGCCATGGTCATACCAGGACTCAGAACGCAGCAGCATCCAGCCAAGCAGCAACAAACTCAGCATGAGTGCGGTGGATGAGCGCCAGTACTGGCTCCAAGGTTTCGATGCCTTGTGCCCGACCAGGCCGTTTTCAGCTGACAGCAGCCACAAAGGGCTTTGCCAGGCAAATCCTGTCCCGGCCCTCAGCCTTGGCCTGATAGAGGGCTTTATCGGCCCGCTCAAAGCAAGCCATCAGCGGCTCTTTCGCCCCCTGCTCCGCCAGTCCGAAACTGCAACTGAGTTGCACACTACCGGCAAATAACTGCTGGCTGATGCTCTGGCGAATACGCTCCGCCAGGACCTTAGCTTCAGGCAAACTGGTTTTCTGGCAAAGAATCACAAACTCCTCACCGCCCCAGCGGGTTACCTGATCACCATCGCGAACTTGCTGCATTAATTCATACGCTAACTCCTGCAGTACCTGATCCCCAACCAAATGACCATACTGATCGTTGATCTGCTTAAAATAATCGATATCGAGCACAATCAGGCTAAATGCATCGTCGCTATGTGGTTGTCGCCGCTGCTTTTGCATCGACTGATCAAAGTGATTGCGGTTGTACGTCTTGGTCAAAGGATCATGGCTGGATAAAAATTGCAATTTGTTGACCGCTCGCTGAAGCCGGGCCTGGGTTTGCTTGAGTTGCTGATTTTTTTCCTGCAATTTCCGGTTAAAATAACTGCTGCGGTAATTCCAGAGCAGCAGCAACAGAATGATACCCAGCGCAGCAGCACTTACTTGCCAAATCAGCCGGTAATTGGTGTGGTCGATGACTTCAATTTGGGTCCAGTTGCGGTAAATCTGAATGCGCTCAGTGTCGCTAAGTTCTGCCAATGCCTGTTCAAGTACCGGGATTAACGGCTCAAGCCCGGTAATCACACCAAGCCGTAGTTCATCCTCCAGCCCGACCCAGCCTGCAATTTTCATTTGATACAAGGCTTGCTGTTGGATCAATGCATTGATGGAATACAAGGAGCCAATAAAGAGATCAGCCCTGCCGCTGGCGACTGCCGTCAAACCATCGGCTTCACTCTGCACCAACACGATAGGGATCTCTGGATAATGCATGGCCAGATACTCCAACAGCCGATAGCCCTCAGGCACGGCCAGCGAACGCTCCCCAATATTATCCAGGCTTTGTAAAAATGGCTGCTCGCGCAAAGACACCAGCACATTGGGCGAGCGGAAATAGACGTCACTAAATACCAGATATTGCTCCCGCTCTGACGAGCGATTCAGCATTGGCGTGAGCTGGCAGTCGCCTTGTTGCAAGGCAGTCAGGGTCTGGTTCCAGGACTCAGTTGGCAGCAGCACAAACTCAATACCCGTCGCGCGCTGCAGGTAACGAATGTAGTCAGCAGAGATGCCAACATGGCTGCCATCAGCAATTGCTTCGTAAGGCAACCAGTCAGGATCCACGCAGTATGTTATTTGCTGCGGTAATGTCGCCCAGGCACTAAGCGATAAAAAGCTGCCACCAAGCCATAACAGGCAGCAGCAGCGACGAATCGTTTTGATGGCACAACAGGTCCGGTTTGGTGATTTATCTCGCACACTTACAGCTCTGTACTTCGATCCCTGATTTAAAGCCTAGTGTGCTTTTGAAAAAATTCGAGTTTTCAAGCTGGATTTATCTTTGGCTAAACCATGACTCGAAGTCAGCTACGGCCTGCGGCTTAGCAAACAAATACCCCTGAAAACAATAACAACCACTAGCCAGTAGTAGCTGGCGCTGCGCTTCTGTTTCAACGCCTTCTGCCACCAGCGCCATGCCAAAGGTGTTGGCAATGCCGATGATGGCCTCGACAATGGCCCAGTCTCTGGTTTTCTCGCCATCTTCACTTTGCCGGACAAAGTGTTGGTCAATTTTCACTTCATCAAAGGGCAAGCGGGATAAATAAGACAAGGATGAATAACCGGTACCAAAGTCATCCATGGCAAAGCGCAGACCCAGTGCTTTTAGCTGCTGCATGCGATGCACCGCGTCATCCAAATCCGTTAATACCAGGCTTTCAGTGAGCTCCAGCGTCAGTTGTGCCGGATCCACCTGATACCGGGCAAGCAAGTCCGACATCAAACGCACAAAATCTGGCTGATAAAATTGACGCACGCTGATATTGACCGAGATACACAAGTCAGCCAACCGGGGCTGCTGTTGCCAACGCTGCAATTGCAAACAGGCTTGCTGCAATACCCAGTGGCCAATGGCCTCAATTTGACTGGACTCTTCTGCCAAGGGAATAAAGTAGGCCGGCGAAATCATGCCCCATTGTGGATGCCGCCAACGGATCAATGCTTCGACAGCGATCACCTGGCCCGCCTCTGTTAACTGAGGCTGATAAAACAACATAAACTCGTCAGCCACCAGCGCCCTGCTGATGGCCTGCTCCAGTTCAAAGCGTTGCTCCACCTCTGCCAGCATTTGTGGGTCGAAAAACCGTACCTCGCTACCGCCGGCCTGCTTGGCATAGCTCATCGCCAGATCAGCCCGCTTTAGGCACTCCTCGGCTTGTTCCTCTGCAGAGAAAGTATAGACCCCAACACTAACCGAGCTGTTGTACTGATGACCACTGATGGCAAAAGGCTGCTGTAACCGGACCAACAGCTGCTCAGCCTGCTGCTCGGTAATATCCCGCGCCAAAGTTGGGATCGCAGGCAAGCGTCCCAACACCATGACAAACTCATCGCTACTTAAGCGGCCACAAAAGGTTGTTGTCGGCATTTCCTGAGCTATTCGATGGGCGACCTGCATTAACAACTGATCGCCAGCCTGATGGCCAAGCGTATCATTCAGCCGTTTGAAATCATCCAAATCAAGGTAGATAACCGCAGCAAAATAACCACTATGCGCCATCTCCTGCAATAGCTCCTGCAAGCAAAGCAGAATTTTCTTCCGGTTATAAAGCCCGGTTAACTCATCGTAATATGCCAGCCGATGAATGGTCTCATCGGCTGCCTTGCGCTCAGTAATGTCGGTAATAAAACCGAACCAGCTAATGCCATCCGCCTCTTGCTCCGGTACCGAGTTGCCCAGCACCCAGCGGCTATTTCCTTGTTCATCCAGCACTCGGTATTCATAATTCCAGGGCGAGAAATCGGCTGCTGAGCGCTCTATCGAGCGCAGCATGCCTTCCCGATCGTCCGGGTGAATCACATCCATCACCCTGGAAGCATCCAGCGCAGCCTGTTGCGGAGAAATTCGATAAATATCACGAATGGCTTCACTGGCATAAGGAAAAGTAAAGCGCCCGTCGCTGCTGAGTTTGAACTGATACACCAGCCCGGGTACCCGCTCGGAAATACGCTGCATCCGCTGTGACCAGAGCAATGCCATGCGCTCCGATTGGCTGCTTTCCTTTTCCATATGCTGCAAGCGCTGACGCATCCTAACCGCCACGGCAGCGATAACAAGCAGTCCAACTGCAACCATCACCGCCAAAGCTCCTAGCGTAGCTTTGCTAATATGAACGCCACTCAAGCCTTGAATCGTCTCAGCGGGCAGATACAAGGTAGCATGCATCGCCAGGTAATGCATACTGGCAATCGCCAGCCCCATCACCACGGCACTGATCAGCTTCAGGATCTCATGTTGAGTAATGAAAGGACGTAGCAATGGCCGCACTGACAGCGCCAAAGTGGCCAGCACCACAGCTACCAGCACGGAAACAATAAAAAGATCCAGCCGATACAACCGCTCGGCCTGAAGCACCATAGCGGCCATACCGGTGTAATGCATAATGCCAATACCGGCACCCATCAAAAAGCCACCCAACACGATGCCACGCCAATGGATCTTCGGCATGGCAACCACATGCAAAATCACGGCGGCTGCCAGCACGGCCGGGACTATCGACAATAAAGTAGCCCCCAACTGATAGTCCACTTGCACCGGCAGCTCAAAGGCCATCATGCCAGTAAAGTGCATGGCCCAAACGCCGCCTCCCAAGGCGATGGCACCCAGGCCATGCCAAAGTCGACGGATGTGGATGGAACGGGTAGAGCGCATTAACTGGCCGAAGTTAAAACTGGTATGGGCAGCCAAAATGGCAATCAGCAACGACAACAGCACCAGTAAGGGCTGATGGCTACCACTAAGGGCCTGACTGAAGTCGGTTGTATGATCGGCAAATGCCAGCAGTGACATACAGGTTCCTGCAAAATAAAACGCTAAACTAACTATAAAGTTCAGTGCTTTGACGGTGAGCTGCTTTGTCTGATCTAAGCACAGCAATGACTATTCGTCGAGCCAGATAAGAGAAACCCAGCCGAAGCCGGGTTTGTTGATGGAGTCACAACTTAGCGTTGTTGTTGGTCTTGCTCTTTCAAATAGTCATCGTAGCTACCGGCAAAGTTACGCACGCCATCGGCAGTGATTTCAATGATGCGGGTGGCCAGTGAGGAGACAAACTCCCGATCGTGACTAACAAAAATCAGGGTACCCGGAAAATCCAGCAGGGCCTGGTTTAGGGATTCAATGGATTCCATATCCAGGTGGTTGGTCGGCTCATCCATTAACAGAATATTGGGCCGCTGCAGCATCAACTTGCCAAAAATCATCCGGCCTTTCTCACCACCCGATAAGGCTGTGACCGGCTTTAAAATATCGTCTTTGGAAAACAGCATGCGGCCAAGCACAGCACGCACGGCCTGTTCATCCTGCTGCGGCTGCTTCCATTGCAACATCCAGTCAAACACCGTCATTTTGTGCTGGAACAAATAGGCATGATCCTGAGCATAATAGCCAATTTCGGCATTCTCTGACCATTTCACCAGACCTGAGTCTACCTGATATTCACCCATCAGGCATTTGAGCAAGGTGGTTTTACCAATACCGTTGGCACCAATTACCGCCACTTTTTCGCCCACTTCAATCAGAGCGGATACACCTTTTAATACCGCCAGCTCATCAAAGCTCTTTTGCACATCTTTTAATTCCAGTGCCTGACGATACAGCTGCTTATGCTGCTCAAAACGAATAAAAGGGTTAACGCGACTGGATGCCTTGACTTCCGCCAACTGAATTTTCTCAATCTGCTTGGCTCGCGACGTGGCCTGCTTGGCTTTGGAGGCATTGGCCGAAAAACGGCTGACAAAACTTTGCAGCTCAGCGATTTGCTCTTTCTTCTTGGCATTCTCGTTCAGTAATTGCTCCCGGGCCTGAGTGGCCGCAAACATGTACTGATCGTAATTGCCCGGATAAAGCCGAAGCTCACCGTAATCGATATCGGCCATATGGGTACATACCCGGTTTAAGAAGTGCCGATCGTGCGAAATGATCACCATGGTGCTGCTGCGCTCGGCCAGCACATTCTCCAGCCAGCGAATGGTATGAATATCCAGGTTGTTGGTCGGTTCATCCAACAGCATGATATCCGGATTGGAGAACAGCACCTGCGCCAACAGTACCCTTAGCTTTAAGCCTGGTGCCAGCGTCGACATCAAATCAAAATGCTGCTCGACCGGAATGCCAACGCCAATCAGCAACTCGCCAGCACGGGCTTCGGCAGTGTAACCATCCATTTCGCCAAACTGCACTTCCAGATCGGCCACCCGCATGCCGTCTTCTTCGCTCATCTCGGCACTGCCATAGATGCGATCACGCTCGGCTTTTACCTGCCACAGTTCTTCATGGCCCATAATCACCGTATCAACAATGCTGAACTGTTCGTAGGCGAATTGATCCTGCCGCAGCTTACCAACCCGCATATTGGGCTCGACCGAAACATTGCCAGCAGAAGGCTCCTGCTCACCACTTAAAATGCGCATAAAGGTGGACTTACCGCAGCCGTTGGCACCAATCAGGCCATAACGGTTGCCCTGGCCAAATTTAACGGAAATGTTTTCAAACAGCGGTTTGGAGCCAAACTGCATGGTGATATTGGCGGCAGAAATCATGCTTTTCAGTGTCTCGGATGGTTGCAGCAAAAGGGGCGCTAATCTACGCGAAATGCAGCCTTAGCGCAATGCCATGCCCGAAAAAAGCGCATTATTTAATCATGGCCCCAAGGTGCCGGTGGCTGCTCCGTCAAAGGTTCGGTTAAGTCAAAATCAATGCGCCAGCTCCAGTTGTCACCACGGACTGTGCCATAGGTGTAACGCACTCCGGGTTCAATTTCGATGCGCCAGCCACGAAAATAGCCCGATTCTTCAGTACGCGGGATCGATTGAAACTGCTGCGTGATGACAGAGCCTTCGCCAACGGTGAACCCGCCATACATGGTGTTGCTGTCGTCACTGCCATCGGCTTTGCGGTGATCGTGCCGGAGCTCCAGGCCATCGGCATGGCGACTGATGATCCAGGTGCGGGAGCGATCCCAGCTTTGGCTTGCTTCCAGCTCGATATGAAAAGGTAATTTCAGCTGATCGTCACTGCACTCCCGGAAATGCACAATCAACAGCTCAGTCCCCGTTAGCATGTCATCGCCTTGCGGCTCCAATGTCAAACCACCGGGGTAAGCTTTGCCGCAGTGCTGTGCCAGGGCCTGAAAAAACTGTTCAAACGGCTGGCTGTCGGCTGCAGGAGCTCCATTGGTACTATTTTGCATGTGCGGGTTGCACCCTGCCAGCAGCAACACCAAGCTTATCCATCCTATTCTTTGTTTCATCGAATCTCTCCCAGGGGTTTGTCTGCATCTACCCTACTGCATGCCGCTTAGGCTGGCAATTGACTTTGCATAGCCGCTTTAATTGGTGTACAAACCTAAGTATTCACCATCACTGGTTTAGCAACATGCGGTTTACCCTGGAAAAAATGGCCTTACGCCTGTACATGATGGCTTTGAAAATGGGCACGGCTTTGCTGCCCTTTCGCTGGCCGAGGGTCTTTCAAGGCCCTGGTAGCAGCCGCTTGTTGCTGCAGCATATTCAGCAGCAGGAAACCGGCGGCTTGCTGCTGGTAACTGATAGTGCCTTGCGGCAGCTGGGTTTGCTTGATCCCTTACTTGCAGAACTCGAAAGCCTTGGTATTCGCTACCAGATGTTCGATCAGATCACACCGGATCCAGTCAATGCGCAAATTGAAGCCGGTTATCAAGCGCTGGTGGCAGCCGATGCCAACGCCTTGCTGGCGGTTGGTGGTGGCTCGGTGATAGATGCCGCCAAACTGATTGGCGCCCGGGCAAAAAATAAAAAGTCGGTGTTAAAAATGACTGGCATGCTCAGGGTGTGGCGTGGCATGCTGCCGGTCTACGCCATTCCCACCACGGCGGGTACCGGCTCTGAAGTGACCATCGCAGCCGTGGTGTCGGATCCGGAGCGCCAGCGAAAGCTGCCCTTAATTGATGTGCGTTTGCTGCCCAAAGCTGCCGCCCTGGATGCTCATCTGATGGCCGGGCTTCCGCCTGCCATCACCGCCAGCACCGGCATGGATGCGCTTACCCACGCCATTGAGGCCTATTTATCACGAAATGCCACCCGCACAACCGATCAGCAGGCACTGGCGGCAGCCCAGGCGATTTTTAGTCATTTACCGCGCGCCTTTGCACACGGTGCAGATCTGGAAGCACGCCAACAGATGGCCGAAGCCTCTCACTTGGCCGGTAAAGCCTTTACCGTGGCAGGCGTGGGTTACATTCATGCCATCGCCCATCAGCTTGGTGCCCACTATCATATCCCCCATGGATTAGCCAATGCCATGGTGATGCCCTCTGTGCTGGCGTTTTCTCTACCGGCTTGTGAAAAGCGCATGGCCAGCCTTGCTCGTCATTGCCAATTGGCAAGTAGTACGCAAAGTGATCAGCAGGCCGCGCTGGCCCTGATTGATCACATTATTCAACTGAATCAAAGCTTTGGAATTGCCAACAAAGTACCGCAGCTGCAAGCATCCGATATTGCCGCCATTGCCAAAGCAGCGCTGGCCGAAGCCCGCTTTACCTATGCGGTGCCGCGCTACCTGAACCAGCAAAGTGCCGGGCAACTTATAAGCGAGCTGCTACCGGACGCTAGCGCTGATTAAGCAGGTAATCCAGCGCACCACAAATAGCGGCTTGCTGAGCCAGCACACAGTTTTCCGGCGTGCTGCGCGGACTGTCCGGGTAGACCTCCGTGGTGGTAACAAAAGCCGCATCGGTCATGCCTGCGCATAGCCCGGCTCCTTTGGTATCGTACAAAATCACCCCTGACTGCACCAGAGGCTCACCAATCAAGCAGCCCTGCTCATCCGGCTCGGCAATATGAGTGACCTTTGCTACCGCCTCGATAATGGCTTGCTGAAAGGCGGGGGCGGGCTGCTTCGTATCCCCCACCAGATAAAAACCATCCGGGATATTCCAGTTGGTATTGACGGTGCCATCGCGTGCTGCTTTGGCCGGGCGGAACTCGCTGTTGTCGCTGTCGGTGGTTTCGTGCAAATCGATGTGTGCCAGCCAGTTGGCAGTGACTGACTGCACATATTGCATTGCCTGGGCCGACTCCGGTGCCGGGCTTGGGATAGTCAGGTTTTGCTTGGTAAATGAGCGATTGGGATCCACCGCCTTTGGATTCCAGCGGTTGATGGTCTCATAGCCCCAGGGGCTTACACAAGGCAGCACCAGCAGGTTGAAATGCTGGCTGTAACTCAGTGCTTGCTGACGTAAAAAAGCCAAGGCACCATGCACCCCGCTGGTCTCATAGCCGTGCACGCCACCGGTTACCAGCACCGAGGGTTTGGCCGGATCCCAGCAACGACTTTTTACCGCAAACAGCGGGTAGTCAGCACCAACCAGCTCCCGGTGATCCAACCGACCATACTGCTCCACATCAAAATCCTGTTGCAGTGCATTCAGCTGGCTTAGCACATCACTTTGATAACTGCGCTGAATTTGCTGCTGCTTTAACCATGCAGCCTTTTCAACTTCGCCCCATGGCGTGTTTGCTGTACCTATCGGGTAGGTCGAGGACATCATACAACGGCACCTTATCACCTTTTTCACATTGGCTTAGATAGTAGCAAGAGTCTGATTATCCAAACAGCCATAACGCGGCAACTTGCAAGAAATGTAGGATCCACAACAACCCGTTCCGAATAAAGTGCCAACCAAGCAACGTGCTTTCGCAAGCGCTGTGTTTAAATAGCCGAATATGCTAAAATGCCGCTCCGAATACAGTAACTTGTTCGAAATCAATAGAGTCCTTTATGCGCGTTGTTGTCCGTTTATTTTTCCGTTCTATCCGCCTGATAGTAACTCCCTTTCTACTGCTTACTGAAAAGCTCAGTACACCAACACCGATAAAGCGTGATCCAAGCGCACAACTGGAGGTCGATCAAGCCTGCCAGCAGTTGGTGATGTATCAGTTTTTGGCCTGTCCTTTTTGCATCAAGGTACGTAAAGAAATAGCCCGACTTAACCTGAATATCGAAAAGCGGGATGCTCAGCACAATGCCGCTCACAGAGCGGAGCTTGAAGCAGGCGGTGGCCGGGTAAAGGTACCTTGTTTACGTATTGAGAATGAGCATAAAGAAGTACGCTGGCTGTATGAATCCAACGATATCATGGCTTATTTACAACAGCAGTTTGAGCCAAAATAGCTTGTCCCCCTTACAGCCAGGTTGATCTGGTCACGATTTGTACTAGAATCAAACGATTCTGTTACATTTGGTACCAGGCCATGGCCGTAGATCTTAGCAAAGCCCCCCATATTCTGGTGGTGCATGGTGTACAGACCGGCAGTAACCAGCAGATTTCACTGGATAAATCCGTTCGTCGGTTGGTAGATCGAGTGCTTGCAGCCAGCCACATCTGCGAAGATTATCAGGTGCTGCAATACCTGTATGAAGACAAAAACGACGCCCATCCCACCGTGCAACTTGGAAAACAACTGGCAACCGCCATTGCCCGTGGTCGACCACTAACCCGACGTGCCTTGACGATGACGGTAGATTTGATTGGCGATGTGGTGATAGCTGCCGGCCAGGCTAGTACAGCAGCGAGTATTCGCGCTGGACTGCGCCAGCAGATCCTGCAATCCCATCAGCAAGGCCACCGGGTACTGTTGCTGGCCCATAGCCTGGGCAGCTTTTATGCCTTGCAGGTACTGAACGAACTGATTGCAGAGCCCGGACTTTTTCAGGGCGAAGACCGTCGCCTCTGGCCAGTGCAGGGGCTGGTAACCATGGGTAGCCCGCTGGGGCTGGATTTACAAATCGGCCCCTGGCCCATCTTTCCAAAAGTCACCCTGCTTCCCCTCCCCGCACAACATGAGCGACTGCCCTGGCACAACTTTTACAGCCGACATGATCCCATCGTTAGCGGCCGGGTGTTTGGCAGTAAAGTTGAAGTAGAGGGCACAGAAGGGCCTCTCGAGCTGCGGTATCGCAAAGGCTGCGATGACAAAGGCTGGTTATTGCATGGTCATTACGTCAACACCGGTCAGCGCTGGTTACTGGCGCATACCGCTTACTGGCAAGATCCGTCATTAGGCTTACGTTTAGTAGCGATGCTTTGGGGGTAAAATGAAAACACTATTTTTTATACTGATACTGAGTTTGTCGGGCTGCAGCATCGTGCATTACACCGCCGAGGCCGATTTACCCGATACAGAAGCGCGGGCTGCTGTTTTGCATTACCGCCAAGGCGATAGCGTCCTGCACATCATACGCTGTGGCGCCCCACCACTGCTGTTGGTCGCGGGCTTGCAAGGCCAGGAGCCACTGCAAAGCCAGGACTATCGGGATAGCGCTGGAGCCAGCTGTCTGTTGTTGCAGCGCGCTGGCCAACCAGTGTTGCTCAACGAACTTAGCGCAGATCAAAACTACGACTTGGTGGTGCAATGCCAGCTTGCGCAGTTACCGGCAGCAAACAGTTATACCTTTAGCCCGCTTGAGCGCAAGCGCCAGTGGCTTTGGCCTGGAAATGCAGCGCCCTGGACACCCAGCCCCTGCGTTGACAAAGATTAAGGCTCCAGCCGGTAAATCACGTTCACCGATTGCTGAATACGGATGTGCTTCGGCAGCACCAGGCTGCTTTCAGCCATATCGGCACTGGCGCGCATCTGCACCCCATAGACACCACTGCCCGCGCCAAAGCCAAAATCAGAGCTTAAGCTGCCCCAGCTTCGGCTACCTTCACTGATGGCAAAGACCGAGTGAATGCCAGCTCCCTGAGCTTTTGCCAACCGTTCAGCGCGCTGACGGGCATCGGCCCCGGCCTTGGCCATCAGCTCCTGCTCCAGTTGCTCTTTCTTGCTGGTTTCAAACTGGCCCTGGATTGAGAAGATATGCGGCTGCTTGAATAAGTGATCCATAATAGCGATGTAATGCTCAATGCTGCGCAGCTGCACAAATACGGGCTGGGTCGCCGCATAACCGGTAATCACGCGGCTGCTGTAATCCTGATAAGTTGCCTCTTTGTTGATCTGAGCCGCTTCTATATCCCCCAGCTCCACCCCTTTGCTTTGTAAATAGCTTAGCAAGCTGCGCCCTTGCTGGTACACCGAACTGGTAGCCGCATCCGCTGTTTCGGCATTGGCGCGGATCACCAAGGAAATACGGGCCGAATCCGGCGCCACTTCCATTTGGGCAGAGCCGGTCACTGTTACAAAAGGAAAATCTGGCACCGGGCTGGCTTGAGTTGCAAACGGAATCAAGGCACTTAGGGCCACAGTTACTAGCATGGTTCGCATGGTAAAACCTCATCAAGAAACGCTGATATCTGGCCCAGCATAGCCAGGCAGCGTGAACCCTGCCTTAACTGTTGGCCATCCAGCAATGCCGTTACTGGATGGCAAGATGCAGAGTCAGAATCCGAACTTAAGGCTGCAGTATACGTCCCATAAACAAAATGGAACCGGTGTCCTGCTCTTCAATCAGATAGATAAAGGGACGATTGACTGTCAGTACAGCCGGAGGTGGGGCACTGGTGACGCCCATCTCCACAGCAGTTGCCGCAGCTGCTTCAGTCCCATATTCATCCACATCAATGACAGCCTGATGCACCGCCGAGCCAACAAACAGAGATTGTGTACCATCGATACCGGAAAAGTCAGCACTGCCGGGTTGAAACGCCTCGTGCATACCGAAATCCTGCAACACGGTTTTTAAATTGAGTTCGTGTTGCCATTGAAACTTCGGCAGCTTCAGATCCACCAAATGCTCACTCAGTTGCTGACGGATCTGCTGCAGCCGATTCAGGTTCAGCTCAGCCTCAAAGGCGGCGAAGTTGCCTTCAGCCGGTACCAGCACCAGCATAGCAAACTGCTGATTGGCATAGGCTAAACGAATAACCTGATAGCCAGCACCTTCCGCATACAAGGCTCTAACTGCATTCTGCTGCATCAGCGGAACCTGTACTGCACTGCCATCCAAAAGGAAAAAGTCTGCCTGCTGGGTATCTGCTGGTTTAAATGGCTGCGCCCAGTTTGCTTTGAAAAACATGGTGTTTAACAACATCAGCCGGGTATCTGTGGTCACGCTGCCATCAGATAACAGTTCAGTAAGTTTGCCTTCGGTTTGTTCAGCTACCCAGTTGTTAATCGTTGATCTGGCTTTGTCAGGTTGCTCTTTAAAATCAATCTGATGCACACCTGCGTCGTAATGCACTGCCAACAGATCCAGGTACTCAGGCAGCACAACATAACTTTGCTCTAACCAGCTGGCCTGAGTGAGGTTGAAGGTGATAGGGTAATCACCTGTAGTGGCAGTCTCATGCAACCGTAACAGCAATTTATTGATGGCTGAGTGCAGTTGTTCATCCGGCAGCTGGAAATTTAGTGCCGTTGCCATTTCCGTAGCCGTCTGCTGACGGGCTCCGGCGTAGCTCATGGCCATCGCCAGTGATACAGACACAGGGGCAAAGAACAGGTTTTCATTTTTTCCGGCCTGCCACTGGTAAAGCTTTAAAGCAAAGTCATTGTTGTTATCAATGAACTGCTCAAATGCAGCCGCACTGATCTGGGGCTGCAAATCCCTGGGCAAGTTGGATTGACTGTACTGATAACCAACAGGCGCAGGCTCTTGTTGTACCGGTGGTGCAACAGAGTCCGAATCGCCGCAACCTGTGATAACCAGCGCTGCAAAAACAAGGCTCAGATATCGCATCGCATCCTCCTTAATAATGAGCTATGAGTTTAGACGCCAGATAGAGACATCAGTATAGGCCTGCGCACCGTGAAAACTGTGATTAAGTGTTATAGAATCTATCGCATTCTGTACTTCCTAAATGATTGAGATTGCTATGCTCCAAGGCATTCATCACCTGGCCATTATTTGCTCCGATTATCAGCGCTCAAAAACCTTCTATCATCAGCTGTTGCAACTACCTATCCTGGCAGAAAACTACCGGGCAGAGCGCAACTCCTGGAAGCTGGATTTGCAACTGCCGGACGGCAGTCAGCTGGAGCTGTTTTCTTTCCCGGCCCCGCCGCCAAGGCCGAGCCAACCCGAAGCGCAAGGACTGCGTCATTTAGCCTTTGTGGTGGAGGATGTCGCCAAGGTGAAAGCTTATCTGGAACAGCAAGGTGTCGCCGTCGAGCCCATTCGCATCGATCCCTACACCGACAAAGCCTTCACCTTCTTTCAGGATCCGGATGGATTGCCACTGGAGCTGTATCAGGCTTAGTTATATTTCAGTTTGCAGTTAATTTTGCAAAATATAGTGTTTTTCTGTGTACGCAGACAGGATTAAATTGACACTAAAAACCCAAGCATTTAACATCCCGGAAACAATAGAGAGGTAAAGTTTAAAAACCTAGATTTTCAGCAAAGGGACTTATAAATGGCTTCATCACTACCGCTTGGCTTCAATTCATATAATGAACAAAACCTTCGTCGTCGTTTGTCTCATCTAATTAATCAAGACCGTCTGTTCAGGGCAATTGATGATGATATTTCTCTTGTTGGTGCTGGAGTTATGTTCATTGATAGTCGAGGTACTGCGGTCACCCTAAGGGAATTTGAACCACTTTGTTTTATTAAACCAGTAAATATTGTGCTTCGTGAGCCACCTATAGGCCTTTCCGCATCAACTTATATATCTGAAGTAAAGAATAACCCACGAGAAAGTCGTATAGTATCTGAAGCCGCAGGGGCTGTTTTATCATGTGGTGCCGCAGCCCTTAGCTGGTTTGTCGTTTTTACATCTGGCGCTGCAATTCCTTTCAGTGGTGGTAGTTCGAGTGTTTTCACTGTAATGGCCTATGGCGCAGCAGCTGCAAGCTCCATACAGTGCGGCAACAGCATCATGCGAACTAGAAACGAGATTGTAGCCCCAAACAGAAACGACGAGCTTGATAGCGAACTTTGGTACCAAAACGCAACTATGGCACTTGATATAATCTCCATCGGTGGGGCGACCACTGCTGGTTTAATGACTATACGTGGTATCAAAGTTCTTAATGCTAGCGGTATCCCAACCCGCGAAGCATTACAAGGCTTGAACCGTCAACAACGTCGGCGCTTGTCCAGAGAAATAGCCCGCTCAAATGCACCAGGCATTTCAAACTCTACCCTCAAAATGATGGAAAGAGCCGGCCAGATTGAGCGTCGCTATTCCAATGCGGCAATTCAAGCAACAACACTTCGTCAAATCAAAGATGCAACAGGTGCAGGTCTGGCATATGCTGGAAGTGCTCTCGGGGGTAGCTTTAGACAATTAGCGATTGTAGTAGTTAAGGAAGAATAGTGTCCAAAAAGAAAAGTCACCAAAATAGAAGCGTCTTACCAGAGTATCAGATGCTCCCAACTGGTATCTGGCATATGCTTACGGCCGTTTTATTGATGGTTATTTGCCTCTCACTCGCGGTGTTCTTGACATCCTCCTTGCTGTCGTCTTGGTTAAATGAGCACTCACTGGTCTACTTTGAGCTTGGTTCAATAGTCATACTGATGCTTATCCTGGCAACAGCAACCTTTTTGGTCACAAGAGGAAGGTCCGTTTTCCATGGGTTTCTGATTTGGTTTAACAGAGCATGCCTTACCACTTTGCTTGTCGGTACCTTGCTTGCCTTCCTTGCTGGCACATATGGCGTTGGCTTAACTGGATTGGTAGGAATAACTATGGCTAGTCTCGCACATCAATTGTATGGTTCTTCAAAATACCGCCAAGGCGTAGAGCACTACCGAAAAATTTGGAGCTACCATCGTTCAGTCGGCTCTCAAAAGTGAAAACAGCCAGATAGCTTCACTCCATGCATGCTTTAATGCCCTAAATTCACGATAGCCGGCCCTGTGCCGGCTTTTTTGTGGCTGGTACAAAAAATAACCATTATCACGCTTGACACCGTTACTGTGTGTCACCTAGTATATGATTACTGTGTCACATACAGTATGTGACACACAGTAAGCAGGAACCAACAATGACCACAGCGCAACTGGACAAAATGCGGCTGGAACTGCGGCGCGGCGTGCTGGTACTGGCAGTACTGGGTTCGCTGAAAGCCCCCCACTACGGCTACTCGCTGCGCAAGCAACTGCAGGACGCTGGCATCGATATCGATGAAGGCACCCTGTACCCGCTGGTACGACGGCTGGCCGATCAGGGCCTGCTGGACAGCGAATGGCGCCAGGGGGAAGGCCGGGAGCGGCGCTATTACCAGCTATCGGAAGTAGGAGCGGAGTTGCTGACGCAGCTAACGCAGGAATGGCAACAACTGAATAAGGCCTTAGGGCCACTACTGGAGCACTAGCCATGGACTTACTGGAACGCTATTTAGCCGCCGTGCAGCAAGAATTGCCTGCCGACAAGCAGCAGGATGTGACACGCGAATTGAAAGCAAACATTCTTGATCAGGTGGATGCGCTACGCGAACAAACACCAGAGCAATCCGATGAAGAGCACTTGTTGCAAGTGCTGCAAGAGTTGGGGCCCCCCAAACAGATGGCCTATCAGTTTCATCCGCCACAACCCTTGATCCGAGCCGATCTGATACCATTATTTCGCTTTACCCTTTTTATGGTGTTGGGCATTATTTTTCTGATTAATCTGGTGCAATCGACCCTGCTCTGGCTAGGGCATGAGCAGATGGGGCTGCTTTTGCTGTTAAAACACATGGGTAGTGGATTTATTGGCGATGCAACCTTAGCGTTTACAGCAATCACGTTGGGGTTTTGGTCGATGAGCCTGGAGCAAAAAACGCGTTGCACGGCACAACAGAGCTGGGACCCGTTACAGCTACCGCAACTGAATCACCGCTGGCAACGGATCTCATTGAGTGATGTATTTCACGATTTGGCGACCTACCTCTTTTTGCTCATTTTGATTTGGTATCCGCTGTGGGGTGAGGTCGTCATGTCCGTAGAACTCAGTATGGGTAGTCGTTTTCTACTGCAAGCCTTTAGCCCCTTGCTGCTGCTTGGTATCGCACTCAGTCTTTGGCAACTCAAACAGCGCTACTGGACTGAAGCTTTGCTGAAATGCAACCTGGTACTAAATGCCTTACTGGTGACTGCAATTTTAATCCTGGCCTGGACCAGTCCGTTTTTCAGCAGTGTGCCAGAACAGCTGTCCTGGATAACGGCTGAGCAACTGGAGCGCAGCATGACGATTAGCTTGCTGATCATTGCCCTCTTTCCTGGTTGGGAAGTCATTCGTGACTGGCAACGCTTGCAGAAAGTGAGGGCGTAACACTCAGTCAGCCCATAAAACAGGCAGCCCGTACTGCCTGTTTTTTAGTTAAAAACCAGCAAAGCGTCCTACGAAATACCAACGCTATGGTAGTCTATGACCCAATGTATCAGTAAGCACAAAGCCTTGTATGAAAATCATTCACACCTCCGACTGGCACCTCGGCCAAAGCTTTTTCACCAAAAGCCGCAAAGCTGAGCATCAGGCGTTTTTGCACTGGCTGCTGGACCAAGCTGAACAACAACAGGTCGATGCCATTCTGGTAGCCGGTGATGTGTTTGATACCGGCACGCCGCCCAGCTATGCCCGCGAGTTGTACAACGAGTTCGTGGTGAGCTGCAACCGGCTGGGCGTTTGCCTGGTGGTGCTGGCTGGCAATCACGACTCGGTATCGGTATTGAATGAATCGCGTCAGCTGCTGGCTTGCCTGAATACCTATGTGGTGGCAAGTGTCACCGATGAACCAGCACAACAACTGCTGACCTTGCCTAAACGCGATGGCAGCCCAGGTGCCCTGCTGTGCGCCGTGCCTTTTGTCCGGCCGCGCGATGTGCTGCAAAGCCAGGCCGGGGACAGTGGCCTGGCCAAGCGCCAGGCGCTGGGGGAAGCCATTCAGCAGCATTACCAACAACTTTATCAGTTGGCCGTTCACAAGCGCACGGAACTGGCGCTTGCGCTGCCCATTATTGCCAGCGGGCACTTAAGCGCTGTAGGCGTTAGCCAGTCCGAATCGGTGCGGGATATTTACATTGGTACTTTGGATGGCTTTGCCGCTGATGCTTTTCCCCCGGCCGATTACATTGCACTGGGCCATATTCACCGGTCTCAGATCGTGGGTAAAAAGCCACACATCCGCTACAGCGGCTCGCCCATTCCACTGAGTTTCGATGAACTCGGCAGCGCCAAACAAGTACTGCTGGTGCAATTTAGCAAGGATCAGCTGGATAAAGTGACGCCGCTGGAAGTACCGCGCTTTCAGCCGATGGCGCTGTTAAAAGGCAACCTGAGCCAGCTTGAACAGCAACTGGCTGATTACCCTGCTAGCACCGGTCTGGCAGAAACTGACCGCGTCACCTGGCTCAGCATTGAAGTAGCGCTGGATGATTACTTGTCGGATTTGCAGCAGCGCATTCAGGCGCTCTGTGCCGATAAAGCGGTGGAAGTACTGCAGCTACGCCGGGCCCGCACCGCAAGGCGTCAGGCCCTGGAGCAGCAGCAAAAAGAAACCCTGAGCGAACTGACACCCAAGGAAGTATTTGCCCGGCGTCTTGAGCTGGAAAGCTTTGACGACGATACAGCCAAGGCGAGAAAAGAACGGCTGGAGCAACTATTCCAACAGATGCTGGCAGAGGTGCAAGCCGGGGAGACATCGGCATGAAGATCCTGTCGCTGCGATTTGCCAACTTAAACTCACTGAAAGGCCAGTGGCACATTGATTTTACCCAGCCACCTTTTGCCGATAACGGTCTTTTTGCCATTACCGGGCCAACTGGCGCTGGTAAAACCACCATTTTGGATGCGATTTGTCTGGCGCTGTATCACCAGACGCCACGGCTTGGCCTGATCACCCAAAACAGCAACGACATTATGACCCGCGGCAGTGCCGACTGCCTGGCTGAGGTGGAATTTGACGTCAAAGGCACCGTCTACCGGGCGCACTGGAGCATGCGTCGTGCCCGCGGCCAGGCCGATGGCAAGCTGCAACCGGCCGATGTTGAACTGGCCGAAGTCAGTAACGGTAAGGTGCTGGCCAGCCAACTCAAGCAGAAAAACGACCAGATCGAACAGCTCACTGGCCTGGATTTTGCCCGCTTCACCCGCTCGATGATGCTATCGCAAGGGCAGTTTGCCGCCTTTTTGCTGGCCAATGAAAGTGATCGCGCCGAACTACTGGAAGAGCTGACCGGCACCGATATCTATGGTTTGATCTCGATGCATGTGCACGATGCGCACAGTGAAGCGAGACAGCAGCTACAAGCACTTAGCGCCAGAGCCGATGGCATGCAACTACTGAGTGACGAGCAGCAAGCCGAACTTATACAGCAACAACACAGCCTGCAAAGCCAGCAACAACCGTTACGCCAGCAACAACAAGAACTTCGTGCCCAGCAAGAGTGGCTTAAAGCCAGCCAGCACAACCAGCAACAGCAACAGGATGCCAAGGCTGCTTTGTTGCATGCTGAGCAGGCACTCGAACAAGCCGCATCGGATCTGAAACGCCTGGCCGACAGCGAACCGGCTGAAGCCATCCGTGGCCTGTACCAGCGCTGGCAGGATAGCCAGCAGCATGAACAGCAAACCAAAGATCAACTGCAGGAGCGCCTGCAACTACAACCTGAACTAGCCACAGCGTTCAAAACGGCCGATGCCGAAGTACAGCAGTTGCAAAAATCGCTGCACGAAGCGAAAAACCAGCACAAAGCACTGCAACAGCTACTGAGCGAACAGGTGCTGCCGCTGGATCTCAGCCTGCAGCAACTAACAGCTCAACATCAGCAGCAAGGATCAGAACACGCCAGGCAGCAACAAAAGCTGCAGCAATTGCAGCAACAACACCACGACAAACTGCAACTACTGACCGAACAGACCACCGCGGTGCAGCAACTTGAGCACTACCTGCAGCAGCATAAAGCCGATGAAGCACTCGGCCGCGAGCTGGGCCGTTTGCACGAACAGCACCGTAGCTGTCAGCAGTTGCAACAACGGCTGGCAGACAAGCAGCAACAGCTGGCTAGTTATCAGCAACACATCGCTGACATCAGCTCGCAGCAAACAGCACAACACAGCGCGGTGCAAACACTGCAGACCAAACAGCAACAGGCTGAACAGCAACTTGAGCAGGCCCGCCAGGCTCTGCTCAATGCCCAGCAAGGCAGCAGCCTGGAACAAGACGAAAGCGAGCGTGATGCCATTAACCAGCAGCTGCCGTTATTGCATGCCTTGCAGCAATTGCAGCAGCGTTACCAGCAGAATAATGCGCAGCAACAGGAAAAACAGCAGCAGTTGCAACAGCTCACCAGCCAACGTACACAGCTACAACAGCAGCACAAAACACTGGCAGCACAGTATCGTCAGCAACGCCAACTGACCGAAGCACTCAGCACCCTGGTGACTCAGGATGAACAGCTGGCGCAGTACCGGGCAGAGCTTGAGCCTGGCAACCCCTGCCCGCTCTGTGGCAGCGAACAGCACCCTGCCCTGCATAAAAATGACCATGAGCAAGAACACAGCTCAGGCGAACCGTCTGCTGGCAATCATATTCAGCAACGCGATCAGGCCCTTTCGGAGCTGGCGACCCTGGAAGAACAAGGCAAGCAGCTTCGCAGTGAGCTGGATAGCTGTGAGCGTCATCTGACAGAGCTGCAAACAACTCAGGAAAGGCTGACCACTGAACAACAACAGCTGCAAAACGATTGGCAGCTGCAGCTGGCGGAGCAATCAGCACGGCAGACAGCACCGGCTATCAGCGCCCCAGCTATCAGTGACAGTTCGGCGATGAGCGCACTGCTCGCCAGCAAACAGGACCAGCTAAAGCTGCTTAGCGGCCGTATCCAGCAACTACGTGCGCTTGGCCATGCACTGCAGCAACAGCAACAACAGGGCCAGCAACTGGACAACCAGCTGCAGCAAGCCCGGCAGCAACAACAGCTGCTTGCAGAGCGGCTGGCACAGCAACAACAAAACCTCAGCACAGAACAGCAAGAGCTTGGCACGCTTCAACAGCAGCTGGATGCTCAATGGCAGCAGTTAACCCAACGGGTGCAGGCGCAGCTGCAGATCATGCCTGCAGCAGCCGATTTTGCGGATTTCCTGGCACAAAAACAAAAAGATGCCGATCGTTGGCAGCAACAGCAGCAACAACTGCACGCCTTAAAGCCGCAACTGGAACGTCATCAGAGCGACTGCCATTACTTGGAGCAACAGCAGCAGGAACTCAAACAACTGCTGGAAAAGCTAACCACAACACTTCAGGCCAGCGAAGCCGAACTCAAGCAGCTTGGTGACAAACGGCAACAACTGTTTGCCGACAAAGACCCGGCCACCGAGCGTAAGCGAAGTGAGCAACAATTAGAGCAACTGGAACACAAACAGCAACAGGCCGGGCAACAACAACAGCAGCACCAGCAGGCATTGCAGCAGCTGGAAGCCAGCATTCGGAGCCTGCAGGACAGTGTGCAGCAATGGCAGCAGCGCACGAAAGAGCAGCAGCAGGCCTTTACCGAGGTACTCAACAAGTCAGTGTTTGCCGATGAACAAGCCTTTTTAAATGCCTTGCTCTCACCAGAAGCCAAGCAACAATTAACACAACTGCGCGAGCAATTGCAGCGACAAAAACAGCAAGCGGACTTTGCCATGCAGCAAGCTGAACAACGGTTGCAACAGCTGCAGCAGGATCCAAAAGCAAGCCACTATGCTGCCAGCTCTGTCGCTGACACCGAGCAGCAACTGCAATCGGTGTATGAACAACTGGATAGCCTGAACCAGCAACTCGGCAGTATCACCGGCCAGCTGCAGCAAGATACGCGCTTACGCAGCGAGCAGCAGCAGTTGCTGGCGCAAATAACCGAGCAACAAGCCCAGCTGGATGATTTGAGCTACCTGCATGCCCTGATTGGCTCTCGTGATGGCGCTAAATTCCGTAAGTTTGCCCAGGGTTTGACGCTGGATCATTTAATCCATCTGGCCAACCGCCAGCTGGAGCGGCTGCATGGCCGCTACCAATTGCAACGCAAAGCCGGTGAAGGATTAGAGCTCTGCGTACTGGATACCTGGCAAGGCGATACGGTGCGCGATACCAAAACCCTGTCGGGCGGCGAAAGTTTCCTGGTTAGTCTGGCGCTCGCGCTGGCACTGTCGGATCTGGTCAGTCACAAAACCAGCATCGATTCGCTGTTTTTGGATGAAGGTTTTGGCACTTTGGACAGCGAAACGCTGGATATTGCGCTGGATGCATTGGATAACCTCAATGCCAGCGGCAAGATGATTGGGGTGATTAGCCATATTGAAGCGATGAAAGAGCGCATCCCCACCCAACTGGTGGTGACGCGTAAAAGTGGCCTGGGTGAAAGCCGCCTGGCAAGCCGCTATGCGGTGACCACTGCGGGTTAGAGCGGCGATGCTTTTGAATCGGACGTTTCTGGCGCAAGTTCCGGTAGCAGAGTCCCCTTTTGGGTGCCTGCTTGAGTCTGAACAAACTCCAGACGCTCACCCGCCAAACGAGCACCAAAACGGCGCAGGTGTTCAAAGCCAAACAGGCAAATAGCCACTGCCAGCAAAGCTACAGCCATGCCACCAACACCCAGCACGCTTTGCTCGGAGTACAGGGTCCAGACAAACTGGCCAACACAAAGGGTGGATACCACCAACAAGGTTGGCTTGCGGCCAATTTTCGCCACAATATAAACCCCTAAAGGTGCCCCCAAAGCGACTACAGGGGCGGCAGCCAGCCAGTTTTCAAACACGCCGGGCGCAAGGCCAGGGCCAAGCACCACTTTAATCAGCACACCCAGCACCGAGGCAAAGGCCATAATCACCACCGAAGTAGGAATGGCGATTTTAAGATCAGCCCGGCTAATCAGCACCAAAGCAGTATAAAGCACCATATCAATGCCAACGCCGGTCACCGAGACCACTAAAGCGCCCGCCAGTACCCCGATATTCAGCCCGAGCCGAAAGTCCCAGCGCTCGTCAAATTCGGTCATGCCACTATGGCCGGCAATTTCCTGCAAGCGCCACAGGTGCAGCACGCCAAAGCTGGCCCACACCACCGCAAACAGCAGTTTGATCCACAGTTCCGGCACCAGAGGTGCTAACAGAAAGATACCCAGCGGCAAGCCCAGCAGACAGCCGAGCATGGCGCCTTTCAGCATGGCCCAGGCGATCGGCTGTCGCCTTGCCAGAATAAAAATACTGGCGCTGACCATGCCAATGGATTGAATGGCAAAACTAAAATCACGGCCCAGGCTGGCAGGTAGCTCAAACAACAATACCAGCACCGGAAAACCAACGGTGCCTCCCCCCATCGGGGTGGAGCCGGCGGCGTAGCTGCCAATCGCCATCGCCAGTGCCATTGGCCAGTGCTCCAGCGCTACCGGCCACAGCCCCCGGCCCAGCATTAAATAGCCCCAGGCACTGAAAAACAGCGCCAGCCAAAGCAACCAAAGCCACAGTCGGGGTTTGCCAGCGGCATGCATCGTCATAGCAAAGGTTCGTTTCAACCACAGAAGACAGCCATCATAGAGTAAGGATGCCAGGCAGGCAATGGTGCTGGACAGGCTGCCAAAGCTGACTTAGGCTAAAGCAATGACACCCAACAGAAATCACAGGACATGACACTCTCTATTTCCGAAACTGCCGTCGTGAAAGGCACCGGCCAGCCCTGGTCGCACTGGCAAAGCTGGCTGCACAGCATTCACGCCAGTGAGTTAACACACAAAGAGATTGCCAGCAAGCTGGCCGAACAGCCCGGCATCAGCGGCTGGTGGGCGCAAATGCTGGCAGTGCAATTTGAGCAGAGCATTGGCCGCCGGGTGGCAGGTCAGGACTGCAGCGGCAGCTTTAGTGTCTCGGTCAGCAAAACCCTGGGCGGCAGCATGGATGATGCACTGGCTTGCTGGCAACAATTGGTGCAGGGCTGCACTGATTTTTCCGATATCGCCATCAGTCGTGGGCCGGATATCAGCTCGACCGAGAAGTGGCGTTACTGGCGCTGTGGACTGGCCGATGGTTCACGGGTGAATATCAACATTTACCAGAAAAGCCCGGATAAAGCCTCGTTGACGGTCCAGCATGACAAACTGGAATCCAGCGAACAGGTAGAGCATTGGCGGGCGTATTGGAAAGAGCGGCTAAAAACGCTTAACACCTGAACGAAATTCCTTGGTACCTGAGGTCAGCAACATCATGTCGGATTACATCATAGCCATTGATCAGGGCACCACCTCCAGTAGGGCAGTACTGTACGATCGCCAGTTGTCCCCACAGGCCAGTTGTAATGAGGAGTTACCGCTAAGTTACCCTCAAACCGGTTGGGTCGAACAGGATCCGGAGGTGATCTGGCAAAGCGTGCTGAACTGCATCCGGCAACTGCTGCAACAAAATGGCATCCAGGCCAAACAAGTCGCTGCGCTGGCGCTGACCAACCAGCGGGAAACCACCCTGCTGTGGGATAAAAAAACCGGTAAAACCTTGTATCCGGCTATTGTCTGGCAAGACCGACGCACGGCCGATCTGTGCCAGGAACTGAAACAAAAGCATGAAGACAGCATCCGCGCTAAAACCGGTTTGCTGGCTGATCCCTATTTCTCTGCCACTAAGCTGCAGTGGCTGCTGGAGCACCTGCCCGACGCGCGCAATCGCGCTGAGTCCGGTGAACTGTGTTTTGGCACCATCGATAGTTTTTTGTTGTGGCGCTTAACCGATGGCAAAGTGCATGCTACCGAAGCCAGTAACGCCAGTCGTACCCTGCTGTTTAATATCCATCAGCAGCAATGGGATCAGGAGCTGCTGCAGCTCTTTGCCATTCCAGCAGCTGTTTTGCCGCAAGTGCACGACAGTGCCGGCGACTTCGGCTGCTGCAATACCGAGTTATTTAATCACCCCATCCCAATTGTCAGCCTACTGGGCGATCAACAGGCGGCTTTGTTGGGCCAAGCATGCGTCGAGCCAGGGATGCTGAAAAGTACCTATGGCACCGGCTGCTTTGCCATGGTGAATACCGGGGCAAAGGCCTTGCACAGCAAACATCAGTTGTTAACTACGGTAGCCTGGCGCCTTAAAGGGGAATGCAGCTATGCGCTGGAAGGCAGTATCTTTATGGCCGGGGCTACCGTGCAATGGCTGCGCGATAAGCTTGGTATCATTCAACAAGCCAGCGAAACTGAAACACTGGCTAACGGCGTGGATTATCAGCAAAGCGAGTTATTGATCCCAGCCTTTACCGGCCTTGGCGCGCCTTACTGGCAACCTAAAGTGCAAGCAGCGCTGTTTGGCCTAAGCCGTAATAGCGGCCGTGAGGAAATCTGCGCCGCAGCGCTGCGCAGTGTCGCTTATCAAACGCAGGATTTGCTGCTGGCGATGGAGAAAGATGGCATTACCATCGCCGATATCCGGGTCGATGGTGGCATGACGGTCAATCGGTGGTTCTTGCAAGCCCTGGCCGATTTAACCCAGCACAGTATCAGCCAAAGCAAAATCAGCGATGCCACGGCTTTTGGCACCGCCTTTCTGGCAGCCTGGCAGCTTGGTTGGTTTAGCACGCTTGATGCTATCCAACCACTTTGGCAGAGCGCAGCACAATTCACCCCACAATTAAACCCAGAGCAGCAAAGCATTTGTTATCAGAACTGGAGCTCGGCCATTGACCGTTTGCTGGCAGAGCCGCCAAGAGACCAAGGCATGCAGAAAAAGTAGTGATGTTTGCTGTTAAATCCAGCAATCGCTATCGCTTAGACTTGATTCGATGCCGCAATGCCGCACAATGCGCTTTAGGCTCAACTTAATCTCTGCAACAACATGACCAATGACATTCGCTATCGCTTTGCTACAGCTCAGATTGCCTATCGCTTTTTAAACGAATTGAAGCACTGGCCGGTGGCGGATGTAAAAACCAGCCTGCTGGATGGCGGCCTGGTGGTGAAAGTTCGTTATCAGTTTGATGGCAATGGCTTTGATTACACCCTGGCAGAGCTGGATGAGATGGCCGCCAAACATGGCGGTAGCGAGACAACCTAAGACATGACCAACAACCCAATTGGCTAACTGCACAATTTCCTGCTCCCCTCTCAGTAAATACATAGTGTTGCCAGCTTAAAGGATTTATCATTAGGCATCGGATGCTGCCACCAACGCCCATCACAAAGGCCGCCCAGGAAGAATTATGACGTTAAAAAAAATGGAGTATCACCATGCAAACGATCCTGATTGTTGGGGGCGGCGCCGGCGGACTTGAACTAGCGACCAGGCTGGGGAACACACTGGGCAAATCCGGCCAGGCGCGGATCACTCTGGTGGATAAAAACACCAGCCATATCTGGAAACCTCTGCTGCATGAAGTGGCCAGTGGTTCACTGGATACCGATACCGACGGCGTGATCTACAGTGCCCACGCTGCCAGGCACCATTACCACTTCCAGCATGGCGAATTGATTGGCTTGGATGCTGGGCAAAAACACATTCGACTCGCCGCCATTCATACCGATGCAGGAGAGTTGCTGGTTGCCGAGCGTACACTTTCATACGACACGCTGGTGCTGGCTATCGGCAGCGTCAGCAATGATTTTAACACCCCAGGGGTGAGCCAGCATTGTTACTTCCTTGACTCAGCTCCTCAGGCGTTGCGTTTTCACCGAGCACTGATGAACAACTTTGTCCGCTTCAGCCAACAAAACGATGACCGGGCACTGAATATCGCCATTGTCGGCGGCGGGGCTACCGGGGTCGAATTGGCCGCCGAGCTGTACCATGTGGCTGCCTTAGCCAAGCGCTATGGTTTGTCCGGTATGAGTGCCAAAAAGCTGAAGATTCACCTGCTGGAGGCTGGTCCCAGTATCCTGCCGGCATTACCCAAGCGCATCGCCGATGCAGTGCGCAAAGAGCTCAGCTTGCTTGGCGTGGAGGTGCGGGAAAACACCAAAGTCAGTGCTGCCAATGCAGAGGGTTTTATCACGGCCGATGATCAACTGCTTAGCGCCGAAATGATGGTCTGGGCGGCTGGGGTGAAAGCGCCCGACTTTATCGCCAAACTTGGTATCTTTGAGCTGAACCGCTTGCAGCAAATTCTGGTCACGTCGGAGCTTAAAGCCAAAGGACAGGAAGCCATTTATGTACTTGGTGATTGTTGCGGTTTCCAACAACAGGATGGCAGTTGGGTGCCTCCGCGCGCTCAATCGGCCCATCAAATGGCCAGTCTGGTGGGGCAGAATATTTTGCGGCAACGCCGGCAAAAACCGCTTAAATATTTTGTCTATAAAGATCACGGCTCACTGGTTAATTTAAGCCGCTACAGTACTGTCGGCAACCTGATGGGCAACCTGACCGGCAACAGCATGTTTATTGAAGGCAAGCTGGCGCGCTTTGTTTATATCTCCCTGTACCGCATGCACCAAATCGCCATTCATGGCTGGTGGAAAGGCATGCTGCTGGTTCTGGTAGAGAAAATGAACCGGGCTGTGCGGCCTAAACTCAAGCTGCATTAACAGAATTGCGTTTCCTGGTTTGCGCCTGAGTGCTTAGTGCCACAGGCGCATATCAAACTCGGTCAGGCAGCGGATTTTCGCATCGGCGATGCCAAACTTCTCATGGTGCCACTCTTCGGCTGCCGGAATCGCCACCACTTTCATACCAGCTGCTTTCGCTGCGCTTATGCCGGTGTAAGAGTCTTCAAATACCAGACTGTCGGCTGGTGCTACCCCCAGTTCACTGGCAGCCAACAGGTAAATATCTGGCTCTGGCTTACCCTTTGCCACCATCTCGACACAACAATGCGCAGCAAAATAATGCCGAATGGCTAAGGTATCGAGTGTAGTATCCATCAAATACTGCGATGAATTGGTAGCCAGCCCCACAGGCAAACGGCGCTCACGCAAATACTGCAACAAAGGCTGAACCCCTTTTTTAGCTTCACCCTTGGTTGCGATCGACCGCGCTACCTGAGCAATCACCGCTGCCTCTGTCTCTGCCAAACTCATGCCTTGCCAGGGCGATTGCTGATACCAGAACTTAGCAACAGCCTCGGTGGTCATGCCGGCAGTTTGCCGGGTTTGCTCGGCGGTCAGGGTGACACCGAGCTGACTAAATACCTGCAGCTCAGCCTGTTGCCACATAGGCTCTGAGTCAATCAAGACCCCATCCATATCAAAAATTACCGCTTTGACCACTTTGTCCTCCAACAGAACGCTACCCTGCAGTGCTTTGTCCTCGCACAACGCCTGTGCAGCTTAAAAAACTATCAGGCCTTGCTGATTGAAATTTTGTTTATAACAAAAATATCAGAAACACCCACCAGGAAACTTTTTTATATCAATTTAATATCATAACTTTATGCGTACTCAACCTGGGAAGTACAACTAAGCTTCTGAGACTACGGCACTCACTGCAAACAAGGAATTTATTTATGACCCTTAGCATCCACCCTTCCATTGGTGTAGCCCGATTGGGCAATAGTCCCGGTCAATTTTACCTGGCTCCTGATCAGATTGGCCAGTTGCCATTTGAAGCTGACGCCTACGGCAACCGGCTGGGGCCGGTACAGCATTTCAAAGATGCTGCGGGCCAGGTTCGACGTCAGGGGCAGTTGTTTAAACTGCTAACCGCCGAAGGAGACGAAGTCACCCTGGATAGCCCCAATGTAAAGTCCATCCAATGGACAGTGCATCTGGCCAATAAAAAAGCGGCCTGGTACCAATACAGTGAATTAAAAGGTAATTTATTGTATGGACCACAAAACAGCTATAAAGCACAGGATATCCCATTTCGTAATGCAAGCGTTGAAGGCGAACAAGCCAGACGACAACTCATCATTGACCCAGGCCCGCGTTCAATAAGTGGCAGTCGTCAGAGCATTGGTTTTGATAAGGCCAATGCTCCCGTCGATTATCCGGTCTCCTACCCACCGGCCACAGTCGAATCTGGCACCCCTGTAACCACCTTGGGTAATCTATACACTGACGATGCAGGCCGCCTTATTGTGCTTGGCGGATTTGGCCATGCCGGAGGCAATGAGGAGCTGACAAGTTATGGTGGCTCAGACAGCTGGCATGATGACATCTCCGATGGCCCAGTGTATTGCACCGTCACCTACCTGGATGGCTCTACAGAACAGTTGCAAGCCTGGGTGGTGGTTGGTTCGCCAGATTTTGCACCGGAAATTGTCAATATCTCCACCTTGTCCGACACCATGTTTGATGTAGGTGTCCGCTTCTATAATTTAGTCCCGGAACTCTATTGTAATGACCAGTTTAATCGGGGTTTCAAGGCAAATTATCAACGTGATATTCAGCCACTGGTTGAGCGACTCAGCCGGTACCAATGGGTAGCAAATGTGCAGGCAATGAGCGCCTTTAACTCCAGACAATTTGATTACACCGATAACAGCGAAGCCAATAAAGCCAACCGGCAAAGCTACTTTTCCTACTTTCGAGGTCTGAACAAGGAAGGTGATCCCTCCCCAAATCAGCCACAGCAAACCCTGTTTAAAGACAATTTTCCCATGCTGCCACTGAACTCCGGTAGCAACTCCGTCAGTAATGAGCTGATTATGAAGTTTCTGGCTTTAAACGAAACCCAGCAATTTCTGTTAAGTCAGTGGGCGGAAGGTCATTTTGATGCCGATCCAATGGCTCCACCCTATCCAGTACATCCATTGGATCAAGGCAGTGTCGGTAACTGTGTCGGCTTGCCGATGTGTCCAGGCATCGAGGTAACCTGGAGCATGCAACATCCGGCAGTCTATGCAGCACCATACCGGATCGCTGATCAAAAAGGCCCTGGCGGATACAACAAGACAGGCCTGACGCCATCTCGTGATGAATGCGAAGGTGGAGGTTGTGAGCCAGGCGATTTGACCAAACGAATGGCTTGCCCCTGGCAAGCAGACTTCTTCCAATGCACAGTGCAAACAGTGAACTTTACTGAGCCGGAGGTCAATAAAAGCAAAGGCGCTCCCTTACCCCCAACCTATTACGCTTACTGGTGGCCACCGCAAAGCCCTTGGGATGTGCTCACCGGCGAACTGACACAGGAGGGGCAAGCGGCCTCGCATTTACCCGCCGGCCAACAAATGAATTACGCCCGTGGGATCAACTCCTTTGTGCAGATGGTGGAGCATTGGTCCGCGCTGGCATTTATCCGCAATCAGCACAGCGAGGATGCTCTTTACCCCTACTTCACCGAAACCGAACGCAATAACGAGTTGTTTTGCTACAAGGAAGTCGGCATCGGCCAAATCACCGGCAATAAAGACGATAATGAAACGACCATACCGGTGTTTTATATCGAAACAAATAAAGATACCATCAAAGCGAAATGCACCAGGGCGAAGGCGATGGTGGAAGCGATGGAACAGCGGGCTTTTAAACCCATTGATGTGAGCCCGGATGGCCTCGGTATGCCTCGCTCTGGCACTCGGGTAAGGCGCTGATTTCGCATGGCCCTTCCCCGCATCGAAGCAGATGTTGTGATTATCGGCGCAGGCCCTGCCGGGGCCTGTGCCGCCCTTAGTTTGCTCACCTACTCGTCGTTGAAGGTGGTTCTGTTGGAGCAATCCGACTTCAGCCAACTTCGAGTTGGGGAGCACGTCTCCGACAGCCTGTTTGCACTGCTCGACTACCTGAAGTTAAGCAAAACCGACTTTCCAGAAGGCAGCTTTATGCCTTGTTATGGGGACACCGCCTACTGGGGCAGCGCGATCCCAAGAGAACGCCACAGCATTTTTAACAGCGAAAATGCCAGTGTGCAACTGGCCCGGGAACTGTTCGATTTCACCTTGTTGGAGCATATTCTGGCCAGGGGCGGCACCATCTACCCAAGAACGCAAAGCAAAGCTCAACCGCTGCTTGACTCAGCCGGATGGCTGTTGGATTGCACGCACCCGGAAAAGGCCCCTTTTCAAATCCAGGCCCGCTATCTGATAGACGCCTCTGGCCGCAATAGCACCTTGTGTCGTCAACAAGGGGGAAAGGTCCATAAGCTGGATCAATTGATGGGAGCCGGCTGCTTTTTTTCTTGTCCAGGGCACGGCAGTCAACTACAGCAACACATCATTGAAAGCTGTGAAGATGGGTGGTGGTATGGCGCTTTGCTGCCCAACCAGGGATACGTAGCCACCTTTTTTTCCGATGTCGACATAATCAGTCAGCAGCGCCTCAACCAGCGGCAACACTGGCTTACCCGGTTGCAGCAAAGCCGCCAACTGAAGTATCAGTTGCAAGGCTGCACCATGCTATCGAAACACCCCTGGGTTCGTAATGCCAGCAGTCATTACAGCGACAGCAGTGCCATCAGTCGCTACATCGCTATCGGTGATGCCGCCTGCGCTTTTGATCCCATTTCTTCAATGGGGCTTGGCTTTGCCATTACATCTGCCTGCCATGCCGCCCGTTTAGTTATGGCTGAGCTGGCACAGCTTTCAACCACACCCTCACAAAGCTCATCTTCAGCCAGGCAGCTCTTTCAGCAAGATTTGCGCAACCACTTCTCTGCATTTAAGCAATTACGACAGAAATTCTATCAGGCCGAAAGTCGCTGGACAGAGGCTCCATTCTGGCAACGGCGCCAGGCACTCGCTTAAAACCCGGGATCTTTTGCACTTGGGCAGCCAGCTTGCAGCCAAAGAGAGCTGTTACTGGTTACAGGCTACAGGCACCGCTCAATCATTTTGAGCCTTTGACTATCACCAACCTTTTCTTGTAGCCTAAGCAATAATTTAACGTTAAATCATTTAAACACCTTTGAACCTGAACCCACTATTTCTAGTTCGAATTGGATTTATTTTTTGGCATCGTAACTGATGTTTTGATACCAGCAAGAGTTGGTAGCTAAGGATTCTATGGTTTCGATCCATGTAGCCGGTCAAGACAAAACGAAACAGCTCAGTGATTGGGAAATACGCTGGGACTCCAACCAGAATGAGTTGAAACTGACTTGCCATTTCCCCTCTGGCAAACGCTATTCCCGGCCGCTTAGCGAATGTGAAGTCACCCCCTGCAGAGACGTTCACGGAATGCTGGTCGCAAAAAAAGAAGGCTCTGTCTACAGTGCAACAGAACGTGTGACGATTCTGGGTGAAAAGTATGGGCTTATTCGCTACCCCAATAATCAAAGCGTTTATGCCAAAAAATTGACCGACATTGAGCTTGTCCCAGCAACCACACTCACAAATGACGCCCTCTTCCACTATTTTGTTGCTGTGGCAAAAGCTCGGTCTGAGCATGCAATGGCAGTAGAAAAATCAATTGCCGACAATGTGGTGCGTCAATTTGAAAAAATTCTTCCCCATGCAGACACCGTGCTGCAAGCTTACTGTACAGCTAAGATGCAAGAACGTGTGCCGCAAGGAAATTACATCTACCCGTTTGGCATTAATGAAAGCCAGCTCAAGGCTGTTGAGCATGCTTTCACATCACAGATCAGTCTGATTGAAGGCCCACCAGGCACCGGGAAAACTCAGACGATCCTGAACATCATCGCCAATATTATGCTGCGCGGGGAAAGCGTGGCAATACTATCCAACAACAATGCTGCCGTAGAAAATGTGTACGAAAAGCTCGCCAAACACGGCCTGGATCATGTGGTCGCAAAACTTGGGAACAAGGATAACCGAGAGGCCTTTTTCACAGATGGGACGACCACCTTACAGGAGGAACTCCCCCCTAAGCCTTCCATCGCACAGATACAGACTGTTCTTGCAACCTTGAAGCAACAGCTGCATACCCAGAATGAAATGGTGCAACTGCAAGCTGAAATTGACGAATTAAAAATTGAAAAGAGTTATTTGCGTCAATGGCAAAGCGACAACAAGGTAGACACATCAGCATCGCTGGATAAGTACAGACTCTCCCCCGCCAAAGCAGTGGAGCTGATGGTGTACCTGGCTTACATCAACGAGCGAAAAATCAAGAAAATCACACTGAAGGATCGGATTGAGTTGTTATTCAATCATTGGATACTGCGGATGAAACCTTTTTCAAGTGCAGAGCAGCGCAACACCATGATTTACGCTTTACAACTTCACTACTATGAGCAAACGCTACAGGACAAAAAAGCACAGTTAGCCGCTTTGCAGGAGATGTTAAAGCAAGATAATTTCACCACTTTGCTGGATGAGCTCACCAACAGCTCCATGATCTATCTGAAACACCACCTCAGGGAGCATATCCCTGCGCAAGCAAACTTCGATGCAAAAAATTACCGGCAGCGATTTGATGACTTTATCAAGCGTTACCCAATCATTGGCAGTGGTACGCACTCGATTGTAAACTCTATTGGGACAGGCGCCGTACTTGACTATGTCATTATCGACGAAGCTTCACAGCAGGATATTGTTCCCGGGGTTTTAGCGCTTGGCTGTGCCAGAAACTTGATTGTGGTTGGTGATAGCAAGCAGCTAGCCCATATTCCTGCCACAGTAGGAATCCCCTCTCCCCATGAGTTCTACGACTGTGAAAAATACAGTTTACTCGCCTCGTGCATGGGTGTTTTTCACAACTCACTTCCCCGTACCCTGTTAAAAGAGCACTACCGCTGCCACCCCAGAATCATCCAGTTTTGTAACCAGCAATATTATGACAATCAACTGATCCCGATGCGGCAAGATAACGGTGAAGAAGCACTGACGCTCATTGTCACCGCCCGAGGGAATCACACCAGAAACAATTCGAATCTGCGCGAACTGGACTCCGTGCTTAAGGTGTTTGAAATGCAGGATGGCGTTGAATGGGATAAGACCCAGTCAAGAGGCTTTATTGCCCCCTTCAGGGCACAGGTTAGGTTGTCTGATAGCCATTTACCCTGCGATTTCATTAATGACACTGTCCATAAGTTTCAGGGCCGAGAATGTGAAGAAATCGTCTTTTCTACCGTGCTGGACAAGAAGCAGAGCAGCCAACGAAAGTTAGGCTTTGTCGATGATGCCCGTATGATCAATGTCGCTGTATCCAGAGCCCAGCATAAGTTCACACTCGTCACCGGCGATGATGTCTTCACCACTAATAATGGACACATCGCCGCACTGGTGCGTTACATGGAATATTACGCGGATAAGAAACAAATACACCGGGCGATTGTTGTTTCTGCCTTCGATCTGCTTTACAAAGAATACGACCAGTCCCTGCAAGCATTAAACGAGCGGTTGCGACCGACTGACTCCAAATTTAAATCTGAACAAATCATTGCAGACATACTGCGTTCTGCAATGTCCCAAGAGCCCTACCAGGCACTGATGTTCCACTCCCAGATCGCCTTGAACCAATTGGCTGCCCCCAGCAACGACGCTTTAACAGAGCGGGAGCAGCAATTTTTGATAAATCGGGCCAGCTGTGACTTTGTCATCTACTTCAAAGTGGGCAAGACACCCTTGGGGGTGATTGAAGTGGATGGTGGCTATCACGACTCCCCCGAGCAAGCCGAGCGCGATGCGTTAAAAAATAGCATCTTGGCAAAGGTGAATATTCCACTGCTGCGCCTGAGAACGATCGGAAGCCATATCGAAGAGAAAGTCACCACATTTATAGCCACATGGGCAAGAAAAACGAACTAATAGCCACACCCAGTAAAGCCTGATATGTTGCCATCAGTTAGGTTCCCATTTCTTAAATAGTGGCGAAGAATCAATTGAGGGATCAATGGTACTTTTTGAGCTCGCACCAGTAGATATTTCCAACTTAAACGACGCTGACTTAAGAGAGTTAGTCGCACGTCTATGCGAGGCTGAATTAAGCCGGCAAGGCATCTCATCAGTTCATATAAAATGGGGCGGAGCACAAGAAGCGCCCGACGGTGGTCTTGATGTTTATGTACAAGATGTCGGCTCATTGCCTTCACCAGGCTTTGTACCCCGCATAAACACCGGCATTCAAGTAAAGAAAAATAGTATGAGTAAAGCTGCCTGCGCTAAAGAAATGCAGGATAGTGGCAGTGTAAAAAAAATAATATCCAGTCTCGCAGACAATCACGGTGCTTACATCATTGTCAGCGGGAAGGATCGTTGCTCAGACAGAATGCTTTCCGATCGTATTTCAGGCATGGCATCAGCGATTACAGGTTTGCCGAACAAGGAAAACCTTAAACTTGATTTTTATTGCAGTGACCGACTTTGCAATTGGTTAAGGCAGCATCCTGGGGTTGCACTTTGGGCCAGAATAAAACTCGGCAAACCGCTCTCTGGTTGGAAGCCATTTAGACGCTGGACTTCAGTACCAGCTAACAAAGAAGATGAATTACTCCTTGATGATCATCCCTGCGTAAGGGATCTCAACTCCCCAGATAAAAGCGCCGTTGCACTTATCGACGGAATAAAATTAGCCAGAGATAAACTACGTAATCCCTGCAGTGCAGTTAGGATTACCGGATTGTCAGGTGTTGGCAAAACACGGTTTGCCCAAGCGTTATTTGAAGCCGGAACTGGTGAAAATGTGTTGTCATCAACCGGCGTAATTTATGCTGATTTAGGCGAAGATTTAAAACCTTCGGCTGCAGAACTACTGACTTATTTAATTGCCAACGATTATGCAGCCTTTGTAGTGCTTGATAACTGCAATCCGGATGTGCACAGGCAGTTGCAAAGGCAGCTGTCAGAGAGCAATGCAAGGTTAAGTTTGCTGACGATTGAATATGATATTTCTGATGATAAACCGGAAGAGACTGATGTCATCCACCTAGAGCCTGCCAGCGAGAAGACAGTTTCATCACTTATTCAAAGACGCTTTCCAGAACTAGGACAGCTCAACGCAGACAGGATCGCTGAGTTTGCTGGAGGTAATGCGCGCGTAGCAATAGCATTAGCTAATCGGGTAGATGCCGATGAAACACTGACTAAGTTTTCTGACGATGCACTTTTCAAACGGTTGTTTAGTCAGCGGAAAGAGCACTCTGTCAGCTTATTACACAATGCTGAACTCCTGTCTCTGGTTTATTCATTCAATGTTTCAGCAAAAGAATTTAACGACGAATTAAGCGTATTCGCACAGATCGGGGATGTTACGCGGAAGTCACTGCACAAAGACCAAGCCGAATTACTCCGCCGTCAGCTCGTTCAACAGCGCGGTCACTGGCGGGCAGTTTTACCACATGCTCTTGCTAATCGGTTAGCGAGTAGAGCACTGGAAAGTATTGCTCCAGATGAGATCAATGCAGAACTGTTTAAACCTGAGAATATCCGGCTACTTAAATCCTGTGCGCACCGGCTGGGCTATTTGCATGATTGCCAAGCCGCACATGAGCTCGCGAGCAGTTGGCTCCAACCCGGAGCACCACTACATAACATAGCTTCAGGCGATGTACAGCAAATTGCCATACTGACTTATATAGCTCCGGTCTTTCCTGCCACTGCGTTAGCTGCAATTGAAAGAGCATGTGTCGATAAAAAGTTCGCTTCCAGAAAGAACACCTATTTTTCAACTGTTGTCGGATTGCTCTGCAAGCTTGCGTATGAAGATAACATGTTTGATAGAGCTGCCACTGTGCTAGTGAAATTCGCTGAAACAGAAAATAAAGATGAAAATAACGACAGTATAGTTAACAAGCTTAGTCAGCTATTTTCACTATATCTTTCAGGTACTCAAGCAACCCCGGAACGCAGACAGAAGTTTCTGCGGCACTTACATTGTAGCGATAACAAAAGGTACCAAGAAATAGCAGAAAAGCTATTCAGTTCCGCTTTTGAAGCATACCACTGGTCTTCCTTTGGCGGTTTTAGCTTTGGTGCACGCAAACGAGATTGGGGCTGGCGACCTCAGACAAATGCAGATGTAAAAACATGGTATGAAGGATTTATTGAAATTTTAAAACCAGGTCTTGAGTCAGCTGATGAAAACATTAGAAATCACAACCGGAGTATTTTAGTCTCTAACTTCCGAGGCCTTTGGTCAGAAGCGCATTGCTTTAAAACTCTTGAAAACTTAATTACAAAGCAAAATGAGCTAAAGCACTGGCCAGAGATGTTACTAGCAGTAAAGCAAACCCTGCATTATGATAAAAGTGCCCATTCTCCAGAGCTACTCATCTTATTGCAAAGCTTAGAAAAAAAACTTACACCATCAAGTTTCATTGAAGATTTGGAATACCATCTATTCTCCAGCATACACACCCTCACAGAACACTGCGAAGATGAATATCCAGAAAGTTATCAAGCTATCTGCAAGAAGATTACTTCTTTCGGTGAAATGGTCGCATCACAGTCTGAGATATTGGAGTCTTTGGCACCGCAGCTTTGGATTACAGATAGAGATTCAATCTGGTTATTCGGCAAAGGGCTTGCACAAGGAAGCCAAGATAAAACCGAAGCGTTTACCTATCTTGTATCGTTAATGCAGAAGCAAAAACGAACGATGGTGTATCCAAATTTATTTGCTGGTTTCATAAGCGCTGTCTATACAGAAAATTCTGTACAAGCGGAACAGCTTCAAGCACAAACACTATTGATCCCTGAGCTGCAGCAGCACTTTGTTTACTTGTTGTGTAGCACGCCGATAAACCAGTGGGGTGCAAATAAGTTAGTCGAAGTTGCAAAGCATGGTCTTGTTGAAGCATCGAAATTTCAACGTCTAAGCCGTGGCCGTATACATGAAACAATTAGTGACAATGACTTTGCAGAAATTCTCAATGCCGTGAGCAAGCTAGAAAATGGCATATTCTCTGTAATTGAAATACTTAGCATGCGCTTTTACATCGATAAAAAAAGCACTTATGTGCCCCAAGACATCCTAAAAAAGCTCGGCCGTACGACTATTTATCGGCTACTTTCATTAGATAAAGATAACGTTCATTATAATCAGCTATTTGGCCTGGATCGAGTTATCGAACTTTGCATAACTGAAACAGCACCACAGAATGAAATTGTTAATATTATTGATTGCCTCTGTGATGGTTTAAGTAACTATCGGCTCTTCAGGCCTGATATCACCAAAATAATTTCGGCTGTGGTTAAAAGCTTCCCTGAACTTGTACTAGATCGCGTGCTTAAAGATGTGGATAACCAAGGCCACCTCACATATTACCTATTTAAAGATAACTCCTCACGACACGTTTCTTACCTTAATCAGGTACCAGCAAAACGTGTTCTGGCTTGGTGTAATAAAGAAGAAACGCGCATAAAAATAGTAGCAAAATCCATTTCCGCGTATAAGCGTTTACCCAACGAGCCAGACCAAGATGGAAACCTGAGGGTTACAACTTTGACTGAACATGCACTGGCACTACTCGACATTGCTCAAGATAAGCTAGCTATAGCTGAATCGATATACAAAGATATCTGCCCAACCTCTTGGTTAGGTTCAAGAGCAGATATCATGGAAGAACGAGCAAGAGCTTTTGCTGTACTTACCAATCATGTTACACCTGAGATAAGAGAGTTTGCTAAATCAAAAATGATCATACTTGAGCAAGTAATTAAGAAAACACGAGAGCAAGAAGCTGCAGAAAATAACGAGCGAGAACAACGTTTTGAGTAATTGCAAATGCTCCCCCCATACAGCTTGATGAAGCAGTGAGTCAAAGTTGCTAAAAACAGAATATTGAACACCCTCGAACCACCAGCCACACCGATGAATTCTGCTTTGTAAACTGCCAATACAGAGCAACTGCGCTACCCAACATTCACACCGCAGCTGCACTTTCCCCTACTGGCCGCATGCCATAAATAGTACTTTTCCTAACCGGCGGCCAATACTCGTTCACTGCCACTCCAAAGGTACCAACCATAACCTAGCCCAAATAGTTTGGCACACAACATTTGACATGCAACCAAATAGTTGCATAATATAATCTATGACGTCAGACTCACACGACATTTTTAAAGCACTGGCCGATCCCTGTCGCCGCGAGCTGCTTGATCGCTTAACTGAAGAAAACGGCCAGACGCTGGGTTCGCTCTGTGAGCGCATGGCCATCAGTCGTCAGGGCGTCACGAAGCATCTGGCGCTGCTCGAGGCCGCCAATCTGGTAGTGGTGGTTTGGCGCGGCAGAGAAAAGCTGCATTACTTAAACCCAGAGCCAATCCAGCAGATCTATCAGCGTTGGCTTGGCAAGTTCGAACCGCAGCGACTGCAAGCGCTCGCCACCTTAAAACAAGCTCTGGAGGACAAATAACATGACCGCCACAAACTTTGTCTATGTCACCTATATCGATACCAGCCCAGAGCAACTATGGCAGGCACTGACCAGTGCTGAGTTTACCCGGCAGTACTGGGGGCAACGTGGTATTGAATCCAGCTGGCAAGTCGGGGCTGTGGTACAACTGCTGAAAGAAGACGGTTCACTGGATTGGTCTGGACAGGTGCTGGAAGCAGAGCCTCCAAGACGCTTGTGTTACACCTTTCATCCTGCTACCGATGATGAGATGCCTGGTTACCAGGGACAAAGAGTAGACCTGACCCGGCCTGAACAACCATCCAGAGTGACTTTCGTGATAGAGCCATACCTGGGCAAAGTAAAGCTGACCCTGACGCATGATCAGTTTGAACCGGGCAGTAAAGTGCTGCCGGGGGTGAGTAACGGCTGGCCAGTGATTCTTGCTGGTCTGAAATCGTTGCTGGAAGGCAACGCAGTGCTATTCCCCGATTGGCGCTAACGGCGACGAATGCCCCAAAACACAATCCACCCAATCACTACCGGAGGACCTATGATCAACATTGAACAGATTCAGTACATCAAAGCACCCGCATCGCAGGTGTATCAGGCACTCACCACAGCGGCGGGTTTAGCCGCTATCTGGACAAAAGAGCTGACGTTTAGCGCCGAGCCTGGTGCCATCAATGAATTCCGGTTTGGTGATGAAACACCCACAAAAATGCAAATCACCGCCCTCACGCCAAATCAGCGTATGGACTGGCTTTGTCTGGATTCAGATCCTGAATGGATAGGTACCCGTGTTTGCTTTGAACTGCAAGAGAGCAATGGCAAAACCGCCGTCACTTTGCAGCATGCCGACTGGCGGGAACTCACCGACTTCTATCGGTTTTGTAACTACAACTGGGCCATCTTTCTACTGAGCCTGAAACAGTATTGCGAGTCTGGTACGGGCATTAATTTTCAGGCACGCAGCTTTTAACTACCGAGCCCTCGCAGCATAAACTATGCCTTACCACCACTCACTGCGCCTGACCAGCCAGTCGCAGCAAACGCTGCGCCTGCTTGTTAAGTGCTTGCCTGAGCTCCGGTGGCTCCAGAATGGTGAAATCAAACGGCAGTTGGCTCAGCCAGAGGGCGATGCAATCGCAGTTGTCGATTTGAAAGCTCAGCAGCAAACCACCGACCTGCGGTTTTAACAAGGAGGCGGTTAAACCAAGATGCTCAGCAGCCGTCGTTAAGTCGGTATGCAGCATGACTTTTACTGCTAAATTGCCAGGCATCTGATTCAGGCTGGCATTAAAATGCTCTGCCGCATTAAAGTTCGCTGGCCGGGTAAAGGTCTGCTCCAGCAATGTCAGTTGCTGAATACGATCCAGCCGGAAAATACGCAGATCCTGGCGTAAATGGCAGTAACCACTCAGGTACCAGTGCTGGCGGCGAAACAGCAAACCATAGGGATCCACCCGCCGCTCTACCGGCTCGGTATGGTAGGACGCATAACGGATCTGCACCGCGCGCTGCTGCTCCAGCGCATCCAGCAACGGCGATAATGGCAATCCCCGACTGGCTGGTGCAGGCTCCGGCAACATCAGATTGATGGTATCGGCAATCAGCCGGGTACGGGATTTCAACTTCGCAGGCATCACCCGTTCCAGTTTCGCCTGCACACTGCTGATAGCCGCTTCCGTCTCGGCCAGGTTTAACTTTTTCGCGGCCAACAAACCAAGTGATAACGCCAGGGTTTCTTCATGGGTAAACATCATCGGCGGCAATTTGTAACCAGCCACCAGCATATAGCCGCCATCGCGCCCCAGCTCTGTGGTCACAGGTATGCCCAGTGCTTCCAGCGCCTGAATATAGCGCCGCACCGTGCGCTTATCCACACCAAGCTGCTGCGCTATCTCAGTGCCGTTTAAACGCGAATGCGATTGCAACAGTTCCAGCAAGGTCAGTACCCGCACCGTGGGGCCACTCATAACAGCTGCCTTTGTGTCATCCCATCCCCCAGTGCTTTGCTATGCTTTATGCACATAATCGCTCTGCTGTCTGCAAACGATCAAAGTGAAACTAAAAGTGCAACTATAGCCGAAAATTAGGACGTATTCTGCCCTAGATGAGTTGTACTCTTGGATCAGCGGAAAACCGCCACACTGCCAGGCCAGATCACTGACCAGGTGCAAAAGTTACCAGCAACAAGGAATACCACAATGGCAATGCACGAATTAACCTTATACACCAACCCCAACTCCCGCGGCCGTATTGTCCGCTGGCTACTGGAAGAACTGGGAGTCCCTTACCAGGTGAAGCTACTGCAGTACGGTGGTGAAATGAAGTCCGCCGATTTTCTGGCGCTGAACCCAATGGGCAAAGTACCGGCACTGACCCACGGCAATGTGGTGGTCACCGAAGCCGCCGCCATCTGCGCTTACCTGGCCGATCACTTTGCCGAAAAACAACTGGCACCCGATCCACAAAGCCCGGAGCGCGCGGCCTACTATCGTTGGCTGTTCTTTGTTGCCGGGCCACTGGAAATGGCAACCAGCGCCAAAGCCTACGACTGGCGCATTGATGCCGACAATGCGCCGGCGGTGGGCTCTGGTTTCTATCAGGATACGATCAATACCCTGGAAACGGCGTTAGCCAATGGCCCCTACCTCTGTGGTGAACAGTTTACCGCCGCCGATGTCTATGTGGGCAGCCATATTATGTGGGGCTTGATGTTCAAAACCATCGAACCAAGGCCTGTTTTTACCGAGTACACAGCAAAGCTCGGCGCTCGTGCAGCGGCCATCCGGGCCAATGAACTGGATGATGCACTGCTGGAAAAAACTAGCCAGGGGTAAGGCTGGCTGTTGCCATCAGTTCGGACGCACACAACCATACTGCCGGGGCTATCTGTATGCCCCGGCAGCTGCTTTGCGCGATCCCAGGTTAAATTAAGCTGAAGCGACTAACGGATCAATCTGGCCAGGCATTGGCCAAAAGCTTCAGTCTCAGCCGAGCGGTCTTGCTCAGTGCCATCAGAGATAGACATTTCACCCGAAAGTTGTGGCGAACCACTGGTCGTATCCACAATGCCCATCACTTCAAAGGTGTAAACCTGGCCTTGCGGCAACAAGCTGGCACATTGTTCAATGGTATTCATTGCTGGCTGTGAAGCGGTAGCAACGCTGATAACAGCTACGGCAATTCCAGCAACAACAATAGCTAAAGCAATCAAAGTACGCATAAATCCTCCAGTTCAATAAGGCACTATGCCTGATAGCGAATCGACTCCTTCAGGAAGCAGAAAACTCCCCAATACACTACCAGGATGTTTCTTTCCATCACTTCGCTGCAAGCAAGTTAGCCAGCAGCCACAAAAAGATCAACAACTTTTATCAGGCTGTAAAAAATAAGCTTTCTGCCTGAGGTTTAGCAAGCTGCCGTCCCCGAACCGGGTTCGCATGAACAACCATGCTGAGGTATACTGCTTCGCCAGCCATGGCTTTGGTGGCTGGTCATTTTGTTTATTAGCGAGACTAAGACAGTGGGGTTAGGCAATGAAGGAGCCAAAGGTGATACTCATAACGTATCTCTTTTTTGCGTTTAGTGCACTACCTACCATGGCACAAGAGCGGGCACAACATGAGGTGCATTCGCTGAATTGGGTGATTAATACCGCCCCTCCCTTTCATATTGTAAATGGCCCTCTGGCTGGCCAGGGAATTTGTGATGCGCTTATCAATGTCATTGATGCGCATCTACCTGAGCTTAACAGTGAGCGCTTGGTGCTACCACAGTCCCGCATTCGCAAACAATTTGAGCGCAAGGAAGATCAATGTTTTCCTTGCATGATTTATCGCCCGATACCGGGCGATACCATTCAAAGCAAACCCACTCACTTTTATTACCCGCATGGCATTATCACGACCTCAGAAAAAGCGGAGGTTATCAAAAAGCGTCATGGTCATCCGGTTCGCCTAGCCAGTTTAATGAGCGACCGCGTCTTTCGATTTGGTTATCCTGATGGTCGCCATTACCCTGCGGTGCAGCATATTTTGGATAGCACTGAGCAAAGCAGCACTACCAGAATTACTCATACCGGTGAAAATGCGACCGTAGCAATTCTCTCCATGATAAAAAAAGGTCGAATTGATTACACCCTTGAGTATCAAATTCTGCACAATTTTGAACTAGCCGAGCATGCCACTAGCAATTTGGTATTTTTGCCAGTTGCAGAAACCCAAGGCCAGCATGTGCTGGGTGCTGTCGGCTGTACCAATACGGAATGGGGCCAAGCGGCCATACAAAAAATCAATCAGGTGCTGCCTCAGGTACGGCAGCACCCGGAATTTTTGCAGGTGTTAGCGCTTTGGTTTAATGATGAACCGGAGTCCGCCCCATACTTTGAGTTATTGCGATCTCGTGTTTGGCAAACCACAGACTAAACCAGCAGCTGCCCTACATAGCAGCGAACTCCATTAATAATCCCAGATGCTGTTGATAACCAAGCTCACTATAAGCGGCTGATGCCGGGTTCATAAAGCCATGTTGCCATACTGTGCTGCTGGCTTGAACACCCGGCAGCTGTGACAAAGCAGCACAGGCTGCGCGAACATCCAACTGCGGCTCACTGGCACCGAAAATAACGTGTACCGGTGCGCCGGGGCTAAGCGTAAGGTAGGGCTGAATCTGCCCCGGATAAAACAATACGGCTTGTTGTACCAGGCTGGCATCCGGCTTAGCCAACGCACGCCAGAGCGCACTGGCACCGGCGCTAAAACCAATGGCAACTGCCAAGGGATCCGTGTATTCGGTTAACGTCTGCCGCACCAGGCTGGCATAATGATCATGGCCACAACATTCGGTGTAGGCCTGATACGCTTGCTGCTCATCGCTGAACGACTGCGGCTGCCCCTGATAAGGGTCCAGCACATGGATGCTGCATTCGGACACCGCCAGATCCTGCAACAGCTGCCGCAGCCCCTGGCACTGGCCAAAAATATCGCTGACAATCAATAGTTTTTGCATCGTATTCAATCGGTAGCTGTAAGGATCACTTTTCGCAAAAGTCTTCCATGTTGCTATGGTAAAAGCAAGCCAAAGCATGTTTCTGAACCTCGGAAAAAAATAGGCACTCATCAATTCACACCCGCTTCACAGCTTCCCCCTTATGCTGCCCCCTTTCAAACCAACAGCTGACTATTTAGCGTAGGAGCCCGTGCATGAACCTCATCAAAATCAGAACATCACTACTCACCATAGCTGGAGTGGCCGCGGCCTTGGCTGCTGCCTGGTACAGTGTATTTGGCTTAAAACCTTATACCGTTACGCCCACACAGATTGCTGAGCGATACAGCTATTCGATGATTCAGCCAATGACCATGCAGTTAGAGTCCACAGACAACACTCATTTCAGCTTTAGCTATCGCAGCTTTGACGGGGCTGTGGTCAATGGCCAGCTCCGCTATCCGTTGCCGCTTTCAGACAGCAGTAAGCCGTTACCCGTTTTGATTGGCGCTCATGCCATGGGGCGCTCCCAGGTGCGTTGGTGGCAAGACAGTTATAATGGCCGTCCTACCCTGGAGAGTACCGACCAGATCACCGCTATGGCACTAGCCAATGGCTATGCTGTCGTCACCATTGATGCCCGTAACCATGGCGAGCGGAAAGATCCGTCGAACGGCATCGCTGAAATTATAAGAAATTTGCATTGGTGGGGTAAACGCGAACCCTACGAGGCTATGTTAATTGATACCGTTCGAGATCATAGGGTATTACTGGACTTGCTAACAGAGCTTCCGCAGTTTGACCCCAATAATATCAACATTGCTGGTTACAGTATGGGAGCACACATCAGCTTGCTGTTGGCAGGAAGCGATGCACGCATCAACCGGGTTCTGGCTATAGTACCACCGCATATCAACAACACCACAGCCATAGTGGCGCCAAAAAATATGCTGGCAGGGCTGGCCGATAATCCTATCTGGCTACTCAGTGCAAACCAGGATGAATACGCCAGCAAAAAGCAGAACAGCCACTTGTTTGCCGCCTTTCCGAGCCCCGATAAAAAACACATTACCTTTGACGGCGGCCACCTGTTACCGGCAAGCTATGTGCAGACTCTTGATGACTGGTTCAGACATGATGACAGCGCCACTCAGCGTATTACTGATTGAAGACAACAGCAGCATCAGCGCCAATATTGCCGATTATTTTAGCCAGCATGGCGCTGTGCTGGATTTTGCCGTACAAGGCCAACAGGGGCTGCAGCTGGCCTTACAGCATTACTACGATGTGGTGGTGTTGGATTTGATGCTACCAGTCATGGACGGGCTGACGCTGTGCAAAGCACTACGCAGTCAGGCCAATCGCCATATACCGGTATTGATGCTTACGGCCCGTGATACCCTGGATGACAAGCTGCATGGCTTTGCCTGTGGTGCTGATGACTACCTGAGCAAACCCTTTGCCCTGCCCGAGCTATGGGCTCGCTGTCAAGCACTGACCCGCCGACCGCTGCCACCGGCATATCAGGTGCGTGTGGGTGAGCTACTGCTCAATAAGCAAAGTCGTCAAATCAGCCGGCAGGGGCAATTGCTGCAGCTTAAACCCATTGCCTGGCAAATCCTGTGTTTGCTGATCGAGGCGTATCCCAGGCCAATGAGCCGAACTGAGCTTTGTCGCCGGATCTGGGGGGATGAGCCTACCGAGTCGGATGCTTTGCGATCGCACTTGTATCAATTGCGCAAGGTGTTGGATCAGCCTTTTCCAAAGCCGATGCTTAAAACCCTGCATGGAGTTGGTTTTGCCCTGGAGCTAAGCAGCGATGATTAAAAAGCACTCGATACACCGGCGCATGCTGGCTGCTTTTGCACTAACTACCCTGCTAATCGCGCTGCTGTTTAGCCTCACCACCTTCTTGTTTGCTTACCACATCGAAGATCGCTTTTTTACTGGCCAGCTCATTGATGAAGCCAAACGGGCGGAGCAACAACTGACAGCAGGTAGCTCCCCCGAACCGCAGCTTGCTTACATTCGCTACTACAGCAACGCGACCGCTTTGCCATCCGAGTTGCAAAGCGTGATACAAAGCCAGCCTAACCGCACCGAATTTAGCGGCCAGGAGCAGCGGCACTATCATTTACAGCGCCTGTCCCAGGGCTACTTGCTGGCAGAAGTGAGCCAGCATTTGATGGTGCGTGAGCTTCGCCCCTTGATGCTGAAATTCCTGCTGGTACTGCTGCTGACCACCTTGCTGCTTAGCTCAGGCCTGGCCTGGCTGATTGGCCGCCAGCTGCTTAGCCCACTGCAACAACTCACCGCCTTGCTTGACAATACGTCCCATTCATCGCTGCCTGCAGAATTTGCCGCCCGCTTTAAGCCCAATGAAATTGGCCAACTGGCAACAGCATTGGAGCAAAGTTGGGCCCGAACCAATGCCTTTATCGAGCGAGAGCAGTTGTTTACCCGTGATCTGTCGCATGAACTGCGAACGCCAGTCACCATCAGTCAGGGGGCACTTAGCTTACTGACAGCGACAGCCTTGAAGAAAGATCAACGGGAACTGGTCGGCCGAATAGAAGCCGCCCAACAACAAATAGCGCAGTCGATGGACACTTTACTGGAACTGGCCCGTGAGCCACAGCCAGAGCCGGGTCGCAGCATGCTGCTGCCGATGGTTGAGCAGAGCATCTTGCAGCAACACAGTCGGCTTGCCGGCAAAGATATTGAACTGGAGCTGGCCATTCCTGACACTAGCGAGATTGCCATGGCCGAGGCCCCTCTGTTGATTTTGCTGAATAATCTGCTGGCCAATGCCTTTAGTTACACCCATAGCGGCAGCATCCACATTAGCTACCAGAACCAGCAGCTTATCGTGAAGGACAGCGGCCACGGCATTCCGGCAGCGTTACAATCGCAGCTATTTAGCCCCGGCACCAAAGGCCCAACGAGTCAGGGCCTGGGTATGGGCTTATCCATTGTCAGCCGCTTGTGTGAGAAATGGCAGCTGCAGTACAGCATCGAAAGCTCTGCTACCGGCACCTGTGTACGAATTACTTTTCCATTATCCCAACAACTGTACCACCCCAATGCCCAGCACCAGGGTTAGCCCAAGGCTGAGTAAAGAGCCAAGCAGGATGTACTCGGTTAAGGCCCGATCATTGGCATTGCGTAAATCGCTAAAGCGCAGCACGGATTTGGCGGCGATGACAAAACCCACACCGCCGTATTGCCCGACTAAAATCAGGGTCAACACCAGCACCCGCTCCATCATGCCAATCCAATGACCAGCTGTAGGCAAGCCTGAGCCGGCACCAGTGGCTGGTGTCGCAATTTGATTCAGGACAAAGCCAATCACCACCGATGCCGGCTTTAATAGCAGCAAATAAGCCAGCACCAACAGCAACGCATTAGGGTTAAGCATGAGTTGTGCCATAGCCAGCAACTGCGCCATGCTGGTGTCTGTTAGTGCCAGCCAGACCAGCACAATCACCAGCATGTGCAGCAGCTGATCCAGTAAAAAGTAGCGAAACCCCGGCCGATAGGACTTGGCCACATCAATCAGGCAATGGCTGGCCGCAATCAGCAGCGCCGAACCAAGCAGCAACCAGGCGCTCAGCATCGACCAACTGAGCCAATGCCACAGACTAAGCACCGCCAGGGTCAGGCCAAAATGCAACAGGCTGTGATAATAAAGTGCAGCGGCGCGCCAGTGCTGGCTGGCTCTGGCTTGCACCCAGGCGGTGGGCTGAAAGAAAAAATCGGCCAGCACATGGGCCAGCACCAGGCTAAGCAGTAAGCTCAGATCGGTCATGATGGGAGACTCCGGCAAATATGCTGCTCGCAATAAATCAGAAATGCCTGCAGCAATTGATAATCGACATGGCTGTTATTCAGTAGCTTGGTGACATTGGCTCTGGAGGTCCCGAGCTTTTGAGCAATGGCCTCGTGCGCCAGTCCGGGGTTGATCAGATGCAGCAACACGGCTTCGGCCTGACGGGCGGTCAAATTTGCCACCATCGCATCGGCCATCCGAACCGGCACGGCTAAAATAGCCTGCAGCTCACTCTGCTGACAATGGATCTGCAAACGCTGGGATCCGCTCAGGCTATCCAGCCCGGTACCGGATAAGGTAAAAGCCGGGCCGGTGGCACTTTTAATGTCCTGCCGTAAGTTGGTCACTTCACCAATGCCAATGCTGATTTTACAATCCTGCGCCAGGCTGAGCAGGGTTAAACGTATGCTGATGGCCAGTTGCACCCCATACTGGGGTTTGGTCAGCAGCAATTGAAAAGCATCGCCACGATAAAAATTGTAACTCAGCCCCCAGGTCTCGACCTGGGACGCAAACAACTGCTCCAGCTGATACAGCACGCTATCGTACTGCACGGCTTTGATGGCACGGGATTGGACTAAATCACCGGTTAACACGGCATAGCTGGTTGGCATCGTTGGCTTTCATCGGTTGACTTAGCCTAAAGTGTAATCGAAAAAAGTTACAAGTAAAGCTTGAAACCAAATTTAGTTACAAATACAAATGTAACCAAATACAGATACAAAAACACGCCTCATCCACCCGTCATCAGGCGAGCCAACAGAATAGCCAAACCATAGATACTCACCCCTGCCAGCACCGGCCAACCGAGTGATTTGGTCCACAGCCAGGCCATCAGCGCAGCAAGAGCACCTAACAAGGTGGCAAGCCAGGCCGACCAACCAACTGTCGCCGGCACCAGCGAGACACCCAGCATGGCCGCAATCATTAAGGGACCAAGCACACTAAGCCACCCAGGGATGGCCGCCAGGCCGCCTTTGCGCTTTTGTTTTAACAAATGGCGCTGCATCCAAAGCAAAGGCAGTAAACGCATGCAGAGGGTACCCACGCTGACCAGTAGCAATGCAAACCAGAAGCCGTTATCCATCAAGACGCCCTCCGGCCCGTGCATGCAAAGTCGTCAGATAAAAGCACAGGGCTCCGGATGCAGCGGCCAACGGGATCGACGCATTGGTAAAGCCATACAGGGTAAGCACCATGGCCACGCCGATGGTGCAACCCAGTGCAATGCTCCAGCTGCGGGAGGTAAAACGGGGCGCCAGCAGCACCAAAAACAGGGCCGGCAGCGCAAAAGGCATGATCTCGCCCAACAAAGGCCAGTGCCGGCTCAGTTCTTCACCGGCGATGGCTCCAGCGGCAGTGCCAGCCACCCAGCTGAACCAGGCCAGCAACATAGCACCGCTGTACCAGCCTAAGCGCTGCCCGGCAGGCAACTGTGGCAGGCGGCTCAGCGCCAGGGCAAAGATTTGATCGGTCAGACCATGGCTTAAAAAAGGCCACCAACGACTTTTGGGCAACCAGGGCGCTATACTTGGCCCGTACACCACATGACGCGCATTAATCAGCAGCGTCATCACCACCACCAAGCTCCAGGGTGCACCAGCCGCCACCATCGCCACAAATAGAAATTGCGAAGCGCCCGCATAAATCAGGGTCGAAATCAGAATGGTATGCCAGACACTAAAGCCTGCCTGCACCGCAACCATGCCAAAAGAAATGGCCACAGGGATGTAACCACCCAGCAAAGGGGTGGCTTCGCGAGCTCCGGTTTGCCAGCTCACTCCCCCCCCTTACTTACTGCGGCCAGCTTTGGCCTTTGGCCTGGCATTGACTTTTGATGTAGCAGTGGCTTTCGGCTTAGTCTTGGTTTTTGAGCCAGCCTTGCCTGAGCGCTCCAGGTCAATAGTGGTTTCGGATGCCTTATTGGCACGCCCAATCAGCACCTTGCGCGAAATACTTTTTAGCAGCGAATCGCGAGTACTGACTTCAAAACCAGGTTTGGAGATGCGTTGAATGGTAGTGCCCATCAGCTTTTGAATACGCTCTAAGCTTTGCTCTTCTTCACGGCTGACAAAGGAAATGGCATGGCCGCTCGCCCCGGCCCGGCCGGTACGGCCGATACGGTGCACATAATCTTCCGGTAAATACGGCAGATGAAAGTTCACCACATAATCCAGGCCCTGAATATCCAGGCCACGGGCTGCCACTTCGGTGGCAATCAATACCTGCAACTTGGCTGATTTAAAATCAGCGAGTGCACGGCGCCTTGCCCCCTGGCTTTTATCGCCATGACAGACCGCCGCTTCAATACGGCGTTGCTGCAGGCCAGCTAACAAACGGTCTGCCTGCTCTTTGGTGCTGGTAAACACCAACACCTGAAACCAGTTCTGCTCGGCCAGCAGCTGTTCAAATAACTCGATTTTGCGGCTTTCTTCCACCGCATACACCACATGGTTCACTGTATCCGCTGCGCTGTTGGTTTTGGTCACCCGAATTTGCTGGTGATTCTTCAGGATTTTATGCGACAGCTCGTTGACCGCAGGCGAGGTGGTGGCAGAGAACAACAAGGTTTGCCGGTTGTTTGCTGTCATCTGCAGCAGTTTCAGCACATCGGCGCTAAAGCCCATATCCAGCATGCGGTCGGCTTCATCCAGCACCACAAATTCCACGTCGCTTAACATCACGTTACCAAGCGCCAGATGTTCCAGCAAACGGCCTGGGGTGCTGATGACCATGTCTACGCCAGCCGCTAATTTATTGGCCTGGCCGCCCATCTTCACTCCGCCGAACAAGGCAGTTACGCTCAGCGGCAAAAACTGCGCATATGCCGTGATTGCGTGGCCAATTTGCTCGGCCAGTTCGCGGGTCGGTGTTAAAATCAAAGCCCTTGGCCGACGCTGTTGGCTCGCTTTGGGTGTATCCAGCATGCGCTGCAACAGCGGGATGGCAAAAGCGGCGGTTTTACCGGTACCGGTTTGCGCCGTGACCTGCAAATCCTTACCGCGACGTGCTGGCACGATGGCCTGGGCTTGCACCGGCGTCATCTCGCTGTAGCCGCATTCGACCAGAGCGCGCTGTAAATCTGCCGCTAAATCTAAAGATGAAAATTGCATAGGAGTTCCTCTGTAGAATAGCTACAGTTTAAAAAGGGAAAATTAGTCACTGGCGCCGTCAAAGTCGCCATCTGTATCGTCATGGCGATCGCGCGGCTGGTGCTGGCAGGCTCTGGCCAGAATTTCGAGATAAAAGCCGGGCATTTCCTGCGCTACAGCTGCATCGATGTGTTTATTGATGTCCGAGGTGAAAATTTTGACAGCCACATCTTCGGTGGCGCCAAAGCGGCAATCAAAGGTCCAGTAGTCCATGCCAGCTGGCAGCGCTTTGCGCCGCTCCCGGTTCAGGTACTTTTTGATTTCATGCTTGATGGCGTCCACCCAACGCGCTGGTTTTAGCTTGGGGTGCGTTAACGCGAATGTCTTTTTCATACCTATCCTACCCATGTGCGCTTACCAGAAAACCTGACTGCGCTTAGAAAACGCGCATTCTACATGGAAGCGTAGAAGATAACCGCCACTATCTGCAATTTTTGGCCAATCTCATGCAAATAAGCAGTCACTCACGGGCACATTGTTCAAGGGTTTTAGCCATGCCCCGGCGCTCAGCCGGGGCATGCTGCGAGCCGATTAACTGTTTTTTGCGCTTCGAATGTTTAACACCACGGCATAGAGGGTAGGCACCGCCACCAGCGTGAGGATAGTGGCAAAGGCCAGCCCCCCCATAATGGTCACGGCCATGCTGTTAAAAAAGGCATCCCACAGCAGCGGCAGCATGCCGAGAATGGTGGTGAGCGCAGCCAGGATCACCGGGCGGATCCGGCTGACGCTGGCCTGCACGATGGCCTCTATCTGATCCGGGAGCTGCTTCAATTGCAGGTCGATTTCATCCACCAGCACGATGGCGTTTTTCATCAGCATGCCCGACAGGCTTAAAAAACCCAGCAAGGAGGTAAAGCCAAAGGGCAAGCCAGAGAGCAATAAACCAGCCGTTACACCGCAAATCGCCATTGGCACGATCAACCAGATCACCAGCGGTTGTTTCAACGAACCAAACAGCAAAATGCTGATCACCAGCATCACCAGAAAACTCAGTGGCAGCTGGTTGGCCAGTGAAGCCTGGGCTTCGGCAGAGTCTTCGTACTCACCGCCCAGAGTTAACCGGTAGCCGGTCGGCAACTCCAGTTGCATCAGCTCGTCCTTAATCTGCCTGAGCGCCTGATCGGCTGTGATGCCAAGCCTGGGTTCGGCTTCCACCGTCAGGGTACGGACCCGGTCGCGGCGATGAATGCGCGCTTCCTCACTGCGGGTTTGCAGCCCGTCGATCACCTGAGTGATCGGAATGTAGCTGTTGTCCACCGAGCTCCAGATCATCCGGTCATGCAGATTATCCACACTGAGGCGTTCATGCGCCGGTGGCCGCACCACGATTGGAATTTGGCGATCGGCTTCACGGTATACCCCGCTTTGCACTCCGGTGGTGGCCAGCTCCAGTGTTTGCGCCAAATCAGTCCGGTTCACGCCGGCGACCCGGGCCCGCTCTTCGTTAAAGTCCGGTACAATCACCAACTCCGGCTGACGCCAGTTCTGACGAATATCGGTAATCCCCCCACTGGCCCGCATAATGCCTTCCACCTGCTGTGCATAACGGCGCAACTCGGCTTCATTGGCTCCGGACAAACGCACCTGCAATTTAGCACCGGCACCCGGGCCAAACATTAGCTGCTGGGTATAGAGGGTGCCCTGTGGCAATTCGTGTGGCAACTGCTGCCGCAGCCGCTGCATCAAGGGCGGGATCTGATCGCGGTGTTCGGTTCTTACAATCAGCTGGCCATAGGCCGCATTCGGTTGCTCAGGTGCATAGGTCAACATAAAACGGCTGGCACCACCGCCAATAAAGCTGCTTACCGACACCACTTCGGCTTGCTGCAGCATAAAATCTTCGAGATGGCCGATATCGCGGGCGGTGGCGTGGATATCCGAGCCCTGCGGCAAGTAGTAATTCACATAAAAGATCGGCGTATTCGAAGCCGGGAAGAACACCTGCTGGATCCGGCTAAAACCGGCCACACTGCTGACGGTAAGGAGTACCAGCACGCTAATCGTCACCCAGCGATGACGCAGAGTCAGCTGCAGCAAGCGGGCGTAGTGGCCATAAAAGCGACCGGCGTAGGGATCGACGCTGGCAGAGCCTGAAGCAGGCTTAAACAGATAATGGCCAAACAAAGGCGTCACCGTCATCGCCAACACCCAGCTTAGCAGCAAGGAAATACCAATCACGGCAAACAGGGAAAACAGAAACTCGCCGGTTGCATCCGGTGATAAACCAATACCGGCAAAGGCCATAATGCCAATCACGGTGGCTCCGAGCAGCGGGATCTGAGTGCGAGCGGCAGCTTCACTGGCCGCCTGACGCGAGTGCATACCGCGCTGCATCTTGATCAGCATGGTTTCAGCCACCACGATGGCATTATCCACCAGCATGCCCATCGCAATGATCAGCGCTCCAAGTGAGATCCGCTCCATTTCAATGTGCCAGAGCCGCATAAAAAATACCGTGCCCAGCACCGTCAGCAGCAAGGTAGCGCCCACCACCAGGCCAACCCGCCACCCCATAGCAAGGCACAGCACAGCAATCACTATCAGCACCGACAGCGTCAGATTAACAATGAAATTATTGATGGCTTTTTCCACCACCAAATGCTGTTGGTAAATCGGCTGCAGCGTGACGCCAAGCGGGATTTGCGCCTGCAGCGACGTCAGATGTTGATCGACCGCTTTGCCCACATCGACGATATTGGCATCGCTTAACCCCGCCACCGCCAGGGTAAAAGCCGGTTGGCCGTTAAAGCGGATCAGCTTCGAAGGCGTTTCCACCGCTTCTCTGCGCACCTCGGCCACATCGTAAATGCTAAGCTGCTCGGTTGAGCCCGGATTGCCAATACGCACATGTTCAATCGCAGCCACTGAATCCAGTCCCGGCTTATTGACCAGCCGCACCCGTTTATCGCCAATCAGCACCGAGCCAGCCGGGGCCACAGCATTTTCGGATTGCAGGGTATCGACAATGGCAGCGGGCGGTAAGCCCAGCCCCAGCAGGCGCTCATGCGGTATTTCAACATAAATGGCTTCTTCCGGCTCGCCGGCCGTTTGCACCTTGGCCACCCCTGGTACCGTGAGCATTTCCCGCCGTAAAAAAGTTGCAAGCTCGCGGATCTCGCGATCGCTGAAACCTTCAGTGGTGACGGCATAGAAGATGCCAAACACATCACCAAAATCATCATTGACCATCGGCGGCAGAACGCCGGCTGGCAGCTGCGGTCGGATATCGCTGACTTTACGTCGCAGTTCATCCCAGATTTGCGGCATCTGCCGGCCATCGTACTTGTCCTGAATTTCGACCCGAATTTCCGACATGCCCGGCATGGATTTGGAGCTGATGCGTTTTAGCTGTGACAGCTGCTGAATGGCCGACTCCATTTTTTCCGTCACTTCCCGCTCGACTTCCTCGGCCGTAGCGCCCGGATAAGGCGTCATCACGATGGCTTCTTTTAAAGTAAAGGCAGGATCTTCCAAACGGCCTATGGTGGCAAGCGCCCACAAGCCGCCAAGAAAACATAACAGTACCAACATCCAGGTGCTGATTTGATTATCAATGGCGTAACTGGCAATTTTCATGCGGCGTCCTTACTCAGTAAGCCTGAAAAGGCCGCACCCGCTGCCCCGGTTGCAACTGCGCGTGGCCAGCCGAAACCAACTGATCGCCATACTGCACGCCACTTAGAATATCGACCTGCTGGCCATGGATCTGGCCAAGCTGCACCTGAACCCGCTCTACGGTTTGGCTGTCACTAAGGTAACGCCAGACATGAAATTGTTCCGGTGTGGCGGTATCTATGGCCGATAAAGGCACCGATAAGCTGCTTGGTTGCTGGGTACGCTCAGTGACCACACTCACGGTCATGCCCGGCATCAGGTTCACTTCTGGGATCCGCGCCAGAGCAAAGGAGACCCGATAGGTTTGCGTCATCGGATCGGCTTCGGTGGCGTGTTCGCGATACACCAGCGGGTAGGCAGCATCCTGCCCCGGCAAGCGCACCGATACCTGATAATCGGCACTGTCATTGACCAGGCGCATCAATTGCTCCGGTACATTGATGTGCACCCGAAGCTCACTGATGTTCTGCACCCGCAGTACCGGCGTGCCAGCTGCCACAGTGGCATAGCGCTCAATCAGACGGCGGGTGATCAGGGCATCAAAAGGAGCTTCCAGTTGGGCGTGAGCAATATTGCGGCTGGCATTCTCCAACGCTACTTTGGCTAGTTCGTAACTGGTTTGCAGCTGTTCAAAATCCGATGGCGTTAATATGCCCTGCTCGCGCAATGGCCTCGCCCGCTCCAAATCGCGTTTGGCCTGATCCAGCTGCACCCTGGCTTGCTGCAACGCCAACTGATAATCGGCAGGATCAAGCGCTGCTAACACCCCGCCGGCTGCTACCACCTGACCTTGCTGCACCGCAAGCTTCGTGACCTGACCTCCAACCTGAAATGCCAGATCGACCGTGCTGACCGCATCGACCCGGCCAACAAAGCTGCGGCTGCTTAGCTGCGAGTCGCCATTGGCCATAACCAGTTTCACCGTGACAGGCGCAAGCTGAGCCTCATCCTCCGGCGCCTTCGAGCAGGCAGTCAGCCCCAGCAATAACAGCAGAGCCATCAGCGCAGCAGTGCCCTGATTTATCGAAGAAAAAAGCCTGCTCATGGCATCAGCTCCTTAGCGCGGCGCAGCATGTACTGCAGCAACTGGTCTTTTTGCGGTGCATCCAGTGGTGAAATCGACAACATATCCTGGAACCAGAGCGCATCGCAGGCCAGCATCAACAACATCGCTTCCGGGTTATCACCGCTTTCCGCATTGATATCGCACAGCAGATGCCGACAAGCCTGCTGCACCGGGTTGAGCAGTCCTGGCTGCTCGGCTGCAGCAGCCAGAATGGCCATAGCGGTATTGCATTGCACCTGCTCACTTAACTGAACATGCGATTTAATCATGGCGGTCAGCGCATTGTCGCCCTGCGCCAGCAGTTGCTGCCGGCCAGCTTCAGTGTCATCCACCAACTGTTGCACCATGGCGGTGATCAGCGCTTCTTTGCTGGGGAAATGGTACAGCAAGCCGCCTTTGCTAAAGCCACTGACTTTGGCGACTTCATCCAGCGTCACCTTGCCCGCGCCCTTCTCGGCGGCCACGCTCAGTGCCGCTTCAATGATCTGCGCTTTGGTGACCTTGGCTCGTTTGTTCATGATCCACCCTCAAAAAACCGTCTGGTTGGTACAGTAATGCGAATAGTATACCGTCCAGTTGGTGCAGTAAATAGTCAATGAAGAATTCAGTCATCAGAAATGCAGGGCTTGCAACGATCGAAAGCTTTGCTGCAATTGGTTGGGTTTCCTGAAATACAGCAGGCACTTGATAGCTTGCATGCTGTATCCGGGGGTGGTCTATCGGTTGGCTTCAGGTGTGCCTGCATTCAGGTCGGTTAGATCGAGCCCGAGAGTGGTCATAACCTCAGTCATCAACCAGGTAATCTGTAGGTACTTTTCTTCCGGACTCAGTCCGTTTTCAATCATTGGCGTCTCAAGGCCAAGCTGCATTAGCGCATGCTGAACGGTGGCTGCGGCTTCACTCATAACACTATTCCTGCAAAAAAGTAGTCTATTTTTCCAAAAAAGCCTGCTCGATGACGTAATCGCCGCGCTGACGAGAGTTGGCTTTGCTAAAACCTCGGGCATTTAAAATAGCCATGGTGTCATCCAGCATGGCTTGATTACCGCACAGCATAAACCTGTCCCGCTCCGGGCTCAGTGGCGGCATACCCAAGTGCTCGGTGAAGATGTCCGACTCCAGTAAGCTGGTGATCCGCTGCTGATGCAAGGCATGGCGGTAGGCTTCACGCGTTACTGTGGGGTGGTAAAGTAATTTGTCACGTACCCAATCACCAAAAAACTCATTGTTAGGGAGCTCATTGCAGATGACATCCTGGTACGCAAGCTCAGACACAGTTCGCACGCCATGGACCAGAATCACCTTGCTGAATTGCTCATAAATGGTCGGATCCTTAATGATGCTCATAAAAGGCGCCAAGCCGGTTCCGGTGGCCAACAGATACAGATTCTCGCCAGGCGTCAGGTGGCCTGCGACCAGAGTGCCGGTTGGACGGGTCGAGATATGCAATGTCTGCCCCACCTGTATATGTTGCAACCGTGAAGTCAAAGCCCCATCCGGTACCTTGATGCTGAAAAACTCCAGCTCATCTTCGTAATTTGCACTGGCAATGCTGTAAGCCCTCAGCAGTGGCTTGTTGTCCACTTCGATGCCAATCATCACGAACTGACCATTTTCAAAGGTGAAGGTAGGACGACGTGTGGTTTTAATGCTAAAAAGCGTGTCATTCCAATGATGAACCTGAGTCACCGTTTCAGTGATGGTACCTCTCATAAACCCCTCATAACCAGTCTACTCAAAACAACCAACAAACAACGCCACTGCAGTCGTTTGCGCCGCTTGAAAAGCGAAGATCACATTAAATATGTGATGGTATAATACCCGAGTAAAACACTCAACTATTTATCCGAGTATTTTAGTCAAGTATTGCTAAGGAGTTTACGAAAAGGTTTAGCAAATGGACCAAGAGGCCATCGGGTTAGCCTAACTCCAGGAAAGATGCGATCGATCCAAGCTCTGTATCAGACCTTAATTATCGCTAAGCAAATTATCCTTGGTGATTGCATCAGTCTGCACTACCATCAACCAAAATGACTGCTGTAGCAGTTCTTTCACGAACCACACAGGTGTTTGCATGGTGTACCGATTTGTGCTGGCGTTACTTTTAGGGGTTAGCGGTTCACTGCACGCGACCAAACCAGACCCAGCGCCAGCGCCAGCGTTGCAATTTCTGACCGAGCACAGCCCGCCAGGCGAGTACCTGGATGAAAACGGTGAGCTGGCCGGTGTGACCTTCGAACTGCTACGTAGCATCTCAGAGCAGCTCAATGAAAACGTCCACTTTGAATTAATGCCCTGGGCAAGAGCCTTTGCCATGGCCACAACACAACCGAACACGGCCTTGTTTGAAACAACCCGGACACCGAGTCGTGAATCCTTATTCCAATGGGTAGGCCCGCTAAAAATTCATCGCATCGCGCTTTATGCCAGAAAAGATCATTTTAATGTGGCAGTTCCCCCCGCGTATTGGCCGAAGCACTATATCGCCTGCGAGTACATTCAATCGGTGTATCTCGATAAGCTTATCGAGCTGGGATTTAATGAAGAGCGCAATTTGTTCAAAACAGTACAACATGGCGACTGCTTCAATTTGTTGCTGCGTGGCCGGGTCGATATTATTTTACTCAGTGAGACGTCGGCAGCGCTCAGAGCACAAGAAGTTGAAGAGCTGGGTATTGAACTGGTGCAGTTGAACGGCTTTATCGAAACCCGCCAGTACCTGGCGTTTAGTCGTGATGTACCTGTTGAGCGTGTAGCGCGCTGGCAGCAGGCGCTGCTGCAAAGTTACCGGGATGGCCGCATGCGGGCCTTGTATCACTCGGTTTATCCTGAAGAAATGATTACCGCGCTGGAGCAGGTAGCAACAAAGCCGCACGAAGTCGCCAATTGACTGGCCCCTGAAAAGCACAACGCGTTCGCCAGAAACCTTTGCCTTCAATGTTTAGCTTTGAATTCATGTAAATCTGCGCCCTTGGTGACGGGGGGTTAAAGCCACTGGAGCAACAAGCTATTCACTGTTAAGCTGAATTAAGCCACATAACAAGGAGCAGTGCTATGGGTTTAGCCAGTCCGCAACGGATAGTCGCATTCCTTCTCACCGTTTTAATGGCGGCGGGTGTTTTGTCCGCTACAGCGACAGCTTCACTGAAAGAGCCATTAAATGCCGAACAATCCGATCCACGAACGCTCGGTTGGATGCAGGGTTTTCCACCGCCGGTGGAGAAACGGATCACTCAGCCCGATAGCAACTTCTTTAGTTTCCCAAAGTTACGCTGGAGCGTGTGTCACATGCGTGAGTTACTGCCTACTGCAGCCATTCCGCGCGCCATCGACCACTATGCCCCACTGCCAGAAGCACTCATTTCGTCGATTGACCAATTGCAGTTCACTCCTACAGGGACCAGCACACCCATCAGTTGGCAAGAGAGCCTGGCGGCCAATTATACCGATGGACTTTTGGTGCTCCACCGCGGCAAGGTGGTGTACGAGAGCTATCGGGGCTGTTTGGGCCCACAACAACATCATGCCGCGATGTCGATGACCAAATCCATCACCGGTTTATTGGCAGAAATGCTGATTGCACAGGGGCAGCTTGATGAGAGCATTCTGGTTGGTCAGCTGATACCTGCACTTCAGGGTTCGGCCTTTGCCAACGCGACGGTGAGGCAGGTGATGGATATGACCACTGCGCTTCAGTACAGTGAAGATTATGCCGATCCAAATGCGGATATCTGGCAATACAGTGCTGCGGCTAACCCGCTGCCTAAGCCTGCCAGCTATCAGGGGCCAGTCGGTTATTTTGAGTATCTGATGACTGTCCGGGCCGCGGGAGAGCATGGCAAGGTGTTTGGCTATAAAACCGTCAACAGTGATGTATTGGGCTGGGTGCTCGCCACCGTAACTGGTAAACCCTATCACCAGTTGGTATCTGAACTCTTATGGCAGCCATTGGGGATGCAACAGGATGCCTACGTGACTGTCGATGGACTCGGCACCCCCTTTGCCGGTGGCGGTATCAGTGCCACCCTGCGGGATTTGGGCCGTTTGGGGCAAGCACTGCTGGATGCAACACTAGGTAAACCCGGCATCATAGCGCCAGAGCTGGCTCGCAGCATTCAGGCCGGTGGTGATCAAGCGGCCTTTGCGGACGGTTTTAGCAGTTTAACCGGTGGCAGTTACCGCAGTATGTGGTGGGTCTTTCATAATCCGCATCAGGCTTTTGCTGCCAGGGGTGTGCATGGGCAGACCATTTACATCGACCCGACCGCTGACATGGTGATTGTGCGTTTCGCCTCGCATCCGGTTGCCAGCAACAGCGCCAATGATGCGACCTCGTTACCGGCTTATCAGGCATTGGCAGAGTTCTTGTTGCAACAAAACTCAGACTGACTCTTTTCTTAAAAAGGTCACTGCACCAAGCAATGCCGTGACCTTCTCGCACGCCATGAGCTATTTTCGTACCATACTGCGAAACACTCCATCCCGCTTAATCAAGCCGTGATAGAGCGCGGCACAACTATGCACCACGATCAGCAGCACCAACAGCAGCGCTGCCCAGCCATGAATTTCGCGGAACAAGCCGTACAGGGCTAAATCGGTATGAAGCAAGGATGGCAATGGCAGCCCAAATAAGCTCAGTGGCCGGCCGGCCGCGTTTTGCATTAAATAGCCGGATAGCGGCATCACAAAGAGCAACAGATAAAAGCCAAGTTGCGTGAGCTTCGCTGCCAGTTGCTGCATGTTCGGCACACTAGCAGGTAATGTTGGCGTATCTGAGCGCAGACGAATGATGAGGCGCACCACAATCGCCAGCAAGGCAATCAACCCCATGGCTTTGTGCCAGGCCAGCAGTTGCTGCTGCCAGGGCCCCAGTGACTTGACCATGGTTAAACCGGCAAATAGCAGGCTAAGCACTAACGCTGCCATCAGCCAATGCATCACCCGCATGGCAAAAGGATAAGACTGCGGCTTATTCATTGGCACCTCCGGCAAACTGCTGCATCAAGACTTCGCGGGCCCGGCGCCGGTGCGATTCGGCATAGGCGGCTGCGCGGGCGCGTAGAATCGGGTCTGCCGATGGTGCAAAGCCAGCAGGCAGCACCAGGGGGTCGAAATTAAGCGCATTGCAGGCGCCCTCTTGCTGCACGCTGGCTTGTTCAATCACAATAGTACCGGCACTGAGCTGTGGGTTGGTTTCCGGCCAGGGAATAGTGGCGTCGGCCGGATCATCGTTGGCAGTTGCCAGGGTAAACTGCACATCAAAGCGGACCGGCCCTTGCTGCAGCCGATTGAAAAACTCCTGCTGCAAGGCATCTGGTGCTTCTTCGTCCGCAATGACGCCAGCATCATCGGTCAGTGGCAAGGCCGCCCAGCGCACTGCCTGCCGTTTGCCTTGCCGGTCAACCAGATAAAAAGCATTAATGCTATGGTAGCGCTCAGTGGCATAACTTTGGCTTGGCTGATAGTGGCTACGCCACTCTAGAAAATGCGCAGTTTCCGGATGGTCAGCAAAAAACTGCGGCACGGTATTGCTTTGAATGGCCAACAGCTGTTGATAAAACTTTTCCGGCGTCGCTACCGCCATCACCGGCGGTGTATTCATCGCAGTGCGCCACTGGTCCGCCGTGTCAGGCAAAATGGTTAGCGCCAGGCTTCTGACTGGTGCGCGCAAATCGGGTGCCGTTGGGTTATTCCCGGCAATGGACATGCGGCCAATAAAGGGGTAGCTGCCAGGCTGCAATGCTTTGGCGCTGGAGTAAGCGGCTAACTCACCAGAGGCCTGAAATTCGCCACTAATACAAAAACCATTCGCATGAGCGCGCCTAAAGCCCATCTGAATTGTGTCGCCTTGTTGTAAATTGACAAAATCCTGGGCACTGACCGGTGCCCGGCCACTCACAGTAACCGCATACACAGCAGCCGCTACGACGGCTCCCGCCGCAGCAGTAAATAGAACATATCGCATAAATATGGCTTCTTTTCGTTAGAAATTAGGATGACGCTGGAGACCAATCAAAGAGTACGCTCTCAAGGGCAATGCGATCAGTGAATTGCAGCACTAATTTCGGCAGCAATTGCCAGATCCCTGCCGGGTGGTCGGCGGTAGCTAAGGGTTGGTGCAGCAAAACCGTACTAAGCAAGCCGTTGATCTGCCCCCGATAGTTCAACTAGCGCTCACGTGTTGTCATTCAAAGTTAATCCCAGAGTCACATTGCACTGATACCGTCCCCTTGGCACTAGCCGCTTACCAACAAAAACCAGGACCCACTATGAACTTACTACGTGTAACTGCAACGCTTTTGCTGTTCATTGCCAGCTTTGCTATCTATGCACAAAACTGTGCTTATGGCTGCCCGACGGGTGCATCCGGTCAATTCATTGAACGGCCAATCTATACACTGCAAAACAACGCCAACACCAAGTTTGCAGATTGGGTGGCATACCGGGTCACCAGCCAGACGATTGATGGCCCATCCCGCAATCGCAATTGGCGGCAAGATCCTATCATTCATGCCTCCCAAACTTTGATACCCTCAGATTACAATGGTGCCCATGCAACTCTAGGCACTGATCGCGGCCACCAAGTGCCATTAGCTTCATTCAGCAATACAGAGCACTGGGCTACCACGAACTACTTGTCGAATGTAACGCCTCAGGCGGCAAACCTGAATCAAGGCCCCTGGGCACGCCTGGAAAATGCTGTTCGGGTTTTAGCACGCACTGGCCAGGATGTTTACGTTGTGACCGGCCCCTTGTATGAGTGGCACTTTGGCACCTTACCAGGTACTTCGAAGCAACACACCATACCTTCGGGCTACTTCAAGGCAATCGTTACCGATAACAATGGCTGGGTTGAAATGTCTGCTTTTATTATGGAGCAAAGCCTGGCGCGAAACGCTGACTACTGCAGTTACGAAGTAACGGGCTTCAATGTGGAATACCGCACAGGTTTAAACATCATGCCTAATTTACCGGGCTATAAAGTAGGCCCTATATTTGGACAAACTGGTGGGCTAACAAAAGAGCTTGGTTGCTAGTGGTATGTGCGCAAAGCTGAGCTGAAACATACCCGGCGTAGCTGATGCAATCCGGCTTAATAAAACCATAAATCTGATTGCACAGCTGCGCAGTTTTATCTTGCTCGGGCTAACTTTTATCTGCCTGCTGGCGACTATGCCCTGCTGCGGCGCATATCCGGCAGCCAGAATGCCAGTATGCCCAGTAGCGGAAACCAGGCACACAGCTTGAAAATAAAACCAATACTGGTTGCATCTGCCAGCATGCCAAGCACTGCCGCGGCAATGCCACTGATGCCAAACATCAGGCCGTAAAACAGCCCGGAAATCATCCCCACCCTGGCCGGCATCAACTCCTGAGCAAACACAATAATGGCTGAAAAGGCCGACGACATCACCAGGCCAATCAGCACCGTTAATAGCGCCGCACCGAATAAGTTGCTGTAGGGTAGCATTAACGCCAGCGGTGCCGCGCCCAGGATCGATGCCCAGATCACCCACTTGCGGCCAAAGCGATCACCGATGGGACCGCCGGCCACCGTGCCCACCGCGATGGCGGCTAAAAACAAAAATAAAAACAGCTGCGAATCGGCTACCGATACGGCAAATTTTTCGATCAGATAAAAGGTGTAAAAATTCGTCAGGCAGGTCATGTAGACGTATTTGGAGAAAATCAGCAGCGCCAGTACCAGCAGTGCCTGGCGGGTTTGACGGACGTTCAGGCCATTGCCCTGTTTTGCCGCACTGCCAAGCCGTTGTCTGGCATTGGATTGCACCACCCAGCGGCTTACCCGCGTCAGCAGCATAATGCCCGCAATGGCAAACAGGCAAAACCAGCCGATACTGCCCTGGCCGCGCGGAATAATGATCATCGCGGCCAGCAAAGGCCCGAGCGCCGAGCCGGCATTGCCACCCACCTGAAACATCGCCTGCGCCAAACCATAACGCCCGCCGGAAGCCATGCGTGCGACTCTGGCTGCTTCAGGGTGAAAGGTTGATGAGCCCAGCCCTATCATCGCCGACGCCAACAGCAGCATGTCATAACGCTGGGCCAGGCTCAGCAGCACCAGCCCCAGCAGGGTAAACACCATGCCGAGCGGCAGTAAAGCCGGTTTTGGATGTTTGTCGGTATAAAAGCCGACAGCAGGTTGCAGTACAGAAGCGGTCAGCTGAAAAATCAGCGTGATCAGGCCAATCTGAGTAAAGCTGAGCGCATAATCCTGTTTTAGCATCGGGTAAATGGCCGGCAATACCGCCTGGATCAGATCATTGAGCAAGTGCACCACACTCACCGCACCGACCACCGGCAATACCATCAACGCTGGCGCTGTGATAGGCGACGGCGACAATTCCACTGTTTTATCAAGGCTAGTCACAACAAAACAACCTGAAGGGGAAAAGCCAGCATTATATACGTAATTTCAGAGTCTATGGCGCTTGTTTTGCCACCTTGCGGCCTAAAAAAGCCTACCGTTGATCGCTGTTATGCATATCGCATTGTTGCACTTTCAACAGACTTCATCGCTTGACTCGTCTATAACTTTACAGTTTATGCTGCACTTTACTTTGGCAAAGGATCCGGCGATGTATCGAATATCTGAACTGGCCCAACTGGCCGGACTATCGCGTACCGCTTTGTTGTATTACGAAAAGCAAGGATTGCTGCGCGCGCAACGCCAAAGCAATGGCTATCGGCTCTATAGCGAGCAAGACAGGCAGCGACTGTATTTGCTGCAACAACTGCAGGCAGGAGGCTTGTCGCTTAGCGAGTGCAAAGCCTGCCTCGATGCCAAGTTAAACCAAAGTTTGCTGCAGGCCCGCCTGCAGAAACTGGATCACGAAATAGCACAAAAGCAGCAGGCGCGGCATTTGCTGGCAAGCTTGTTAGGGCATTCAACGCTGCGCGCCTGGCATCAGGCCATTGACCAAGCAGCGCCGGATGCTCATTTATCCTGGCTAAAACAGCAGGGTTTCAATGAAAAAGAAGCCCTGCGCTTAAAATGGTTATCACACGATATGAACGAACACGAACAGTACATGGCGGACTTTATGGCCGTCTACCAGGGCTTAAACTATTGGGCGCCCGGCAGTGCAGAGGATACCTTGCGTGCGCTGGCACTATTGTCACCGCCACCTGCCACCCTGCTGGAAATTGGCTGTGGCAAAGGCATTGCCACCACCCTGCTGGCACAGCATACCACTGCCAGCATCACCGCAATCGACAACGAGCCTACGGCTCTGGAGGCTTTGCAGCAGCAACTGGAAGTGCTGGGGTTCACCAAACGGGTGACGGCACTTTGCACCAGCATGACGGAGCTGCCTTTTGCCGAACAAAGCTTTGATGCGATTTGGTCGGAAGGCTCTGCCTACATCATGGGCCTGGTGCAGGCACTGCGCTACTGGAAGACATTCTTAAAACCTGGTGGTTATCTGGTGCTGAGCGAGCTGGTTTGGCTGACGGATGCACCAAGCCCGGAAGCGCGTGACTTCTGGCAGCAGGGCTACCCGGATATGCAGAACATCGCCACCTGCATCCAACGAATGCAGGACGCAGGCTACCAACTGGTGGATCAGTTCTCACTCAGCGACCAGGCCTGGCAAAATTACTACCAGCCGCTGCAAGAGCGCATAGATGCCATGAAACCGCAGCTGCCAAACTCAAGGGCTTTGCTGGATAGCCAACAAGAAATCAACATCTACCGGCAGTACGGCGCTGAGTTCGCATATCAGATGTTTGTGCTTCGGGGTTAGTGTTTTGGGTACGGACGCTAACGAGTAAGTGAATCGGGACACCAAGTGCCTTGTGCCGCCACAAGGCTTTAGCGAATGGTTGCTGAGTGAAAGCAGCTAGGATTTAATGCTTATCTGGCACCACCCAAAAACCACACAGAAACGCAATCAACAACACAAATATATAAAGACAAAAACCCAAATAAAACATAAAATAACAAAAATAGAACTTAAATGGATGTTGAATATGAACCATGAAATAGAGTTGCGTCTAACCATTGCAAAACTTGTCGAGATTGCCTACCAAGAAAATAAAGGGCTTACCACCAAAGTCATGTTAGGAAATGATAATTACAGACTGGTCGTAGACCAGGATGGTAATGCAATGCTGTCTTCACGAGTTGGCTCGCTACGATTTAACGGTTCACCTGCTTTGGAGCAAATAAGCACCCAGGTTAGGAATATCAATGTGTCATTTTCACGCGCTGAGAATGGTAAAGTGAATTATCATGCGGTAGTTAGCTTTTATAATATTGGTAGCATTGGTTTCAGAGGCAACGTGGATATGGAGGCACTAATCACTTCGTGCAGTGGTTTGCTCTGTCAGGCCGCCCGAGCGCTCAAATCACATAAGCAACGTACCGAGGAGGCATTAAATGCATTTGGCCATTAAAAGATTTGTTGTTATAGCCTTTTATTTTTCGCTCATCGGCTGCGCTTGGTCTGCACAAAGCAACTCCCCATTCTATTCGCTGTATACGACGTTTCTCCAAGCATCTCGTGACAATAACGTCCAGCAACTTCAAGCGGATATTTTCAGTCAAAGAGTGGTCTCGCTGTGGCACGAGAGCAATGAACCAACCCTTGATGAATTTTCACCGATATTTAGCTATGTCAGTTCATTGATTGACCAAGAGCATACACATTTTTACTCAGTAAATGGTGATCGAGGCTGCTTCAGCATTAATGTCATCACAACTCAGCAAACACCAGCAACCGTCAACATTGAGTTTGTATTAGAACAAGGGCATTGGAAATTAAATGATGTAATGCTGGATTTATTAGGTAGTAAAGATGACTTTGTCGTCAACGCTGTCTGCCCGTTAAATGTTGAAGCTTTTTTACAGGGGGAAGGCACGTATTAATAGAGCACTTGCGATAGTCAAAAGTGGCGAGGCGAAGATGCCGTAAACGACTTTTACCAACGCTATGGCTTTTAGGTATTTCAAAATACTTAGCACAAGCAGCTTAGCAACCTTACAGTTGTTAAAGCAAGCTTGGCTAGTGGGGCTCGTTAAGCCTTCGGTTCAGAGATATAATTTGTATCTGCCCCAGATATTATAAGCCAAGAAACTGTTTGATCCTGATGACAGAGCGTAGCATGGATTAAGGCTTGTTGAGCCTAAGACAGAGGTTAAATTTTAACTGCCTCCAGTTTTTGTTCTGACGAACTGACAGCTTCAGCACTCACCGGCATTGATGATAATTGGGAACTACTTAAATACGGCACTTTACCAGATGGAACTAAATTAGCTGCAGCCTCTAAATGCACATCCTGATCATCGAAGAAAATATGTGGTTTGAACGCTTTTAGAACTTTGCCTTTTTCCAGACCACCTAAGAAAAATGCCTCATCAACGTAGACCCCCCAAGCTCTTAAGGTTTTTATCACACGCATTTCAGACGGACTATTGCGAGCGGTAACTATAGCAATGCGAACTGGTGAGTATTCGACACGCATTGGTAATCGGTCCTGTAGTTTCGCCAATTTCTTCAGTAGTGTGGCATAAGGTCCCTCTTCCATTGGGGTATCTTGCATTGCATCTTCTTGCGCATGAAATGCCGCCATGCCCTGAGTTTTATAAACCAGTTCACTTTTATCAGAAAACAACACGGCATCACCGTCAAAAGCAATACGCACCTGACCTTCTGGTATTGCCGCACTGTCTTTTGGTGGGTCTTTTAAAATGGCAGCAGCACAATGGCCAGAGTCAATAACTTGCTGTGCGTCTTTTACATCTGTTGTAAGAAACAAATCTACATCAAAGGCTTCTACATAATCTGCTGCCGACTCTCCCGCCGTAAAAGCAGAACGGGTAATGTTTAGTTTTTCATGACGGATGGTTTTCAACACTCGAAGCCCTGTGTCAGGACTATTACGTGACATTACAACTACTTCAACCAACGGTGAATTATCACCATCTTGCATGTACTTGTTCAGTCCAAGCAAAGCCTTAACTAGTGGATAGCCAGTACCAGATTGCAGCGGAATATCTTCGTTTTTACGCATGTAATCACGAAAAAGCTCAATCGCCTTATCTGGATCTTCAGCCTTCGCTTCACGAAACATGTTGTCTGATTCACTCATATCAAATAGTGCGGTAGCTGAAATACCAACAACCAACGTGTTGCTTAGGTCCAGAGGCATAGATCTTCCTTTATGTTAAAAAAGGCTAGGAAAGGTTTTCTGACACAAGGTAATGAAAGCGTCAGAGCATTTATCACCCCAAAAATCGATGTTAAGAACTAAATTAAGCTGCGCCCCGTATCTACTCTCAAACCCAACCTAACCAACCGGCTTTCGAAACCGCAACACCATCTGATGAGCCTCACCAATAGCCAGGTATTTTTCTCTATCGGTATCCCCACCCGCTAAAGCCGGGGGCAGTGACCAGATCCCGTCCGGGTGATCGGCGGTATCTTTGGGGTTGTGCAGCAAATCGCTGCTGGCTTCGAAATGAAAACCGGCTTCTGCCGCTAAATCCAACCATAGTTGTTTTGGCACATAACCAGAGCCTTGCCAATCGGTTTCCAGCTTATCTTCAGGCAACAGCGGTGCCACCACCCCCAATACCCCACCCGGTTTTAGTGCCTGGTAAAAACTGGCCAGGCCATGGCGCAGCGACTGCTCGCCTTCAAAGATATAAAACTGATTGCGGATAGACAGCACAACATCGGCGCTTTCAGGCGGCGCTATCGTCATATCGGCTATGGGTGCAAACTCGGTAAGGGTGACATTTTGATAGACCGGGTGTGATGCCAGTTTCTTCTGGTAGTCAGAGCGCACTTTCTGCATGTAATCGGCGCTTAACAAGGTAAACTTATCAGAGAAATGCGCCGCGTACAGCTTGCCCTGATCGGCCAGCAAGGGTGCCAGCACCTCGGTATACCAGCCAGCCCCTGGCCATATTTCCACCACGGTGCTTTGCGGTGTCACTTCAAAAAAGGTCAGCGTTTGTTCAGGTTTGCGGGCATCGTCCCGCACTTTATTGGCTTCGCTGCGCACTTCATGCTGCAGCGCCTGGCTGATATCGGCCGTGGCAGTGAAACTGGCCTGGCTTGCCAGCAGCAACAAACTTACGCGCACGAACTTCGTTAGCATGACCCTATCCTTTTTGAAACGCCTTCATGGAATACAAAGTAACCTTATTTGTTTTTTATGAAAAGTGATTTCATCCCCTTCTCGCCTCGGGCGGCCCCGGAACGAACGCTATGACAAACTCCAGCACTATGGCTGGAGTTTGTGTTCACTGGATGTCGATAGCATCGTATCTCTATTCATAAGGATGGACAGGGAAAGAAAGCGCCAAGTTTTTTAGTCAGTCATGCAGCTGCATGCTCACGACCGGCGATAAAATTGTTACCATGTCAGGCACCAGCCATGACCTTGTCTGCCAGAGTGGAGCTTTATGTCGCACAACACCATTGCCCTGAACAAACAGCAACAGCCTTTGGATCACCTTGATTCCGTCTGGTTGTTTGGTTATGGCTCCCTGATTTACAAGGCTGATTTTCCTTACATGCAGTGCAAACCGGCCTGTATTTATGGCTGGCAACGCCGTTTCTGGCAGGGCTCGCATGATCATCGTGGCACGCCACAGGCGCCAGGCCGGGTACTCACCCTGATCGAGGCTCCAGGCGCCCGCTGCGCGGGCATGGCCTATGAAGTAACACCCGATACCTTTGAACACCTTGATCACCGCGAGAAAAACGGCTACCTGCGGGTATTCACTGAGTTGCATTGGTTGGGCGAACCAGGACAAACGCAAGGCCTGGTGTATTTAGCCAGTGCCGATAATGAGGCTTATCTTGGCCCGGACACAGACGCCGCTATCGCCGCCCATATCGCCAGCAGCGCAGGCCCAAGTGGCCCCAACAGCGACTACCTGTTACAACTGGCACAAGCATTAAGGGATATGGATGAGCAGGACGAGCATGTCTTTGCCATTGAGCAGCAGCTGCTAAAGCTCCTTAAATAGCTGCCCCCACCTGTTCCGGGGGCTTATCGTAAAGCCGGGTTCAGACTGGATCCAGACTATATGCATCGGGGCATGTCGCCACATCTGGAAAATCACTTTCATTCTCCAGAAAAACAACATGGATTTGTGCAATTAACCAGGCATCATCCAATTGCATATACGCAAGACTAAATGTCAGCGGTTCCTTGCCTTCATCATAGCCATTAATGGACAAGCAACCATGCTGACCAGTCACGAGCTCCCGGTGGTTGACTTTTTCAGCCATGAGTTTGTGAAATAACAGCTGACTGGAAGCACCAGGGTTGTTTTTATAATCTTCCCCTAATAATGAAGGGCTGAAATAGCGATCTGCTATCGTTAGCACATTGTCTTTATCCACTAATGCGGTGTACTTCGTATAGGTTTGAAACAACGGCATTTGGCTATCATCTGCTGTCGCGCAACCAGAAATAGTCAGTGCTAACATCAAGCTCAATAGAATAGTCTTCACGGTTAATGCCCCATGATTCTTTGCAGCTCCATCTCATAAGCTTGATTTCTGCCTTTGAGTGCGCGTGCAGCCCGACACAGTAATCCAGAGCAGGAGGTAATTAGCTGTTCTAAATCAAACTTACTACTCACAAACACATGAAGTACCACGATTAATCACTCTCAAATTCTGTTCTTCCACCTGAACAACCACGGAAAATCAAAATAAATAATTAACTTAAAGTATTATATAAATTCACTCAGCAAGTAAACATAAATGAAGTTTTAATGGCTGTATTCGTGCGTTCAGAAATACCGGATTGGTAGCTGCAAAAACCAACTATACTGTACGAAATTCAACCACAGGTGCTAGTTATGCAGCGGCGTGAATTTCTGACCAAAACCTCCTTGTTGCTTGGCAGCAGCTTGCTGTCGGTCCCCGCTATGGCGCAGGCAAACTTAGCGCAAGCAACAGCTCCGACTGTGCTTAAAGCGGCCGATTGGATCGGATTGCGAGACTTATTTGCTTTAAGTCGCCAGCACGTGCATTTGGCGACCTTTTTACTGTCTTCCCACCCCAAGCCTGTGGCCGAGGCGATAGAGCGACACCGCCGGGCTTTTGATGAAAATCCGGCTGATTACTACTACGACAACGTGGGCAAGATGGATAAGGCAATAGCCGAAGCTGCGGCGGAATACATGGGCGGCAGCGCCGGCCAGATCGCCATGACCGACAGCACCACAATGGGGCTGGCCATGGTGGCCAGCGGGCTGATGTTGCGGCCTGATGATGAAATTCTGCAAACAGAGCACGACCATTATGCCATGGACTTATCCTTGCAATTGCGTGCTGAGCGCACCGGTGCCAAAGTACGGCGCGTATCCCTGTATGAAAGCCCTGCGCTGGTTAGCAAAGATGAGGTACTGAGTAAGCTTAAAGCGGCCATTACCCCGGCCACCAAGGTGGTGTCACTAACCTGGGTTCACTCGATGAACGGGGTAAAGCTGCCGATCCATGAAATTGCAAAGATGCTGGCAGAGCTAAACCAAACACGGGATGAAGCCGATCAGATCTTGTATATGGTGGATGGTGTGCATGGTTTTGGCATTGAGAATATTGATGTCAGCACTGTGGGCTGTGATTTCTTTATTGCCGGTACCCATAAATGGTTGTTTGGCCCGCGTGGCACCGGTGTTATTTGGGGCAGTGATAGAGGCTGGGCGCATTGTAAGGCAGTGGTGCCCAGTTTCAGCCGCTCCTATGCGGTATGGCTGGGCTATATGACGCAGGATCAGGTACCACCCGGTGAACACATGACCCCAGGTGGCTTTCATGCCTTTGATCATCGTTGGGCTTTACCAGAAGCCTTTAAGCTGCATTTACAGCTCGGTAAAGCCGAGGTGCAACAGCGGATCCACCAATTAAACACCCTGACAAAACAAGGCCTGCAGCAAATTAAAGGCGTTACGCTGCACACGCCGATGTCGGCCGAGCTATCCTCCGGCATGGTCTGTTTTGATTACAAGGAGCTGGCCCCCTGGCAGGTAGACAAAGCAATGCATGAGCAAGGCATTATCATCAGCACCACCCCGTACCGGCGCCCTTATGCCCGTTTTGCCCCCAGCCTGATTAATAACGAACAGGAAATTGAACGCAGCCTGGCGGCATTAAGTCGGTTGTAGCTAACAACATGGCCGGTAGCGAAACATAAAAACCCCAGCCGATGCTGGGGTTTTTATTTATGCCGCCGCCCTGTTAACGCTTCAACCAAAGCTGACGGTGATTACCGCGCTGAATAATAGGGTTACACACCGGCCAGACGCTTCAGCAGTGTCAGAAATGCCTCGCAGGATGTCAGTGATGCGGTTTCTTCCATGGTATGGTAGCCGGTCGTGGGGATCTGCAGTGTGGTACCGGTGACTGCGCCCGCTGAGGCGGCGATAATCCTGCCCATTTCGGTACTGCCAAGTGACTGAGGAGATTGTCCAGGTGCTAACAACGCATTTTTCTGTTCAATGTATTCATCCTTGTAGCTGTAACTAACCCCTGATGCCTGGCACAAAGCGGCCAGTGTGTCGGTCAGTTGCGCATCGAAACTGGCGTTGGCGTCTTTGTGTCGCAATACCAGTTGCTGGCGATCTGCCTCCTTTCTGTCCGGGTAGGGGCTGGTATCCACCACCACCAGCCGGTTGGTGGTGTTCCCAAAGCGCCGGAACCATTCCAGCAGATAGCGCCAGCTCTTACCAGCCTCTTCCTGTGCCGTAAAAAAGGCGGTGCCCTGAAAACCTAAACTGAACAAATGCACCAAATAGGCCGCAGTTAGCACGTTATCCAGTTGACCACTGATGCTGTCAGCACCAATTCTGAGTTTGTCGGCGAAAGCCACCGGCGTGCCTGCGACCAAATGCGACATTCCCTCAAGAGTGAAAATCAGGTTGTTACGCCGCTCACAGACATAACTTGATGCAATTTTACCGCTCCCGCGGTAGGCACCGGACCAGGGCTCATACGCCATCACTGGCGTAGTATCAAAGCGGTCAACAATTTTATTGATCAACTGCTCGGATACGGAGTTTCCCAGCAAATCGGAGCGGTTTCCTGCCACAAAAGCAGCATACTGAAATTCATCGGGGCCAGTGCAGACAAGTCCGTGGCGATCAATATGCGCAGAAAACATGGTGCTAAAGGGGGCATTGCCCTGTGCTACCAGTACGCCTTCATACCAGGTAACCTGCGCGCCGCGCTCCTCCAGTTCCCGTTGCAGCACCCTGAAAAAACTATGTTCTGCGCCCACCACACTGGGCTCGCGGATCAATATTTTCAGCAAATCCAGCAGTTCATTTAACTCAGTCATGGTCGTATCCGGACGGAAGATTATGGTGCTATATTCAGGCTAATTACCACTCAATGCAAAAAAAATCTGCTTTTGCGGGGATTATGCGGAGTTTCTGACTTTATCCTTCTTCGCTTCGAACCTCTCTCTAAGAAAATAACTAATGGGTGACCCCAAAATTATGAGTCAGTCCCAACCTGATATCGGTTTTAGGTATTAACGGCCCCAAAATTAACCATTATCGTTTACATATATTATTTATTATGTAAACTTAGGAAAACTTTTCTGCAAGGAGCGCACTGCGTGAACAATGCTACTGAGTCGGTTTATCTCTCTGTAAGCGATCTGGCTGAAGATCTTACTAATGTCACGGGTAATAAACAGTATGGCCAGGCCGCTGCGATGGCCTACGCTATTTACTATCGGGATACGGTTATCGACACAGTGCGCTACAAGCGCGGTGCTATTGACCAAAAGACGTTAGAACTGAGTCGCCATATTCGTTGGATGCATACCCGGAAACACAATGAGAAGTTGTCAAATAACATGCTGGCCGCTGGTCGTGAACGCAAGAAAAACATGGCGGCACATCACATTGTTGCCTGGGATCATCCCCGCGCAGCTAAGTCACGAATTCGGCTGGCGGCGTATGCAATTGATATAGATAATGAGTGTAACGGGGTATTCCTGCCGCGCTTTCAACGGCATTGTCCACATGAGTACCTGCCTAATGCGCAATCGCATTCTAAAACGCATACAAATACCTACTTTTTGAATGTGGAGTTCTTACTGGAAGCCACCATTGCGGAAGGTATGGGCCGCAATGCTATTATCTCTACACTGCGTGACGTTGCAGAGGAACTGGAAGATGGCGAGTTCCCGCTGAATAGGAGGATAACTGATGTCTGAGGTAATAGCTGACACCAAGGTTTTCGGTGTGTTTGCAGACGTCGAACAATACGCCATGCTGCAAGAAACAGAATTAGAGCTGATAATGCAGATAGACGAACCGGTTGGCTTATATGGCAAGCCGTTAGCGGATAACTGGGCACCGATGGAAGTAACCTGGTTTTACAACCCCGACGAGCGGGTAAAACCACAGCCTGATATTGCTGCTTTTGGTGCAATAGCGTTTGCTGCCTCGGCAGAAACCTGCGAAAAGCTGCGGCCATTTATAAGCGATTACGTTGAATTCTTGCCCATCAATGTGGATGGCTGGCGTTGGTACATTATTCATGTTCTGGCCAAAGAAGATATTTTTAATGAAGCTCAGTCACAACGCAAAGTGCGCCGGGACGGCACACCGATGCGTATGTTTAAAAAGCTGGTGCTGGATGGTGACAGAGTCTCAAATGGCGTGCTGTTTCGCGTTCAAGGTTTGAGCCTGGGAATTTACAGTACGAATCTGCCAAATAGCTTTTTGAATGTAGTGCGCCAACTTGGCCTTAGCGGACTGACATTTCAGGATATAAACTAATCTCGTTTTCTGCCCTACTATAGCCGTTAGCATTCTCAGTGTTGAAAATGTTAACAGTCTATTTACCGCACTGAATAATAGGCTCTGCCACACCGGCCAGATGCACTCGGGGAAGTCGTGCTATAGCGTAGCCTTTCGGTGATCGGAATCTGATGTAAGTTTAGACTGTTTCATTTTGTTCTGGCCCTAAGAACTATTGGGGTCAGATGAAAATTAAGAACTATTGGGGTCAGATGAAAATTATACCCGGCTCACCTTTGGCCGCCCTCGCTGCCCTTTATGTTGTCGCCGCCCTGTTAACATTTCAACCAAACCTGGCGGTTATTACCTCGCTGAACAATATGCTCTGGCAACAGGCCTGATGCACTCGGGGAAGTCGTGCTATAGCGTAGCCTTTGGGGGCGAGATCTGATGTAAGTTTAGCCTATTATATTTTGTTCTGACCCCGGTAATTATTATATTTTGTTCTGACCCCGGTAATTATTATATTTTGTTCTGACCCCGGTAATTAGACCCCGGTAATTACTGACCCCGGTAATTAAGCAACTTGTTAGGTGTCTTCACTGTTAGCATAAAAATACACCCCTACAGAAATCCAGATGACTAAACATGTTATAAACAAGCCTGGCTCTTGAGACCAGTATATCATTCCAGTCCGACCAGGAAGAGCACCGAAATATATAACTGCGATAATAGATATTGACCAAGTTATCAAAACAAATATCCGCGATTGTCTTATATCGATTTCTTTTTGTTTGAGTTGATGAATTTCGTAATCACTGAGATATGGTGACTTTTTAGCATCTAATCGAGCAATCATCTTTTCCAACTGCACTTT
>NZ_FNRM01000009.1 GCF_900107845.1 Alkalimonas amylolytica
CCCCAGGGATCGTAAGTCAGCTGCTGCAGCACCTGTTTGGCTTGCGAGGTTACCGCCACGGTGGAGCCTAAGCCATCGCCATGCAGGTAGTGCACGGTTTCAGTGTTGTTGCTGCGCCGGATCACCTGGGCATTGCCGACCCGAAATTTGTGCTCGATGACGCCGCCTGGCAGTTGCACCCGCTCGTACAGGCCAGCTAGCAGCAGGCTGTCGGTCACTTCCCCGCCGCGTACATCGCGCTGGCGATACAGCTCGCGGTTTGGCCCATACCAGAACTCGGTCTGGTCGCTGCCCTGGGTGATACGGCTTGGCTTATTAAAAGCAGTGTAGATAAAGCTGTGTTTGCCATCCGAAGTCACATTGCCATTGTTGTCGTAGCTGAAGTTGTAATAGCGGGTACCGGTATGGTTGCTATGTTGCCAAATGCCGGTCAGGCGGTGATGAATGCTGCTGTGGTATTGATAAAAACCGGTACCCTCTTTGTGGATAAAGCCGCCGCGATGATTGTACGTATACTGCTGCGACATCCGCATGCTGGCCGGCAGGCTGTTGTACTGGCTGCTGTTGCCCAGGTTACTGATGGTGCGCTGCTTTAACCGGTGGTAGGCGTCGTACTCAAATACTTCTTTAAAGTTCGACTGATGGGCAATGCCAAATTTTTGCGTGCGTTCTTTGGTATTGCCAACCCGATCGTACTGGTAATCGGCACTGTACAGTAAGTTGTTATCCAGCTGTACGGCGCTATGTTCCAGCCAACCACTGGCATCGTTCCACAGACGGTTTTCACGCGCACCGTTAGCATACTGGGTGGTACTCACCTGGCCACGACTCGTAAAGTGGGTGTGGTGCTGATACACCCGGCCGCTTTGTTTATCTACCCATTTAACCGGGCTGCCATGAGCGTACTCGGTGCGCACGGTCAGTGCTGGCGTGCTGCCACTGATGGCCGGGTAATCCAGCTCTTCCAGCCGGTTACTGCTATCGTAACGGTAGCCAAAGCGATGCGTTTGCCCCAAGGTTTGAATCGTTTTATCTTGCAGTCGCGCCCGGCTGTTGTAACTGTATTCCTCTTGATACACCGGAGTGCTGGTGGTACTGCAAGCCACCGAGCTGCTAAAGCTGCGTACCCGGGTTAACTGACCGCGGTTAAAGTTGGCAGCCGAGGTGCCATAAACCCAACAGGTGGTGCCGGATGGATCCTGCCGCCGCACTTGCCGCCCGGCAGTGTCGTACTCCCATAAGCTAACCTGCCCTTTGGCATCGGTTTGCGACAGCAATTCACCAAAAGCATTGCTGCTGTAGGTCCAGGTCCCGGTATCCTGATCGATGGTTCTGGTTTTACGGCCATAGGGATCATAGCTGATGGTTTGACGATCGGATCTGGCACCACCGGTCGGGTTCAAGGTACTGGTGGTGAGCACCTGACCATAGGCATTGTAACTGAACTGCACATAGTTATTTTCAGCATCCCTGCTTTGCACGGTCTGGCCCAGGTAATTCTGCACCACCCGACGCTGCTTTCCCTCGGGATCAGTATAGTGGGTCTGATAACCCTGATAATTGATCTGCTCAGTGCCACCACTGGCCAGAATGGTTTGCTGCAAGCGGCCAAAATTATCGTAACTGTGCTCATTAAAATACAGCGAAAGCTGACCCTTAGCGGGTACATACTCACGTGCTAATTGTCCACGATTGTTGTAGATCAAGCGCACCAACGACCAACTGCCATCCGGTAGTTGTGTCTGCTGCTCAACCTGGCGACCAAACCTATCCAGCCACTGTCGCTGCTCAGGCAGGCCAGCACCATGACTACGGATGCGCATATAAGCATTTGGTACCGCTGAGCAATCAATGGCGCTACAAAAATGCTGCTCTGTGTTGCGTGCTACCCAACTATCATTTGTACCATGCCCTTTGCTTTCGCGTCTGGTTTCTTGCCCCAGCGCATTGAAATGCACGATGCTGATTTGGTTATTGGCATCCAGACTGCGTAACGACACAACTCGTCCTGTCACTGAGCCTGGAGCCAGTTCATTGTAGCGGTAGGTGGTTCGAAGCCCAGCAACATCGGTCTGTGCCGCAACAAAACGCATACGCCCATCGTACTCAGTGGTTTGGCTGCGGGTTTGCTGCTGGCTGCCACTGGCATCAATGCCAGCAGTTACATCCACTTTGGTAATAAGCCCGGCTGCATTGTAGTGATACTGAGTACTGTGTTTGTACTTGTTGTCATTTGGCGATAACACCTCGGTTTCCAGCATCAAATCCGTATTGTAGGTAAAAGCACTACGCCGGCTGATATCGCTGGTCACGCTGCCGGCCTCATACAAACGTTTACGCACCACACTCAGCGTTAAGCGACCATAGCGTTCATACAAAGTGCTGTGATTAAAGGTATTGGTGGTATCGGTACGCAGGTAGTTCTGGTTATTAGCAGGATCATACTGCCACACTACAGAGCTGGTCAGATTACCATGTGCATCGTGATTAAAGGTGCTCACCACACGGCTTAGCGCATGCAGGGTACCGCCTGTACCAATTTGATTGGCAAGCTCTTCGCTTTGCGACACATATATATGTCGCCCACCCGATGCAGCGCTGCGATTCTGTACCTGGTTGCTGGCCTGGCTGAGCAACTGGCTGCCATGCAATTGAGTCGTTACTTTGGGGATACCGGTAAAGGGCCATAGCTGATGGTACTGGGTTTCAGTGACGACACCGCTTTGTTCATCGGTACTACGCAGTACTTCAAACCCCAGCATGCCACGGCCTTTTTTATGCAGCAACAAACCGCCGTACTGATAACGCACAGCCAACCAATGACTCGGCTGCACCTGGGTACGAACCCGCGACACCAGCGCCATACCCGCTCGCGGTGACACATAATCACTGTGCGGTTCATTATTACCACCTCGCTGCGAGGAATCCTGACGGAAATACACCTGCGTGTTGGTCATCGGCTGATAAGTCACTTCGGTTTGCACCCCAAAGCTGTCGTGAAAAGTGCGGATCACGTGCTCCTCAATACCCGGCCGACTGGCACGAAATATTTTCCAGCCACTGTCGTTGGTGGCGGTGAGCACATCCAGTTTGCCATCGCCATCGACATCAGCGAACTGGACGGTAGCACCCGCATCGAAACTGTATTCACCACGCTTTTCAAAAATCACTTGTTCATGCGTCAGGCTAGGACGGGATAAATAAATTGCCCAGCGGTTGTCAGCAATCGGGAGTAAAATGTCAGTGCGACCATCTTGATTCAAATCCAGAAAGTAAGCCAGATGCACCCGGTTATTTGCTGTGTTAAAGCCTGTACTTCTGGCGGTCATAAATTGTGAGCCATTCGATAACCGGTAATACCAGAGGGTGCCAATGCGATACAATAAGTCTGTATAACCATCCCCGTTTAAATCGACCGCGCGTAAATCCCGCATATTATCGGCATTACCAAGATTCTGCGTTTCCGCAAACTGGCTGCCATTGAAGGTGAAAAGCTTCCACTCTCTGGTTTCTAACCACTGATGGCCCTCATACAAGCATTCGCCTTGTTCAAAGCCAAACACAGAACATTGGCCTCGGGTCACTTGCACAATCAAATCGGTTTTACCATCGCCATTGACATCCAGCATGGCTCCGGAGCGTAGATCCGCAGAATGACTGACAAAGCCTTGGCCCGGGATAAAAGAGTCGCCACCAACATTACCTAAATTCGTGTTATGAAGAAAACCAAGATGCTGACCATGACTATTCACTCCCCGATTCTGGTACATCTCGAAACGGCCATTGCGAATAAATACAATGTCTTCCAGGCCATCGCCATCCACATCGGCGACATAGACCTGTCCTTCCAGGCCATGGGCGGTCAGCCCGGTATTGATAAGCTTGTATTGATGGGTGATGGTCACAGGCTCGCAGTGCCGATGTCCACCACCATTCGGTTCACACACCAGATGAGTAGACGTGGATGGCTCCAGTGCCATAAGGTGCCACGGCTGGCTGGCGCCATTGGCCACCAAGAGTGCCCGCTGGCCGTTGCCATAATAATCAATGGTCTGCATAAACTGCCGTTTATCGACACCAACTGTAGCCAAGGATTGTTCATTGCTGTAGCTGTAACTGCTGTTGCCACGCCGAAGCCGCCAACTGCCACTACGCACATACACCATATCGGCAAAACCATCACCATCCATATCGAGCAGTTGCTGATAAGTCCGATCGACCGAGCTACCTCGCAGCACTGAGCTGGTTAAAAAGGGCTGAAAGTTCTCGGTTACCGGCTCCTGCCAGCAGTAGGTGGGAACGCCCGGCTCAGACACACAACGCTCAACGCTACTGGTCAACTTCGCCGGAGGGCGTTGCCAATCAAATTGCAGCGGAGCAAAACAGGCGGTACTGCCGCTGTCGGCGCACTCTTGCAGCGACAGCAGGTAATTTTTCTCTTCCAGCACATTGGAAGCAAAGTAATTCAAACGATACTGGCGGAACCAGCTGCCATCTACCTTCACATCAATTCGTGTCAATAACTTGCTTAACAGCACCTTTTGACCGGCATACCAGCCACTGCTGATTTTTGGATTGTTTTCATACTGAAAGGACACTTCGGCAAAAGGAGCCTGACCCGGCCGACCGGTATATTGAATGGCAGTCAGGTATTGCTCGCCGCGCGCTACGTCTTTGTGGTAACGGTACAGAATATAATTGCCTTTGACATCGCGGATGGCTTTCAGTGCCCAGTGCCTGACCACAGCACTGTTGCTGGCAGATTCCAGCACCGCATCTATCGATGTTTCTGTGCTACCGCCATAGCGCTGCAGCGATAAGGCCAAAGAGCGCCCCATACTGTCCTGGCCACTGATTGCAGCGACATCACCATAATAATGAATTTCACCGGATTTGGTTTCTACAGTAAACGCTCTGGGGCTTTGGCTGCTGCCGCCATGCGCCCGGGTAATGGAGAACTGATCAATTTCAGTGTGGTAGCTGGCCGCACTCCAGTACTGGTTGTCACTGCGACCGGCATCACTGGCACGGCCATCGGTAACAAGACGCTGACCATTTAAACACAGTCGGTCAGCCTGGCTTAAACTGATAGCATGTTGCTGGTTATCTTGCGCCAGATTCTTGGGGCAACGGCTAATGACGGACGGCCCGCTCAACTGCCAGCCACGACCAAGATATCCATCCCCCCCTTGACTGCTGTAATGCAGGGCAAGCTCAGGTTGCACACCTGCAATACCCTCAGGCAACGCCAAAGGAATGTGGTAAGTTGCCGCACCAGACTCATCGACCCGGAATTGCCCTGCCGTATGACCGACCAACAGGTTGGCCGTGCTACTACTCATCAGCTCCATGCCATCAGATGTCCAGCCATTGAGTTTATCTGAACCCAGTTTCTGAGTGTCATCAACCCATGCCGCGTCTTCCAAATCTGTCTGCAACAACTGGATGTGCGCCTCCGCCTGATGACCATCGGCAAACAGCAGTAGCCAGGGTATGTCTTGCGAAGGGCCAGGCACAATCTGCTCTAATCCAAGTGCACTGAATTGATCAAGCAGCAATTCACTGCTGTCAAACCCAGTCAGCATCTCGGCGCGCCAGAACTCTCCATCCCAAAAGAAACGCCACCAAACTCCTTCCTGTGCCGAAGGCATCAGCCCCATAGATGCTTGCCCGGTTGGAAACCAAACGGGCGGTTCCTGCCAGTAGATAGCCCCTGAAGCATCAACGTAGAAGTGGTTTGACTGCGCACTAGCAGCCCCCCCTGCAGACAGCCACAAGCAGCCCAGCAAAAAAACTACGCCCAAATAGCTAACAAGACTCCGATGACCTACTTTCATCACAGCACTCCTTTGCCCCTCACGTGTTAACGTCTTGGCAGCAACTCAATCGCACTAATGGTGCACTCAGGGTTTTGCGGGTCAAATTCCAGACGGATCTGTTGTTGATTCATCAAAGCGGTCAATAACAACGCATGTGCCTGCGGCAGCATGGCTGAGTCCTGCAATTGAGCAAACTTCTGCTCAACCAGCAAACAATTGAGCTGACGGCTGTCTTGAACCGGCAGAGCCACAAGTAGTTGTTTCGATTCAAGACGAAGACTATGGATGATATCACTGGCCTGTCCGGAACAGCTCAACCCCTGACACTGCGCCTGAGCACTGAAACCAATGAAAAATAATAACGCAACAATTAATTTACGCATACACACCTCCATTTGATATTTCACCAGATGCTATCAGAAGGTAAATAAAAATAAACTGAAATAATTTAATCGTCAGGATGAATTATTTTACTGATCGCAATAGAATCGCTTGGTTTCAGACTTTAGCTTCATGCCAGAAGAACAAACCTGCGTAAAAATAAATCAATGTAAAGAAAAGACATGCCAATCGACAAGGCTCGAAAGGCATAACGACGAATAGAAACAGATGGTGTCAGGTAAAAACAACGCAGTGAACAAAACGAACGTTACGGTGAGAAGTGTTTTAATATTCAAAGCGCAACAACTTGCCGCAAGCCAATTGCTGGCCTGCGGTTGTCGGCAGTTTACTCCGCCATTAAGGCATCAGTCTTAGCAGCACAGATAAAGTCATTTTTATGCAAACCTTTGATGGAGTGCGACCACCAGGTCACAGTCAGTTTGCCCCACTCCAGCAATAAGGCTGGATGATGGCCTTCTTCTTCCGCCATTTCTGCCACTTTGCTATGAAAAGCCCAGGCGGCTTTGAAGTTTTTGAACTTGTATTGACGCTCCAGTTGCAAAATACCGTCACGAACGACTGGGGTCCAATCCGGGATTTGTCGCATCAATACCGGCAATTCGTCATCGGATACTCGGGGTGCATCGGCGCGGCATGCCTCGCACTTCATGGTGGTTAACTCTGACATCGATTCCTCTCTAACTTGCTTGTTTTTGTTTAGGCGGAAATTTAGGCGCATGCAAACCCAGCTGCTTGGCCTGCTGCACCAGCGACATCATGTCCAGGTGCGCAATATCAAACAGATCGTTGATTTGGCTGATGGTAAAGTAAATCGGCTGCATGATATCAATGCGGTAGGGTGTTCTTAATACATCCACCGCATCAAAAGGTTTGCGCTCTGGTTTTTCCGATTCCAACGCATAAATGGTTTCGCCCGGCGAGGATAAAATACCGCCACCGTAGATGCGCAAGCCATCTTTGGTTTGCAGCAAACCAAACTCAATGGTGAACCAGTACAGGCGAGCCAGGTAGACCCGATCTTCTTTGCTGGCAGCCAGGCCAATTTTGCCATAGGCATGGGTAAATTCGGCAAAAGCTGGGTTGGTCAGCATGGCACAATGACCAAAGATTTCGTGGAAAATATCCGGCTCTTGCAGATAATCGAACTCTTCACGCGAGCGAATAAAGGTCGCGACCGGAAAACGCTTGTTCGCCAGCAGCTCAAAAAAACGATCAAAGCTGATCAGCGCTGGCACTTCGGCACATTCCCAGCCGGTGCTTTCACGCAGTACTTTGCTCACTTCTTCCAGTTGCGGAATGCGATCCGTCGGCAGTTGCAGCCGTTCCAATCCAGCCATAAACTCATCGCAGGCTTTACCTTCTATGCAGCTAAGCTGACGTGTGATCAGTTCATGCCAGATTTGATTTTCTTCGTCCGACCAGGCAATAACACCATGCTCGTCGGACTGCCTCGATACATAGTTGCTTGACTTACTCATAGATACCCTGTTGCTTGTATTCTGATTTGGGACCAGCCCTTGTAGCTGTGACCGATACTAGTCGAAATGGGTTCGGCTGTTAATCAGGCCTGCACAACTTTGCCTGCAGCAAGCCGTAAAGAATACATTACAACAGGTGGCTGCTCTGCGGCCTGATATCAGGCCGAACGAGCTTGCTGCGACTGCATAGCAGCCAGCGCCTGCGCCAGATCAGCGACAATATCTTCCACCTGCTCCAGCCCTACCGATACCCGGATCAGACCATCGCTGATACCGGCCATAGCTCGCTCTTCCGCGGTGTATGGGCTATGCGTCATCGAAGCCGGATGCTGAATGAGTGACTCGGCATCGCCAAGGCTGACGGCCAGGCTGAGCAGCTGGCATTGGTTGATAAAATAGCGACCATCTTCCAGGCTGCCATGCAGCTCAAACGCCAGCACACCACCTGCGGCTTTCATCTGTGTGCCAAGAAAACGATGGCCCGGATGCTCAGGCAAGCCTGGGTAATAGACGGTCGCAATCGCCGGATGCTGCTGTAAAAACTCCGCCACCCGCTGCGCATTCTGACAATGGCGCTCCATCCGCACCGCCAGGGTTTTCATGCCACGAATGATCAGCCAGGCATCGTGCGGACTGATGGTGCCGCCAATGTCTTTTAAAGTGGTCATTTTGATTTGATGGATCAAGGCGCTGCTGCCCACCACCAAGCCGGCCACCACATCGCCATGGCCATTGAGGTACTTGGTCGCACTGTGGATCACAATATCGATGCCAAACTCGGCCGGGCGCTGCAGTAAGGGCGTTAAAAACGTATTGTCTATCACCGATAGCAAACCATGCTTGCGGGCAAAATCACCCAAAAAAGCCAGATCCAACACCACCAAATTGGGGTTAATTGGAGTTTCAGCAAACAACAGCTTGGTATTGGGCCGAAGTGCCGCCTGCACCGCAGCATGATCGGTCATATCGACAAAACTGACCTCGATGCCATAACGGGCAAACTGATGGCTAAACAAGGCGAAACTACAGCCATAGACCGCCTTGCTACAGATCATATGATCGCCTTGTTGCAAAAAAGTCAGGGTAGCGGCAGACACCGCAGCCATGCCAGTAGCAGTAGCGGCACCATCCTCCATACCTTCCAGCGCGGCAATTTTCAGTTCAAGCTCGCGGGTGGTAGGATTACCCAGTCGGGTGTAGATATAGCCGGCTTCTTCGCCAGCAAAGCGGGCAGCGCCCTGCTCGGCACTGTCAAAAATAAAGGTAGAGCTTTGATACAGTGGGGTAGCTAAGCTGCCATGTTCATTGCGTGTTTTGCCTGCATGAATGCATAAAGTGGCAGGGGATTTAAAAGCGCTGTGCATACAATCCGTTCGTTATTCTGCTAAGGGATGAATGCACTACAGATAGCAGAATTTTAAACGATTGGAAGCAAGCCAGACGGCTTGCTGTCCGGATGACCAGGCAAGCCTATGGCGAAGTGTCAACCAAAGTTCACAAGTTGTTGAACTCTCGGTTTAGTTGAAAGGTGCTCGAGGTCACATGACGTTCAATGTCGCGCAGCCGCAGCTCCAGACTGGTAAATTTATGGTTCAGATGCTGCAAGGCTTGCTTTGGAGGTTCACCCTTTTGCCAAACCTGGGTTTTTACCTCGACACTGTCTTCATCTCTGCCCTGCTCAATGCTGCCATGGCTGGCCTCGTACTTGGATTTCTTTTCCAGCACCACCCAAGCAGCAAAATAAAGCACCAGCACAAAGCTACCCATACCAAGAAATAAAGCAGCCAGGGTAATGATTCGTACCAGCCAGTTTTCAATGCCAAAGTAATCGGCGACACCGGCACAGACCCCTGCGATTTTGCCATTGCGATCATCGCGCAGCAGCGGTTTACGTGACTTAGTCATGACGTTGTCTCCAGCGTGGACTTTCGGCATCTAAAATCGCCTCCAGCGTTTTAATACGCTCAGCCATCTTATCGGCTTTACGTGCCAGCTCATTGAGCTGGCCAAGCTCCTGATCGGTCAGTCCCTGACCAATCTTGTTTTTGCTACGGTAGTGCATAATCACCCATAGCGGTGCCACAAAGATCATAAATAAGATCATAGGCACAAAAATCATTTCTTGGATTCCCATAGCTGGCTCCTGGTCTGCTTGGTCCGCTTAATCTGCTTTGCTGTCTTTTTTGCTGACAACTTTCGCTTTTAATGCTGCCAGCTCATTGTCAATTTTATCCTGCGCGGCTAACTCAGCAAACTCATCTTTCAGGGTTTTCTTACCCAGATCGTACGATTCGACCTGTGCCTCCATCGAATCAATTTTCTGCTCATAGCGCTCAAACTTATGCATCGCATCGTTCAACTTTTCGCTATGGAGTGTCTTTTTCACATCCAAGCGACTGGCCACGGTTTTTTGCCGCATCAGCATCGACTTCTGCCGCGCTTTGGCATCCGCCAGCTTTTCCTGCAATTGCGCAACTTCATGCTGCAGTTTGTTGATGTGCTCATCCAGATGTGCAATATCAGTTTCCACCGCATTGACTTGCTCAGCGGCTTTTTCCCGCTCGACCAGAGCGGCGCGGGCTAAATCTTCCCGCTCTTTTGATAATGCCAGCTCGGCTTTACTCTGCCAGTCCGTGACTTCATCGTTCAGGCGATTCAGCGCACGTTGCAGATCTTTTTTCTCGGCAATGGTCTTGGCAGAGGAAGAGCGCACCTCTACCAGGGTGTCTTCCATCTCCTGAATAATTAGCCGTACCATTTTTTCCGGATCTTCGGCTTTATCCAGCAGTGAATTCAAATTTGAGTTGATAATGTCTGTAAAGCGACTGAAAATACCCATCTTAGTTACCTCTTCAATTGGTCGGGATACAACAGAGTACATTCACATTCCTTGCCAACTTTTCCAGAGCTATTAGCCATTGAATTTATTACATAAATAAATAAAGCAGAAAGAACTATGGCTAGGCACTATAATGAAATACACTACTATTTGGTCATTTTCACTAAAGTTACCCGATGAGCAGAACACAACAACAAGATAATCTGATCGGCCAGTCCAATAGCTTTCTGACCGTGCTGGAGCAAGTCTCGCAAGCCGCACCGCTGAACAAGCCGGTGCTTATTATTGGCGAACGGGGTACCGGCAAAGAACTGATAGCTGCCCGCTTGCACTTTTTATCACAACGCTGGGATCAAAACTACCTGACACTGAACTGTGCTGCCCTGAACGAAAACCTGCTGGAAAGTGAGTTGTTCGGTCATGAAGCAGGGGCATTTACTGGCGCCAGCAAGCGACATGAAGGCCGCTTTGAGCGAGCCAACGGTGGGACTTTATTTTTGGATGAACTAGCCAACACCCCAAGTCTGGTGCAGGAAAAACTTCTGCGGGTGATTGAATACGGCGAATTTGAGCGGGTCGGTGGTAGCCGCTCGGTGAAAGTGGATGTGCGGCTGATTTGCGCCACCAACGAAGACTTACCAGCCCTGGCTGAACAAGGCGAATTTCGCGCCGATTTGTTAGATCGGCTGGCTTTTGATGTCATTACCTTGCCGCCGATGCGCGAGCGGCGTGAAGATATTCTGCTGCTGGCTGAACACTTTGCCATCAATATGGCACGCGAACTGGAATTCGAACTGTTCAGTGGCTTCAGTGACAAAGCCAAAAGAACCTTGCTGGATTACCACTGGCCGGGCAATGTGCGGGAACTGAAAAATGTGGTGGAACGCAGTGTCTATCGCACCAACAACCCTTATGTACCGGTGCATGACATCCTACTTGATCCCTTTGAATCACCATTTCGACCAAAACAACGGGTAAAAACACGGGATCGGCAGAGCAGTGCTGCAACTGAGCCAGCAGAGAAGCCGGTGACCAGTGAATCCTCCGCGAAAATTAACAGCCCTGGCCAGATAGCGCACGAACTTCCTCAGATCCACCCAGAACAGCCGCTGGACTTTAAAACGGTCTCACAACAGTTTGAAATTAATCTGCTAAAGCAGGCGCTTACAGCCTGCCAGTTCAACCAGAAAAAAACTGCCGAATGCCTGGGGTTAACCTACCATCAGTTACGTGGCTATATGAAAAAATACCAGTTACTGGACAGCCAACAGGACTCACATGTTGAAGCCATTGATTAGCCGTAGCTTACCACCGGCCCTGCTGGCTTTGTTGCTGGCAGCTTGCCAGCCAGATATGCCAGCCGAAGTCCGCTCAGGGTTGGTGTATTGCAGCGAAGGCTCACCAGAGAGTTTTAATCCGCAGTTGGTGACCTCCGGCACCACCATTGATGCTACCAGCCGGCAGCTATTCGATCGTTTGCTGGATATCAATCCGGACACTGGTGAATTCAGACCAGCGCTGGCAACCCACTGGGAAATCCGCGAAGATGGCCTGAGCTACACCTTTTATCTGCGACCAGGTGTGCAATTTCATCAAACCGACTATTTTAGCCCAAGCCGGCCACTGACCTCTGCCGATGTACGTTTTAGCTTCGAACGAATCATGCTGACAGAGCATCCCTTTCATGCTGTTAGCGGAGGCGATTACCCTTATTTTCAGACCGTAGACTGGGCCAATCGTGTTGTTCGTATCGCCACTCCGACAGACGAGCAGGTGGTCTTTTACCTGCGTCAGCGCGATAGCTCTTTCTTATCCAACCTGGCTACCGATTTTGCCGTGATCCATTCTGCCGAATACGCGCAACAGTTGGTAGAGCAAAACCAACGTCAGCGGCTGGATACGCACCCCATTGGTACTGGTCCTTTTAAGTTTCGCGAATACCGTAAAGATGTATTTATTCGCTACTACCGTCACGGCAGCTATTGGGGAGAGCCAAGCCAGCTGGAACAGTTGGTCATCGATATAGAGCCCAATAACGCCAAGCGCATGGCTCGCCTGCTAACCCATGAGTGTGACATCATTGCTTACCCTCGGATGGCGGAGCTTGAACTTATCAGCAAGCGCGACGATGTGCGAGTACAGCAGCAAACCAGTATGAATGTTGGCTTCTGGGCTTTTAACACCAGCAAGGAGCCATTCAATAACAGCAAAGTTCGCCGGGCATTGTCCATGGCCATTAATCGTGACGCTATCCTGCAAGCGGTGTACTTTAATCAAGCAGAAGCAGCAACCTCTTTATTGCCCCCAACCTCCTGGGGCCACAACCCTACCCTTCTGCCCGTACCATACAATCCCGAAGCAGCCAGATCCTTGCTGGCAGAGGCAGGCTATCCTTATGGTTTTAATATGACCATCTGGGCCATGCCTATCCAGCGATTATACAACCCAAATGCCACCCGGATGGCTGAAATGATGCAGGCCGATCTGGCGCGGATTGGAGTGCGTGCCAGTATTGTTACTCTGGAATGGAATGCCTTTCGCCGCCAACTCAGGCAAGGAGAACATGACTCTGTATTGCTGGGCTGGAATGCTGACAACACCGATCCAGATAACTTCTTTCGGCCACTAGTTAGCTGCAACGGCGTAGACAGTGGCACCAATCGAGCACTCTGGTGCGATCCAGCCTTTGATGCATTGATAGCGCAAGCACTGCTCACTGACAATCAAACCATTCGTCGTAGCTATTATTGGGCAGCTCAACAGTATCTGGCTGAACATCTGCCCCTACTGCCTCTGGCCCATGCTAAACGTTTTCAAGCTGTGAATCACCGGGTTGAAGGCGTTGGCATTAACCCTTATGGCGGCATTGATCTTTCGACGGCTTTTAAGCGGCCGGATAAGGACACGCCATGATCTGGCATTATCTGGTCCGACGATTATTCCTGCTGTCTTTCGTATTCTTTGCTCTGACCTGCTTTGCTTTTAGTTTAGGGCATTTGTTTCCTGGCGATCCGCTGGTGAACTTCAGTGGTATCAGCCAGCCGGATGATGAACTGCTGCCGATTCTGGTGCAACAGTATCAGCTGGATAATGGTTATTTGCAGCAATACATCGCTTTTTTACAGCGCATTTTGCAAGGAGATTGGGGCCTGTCACTGGCCAGCCAGCAGCCGGTACTGTACGAACTTTCGCAGGTATTCCCTGCCACACTGGAATTGGTTGCTTATGCCTTGCTGATCTCATTTGTTCTAGGCGTACCACTTGGATTATTGGCAGCGATTAAAGCCAGTCACTGGTCTGGTCGGGTCATTTCAACCATCGCCCTGCTCGGCTACTCTTTGCCTATTTTTTGGTGGGCCCTGTTGATGATCATGCTGTTCAGTATTGGTCTGGGTTGGTTTCCGACTTCAGGCCGTATCAGTGTGCTGTATGAAATCCCTTCTGTAACCGGTTTTATGCTGCCGGACATTTTGCTATCAGGCCAAACATACTGGCAAGCTGCATTACAGGATGCCATCCGTCACTTGTGGCTGCCGGCTTTTGTGTTAGCGACCTACCCGACTACGGTAATGATCCGCTTTACCCGCGATGCCATGCTGAATGTATGGCAACAAAGCTACATCAAAACCGCACGAGCCAAAGGATTAAGCCGTAGCCAGGTACTTTATCGTCACGGTTTACGCAACGCCATGTTGCCAGTAATGCGTCAACTTGGCCTGCAGTTTAGTACCCTGGTGACACTGGCAATGATTTCTGAATTGATTTTTTCCTGGCCAGGCATTGGTCTCTGGTTGCTCGATAGCATCAGTCAACGCAACTACCCGGCCATCCAGGGAGGACTGCTGGTGATTTCCAGCCTGGTGATCCTGGTCAATATCCTGATGGACGTGTTGCATACCCTGTTTAATCCACTGGCAAGGAAACAAGCCAATGGCTAAATTTCAATGGCTTTATCATAAAACAGAGCATGGACCACTTAGTCAGCTTTGGGTCAGTTTCCGTCAACAGCACTCGGCAGTCATTGGCTTGATGCTATTTGGCTTCTTTACCCTGATTGCCCTGTTTGGCCCAGTGCTCACACCTTATGATCCTTACTTGCAAAATCCGGATGCCTTGCTTTTACCGCCGTCTTGGGATGATATGGGGGATGTACGCTACTTACTGGGTACCGATGACTTAGGCCGGGATCAGCTCTCACGCCTGATCAAAGGAGCCAGTTACACCTTCGGTATTGCATTGATCACAGCACTGGGCGCCATGCTCCTTGGCCTTTTGCTTGGTGTGCTTGCCGGTATGAGCAAAGGCTTTCGTGCCAGCGCTTTCAACCATGTGTTGGACTTGGCTCTGACCATCCCTTCGTTGTTATTAGCCATCATTATTGTGGCTATTCTTGGACCGGGTCTTATCAACACGATCTGGGCCATTATGCTGGCTTTGCTGCCACAGTTTGTGCACGGTGTACGCAACACCATTTTACAACAGCTGGAGCAGGAGTATGTCATTGCTTACCGTCTGGATGGCGCCAACAACTGGCAGATTTTACGTTACGTTATTTTTCCCAATACCTGGGAACAACTGACGGTCTTGTTCAGTATGGCGTTATCCACCGCTATACTGGATATAGCAGCACTGGGATTTTTAGGTCTGGGAGCACAGGCACCTGCTGCAGAATGGGGCCTGATGGTGGCTGATGCGCTGGATCTGATTTACCTATCCCCCTGGAGTATTGCCTTGCCTGGTTTACTGATTTTTATTGCGGTGCTCAGCGTCAATCTGGTATCTGATGGTTTGAGAACCGCAGTACGCAAACGGCAGGAAAACTGATGTTACTACTCGATATCCGCAATCTGACACTTGAGCTGGAAACCAGCCAAGGCTTGATACGAGCCGTGGACAGAGTGAGCCTGAGTTTGCGCGAAGGAGAAATCCGTGGCTTGGTCGGTGAATCTGGTTCGGGTAAAAGCCTGATTGCCAAGGCCATCGTCGGTGTGCTTAATCAACGCTGGCGCATCAAAGCTGATCGATTCCACTGGTGTGGAGTCGACTTGCTGCAGCTCCCGTACGATCAACAGCGAAAAATCATCGGCCGTGACATTGCCATGATCTATCAGGAGCCGAGCAAATGCCTTGATCCAACGGCTCTCATTGCTGAGCAACTGCATGAGTCTATCCCCAATCAGCTGTTAAAAGGTGGCTGGTGGAATCGCGCCAGGGAAAAGCGTAAGAAAGCTATTGCCTTACTGCATAAGGTCGGTATCAAAGAGCACCAATCGGTGCTGGAAAGCTATCCCTATCAGTTGTCGGAAGGGGTTTGCCAGAAAGTGATGATTGCCATGGCCATCGCCAAAAACCCGAAGCTGCTCATTGCTGATGAGCCCACCACTGCGCTTGAGGCTTCGACTCAGGCGCAACTATTTCGCCTGATTAGCAGTCTGAATCAACTCAAAGGCATGTCCGTCTTACTAATCAGCAATGAACTGGACAGTATTGCCCGCTATACCCATCATTTATCGGTACTGTACTGTGGCCAGTTGGTCGAATCCGGTGAAACCGCCAAGTTGTTGGCGCAACCTTTCCATCCGTACACCAATGCACTGATTAAAAGTGTACCAGAATTTCAACCTGAACTAGCGCCGAAAAGTCAGCTCTATGCACTGCCCGGCAGCATCCCGACCTTGCAACATTTGCCAGTTGGGTGTCGGCTTGGACCTCGCTGCCCCAATGCAAGAAAGGAGTGTGTGCATACGCCAGCACTGGAGCGAAAGCAGCACCACTTTTTCAGCTGTCACTTCCCATTGCAGTACAAGGAGCCACAATGAGTCAGCTACTGGAGGTGGTGAACCTGTGCAAACACTATCGAAAACAACTTGGTCTTTTCCGCCAAACCACAATTCAGGCTCTGGATCAGGTTAGCTTTTCGTTAGATGCAGCACAAACCCTGGCCGTGGTCGGCGAAACAGGCTCTGGCAAAAGCACCCTTGCCAAAGTGCTGGTTGGCATTGAGCAACCGGATGAGGGAGAAATCCGACTGGCAGGTAAAGCCGTGACTTTAACCCACTACCGCAAGTACAACCATGTGATCCGTTATATGTTTCAGGATGCTGAGCGGGCTCTGAACCCTTCTCAAAAGGTGGGTAGTATGCTGGACGATGTACTTCGTTTCAGCACCGTGCTGGATGAGACTCAGCGCCAACAGAAAATTCTGCAAAGTCTGCAGCAAGTCGGGCTGATGGATGAACACATCAACTTTTATCCGCACATGTTTTCCGCCGGACAGCAACAACGGGTAGCATTAGCCAGAGCTTTAATCCTTGATCCCAAAATTTTGATTCTGGATGAAGCCCTGACGGTTCTGGACCCAACCCTGCGGGCGCAAATCGTTAACCTGTTGCTGGAGCTGCAGCAACAAAAGGGTTTGTCGTATTTATTAATCAGTAAAAATCTGCGGTTGGTGCGACATATCAGCGATCATTGTTTGGTGATGCAACACGGGCAAGTAGTGGAAGCCGGGGCCACAGAGCAATTATTAGAGCAGCCTCATCACCCCCATACTCGTAAGCTGATGGGGCTGAGTTAACCATCGATAGTAAGCAAAACACCCATCCAACCAATAAAAAACCCCGCATCTTAGTACGGGGTTTGTTTTGATAACAGTACGCTTAGAATGCCTCTTCCGGCATCTCCAGGCGAGGCCGCTTAATTTTGGCTTCAGCCTTTAATGCCGCCAACATAGCCTCATAGGCTTGCTGGGCATGCTGGTTGGCAAAACGCTCCAAATCTTCAGCATCTGGCTGTTCAGTCACTTCGATATCTCGAACAGCAGTGATTGCAACTAAGGCCATATCGCCACTCATTAGCTCGGCCAGATCAGCGCTCACGGGCTGTGCATCGCTTGGCCGAGGCAAGGCAAAGGCTTTGGCACGAATTTCTGCATCCAGGCTACCACCAAAACGCGCAGTATTGCTAGCCAGCTGAGGCTCTAGACCAGCTGCCGCTGCCGCCGCTGCAAAATCACCATCTCGCTTAAACTGCGCCAAGATCTGATCCGCTTGCTGACGTGCCAGCTCAGAGCTTTGCTGACGGCGCAAAGAGGCGGTTACCTGCTCACGAACTTCTTCCAGCGACTGAGTGCGTGCCGGCTGGTGTTCAGTAACACGAGCCACCACTAAATGTTGAGCTCCGACTTCGAGTGGTTCGCTGTTTAAACCTTCGCCAATAAAGCGTAAGTTAAACAAACGCTGTAGTACCTGAGGGTGATTTAAAGGCGCAGCGGCTTGCTGACGAGAGAACAGTGCTTGACTACGAAGCGGCAACTGAGTCACGTCAGCAGCTTCCTGCAAGTTATCTGGCACATCAAAGCTGACATCTGCCAACAACTGCTGAACTTCAAAGAAACGATCGTAGGCACGTTCCTGCTGCAAAGCCTGAGTAATCTCCGACTTTACTTCCGCAAAGTCACGCAGCGTTGACGGCTCAAAGCGATGCAATTGCAGAATGTGGTAACCAAAGCTGGTCTGCACCACAGCACTTAGCTCACCCGCTTCAGTCAGCGCAAAAGCGGCTTCTTCAAAAGCAGCTTCCATATCACCACGGTTTAACCAGGGCAGTACGCCACCTTCGGCGGCAGAAAAAGTATCGTCCGACTCACGGGCTGCCACTTCGGCAAAGTCTGCTCCGGCTTTTAGCTCCGCCAACACTTGTTCAGCTTTCACTTTAATATCAGCATTGCTGCTCATGCTTTCAAACAAAATATGAGCGACCTGACGACGTTCCTCGGTGCTATATAATGCCTGATTGGCATTGTAAAAAGCACGAGCATCGGCCTCAGTCACCATGATATCTTTGGCAATCTGCTCAATCGAAAGCTCGATGTACTCCACCGCAATTTTTTCTTCGGTTTCATAGCGCGCCAGATTGTCGTAGTAATATTGTTCAAGCATCGCTTCGGTCAGTTCTACCCGATCAGCGAAATTTTCCGCCGCAAACTTAATATATTGGATATCGCGACTTTGCTGTTGCAACGTCATCAAGCGCTGCAACTCGTTTGGAGTGGCAAATTCCGACAGGATCAAACCACGAATCAGCTGCTGCCGTACCATTTGGTCGCGCAACATATCACGGAACTCAGCGGTCTGTAGTCCAGCCTGGCGCAATAACGCCAGATAACGATCATTGTTAAAGACACCACCAACCTGAAACTCTGGCATAGAGCGGATTAAATCGCGTACAGCATCGTCGCTGACACGCAACCCCAGCTGCCTGGCATATTGTTTCTGCAAGGTTTCGTCAATTAGCCGCTCCAGTACATCAGCTCGAAAACCAGCCATATATGCAGGATCCGATGCCAGCATTTCAAACATGTCACCAAACTGCTGCTCCATACGGGCACGCTCGTTTTGATAGGCCTGCTCCAGGGCTGCACGGGTGACCCCTTCACCATTTACTTCAGCTGCTGGCGTCTCCTTGGTCGAACCAAGATAACCACCAACCCCGGCCAGGGCAAACGTCAGGATCACCAAACCAAGAATGATCTTGGCGGTTAGTCCTTGTGAACCTTCTCTGATTTTCTCTAACATCGTGCCTTTATCTCTGTTTGCAACGCATGAACTATGCCATGTAGCTATGTCATGATCATGAAGCTACGTCATAAAAAAAGCGCATCTTAACAGATGCGCCTTTCTGATTGAAGCCTTGGCGAAGCAGTTACCGACTGAACCTGGGTTCTTCGCGACCATCTCATTGGCAATGATAGCGAACAGTCTGCTGCCTGGCTGAGTTACCCGGCGCGCCGGGCAACGCTCATTCTTAGTTGACAGCGTCTTTTAACGCTTTGCCAGGCTTGAATGAAGGAATTTTTGCTGAAGCGATCTGGATGGTAGCACCGGTTTGTGGGTTACGGCCGGTACGGGCAGCACGCTCACGAACAGAGTAAGTACCAAAACCAACCAGAGCAACAGAATCGCCTTCTTTCAGTGCATCAGTCACTGCACCGATAAATGCATCCAGAGCACGGCCAGCATCCGCTTTAGACAATTCAGCACCAGCAGCAATTTTGTCGATAAGTTGAGACTTGTTCACAATATCATCCCCTTCAATTGTTATTTTTTTCAACAACTACACGTATTGATGTTGTAATTACGCGCTCTTGTTATAACAAGCATTCAGAGCGCTTGCAAGCAGAAGAGAGCTTCATACAACTTTTTTTCCACTTTGAGCCCAGCCCTTATCTGATAAGGGCTGGAGAACTTTCCCTAAGTTAGCACAGCCATAGAGAATGAAAAGCCTTTAATGGGCATTTTTTTCTATTTTTGCACTTTTTGCTGCTTTTTTTGGCAAGATCTCAGGCTGGAAGCGGCTAAGAGGCTCTTGCAATGCCAGTTCCAGCACCTCATCAATCCATTTTACCGCTTTAATTTCCAGGTCTGCTTTGACGTTTTCAGGGATTTCTTTTAAGTCACGTAAGTTATCGTGCGGGATCAACACCCGTTTAATGCCTCCACGATGCGCAGCCAGTAACTTTTCTTTTAAGCCACCAATCGGCAGCACTTCACCACGCAGTGTAATTTCACCAGTCATGGCCACATCCGCCCGAACCGGGTTACCGGTTAAACTGGAAACCAGTGCCGTTACCATGCCAATACCAGCGCTAGGACCATCTTTTGGTGTTGCCCCTTCTGGCACATGCACATGAATATCGCGGGTTTCGTAGAAGTCATCGTTGATACGCAGTAATTCTGCCCGGCTACGCACCACCGTCATTGCTGCCTGAATCGATTCCTTCATCACATCCCCCAGTGAGCCGGTAAAGGTCAGCTTGCCTTTACCTACCACTGCCGCCGCCTCGATGGTCAATAAGTCACCACCCACTTCGGTCCAGGCCAGGCCGGTGACCTGACCAATGCGGTTGTTGTCTTCCGCTTTACCGTAATCAAAACGTTGCACGCCCAGATAGCTTTCCAGGTTCGCCTGCTCAATGACCACGGTTTTCGTATCTTTATTCAGTAGAATTTCTTTTACCGCTTTACGACACAATTTGGAAATTTCACGTTCCAGGCTACGCACACCGGCTTCGCGGGTGTAATACCGAATAATGCCAATGATGGCATCATCTTTGATGACAATTTCATCCGGCTTTAAGCCATTGCGTCCAATTTGCTTACTAATCAAATGCTGCTTGGCGATGTTCAGCTTTTCATCTTCGGTGTAACCCGATAAGCGAATCACTTCCATCCGATCCAGCAAAGGCGCTGGAATATTCAGACTGTTCGAAGTAGCGACAAACATCACATCCGACAAATCGTAATCGACTTCCAGGTAATGATCGCTAAAACTGGTATTTTGCTCCGGGTCTAGCACCTCCAGTAAAGCAGCAGCCGGATCACCACGAAAATCCGATGCCATCTTGTCGATTTCGTCCAGCAAGAACAACGGATTCCGCACGCCAACTTTGGCCATTTTCTGAATAATTTTGCCTGGCATCGAGCCAATATAAGTTCGGCGATGGCCACGAATTTCGGCTTCATCACGAACCCCACCTAATGCCATCCGCACGTATTTACGCCCAGTTGCTTTAGCAATCGACTGCCCTAACGAGGTTTTACCAACTCCAGGCGGGCCTACCAGGCAAAGAATTGGGCCTTTTAGTTTATTGACGCGCTGCTGCACCGCTAAATACTCGATGATGCGCTCTTTCACTTTCTCCAGACCATAATGATCCGAGTTAAGGATTTTTTCAGCACCGGCCAGATCTTTTTTCACCTTACTGCGGGTTTTCCATGGCACATTACTCAGCCAATCGATGTAACTGCGCACCACCGTGGCTTCAGCCGACATGGGCGACATCATCTTCAACTTTTGCAGCTCGGCTTTGGCTTTATCAGCCGCTTCGGCCGGCATTTTGGCCTGTGCAATCTTATTGCTCAGTGCTTCGAACTCATCTGGCGCATCTTCCAGCTCACCCAGTTCTTTCTGGATAGCTTTCATTTGCTCATTCAGATAGTACTCGCGCTGGCTTTTCTCCATCTGTTTTTTTACACGGCTACGAATACGACGTTCGACCTGCAAGATGTCAATCTCGCTTTCCATCATCGCCATTAAAAATTCAAGCCGCTCAGTGACATCGCTGATTTCCAGCACCTTTTGTTTGTCTTCGACTTTGAGCGGCATATGCGCGGCCATGGTATCGGCAAGCCGTGCGGCATCTTCGATGCCGCTCAGGGCCGTCAGAACTTCCGGTGGGATCTTTTTATTCAGTTTGATGTAGCCTTCAAACTGGTTGATGGCAGAGCGCAGAAAGACTTCCTGCTCTCGGCTATCAACTTCCAGCGAAGCAATCATTTCGATGTCTGCTGCGAAGCTGTGCTCTGTTTCCGTAAACTCGAGCAAACGGGCACGCTGACTGCCCTCCACCAGGACTTTGACGGTGCCATCCGGTAATTTAAGCAGCTGCAAAATAGTCGCGACTGTGCCGATTTCGTAAAGATCTTCAGCTTTAGGATCATCCTGGCTGGCATCTTTTTGTGCCACCAAAAAGATTTGCTTGTCGTTGTCCATGGCGGCATCCAGGCACTTGATGGATTTCGCCCGACCGACAAACAAGGGGATCACCATATGCGGGTACACCACCACATCGCGCAGAGCCAACACCGGCATATGACGACGTTCAATCTGTTGTTCAGTCATTTTTCACTCTCGAGTAAGTTGCATGCAGCTGCAAAAGGATATGGTATCTATATGAGGCCGGTTTTCAGAACTTCAATTGCTTGCTGCCGATTTCCTGCATCTGCATGGGTCAAGCCAGAAAAACTCGGGCAGCTGCCAGCTGCCCGATGAGGATCTAATGCGATTCTGCGACCGCAGGATCTTTACGTTGGTAAATCAGTATAGGATCGGACTCACCGCGAATAACGGTATCGTCAATGACCACCTTGCTGACATCTTCCATCGATGGCAATTCGTACATGGTATCGAGCAGTACCCCTTCCACAATGGAACGTAAGCCACGAGCACCGGTTTTCCGCTCCATCGCTTTTTGCGCAATGGCTTTTAGAGCGTCCTCACGAAACTCCAACTCTACCCCTTCCATATCGAACAAGGAGGCAAACTGCTTGACCAAAGCATTCTTAGGAAGGCTAAGAATCTGTACCAAGGCTTCTGCATCCAGCTCAGTCAGAGTAGCAACCACTGGCAAGCGACCGATGAACTCAGGAATAAGGCCGTACTTCACCAGATCTTCCGGCTCAACATCTTTAAATGACTCGGTCAGACTGCGGCTACTTTCTTTGCTTTTCACTTCAGCGCCAAAACCAATGCCTGCCCCTTTGGCAGAGCGCTGCTCAATCACTTTATCAAGACCGGCAAAAGCACCGCCACAGATAAACAGAATTTTTGAGGTGTCCACCTGCAAAAACTCCTGCTGAGGATGCTTACGGCCACCCTGAGGTGGTACCGAAGCAACGGTACCTTCAATCAGCTTCAACAGGGCTTGCTGCACCCCTTCCCCCGATACATCACGAGTAATGGATGGGTTGTCGGACTTACGTGAAATCTTGTCGATTTCATCAATGTAAACAATACCGCGCTGAGCTTTTTCGACGTCGTAATCGCACTTTTGCAACAGCTTCTGGATGATGTTCTCGACATCCTCACCGACATAACCGGCTTCGGTTAAAGTGGTGGCATCAGCCATGGTAAAAGGTACATCCAACAAACGGGCCAGGGTTTCTGCCAACAGCGTTTTGCCGCTACCTGTTGGACCAATCAGCAAAATATTGCTTTTACCCAGTTCAACATCCGGCTTATTGCCAGCATTACGCAGCCGCTTATAATGGTTGTATACCGCTACAGCCAGTACTTTTTTGGCATGTTCCTGCCCAATCACGTAATCATCGAGGTGATGGCGGATTTCATGCGGGGTTGGTAGCTTATCGGCTTCACGCTTTGGCGAGATATCCTTGATTTCTTCACGGATAATGTCGTTGCATAAATCAACACACTCGTCGCAGATATAGACCTGCGGCCCAGCGATCAGCTTGCGCACCTCATGCTGTGACTTGCCACAAAAGGAGCAGTACAACAATTTACCGCCTTTGTCACCGTCAGTGCGGTTATCAGCCATGTAACTTCCTCTTCCACTTCGCCCCCAATAACACATTGAGTGCTTTGTATCTTAATACCATAGCAAAAATTTGCCGTTATTTCGCGTCCCGCTGTGTCAAAATTGCATCCACCAGGCCATATTCTTTTGCCATATCGGCGGTTAAGAAGTTATCGCGCTCAGTGTCATGGCAAATTTTTTCATAACTCTGGCCGGTATGCTCTGCCAGTAAACGGTTCAATCGTTCCTTTATACTTAAGATCTCACGGGCATGGATCTCAATATCGGTAGCCTGGCCCTGAAAACCGCCCAACGGCTGATGGATCATCACTCGGGCATTCGGTAGGCAGTAACGTTTGCCTTTGGCACCACCGGATAGAAGGAAAGCGCCCATGCTAGCAGCCTGCCCCATACAAACGGTGGCTACATCCGGCTTGATAAACTGCATAGTATCATAAATCGACATGCCGGCAGTAACGACACCACCCGGCGAGTTGATATAAATGTAGATGTCTTTTTCCGGATTCTCGGACTCTAAAAACAGTAATTGAGCACAAATCAGGTTGGCCATGTGATCTTCCACCGGCCCGGTCAGAAAAATGACACGCTCTTTCAGTAAGCGGGAATAGATATCGAAAGAACGCTCGCCTTTGGCGGTTTGTTCAATCACGATAGGAACTAAGGCGTTGATTAAATCCTGATGTGAAGTGCTGTGTAACGACATAGATGATTTCCTGATGACTGGCGCTGAGACGCCTGAAAATAAAATGGCCCGAACAAAACTGTCCGAGCCATTAAAACTGCGTTACCAACAGAAGTCAATCTTAGTTGACCTTGCCGGCTTAGTTGGCAGCCTGTTGTGGATTCATGATCTCATCAAACTTCGCAGAAGCTTCTGTGACAGTCGCTTTGCTTAGCACCAACTCGATGGCCTGATCTTCCAGTGCAACATTGCGCATGCTTTGCAGCAGCTCCTGATTGCTGTTGTAGTACTGAACTACTTCCTGCGGATCTTCGTAGGCAGAAGCCACATCGGCAATCAGTTCCTGAACGCGGCTGTCGTCCACTTTCAGCTCGTTGGTTTTAATGATTTCACCCAGCAACAAACCTACTTTAACCCGATCTTTCGCCTGCTCTTCGAACAGAGACGCTGGCAGCTCAGGCAGTTGCTTTGGATCCATATTCTGACCAAAACGCTGCATCGCTTGCTTGCGCAATACGTCTACTTCGCCAGCAACCAGTGACTTAGGAACTTCCACTTCGTTGTTGGCCAGTAAGCCTTTGATCACCTGATCTTTTACTTTGCCACGGACCGTTTGCTTCAGCTCACGCTCCATGTTCTTGCGCACTTCAGCTTTTAGCGCATCCACAGTGGCTTCAGCTAGGCCGAACAGGGCGGCAAACTCATCATTCAGTTCAGGCAGTACCTGCTTCTCAACTTTCTTTACAGTCACTGCGAAGCTGGCTGCTTTGCCTTTCAGGTTTTCAGCGTGATAATCTTCAGGGAAAGTTACTTCCAGCGTGGTTTCTTCAGCGGCTTTCTTGCCAATCAGGCCTTCTTCAAAACCTGGAATCATGCGACCCTGGCCCAGCTCCAATGTGAAGTCGCTGGCTTTGCCGCCTTCAAATTCTTCGCCATCAATGCTGCCAACAAAATCCATGACAATACGATCGTTCTTGGCTGCTTTGCCTTTTTTCTCGGCCCAGGTAGCGTGTTGCTTACGCAGGGTTTCCAGCATTTTATCCAGATCTTTATCTGTAATTTCCACCACTGGCTTGCTGACTTCAATTTTGTCCAGCGCCTGAACTTCTACCTCTGGGTAGACTTCGAAAGTGGCAGCAAACTGCAAATCTTTACCTTCTTCCAGTGCCTGAGGGGCAAAGGTTGGTGAGCCTGCAGGAGTGATTTTCTGCTCAATAATAGCTTCGTAGAAGCTGCGCTGCATTTGCTCGGAAGCAACTTCCTGCAATACTGCCTGGCCATAACGCTTTTGGATGATAGATACAGGCGCTTTACCTGGACGGAAGCCGTCGATGCGCTGGCGCTTAGCCAGATCACGCAAACGGTTTTTAACTTCAGACTGAATCGCATCAGCCGGCACAGTAATAGTTAAACGGCGCTCTAAACCCTGAGTGGTTTCCACAGAAACTTGCATCTTGTTACCTCAAAATCAAATTCAGGCGCTTGATGTCACGCCGAAAAAAATCGAGTCTGATTCTCGCCTGAGCCGCAGCTCAACAGACTTGTAGTTGAATAGGACGCGGCATTATAGCGAGCGAAAAACAGCAAGTCGAGCCCCCTGCCCCAGTTTCGTCATTTGCCGCTATTTTCATCGCGCTCAGACAGCAGTAAGCCGCCCACAGGCGGCTTACTTGTCCCAGGAAATCTAACCGTTTTTAACGCGTCTGGCCCTGGCCGGTGACCACAAAGCGTTCTGTGGTCAGGGCTTCTAAGCCCATAGGGCCGTAGGCATGCAGCTTACTGGTCGAGATGCCGATTTCAGCACCAAGGCCAAGTTCACCGCCATCGGAGAAACGTGATGAGGCATTGTGCATCACCACAGCTGCATCCACCTGATTGATAAAGGTATCGGCACTGGCCTGATCCTGGGTGCAGATTACCTCGGTATGGTAACTGCCAAACTGATCGATGTGTGCCATGGCAGCATCCAGGTCATCCACCAGCCGGATGGCGATTTCCGGTGCCAGGTATTCCTGACCAAAATCGCCTGCAGCAATAGGCTCGGCACTGTCAAAGTAACTGATGCTGCGCTCACAGGCATGCACTTTTACCTGATGGGCGCGCAAAGCATCAGCCACCATGGGCAGAAAATCGGCCGCCTGATGTTTATTGACCAACAAGCATTCTAAGGCATTGCACACACCAGGACGCTGCACTTTACCGTTTAACAACAACTCCAGCGCCATATTCAGATCAGCGCTTTGATCCACGTAAAGATGGCATACGCCTTTAAAGTGCTGGATCACCGGTACCCGACTGTTGTCAGTGACAAAACGAATCAAGCCTTCACCACCGCGCGGGATCACCAAGTCGATGAACTGATCCTGCTGAATCAAATCCAGCATCAACTGGCGATCCGGGTCTGGCACTATAGTAATCACATCTTCCGGCAACTTATGCTCAGCAAGAGCCTGGTGCATGGCCTTAGCAATGGCCAGGCTGGTCTGAATGGCTTCACGACCACAGCGCAGAATCACGGCATTGCCGGATTTAAAACACAAAGCACCGGCATCGGCAGTGACATTGGGCCTTGCTTCGTAAATCATGCAAATCACACCCAGTGGAATACGGCGTTTTTCAATGCGTATGCCATTGGGGCGCTCTTCAATAAAGCGTTTGCTACCCACCGGATCAGGCAAATGAATAATCTGTTCGATGGCGGCTGCCATCGCATCAATGCGCTCTGGGGTTAAGGTCAGGCGATCCAGCATGGCAGCGCTGGTTTGGTTGGTTCTGGCCGTTTCCAGCTCAGCTGCATTGGCCGCTAAAATAGCCGGAGTAGCCGATCGAATGGCGTTAGCCATGCTTTGCAACACGTAATTCTTTTGCTCCGTTGATAAATGCGCAACGGCTTTGGCTGCTTTGGCAGCCTGAGCGGCAAGAGTCGCCGCCCTAGTTCCCAAACTAAGGGTACTCATAATCTCTCCAATAATGTCATTTCATCACGGTGAATCACTTCGTAGGTGCTGCCTGGCAGGATATCCCCCAGGTGCTCTGCGATTTCACTCGTCTGTTGACCTTTGATGCTAAATAGTTCACGGGCGCTGTAGCGGCTGACGCCTTTGGCAATGGATACTTTACCACTGCCACAACGAACAATCACCGCATCACCAGGTTCAAATTCACCCTGCACATGCACAATGCCACTGCACAGCAAGGAAGCCCCCTGATGGCGCAGCGCTTTCATGCAGCCATCATCCACCCAGATCTCACCTTTGGCCCGCAGAGTATGACGTACCCAGTGCTTTTTACCGGACATCGGATCTTTATGACCATGAAAAATGGTGCCCGGATTAAAGCCATCCAGCAAACGGGTAAAAGTATCCTGCTGGTGACCATCAACGATCAGGGTATCAACGCCGTGGGTGGTGGCTTTTTCAGCCGCCTGCACCTTGGTCCGCATGCCGCCAGTGCCTACGCTCGAGCTGGCACCGCCGGCCAGGCTGTAAATGCGCTCATCAATGGTCCGTACTTCCGGGATCAGCTGTGCTGATGGATCCTTATTAGGATCGGCGGTAAAAAGCCCGGTAATGTCCGAACAAATGATCAGCGCATCCGCATTTGCAACGGTGGCGACCATAGCAGCCAGATTATCGTTGTCACCCACTTTGATTTCTTCGGTGGCAATGGTGTCGTTTTCGTTGACGATCGGCAACACCTGATGATCCAGCAAACGTCGTAAGGTATTGCGTACATTGACATGACGAACCCGATCACTGAGATCACCGTGCGTCAACAGTACCTGAGCACAAGGAAAATCAAAACAATTGGACCAGAAATTCATCATCTGGTTTTGGCCAACCGCAGCCATGGCTCGTTTTAGAGCAATGGGAACCCGATGGTGATTGAAATTAAAATGATGCCTGCCTGCAGCAACACTGCCTGATGAAACCAGGATCACCTCGATATCGCGATCACGACATTGACGGATGAAATCAGCGATGGGGCCTAGATATTTTTCACTGCAACCGGCCTGGGGATCGGGGGCAATTAATGCACTGCCGACTTTAAGCACTATCCTGCGCCAGGATGGGTTCAACATAGCTCCTCCGTTTTTAAAACCGCGGCTATGATAGCAAATTTTGTAACTCGGCACCACCGGCTTTCAGAAAGCCCTTAGCGAATAAGCATTATAAACTAAAGAAATATCCATATTAAACAGATATTTATTCAGAGACACCCATTAAGCGCTTGTTTTTTAGCCAAGAACACAGCATTTTCCGCTTAATTATTCTGTAATAAAATTACAAAAAACCGCAGCATCCTGGCTGCGGTTTTTTGGGTAATGGCAGCGCTCAAACGCGGCTGAAAGACGTGTGAAGAGAGCAAAGCAGTTCAGAGTACCAGGCTGCGCTGCTCCGACAGCCCCATCGACAACAACAGTGGGCTTTGTTGCTGGCGCGCACTGAAATCGGCTTTGCTGCCAAGCCCCTGCCAGTTCAGCCGGATTAAGCTTTGCGCTACAGCGCCTCCTAAGCTGCTGCCTGGACCAAGCAGGATCAACACATCAGGTGCAAACTCTTTGACCGCCACTTCAATCGCCAGACTAAAGTCATAACAGCCCTGCACCTGACGATCCAGCGTGTAGTGCTTTAGCGCCGCCGCCTCGGTAGCAAAAGGCTGCCAAATTCGGCCACAGCCATCAATCAGTGGCAGCTCTGGGCGCGCGAAAGCACTGGCAGGAATTGCTGCCATGGCTTTACTGGCTGCATCAGCCATCAATGGAGAGTGAAAGGCGGCGTGGCCAGGTAACAGCAGCGGAAAACGTTCATCCACCCTGGGTAAACGACGAAGCACGGCTTGCATCGCCGCCTCGCTGCCAGCCAGCACCGCATAGCCACCAAAACGAATGGACTCAAACAGCTCACCGGCATAATCGGCCAACAGCACATCCACCAGAGCTATTTTGTCTGCATCGGGTTGCCAGTCGCTGTTGACCAGTGGATAGATGCACTGACCTCCAGCTGCCCCTGCTGTGAGTTTTGCCATCTGGCAGACATACTGCATCGCAGCAGCCGGATGCCAGACACCGGCACAGCCAAGGGCCGTATACCACCCCATCGAATTGCCGGTGATAGCCACCACGTCAAACTCAGCCTGATTGATGCTCTGATAATCCAGCAGGCCGGCACTGAAAATAAGACCAGCAGCGTTTTCTGCTTGTTGATGCACGCGACTGGCATAGTGGCCGGCGCCATCCAGCTCTCGAATGCCGGCCAGGCCAAGTTCAGCGCGTACTTTATCCAGTTCGGTTAGTAAAGCGGTTTTATCGCCATGCAAGCGACCAATGCTGCCAAGCTCCGGCTTGTTGTAACTGCCCCGCCCCGGGCAGACCACCACAGCGGTTTTTTTCATGCTCTGCGCTCCTGTGGTTGTGCTTCGGTGCTTCTGTTTGCATCCGCCATGCTTCGTACCCGGGCGATGATCTGCTCTTTCGATGGCAACACCTGATAGGCAGCGGCGCCAAGCGGAATAAAGCTGTCTTCGGCCGTGATGCGCTCAAGCTGAAACTGTCCGGGCCGGGCTTCATGCAACAAGGTGACCAGCTCTTCACTGACCGAGCCACGGCGACGGCATTCATCGACAATCAGTAACGTGCGACAAGGCCCGATGGCACTCAAGATAGCATCCAGCTGCAGGGGGATGAGGCAGCGTAAATCCAGCAAACGCAGCCTATAGCCCTGGTCGCGTAACTCCAGTTCTGCCTGACGCGACAGATAGTAGCCATTGCCGTAGCTAAGAATGCATAGCTCCTGGCCATCACCAAATACCGCAGGCTCGCCCAAAGCGGGCAACGGCGTCTCAGGACTGGGGTAATTACGCACCCAAAGACCATCGCCGGCCTGCAGCAAATCCCGCGTCATATAAAGCGCTATAGGCTCCAAAAACACCACCAGTCGTTTTTGCTCATGCGCCAGCCGCGCAGCCTGGCGTAGCAATAAGGCCGCATCTTCACCATTGGACGGGCAAAGTAAGATTAAGCCTGGTATATCGCGAAACACCGCAAAAGAGTTGTCGTTATGAAAATGACCACCAAAGCCCTTCTGATAAGCCAGGCCAGCAATCCGGATCACCATGCCGTTGTGGTACTGGCCATTGGAGAAAAACGGCAGGGTAGCCGCTTCGCCACGAATTTGATCCTCGGCATTGTGCACATAGGCCAGAAACTGGATTTCCGGCATGGCTACGAAGCCCTGTTGCGCCAGCCCTATGGCCAGTCCAAGGATGCTTTGCTCATCCAATAGGGTGTTGATCACACGGTTGTAGCCAAAGGCATGCACCAGATGCTGGGTGACATTATAGACCCCGCCTTTTTTGGCGATGTCTTCACCGCACAGCACTAGCTCGGGGTACTGCGCCATCAGATCGTGCAGACACCAGTTCAGCAGCTTGGCCAAATGTTGTGGCTTGCCCTGGTTGTGTTTATCAAACGCAAACAACTCCGCACGGGCAGCCGCATCCGGCAGCGTGGGCAATGGCTTTTCAGGCCGCTGTGGCGCGATGGAAGCCATCACTCCGGCAGCTGACGTCAGTTTAGGCCGGCTGCTGGCCTGTTCGGCAATGCGCTCAATACGCTGATCCAGCGCCTGCACCCAGCGGCCCAGTTCAGTCGGGCTCATCCAACCCTGCTCAAGAATTTGAGCGGTGCTAAACAGCAAAGGGTCCAGCTCCAGCTCGTCGGCAATACGCTCTTTCTTGCGATAGGCCACTTCGGCATCAGAGCCGGCATGGCCAAACAACCGCACTGTGGCCAAATGCAGCACCGCTGGTTTGCGGTAACGTCGAACATAATCGGCAGCCTGACGCGCCACCTGATAGGTACCGGCCAGATCGCGGCCATCGGCATGAAAATACGTCAGACCTGGTCGGTTGTTCAGGTTTTGCTGCACCCAACCGGTTGGGGTTGGCGTGGAAATACCCAGCCCATTGTCTTCGCAGACAAAGAGCACAGGTACAGGTACCTGCTGAAAAGCAGCCCAACAAGCGGCATTCAGTGCCCCCTGCGTGGTAGAGTGATTAAGTGAAGCATCGCCAAAGCTGCAGTAAGCAATGCTGTCATCCGGCCAGCTGCCGTTATGCTGCAAACGCCTGGACAGCGCTATGGCAAAAGCCGTCCCAACCGCCTTGGGTAAATGCGACGCTATGGTACTGGTTTGCGGCGGTATATTCAGTGCCAGGCTGCCCAGCACTTTATGCCGGCCGCCGGAGATGGGATCCTCGGCCGACGCGGCGAACGACAACAACATATCGTACAACGGGGTTTGCCCTTCAACCTGCTTGCTGCGCTGGATAAAAAAAGCGCCACTGCGGTAGTGCAAAAAAGCCGGATCAGTCGGCCGGAGGGCTGCAGCAACCGCCGCATTGGCTTCGTGACCACTGCTACCAATGGTGTAAAAGCTCTGCCCACTGGCTTGCATCAGCCGCGAGCGTAAATCCAGCAAGCGGCTTTGCAACTGACTTTCGAACAATTGAAACAGCAGGGCCGGGGCAAGCTCGCCCTGGCTTACGGCGACTTCGGGTAATTGATGGTGCAAAATACGCTGCAGATAGGCCTGCAGCCAGGGATGTTGTGAACTGGCCATCGGAACTCCTGTTTGGGTCTTACCGGGGTCGCAGCCCCGAAGCGCTGTTAGCCAAAGGCCTGCAAACCGGTCTGAGCACGGCCCAGGATCAGCGCATGCACATCGTGGGTGCCTTCGTAGGTATTGACCGCTTCCAGGTTCATGACATGGCGGATCACATGGTATTCATCGGCAATGCCGTTACCACCGTGCATATCACGGGCCTGGCGGGCTATCTCCAGCGCCTTGCCACAAGAATTGCGCTTTATAAGCGAAATGGTCTCAGGTGCCAGGCTGCCGGCATCCATTAGACGGCCGGCCTGCAGGCAGCCCAGCAACCCCAGGCTAATATCAGTTTGCATATCGGCCAGTTTTTTCTGCACCAGTTGGGTGGCTGCCAGCGGCCGGTTGAACTGGGTGCGATCCAGGGTGTACTGCCTGGCGGCGTGCCAGCAGAACTCGGCTGCGCCGAGCGCACCCCAGGCGATGCCGTAGCGGGCTTTATTCAGACAACCAAAGGGGCCTTTTAGGCCACTGACATTGGGCAGTAGCGCTTCTTCGGTTACTTCCACCTGATCCATCACGATTTCGCCGGTGATGGAGGCACGCAAGGAGAACTTGCCTTCAATTTTGGGCGCGCTCAGGCCCTTTAAGCCTTTCTCCAGCACAAAGCCTCGAATTTCACCATCCAGCTTGGCCCAGACCACAAACACATCGGCAATCGGCGAGTTGGTGATCCACATCTTGCTGCCATTGAGCAGATAACCGCCGTCAATTCTCTTGGCCGTAGTGCGCATGCTGGCCGGATCCGAGCCGGCATCCGGTTCGGTCAGGCCAAAACAGCCCACCCATTCGCCGGTAGCAAGTTTGGGCAGGTATTTTGTACGCTGAGCTTCGGTGCCATAAGCATGAATGGGGTGCATCACCAACGAAGATTGCACACTCATGGCACTGCGGTAACCGCTATCAATCCGCTCCACTTCGCGGGCAACCAGGCCATAGCACACATGATTCACACCAGCACAACCGTATTCTTCCGGCAAGGTAGCACCCAGCAAGCCAAGCTCACCCAATTCCGTCATAATGGCGCGATCAAACTGCTCGTTGCGGTTGGCCAGCAAAATGCGCGGCATCAGCCGCTCCTGGCAATACTGATGCGCGCTGTCGCGGATCATCCGCTCTTCTTCGGTTAGCATGTCAGATAAATGAAACGGGTCTTGCCAGTTGAATGGGGCTCTGCTCATGGTGTGTTTTCCTTAAAAAACAGATCGGTTACTGGCCAGATTAGCCAGCCTTGATGTAAAGTTAAAATATATTAATTCTGTATCCGGTATAGATTTAAACTATGGATATACGCCATCTGAAGTATTTTGTCGCTGTGTACGAGCAAGGCAGCGTCAGCGCGGCTTCACGCCAATGCTTTGTTGCCCAGCCGTCGCTGTCATCCGCTATTCGCCAGTTAGAGCAGCAACTGAATGTCACTTTGTTTCTGCGCCAGCCCAAAGGGGTTACCCCAACCGAGGATGGGGAGCGGCTCTATGGCCACGCCTGTCGGCTACTCGGTCAGTTCCAGGCGCTACAACGCTCTTTTACCGAACCTGTCGATAAAATTCGTTTTCGGCTTGGGTTGATACGGGCGCTAGGCGTAGAGCGGATGAGTGATTTGCTACGCCAGTTCAGCCTGCAATTACCCGGCCTGGAGTTGCAGCTGGTGGAGCCGGATGAGCCTTGCGATGCCCGTATTATCAGCCCGGAGCTGTTAAAAAGTGGCGAGCAATTTCAGCCGATGTACCATGATCACTTTCAGCTGGCGTTGCCGGCAGGACAGCCGTTGGCGTTAAAGCAGCGTATCAGTTTGCAGGATTTTGCCGGACTGGCCCTGATTAAACGCACCCCGTGTGAAGCCTGGCAAAAACTGTATCCGGAGTTGGTACGCCAAGGCATCAAACCCGATATCCGGGCCGATATTCATACCATTGAGTATGCGCTGGGTTTGGTGTCGGCAGGTGTTGCCTGTGCTTTGGTGCCGGATTTTGAGCAATTGCGCCAGCGCCAGGACCTGGTGCTGCGCCCCATTGCCATGGCCGGGCTGGAGCGGCGGATTGGGCTGGCCTACAGCCCGGTGCAGGCCAGTGGTTTGGCGCTGGAGACGTTATTACGACTCTGCCAAAAGCTCGCAGTTCCCTAACTCTGAGCTCGGATCAGGCTAGGCTGGACGGACTTTCTCCGGAAACCTGACACGCCCGGACGGCGTGTCAAGAGCGCCCAGGGATGGGTTCACAGCGTGTTCCGGAAAAAGATCCGCCAGCCTGGCCGTGCTACGAAGCACATAGCAAGCAAGAATAACTAATAATTTGAATGATAGAAAAAGAGAGGGAAATGGTCGGTGATGCAGGATTTGAACCTGCGACCCGTTAGGATGAACAGTACCCAAACCAAGTGAATAAACGTTGAGGGGAAATGGTCGGTGATGCAGGATTTGAACCTGCGACCCCTTGGACCCAAACCAAGTGCGCTACCAAGCTGCGCCAATCACCGACATTTCAGAACGAGTTGGGGTGGATGATGGGGCTCGAACCCACGACAACCGGAATCACAATCCGGGGCTCTACCAACTGAGCTACAACCACCACAATGTAAAACTTGTTTTGCACCCAAATGGCGCGCCCGATAGGATTCGAACCTATGACCCACGGCTTAGAAGGCCGTTGCTCTATCCAACTGAGCTACGGGCGCACATGTCAAACGCCTACGCGGGAGAATATAGTGGTCCGGTGATGCAGGATTTGAACCTGTGACCCTTAGGATCAAGAGTACCCAAACCAAGTGCACTACCACCACGTTAAAATTGGTCGGTGATGCAGGATTTGAACCTGCGACCCCTTGGACCCAAACCAAGTGCGCTACCAAGCTGCGCCAATCACCGACTTTGCTGCATCGCTGCAACGGGGCGGAATATTAACGCCCGGACAAGGTATCGTCAAACCTTTTTTTAGTCCGCCCCCCCCGATTGCTGCTTATTTATACCAAGCGGCGGATAAAAGCCAAATCAGCAGTTTGGCCTTTACGTGTATAGCTATCTGCTGGATCAGCGGCAAGTATCTGGTCATCCGCCGGTGGGTATGAGAAAATAACAGCATTCACTTATGCTGAGAGAAGTTATGACCGCCCAGTTGATCGATGGTAAAGCCGTCGCCCAGTCGATAAAAACCAAAGTTGCCGCTAAAGTCCAAAAACGTCTGCAGCAAGGAAAACGAGCCCCTGGCCTGGCCGTTGTTCTGGTAGGCCAGGATCCGGCATCGCAAGTTTATGTGGGTAGCAAACGCAAAAGCTGTGACGAAGTTGGTTTTCGTTCCTTTTCCTACGACTTACCAGCTGACAGTTCCGAGCAACAACTGCTGGATTTGATTGATCAACTGAACCTGGACCCGGACGTGGATGGCATCCTGGTGCAGTTGCCGCTGCCAGCTGGTCTGGATGCGTCGGTGATTTTAGAGCGCATTCATCCACATAAAGACGTGGATGGTTTTCACCCTTACAATATCGGCCGACTAGCCCAGCGCATGCCAGCACTGCGTCCCTGCACGCCCAAAGGCATCATTGCCCTGCTGGAAAGCACCGGTCAGAACATTAAAGGTTTGCATGCAGTAGTGGTCGGCGCTTCCAATATTGTCGGGCGGCCAATGGGGCTGGAGCTGCTGTTGGCTGGCTGTACCACCACCATCTGTCATCGCTTTACCCGTGACTTGGAATACCATGTACGCCAGGCCGAACTGCTGGTTGTTGCCGTGGGTAAGCCCGATTTTATTCCTGGTAACTGGATCAAGCCAGGTGCCCTGGTGATTGATGTCGGCATCAACCGGCTGCCGTCCGGTAAACTGGTAGGGGATGTTGGCTTTGCCGCAGCTGCAGAGCGTGCTGCTTATATCACCCCGGTACCAGGTGGTGTTGGCCCTATGACGGTCGCTTGTCTGATTGAAAACACGCTGGAAGCCTGCGAGCGCTATCACGACCAGTCTTAAGGCTTAGAAAAAACCGCAGTAGTTGCTGCGGTTTTTTTTGCTAAGCGACTGTTGGTGTTAACTCAGCCGGCTAAAGCGCTGTACCAAATCTTTCAAATCATGGGCGGTATCCTGCAAGCGGAACACACTGTCTGCCGCTTGCTGCCCCTTACCAGTACTGTCTTGAGCCAACTCGGAGATACTGACCACCTGACGATTAATATCATCGGCCACATGCGCCTGCTGCTCCACGGCAGTGGCCATTTGCATCGCCATAGCCGCAATGCTGTTAATGGCCTGACTGATACCATCCAGCATTTTTTCAGCATCGCCAACCATAGCGACCCCTTTATCCGCATCACCTTTCCCCGCCTCTGCTACCTGTACAGCGGCCTCCGCCTTGCGGGTCAGCTCGGTGATAATGCCATGAATGTCCTTGGTCGACTCGGTAGTACGTGCTGCCAGTTGCCGCACTTCATCCGCTACCACGGCAAAACCACGACCTTGCTCACCAGCCCGCGCTGCCTCAATAGCCGCATTGAGTGCCAGCAAGTTGGTCTGATCAGCAATTTGCTCAATGATCTGAGCCGCTTTGGCGATGCTGCTGGTTTGTGCCGCCAATTCCTGCACAGAACTGCTGATTTGATTAACCGACTGCTGCAAATGCACAATGGCACCGCGGGTATCGCCGGCAATTTGCAAACCGGATTGCGCCAACTTATCGGCATCATCCGCCTGGGAAGCGGTTTCCTGCACATGCACGGACACTTCAGCAATGGTGGTGGTCATTTCATTCATCGCCGTCGCCACCTGTTCGGTTTCCTGCTGCTGACGCCCAATCTGTTCAATCGCTTGCTCTGAGGTGGTTTTGGCATCGCTGGAAAAGTTAAAGACCCGCTCAGCAGCATCTTCAATCCGGGTCAGTACGGTATTTAAGTGCGCCTGCTCAGCCAGGATCGCCACTTCAAAAGATGCTTCTACGCCCTGACTATCACTGTAGGACTGCATGGCCAGAGGATCACGAAAGGCCGACGGTAACAACGCATCCAGCCGGCTAAGTCGCGCTTGGCATTGCCACTGCGCAATGGCGTAAACCAGCACGGTAGTCAGTGCCAGAGAGAGCGCCGCAGCACCAACGCCAAACAGCTGCCAACTGCCAAGCGCCAGCGCCAAAGCCGCAGCAGGTGCCCAACTAAGCTCTGCCCAACGCTTGGCACGCGATAACAAAGGATTGGTGGCCTTGCCTTCCCGAATACGCTGATACAAGGCTTCGGCCCTTGCTACATCCTCGCGGCTTGGGCATACCCGCACCGACTCGTAACCAATGACTTTGCCGCCCTGATGCACTGGTGTGACATAGGCATTTACCCAATAGTAATCGCCATTCTTACAACGGTTTTTCACCAGTCCCATCCAGGGTTTGCCACGTTTTAGATAAGACCACATGCTCTCATAGGCGGCAGGTGGCATATCCGGGTGGCGCACAATGTTATGTGGCTGACCAATCAGCTCTTCACGGCTAAAGCCACTGACGGCGACAAACGCATCGTTACAGAATGTGATCATGCCTTTGGTATCGGTGGCAGAAATAAGCTTCTGCTCTTTAGGATAGATCTTTTCCCGTTGGGTTACCGGCTGGTTATTACGCATGCCACTCCCTTAATCTAAGCTTGAATTTATTGTTCGAGATCAAAAGTATACCACTTATTGGGTATTTTGCTGCTACACACACAACTTTAGTTTAGCTAAAACGAAACAAGCCACCAGTGGCACTGGTGGCTTGTATAAGAAATGACAGACAAAAAGGGGAAAAGCCTGGCCGTAAATTCGCTTAACTGCGTCGCCAACTGGTAACGCCGTTTTTATCCTCCAGCACGATACCCATGGCGTTAAGTTTATCGCGAGCCGCATCGGCAGCCGCCCAGTTTTTCTCTGCCCGGGCCTGATTGCGCTCGGCAATCAAAGCTTCGATCTCTGCCACATCATCTTGCGACTGGCCTGCGGTACCGCCACGTAAGAATGCTTCAGCATCCCCCTGCAAAATACCCAAAACACCACCTAACATATGCAGCAGACTGGCCAGTTGGCGCGCTTTGTCCACATCGCTGTCTTTACAACGATTGGCTTCACGCGCCAGTTCAAACAGTACCGGCAAGGCTTCTGGGGTATTAAAGTCATCGTCCATGGCGTGCTGAAAACGCTCTACATACTGAAAACTCAGTTCATCACTCAGCTCGACTTCTTCCGCCGGCGGCAGCTCGCGCAGCACCGTGTATAAACGGCTCAGTGCCGCATGCGCCTGCTCAAGGTTCTCGGTGCTGTAATTCAGCTGGCTGCGGTAATGACTGGACAGCAGGAAATAACGCACCGACTCTGCATTGTAGTTGGCCAGCACTTCACGCACGGTAAAGAAGTTGCCCAAAGACTTGGACATTTTCTCTTTATCTACCTGCACCATACCAGTATGGATCCAGGTGTTGGCGTAGGCGCTGTCATGGGCACAGGTGGACTGGGCAATCTCGTTCTCATGGTGTGGGAACTGTAAATCCGAGCCACCGCCATGAATATCGAAATGCGCACCAAGGTGGCAGGCACTCATGGCCGAACATTCAATGTGCCAGCCTGGCCGGCCCTTGCCCCAGGGCGACTCCCAGCTGGGTTCGCCCGGCTTGGCCGATTTCCATAACACAAAGTCTAGTGGGTCATCTTTGCTGTCGTTGACATCAACCCTGGCTCCGGCTTGCAGCATATCCAGATTCTGTTGGCTCAGCTTGCCATAAGCATCGTACTTGCTAACATCAAACAACACATCCCCATCCTTGCTGACATAAGCATAACCTTTGTCTTGCAGCGTCTGAATGAGTTCAATGATCGGCTGCATATGGCCGGTAACGGTTGGCTCAATATCGGCTGGCAGCAAGCCAAGTGCTTCGAAATCTTCGTGCATGGCCCTGGTAAAACGCGCTGTGAGTGCATCGCAACTTTCGTTGTTCTCGGCCGCCCGTTTGATGATTTTGTCATCCACATCGGTGATATTGCGTACATAAGTCACATCGTAACCGGAAAAACGTAAATAGCGGTTGATCACATCAAAGGCGACATAAGTACGGGCATGACCGATATGACAGTAGTCGTAGATCGTGATACCACAAACATAAAGACCCACTTTGCCTTCGACCAGTGGCTGAAACGTCTCTTTGGTTCGGGTAAGGGTATTGAAGATCTGCACTTAGCACTCCTGCCTGCTCTGTAAACGAAAGCGCTAGTTTAGCATCGGCAGTGCCTGTAGCGCTATGTCACAGCAGGCAAAAAAAAGTTACAATGGATTTTTTCTTTGCAGGAGCAAACCATGGTTCAGTTACATACCAATTATGGCGTGATTACGCTGGAACTCTTCGCCGACAAAGCACCAGCCACCGTAGAAAACTTTTTAAGTTATGTGAAAGACGGTTTTTTTGATGGCACCATTTTTCACCGGGTGATCCCTGGCTTTATGGTTCAGGGCGGCGGCTTTACCAGCGATATGCAGCAAAAGCCAACCAAAGCAGCCATTAAAAACGAAGCCAACAACCAGGTAGCCAATACCATCGGCACCATTGCCATGGCCCGGACTTCGGATCCACATTCAGCCACCTGCCAGTTTTTTATCAATGTAGCAGATAACGACTTCCTGAACTTCCGGGCTGAAAACAGCCAGGGTTGGGGCTACTGTGTCTTTGGTAAAGTCAGTGCCGGCATGGATGTGGTGGATAAAATTACCGCTGTGCAAACGGGTCGCCATGGTCCTCATGCCGATGTGCCGACCGAACCGGTGGTGATTGAGCGCGCCGAGCTGAATGACTAAGCCACACACGCTGTTTATTGCAGACTTGCATTTAAGCGCTGAGCGAGCCGATATCACCAGCGCTTTTCTGCAGTTTCTCAAACAGGATGCCGTTAAAGCTGATGCGCTCTATATTTTGGGCGATTTGTTTGAAGTCTGGATTGGCGATGACAATCCAGAGCCGTTGCTGATCGGGGTAGCCCAGCAGCTGAAACAGTTAAGCCAGCAGGTGCCGGTGTACTTTATTCATGGCAACCGGGATTTCCTGCTGCGTCAGCGCTATGCGAAAAGTGCCGGCATGCAGTTATTACCAGCGCAACAAGTGATTGAACTGTACGGCACCCCTACCCTGATTATGCATGGCGATAGCCTCTGCACTGCAGATATCAAGTACCAGCAGTTTCGTCGCTGGTGGGATCAGCGCTGGTGGCAAAATCTGATGTTGTCGTTACCGCTGTGGTATCGCCAGCGTCTGGCCAAAAAGGCCCGGCGTAAAAGTGCGGCTTATAAAGCCACGCTATCTGGTGATGCTAATCAAATTATGGATGTCACACCAGATGAGGTGGTGCGGGTGATGAATGAGGCGGGTGTTCTCCATCTGATCCACGGCCATACTCACCGGCCTAAGGTGCATCAGGTGCCATTAGCGCAAGGCGCAGGCAAGCGCTATGTGCTGGGTGACTGGTACCAGCAAGCCAGCTATCTGAAAGTCAGTGCCGACGATTGGCAGCTGTATTTTCAGGATCTTTAGGGCATGTCCGTGTAACCACGCTCTTTAAGAGCCTGAACGCCAACTGGCCAACCGTCGGAACTGGCGTCAAGCTTAGTTATAACCAAGAATAGCGGTTGGCTCTAACTCTGGCCGCTCAGTAAAAGGTTTATTACCGGCCAGCAAGGACGGTGCCTTACCAAAGTGGCCACTCGTTGGCTGATACTGATCATTGCTTTGATTAACGTTGCGGGTAGCGTCTTGCGGTTGTTGCAGTGCATTCATGGTGTGTCTCCTTCACCTCTGGCGTATACAAGCATCATAATCCATCGATGCTGAAGCTAAGCTTAATCGACAACTGGTTACTTTTCAAGCGATGAGGTAGTCAGGTACCCCGCTGTGGAAACGAAACTCGGCATCGGGTTGCAGAATGAGTTCTGCTTCAATGGCAGCCAATTGCTGCACCCGCTCATCAATCGGCTCCGGGCTAATGTCGGCTGCCAGCTGCAGATAATCCTGGTAATGACGTGCTTCTGAGCGCAGCAAAGAGATGTAGAAACGCTGTAACTCCCCATCAAGCCGGGGTGCTAAAGCGGCAAAGCGTTCGCAGGAGCGGGCTTCAATCAAGGCACCGATGATTAACTTATCGACCAGCAAGCCAGGATCACGACTACGGACATGGCGCAATAAACCCGAGGCATAACCAGCGGCGCTCAGGGGTTGCATCTCGATGCCTCGCTGGCGGATAAAAGCCAGCACCTGCTCAAAATGGTGCAGCTCTTCTTTGATCAGCCGCACCATCTTCTCCAATACCTGCTGCTGCCAGGGCGCAGTGCCCTTGGCTGTGAGCTGGCCTATCAACGCATTTTTACTCTGGCTGAAGTTACCATCCCCAACTTTGCGATAAACAAAGTCCTCGTAGGGCTTGAGCCAGCTTAGTAAGGCCCGGGCTGACCCATCATCGGTGGCATAACGGCGAATGAGCAAGGCCGCACTCTGTGCGGCTTTTAATTCACAGTGCATATGGTCAATCAGCAATGCCGGTAACTGATCCGGTAAAGCCGCTTGCTCAAGCCAAGCTTGTGGGGTGCGGCAATGCAGAAACTGGTGGATAGGTGCCAGCAAGCCGGCAAGTTCAGCAGTATTCATGGTTACAAAGAAGCTTGGGAAAAGAAGTATTATAGCGATTTTGACCTGGCGCAACCAGCGTTCTGGCCTGCAGACCTGATCCGGATCAAATTTTGTGCAACATGACTTGACGGCCGGACTAAATTTGGCCATAACTGAACTATACCTAAGAGATACTCTGGTATAACCCAATTGGTACAACAGTGCTGATTGTAAAAGACGTAGGCAGTGTGAAGGATAATAATTATGATATTGAACCACCTATGGGGACTGTATGCCCACCCGAAAGAAGAGTGGCATACCATCGACCAGCGCCATGAAAGTTTTCGTTACAGCCTGGCGCATATATTGATTATTGCGCTTATTCCATCCATCTGTGCTTATTACTCAGCCGTGCATATTGGCTGGAGTATTGGCGTGGGTGATACCATTAAACTTACAGCTGATAGCGCTCTGATGCTGTCGGTTGCCATGTATTTTGCTTTAATTGGTGGTGTTTTTGCATTGGCGTTTCTGGCGCACTGGATGGCGCATACCTTTGGCTCTGAACCAACCTACACCCAAACGCTGGAGCTGGCAGCTTACACCTCAACGCCGCTGTTTATGGTTGGTTTTGCCGCCCTGTACCCAGAGTTGTGGTTTGTGATGCTGGTAGGCCTGGCTGGCCTGGCATACTCAGTCTACCTGCTTTATGTGGGCGTGCCTATTCTGATGCATATCCCGGAAGAGCGTGGTTTTATTTACGCCAGCTCGGTAGTAACCTGTGGACTCATTTTACTGGTCTGTGTGCTGACCGGCACCGCCATTTTGTGGAGCTCCGGCTTTGGGCCCGCCTTTACGCACTAGCGAAGCCTCACTGATAAAACAAAAGCCGCAATTGCGGCTTTTGTTTTATTGCGGTGGGTATTAATCCGCCTCGTTGTAGGTTTCTAAATTGGTTGCCATCGCCATGGCGGCATTGCGGTTTTTGGCGCCATCGCTGCGCTGTTGATCCAGCCTGTTCAGGTAATCCTGATCGATGTCATTGGTGACATAAACACCGTCGAATACCGAGGTTTCAAAGCGCTTAATCTCCGGATTCACGGTACGAACAGCAGCAATCAAATCTTCCAGTGATTGGAAGATCAAACCATCAGCGCCAATGTTCTGACAAATGCTGTCGACATCATGACCATGGGCAATCAGCTCATTGGCTGATGGCATATCGATGCCATACACATTGGGGAAACGCACTTCCGGTGCAGCGGAAGCAAAATACACTTTCTTGGCACCGGCATCCCGTGCCATCTCAATAATTTGCTGTGAAGTAGTTCCGCGTACGATGGAATCATCCACCAACAATACATTCTTGCCTTTGAACTCCTGCTGGATGGCATTTAATTTACGGCGCACCGATTTTCTGCGCTCTACCTGGCCAGGCATAATAAAAGTACGGCCGATGTAACGGTTCTTCACAAAACCCTGCCGGTAAGGCAAACCCAGCTCGTGGGCAATTTGCAGTGCAGCGTCATTGCTGGTTTCCGGGATTGGGATCACCACATCAATGTCCAGCTGGCTCCACTCCCGTTTAATTTTTTCGCCCAACTTGGTGCCCATGGCCACCCGTGAGGCATAGACTGAAATATTGTCGATGGTCGAGTCTGGCCGGGCAAAGTAGACATACTCGAAAATACAAGGGCTGTAACCCGGGTTTTCGGCACACTGCTGGGTGAACAGCTCACCATCCTCGGTAATGTAGACGGCTTCGCCTGGATAGACATCACGCATCACCGTAAAGCCATCCGCGTCCAAAGCCACACTTTCAGACGCCACCATATATTCAGTGCCGGCTTCCGTCTCACGCTTACCTATCACTAAAGGACGAATGCCATTAGGATCGCGAAAAGCAACCAGGCCATGACCGATGATCAGTGACACCACGGCATAGCCGCCCCGCACTTTTCGGTGCACGGCGGTAACCGCCTGAAACACATCTTCCGCGGTCAATGACAGCGTATTGTTCTGTTGCAGCTCATGGGCAAAGACATTCAGCAGAATTTCGGAGTCCGAGGTGGTATTGATATGACGCCGCGCCCGTCGGAAAATTTCTTCGGTCAGTTGCTCCGAGTTGGTCAGGTTGCCATTATGCGCCATTGCAATGCCAAAAGGACTGTTGACATAAAACGGCTGAGCTTCGGCGGTACTGGACGAGCCAGCCGTCGGGTAACGGACATGACCAATGCCGATATTGCCTGACAAGCGCAGCATATGGCGGGTATGAAACACATCTTTCACCAGGCCATTCGCTTTACGCAAACGCAGGGTGTTGTTATCCACCGTCACGATGCCAGCGGCATCCTGGCCCCGGTGTTGCAACACCGTCAGGCCATCGTACAGCGCCTGGTTGACCGGATACTTACCAACAATACCAACAATACCACACATGGAATTTTCCTCGCCTCAAACTAATAACCCACGACAAACAGGTATTAGGGCTGTTGCATAAAACTCGAGTGATTCTGCAAATAATCGAAGAACCACTCAATGATAAATCGGAACTCGGGGATCAACATCGAGCTCTGCCACCAATCGGTTTTGCCGGCACCGGTGAAAGCATCTACAAAAAACAACACAGCGCTAACTAACAATACGCCGCGCAAAGCACCAAAAATTAGACCCAGCACCCGATCGGTTCCACTTAAACCAGTGGATTGGACCAATTTGCTGATAAGAAAGTTGACTAAAGCTCCCAGGATCAGGGAGCAGACAAATAGAATGGCGATAGCCAGAGCATTGCGCAGGATTTCATCATCCAGGCTGGTAAAATAAGCGGCCAGATGAGGGTAATAATAACTGGCAATAAAAAAGGCAAGGATCCAGACGATCAAAGAAACCGCTTCTTTGACAAAACCGCGCACCAGACTGATCACTGTTGAAAGCGCGATGATAGCCAGAATGACAAAATCAATCCAAACCATGAAATACCAAAGGATGTCTGATCACGGCGCGCATTCTATCAAAGTCACCGCCCCTTGCCTAATTATTTTCCAGCGGCTGATAGTTGCTGATCACCAGACGATCATCCCGGGCAATAGTCCTGAGCTCTGCTAAACGTTGCTCCAGTGCTTCGCGGCGTAGATCCGGCCCAACGAAAACACTGGTCAACTGCACACCTTGGTTGTTGGTAACCTGACGGGTATAGGTACGAAAGCCAGCATCATTCAAGCGCTTTACCAGCTCTTCGGCATTTTGAACCCGCCCAAAGCTGCCAACCCGCACCGTCCAGGCTCGCTCAGTCAGGAGTTGCGAAGCACTGTCCGCGGTTTCAGGCGAAGAGGTCGCCGGACGTTCAGTGCCAGATTGACTGGCTTGTGTTTCCCCCACCGTGACCTGAGCATACGCTTGCGAAGGCAGTTCCTCATTACCAGTGCTGGCTTCCTCGGCTTTTGCAGCCACTTTGTCCGCATCCGAAGCTTCAATATCGACCCGTGGCTCCGCCAGGGCTTGTTCACGCCGGGCTATCACTGCAGCGCTGTCCAGCAACTGCTGCTCTTGCACCCCCTGAAACTCAGGCCGGGCTGGAATTTGCTCGAAATCATCTTTCAGCACCTGTTTTTCACCATCCAGTAAGTCTGGCAAAAACACCACGGCTGCAATCATCAAAATGCAGGCGCCCAGTAAGCGTTGTTTAAAAGCTCTTGTCATTTCGCCTCCGGTAAATCGGTAGTCAGGCCAAGTACCGCAGACACAGTAACAAATGAGCCGAACACCAGCAATAAATCATCCTGCTGCAACTGCTGCATGATCTGCTCAAAACCGCTGCGAACATCGCCAAACCGACTGATAGAACTGCTGGCAGGTAAAATGTCCTGCAACAGATCCGCAGCGGCGCCACGAGGCCCCGGCAAGCTAACCAAAGCCCAGTGGTCGATCAGGTCAATCAATGCATCCAGCGCGCCGGGCTTTACTTTATCACGCATCATACCGCAAAGCGCCACTAGTCGGCGGTTGCCCGTTTGCAATGATCGCAGTTGCTGTGCCAAGTACTGAATAGATTGAGGGTTGTGAGCCACATCCACCAACACGGACGGATGCTGCTGCAACCATTGCATGCGACCAGCCAGGGTTACGCCTGCCAGCGCCTTTCGAATGCGGGCGGGCTCTTCAGGCAACAAACCGAGTTGCTGCACAGCCATCAGGGCTGTCGCTGCATTTTGCACTGGGATTGACAGTAACGGCAACTCTGTCAGAGTGATAGTATCACTTTGCCAGTTCCAGCCAGTTTGCCCGGCTTGCCAGTGATAATGCTGATCAGCTCTTAGCAGTTGAGTGCCAAGACTGGCAGCGACTTCAAGCACACTGGCAGGCAATTGTTGCTCGGCCACCACCGCCATCCGATTTGTTCGAAATACCCCAGCTTTCTCACGGCCAATGGCTTCCCGGTCTGGACCAAGCCAGTCCTGATGATCCAAATCGATGGTGGTTAAAATACTCAGCTCTGGCTCGACAATATTGGTCGCATCGAGACGCCCACCCAAACCAACTTCAATCAGCGCTACATCCGGCTGGTAGTCTTTGATCAAATAAAAAGCAGCCAAGGTGGTGAACTCAAAATAGGTCAGTTCGATGTCCTGACGCAGCTGCTCGATAAATGCCAAGGCTCTCACCCAATCGGCATCGGTGGCATCCTGCAGGTTAAAACGCAAACGTTCGTTAAACCGAAGTAAATGTGGGGAACTGTAAACAGCAACCGTCAAACCCTGCGCCAGCAGCAATTGCTCCATGCAACGTGCTGTGGTGCCTTTGCCATTGGTGCCGGCAATCAGTACCACCCGGCCAGGTAACTGCTGCAAACCCGCCCGCTCAGCCACCTGACGAACACGCTCCAGGCCAAGTTCAATTTTATGTTGAGGGTGTTGCTGCTCAATAAAGCAAAGCCAATCGTCCAGTGTCTGGCACGATTGGCTGGTAAGGGAGGTTAAGGTGCTCATAGGTCCCTGAGCAGTTGGGTTACTCCTGTTCTGGAGCTGGCAACTGCATAAATTTAGCCACAAGTCGGGCAATTGTATCGCGCATTTCGCGGCGGTCAACAATCATATCAATGGCACCATGATCCAACAGGAACTCACTGCGCTGAAAGCCTTCAGGTAGCTTTTCCCGAACCGTTTGTTCAATGACCCGCGGGCCAGCAAAACCAATTAGCGCCTTTGGTTCGCCAATGTTGATATCTCCCAGCATGGCAAGGCTGGCCGATACTCCACCCATGGTAGGATCCGTCAAGACTGATACATAGGGCAAGCCCTGCTCGCTTAACTTGGCCAAAGCTGCACTGGTTTTGGCCATTTGCATTAAAGACAGCAAAGCTTCCTGCATCCGGGCACCGCCGCTGGCAGAGAAACAGATGTAAGGTACTTTGTGTTCAATCGCATACTCCACGCCTTTAACAAACTTAGCGCCAACCACCGATGCCATTGAGCCGCCCATAAAATTGAATTCAAAGGCTGAGGCAACCACAGGCATGCCTTTGAGCTGACCATGCATCACCAACATGGCATCTTTTTCACCGGTTTCTTTTTGCGCTGCGGTGATACGATCCTTGTAGCGTTTGCTGTCTTTAAACTTCAGCAGATCCTGTGGCTCGAGATCAGCCGCCAGTTCAGTGGCTGTGTTGGTATCGAGAAACATGGTAAGACGATCACGCGCACTGACACGCATATGATGATCACACTTCGGGCAAACGCCAAGCTGCCTGTCCAGATCAGCTTTGTACAAAACGGCATCACAGGCCGTGCATTTGGTCCAGACGCCTTCAGGAATGTTGCGGCGTGCAGAAGTCGAAGTTCGGGGAAGGATCTTTTCTAACCAACTCATATCGATTCCTAATCGGCTTGCGGTGAGCACACCATAAAGCCTTGCTTATTTGGGCTGAAATGCACCGAAATTCTGAAAAACGGTGGCTATTAAAGCATAAAAACGGCGCATGTTAATATAAAAAACTGGTCTTAGTAGTCAGTCCAGTTGCGCTGGCTAAATCCAGTTGTGCTGGTAAAAACAATGGGCCCGGCTCAGTTGCTGGTAACTGAAACTCTGAAGGATAGTCTACCGCGACCAGATACAGACCACCAGCTTTGGCTGTAGCCGCTGCTTTGGTTCTATCTTTGCCGGCCAGCAAGTCTGCCAGCCAATGGACTGACTGACGCCCCATACCAACCTCTAACAAAGAGCCGGTGATGTTGCGCACCATATGATGAACAAAGGCATTGGCTTTGATATCCAACACCACATAAGGCCCAAAACGCTGCACATTTAAATGATGGACAAAACGGTTTGGGCTTTTCGACTGGCACTGAATGGCTCGAAAAGCACTAAAATCGTGCTCACCCAGCAAGCACTGGCCGGCCTGATGCATTTTATCTGCGTCCAGTGGCTGGTGGTAATGGCTTAAGCCAGCCTGCAAAATGGCAGGCCGGTATTGCTGGTTCAAAATGATGTAGCGATACCGCCTGGCGGTAGCGGAAAAACGAGCATGGAAGCCATCCGGTACCTGCTTAGCCCAGCGCACAGTGATGCCTGCAGGTAAGTGGCTATTGGTCCCCATGATCCAGCCTTTATCCGATCGTGCTGCGCTGCTATCAAAATGCACAACCTGCCCAGTGGCATGCACGCCTGCATCCGTCCGGCCAGCACACTGGGTCAGAATGCTTTCGTTGGCTACCTTGGACAGGGCTTGTTCCAAGTGCTGCTGCACACTGGCGACTTCCTGCTGGCGTTGCCAGCCATAAAAAGCCGAGCCATCGTATTCAATACCAAGCGCAATCCGCATGCATACCTCATTAAGCCACATAAAAAACCAGGCGCAGCGTTCAACTAGCCTGGTTTTGTATAAAGAGGTATTATACCAACCCGAGTAGCCGCTGCCCAGTAAACGGAGCGACTGATTGCTGAGCGTTGGTTTAATCGGACGCTTTGCCCTGCTGTAACTGCCTGACTTCTTCTTTGATGACGGCCGGTGCGTCTGAGTTCAGCAGTTCTTTAATCACTTGCCCAGCGCTGTCTTGATCATCGATTTCGAGGTAGGCCCGAATCAGATCCAACTGGGCAGCAAATTCACCGTGCTCATCGTTCAAGTCCGCTTGATCAAGCACCTGCTGATAATCATCCAAATCCAGATCTACATTCAAGTCTGTTGCCTTCGCAGAGTCTACTCGCTCATTGGCTTCTGCCAGCAATTGATCAATGTCCTGAAAATCGTCATCGGATACATGACCAGTTTCGCTATCCTGTGAGAGCTCTAGCGACTCACTGCCCTCATCGCCTTGTTCAGACACACGCTCAGCCATGTGTTCCAATTCAGATAACAAGGCATCAAAGTCACTGCCATCATCCTCATCCAACTCCATATCACCACTAAACTGCTCCGCTAGCTCTGTTTCATCCTGCTCCTGCAATAAAGCGTCATCAAAATCGGAGTCCGCGAGTTCGGCTTCGCTGCTCTTTGCTAACACATCCGACTCCGCCATCTCATCCAGATCAAACTCATCGGTCGGTTCAGTCGCATGCACGTCTGCTTCGCTGCCTGTTTCCTTGTCAGCTTCTGACTCAGCATCCAACTCGACTTCGGTGCCAGTTTCCGTGTCAGCTTCAGACTCTACTTCCGGCTCTGCTTCTTTAGCCAGCTCAACATCTTCATCGGTCAGCTCCAGTTCCGGGTAGTCATCAAGCACTGCACTTGGATTCTCGACCGAGCGTGCAGCAGCGGAAGGGGAAATAACAGAATCATCATCCAGATCCGTCAAATTTGGTGTTTCGAGCTCACTGTCATCAATTGCTTCTGCCGGAAAGTCATCTTCCAAATCTGCAAAATCCGTCAGGTACTCTGCCTCAGTTTCAGCCTCGCGCTGCAATTCAACTTCATCTGATTGAATCAGGCCATCATCGGCGTTTGCCAAGGCATCTTCGGACATAGCCAAATCGTTCTCATCGTCACTGAGTGAGTATGACCGTTCATCCTGCTCCGTTTCATCTGCGTGAGTTTCATCACGCAGATCATTCTGTTTGGTATCATCCAATTGTACCGTAGCTATATCTTCAGACGGATTATCGGCTTGCAGCTCTTGTTCTTCGAGCAGTTCATCGAGTTCATCAACGATGGTATTTTCATCATCTTCAGTCAGGCTCTGCGACTCCTCCTCAGCCAAACTTTCCTGCACCAGGCTTTCGGCAAATGCATCCAACTCGGAGCTATCAAAGGATGATTCCGATTCTATCCCATCGTCCGTCAAAGCTTCATCTGCCAGCATCTCATCAGCTTCATCGTCAATCAAAGATGATGGCGTCTGCTCCAGACTCTCCTCAAGAAGATCTGACTCAGACAGCTCAGGCATTGTGACACTGGGTGCTACTTGCTCTGCTGGCTCATCCTCAGGAATATCCAGCTCAATTTCTTCCAGGAGTTCATCATCAAGATCGTCGGTACTGGCTGTTGATGGCTCCATATCATCATCGGCCTCGGCGAAAAGTGAATCCAGATCGGTACCGGACAAGATATTATCGGGATCAAATTCCGCGGCATCGTCTTCGATTTTGTCTGTATCAGGATCAGGTAACGCATCATCATCCAACAAAGCGTCATCATCCAACAAGGTGTCCGCAGGCAGTTCATCATCAAGCAATGCATCATCGCTATCCAGTAAATCATCCGCTGAGCCAATGCTGCTATCATCCAACAATACTTGGTCGTCCAACAAGTCATCACTTAAATCGACCGGACTGTCGTCAACATCTTCATTAAAGGCGTCATCCAGCAAAGAATCATCCAAGCTGAACAATGAATCATCCATATCCATGCTGTCATCAACCGCAGGCAGTGGCGACTGATAGTTGCTGGCTGCTTTAGGCTCGGCAGTAGCCGCTTCTATGGTTTCCTGTGCCCGCTTGCTGCGTCGTTTAATCCAGACAAGTAAACCGAGTAAAATTCCGAGTGCCGGCACCGAGGCTGCCAGCACCCAAACGGCAGGATTGGCGAGTAACTGTTGCCAACCACTATGAGCCTGCTCCTGCTGAATGGCCTGCTGCTCTGCCATCCACTGAGCTTGCAGACGAACCATTTGCTCCAACTCGCGCTGCAGTTCAGCATCCTGAGCCATCTGTGATTTTAGTGCATCCAGCTGCTGCTGTACCGAATCCAGGGTGTTTTTTAATCCCTGGTTTTCCTGCATGATACCTTCCACCAACAACATCGACTCACCAAAGCGATAACGAAGTTGCTGCAATTGTTGTTGCTGCTCCTGCTCCAACCGGGCAACCGTTTCTTGCAATTGCTGACTGACGGCTGGTTGAGCAGCTGCTGGTTGGGCGGTTTCGGTTGTCGCTGGCTGGCTGGCTCTGGCACGTCTGGCCCAGCTCTCGTCATCAGCGGTTGATTTTTGCCGTGCCTGGACCGGATCGACCGCACGGATTTCACGCAATGAAGGAACATCCAGCATAGCGCCGGTACGCAGATGATTGAAGTTGTTGTCTAAAAAAGCCTGCGGGTTTTTCAGGTAAATCGCATACATCACCTGATACATATCAGCCCCATCCGGCCGCACTTGCTGTGCCAAACGCCAGAGCGTATCCGCCGGGGTAATTGGGCCAAGCTGCTGCACCCGGCTTTGCTGATCCAAAGCTCTCGGGCCACGAATAGGGGTACTACCGTCGCTGGCAATGGCCAGCGTCGATAAATTGACAAGACAAATCAGAAAAAAAATTCGCCAGAGCTGCATGTATGTATCCTAATCCAACCGGCTCCTGCCGGGCTTTCGTGGCTGTCTGATGCGTTAAAATCGGCCACTAAGGCATCGATGCCCTTAATCACTGAAAATTCAGACAGAATCTACACGGGGTCTATCTATAATCTATGCAAACAACATTCCATCTCTTCTATAACGGCACTATAAAGCAGAACTTAAATGGCTGCCAGCCAACTGGGAGGTACTGACGAAAAAAAAGCCAACTCGAGGTTGGCTTTTTCATGCAAATGGCTTACAGGTAATCGCGGATAAGGTGCTCCGCAATTTGAATGCTGTTGGTGGCAGCCCCTTTGCGAATATTGTCTGCCACCACCCACAGGTTTAAGCCCAGCTCATGCGAGATATCTTTGCGAACCCGTCCAACAAAAACTTCATCATGGCCAGCTGCATGGCTGACCTGGGTCGGAAAATCTTCATTTTGCTCGAGCAGCACTACCCCCGGAGCATTGGCCAACAGTGCCTTGGCCTGATCGGCATCAATCGGCTGGCGGGTTTCAATATGCACCGCTTCAGCATGACCATAAAAAGCGGGAACCCGAACCGCGGTAGCATTGACAGCAATGCTGTCATCACCAAAGATTTTTTGGGTTTCCCAGTGCATCTTCATTTCTTCTTTGGTGTAGTCGTTATCCAGAAACACATCAATTTGCGGGATCACATTAAACGCGATCTGACGACTGAACTGACCTTTTTCTTCCACCGGACGACCATTCATCAATTGCGCTGTTTCATGCGCCAGAGCTTCCACTGCCTCCTGGCCAGCACCACTGACCGACTGATAGGTTGCCACATTGATACGGCTGATGCCAACAGCATCGTAAATCGGCTTTAAGGCAACGAGCATCTGGATGGTAGAGCAATTCGGATTGGCAATGATGTTACGGTTGCGAAAATCAGCCAGAGCTGCAGCATTCACTTCAGGCACTACCAAGGGAATATCGGCTTCATAACGATAATGTGAGGTATTGTCGATCACCACACAACCGGCATCAGCGGCTTTGGGGGCATAAATAGCTGACACACTGCCGCCTGCGGAAAACAAGCCAATTTGTGCCTGAGTCCAATCAAATTGCTCAACGTCCAGTACGGTGATTTTCTTGCCGCGAAAGTTGACCTTGCTGCCAGCAGAGCGGCTGCTGGCTAATGGGAATAACTGATTGACCGGAAAGTCACGCTGTTCCAGTAGTTCGATTAGGTGCTGACCAACCAGGCCGGTAGCACCCAGCACGGCAACATTGTACTGCTGAGCCATAATATCTGTTCCTCTTCTTGCTATTGCCTAAAGCCAATTTGACACAACCAGTCAGGCACCTGAGTGCCATGCACTGCTATGCTGTTGCATTCTCGCCGGGCCGGATAATGTTTTCTGAGCCAGTCAAACCCTTGCTGATGAATGTGATGACGAAATAATGCATCATCGCGCCGCACATCATATACCAATCTGAATAAACTTTGGACATCTGGAAGCCCAAAATTTTCAGTTATTTGTACCGAGCTGATAGGCGGGAAGGGACAAAAGTCATTCAAGCTATACAAAACAGGGGCTTGCAGCTGCTTACACAGCTGTTGATACAAGTATTCGGTGCCTCTGGCTTTGCCCTCAATACTATGACCGGCGATGTGGGCAGTGGCGATATCCAAATAAGGAAGGAGTGGCAACAAAATAGCCGGCTCCTGCTCCCAGACATCCAGTACCAGCGGACGCTGCCGACCGTTTCTCGCCTCGGCCAGCAATGCCTGATTATCAAAGACTGGCCCACGGCAAGCATTGAGCAAGGCACAACCTGGCTTGAGCTGCTGCAAAGTAGTGGCATTGACCAGGTGATGAGTTGAATAAAGCCCCTGCCTGGTATGCGGCACATGAAAACTAAGCACATCGGCCATAGAAAGAAGTACTTCCAACGGCTGGTGTGGAAAATCCGGTTCACTCTGAGCACGTATCGGATCACACAGCAACACCTTACAGCCAAGCAGCTGCAGCACCTCAGCCAGCGGCTGTCCAATATTACCGACGCCAACAATACCTATCAGCTGATCTGTCAAGGACCACTGGTAGCGCTCAGCCAGACAAAATAAACTGCTCAGGATGTATTCCACCACGGCCCGGGCGTTGCAACCGGGCGCACTGCTAAAGGCAATACCACGCTCCGCCAGATACGCCTGATCCACATGATCTGTGCCTATGGTGGCAGTACCTACAAAGCGTAACTTTCTGGCCTGGGCCAGCAAGTCAGGGGTGACCTTGGTGATAGAGCGGACTAGAAGTACATCGGCATCGGTGAGTTGCTCTGGCTGCAGTTGACGGCCGGCAAATGGCCGGACCTCACCAAAACCGGCAAAGAATTGCCTGGCATAGGGCATATAGTCATCAGCATAAATAATCATCCGAGCTAGCTCCTGCAGTCGCATAAAAAAACCACCGGCCCGCGGTGGTTTTTTCCAAGGTTCACCAGTGGCTATTCTACCCTTGGTAGCGTTTCATCACCAGTGTCGCATTGGTGCCGCCGAAGCCGAAACTATTAGACATAACGCTATTAAGTTCGCGTTTGGTCATTTCAGTGACGATATTTAAACCAGCCGCAGCTTCATCCAGTTGTTCAATATTAATAGAAGGCGCAACAAACTGATGCTTAAGCATCAACAAAGAATAGATAGCCTCATGCACACCAGCCGCCCCCAGCGAATGGCCGGTCATGGCTTTGGTAGCACTGATAGCCGGCGACTGGCCTGCAAAGACTTCCTGTATCGCTGCCAGCTCTTTCACATCACCAACCGGTGTACTGGTACCGTGGGTATTGACATAATCGACAGGGCCATCCAAGTGCTCCATCGCCATCTGCATGCAGCGCACAGCGCCTTCTCCGCTTGGTGCCACCATATCAAAACCGTCTGAGGTAGCACCATAGCCGATAACTTCGGCAATAATAGTGGCACCACGGGCTAACGCATGCTCCAACTCTTCTACCACCACCATACCGCCGCCACCGCTGATGACAAAGCCATCACGATTGGCATCGTAGGTGCGGGATGCTTTTTCCGGCGTCTCGTTGTATTTGGTCGACAAGGCACCCATGGCATCGAATTCCATCGCTAGGGTCCAGTGCAATTCTTCGCCACCACCGGCAAAGACCACATCCTGCTTGCCCAGCTGGATCAACTCGACCGCATGGCCAATGCAGTGTGCACTGGTGGCACAGGCAGAACTGATGGAGTAATTCACGCCTTTGATTTTAAAGGGCGTAGCCAAACAAGCCGAACACGTACTGGACATGGTTTTTGGAACCGCATATGGACCAACCCGCTTCACCCCTTTTTCGCGCAGAATATCAGCCGCTTCTACCTGAGTTTTCGAGGAGGCGCCACCGGAGCCAGCCACCAGGCCGATACGGGGATGTGAAATCTGCTCGGCAGTGAGTCCGGCATCCGCCATGGCTTCTTGCATCGCAATGTAGGCATAAGCGGAGGCATCGGCCATAAAGCGCATGGCTTTGCGATCAATCAGGCTGGATGGATCTATTTTCAGGTTGCCCCAGACTTGTGAACGTAAGCCCAGATCAGCAAACTCCTGCGAAAAAGTAATACCCGAACGCCCTGCCTGCAGCGATTCCAGCACTTCCTGCTGATTGTTGCCTATGCTGGACACAATGCCCATGCCGGTGATAACGGCTCTTTTCATGATTTACTCCTGTTTCGGCACTCGCAGTACCGACCCTGATTGCACTATAATTGCCGGCTATTTTACGAATTTTTGCCGGCCAAGTGGTCCGCTTTCAGCGAACACTTGTACACTGACAGCTATTTTGTCGTCTTGTTGGCAAAACTACAAGTCCATTTTGCCAGGGGTCTGATGAAAGTTGTCCAACACGCCAAAATCCACTTTAATGAACAGGGTACCCCGGTCGCGGATCACTTTGATGATGTCTATTTCTCCAACGATGGGGGTTTGGCAGAAACCGACTATGTGTTTTTAAAGCACAACGGCCTGCCGGAGCGTTGGCCTCATCACCCGGCTGCATTTTTCCATATTGCCGAGACCGGTTTTGGGACTGGTAGCAATTTCCTGTTGGTCTGGTTGCGTTTCCGCCAGTATCGCCAACAGCATCCAACCGCTCGTTGCCAGCGCCTTTATTTCACCAGCTTTGAAAAGTTCCCGCTCAGCCGGGCCGATTTAGTTCAAGCTCTGGCTGCTGTCACTGAGCTTGAGCCACTTGCGCAGGAGCTGCTTGCACAGTACCCGGCTGCCACACCCGGCTGTCATCGGCTGGTGTTTGATCAGGGCGCTGTGATACTGGATCTCTGGTTGGGTGATGTGCTGAACAGCTTGCCGGACCGGGATCCCTCAGTCACAGTCGATGCCTGGTTTTTGGATGGTTTTGCCCCGGGTAAAAACCCGGATATGTGGCAGTCGTCTTTGTTTGAGCAACTGGCCCGGCACAGCCAGGCGGGTACCACAGTCGCCACCTTCACGGCTGCAGGCATGGTCAAACGTGGCTTACTGGAAGCGGGCTTTGAGGTCAAAAAGGTCAAAGGCTTTGGCCGTAAAAGAGAGATGCTAACCGCAACCTGTACTCAAGTGAATACCCGCAGACCTGCCAAGCAAACGGCAAAAGAAGTCACCATTGTTGGGGGAGGCATTGCTGCCATCTGCCTGAGCCTGGCCTTGCTGAGTAAAGGCGCTAAAGTTCGCTTACTATGTGCAGACACGAGTCTGGGGCAAGGTGCTTCCAAAAACCGCCAGGGAGCACTTTATCCAAACCTGCATGCGGAATTGACCGACGTCAGCCTTATCCAGGCCAGTTGCTTTGGCTTTGCCCGCCGGTTCTTCTCGCTTAGCCAGCAACACTTTGAGTTCCCAATGGACTGGTGTGGTGTCTTGCACCAAGCCTGCACTTCACAGTTGCAAAAACGATTGAATAAATTAACGGACTGCTGGCCGGGCGATTTAGTGCAGAGCCTTACAGCCTCAAACGCCAGTAACATAGCAGGCTTGGAACTGCCTTATGCTGCTATTTGGTATCCCAGCGCCGGCTGGTTAAGCCCGCAACAGTTTTGTCTTGCAGCAGCCAGTTACCTGGCGGAGCAACCAGACATGACCATTCATTATCAATGGCCTGTAAAGCAATTGGAGGCTATGCCCGACGGCTGGCGATTGCATGGCTGCACACGACCGCCGCTGGATACGAACACACTGGTGTTGGCACTTGGCCATCAGACCAATGCTTTACTAAACGAAAGCCCACTACCAATTCGCGGCATCCGCGGCCAGGTCAGTTATGTACAGGCAGAGTCACTGCAACCTTTAAAAACGGTGCTTTGTCACAAAGGCTATATCACACCTGCCTGGCAAGGGCTGCAAGCCATTGGTGCAACCTTTGACCGCAACCGCAGTGATGATGAGCTGCTATCAGCTGATGATGACGCCAATTTGGCTCTGGTACAGGATAGCCTGCAGCACCCCTCATGGATGACCTCCGTTACGGTCATCGAATCCAGAGCAGGTGTTCGAGCCACCGTCCCCGATCATCTGCCACTTTATGGCAACTGGCCAATGACTGGTGCGCAGTGTCAGATACTGAGCGGTTTTGGCGCCCGAGGCTTACTATTTGCGCCTTTATTGGCAGAAGCTCTGGCTGCCAGTCTGATGCAGGAGCCAAGTCCCCTGCCATTGAGTTGGCAAAAGCAATTAAAAGCTTGTCGCTATCAGGAGTAAGCCTTTGGTTACCAAAACTTGTGTCTACAGAATATTTGCCGCAAGATAATAGTTACCCACCCGGCAGCAGCGTTGTAGGATGGGCAGTTAATCTTTGCTAGCCTGGTTGGAGGGTCCCTCATGACAGACACCATTCGTCTAATCCTGGCCGAGGATGATGATTTTTTACGGCAGCTACTGCAAATGCAGTGCGAAGCCCATGGCGCTGAGGTCGCGGCTGTTACAAACGGTGAGGAAGCCGTTAGCCTGGCACTTAGTTACGAATACGATGTGCTGTTAATGGATATTCAGATGCCGGTTTGTGATGGTATTCAGGCCATGACCTTGTTGCGGCAACTGGGCTATGATCGCCCTATTTACGCCATGTCTGCCGATAACATCACTGCTGATGGCTTTACCGGAGTGCTACAGAAACCCTTACAAGAAGCCGATTTGCAACAGTTGTTTCAACAACACAGCCCTAAGCCATCGGTTGCATTGGTGATAGCTCCGGAGCTAATGCAGCAATTTCTGCAAAGTCTGCCTCAGTTACAGCAACAATTAGACCACTGCTGCCAGCAACAAAACTGGCCTGAGTTGCAACGACTGAGTCATAAGCTAGCAGGCTCTGCCGGCAGCTTTGGCTATCCAGCAGCCAGTGAAAGAGCCAAACAACTGCAACTAGCCCTTATGCAGCAAGCACCTTCAACAGTCATAGAGCACCACCTAACACAGTTAAATAAACTGCTGCAGGAGGCAATGCATGACTGAGCGTAAAATTTTATTGGTGGATGATGTTGATTACACCCGTCAGTTGCTGCGAAACAACATTATGGCTATTTGCCAAAGCGGTAAGATCCGCAATAAAAATTTCACCTTTTATAATGCTGGCAAGGCCTCGGCGGCGATGGACTTGTTTAGCATGCAGTTGCCGGGCATGGTGTTTCTGGATATTGAACTGCCGGATGCTTCTGGATTAGAGCTGTTAAAGAAATTCAAAAAATTGAAGCCGGACTGCTTCATCGTGATGGTCAGTGGTGTCAGTACCCTGAATAACGTCAAGCAAAGTATAGCGGATGGTGCTGCCAGTTTTATTGCGAAGCCTTTTACCGGCGATAAGATATTAGCAGCCCTTCGTTTGTATGAGCGTTACCTGGCACAATAATGCACACACGAGAAACTAGCGGCTGCAGTGGTCGGGTGGTAAGCTAAAACGAATGTAGCCTGACTTTATTGCCTAAAGCTGTCAGTAAGACCAAAGGCACTGATTAAAAAGGAAAATCCAATGCAAATGTCCGCACCAAAGTTGGCGTTGTCTTGTTTGTTGTTACTCGTTACCGCCGGCGTCCAGGCAGCAGTGAATTTTGAACAATGGCAAACACCGCAGGATGCCAGAGAGTTTGCCAGGCTGGACAACAAACTGCCCGCCGTGCTCAGTTACTTCAGCCAGCAAAGTCAGCAGCAGCTGCAACAGTTTTATCAGCAGCAATTGGGTGAGCCAACCGAGCAACGGCAGCGTTATGGTCAGTTGGAGCTGCACTACGCTCAAACACAACAACGCATTCGGATTATTATCTCCGAGCAACAGCAATGGCGTCAGGTGGATATAATGGTGCTCGCTAACACCCCTTAAGGTCTGTTCATCTGCACCACCACCCGGCGGTTGATGGCCCTGTCTTGTACACGTTGGTTTGGTGCTACATTACGGCGTTGGCCAAAGCCTTCCACTTCGATGCGGTGCTCAGGCAAACCAGCCTCAACAAAAAAACGTTTCACCTTTTCTGCCCGGCGAATGGATAATTGCTCATTCATCCAGCGTCCGCCATAGGTATCAGTATGCCCCTGAATTTGCACCACTTCGATGGCATCATCGTGCTTCAGGTATTCAGCAATCGCTGCCAGGCGGCGCCTGGACTCGCGGGTTAGCTGATCGCCTCCTACTTCGTAACTCAATACAGTAAAAGCAATATCATCGAAACGATACGGCAGTAGCATGGACATACATTGGCTAAACTCGCGGTACACGGTTGGGAATTGCACTGGGTTTAAACTGGCAACGACTTTATTATCTGGTCGATACCAGTCAGAGAAATAAAAGGTGGGCTGATAACCACGTTCCAGTTCATGCAACATGGTCCAGGCAGACTCTTTGGGTAAATCCCCATCAAACTGCTTGAGCAGGCGCATGTTGGTTATAGCTCTGGGCTGCTCTCCAGGCCGCCAACGCGGCGGCAATGACAGCACTTCAGCCAAAGCATAGGCATCCGGTTGTTGCAGCATTTTGAGCTCAAACCAAAGATTCAGCTCTTTGCCGGCCTCACTGTGAAATACTGCCTCACCAAAGCCAGGGATAGGATGACTGATCTCACAGCGTAACGGTGTATTGTGCCTCAGCTGCCACTCGGATTGCTCCAAAGCGGCAGAATATTGCCGGATATAGCTTTGCCCGGCAAAAGCCAGCTGTGTGCATAGCAAAAAAAGCGGGATTGGCAACAAAAACCGCATAAGAGATATCCTAGATGAACATTCTGGGTAAAAACCTAGCAAACACCGTGCCGGGACGAGATCTAAGCCGGATCTTTTGGCATAATAGCACTTTCAGCATAGCAGGCGGGTTCATGGCGCAAACAACTTCTTTACTGGCACAACGTTTTCGGGGCTATTACCCGGTGGTCATTGATATTGAAACCGCCGGCTTCAATGCTTCAACTGATGCACTGCTGGAAATAGCCGCCACCCTGCTTACCATGGATGAGCAAGGCCAGCTAAAGCCATTGGAAACCCTGCACTTTCATGTCGAGCCCTTTGCCGGCGCTAATCTTGAGCCGAGTGCGCTGGCCTTTAATGGCATCGATCCTTATCAGCCACTGCGGGGTGCGGTACCAGAGCGTGAAGCCATTACCGAAATTTGCAAGGCCGTGCGTAAAGCGCAAAAAGCCGCTGGCTGTCAGCGCTCGGTGATCGTTGCGCACAACGCAGCTTTTGATCAGGGTTTTTTTAATGCCGCCTGCGAGCGCATTCACTTAAAACGCAACCCCTTCCACCCTTTTGTTTCCTTTGATACCACCAGTCTTTCAGCACTGGCACTGGGGCAAACTGTGCTGTCAAAAGCCTGCAAACAGGCAGGTATTGATTTTAACAACAAAGAAGCGCACAGCGCTCTGTACGATACCGAGCGTACGGCCGAGCTGTTTTGCCATATCGTCAATCAATGGCAGCAACTAGGCGGCTGGCCTTTGACCAGCGAGATGGTGCAGTCTGAAACAGAGAACTGCGATTAACCGACGTAAAAAAACCGCCGCAGCGGTTTTTTTTTCGTCAAGCCACAGCCTTATTCGCCAGCGGCTTCATCCTGACTGTGCTTGGCAGCAGCTTCCTTGATCAGTGGCTGCAACTCACCACGCTGAAACATTTCCAGAATGATGTCGCAACCGCCAATCAACTCACCTTCCACCCACAGCTGCGGGAAAGTAGGCCAATTAGCATAAGCAGGCAGCTCGGCACGAATATCCGGGTTTTGAAGAATATCCACAAAGGCAAACTGCTCACCACAGCTAATTAATGCTTGGGCAGCCTGAGCAGAAAAGCCACAACTTGGCAGTTTTGGCGAGCCCTTCATGTACAACAGTATTGGGTTTTCAGTTATTTGCTGTTTAATTCTATCCAGAGTTTCCATAGCATATCCTCGTATCTATTCGGAAGTGCGGGCATTGTACCTTGTTCCAGGTGGAAATTCATGGCCTGCCCCTTGTTTTTCGGCGGACTGACCCAATCATGGTAGGCAGTCGTAACAAAACATCTAAGTGCCCTCAATAAGCGACGCGTTAGCGCTTGGCAGGGCCGGTTAAAACTTGAGTATTTTACTCAGGTATTGTAGTCTAAACCGTGCAGACACTATTAACAACGTTGAATGGAGAATAAAATGGCTTTCGAATTACCCGCCTTGCCGTATGCAAAAAATGCACTTGCTCCGCATATTTCAGAAGAAACTCTGGAATACCACTATGGCAAGCATCACAACACCTATGTGGTTAAGCTCAATGGCCTGATTGAAGGTACCGATTTCGCAGGTAAGTCACTTGAAGAGATTGTTCGTACCTCTGAAGGTGGGGTGTTCAATAACGCCGCTCAGGTGTGGAATCATACCTTCTACTGGCACTGCCTAAGCCCGAATGGCGGTGGCGAGCCTACTGGCGCACTGGCTGATGCGATTAATGCCAAATGGGGTTCATTTGCCGACTTTAAAGCTGCGTTTAACGACAAAGCCGTCAACAACTTCGGCTCCAGCTGGACCTGGTTGGTGAAGAAAGCCGATGGCAGCCTGGACATCGTGAACACCAGCAATGCCGATACGCCATTGGCCCATACCGGCCTGACACCAGTTTTAACGGTTGACTTGTGGGAACATGCTTACTACATCGATTACCGCAATGCCCGGCCAACTTACCTGGATGCTTTCTGGGCACTGGTAAACTGGGACTTCGCCAGCAAAAATCTGGCAGCATAAAACTCGCCTGATGAAAAAAACCCGGCACCGATGCCGGGTTTTTTGATCCTTGAACCCGGACGAACGTACAGAAAAGAACACCATCGCTGCTTTTTCAAGTTGAATAAATCCATATTTTTGCGATGAATTCTGAGCGAATTTATTTTTTACTGTCTAACCTTAAAGTAACTGGTACCTATTTTCGTCAGCTGATCGGAGGTGCATATGAGCATTGTTGAGCACTATAAGTCCAGATACGAAGCAACCAAGGAAGAGGAATACAGCATTCAGGAGTTTCTGCAGCTGTGCAAAACCGATAAAAGTTGTTTTGCCAGTGCCGCCGAACGTTTGCTGCTGGCTATTGGTGAACCGGAACTGATTGATACCTCGAATGATCCCAAACTTAGCCGTTTGTTTTCCAATCGGGTGATCAGCCGCTACCCCGCGTTTGCCGACTTTTATGGCATGGAAGATGCCATCGAACAGATTGTCTCCTACTTAAAACATTCGGCTCAGGGACTGGAAGAAAAGAAACAAATTCTGTACCTGCTTGGCCCGGTCGGTGGTGGTAAGTCCTCACTGGCGGAAAAACTAAAATATTTGATGCAACAAGTGCCTATCTACTACCTGAAAGGCTCACCCGTGTACGACCATCCACTGTGCCTGTTCGACGCCGATGAAGACGGCCAGTTGCTGGCAGAAGAATTTGGTATACCACGGCGCTATCTATCCACCATTATGTCGCCCTGGGCCAGTAAACGGCTGCATGAGTTCAATGGCGATATCAGCCAGTTCCGTGTCGTTAAACGCCACCCATCCATTTTGAACCAAATTGCGATAGCCAAAACCGAGCCCGGTGATGAAAACAATCAGGACATTTCCGCTTTGGTCGGTAAAGTCGACATTCGTAAACTCGAGCACTTCGCTCAACACGACCCGGATGCTTACAGCTATTCAGGAGCCTTGTGCCGTGCTAATCAAGGCCTGATGGAATTTGTCGAGATGTTCAAAGCGCCAATCAAGGTGCTGCACCCATTACTTACTGCCACTCAGGAAGGCAACTACAACGGGACAGAAGGCCTGGCCGCCCTGCCGTTTGACGGCATGATTCTGGCCCACAGCAATGAGTCGGAATGGCAGACTTTTAAAAACAACAAAAACAACGAGGCTTTCCTCGATCGGGTCTACATTGTGAAAGTGCCTTATTGCCTGCGGGTATCGGAAGAGCAAAACATTTACCACAAGCTGATCGATAATTCAGAACTGCGTGAAGCTCCGTGCGCCCCAGGGACTTTATCCTCTCTGGCTCAGTTTGTGGTGTTATCACGGTTGAAAGAGCCTGAAAACTCCAGTATCTATTCCAAAATGCGGGTCTATGATGGCGAAAGCCTTAAAGATACCGATCCAAAAGCCAAATCGTATCAGGAGTATCGTGATTATGCCGGTGTCGATGAAGGCATGACCGGCTTGTCGACCCGTTTTGCGTTTAAAATTCTCTCACGGGTGTTCAACTTCGACTCGACCGAAGTAGCTGCAAACCCGGTGCATTTGTTTTATGTACTGGAGCAGCAAATTGAGCGCGAACAGTTTCCGGCTGAAATGTCAGAACGATTGCTGGAACATTTAAAGGGTTATCTAACACCCAAGTATGTTGAGTTCATTGGTAAAGAGATTCAAACCGCTTATCTCGAGTCTTACTCCGAATATGGGCAGAACATCTTTGACCGCTATGTGATCTATGCCGACTTCTGGATCCAGGATCAGGAATACCGCGATCCGGAAACCGGACAATTGTTCGACCGGGCAGCGCTGAATGCCGAGCTGGAAAAAATTGAGAAGCCGGCTGGCATTAGCAACCCCAAAGACTTCCGCAACGAAATCGTCAACTTTGTGCTAAGAGCCAAAGCAAAGAATAATGGCAAAAATCCGGTTTGGACCAGCTACGAAAAACTCCGTACTGTGATTGAGAAGAAAATGTTCTCCAGCACCGAAGAGTTGCTGCCTGTGATTTCGTTCAACGCCAAAACTTCAACCGAAGATCAGAAGAAACATGACGATTTTGTCAATCGCATGATGGAGAAAGGCTATACCCGCAAGCAAGTCCGGTTGTTGTCGGAATGGTATTTGCGGGTGCGTAAATCGCAGTAAAAACGCAACCGGAGGCAGTATGGTGCATTTTATTGATCGACGACTCAATGGCAAGAACAAGAGTGCTGTCAACCGACAGCGCTTCTTGCGGCGCTACAAGCAACAGATCAAAAAGGCCGTTTCCGATGCGATCAGTAAGCGTAGCGTGACCGATATCGACAGTGGGGAAAGCATTAGCATTCCAGGAAAGGACATTACCGAACCGATGTTTCACCATGGCAAAGGGGGCCATCGTGAAATTGTGCATCCGGGCAATGATCAGTTCAGCCCTGGCGATCGCATCAAACGGCCGGATGGAGGGGGCGGCCAGGGCAGTGGCCGCGGTGATGCCAGTGCGGACGGTGAAGGTGAAGATGACTTTGTTTTTTCTATTTCCAAAGATGAGTACCTGGATCTGCTGTTTGAAGATCTGGAATTACCCAATCTGAAAAAAAATCAGCTGGATAAACTGACGCAATACAAACAGGTGCGAGCCGGCTACCGGGCTGAAGGGGTGCCAACCAATATCGATATTGTCCGCTCGCTGCGGGGCTCGCTAGCCCGGCGAATTGCCATGTCGGCTGATAAAAAGCGTGCCTTGAATGAACTGGAAGCGCAGCTAGCGGCTTTGCAGCAAGAGGCCGTTCCCAATCAACGACAACTGATGCAGCTGGAAGAACAGATTACGCATTTAAAGCAACGCATTGCAGCAGTGCCGTACATCGATAGTTTTGACTTACGTTATCGAAACTATCAGAAACGGCCAGAGCCGACCAGTAAGGCCGTGATGTTCTGCTTGATGGATGTATCTGGTTCGATGGATCAGGCCACCAAAGATATGGCAAAGCGCTTTTACATTCTGCTTTATCTGTTCCTTAGCCGCAGTTACAAAAATGTCGAGGTGGTCTACATTCGTCACCACACGCAGGCCAAGGAGGTTGATGAACAAGAGTTCTTCTACTCCCAGGAGACTGGTGGCACCATCGTTTCCAGTGCGCTTAAAATGATGCACGACATTGTACGTGAGCGGTACAACCCGGAAGAGTGGAATATTTACGCCGCTCAAGCCTCGGATGGCGATAACTGGACTGATGATAGCCCGATGTGCCAACAAATTATGCGCAATCACATCCTGCCACTGGTGCGTTATTATGCCTACATTGAAATCAGCACCCGTGCGCATCAAAGCTTGTGGCAACAGTACGAAAGTCTGCTACCGCAATTTGACAATTTTGCCATTCAGTCCATTCGGGAACAGGCCGATATTTACCCGGTATTCCGAGAGCTCTTTAAAAAACAAGCAGCTTAGTTTTTCAGCGGAGGTATATGATGACCAAAGCACAGCGTAAACCAACCCCCTTATCAGATGGGCCGGACTGGACCTTTGAACTGCTGGACGACTATCATCAGCAAATTGCCAGGGTGGCAGCTCATTATGGGCTGGAGACCTACCCCAACCAAATCGAGGTAATAACTGCCGAGCAAATGATGGATGCCTATTCCAGCATAGGTATGCCTCTGGGTTATAATCATTGGTCGTACGGCAAAAAATTTATTCAGACCGAGCAGAATTACAAGCGCGGCTACATGGGGCTGGCCTATGAAATCGTGATCAACTCCAACCCTTGCATTGCTTATCTGATGGAAGAAAACACCATCACCATGCAAGCCCTGGTGATGGCCCATGCCAGCTACGGCCACAACTCCTTCTTCAAAAATAACTATTTATTCAAGACGTGGACCGATGCCTCGTCCATTATAGATTACCTGTTATTTGCCAAAGACTATGTCAATCGCTGTGAAGAAAAGTATGGGATTGCGGAGGTTGAGGAAATCCTGGATTCCTGCCATGCCCTGATGAATTACGGAGTCGATCGCTACAAACGACCACAAAAAATTTCGATGGAAGAAGAGCAAAAACGCCAGGACGAACGTGAAGCTTACCTGCAATCACAGGTGAATGACTTATGGCGGACTATTCCAACCAAACCAGTCACAGAAACCGAGCATAACAAACGCTTTCCTGCCGAGCCGCAAGAGAACATTTTGTATTTTATTGAAAAAAATGCGCCTTTATTAAAGCCATGGCAACGTGAACTGGTGCGGATTGTGCGCAAAATCTCGCAATACTTTTATCCGCAAAAACAGACCCAGGTCATGAACGAAGGCTGGGCCACCTTTTGGCACTACACCATTTTGCAACATCTGTACGATGAAGGTGTGGTAAGCGAGCGCTTTATGATAGAGTTCCTGCATACCCATACCAACGTGGTTGCACAGCCGCCTTACAACAGCCCATATTATTCGGGTATCAATCCTTACGCACTTGGTTTTGCCATGTTTACCGACTTACGTCGTATTTGTGAGCAGCCGACGGCTGAAGATAAAGAATGGTTCCCGGATATCGCTGGTTCAGACTGGCTTGAAACTTTGCACTTTGCCATGCAAAACTTCAAGGACGAGAGCTTTATCAGTCAGTACTTATCACCGAAAGTGATCCGCGACTTTCATCTGTTTGCCATTGTTGATGACAGCAAAGATCCAAGCCTGGAAGTTGCCGCCATTCATAATCAAGAGGGGTATCAGAGTATTCGCCAGATGTTGTCTGCTCAGTACAACTTAAGCCAGCTGGAACCCAATATTCAGGTATACAATGTCGATGTTCGTGGCGATCGGTCGTTAACATTACGCTATATACCGCAGCAAAACATCCCGCTGGAAGAAAAGAGTACAGCAGAAGTCATGAAGCATTTGCACCGATTGTGGGGCTTTCAGGTGAGTCTGGAACAGCAGCAAGACGATGGCGTCATTCGGGAGCTATGCCGCTGCCCTGCTGCGTCATGAGGTTTCAGGCTCTTCAGAGGGCATGCTGCTTGCCAATGTAACACGGTTACGGCCATTCGCTTTCGAAAAATACAAGGCTTTATCGGCTTGCTCTATCCACTGACGATGGTTTTCCATCGATCTGGCTGACTCTGCAATACCGATACTCACCGAGCATTGAATGCTCATCTCATGATGCCGTATCGGTGTTTTTTCCACCGACTTACGCAGCCGCTCAGCAAAATACATGGCCTGCGCTTCGGGCGTATCCACTAAAAGCACAGCAAACTCTTCACCACCATAACGGCCGGCAATGTCGGTTTCACGCAGATTTTTTTTCACCAGCTTGGCAATTTCCCGGATCACTTCATCGCCAGCAGCATGACCATAATCATCGTTAACGCGTTTGAAGTGATCAATGTCGATCATCAATAAGCTACTGACATGTTGATGCCGCTGAATACGCTTGTACTCTTGCACCAAAGTATTTTCCCAACTGCCGCGGTTGTGCAACTGAGTCAAAAAATCAGTTTTCGAAAGCTGATGCAAACGATGATTCATCGACTCCAGCTCCAGCCGGCTGACAGCCACATCGGTGACATCGTAAATAATCAGACACAAGTTCGTCACTTCTCCACGGGTGTTGGTGAGTGGAAAAATAGTACTGTTTTGGTACATGAAATCAGCAGAACCAGTGATAGGACGGTAATTACGAAATTTAAAAATATAAGGGCGCTGCTCCCAGATAGTAAAAGCACGATTTTTTAGTAGTAATACTGGGTCACACTTTCTGCGCAGCCAGTCTTCATCAATTTCCGGAAATAAATCAAATAAGTAACGATCACGCACCTGGCGAGGACTTAAGCCGCTGTGACTTTCCATAAAGCCATTCCAGACCTGGATACGATAATCACAGTTCAGGACCACTAAGCCGACGTCCACGGTTTGAAACATGTCCATCAGCCAGTGGATTTCTGAAACTTCAACCTGTGCATCTGACATAACTAATCTTCCAGTAAGAACGCGACTTTGTGTTTCATTGTTTTCAGGCTGTCCTCGGTAAACAGCAACAACAGATCACACATGATGTTGTAGTTTTCAATGCCGTAACTGATTTCAATCGCTAGAGTTTTGCGCCAGCGACCAGAGTTGGCTTTAATCAGCTCACTGACTGCGGCATGTTGACCAAGCACCACAGGATGCCCCTGGCTAAAACCCATATCCAATTGTTCAGACAACCCTTTTAATACCGAACCTATTAAGATATTAGCAATGTCCATCAGCAGCTCTAACTCGACCTGATGCGTCAATTTGCCGTGGTAATTCATCAGCCGGGCAATGTCTTTAAAACTGGAGTCGGTCAGGATAAGCAGCGCCTCTCCGGATACTCCGCCGCCAATAAAGCCCTGACACACAGCTGAGGTACTGCTTTCATCTTCGACCGACGCCAGTGCCATGTGCAGCTCACTAACTTCGATTAAATTAACATTGGGAATAGGCAGCTTAACAAAAACATTAAGCAAACGAGCCAACAAATCTCCGGCCTGCCCCATCGCCACATTGGTGATTTCCTGAAACACATCTCTTAGTTCAGCATCCACTTCTACCGTCTGCAGTATAGGCTGCGCAGATGCCTTCGCTTCTGGGTTCGACTTGCGCTCTGAAGCCACAGTATCAAGTAAGGCAGCTATCTTGCTGGCATCAACCGGTTTCTTTACAAAATCAACAGCCCCCAATTGCATGACCCGCTCGTAAGCTTCTGGTTGCACATCACCGGAGACCACAATGACCCGAATACTAGATTGTGTTTCTTTTAATGCTGAAAGCACCTGATAGCCATCCAGGATAGGCATATTCAGATCCAAAAAAAGTAGATCAATTGCATTGGTCTTAATTAATTGCAGTGCTTCAGCGCCATGGGCCGCAAAATGGATCGCACTCTGCCAACTCTCTGGCAAACAGCGCGCCATTTGCTTTCTAGCCAGGTTGGAATCATCGCAAATTAGCACCGCAGGGATCATAGGCTGTTCATTTTTATCTGTGTTTGTTTATAGTTTATACGCTCACTCTGTAAATAGCCATCATGAGACAGATGGTTCTGTGTTAGGCTAGCTCTTTACTGCTACGAGGTACCTTGAATGAAAATAACTTTATCTCAATTCTGTACCCTAATTGGTGGCGTCGCACTGAGTAGCGCTGCTTTTAGTATCGATTTAACGGCGCAGCTTCCAACCCGACTCAGTGATATTCGGGCTGGGCAACAGCTGGTAGAACTGCAAGGTCATCCGATTGAGCTTGGTCAGCAAGCACCCGAATTTCGGGTAGTCGACCAACAATTTAAGGCCGTTTCTTTGCAGGACTTTGCCGGAAAACCAGTTTTGATCAGCGTAGTTCCCAGTGTAGATACAGGCACTTGTTCGCTGCAAACCAAGCGTTTTAATGAGGAGGTTTCCAGACTTCCTGCGGACGTGGTGATGCTCACCATCAGCACAGACTTGCCTTTTGCCCAAAGACGCTTTTGTGAACAGGAAGCCGTCGACCAGTTGCAGGTATTATCCGATGCTGTCTGGCGTGATTTTGGCAGCAATTATGGTTTATTGATTAAGGATATGGGTTTGCTCGCTCGAACGGTGCTGTTGATCGATCGTAACGGTGTGATCCGTTATATTCAGCAAGTCAAGTCACTGGCAAACGAACCGGACTATCAAGATGCATTGGATGCCCTGGCAAAAATGCTGGCGGACAGCTAGGCAGTAAAAAGCAACGCCATACAAAAGCAAAAGCGATGCCATAGCATCGCTTTTGCTATCAGACGCTATGGTTTACGCCAGTAAGCTGGTTAACTGTGCAGCGATGGCATCTACCTTCTGAGTTCCATCAAGGTGGTGGTAATTGGTTTTACCAGCATCTGCCGCAGCACGATAGAAATTTACCAAAGGCTTGGTCTGTTCGTGATAAATGGCCAGACGTTTACGAACTGTTTCTTCAGTATCATCAGCACGGATGACCAGCTCTTCACCAGTTTGATCGTCCTTTCCTGCCACTTTAGGCGGATTGTATACCACATGGTAGACTCGACCAGATGCAGGATGAACCCGACGGCCAGCCATCCGTTCAACAATCACATCATCCGGCACATCAAACTCAATCACATGATCAATGGCAATGCCATGTGCATCCATGGCTTCTGCCTGAGGAATCGTCCGTGGGAAGCCGTCCAGCAAAAAACCTTTCGCACAATCCGGTTCTGCAATGCGCTCTTTCACCAGGCCAATAATGATATCATCCGACACCAACTGCCCGGCATCCATCACTTGCTTGGCTGCCAAACCCAGTTCAGTCCCTGCTTTGATAGCTGCACGCAGCATATCCCCCGTTGAAATTTGCGGGATGCCAAACTTGTTCATCAGAAACTGAGCCTGAGTCCCCTTTCCGGCACCTGGGGCACCCAACAAAATAATCCGCATACAACACCCTCATGTGTTCTAAATTTTTCAAATATGGACGGTCCGGATCTTTACACAATGATGGCATTGAAACAAGAATTTTGTCCGCATCAAACAGGTTGCAGCGGTGATCTCAGTCTTTAGTATAAGCGTTTGCCCAACCTGTGGCTGCACCCTATAAAAAAACACCAGCTGCTTAGCTGGTGTTTTTATCAAGGTGCATAGACTTTAGTCGCGCCTTGCAGAAATGCTGCTTTTACTTTGTTAACGACAGCAACAGCTTGTTCAGCCGGCCTACAAAGGTAGCCGGATTCTTCAAGCTGCCCCGCTCTGCCAGCAAAGCCTGTTCAAGCAGGACTTCCGCCCACTCTTTGAAACGACTTTCATCCTGCTCATCAGCGATGTGCTTCACCAGCTCATGCTCTGGGTTTATTTCAAAAATCGGTTTTACTTCCGGCACTTTTTGACCAACCGACTCCATCAGCTTCATCATTTGCGTGCTCATATCGAACTCGTCGGTTACCACGCAAGCCGGGCTGTCGGTTAAACGATGACTGACTTTAACTTCTTTCACCTGCTCACCCAAAGCTGCTTTAAAGCGATCAACCGTGCTGGCAAAGGCTTCTTCCGATTGCTTTTGCGCTGCTTTATCGGCTTCATCATCCAATTTGGATAAATCCAGTCCCCCTTTGGCGACTGAACGGAACTTCTTCTGTTCAAACTCAGTAAGATGCTGCATCAACCACTCATCGATGCGATCCGATAGCAACAAAACTTCGATGCCTTTCTTGCGGAAAACTTCCAGGTGCGGGCTGTGCTTGGCCGCTGCATAGTTATCAGCCACCAGGAAATAGATCTCTTCCTGACCTTCTTTCATTCGTCCCAGGTAGTCGCTGAGGGAAACATTCTGGCTGCTATCGTCATTGTGGGTAGAGGCGAAGCGTAATAGAGCAGCAATTTTCTCTTTGTTGGCAAAGTCTTCCGCCGGGCCTTCTTTCAGCACCTGACCAAACTCAGTCCAAAATTGCTGGTATTGCTCAACATCTTTCGCCAGTTTTTCCAGCATCTTCAGCGCCCGACTGGTACAACCTTTACGCAATGCCTGAGTGGCTTTGGTATCTTGCAGAATTTCGCGCGAGACGTTCAGCGGCAAATCGTTGGAATCGAGCAAGCCTTTGAAAAAACGGAGATAGCTCGGCATAAACTCTTCAGCATCGTCCATGATAAAGACGCGCTGCACATACAACTTTAAACCATGGCGAGCTTCGCGGTTCCATAAATCAAAGGGCGCTTTTTTCGGAATATACAGCAAGCTGGTATAGTTATTAGTACCTTCCACCTTATTGTGACTCCAGCTCATGGGCTCGGTCCAGTCATGAGAGATATGCTTATAGAATTCTTGGTACTCTTCGTCGCTGATGTCCGATTTATCGCGAGTCCAGAGCGCTGTGGCTTTGTTAATCGCTTGCCACTGTCCAGGTACTGCCGGAATAGTCTCTTCGTCGGTTTCACCCTTTTGCTCTGGCTGTTCATCCTGCCACATTTCAACCGGGATGCTGATGTGATCGGAGTACTTGGTAATGACAGACTGCACGCGGTATTTTTCCAGGAACTCTTCTTCACCTTCGCGCAGATGCAAAATAATATCGGTACCACGCCCCTCTTTTTTACATGACGCCAGGCTGTACTCCCCTTCACCAGCCGACTCCCATTCCACCGCTTGATCAGCAGCTGCACCGGCTTTTAAGCTACGAACCGTGACTTTGTCTGCCACGATAAAAGCGGAATAAAAACCGACGCCAAATTGACCAATCAGCGTGGCATCTTTGCTCTGATCGCCGGATAATTGCGAGAAAAACTCTTTGGTACCGGACTTGGCAATGGTGCCCAGGTTGTCTTTTACTTCCTGCTCGGTCATACCGATGCCGTTGTCGCTGATGGTCAGAGTTTTCGCCTCTTTATCCATACTGATACGAACCCGCAACTCGCCATCATCGCCATACAAACCAGGCTCGGATAAAGCCAGAAAACGCAACTTATCCGCAGCATCGGATGCGTTGGATACCAGCTCACGCAGAAAAATTTCTTTATTGGAATACAGCGAGTGGATCATCAGGTGAAGTAACTGCTTTACCTCGGCCTGAAAGCCATGCGTTTGCTTATTTGCGGTCTCAGCCATAGCAACAAAATCCTCTTTAATGATGTAATGAATAGATACTGCTTGCCGCAGCCAGCGCCATGCCAGCAAGCGTTAAGCAATGCCGGACCAGCCGGCGTTAGGATGTTGTTTATATGGGGAGGAAAGCTGAGAATTTCAAGCGTTAGAAACGTTTTCGGCCACTAAAGGCATGAGACAAAGTCGAGCCATCCAGATATTCCAGCTCACCACCAACTGGCACACCCTGCGCCAAACGGGACACACTGATCTGCTGCCGATGACACAATTCAGCAATATAGTAAGCCGTTGCCTCCCCCTCCATGGTAGGGTTGGTCGCGAGAATAACTTCTTCGACGTCCCCTTTCGCCAACTGCTGCTCCAGACGATCCAGCCCCAGCTCGGCCGGGCCAATGCCATCCAGTGGCGACAGTTGGCCCATCAATACGAAGTAGCGGCCATCAAACTGACCGGTTTGCTCTATTGCCTGCAAGTCTGCCGAAGAGCCAACCACACAAAGCAAAGACGACTGACTGCGGGATGGATCACTACAGATAGCACAGAGTTCCTGCTCGGAAAAAGTACGGCAACTCTGGCATTGGCCAATATGCTCCATCGCATGCAGCAAGGCTGTACCCAGTTTTCGGCCACCTTCCCGGTTGCGCTCCAACAGTTGGAATGCCATGCGCTGGGCTGTTTTAGGCCCAACCCCAGGCAGCGCTTTTAACGCATCAATCAGTTGCTGCAGCAAAGGCGTATTGGCAGTCATAGGAGTTGCTTAGCTTAAAAAGGCATCTTAAAACCAGGAGGCAATTGCATGCCACCAGCTACCTGCGCCATCATTTCACGGTTGGTATCTTCCACTCTACGTACCGCATCGTTGATAGCTGCCGCCACCAAATCTTCCAGCATTTCTTTGTCGTCTTCCATCAAACTGTCATCCAGATGCACACGCTTGACCTGATGTGAGCCTGTCATGGTGACTTTCACCATGCCAGCACCGGATTCGCCAGTGACTTCCATATTGGCAATTTCCTGCTGCACTTTCTGCATTTTTTCCTGCATGGCTTGCGCCTGCTTCATCATGTTACCCATACCACCTTTAAACATGGCTTATCTCCTTAATCATGGCTGTTCGCCCATTGGCAATGGGCGCCAGCATACACAAAATGAATTTAATTAACCACCAGACTGTCGTCGATAAACTCAGCCGTTAGATTTTGTCGTATCGTTAAAAGGACAGGATCTTCGGCCATAATGCGTTGCACATAGCTCCGCCGTGCCTGGTCCAGCTGTTGCTGGATATCGCGTGGGCAGCCTGTCACTTCGGGCTGATAGACGATTTGCACTTCGGTCGCAGCCGGAAATGCAGTCAATACCAATTGCTCAATGCGATGACGAAACTCATCCGTTTCCAGGTGCTGTTCTGAATGAGCGACGATTAGCTGAACGCAACTGCCCACGACACTAGGGACTGAGTGCAGCAGAAACAGTCGATACAAGCCAGTTGCATTCACCTGTTCGATCAGAGCAGCCCAATCATCAATCTCATGTGCCGCTCGATAATGAAAACCGGCAGCATCCAGCGGCTGACCTAGCAATTGCTGCGCCCTTGGGCGCTCAGACTTTTTTGCTGCGCTTTCCTTTGTTACCAGCTCAGATGCAGGCGGTGTCGAAGCAGCCATCTGCTGGTTTTGCGAAGCAGCTGCAGGCACAGAGAGCTTATCGGCCACATCTGGCTCAGTACGTGCTGCAGGCACAGCTGGACGCGCAGCTTTACTTTGAGCCACAGTGGCAGCAGCACTGTGGCCTGCCGCCAAAGGTTGCACCCCACGCCTGGCTATAATGCTGGCGGTAATTGGATCCATCTGCGGCGACTCAGGCTGAGTCTGCAACTCTGGGAGTTCTGGCTGCTCTGACTCCTTGGTCAGCTCAGGTTGTGCTTCGGGCATGGATTCTACCGCCGGCGCTGTTTCCAAAGTCTGCTGAAATTCCATTTCAGGCTGAGTTGCAGCTAAGGAGGGAGACACAGTGTGGGCAAGCGGACTGCTTGCTGCCTCGGCTGCTGGTTGCGCCAATAGCGGTGGCTTTAACGCTTGTGCTCTTGGCCGTTTTTGCCCACTTGAACCCGATGGTGCAGAGGAAGACGCATCAGCAGACTGAGGTACAAACAACAAAGCCCGTAATAATGCCATTTCAAGGCCACTGCGGATATCCGGCGCATAAGGCAGCTCACGTTTCCCGCTGATCAATAGCTGGTAGTATAGCTGCAACGATTCGGCCTCTTGACTGGCTGCCAGCTCAGCAACAAAAACAGCCTGCTCGCCTGCAAGCTCTGCAGCATCCGGTTGAAACTGACAAATAGCAGCAAAATGCAATAACGCCAGCATATCATCAATCAATTGACTGGGCTGACTGGTTTGCAGCATCAGTGCATCCAACTGTTGCCGCATCTCCGCTACATCCTGTTGCAACACGGCTTGCAGCAAACGCTGTCCCCAGTGCTGTGGTAACAGACCCAACATGTCGCGCACCGCAGTGGCGGTAATGTGGCCATTGGTTTGGGCAATGGCCTGATCGGTTAAGCTAAGCGCATCACGCACACTGCCACGGGCCGCTTTGGCCAGCAAGACCAGTGCTTCCTGCTCTGCAGCTACCTGCTCTTGCTGCAGTACCCTACTCAGTTGTTGTAGCAGCTCAGCTTCCGTTAAAGCCTTTAGACTAAATTGCAGACAGCGTGATAAGACGGTAACCGGAAGTTTTTGCGGATCGGTAGTCGCCAGCAAAAACTTTACATGCGGTGGTGGTTCTTCCAGCGTTTTGAGCAGTGCATTGAAGCTATGCCGGGACAGCATGTGCACTTCGTCTATCAAATACACTTTGAAACGACCACGCGTTGGCGCGTATTGGACGTTATCCAGCAGATCGCGAGTATCTTCTACTTTAGTTCGGGAAGCAGCATCGATTTCCAACAAATCGACAAAGCGACCTGCTTCGATTTCAAGGCAACTACTGCACTGGCCGCAAGGCGTTGCTGTCACCCCCAGCTCGCAGTTGAGGCTTTTGGCAAAAATACGCGCTATGGTAGTTTTACCTACTCCTCGTGTACCGGTAAACAAATAGGCATGGTGCAAACGATCGGAGCTAAGCGCATTGCTTAAGGCTGACTTGACATGCTGCTGTCCCAACAGTTGACTGAACTGCTGAGGCCGCCATTTTCGTGCCAGCACCTGGTAGCTCATGCATACTCCTCGTTCATGGTCATCTTTGGCTTACGGAACCTAAGCTGCCTTCGTAAAAATACGGCCAGCTATGCAACCCAACGGGGTTAATGACCATCATAATCAACTAAAGACAGCACTTCGAGGCCTAATTTTTCGAGCCGCTGTATACCGCCAAGCTCAGGCAAAGCAATCACAAAAGCCGCATGCGTCACCTCACCACCGAGACGACGAATAAGCTGTGTTGTTGCTTCAATGGTACCGCCGGTTGCCAGTAAATCATCAACCATCAGGACTTTGTCGCCCTGATGAATGGCATCCATATGAAGTTCCAGGATATCCTCGCCATATTCCAGCTGATAACTTTGCGATATGCGCTCGCGTGGTAACTTGCCTTTTTTACGAACCGGTACAAAAGCCACACCCAGAGCATAGGCCAAAGGGGCACCAAAAATGAAACCGCGTGACTCTGTACCAACTACCTTATTGATGCCATGGTCTGCATAATGCTGCTTCAGCGCATCGATAACCTTTGCAAAAGCAGGACCATCCTGCATCAGGCTGGTGACATCACGAAAGAGAATGCCTGGCTTGGGGTAATCAGGGACTGTCTTAATGACTTGCTTTAGTTGCTCACTAAGGACGGGATTGGTCATGAGTAAATGGTATCCTGTATCAGTTTAGCTTTATCAAGAAACTGGCGTTAGCCAAAAATTTGTAGCCAGCGCACAATAGGGCCCTGCAGCAGCAAGACCACAAATACCACCAGAAAAGCCAAAAACTGTTTCAAATTAAAACTCTCTTTAAAATTCTCGTCAGCCACTGGAATACCTCATCGAATGCGTTGGGACAGAACCCATTATTCTAGCGGAAGAGCTGCGCTTGCACTATCCCTTTTACAGCAAAGAAAAGGCTAATCGTCTGCTCGCAGGCTAAGAGCAGGCTTTTGTGCCCTCTAAGACCCCTCTCCTAACGGAAACGTGCATGCGGTTTGATGTACATCACATCATGCCGCTATGGACTAAGCCATACTGCAGCATATGACCATAGCTAGGGTGTTGTATGTCCATCCGCCTGAATCAATTACGCACTCGATTGCTGGAAGAACAGCAACAGTTGCAGCAGCACATTGCACATGTCCTGGCTGGCCAGCCTAGCCTGGACTATCAACAATTGCACCTGAAGTTACAGCAATTGCCATTACCTCGCTGGCCGGAGCTGCTGCTGCATTGGCACACACCAGAGTTACGCGGCCCAAGCAAGCGGCTGGAAGCCGTGCAAGCAGCATTAAGCCAGATGGAGATTGGGCTTTACGGTATTTGCTGTGACTGTGAGAACAGAATAGAAGCAAAGCGGCTGGAGAGAGATCCAGCCGAACAACGATGTGCACAATGTCGTTTCAGCGGTTAACCGCATTAAGCCTTTGGTACCAGATCAAAAGCAATCGTCATGCGGGAATCACTGCCACTAAAAGGCACAGTGCCATGCCAGAAGTACGAAGGAAACAACACCAGTTGACCAACTTCAGGCTTCACATAACGCTCTACAGCCAGTTTGGGTTGGGTAGCCAAGCCTGGCTCACCAAACTTCAACCAGCCATCGACACTGCCTTGCTTTACTGTTTTGGGCAACTCCAGATAACAGGCGGATGATATCCAGCCTTTGGAGTGCACATGATTGCTATGAAAACCCTGCGACTTCAACAAGACCGACCAAATGCCATTAAATTGCCAATCTTGCTGGTTGCGTCTGGATAGTGGATGCTGCTTATCGGCACCAATATGCTGCAAATACTGCTCAATAGCTGGTGCTATTGCTTGAGGAAAGGCCTGGATTGCCGGGTCTTTAAAGCGCAATAAGCTGGGCTGCTGACTACCATGCCGGACCGACTGACCAAACGGATGTGTCTGGAAATGATGATGTTGACGCACCGCTTGCTTTAACTCCGCAAGATAATCCGACATTGAAGACCAGCCCTGGGGCGTTTGCAATGCATAGGATTGAACCATGGATTTGTAATTGCATAAATCCTGATAGCGCTCATCTGCGGATAACCTGAGTGCTGTAGCCTGGACGGCCAATGCCAATTGGTCATCTGGCTGCTGCTGTACATAGCCATCAATCATCGGCAAGGCCTGAGCCGCCTGCTCATTTGCCATCAAGGCGTAACAATACGCCATTAAGGCCGGTGCGTACTGTGGAGCCATTGCATAGGCCCGTTTAGCGTGCACTAACGCCTGTTCATGGTCGCCATGATCCAAGGCAAGATGCGTAGCAGTACTTAACAGCACTTCATCCTCCATGAACAATAAAGTATCCGCCAACACCTTATAGCCAACGGCAATATCTCCCGCACCTTCAAACACACGAGCCAGAGTAAGTCTGAGTACAGGGTTATCCGGGTGCTGTTTTATCGCTGCAATTAAAGTAGCGACAGTCTGCTGAATATTGGCAGATTGCATCCATAAAAGCTGGGCTAGCTCCAAATGCGCCTCTGCAAGCACAGGATCAATAGCCAGCGCCTGGCGGTAAGCTTGCTCAGCCTCAGCCAAATGATGCAACCCCTGCTCAGCTCGGGCCAACACTAGCCAGGTTGCTGCATGTTTAGAACCAAGCTGCAAGGCCATGCGGGCATGATAGCGAGCATCATGCAGCAAATCCGCATCCGCGTATGCAGTCGCCAGGTTGTGCTCAGGAATAGGATCCTGGGGTGATAACAAACAGGCTTGCTTGTACAAAGCAATTGCTTCTTCATAGCGTTGTTGTTGCTTAAGTTGTTTCGCCTGTTGTGTTAACGCTGATAACTCGCTCATGATGCCAATGGTCTTAATGGTGCGTGCCGTTATATGTACCACAACTGAGCTAAGTGACCAAGCAAAACGCCCACCCAGGCATCACTGTTGACAGTCTGCCGGATGGCAAGTAAGTTACCGACACAAGAATAGCTAACAAGGAATCAAGCCCAGATGTTTAACAATCCAGTACCGGTGAGCCCGGAGCAACACAGCGCAATCAAAATTCGTCAGCAGGGAACCATTGAGCATTTAATCGACCGGCAATTTGTCCCGGTTTTTTTTGGTGAGTTCAACAAGGTTTCAGCTCACTACCCGATCTTTTTTGTCTACGAAGAGCAAAGTAAGCAATACCGTCCCATCGCCGTTTTTGGCTTGCTGGAGAAACAAAACCTGTTCCTGCAACAAGGTCGCTGGGATGCAGCCTATGTGCCGGCAACATTGCGCAGCTATCCATTTAGCATAGCCCGGGCTGAAAACACCGACGATCAGTGGATGGTCTGTATCCACCCTGAATCTGAATTGGTCAGTACCACTGAGGGACAAGCCATCTTTGATGAGAATAAGCAACCGACCGAGTTTTACCAGAACCTGACCAATTTCCTGCAGGACTTGCTGGCACACGAAATGGTCAGTGTGGAAATAACCACTCTGCTGCAACAACTGGACCTGTTTAAAGAAGAAGCGCTCAAGTTTACCGACAGCAGCGGCAAGCAAGGCGCTCTGAATGGCTTCCATGTGATTGATCAGGAAAAGCTGGCAGCATTAAGTGATAGCGACTTCTTAAAATTACGTCAACACAATGCCCTGGATGCCATTTACCATCATTTAAGCTCTTTAGATCGGGTGAGCGATTTAGTGCGTCGCCTGGGCTAAGCCAAAGAGTTTGTCCTGTTTCAAAGCCCGCTAAGCGGGCTTTTTGTTACCCTTAACAAACCACCCTAAGGTTTTACCTGCTAACTCAAATGGCTCAATATGGTACTGCAATTGCCAGGGGTGCCACTGTGCTCGGCACAGTGCATCCAACTGCTGGTAATCCATAGCAACCTGCTGCATGGCTTCACCGCGTTGTTGACTGTCCACTAACTCGGTTTGCATTCGCTCAAGCCAATCAAGTAGCTCCGATAATTGATAAGAGCGCACCTTAGCAGCCAACTCGGCACAATCCTGATAAAACTGTCGGATCTGCCTACTGACCGGCCCGATTTGTTGTAACAGCCGCTGTGCGTGCTGCAAAGCCTGCATTAAAGCATTTCGGGCTGCTGCCATCTCGCTCTCCGTTGCTGCAGAATCGTGTTGCGCCACACGAAACCAGTGGCTGACCTTAGTAAAGAATTGCTCATCCTGCATGAAACGAATCATGCGGTTATTGCGGGCACATTGCCGGAAGATTTCACTGTCGCTGTGATGCACCAGCAACAATAGGACACCATCAACCGCAACCATACGGCCTGCTTCACGAAAGCCAGCTTCGCCCCCATATTCAATGCCAAACTGGCTGACCACCAATTGCTGGCTGTGATCGGCTAGCGTCACCGCCGCCAAATCGCATTGCAAAGGTTGTATACGCTCGAAACGCGCTTGCAACTGGTGCAATGCCTGAGCTGAGCTATCCACTGCATGCAACACGGGTTCAGGCCGATACAGCCCAAAAAACGACATGAGCTGCGCAGTCAGATCACCAGCACCGGCCGCCAGTTCAACGGCGGATGTCATGGCTTTTGGCGTATTTTGTAGCAGTTGTGCTTGCCAGAACTGACCAAGCTGCCTTTGCTCGTTATCACTTAAGGGCAAAGCCGCTGCACTGCCCTTGGCCCAGTACCTGTCCCAGCTTGATTTGCTGTCCGTCATATCACTGCCTGTTTAAACTCGCTGTTAAGCAGAAATAAAAAGCCCTCACAAGGAGGGCTTTACATCGCTATACCGACTATCAGAAGCGCTGTTGGATTCCGAAGAATACATAACGACCAGTTGAATCCCAGAAACCTGGGTCAGTGTTCGCAGACAGAGCCGCTGAATAGTATGGCGGATCATTATCCAGCACGTTGTTCACACCGACACTCAGACGGGTACCTTCACCAACCATCCACTGAACAGTCAGATCCAGGTAGTTCTCAGCAGAGTGGTTTTCCTGGTTCGCAACACGGCTTGGGTGGTTATCCACTTTGCCAAGATGACGCCAGTTGGCAGAAATGGTCACATCCCATGGCGTCATCCAGGTAGCACGCAAGTTGTGCTGCCACTTAGGCACCGGCTCAGTACATACGCCACCCCATTTGCCAGCACACTCGTTCAGGGTGCCACCAGCAATCGGCTGATTATCGTACTTCTGGAAGTAAGTACCGGTTAAAGAGAAGCGCAACCGGCCCATATCATTCAGATTCATGGTGTACATGGAGTTGACGTCGATACCAGTCCGTTGCAGGAAGCCGATATTCACGTTAGTAGCAATAACCTGACCACCGTCTAACCACAAGGCTTGGTTAACTGGGGCACGTTGTACCAAGCTACAGAACCTTTCGTCACCCGTATCCAAACAGTTATTTACCGCAGTAATTGGTGGAATATTGGAGATAGCTTTTTCCACTTTAATGTCGAAGTAATCGACAGAGAAGTCAAACCCATCAATAAAGCTTGGACGGAACACAAAACCAACCGATTTGGTTTTGGACTCTTCCGGATCCAGATCCGGGTTACCTCCAGTCAACTGGTTGTATTGGTTGGCCGGGCTGTTCGGGATGGAGCCGTAACGATCAGCAGTTACCCCAGTGCGCTGACAATCTGCCAGGGAACGTTGCGGGGTTTCACCACCACATGGATCGGCGTTCCACTGGAACAAGCCGGCGCCTTGTGATGCAAACAATTCACGGATGTTGGCAGCACGGGCAGCTATCTGGTAGCTGGCACGCAGTTTAAAGTCCTGGGTAATATCCCAACCCAACGCATACTTCTGAGTAGTCGTGGTTTTACCAGTATCGTACTCGGAGTAACGGAAACCTAAATCCAATACCAGGCTTTCGGCAAATGGAGCATCCTCAACCAGGTAGATTTTAGCTTCAGAGAAAACTTCATCCACGCTGACTGAACCAGCAACAGGCAGAGATGGACCGCCCTGACCAGCCCCCTCGAAGTCGATGTAACCACGGTCTGGAGCAAAGGTCAGGGTATCGCGGCGGGTTGACACACCTAATAACAGCTCAACGCCATACTCAGCAAAGGGTGATTTGATGCCATAGTCGGTTAGGTCACCCAATACATAACCCGTGAACTCAGTTAAACCTGTGGTACCACGCGAGAACAATGGCAAGGTCAGGTAATCAATCTGCGCCTGGTTAATAGCACCTTCGGTAAACAGGTTGTAAGGCACACAGGTAGGATCAGAGCCATCCGCCACTGAACGACAAATGGCATTGCCATCTGCATCGCTGACAACATCCAAGGCACGGGCAATACGTGATTTACTGAAGTCATTGAAGTAAGTTTGCGAGTAATTGACCTGGGCAAAGTTGACGTAAGCGTCATAGGTCCACTGGTCGTTGATTTCACCACGAATACCTAAGACTGCACGGTGTGAGTTGTGCTCGCGATCATCGATACGTGGGCCACCTTCAATGTTACGTTTCGCAACAAAGGCTGACACAGAATCATCACGGGTTAAACCACGGTTACCACAAAGCGCATTAAACTGCTGATCCGACATCAGTGGGTTAGAACAAGTCAATGTAACCGGCACAAAGAAAGCACCTGACTCGGCAATTTGCGAACGGCTGCTGTTGTGGGTATAACCCAACTCGGCATACAATTCAACGTTGTTGTTAAAGGCATATTTACCAAAGGCACCTAAGGCAACACGCTCATCCGGACGCTGGAAGTAGTTGACCGGGCCATAGTTGTACAAACGACCATCGTATTGAGCAAACTCGCTGCCCTGAGTAATAAAGTCGAAAGTAGAAAAGTCAGAAAAGCGTGGATCTGGTGCAGCACCCGAGCCACCACAACCAAAACCATTGACCGAGCCACCGGTCAGCGCACAGGCACTGAAATCACGATCGGATTGGAATACCGGTTTAATACGACGGTAGCTACCGAACATGGTAACATTGCCTTTACCATCGTCCGAGTTAAAGCCCATGATCAGGTTGTACATGTTGGAGTGGCCATCACGTACATTGCCATCCGGCAGTTCAAAGCCAGCATTGCGAACAGCTTGAGCTGCCGGGCTGCTGTTGCTGTTGTTGTGTTGATAGAAACTATGCTGGTAATCGAACTGAATACCTTCAAAGTCATCTTTCATCATGAAGTTAACAACACCAGCGATAGCATCAGAACCGTAAGTTGCTGAAGCACCGCCAGTTAACAGCTCAACGTTTTTGATCAGTTGCGCAGGAATCTGATTCAAATCAGGTACACCACCTCCAGCTGATGGCGAACCACCAACCATGCGGCGACCGTTGATCAGTGTCAAAGTACGCTTGGACTCTAGACCACGCAAAGAAATGGTAGCGGTACCATTGGCACCATTGTTGGTGGTAGCGGCTTGGCCAGCAAACACTTGTGGCAAGTCGCTTACTAGGTCTTCAGTACGAATGGTTCCGGCAAACTCAAACTCTTCTGAGGTAACCTGGGTGATAGGGCTGGAGGTAACCACGTTGGCAGATTGAGGAATACGGGAACCCGTAACCTGAATACGCTCAACTCGCTCAGCTTCTTGCTCGTCAGCGGCGGCAACTTGTGCTGTCAGAGCAGTCGCCGAAGCGGCTCCAAAAGCAATCGCCAAGCGCACAGCTTTGCTTAATTTATTATTCGTATACATGTATTTCTCCCTGGACCACTATGAGTTAGTGATTCTATTTTTCACCTAAGCCAGAACTTTACGGCATCTGGCATTCCGCTTAAACCGGGGAAACCCCGATCCGTCACTCTTTGATGATAAACGTAATTTTTCGCCAGGGTCAACTAGTTTGATGAATGTTTTTCAGAGTTCAGCGGCGTTGCTTTTAAAGGATTTCTGATGTAGCGCATACTGAAGTATCGCGGGCTGCAACTTGAAAGGGTGTAAAACAAGCGGATTCTCTTTAAAAGTTCCGAATAATCTAAATTTAGCGAGCAATTGCCATATTCTTTTTGTACACATTTCGTGACAGTATTGCCGGACTTACAGACAAATAATTGCATTCCAACAAGTTTTAGGCTGACATCACATACGAAGCGCAATCAGCCGCAGTGTTTAAAACTCAACAATAAAAAAACACCAGCCGAAGCTGGTGTTTTCATGCAGATAAAATGGTTGCTTAACCTAAGCTGCTTTACTTAGAAAGTGTAGTTCACACCTAAAGTGAAGCGCTGTCCCATCATATCGTAGTAGTTACCATTGTTGTACATACCCGGAAGACGCGGTGGCGTCCGATCGAACATGTTCAAAATACCAGCACGAACTTGCAGATTATCATTCACGTTGTAGCGTGAGGTCAGATCCCAGGTGATGTACGAAGGTACATCGTTGTAGTTGTTCTGGTTAGGTGTCCACTCGTTATTCAAAACAGAGCTATGACGGTGTGTCATGGTCAGAACCGCTGAGAAATCCTGATAGTTGTAGCTAGTGATTAAACGGTTACGCCAGCGTGGACGCGCTTGTTCACCAGTGTTGACAACTTCATCTTCAGCAAAACCCGTCTGGTTAAAGGTACGCTCTTCCAGATAGGTGCCGATCCAACGCACACCAAAGTCACCAAAGTCGGTGCTGAAACGGTAGTTCGCTTCAATATCCACACCTGAAGTAGTACTTAATGCTGAGTTAATTGGCTTCTGGAAGAAGTTTACAATTTCAAACGTATTCGGATCACGCTCAATCAGCGGGCAGAATACGTTATCAATTGAATTCGACTGATAGCAGTAACGAACCAGGTTGTTCGCGGTGAAAGATTGAATCATGTTGGACATGTCAAACTTCCAGTAATCCACTGTCAGGCTGAAATCATCCAGGAAGCTTGGGTTGTAAACAAAACCAATGGTAATGTCTTTGGCAATTTCATTGGTCAAATCGGTGTTACCAATGATAAAGCCTGGACGGGTTGAACCAAACCACTCTTGCGATGGCTCAAAGTTAGCCGGAATGCCCTGAGCAGCACAGTTGTTCAGGATGTTTTCACGGTAGTTTGGGTTCAGTGCATCACGCTGGCTGGTAGCACAAAGGTCAGTGATGCTAGCAAACGTCTGCCCTGGTGGGTTGAACAACTCACCAATATTCGGTGCACGTACAGACTTAGAGCGATTAAGACGCACACGCAGCTCGTCATTGATTTCCCAGTTCAGGCCAATTTTCCAAGCCGTATCCGAACCAGAGGTCGAATAACGCATCGCACGACCGGCGGTTTCGAAGGTAAGGTTTTCAACGAAAGCCATGCCTTCAATCAATGGGATTGAAAACTCCGCCGAGATTTCTTTTACATCAAAATCACCGGATAATGGCTGAGACTGGTTGTTAAACAACAAGCCTGCACGCATTGCCGGATCTGGCAGCGTCTTAGCTTTTTCTTTACGGTATTCAACAGCAAAAGCAGCGGCTAACCAGCCGGCAGGCAGTTCCATGATATCGCCACTGACTGCAGCGCCAATCACGTGCTGTTGGATGGACGAACGACGAATCGCATCGGTGCTCACCCAATCGTAAGCCTCATCGCTGTACAGACCACGGCCAAAGATGTTTAGTGGTAAACAGCCCTGTGCACGGGCGATTTCATCGCGACAAACCACCTGGCCGTTCAGTTCAATGGCATCAATCGCATCGTAGAAACGATCTTCATACATCTCACCGTACCACTCGGTATCGGCTTGAACATGGCCAGATGTCATATAAACATCATACATCCAGTTGTCGTTAATGGCGCCATCAAAACCAAGAGAAATCCGCGCTAAAGTACGGTCTTGTGAATACTGACGATTACCGAAATCAGAAGCCAGATAGCCCATGGAAACTGCACCACGTGGATCAAAGCCAAGGTTTTGCTGGCTGATCAGATCACGGGCAGCCTGCGGTAATAAGGCATTGTCACCATAGGCAATAAAGTTCAGGAAAGCTGGCGAGCTCTCACCGTACGCGTCTGTTTTGGATAAATTCAGCTCCATTTGCATACGATGATCATCGTTAAACTCGTAATTCATGTTGGTTACAAAGTTAATCCGATCAAGCGGAGTACGCATAAAGCTGTTTTCAGCAAAGTTGTAGCCTTCACCACCCAGGTAATCGACCCGGCCAGAAGTCAGTGGTGGCAGCGGCTCACCCAACTGCTGCGGGCGCATGGTACCATCTTCGCTGAAGGTATAACGGGTGCCACCTGCTGCGAAGGTACCAGTTTTGGTGTAAGATGCCAGTACCTGCTGACCATAACCCCAGACAACCGCGGCAGGGCTGTTCGGGTCATTAGGATCACGATTTGGGTTACGAATTACGATCGGCGCTTCACGCAAAAAGTCGCGATCCATGAAACTGATTTGCTTTTGACGCGCCCAGCTCAGGTTAGAAATAAAGCTGGCGCGGCCTAAATCAGCACCAAAGGTCAAAGAAGCATACTCTTCCTCACCGCCGCTTTGACGAGTTTGCGTGGTAGAGACATCGATGGTGACACCATCGTAAGACGTTTTGGTAATGATGTTTACAACACCCGCCACAGCATCAGAACCGTAAACCGCAGATGAACCACCGGTAGTGATTTCGATACGGTCAATCATTGCAGTTGGAATGTTGTTTAAGTCAACTGCTGAGCTGCCCGGAGCACCAGAGATAAAGCGACGGCCGTTGACCAGCACCAGAGTACGGTTCGAGCCCAGACCACGTAGATCGGTGTTGTTCAAGCCACTGGCAAAAATGGTATTGTTGCTCGTCTCAGGTGATAAACCAATCAAGGTGTTCGGCATCCGGTGCAGTAAATCTGCCACATTGGTAACACCAGCATCAACAAGACCTTCACCGGTAATAACCGTTACTGGAGTTGGGGCAATTTCACCGATACGACGAATACGTGAACCTGTTACTTCAATACGCTCGATAGTTGTTGCTTCCTGCTCATTCACATCAGCAACAACGAATCCTGGAACAGCGGCCGCGGTTAAAGCGCCCACTGTCATTGCCAAGCGCACTGCTTTGGACAATTTGTTGTTTTTATACATTAGAAAGTCTCCCTGGTTGTCGTACATAGCGACAATCAAATTTTGTGAGGTGTTTTGTGCTTTTTGAAAAAAGCTTTGCCGAAATACCATGCAATAAAAAAGGCATTTCATACCCGATGCTATACATTTCACCCCTACCAGGTCAACCTTCTTGCTAAAATTTGCGATGAATGCAAATTTAAAGAGATGATTGGCAACTTGTACGATCTGCCTTGCTTTTAGGCAGTAATTGCTATCTGTAGCGTTAGTTTTTAGAATAGAGCGCTTGGACGTTCAGAAAAAATTACATGCTGCAAACTGAAACTCAACAAAGTATCCGCGCGATTCAGCAACAGATCCGTAACGCCTTGCCAAACTACCGCGTTCGACAAGGACAAAACCAACTGATTGCAGAAATCGCCCATACCATTGCCGGCAGTTACCACCGGCATCATCGCATTGCACTGGTTGAAGCCGGTACGGGAACCGGTAAGTCATTGGCCTATTTACTAGCCTGTATTCCTTATGTGCTCACACACAACAAAACGCTGGTGATTGCCACTGCTACCGTGGCTTTGCAAGAGCAATTAGTTCGTAAAGACTTACCCTTTTTTCAGCAACACGCCGGGCTCGATTTTGAGTTTTGTCTGGTTAAAGGCCGTCAGCGTTATGCTTGCATTGAACGCTTGCAAGAGATGCTGCAGCAGCCTGAGCTCTTCCCGGATGGCAGCGCTAAGCATCAGGCGCTAGCTACCAAGCTGCTGAAAGCCTGGCAACAGCGGCATTGGCTTGGCGATAGCGACAGCCTGCCATTTGCCGTGCCGGATGCACTCTGGCAACAGATCCAGGCCGATCCCTACCATTGCCATCGCGGCAGCCGCCGTCACCAACACTGTCCATTCCACTTGGCTCGGGCTGAAATTGCCGGCAGCCAGGTGCTGGTGACCAACCAGGCTTTTTTGCTGGCCGATTTGGAAGCAGGCTCTGCGCAGTTACCACCGCCGGAAGACTGTGTCTATGTGATTGATGAAGGCCACCACCTGGTGGATAGTGCCCGCAGTTTTTTATCGGCCAGTGCGCCCTTGCTGCAACAAGAGCTGTGGCTGGAGAAAGCGCTGAAATTCAGTCAGCGCATGCAGGCGAATCTGCCGGAGTCAGCACTTAAAACCGCCATCAAACTGCAGGAGCTGATCGATGATTACCGCCGCGATTATCAGCCCATTCAACAGCAACTAGCTGCTTTTATCCCTGCCTGGTTTAGTAACAAGCCGCAGTTTCGTTTTGCCGATGCAGCTTTACCGCTGCTACTGAGCCAGCAGGCCGAGTCGCTGGCAAAATCCAGCCGCCAGGTGCTCAATCAACTGGAGCAGCTGCACCAAAAAATTCGTGAGGCGATTTTAGAGCAACAATTTCCTACCCGAGCTATCAGCAGCACCTTGCAGGAGCTGTCGTCTTTTGATCAGAAATTTAGCCAGCAACAGGCATTGTGGCAGCTTTGGGCCGAGCCTCAGCATGCGCATGTTTATCAGGCCCGTTGGGTCGAGCAACCAGAGCAACAACCCCACCAAATTACCGGCTGTGCCAGCCCACTCCGGGTACAGGCGCAACTGGAGCGTCTGTTGTTTCGGCCGGCTTTTGCCTGTGTGCTCTGCTCTGCGACCCTGACCGCCCTCAACTGCTTCAGCTATCCGCTGCGTGAGCTAGGGCTGGATCAGTGGGAAGGGGTGCGCACGCTAAAAGTCGACTCGCCTTTCGCCTATGCCGAGCAAGGTCATATTCTGCTGCCAAAAATGCAGCATGAACCGACTGCGGATGGTTTTACGGATGAACTCTGTCAGTTGTTGCCCGATTATTTGCCCAGGCAACAAGCCAGTCTGGTGCTGTTTGCTTCTTACTGGCAAATGAATCAGGTCGCTGAGGTCTTGCGCACCAAAGGATTTGAGTTATTGGTGCAAGGTGAAGCGGCCCGGCAAAAGCTGCTGGAGCAGCATCGGCAGAATGTGGCAGAGCACAAAACCAGTATTTTATTTGGCACCCAAAGCTTTGCCGAAGGGCTGGATTTACCGGGCAATTTGCTGACCAATCTGGTGATCACCAAGTTGCCTTTTGCGGTGCCAACCTCACCGCTGGAGGAGGCCATGAGTGAAGCGGTGACTAAACAAGGTGGCAACCCTTTTTTACAACTAACGGTACCTGCAACAGCGAAGAAACTGGTACAGGCTTGTGGTAGACTACTGCGGCAAGAGCAGGACAGCGGTCAAATTGTGATTTTGGACCGACGCCTGGTCAGCAAAACCTATGGTAAAGCGATGCTCGATGCGCTACCGCCATTTAAACGCAGCATTCACTATTAAGGCCTGTCGAATTGTTCGCTGAATTTGCCATCGAACCCAGTGTTCTGCTTATACTTTGCGCCGTTGCTTTTACCGCTGGCTATATTGATGCCATTGCCGGTGGCGGTGGCCTGTTGACTATCCCGGCCCTGCTTACCGCAGGCCTGCCACCGCACCTGGCGCTTGGTACCAACAAGCTGGCCGCTACTTTCGGCTCCTTAACCGCCTCGGTGACTTATTACCGCAAACGTTTGTTTGACCCTGTGTACTGGCGCCGTAGTCTGCTCTATACCGGTATCGGTGCTGCTTTAGGCACCCTGCTGGTTGATCAGCTCAGCAGCGCTGCACTGGAAAAGTATCTACCGGTGGTCATTTTACTGGCTGCTGTCTATACGCTGTTTAACCGCATTGTGCCTGACGATCAACTCGAACTGCCGAAACAAAACCGCCGGCTGTTCTGGCAACAACGAAGTCAGGGGTTGGCGCTGGGCTTTTACGATGGAGTTGCAGGCCCGGGTACCGGCGCCTTCTGGATGGTGTCTACCATGGCACTGTACCGCATCAATTTGTTGCTGACCTGCGGTGTGGCCCGCACTATGAATTTTATCAGTAATGGCGTCTCTCTGGCGGTATTTTTGTTGCTGGGTCATGTCTTTATTCTGCTTGGCCTGGCAATGGGGCTTTGCTTGATGGCAGGTGCCTGGCTGGGTGCCCACTCCGCCATTCGCTTTGGCAGCCGCTTTATCCGCCCCGTCTTTATCAGCGTAGTGGTGGCCATAGCGCTGCGCCTGGCCTGGCAGGCCTGGAGTTAGTATGTCGGCGCTCAGCGAGCTAAAACAACGTTTAGAGCAATTGCGTGAACAGGCCAGAACCCTGGATCAGGCACCGATGCCCGGCAAGCCACTGGATTGGTTTCAGACCGATCTGTTTAGTTGTCACTCACCTTACCTGACCGATTATGTGGATGAAGCCTTGCAGCAATTAAGGCGACTGGATCAGTATAGCTCGGGGCGGCAAGCTGTGAGCTCTGAGCACCAGCAGCGACTGGCTGAGCGCATCGCAGCCCAGTGCAATGCACTGACCCGGGCTTTTGCCAACAGCCAAACCCGGAAAAACTTTAAAGTGAGCAAACGTAAAGCCCAACAAGTGGTGCAGCGCATTACACAGTCCAGCCGTGATCTATATCAGCAACTGAGTCAGTACAAAGAATTCGAACAACGTTTGGAAGACATGCTCCGTCTTGCCCAGCAACAAAACCAGGAGGTGCAGCAGCAACTGGCGTTGCAGGCACGGTTAGGACGCTGTCGTCGCGCCATCAGCGAGGTGGAGCAGCAAATTCAATTTCAGGAGCAGCACAAGCGCTGATATGTCATTTCCCCTGGTTTATCATCCCTGCTACAGCGCCTTAGAGCTGCCAGAACGGCATCGTTATCCCATTGGTAAATACCATGCTCTGCAGCAACAGCTGCAGGCATTTGGCGTACCAACCGAACAGTTTCATCAACCAGCCCCACTTTCAGAGCACGAGCTTACACTGGTGCATTGCCCGGACTACATCCAAGCACTTTGCTCCGGCCAGCTGGATGCCAAAGCCATGCGCCGTATTGGCTTTCCCTGGTCAAAGCAGCTGATCCAGCGCTCACTGACCTCCATCGCGGGCACCCGACTTTGCGCCGAACTCGCATTACAACATGGCTTAGCGCTGCACTTAAGTGGTGGCTATCATCATGCCTTTTACAATCAGGGTTCCGGTTTTTGTCTGTTCAATGATCTGGCTTTTGCTGCTAAATCCATGCAGCAACAAGGCGTCAAGCGCCTGCTGATTTTTGATCTGGATGTGCATCAGGGAGATGGCACAGCTCTGCTGCTGGCGAATGAGCCGGATATCATCACCTGTTCGGTGCACTGCGACAAAAACTTTCCCTACCACAAACAACAGTCGGACTGGGATCTGGCACTGCCAGCAACCATCAGCGAACAGGACTATCTGCTACAAGTAGAGCAGGCGCTTAGCTGCCTGCTAAACTGGTATCAGCCCGATCTGGTGCTGTACGATGCTGGTGTGGATTGTCATCAGCAGGATGAGTTGGGTCACCTGCAACTAAGCACAGCAGCTTTATTGCAGCGTGACCGCCTGGTGCTACAAAGCTGCCGTAAGCGTGAAATACCAGTTGCCGCCGTCATTGGTGGCGGCTATCAACGCGATCTGGCGGCACTAACCCAGCTGCACCTGCAACTGTTTAAAGCCGCCTTTGAACTTGAAGGCAGCTCAATCGCCAGCAAAATAGAAACCTAAACGTTTTTTCAGACCCGCCGGTAAAGCTGGTAACTCAGACTTTGGCAATAAAAAGGTCGCCATATGAAACAGGTCGGTGAAAATGCGATTTTTCTCGGTAGTTCGTTTCAGGTAATCATGGCCGGAAGAACCACCGGTGCCAATTTTGGTGCCTAACATCCGCTGCACCATCATGGCATGCTTGTAGCGCCATATCGTCAGGTTTTCATCAATCTCGGTCAGGCAGGTCAGTAACTGGAATGGCAGATTAAAAACCGGCTCTTCCTGATACAAGCTGATAAAAAGTGCGGATAACATAGCACGCTGACTTAACCGGAAAGCTCCTTGCTGCTGCAGCTTGTGGTATTCCTCACTATCGAGCAGGGCCGCAAACTTCTGTCGGGTTTTGGCGATTTCACCAAGCTGTAGCTCACGCTCGGACTCCGCCAGTTGTTCAATGCCCTGCACGATGGCTTCATCCCGATTGAGCATGCTTTGGGTGGCCTGCTGGTACAATTGCCAGAAGCTAAAGTCACCAAACTCCAGGAATGGCATGCGCTCCAGCCACTTCTCAATCAGCTCAAATAAACTGGGCTGATGCTCCAACGCCTGCAAGAAGTTGCGATCTTTGTCATTCAGCCGGGTATAAAAAGAGTTTTTATCAAAGTCGATACGGTAATCGCTTTTAAGCCCCAGGCCAATTTCCAGCATTTTAAACTGCACACTCTGAAAGCCAGAAGCCGGTACCAGGTAATCGCGAAACGACATAAAATCCTGCGGCGTCATGGTTTCCATCACCGCAATCTGTTGGTTCAACAGCTGCTGAATGCTGATCACCCGCTTCAGTTTATGCACGATGCCGGTGAGCTGTTCATCTTTAACTTCCTCTTCAGCAAAGACAGCCAGTACCGCTTTTAATTCATGCAGGATTTGCTTAAACCACAACTCATACACCTGATGCACAATGATAAACAGGGTCTCATCATGCGCCTCTGCGCCATAGTTCGCACTTTCCGGTGCCTGGGCATTAAGAAGCTGGTCCAGCTGAAGGTAGTCACCGTAATAGCAAGGTTTTTGATTTTTCTGCATCTTTTTTGATTCCACCACGTCAGTAGCTGGCATTGTAGCAAGCCACCCCGGCATAACCAATGCGGTGGTTTTTTTTGTAAAAGCCGATTATGCTTGAAGGCAGTAGCGTCTGCTTTACAACCAAGAAGAGTAATCATGATTCTGAACGATGATATTCACAACTACTATGAAAAGCTGGTGATCGATTATTTGGCGGAGCAAGGCTTGGATCAGAATAAAGATCCGGATTATCTGGCGGATTTAAGCTGTATTATCCTGAATCAGCTGCCACCGCGTTATATTCGCTATGAAGTGGATATGGCGTTCTACCTGCCGCAAAGTGAGCGCTTCGAAATGCAAATGAAGGTGCAAGAGGCGGTACGCAAAGCCGTGGAGTTTTTGGATAATCAAGGCTAAGGATGGGAAGTGGGTGGCAACCCCACCAGCCACATCTCGGCACATGCGTCATAAGCTGCGGCTGCTTCCTTCCGGACCTGACCGGGTTCACCTACTAGCATTGCGAGAGGACCCATGGGGTTACCATTGTGTGCCATCACGATGGCAGGCGCGCATTATGCGCAAATCCTGCCTGGGTTGCAACCATCCGCAAGCCAGCTGCTCAAGAAAAAAGCAGCCGTGACCCGAGATCAAACTTTAAAAGCCGCTGCTTTTTGCTGTAAATCCGAGGATAAGCGCGCCAGCATATCACTGGCTTCTGCACTTTGTTTGGCGCTATGCGTCACTTCACCAATACTGACCGTAAACTCGCTGATGTTTTTGCTGATTTCTTCAGCTACTATGGTTTGTTGTTCAGTAGCGGTTGATACCTGGGCATTCATCTCAACAATATGACTGACTGAGCTTTTCATCTGATTGATCACATCTCCGGTTTCATTAACTTGAGTCACACTTACCTTGGCAAATTGACCAGAGTTCTCCATCGCCTGCACAGCCTCTTTGGAAGATAATTGCAGGTTATCAATCATACCGCGAATTGACTCGGTGGCTTTTTGGGTATTGGTTGCCAACTGACGCACTTCATCAGCCACCACGGCAAAACCACGACCCGCTTCCCCAGCCCGAGCCGCCTCAATCGCAGCATTCAGTGCCAACAAATTGGTTTGCTCGGCAATGCTGGTGATCACTGCCAACACCTGACTAATTTTGCCTGACTCATCATTCAGCTGGGCGATGACCTTAGTAGCTTCATCCATGGCGGCAGACAACTTTCCAATCGATTGGATACTTTGCTCCACCCGGCTCACCCCTTGTTCAGACAAGTGATCTGCTTCACCGGCTTGTTCCGAGGTACGCAAAGCACTGCCCGCAACTTCCTGAATAGCTGAAGACATCTGGGTAATGGCAGTAGCGATCATGCTGACATGCTGTTCTTGCTCACCCGAAGTGGTACTGACTTGCTCACTGATATTACTCATTTCCTCTGCTGCAGTCGCGAGCTGCTGGATAGCGCCATCCAGTTCTTTAAAGAATAACTGCAAGCGATCCATGGTGCCATTAAAAGCGATGGCAGCCTCAGCCAGTTCGTCATTGCCTGCCACTGCGGCCCGCACTGTCAAATCCAGGCTTTTCCCAACGGCTTGAATAGCACTTTGCAACTGACGCAACGGAGTTTGAATGGAGCGGTAAATCCAGAGACCAAGGACTGCCAGAGTAATAAATACAGTCACTAACAGCAGCATAAACACCAGGCGACTCTGTACAAAGCTCTGTTCAGCAGCCTGCCTGAAACGCTCAGACTCATCCAGCTGCAACATGATGAGTGCATCCAGGGCAGCACTGAGCGGATCGGCAACCGCGTACAAGCGCTGATTAAATTCATTGTTGCCGATGGCTGTCATAAAGGTGTTTTGCTCGATGGCGGACGTAAAACGATCGGCTTCGGTAAAAAAAGGTTGGCGCAAACGCTCGACATCCGATACCAGCCGACGCTCGTTTGCGGTGAGCTCAGTCGCCAGATACTGTCGCCAATAGCGTTCTGCTTCAGCTCTGGCTTGTTGCAACTCCTGCAGCGCTTGCCTGGCATTGAGCTGTTCGCTTCGGTATTTATGGAAGGTATCTACCATGGTCACGGCATAAGCATCCGATACCACTTTGATCTGACGAAGGGGAACTACCCTATCATGGTAGAGACTATCAATTCCCTGATTGAGTTGCTGCATTTCACGCAATGATAAAATGGCCAGCACAAGGATCACAACCAGAGGCACGACTATGATGGCTGTTAGCCGTAACTTTACACTCAATTGATTCAGCATGATGAACCCCTATACCTACTGCCAGTTCTTGGTTAAGCATAGACATAAGTTGGTAAAGGGGTAGTCATAAACGGCTGAATTAATTATAGTTTAATAAATATTAAACAAGGAAAGCCCTAAGAAATCATTCTTGTAACGCCAGTCGTAATTTTGTCAAGTGTTGATTCAAGCGCCTTTGGTTATCCGGCCCGATGCGGATCAACTGCTTTTGCACATCGCTCATGGCTTCAAGATGTGGCTCGGCAAAATGATACATCACGCTGGGCAGCTCCAGCTCAAAAACTCCGTCCATCACAGGCTGTGCCAGCAGGTAATCGATGGCTTGCAGCAAACGATACTCAAAGGGCTTATCCGGGTAGCCCAGCTCGGCAAAAGCTTCATCCAGTAATGGCTGATAGTGCCGCAACAATGCTACCTGAGTCGGGACTGGTACACTCTCTAACAGGGTAAGATAGGGCTCATACCGACGAAAACCAGCCGGGTCCAAGCTCAGTTGCTCACCTTGCTGTCTTACCGCAAAGGGTTGATCCGGTGTAGTGAGCACCAGATGGTCACTGCTGATTTGGCCCCGGCTGACGTTATCAGTCAGCACCACCAGACGACGCAGCATGTCTTCACGTACAAACAATCCGGCCAGGCCAGGTTGCCAGGGGAGTTGCAGCAACGACTGCCTTACTTCGGCATCCGAATCATTCAATGCAGGCAATGCAGGCTCTGGTTCTGGTTCTGGCTCTGGTTCCCGAAGCTCGGGCACAACCTCAACCGGCAAGTCACCGGTAAGCGGCTCCGCCGGCAATTCAGGCACAGCCTCAGTCACAGGCTCTAAGGCAATGGGGTCTGGTACAAAAGGTTCAGCGTCGGGTAATTCCGTAAGCTCCGCTTGCGGCAACAGCTGCACAGGTTCAGGCTCCGGACTGTCAGAGCGATACAACAGCCAGCCAGCTATCAATAAGACCATGACCACAGCAGCCAGTCCCAGGTAATAAAGCTGCTGACCAGGTGCAGATGCTTCCGATGATTCACGCTCTGTCATAATGGCCTCTTTGCGTTGGAAAGTTGCATTCAATTCGTTATCCGACCAGACTAAAGTCAGGTCGTAATCACAGTCTGCTCAGCATACAATGGCTGGAAATTTTTCAATAACTCTTTTTAGCCAGCAGCTTAACTCAACAGAGCAGCAGAGCGAGTAAAAGTTCAGCCGAATGAAACAAACAGATTCCGACAAGCGACGAAAAACAGCTTTGCTGTTGACCGGTGGTGGTGCCAGGGCGGCCTATCAGGTGGGTGTCCTTAAAGCCATTGCCACCCGTTACCCACGCAATAGCAAAATTCCGTTTGACATTATATGCGGCACTTCCGCTGGAGCCATCAATGGCACCGGTATTGCCTGTTACGCCTCTTGTTTTCATTTGGGCGTGAAAAAAATTGAATGGGTATGGCGGCATTTCCATACCAATCAGGTGTATTATTCAGACTACCCCAGAGTATTTCGTCATCTGCTGCGCGGTTTATTCAGCGCTTTTCAGGCCGATTATGCCAACAAGCGTGCAGTCAGTATGTTGGATAACACCCCTTTAAAGCAGCTGCTTGGTAAGATCCTCGACTTGCAACGTATCGATCGCAACATCATGGGTGGCTACCTGTCCAGCGTCTCAGTGACCGCATCCAGTTATAACGATGGCGATTCCATTACATTTTTTCAATCCGACAGCGCCGGTGACTGGCGCCGGGCTAAGCGCTGCGGTCAGCGGACCCTGCTTGGTTTGCATCATCTGCTGGCTTCCGCAGCTATCCCGCTGTTATTTCCATCGGTACAAATCCACCAGCAGTACTTTGGCGATGGCTCAGTGAATCAATTATCTCCGCTCAGTGCTCCCATTCATCTGGGCGCAGAAAAAATCCTGATTATTGGTCTGGAACAACCTCGCAGCCATGACCGCAGTCAGCGTTTACCGCATCATCCCGGCCTTGCCACCATCGCCGGTCATTTGCTGGATACTATATTTGCCGACACTCTGAACTCTGATTTAGAGCGTATGCAACGCATTAACAGCACCATAGCAACCATGCAGCAGCATGGGATTGAGACCAGCCTCAAGCCAATTGATAGTTTGCTGGTAAACCCAAGCCAGAATTTTAACCAAATCGCCAGCGAGCATTTCTTATCCTTGCCACTGGCGGTACGCACCATGTTCCGGCTGATGGGAATTGGCCAGCATTCGGATTCCAGCCTGGCCAGCTATTTGCTGTTTGAACAGGATTATACGCGTCGGCTGATTGATATTGGCTTCGAGGATGGCATGCATCAACTGGATGCCATTATTGAATTCCTGCAAGCGGATTAATCTGCTCTCTGGCGACTTCTTTGTCAAAAAAGTGCCGGTTCTCACTATAGCTCGTCAAGCAATCGCGTTGCACAGTTAATAAGCTATTGATAAATTTCATTATTAACATTTAGGCACAATTATTGCTTTTACGACTGTATCACCTTAACCAGGAAGCAGTTATGAGCTTATGTTTACTTAGCGAAATCAGTCTGCCAGACGCACCCAGCTACGCTGCCGTCGCGACCGATGAGTACTGGCGCGCTCCTACCGTGCAGCAGCATCAATCCTTGCTGGCACAGTTGCAAACCACGCTCGATCTGCGTGAGCAACTACAGCTTTTTTCGATGGCAGCTGGCAATATTCTGCCGCTCACCGGCCTGGAGTTGCAGACCGCTATTGGTCACTATGGTGCAGCAGGCTCTGCCAGTGCTGAATTCCAACATCGTAGCTTGTTAATGCTCAAAGAACAGTGCCTGGCCAAATTGCATTATTGCAGTGAACACCCCTTCACGCCACTTGTTTGCAGTAAGCTGCAAGCGCTTGAAGTAGAGTGGCTGTACTCGCTTCGAAATGCTCTGGTGGTTACCCGGCTACAGCAAATGGCACTCAAAGATACACTGACCGGCCTTGGCAATCGCCGATTCTTTGATGACAGTCTGGATAAAGCCATTCAACTGGCGATGCGCAGTCAAAGCTGCTGCGCGGTGTTGCTGCTTGATTTGGATAACTTTAAGCAGGTCAATGATCTCTATGGTCACACCGCAGGCGACGATATTTTGATCGCCGTTGCAAAGGCCATGCACAGCACCTTAAGGGCAACCGACTCACTGTTTCGTTTTGGCGGCGATGAGTTTGCAGTGTTACTGAGTGATGAGGATGTTGCCAGCAGTGAGTTGATTGCCAGGCGGCTGGTTAAAGCTATTTCGCGCCAGCACGATTGCCAGCAACACCATGTGACTGCCAGCATTGGTATCGCACACTGGCAGCCAGGACAAACCCAGGCAGAGCTTTTCTCAGCAGCCGATAAAGCTCTTTATCTGGCCAAAGAGGCTGGCAAAAACCGCGTTCGTCAAGCCTGACGCTTAGCGAAAAGATTCAGCCTGCAGCAGACACCACAACGTTGCTTTAGCCGGTGATACACAGCTGGCATAGCCAGCAACCAGTTGTACTTCTCCATGGCACAGCAGTAAGGGTAAATAAGGGCGTTGCCAGGGCGGGATCTGCCATAGTTTACACCATTGTTTCAAAGGCTTGTGGTGCTGAGCACCAGCAGGCTTAAATGGCAGGCTGAGCTGACCAAAACAAAGCTCCAGTGTAGTTGTCTCCGCCAGTGGTAACCAGTTTTCACCGGGCGCTGTTTCCGAGTGAATGAAATGCAACCACCCCAGCCCGGCCGGTAACTCAAGTTGTGCCTGTCCCTGCCATACTAAACCAATATGAGGCTTAGCGGCTAAAGGCTCACACAGATACAAAGCTCCCTGAAAACGTCTAAGGTGGTAATGTTGCAACTGCAGCTCTGGCATAGCATCCGCTTTTGCTGCAATGACTTGTTGATGCAAGGTAGTTAACCAGGCTAGCTCCGGGTTTAACTGATGCAGTTTCAGCCAAGAGCGCAGCAAGGCATTTTGCTCTGTTTGGTTTTTTCCCTGCAAAGCAGCTAACTGCAACACCCGCTTATTTTCGCTTAGATAAGGCTGTAATTGCTGTTGCCAAATCTGTTCCAGCTGCTTATCTGCTGCAGCGCAATGCGCCATGCTACGGGCAGCACTATGTGAAAAGCCAGGCCAGCGCTCCGCCAACAGCGGCAGCACCTGTTGACGTAAAAAGTTACGATCAAACCGCGGGTCCTGATTGCTTGGATCTTCTACCCAATGCAACTGATGAAAATCCGCAAACTGCTCCAGCTCTACGCGACTATGGGTCAGCAGTGGGCGTACTAGCAAACCGGCTGCAAAAGGCCGGCTTGAGGCCATGCCTGACAGTCCAGTAAGACCACTGCCGCGCTTCAAAGCAAGCAACAACGTTTCCAATTGATCATCGGCGTGATGGGCGGTCAGCAACACACTGCCCGGCTCAGCGCAATGCTGCGCCAACTGCTGATAGCGCGCATCCCTGGCACGTGCCTCCAGATTATGCCGACCATCCAGTGCCAGGTGATGATACGCAAAGAGCACCGATTTTTTGGCACAGGCTCGCTGGCAAAATTGCAGCCACTCATCCGCCTGTGGTTGCAACCCATGATGAACATGCACGGCCGACAGCTGCCAGGGAGCCCTGGCTGATAAACGATGCAGCAACTCCAGCAGCACCATAGAATCCAGACCACCACTGAGTGCCAGCACCACTTTTTTTGGCTGGTGTAAATGCAAACAAGCAGCCAGAGTCTCCTCCAGCTGCTTGTCGATTGAACGAGCGTAGCCTGCGGCCATGACCGCTTAACTTACCATGAGCCTAGCAATAACCAAACGACATCAACCGCTGATAGCGCTTATCCAGCAGCTCTTGCACCGATAAGGTATCGAGTTGCTGCAAATCACTCAGAATAACTTCTTTTAAAGACAATGCCATTTGCTCTGGATTGCGATGGGCACCGCCCAATGGCTCCGGCACTACCCGGTTAATCAGGTCCAGCTCTTTCAGACGCTCAGCGGTAATGCCCATGGCATCGGCGGCAACAGCTGCTTTTTCCGCGCTTTTCCATAAAATAGAGGCGCAACCTTCCGGCGAAATGACCGAGTAGGTACTGTACTGCAGCATATTCACTCGATCACCAACACCAATGGCAAGAGCACCGCCTGAACCACCTTCACCGACAACGGTACAGACCACAGGCACCTTTAAACCAGCCATGACTTTCAGGTTCCGGGCAATGGCTTCACTTTGCCCCCGTTCTTCGGCACCAATACCCGGGTAAGCACCCGGGGTGTCAATAAAAGTAATGATGGGCATCTTAAAGCGCTCAGCCATTTCCATCAGGCGCAGCGCTTTGCGGTAACCTTCCGGCCGCGGCATGCCAAAGTTACGGCGTACCTTTTCTTTGGTATCACGACCTTTTTGATGACCAATGATCATCACCGGTCGGCCATCCAGTCTGGCCGTACCACCAACGATGGCCACATCGTTGGCAAAGGTACGATCACCAGCCAACTCGTCAAAGTCGGTAAATACATGCTCAATGTAATCGAGTGTATAAGGCCGGTTTGGATGACGCGCCAACTGGGCAACCTGCCAGGCACCAAGGTCCGCAAAGATCTTTTTCGTCAATGCCAGACTCTTTTCTTTCAGTCGGTTGACTTCCTCTTCCAGCCCAAGATCGAAATCGCCGTTGCGGCTGACATTGCGCAGCTCATCAATTTTTGCTTCTAATTCGGCAATGGGTTGCTCAAATTCCAGATAATTTAACATCATGAGTCGTCAAACCTTCTTATGATTCGGTTCAATTATGAAAATCTAATTCTATCACGGCCAGCTGTCGTAACTGATGCAACAGCAAATCAGTTGGTGTCACCCACCACTCAGTACCTAACCGCAGACTAACTTTTCCTTCCGGCCGCTGATAATGCAGCAATACCGGTACAGTACCCGACTTATGTTCAGCCAATGTCTGCTGCAACTTGTCGAGGTACTTATCATCACATTGCGCTGATTTTAGCGTAATTTGCAGCGATTTAAGATATTTTTCTCGTACTGACGTAATTTCAGACAGATCACGGCCGGTCATTGTAAGGCCACCACTGAAATCATCAAATCGTACCTGTCCGGTCACTACCAGCACTTTATCTTTTTGCAGCAGGGTTTCAAAGCTGTCAAATTGCTCAGGAAACAAACGCACATCGACCCGGGCCGACTTATCATCCAGCGTCAGTAAAGCCCAGCGCCGACCTCGCTTATTCACCAGGACCCGCACGGCAACGACCAGGCCTGCAACGGTAATGGTTTGCTCACCCCGGGTTGGCTGCAAGTCCACTAATCGGCAGCCAACATAATGCTTTAACTCGTCAAGATAACGATTGATGGGATGCCCGGTAAGGTACAGGCCCAGAGTTTCGCGCTCACCTTCCAACCAGACTTCATCCGGCCATGGCGCCACCTGGCGAAAAGATTGCATCGCCTGCTCCGGCTCTGGCGTTAATGCGCCAAAGAGATCATTCTGACCAATAGCTTCAGCATGAGCCTGCTGCTCGGCGGCGCGCACAGCGTCTTCCAGACTGGCAGAAATCGCGGCTCGATGAGGGCCTAAACGATCCAGGGCTCCAGCCATAATGAGCTTCTCAATCACCCGCTTGCCAAGTTTTTTCAGATCGACCTTGTAGCAAAAATCAAATAAGTCGGTGAAAGCACCAAAGCGCTCACGAGCTTCGATGATAGCCGCAACCGGACCTTCACCCACCCCTTTTATCGCACCAATGCCATAGATAATCCGTCCCTGCTCATCCACGGTAAACTTGTACTGACCAGCATTGACATCCGGTGGCAGTAGTTTTAGTTTCATCCGCTCGCATTCATCTACGAGCGTGACGATTTTATCGGTATTGTCCATATCCGCCGACATTACCGCTGCCATAAACTCAGCCGGAAAGTGGGTTTTCATCCACAGCGTTTGATACGATACCAGGGCGTAGGCAGCAGAGTGTGACTTGTTAAAGCCATAGCCAGCAAATTTCTCCACCAAATCGAAAATCTTTATCGCCAGTTCGCCATCAATACCGTTATTACGGGCACCTTCTTCGAATACCGCTCGCTGCTTGGCCATTTCCTCTGGTTTTTTCTTTCCCATGGCCCGGCGCAGTAAGTCAGCGCCACCGAGCGTATAACCGGCCAGCACCTGGGCAATCTGCATCACCTGCTCCTGATACAGAATGATGCCGTAAGTCGGCTCTAAAATGGGTTTAAGCGATTCATGCTGATAATTGGCATCCGGGTAGGAAATTTCTTCCCGCCCCTGCTTGCGATCAATAAAATTATCCACCATGCCAGATTGCAGCGGGCCCGGACGGAACAAAGCCACCAAGGCAATCATGTCTTCAAAACAGTCGGGTTTAAGGCGGCGGATCAGGTCTTTCATACCCCGGGATTCCAACTGGAATACTGCCGTGGTATCCGCCCGCAGCAAAGTTTGAATACTTTTTGGGTCGTTTAACGGGATAGTATTAATATCAACCTGAGGTTGATTGTGTTGCTGCCGACGCACATTGACCATATCCACAGCCCACTGCAGTATGGTCAGGGTGCGCAGCCCAAGAAAGTCGAACTTAACCAGCCCGGCAGTCTCTACATCATTTTTATCAAACTGTGTTACCGGGTTATTGCCAGCATCATCGCAGTAGAGCGGCGAGAAGTCGGTAATTTTGGTGGGAGCTATCACCACACCACCGGCATGTTTACCGGCGTTGCGGGTTACCCCTTCCAACCGGCGCGCCATATCAATCAGATCGCGGACTTCTTCATCCTGCTCGTACAACTCTGGCAGCCGAGGTTCTTCTTTGAAAGCCTGCTCCAGTGTCATGCCGGGTGTTGGCGGGATTAACTTGGAAATACGATCAACAAAGCCATAAGGATGCCCAAGCACCCGGCCAACATCCCGAATAACCGCTTTGGCTGCCATGGTGCCAAAGGTGATAATTTGCGACACGGCTTCCCGGCCATACATGTCGGCCACGTGTTCTATCACTTCATCCCGTCGATCCATGCAGAAATCAACGTCGAAATCCGGCATCGACACCCGCTCCGGATTCAAAAAGCGCTCAAACAGCAGATCAAACTCCAGCGGATCCAGATCGGTGATTTTCAACGCATAGGCTACCAGCGAGCCGGCACCCGACCCACGGCCCGGCCCTACCGGTATACCGTGATCTTTACTCCACTGAATAAACTCCATCACCACAAGGAAGTAGCCTGGAAAGCCCATCTGGTTGATCACATCCAGCTCTATTTGCAGACGCTCGTCGTACTCAACACGCTTGACTGCCCGATCGGCAGGCTCCGGAAATAATTGCTCCAGCCGCTGTTCAAGACCCTCACGGGATTTTAGCACTAAGAAATCTGCATCCGACATACCGCCGGTTGGAAAGGCCGGTAAAAAATATTCATACAGCCGAATGGTGACGTTGCAACGTTTAGCAATTTCGACCGAGTTGGCCAGTGCTTCCGGAATATCGTGGAACAGCGCCACCATTTCCTGCTCAGAGCGCAGGTATTGCTGCTCGGAATAGTTTTTCGGCCGGCGCTTATCGTCCAGTGTGTAACCATCATGAATGGCAACCCGAATTTCATGAGCAGAAAAATCATCCGCGGTTAAAAATACCACTTCGTTGGTGGCCACCAGAGGTAGATCGTTCTGTTGTGCCCAATCAACGGCGAGCTGAATGTATTGCTCTTCATCTGGCCGTCCGGTGCGAATCAGCTCCAGATAAAAACGATCGTTAAAATGCCGCTGATAAAAGGCTGTCAGCTGTTGGGCGACGAGCGGGTTCTGTTTAAGCAGCGCTTTCCCTAGCAAGCCATCTTTACCACCGGACAGCAAGATTAGACCGGCACTGTGCTCTGCCAACCAATGATGATCAATTTGCGGCTTACCATTCAGGTGACCGCGCAGGTACGCCTTAGAAATTAATAGGGTGAGGTTCTTGTAGCCGGTATTGTCCGCAGCCAGAATCAGTAAGCGACCACTGTCCTGGCTAAGCTCGCTGTCATGCACCCAAAAGTCGGCCCCGATGATGGGCTTGATACCGGCATCGATGGCGCCACCATAAAAGCGTACCAAGCCACAAAGATTCATTTGGTCGGTCAAAGCCAGTGCCGGCATTTGCAGCTGCACAGCCGCTTTTAAAATGGGTTTTACCTTGGCCAGACCATCCACCATGGAAAAATCGCTGTGCAGACGCAAGTGAATAAAAGCCGGGGCGCTCATGCCGATGCCTCTAACTGCTGTTGTACCGGCTTAAAACTCCGACGATGCTCTGGCAATACACCAAACTGCTGAATGGCTGTCAGGTGATCCGCCGTCGGATAGCCTTTGTGACGATCAAAGCCAAACTCCGGATAACGCTGGTGCAGTAGATGCATTTCTTCATCACGAGCGACTTTGGCAAGTATCGAGGCAGCGCTGATTTCAGCGACCTTACTGTCACCTTTGACCACCGCCGAAGCAGGGACTGGCAGTTGTGGGCAGCGGTTGCCATCGATCAATACCCACTCGGGCAGCACCGCTAAGCCGGCCACCGCCCGCTGCATGGCCAGCATGGTGGCATGCAAAATATTTAACTGGTCTATTTCAGCTGGTTCGGCCCTACCAAGACTCCAGCACAGTGCTTTCTGCTGGATTTCAGTGGCCAGTAATCGGCGCTTTTTCTCTGACAGTTTTTTTGAATCGGTTAAGCCAGCTATTGGCTTGCTTGGATCCAGGATGACAGCGGCTGTTACCACGGCACCAATCAAAGGGCCTCGCCCTACTTCATCAACACCGCATAACAAGCGAACATCTGGACGGACAAAGTCAGTCATGCGGCCCCCGCTTTGCAATCAACTCCAGAATGGCAGTTGCGGCTTGCTCACTGGCATCACAAGCAAGTTGCTGATGCAACTCAGTGAAACGCTGACGTAACTGACTGCCAGAATCCCCCAACAAGGGCTGCATGGCCGCGACCAATGCTTCTGGCGTTACCTGATCTTGCAGCAACTCGGCAACCAATGGCTCATTCGCCAGCAAATTCGGCAGGCTAAAGTAGTCGATCTTCACCAGCCATTTTGCCAGTTGATAAGTGACAGCATTCAGTTTGTAAGCCACTACCATAGGGCATTTAGCCAGCATAGCTTCCAGCGTGGCAGTGCCAGAAGCAATAAAGACTGCATCTGCAGCGGTAAGCAGTTCACGCGATTGACCAACCAGCACCTGCAAAGGCAAGTCCGGTGCAAGCTGCTGTTTGATAGCAGCAAATACTGCCGCCTTTTGTTCTGTCACCATAGCACAAATCAACTGCAGTTCTGGCTGCAAGGCTTTAAGCTGTGCAGCTGCTTGCAAAAAAACCGGGCTAAGTAACTTGATTTCATTGCTGCGACTGCCGGGCATTAAGGCAAGTACCGGCTGTTCGTCCAAGCCAAGAGCGACTTTGGCGGCAGCTTTATCAGGTTGCAGTGGCATCTGATCGGCTAAGGTATGACCGACAAAACGGCACGGCACCCGGTGCTTGTCGTAAAAAGCTTTCTCAAAAGGTAATAATGCCAACACCAAATCGGTAGCTGCAGCAATTTTAAAAATACGTTTTTGTCGCCAGGCCCATACCGAAGGGCTGACATAATGAACGGTGGTAAAACCTGCCTGCTTCAGCTTATGCTCGACCGGCAGATTAAAATCCGGCGCATCTACCCCCAACACCAAGTCTGGAGGGCTTGCCAGCAAGCGAGCAATCAATTGCTTGCGAATAGACAGCAAGCGTGGCAAGCGACCCAAGACCTCGACTAGCCCCATCACCGCCAACTCTTCCATCTCGAACCAGGCATCAAAACCCAGCGCCTGCATACGCGGACCGCCAATACCGAAAAACTCGGTATCTGGTCGTTGCTTTAAAATGGCAGCCATAGCCCCGGCAGCAAGAATATCACCGGAGTGCTCACCAACTATAATAGCAATACGAAGCGGCTTGTTTGTCGGTAACTCTGAGGGCATAAGCAGGATTCCATACATCGGCGCTGGCCGCAGCAACTGCGGCCGGGATGCAATTAACGAATAATACCGCGCTTAGACTGCTCGATAAACTGCGTTAAGCGTCGCACTTCAGCATTGGCCTGGCTCTGACTGGCAAGCGCAGCAACTGCTTCAGCCACGGTATGGCCTTTGCGGTAGATTTCTTTGTACGCACGGCGAATTTCCAGCAGAGTATCTGCCGTAAAACCACGACGCTTCAAGCCTTCCGTGTTAATACCTGCAGGTGTAGCTGGGCTACCATTGGCCATTACAAACGGCGGGACATCTTTTAGCACAATAGAGCCACCCCCAATGAAGCTGTGAGCACCGATATGGCAGAATTGATGCACACCACTCATGCCGCCCAAAATAACCCAATCACCAACATGCACATGACCCGCAGTCGAAGCATTGTTGGCATAAATGACATTGCTGCCAATCACACAATCATGAGCGACATGGGTGTAATTCATAAAGAGGTTGTGACTACCAATCACGGTTTTGCCTTCGTCCTGGATAGTACCGCGATGCACAGTACAGCCTTCACGAAAGATATTAAAATCACCAACAATCAGCTCGGTTGGTTCATTTTTATACTTTTTATCCTGACAGGCTTCACCAATGCTGGCAAACTGAAAAAAATGATTGCCACGGCCTATAATACTCGGGCCTTTGATCACCACATTGGACTCGACAATGCAGTCATCGCCCAAAATAACATCTGGCCCGATGTAACTAAAAGGACCAACCCGGACATTGTTGCCTAACTGAGCTGTAGGCTCTATCACTGCAGATGGATGGATCACGTCAGAATTCTCTCCTGGCACACATCAGCTCGGCACAACAGACCAGCTGACCGTCAACTTTGGCCTCACCGTAGAACTTCCACATATTACGGCGCTCTTTTAAAAACTTGACTTCAAGCACCATGGTATCACCCGGTACCACAGGTTTTTTAAAGCGAGCTTCATCGATGCCTGCAAACAGATACAACTCGTTTTCAGAGCGCTCTGCCGCTGTCTTGAATCCTAAAATGCCCGTTGCCTGCGCCATGGCTTCCAGAATCAGAACCCCGGGGAAAATAGGCCTGCCGGGGAAATGCCCGGTAAAAATTGGTTCATTAATGGTGACATTTTTAATCGCAGTCAGGCTGTCCCCAGGGGTGTAATCAATCACCCGATCAATCAATAAAAAAGGGTAGCGATGCGGCAACAAAGCCATAATGTCCTGAACTTCAAGACTTGAAATGGGATTAGCCAAAGTTGATCCTCTGTTTGTCTTTATGCTTGCTTATCAGTTGTCTTGCTGTCTGACAGCTGTTGCTCAAGATCTTTGACGCGTTGATACAACTGATCGATTTTGCGCAAACGTGCTGTATTTTTCCGCCATTCTGCGTTGGTGGTAGCTGGTATGCCTGAAGTATAGACGCCTTTTTCCGTTACTGGCTTCATTAACATGGCCATACCACTGATTTGCGCGCCATCACAGATTTCGATATGGCCGTTAATAACCGCTGCACCACCGATGATGCAATAACGGCCAATAGTGGCACTACCGGCAATGGTGGTACATCCGGCAATAGCGGTATGATCGCCTATCCGCACGTTGTGTGCTATCTGGCACAGGTTGTCAATAATGACATTATTGCCAATCACTGTATTTTCAATTGCACCACGGTCAATGCAGGTCTGGGCGCCGATTTCACAATCATCACCAATCAGCACGGTACCAACCTGTGGTATTTTCAACCAACGCCCGCGCTCATTGGCAAAACCAAAGCCATCCGCTCCCAAGACAGCTCCACTGTGCACAATGCAGTTGCTACCGAGCTCAACGCGATGGTAAATGCTGACATTGGGCCAAATCCGGCAACCAGTACCTAAGTGAGCAGCTTCACCAATAAAAGTGTGAGCACCAATTTCAACATCATCGCCAATCACTGCCCCAGCTGAAATAACAGCATAAGGTCCAACCGACACGCCTTTACCAAGGGTAGCACCCGCATCAATTTGTGCTGTTGGGTGAATCCCCAAAGCTGCAGGAGGTGTTGAATCCAGTAGCTGAGCCAGCTTGGCAAACGCAACATAAGGATCGGCAACCAGCAAAGCTGCGCCTGGCCATAACGCTTTATCTTCCGTTCGCAGCAACAAAAGCCCAGCCTGACAATCCGTCAGTAAATGCTTGAGTTTTGGGTTGGACAGGAAGCTCACCTGATCAGGCCGCGCGCGCTCTAAAGTACCAACACTGCTGATTTCCAGTGTTTCAGATCCAATTAGCTCAGCATCGAGGTGCTGAGCTAATTGCAGGGCGGTCCAACTGTTCATTTAGTTGCCGCTTTGAATTTGACGAACAACAGCAGCTGAAATATCGTAACTATCTTTCGCATAGACAGCTGCACCAGAGTTCAGCACGATGTCGTAGTTGCCTTGCTCGGCTACTTTATCGATGGCATTTTTAATAACAGCCAGCAACTTGTTGCGCTCTTCAGCCTGACGCTGGCGCATTTGCTCATCCAATGGACGTGCCATTTGCTCGTACTGGATTTGTTGCTGTTGGATGGTTTCTGCCAGGCGCTGCTGCTCAGCTTCGCTCATGGTTGGACCATCACGGCGAATTTTTTCCACGTTAAAGTTGATGTCGCGCTCCAACTGGCCAATGGCCTCAATGCGCTCACCAAACTCAGCCATAATGGTTTCCTGGATTTGCTGTGCCTGTGGCAATTGGCTGGCAATCGCCTGCACATCTACAAACGCAATTTTGGCAGCATGAGCAGCCGTTGCGCCTAATAAAAAAGCACCAAACACCAAAGTTGCAGCGGTTTTAACAAATAAATTTTTCAAGGTCATCATCCTTTGTTCTCAATGTTCAGAAAGTAGCACCAATATTAAAACTAAAGTTTTCCTGCAAGTCACCATCGTATTTATTGATGATCTTGGCCAGGCTGAAGGTCAGGGGACCCATCGGTGAAATCCATTGCAAGGATACACCGGTACTGACCCGGATCATAGACGGATCTGAGTAATCTGCCAACAGTGGCTCACGGTCAAATTGACGCTGCTGGGTCAGGCTGGCATAGCGATTGAAATCAAACTCCGTATCCCAGACGTTACCGGCATCAATGAAAACACTGGTGCGCACCGAGTTGCGGTTGTCCTCACCAACAAAAGGCGTGGGTGTAATCAGTTCCAGCGTCGCAACCGCCATAGCGTTACCACCAATGGAGCGTTGCGATACACTGTAGCGATCGCTGGATGGATCACCAGGCAGATTACCACTGCCACCACCGATCGGATCTGGCAAGCCAGGGATCGTTGTAGGGATCCGGAAGACAGCACGCGGACCAATGATGCGGTGCTCAAATCCCCGGATATTATGGCCTCCAGCTGTGAAGTTCTCATTAAATGGCAGAGTATAATCATAGCCGTTGCGGCTACCATAACCATTGCCGTAACCAAGCTCCAGCTTACTCATGAAAGTCCAGGTATGATCACGACTAAGCGGGATATATTTGCGTGCTTCAAACGTGGTTTTGAAGAACTGTAAATCCGAATTTGGCGTTGAAACCCGACCATTTAAGCCAAAATAATGGCCAGCGGTCGGGAACAAGCCCCGGTTCAGCGTGCTTTGTACCCAGCCAGCCGTCAGCTCATAGTTGATATACTTCAACCGCCCGTCCGGGTCATTGCCATCCAGTATCACATTTTTAAAGTGCCGCAGTTGATCGTAATCCTGCAGCAAGCTCAAGTCATTGACACTGATAGATGCACCAAAATTCAGCCGATTGAACTCATTAATGGGGATCCCCATCGAGGCTCCAACCCCATACCGTGTTTGGCGGTAAGCTTCCAGGTTCGAGCTTAAGCTGCTGTAATCCGTTTTGGTGTAAAACAGCTGGCCACCTAAGCTTACACCATCCAAGGTGAAGTAAGGATTGTTGTAATTCAGTGATACTGTTTTCTGGTACTTATTGGTATTTAAATTGATACCGGCACTGTTACCAGAACCCATAAAGTTGCTTTGCTCTACACCAATCTGGAAAGCAAGTCCCTGGAAGTCGCCATACGAAATACCTGCATTAAAGCTACCGGATGGCTGCTCACGCACATTGAAGGTAATATCCACTTGATCTTCAATACCCGGTACATCGCGGGTTTCAAACTCAATACGCTCGACATAAGGCAATCGCTGAATACGCTGCTTGGACAGTTCCAACGCATCGTTGGACAACCAGCCACCTTCTAGCTGACGCAACTCCCGCCGAAATACTTCATCTTTGGTATTAGAGTTACCAGCAATATCAATCCGGCGCACATAGATGCGTTTCCCTGGGTCCACATTGATGGTCAACTCAACTTCTTTGGTTTCATCATTGATATCAGGGATGGTGGTTACCCGCGAGTTAGCGTAACCAAAACGGGCTAAGATCCGGCTAATGGTTTCTTCGGTAAAAGTCACCAGAGCGCCATTGTAGAGCTCACCCGGACGAATAGGAACGATGCGTTCAATCAGTGCATCCTGGCCGATCAAGTCACCGGCAAATCGTACCCCAGTCACCGTATACTGCTCGCCTTCCGTCACATTCAATGTAACATAGACAGACGATTTATCCGGACTGACCGATACTTGCGATGAGTCGATGCTAAAGCGCAGATAGCCCCGGTCCAGGTAGTAACTTTGCACCCGTTCAAAGTCGCCTTGCAGCGTCTGCTTCTGGTAACGGTCCGATGACAAAAAGCGCCACCAGGGTTTATCCTGGCCGGATTCAAACACGCTAAGCAAGGTGTCATTATCAAACACTTCGTTGCCAACGATATTGATCTGCCGGACGGAGGCTGCATCGCCTTCATCAAACTTAATTATAACATTGACGCGGTTGCGGGGCAGATACACCAGCTCCACTTCAACACTGGCCTGGTACTTACCCACACCATGGTAAAATTCGGTCAGGCCATTTTCTATACTGCGCAAAATGGTGCGGTCTAAAGGCTCGCCAACCTGAATACGCTGCGCCGATAAACTTTCATTCAGCTGATCATCCTTGATGTCTTTATTGCCATCAAACTCAATGCTGTTAATGGTTGGACGTTCTTTCAGGCGATAGATCACCGCATTGCCATCACGCAACACGCGAATGTCGTCAAAATGGCCCGCAGAAAACAACGTCTTAATGCTTCGGGACAAGGTGTACTCAGTCACCGAGTCACCAACACTGAAAGGAATGTTATTCAGAGCTGCACCTAAAGCAACCCGCTGCAAACCTTCAACCTGAATATCCTGCACCACAAAGGGTTCATCGGCATGGATGGTGTTACTGATTCCAGCAAGCAGCATGGCAGCTGCCAATCGTTTCATTATCATTCTGTGAACAACTTTTGATTAGTGATTACAAACGAGAAATATCGTTGAGTAGCGCAATTCCCATCAACAGCAGAAGAACCATGGCCCCTATCCGAAAACCTATCTCCTGCGCCTTTTCAGAGACCGGTTTGCCACGTATTAGTTCAACAACCATGTACATTAAGTGCCCGCCATCCAAAATTGGCAAAGGCAATAAATTGATGACCCCAAGGTTGACGCTAATCAAGGCCAGAAAGGTCAAAAATGCAATCAGCCCAATACTGGCGGTAGTCCCTGCCCCCTGGGCAATGGAAATAGGTCCACTCAAATGCCGCACTGAGACATCGCCAAAGATAAACTTGCCAATCATGCTAAAGCTAAGCCGGGTTAACTGCCAGGTTTGCTCCACCCCAACTTGCAATGCTGTCAGTGGGTTGTGCCGCTTGGTATAGCGTATTCCTTCAGGCCAGCCACTGCTTGCCGGTACTATCCCAAGATAGCCCTGCGTAAAGCCATCGGCAGTTTGCCGTTCTCCGGGTACTACTGTCAAGGCCAGTGATTGACCTTGCCGCAGAATGCGCATGTCAAGGGGGGTGGCCGGATTATTTTGTATCCATTCAGTTAACTGATACCAGTTTTGCAACGATGAATTATCAACATGGGTAATTTCGTCACCTACTTCCAACCCTGCCTGCTCAGCCGGAGAACCTGGCTCAATATGGGCCAAAGTCGTCAATGGTGTTGGCATCATTAAATCAATACCCAGACTATCAAAGATCGTTTGCCGATCCGGGTCAAACTGCCATTGGCGGGTATCGAGCAGGCGTTCGGAACGCTGGCCACTTTGCCGGTGTTCCAGCTGCAGCGTCATTTGGTTTCGCCCAAGTTGTTCGACCAGCAACAAGTTCAGTGTGCGAACATCTGCTGCCGTGCGGCCGTTAACAGCAGTAATCTGATACTCTGGCTTTAATTCAGCATTGGCCGCAATGGAGCCAGTTCGAACATCGGCAATGACTGGCTTAGCTTCCGGCACGCCTATCATGTACATCAACCAAAGTACCAAGATGGCAAAAATAAAGTTGGCCATAGGGCCTGCAACGATGATAGCCATGCGCTGCTGCACGGTTTTCTGATTAAAAGCCAGATCTTTGAATTGAGGCAGCACAGGGTCAAAACGATCATCCAGCATGCGAACATAGCCGCCAAGCGGGATCATCGCCACCACAAACTCGGTGCCTTGTCGATCGCGCCAACGAAATAAAGCCTTACCAAAACCAATGGAAAACCGTTTGACCAAGACACCGTTTCTGCGTGCCACCCAAAAGTGGCCAAACTCGTGCACGGTAATCAGAATGCCGAGGGCAATGACAAAACTGGCAATATTCCAGATAAGCGCGCTCATGCTAGTTGCCTTATGATTAATTGCTCGGTGGCCTTTCTGGCCTGTTGATCCAGCTCCAGAATAGCCTCTAGCTCCGTTGCTTGCGCTGTTGCGAATTGCTCCAATACATCAGCATTGACCAGTGCGATTTGATCAAAACGCAGCCGTCCGGCAAGAAATGCCGCTACCGCCACTTCGTTAGCAGCATTCAATGCTGTGGTGGCTGCCTGACCATAGCGGCAGGCATCAATCGCCAAATAGAGATTTGGAAAGCGTGCCTGCTCTGCTTTGGAAAATGTCAGTGCGGACAGTGTGCTAAAGTCCAATGGCGGCACCTGAGTACTGATTCGTTCAGGGTAGGCCATCGCATAGGCGATGGGCGTGCACATATCAGGCTGACCAAGCTGCGCAATCACCGATCCATCCTGATACTGCACCATGGAATGAATCACACTCTGCGGGTGAATGACCACCTCAATCTGTTCAACCGGACACTGAAACAACCAATGAGCTTCAATCAGTTCCAGTCCTTTGTTCATCATAGTGGCACTGTCGACTGAGATTTTCTGACCCATGTCCCAGTTCGGATGGGCCACTGCCTGAGCGGGTGTAATCTGAGTAAACTCGTCGAGCGGTTTCTGTAAAAAAGGCCCGCCACTGGCTGTCAGGATGATTTTACTGATGCTCTGTTGTTGCAGGCTATCAGCCTGCAATTGGTGCTCACATACGGCCTGCTGTAATGTCGCAGGCAAACATTGGAAAATAGCATTGTGCTCACTATCAATCGGCAATAATCGGGCACCACTTTGCCGCACTTGCTGCATAAAGAATGCGCCAGCCATTACCAACGCTTCTTTATTGGCAAGCAGCACTGTTTTAGCGGCTTTAACGGCGGCAAGGGTAGGCAATAATCCAGCGGCACCGACGATGGCCGCCATGACCATGTCCGCATCCGGATGCGCGGCGATATCAGATAACGCTTGCTCGCCCGCCAGCACGTCTGTTGTGCATTGTGCAGCCCGTAATTGCTGCTGCAACTCTAAGGCCGCTGCATGATCCGACATCACGGCAAAGCGCGGTTGAAAACGCAGGCAAAGTTGCAGCATGGCATTGACCGAGCGATGCGCCGTCAATGCCAGTACAGCAAAACGCTCTGGATGCGCTGCCGCCACTTTCAAAGTACTTTGTCCGATGGAGCCGGTGGCTCCCAAGATCACCAGTTGCTGCATCTAGTAAAAACCACCCAATAAGGCGACCAGCAAGGCGTAAAGCGGTGCTGTTGCCGTCAGGCTGTCAATCCGATCCAAAATACCACCATGCCCAGGTAACATACGACCACTGTCTTTCACACCGGCCACGCGCTTTAACATGCTTTCGGTCAAATCACCAAAGACGGATAAAGTAGTGAGGACAAAAGCAGCGACAAAAAGCACCGGGCTTTGCTCTGGCCAACCTAAATACCAGCAAAAAGCCGCCAGCAGCAAAAAGACCATGCTAAGACCACCCAACATGCCTTCGATGGTTTTACCCGGGCTGACTTTGGGCATCAACTTGGTGCGACCAAAGGGCTTACCCACCAGATAGCCGCCGATATCCGCGGCCCACACCAGCGCCAGTAAGCCGCAAATAAGCCAGGCACCAGCATAGGGGTTGACCTCGATGCCAACACTGCGCACCAGCACAATGGCCAGCCAGGCCGGTACCAAAGTAAGAAGCCCCATCAAGGCACGCAACCAAAGTTGCTTTGACCAAAACGGCTGGCTGGCTGGAAAGCTCACCACCAGCACCACAGCCAATCCCCACCACAAAATACCAGCCGCCAGCACAGAAAAAATCAATGCAGAACCAGTATAAGGCCAGTTCAGGCCAGCAGGCAGCAGCCAATAGGTAGTCAACATCAGGGCCGCCGTGAAGGCGACAAAGCCCCAACGCTTCCGGCTACCTGTTAGGCCACAAAAGCTGCCCCACTCCCAGGCCCCTAACAAAAAGGCTCCGGCAACAAAAGCGGCGAAGGCAGGTAAAGGTAAAAAGAATACGGCGGCCAGCGCCAGTGGTGCCAGGATAACTGCTGTTATTATGCGTTGTTTTAGCAAATTATGTTCCTTTCGATTGGCGGCTAGCCAAAGCACAAACCTGTTCCGAGGTACAACCAAAACGGCGTTCACGGCTAATAAAAGCAGCGACAGCTTCCGCAAAAACCTGCTGATCAAAGTCTGGCCATAAAGTATCAGTGAACCAAAGCTCAGCATAGGCGGCTTGCCACAATAAAAAATTACTGATGCGAACATCCCCACCGGTACGGATCAGCAAGTCCAATTCAGGTAAATCCGCCAACTGAATATATTGAGCCATCCGCTGTTCGTCAATCGCATCGACAGCTAGACGGCCAGCACTGACTTCTTGTGCCAATTGGCGGGCGGCGTGAGCAATATCCCAACGGCCACCATAATTGGCTGCTATGGTCAGCGTAAGTGCGCGGTTATCCGCAGTTAAGGCTTCTGCCGCCTTAATTTGTTTTCGCAGCGCTTCATCAAAAGCACTAAGATCGCCACAAACACGTAAACGCACCTGATTTTTATGCAGGTTATTGACTTCACTTTTTAGCATTAGCATAAACAACTGCATCAGGCTGCTGACTTCATCAGCCGGTCGTTGCCAGTTCTCACTGCTAAAAGCAAACAAAGTTAAGGCTGAAATACCCAGCTCACGACAAAACCGTACACTACGTCGAACCGCGTCCGCTCCTTTCTTATGCCCCCAGACCCGGGGTTTGCCTTGTTGCTTGGCCCAGCGTCCATTACCATCCATAATAATGGCGACATGCTGAGGTAACTCATTTTGGTTCAGATGTGACGATGTGGACATGCGACCCCTGCATCAATAAAAAACGCCGTGAAATAACCAGACACGGCGTTCCATCAGTCTAAGACCTGCTTAAACTTCCATTAGTTCTTTTTCTTTGTCGGCCAGTACTTCATCCACCCGCTTGACATAAAGATCAGTTAGTTTCTGAATTTCATCGGTTGCCCGGCGTTCATCATCTTCGGTAATGTCCTTGTCTTTTAACAAGGCTTTCAAATCATTGTTGGCATCGCGGCGGATATTACGAATGGCCACCCGGCCTTGCTCTGCTTCTGCTTTCACCACTTTGACCAGGTCACGGCGACGCTCTTCGGTCAATGGCGGTAAAGGAATACGGATGTTGGTGCCAGCGCTCATTGGGTTTAAGCCCAGATCGGAGTTGATGATGGCTTTTTCCACCGCGGCCGTAATGCTCTTATCAAACACCGTCAGCGTTAAAGTACGCGCATCTTCCACCGTGACATTCGCCATCTGGCGCAATGGAGTGTCGGCGCCATAATAAGGCACCATGATGTTATCGAGCAGGCTGGGATGTGCCCGGCCAGTACGAACTTTGGACAGTTGAGACTTCAGTGCATCAACACTTTTTTCCATCCGGCTTTTGCTGTCTTTGATAATATCGTTAATCACTTAAGTTATCCTTGTAAGCAGTCAGCTGTTTATGCAGTAAATTCGATCTAGTTTACTGCAAATTCTCAGCGTGGTCGATCAGAGTTCCTTCAACCTCGCCCATCACCACCCGTTTTAATGCTCCGGCCGTGTTCATATTAAACACCCGGATTGGCATGCTGTGGTCCCGCGCCAGTGTAAAGGCCGCCAGATCCATCACTTTCAATTCTTTTTCCAGCACTTCGCTGTAGCTTAACGTGCTGTACATAGTCGCAGCCGGGTCTTTCACCGGATCGGCGGAGTAAACGCCATCCACTTTGGTGGCTTTTAACACTGCATCGGCTTCAATTTCGATAGCGCGCAGACAGGCGGCAGAGTCGGTGGTAAAAAACGGATTGCCGGTACCGGCAGAGAAAATCACCACCCGGCCAGACTTCAATAAGCTGATGGCTTCTGCCCAGCTGTAGTTATCGCACACACCATTTAACGGCACTGCACTCATCATGCGGGCATTGACATAGGCACGGTGCAGTGCATCCCGCATGGCCAGGCCATTCATGACGGTTGCCAGCATGCCCATATGATCCCCGACCACCCGGTTCATACCCGCTTTTGCCAGGCCTTCCCCACGGAAAATATTGCCCCCGCCAATCACGATGCCGACCTGCACACCCAGTTCGACAATCTCTTTGATTTCCTGCGCCATCCGATCCAGCACTTTGGGGTCGATGCCAAAGCCTTCATCGCCCATCAGGGCTTCACCGCTTAGTTTCAGTAATATGCGTCGGTATGCTGGTTTCGGGTTCATGCGTGCTCCATCTGATTATCCGCTGTACAGGGTGATTTTCTGTTGGCAGCCTGCCAAAAAAAAACCGCGACCTGAGGTCGCGGCTATTCTAGCTTTTTTTGCCCTGAGGCTAAAGCGTAAATTTACTTCTTGGCTGCGGCAATTTGCGCGGCAACTTCAGCGGCAAAGTCTTCTTCTTTCTTCTCGATGCCTTCACCGACTTCCAGACGAATAAAAGAAACTGCATCAGCGCTGTTTTGCTTTAAGAAATCACCAACCGACATGGATGGATCTTTCACAAACGGCTGACCAGTCAGGCTGACTTCACCGGTAAACTTGGCCATACGACCAGCAACCATTTTCTCAGCGATTTCTTGTGGCTTGCCACTGTTTACTGCGATTTCGATCTGGATAGCGCGCTCACGCTCTACCACATCGGCTGGCACGTCTTCTGGCTTGACGAAACCAGGGTTGTTCGCAGCAATGTGCATGGCGACGTCTTTGGCGATCTCTTCGTTACCACCTGCCAATACAGCCAATACACCGATACGACCAGAGTGCACGTACTGACCAATGGTATCGCCCTCAACCACAGCGATACGGCGTACATTGATATTTTCGCCGATTTTGGCAACCAGAGCGGCACGGGTTTCATCCACGGTGCTACCATTCAGGTCAGTTGCCAGCAAAGCGTCCAGAGCAAAAATCTTGTTGCTGTGAACCAGGTCTGCCACGCTGTTAGCGAACGCCAGGAAGCTGCCGTCACGTGCTACGAAATCGGTTTCACAGTTGAATTCAACCGCAACACCGAAGCCATTGCCAACGCGGGTCAGAATGGTGCCTTCAGCGGCAACACGACCAGCTTTCTTGGCCGCTTTGGCCAGACCGCTTTTGCGCATTTCATCAATCGCTGCTTCGATATCACCTTTGGTTTCTTCCAAAGCTTTTTTACAATCCATCATGCCTGCGCCGGTACGCTCGCGCAGTTCTTTTACTAAGGCAGCAGTTACAGCCATCAGAGTATCCTCGTTATCAATCGGTTTGAACAAACAGAGGCCGAAGCCTCTGTTGATGTCTTTGTCAGTTCAGCTCCCTGGGAGCCAACAGCTTATTCAGCTTCGACGAAACCTTCAGCTTCCGCCTGAACTTCGATGGTGTTGCTACGGCCTTCGCTCACTGCCTGGCTTACGGCAGACAGATACAGCTGAATGGCACGGATGGCGTCATCGTTACCAGGAATGATGTAGTCGATGCCTTTTGGATCAGAGTTGGTATCTACTACAGCCACAACCGGGATACCCAGGTTGTTCGCTTCTTTCACGGCAATGTGCTCATGGTCAGCGTCGATCACGAACAGAACGTCTGGCAAGCCGCCCATATCTTTGATACCACCCAAGCTCTTTTCCAGCTTGTCCATTTCGCGGGTACGATCCAGCGCTTCTTTCTTGGTCAGCTTGTCGAAAGTACCGTCCTGGCTTTGTGCTTCCAGGTCTTTCAGGCGCTTGATGGACTGACGAACGGTTTTCCAGTTGGTCAGCATACCGCCCAACCAGCGGTGGTCAACGTAGTACTGGTCACAGCTTTTTGCTGCTTCTTTAATGGCTTCAGAAGCTGCACGCTTGGTGCCAACAAACAGGATTTTGCCTTTCTTGGCAGAAACTTGTTGGATGAAGCTCAGTGCGTCATTCATCAAAGGAACGGTTTTTTCCAGGTTGATGATGTGTACTTTGTTACGCGCGCCGAAGATGAACGGCTTCATTTTCGGGTTCCAGTAACGGGTTTGGTGACCGAAGTGGACACCCGCCTGGAGCATGTCACGCATTGAAACTTTTGCCATGATAAAAATACCTTAAATAATTAGGGGTTAGGCCTCCATACATCCCATGTTCCGACCCGCTTACCAACCCGCTTTATTGTGCAGGATAGTGCAGGCACCCCGGCCCATGTGCCGATGTATGTGTGTTATTTGTCATTTCGCAGCATAAGCAATAACGAAATACTTTGAAGAAAAGCACAAAGCTATTTGCTAAATTGCGGCGCGCTTTATACCATAGCCACCTGTAAAACACAATATTATACCCGCTTTGTGGCATTTTTATGCCACCGTTTATGACACAGAGAGAGACCGGATGCCCCCAATCATCAAAACACCGGAAGAAATCGAAAAAATGCGCCTGGCTGGCCGTCTGGCGGCCGAGGTGCTGGAAATGATTGAGCCTTATGTGGTCGCTGGCGTGACTACGGACGAACTGAACAGCCGCTGCCACGATTACATCGTCAATGTGCAGCACGCCATTCCTGCCCCACTCAATTACCACGGTTTCCCAAAGTCGATTTGTACCTCGGTCAACCATGTCATCTGCCACGGCATTCCAAATGACAAACCGCTAAAAGACGGTGATATCATTAATATCGACATCACCGTGATTAAAGACGGCTATCACGGCGATACCTCCAGGATGTTTGTGGTGGGTGAAGCCAGCATTCTGGCCGCGCGGCTGATCAAAGTAACGCAGGAAGCCATGTACCTGGGCATCCGGAAGGTGAAAGATGGTGTCCGCCTGGGCGATATTGGCCAGGTGATTCAGCAGCATGCCGAAAAACACGGTTATTCGGTGGTTCGTGAGTATTGCGGCCATGGTATTGGCGCCGAGTTTCACGAGGAGCCGCAAGTACTGCACTATGGCCGAGCCGGTACCGGTGAGGTATTAAAAGCGGGTATGTGCCTGACCATAGAGCCGATGATCAATGCCGGTGCCCGTCACAGCAAACTGCTGAAAGACGACTGGACAGTGGTCACCAAGGATCGCAGCCTGTCGGCCCAATATGAGCATACCATCCTGGTAACAGAAACTGGCTGTGAAATTTTGACCCTGCGCAGTGACGATACCATCGACAGGATGGTTAGCGCCGAATAACCCAACAGGAGCTAAAGCGCATGAAAGAAGCTGTTGCTTTTCAAAAAAGCTGGCCCAGCCAGTTCAGCCTGGATGGCTACAAAAAGCATATGGCCGAATTTCTGCGTTGGTCCGAGCTGGCTTTCGAGCAACAGTCGGTGCAAAGCCTGGTGAAAGCCAGAGCCCGCTTTATCGATCAATTGCTGGCGGCCTTGTGGCAGCACCAGGATCTGCATCAAGATAACACCCTGTGTCTGATTGCCGTGGGCGGTTACGGCCGGGGTGAACTGCATCCGTTTTCAGATATCGATCTGCTGATTTTAAGTGAGCAGCAACTCACCGCACAACAACAGGATCAACTGTCTGCTTTTATTACCCAGCTGTGGGACCTGAAGCTGGAGGTTGGCCACAGTGTCCGCACTCTGGACGAAACTCTGCAACTTGGCAAAGACGACATCACCATCGCCACTAACCTGATGGAAATGCGCCGCTTGCTCGGCAATAAAGCGCTGTATGAACGCCTACACCAGGCCATCAATGCCACGGACTTTTGGACCAGCCAACAGTTTTTTGAAGCCAAGCGCCACGAGCAGCAACAACGCCATGCCCAGTACCATGGCACCGCCTACAATCTGGAACCCAATTTAAAAGCCAACCCAGGCGGTTTGCGTGATATTCAGACCGTGGGCTGGGTAGCCAAACGACATTTTCAGACCCGTACCATGCGCGAGCTGGTAGCCTATCAGTACCTGACCGAAGACGAATACCAGGAGCTGATGGAGTGTGAGGCTTATTTGTGGCAAATGCGTTTTGCTTTGCACCTGGAGGCCGGCCGCAACGAAAACCGGCTGCTGTTTGACTATCAACCGGCAGTAGCTGAACGGCTCGGCTTTGGTAACGATGGCAAAGCCACCGTTGAGCGCATGATGAAACGGTTTTTCCGCACCGTACAGCGGGTCAGTGAGCTGAATGAAATGCTGTTGCAGCATTTTGAGGGCAGTATCCTGAACAACCATCAAAGTGCTAAAGTTCAGCCGCTGGATGACAGCTTTGAGCTGCATGGTCACCTGATCAAAGCACTGGACAACAGTGTGTTTGCCCGGCGCGACAATCTGCTGAAGTTGTTCTGGCACATTGCCAACAACTCCAACATCACCGGTATTCACTCCGATACGCTGCGTTTGCTGCGTCAGGTTCGGCGCCGCTTGATGGGCGATCTGCAGGATTACGAAGCCTGTCGCCGGTTGTTTCTGGCTCTGATGCGTCACCCACGTGGCATGGATACCTCCATCACCCTGATGCACAAATACGGCATTCTGGCGGCTTACCTGCCGCAGTGGCGCAATATTGTTGGCCAGATGCAATTTGATCTCTTCCATGCCTACACCGTGGATGAGCACACCCACCGCTTGCTGAAGAACCTGTACCGCTATACTCTGCCGGAATACGACAACGAATTCCCGCTGTGCTCGGATATCGTACGGCGGATGGAAAAACCCGAGCTGCTGTTTCTGGCCGGTATTTTTCACGACATTGCCAAAGGACGTGGTGGCGATCACTCCGAGCTCGGTGCCATGGATGCCAAAGAGTTCTGCCGGCTGCACAAACTCAGTGACTTTGACAGTAAGCTGATCAGCTGGCTGGTCGAGCAGCACCTGCTGATGTCGGTCACCGCTCAGCGCAAAGACATTCACGATCCGCAGGTTGTCACCGAATTTGCTGAAAAAGTACGGGATGAAACCCGGCTCAATTACCTGTACTGCCTGACGCTGGCGGATATTCGTGCCACCAACGACAACCTTTGGAACGACTGGAAAGGCTCCTTACTGCGTGATTTGTATCTGTCGACACAGAAAGCCTTTCGCCGCGGCCTGGAAAAACCGATGGATATGCGCGATCAAATCCGCGAGAACCAGGCCGAAGCTCTGCGACTGCTGCAGCGCCAGGCCTTTACCAAAACCGAGATCCAGCATTTGTGGAGCCGGATCAAAGCCGATTACTTTATTCGCTACAACCCCAAGCAAATTGTCTGGCACTGCGAGCATATACTGCGCCACAAAGAGCCAAAGCAACCGCTGGTGCTGGTCAGTAAAGCTCCGATCCGAGGCAGCACCCAGGTGTTTGTTTATACGCCGGATCAACCCAATTTGTTCGCCCGACTGGTCTCGGCGCTTGATAGCAAGAAAGTTGCCATTTTCGATGCTCAGATCATGACCAACAAAGACGGCTATGTGATGGATACCTTTGTGGTGCTGGAGCAAAATGGCCAGCCTGTCACCTCGCCGTCACGGGTGCAGAGCATCAAACGCTCGCTGGAGCAGGCCATTGCCGGTAAAGTGGAGCCCCAACGTCATTCGAAACTGTCCCGCCAGATGCGCCAGTTCAATGTACCGCCAAAAGTCAGCTTTTTACCGGGCAACAGCAAAAACCGCACCATGGTAGAAATTGCCGCGCTGGATGCACCCGGCCTGCTAGCCCGCATTGGTGATGTGTTTCAGCAATGCGCCATTCAGATCCACGCTGCCAAAATCACCACCTTGGGTGAGCGGGCAGAAGATTTTTTCATGGTCTCAACGGCAGAAGATACCGCCCTTGATTTTGACCAACAAAGCCAGTTGAAACGGACTTTGATTGACCATTTAACTCACGTAACAGAAGGTTGATAACCCAAGATGGCAGATTTAAAAACCATTATTGAACAAGCATTTGAGCAGCGCGACTCCATCACGCCCAGCACCGTTTCGGCCGAATACAGAGCGGCGATTGAAGCAGCGCTGGAGCTTTTAGACAGCGGCAAAGCCCGGGTGGCCGAAAAGCTGGCTGGCGAATGGGTGGTGCATCAGTGGTTAAAAAAGGCCGTCTTACTGTCGTTTCGTATCAATGACAATGCAGTGCTGGATGGCGGTGAAACCAAATTCTACGACAAGGTACCGATGAAGTACGCCGGTTACGATGCGGCCCGCTTTGCCGCTGAAGGTGTGCGGGTAGTACCACCTGCCGCGGTGCGTAAAGGCAGCTACATTGCCAAGAACGCCGTGCTGATGCCATCCTACGTTAATATTGGCGCCTATGTTGGCGAAGGCACCATGGTCGATACCTGGGCTACGGTAGGCTCTTGCGCACAAATCGGTAAAAACGTGCATTTATCCGGTGGCGTTGGGATCGGGGGTGTACTGGAGCCGCTGCAGGCCAACCCAACCATCATTGAAGACAACTGTTTTATCGGTGCCCGCTCTGAAGTGGTAGAAGGGGTGATTGTTGAAGAAGGCGCCGTGCTGTCGATGGGCGTGTACATCAGCCAAAGCACCCGTATTTATGACCGTGAAACCGGTGAAGTCACTTATGGCCGGGTACCAGCCGGTGCTGTGGTCGTGCCAGGCAGCCTACCGAGCAAAGACGGCAGCCATAGCCTCTATGCCGCTATTATTGTTAAGAAAGTCGATGCCCAGACCCGCGCTAAGGTCGGTATCAATGCACTGCTGCGCAACGTAGAATAAAAACGCAGCGCAAACATGCCGTGCAAAGCACACAATAAAGGCCAGTGATTGCTGGCCTTTATGCTAACTGTTTTTCAGAACAAACTAGCCGCGTGCTGGAAAGTGCGCTTCCAGCCAGGGCAGTGCCTCCGTCTCCGGCTCCAGCGTTTCGCAGGCATCGATCCACAGCGGCTCGGCCAGCGGTTTGCCCTGCAGCTCCTGCAACAGCTCATAAAACTGCTTACCAGCCCCACAAAAATTGTCGTAGCTGCTATCGCCCAAGCCAATCACCGCCATGATTTTATCGGTCAAAAGCGGAAAGCGATCCCGGGCATCGATGAAAAATGGCAAGGCATTGTCCGGAATATCGCCCTGGCCTGTGGTGGAACTTATCACCAGCCAGACATCTGGATCTTCTGCCAACACCGCATCCAGCTTGGGTTCGGGGTGTAAACTACACAGGTAGCCACGCCCGCTAAGTAACTGCTCGGCCTGCTCAGCAAGATACTGAGCACCGCCATAGACAGTGCCCACAATAATGGCAATACGGTTCATGCTTGCTCCTTGTAAAGTGTCGCCAGCGCCTGGCGATAAAAGCTTTCATCTTCGGGCCAACCCAGTTGCTGCAGCAAAGGCTGCCATTCGTTCAGGCTGGCCTCAATGGTCAATCTTGTACCGCTAACAGGGTGAGTTAGGATCAGTTGTTTCGCCATCAACAGTAAGCGCGCGCAATCAAGATGCTCGCGAAACAAACGGTTATGCTTGCCATCACCATGGCTGGTATCGCCAATAATAGGATGGCGCAAATGCGCCAGATGGCGCCGCAACTGGTGTTTTCGCCCGGTTCGGGGCGATAGCGCCACCAGGCTATAACGCGCCGCCGGATAGCGACTGACGGGGATTGGCAGCTCCACCTTGGTCAGTGGCAGGTAATCGGTTACTGCAGCTTGCGCGTCCTTATCCGAATTGCTGAATTTATCGGCGATTTTATCCTGCTGCTCTTTTAAGGGGTAATCCAGCGTACCGCCTTGCTGCAAATAACCACGCACCACAGCCAGGTAGCCTTTGTGCCAATGCTGATTGGCATTTTGCTCGCTCAGCAGCCTGGCCACCTCACTGGATAAGGCAAACAGCAAGACGCCCGAGGTAGGCCGGTCCAGTCGATGCACCGGAAACACATGCTGGCCCAGTTGGTCACGCAGCGTCTGCATCACAAAGCGCGTTTCGTGCTTATCCAAAAAAGAGCGATGCACCAGCATACCGGCAGGCTTGTCTACCGCCACCAGCCATTCATCCTGATACAAAATGGTCAGCTCGGTAATATCGGGCGTCTCAATCAGTCTGGAAGCAGGCATCAAAGCGTCCAATCCAGTACAACAATAAACGGGTATCCTGGGGATACTTGGCCAGCGTTTCTTCAGCCATCGGCAAAATACCCACTTTCTCGGGCAGAGGATGCCCGCCATCCAACAAGGCCTGCATGCGTGGCAGCAACACAAATTGCAACCAGTGCTCAAAGGGCATGGTATCGCAACAAAAAGGCGCCGTGCTTGCCAGAGCCTCAGGGCTTGGGGGTACCGGACTCCATAACTCTAGCGCTTTTAGCTCAGCTTTAATTTCCTGCAGCGCAGCAACAATCCGCTGTGACATCACAACTCCTGAGGCAATTGATTCAGGCTGGATCTTAACATAACTTTTCTGCCACCGGCATCAGCGCTTGTCGGTTGTCAGTCGCTGCTTTTGTCAGTACCATAAGCCCAGTATTTGATTCTGGATCTTATCGATGGCCACCACCTGGCTGATAATTGGCTTACTATTGGTTTGTTATCTCTTCTGGCTGCAGCGCAAGCAAGACGAGCGTGCTATTGTGCTGGCCAGGCACCTGTGTAAAAAACATCAGTTGCAGTACCTGGATTGTGGCAGACTCCATCACAAGCTAGAGCGCCGTCAGGGCCAGCTGCGTTGGCTGACCCATTATGGCGTTGATTTTAGTAGTGATGGTGAGAGCCGCTACCAGGGTACTTTGAGTTTATCTGGCTTGCAGTATGCGGCTTTTGATTTACCAGCCTATCGCCTACCGGACAACTTCCCTACTCATTGAACGTTGAACATCAGGTCTGTGCTTGCTTTGGCCGGAACAGCAACTTACCCTGCACCGTGTTAAAACTAAGTTCTGTCACTGTTTGATAGGCATCACCACCAAAGAACGGCAGGTATTTTTCCAGCGTGACAAAAACCCCCACGCCCGAAGACTCACTATCCTGATCAACCAGTTGATCCACCGCTCGCAGCAAATGATGGCCGAGGCCGAGCTGCTGATGCCTGGGGGATACCGCAATAAAAGCCAGCATATGGTAATCCTTGGCTGGCATGGCCGCGTGAATACGCTCTTCTTTTTCCAGCAATTGCCGGGTAGAAACATAACCTGCCGTAAGCAGCATCTTCAGTCGCCAGTGCCAGTATCGATGACCACCCAGGCCGGAGTTGGCTTTCACCAGGCAAGCCACACCGATTAATTGCTCTGCCTGGAACAGCCCGATGATGGTTTGACTACTTTGCCAAAAGGCACTCAGTTCTTCGCGAATGGCCGCCCGTAGTTTTTTTTCATAGTCGGCTTTTTCAGCCTGGAAGATGGTCATAAAAAGCGGATCATCATGGTAAGACTGATACAAGATGGAAGCAGCAATATTTAGTTCCTGTCCTTCCAGTTCACGCATCAGCAAGTGATTCAATTGTTCAACCGACATAACATCCCTAATTCTTATTATGATTGTTTTTCCACCACCATAGCAGGGCAATTAGTAATTGCCAATCTACTTTAATATACCCAAGTGACCTCAAGAGGCGAGTTTCAGAGCTTGAGGTTAATTGGGTATACGCTACCCTTAAGGCAAGGTTGTTTCACAGGAGACGTTTTATGGATACATCAACTCATAGCCTGGCCACTTTGTTTGCCCAGCTCGGGCTGGATAACGATCAAGCAGCAATTGATGCTTTTATTGCCCAGCATCGCTTGGCCGAGCATGTCCCGCTGGAGAAAGCGCCATTCTGGAGCCCTGGTCAGGCCAGCTTTATTGCCGAGTCGTTAAAGGAAGATGCGGATTGGTCTGAAGTGATTGATGAGTTAAATGCATTGCTGCGCAAGTAGAGCCAGAGCTATGCTCTGGCTGTTGCATCTCGTGGCTTTATAGCTGAGCGTACGCTTTATCGCCCCAACCACTCAAGCGGCCGTTGCTAAAAATAAGCGGGGTGCATTCGTCTTTGGTGGTCATGCCATCGCTGCGTCTGTGGTGGGTGCGATAGAACAACACCTGCACAGAGGTATCCCCCTGCTGAAAAGCTTCAGTAAAATCTGGCGATCCCAGATCTTGCATCACTTGCACCAGTGAGGTCCCCGTTGTTAACTGGTTAATGTAACTGCGATTGGCTTTTTGGGTTTGGCGCCAGTCCGACTCATTAAAACGCGCTTCTTTCGAGCCATTCACCGCCACCACGCAGCCAGATAATGGCAGGATCAGCGCAGATACCAACAGCAGATGTTTCATAGTCATTATTTTCTCCTTTTATTTTTGAGCACAGGGGACAAAGCAAGGAAAAGGCCACTTTTTAATACCAAATAAATCAATAACTTAAAATTATACCATGCCAGTATGGGCAAAATTGATGTAAGATTTGGCCATTAACTAGCGGATTTCACCAATGAACAGCACAACAGCCCTGGAATTACTAAGTCAGGAAGCAGCATGCCTGATGCAGGAAGGTAAAACTCCCAGCCTGGCATTACTTCGCAGTCGGTTGGGTCGTAGAGTGCCACCAGCAGACTTATTGCCTGCTTTTCAGCAATGGAAGCAATTACCTGCCGAAGCCAAACAAGCAGCAGTTAACACCAAGATAGCAAAAGAGCCGGTCACTGAATCACAACCTCAAACAGACCCCATAGCACATCGTATTGAGCAACTGGAAGCCAAAATAGCTCAGCTGGAGCAGCGCCTGGCACTGCTGGAAAGTCAGGGAACGTCACATGTGGCTGGCTGAGCTGCAGTTTCGGTTGGTTAGCGATACCAGCTACAGCCAGGCAGAACAGCAGATCCGGCAGTATCTGGAAGCTCTGATTTTCCAGGGCCAGTTGATTGGGCGGGAGTTTCCTACCTATTTTGCCAGCGATCATTTCTGCAGCCGGGTAATTTTGCCCGCCGAAGATGCCCTTATAACGCAGCATCATAGTCCGCGAGGACAGCAGGCATTAGCAGCCTTGCCTGAGGCTGGACTGGCTTACCCAAAGTTAAAACTGCTGGGACAGGATTTGATGTCCAGCCATACCGATCCTTGCCAGCCCGCCGAAGGCTATATCCTGTTTACTAATTTTGCTGAGCAAGTCTCACCGCTACGTTGCAGTGCGCATTTTGCTCCTGTGCCTTTGTATCGGCTTGGCGCAGATAGTACAGCAGATTACGAAGATTTCATCCGTTGGCAGCTGCAATACCAAGCGCTGGATGAAATACAAATGCAGCAGCAGCGTGTGTTGCCCAAAAGCGCCGAAAATGCACTGCAGCAACTGCACAGCAAATTAAACCAGCAGGGCAGACAACTGGCCAGGCGGGTAGAGAAGCTGAGCGGCAAGTCCTGTTATTATTATTTATACAGTGGCAGTAGTCAGGACTGCAGTCAGGAGGCCAGCAAACAGTGCCCAGGCTGTGCTAGTGACTGGCGACTTGATGGCAGCTGGCATGGTTTGTTCCAGTTTCGTTGCGACCACTGCCGTCTGGTATCCAATATCGCCTGGGATTGCCAGTAGCTTGTTGGTTTCCATTGTGCAACCGCATCCATGCTGTTTCGCTTAGTTGCCAGTCAAAAACCGTCGCTACTGGCCGGTGTTAGCTGCTGCAAAAATTCACCGAGCGAGTCCGCCAGTTTATGCTTTACTTCCTTGCCAACCGATTCAGCGTACACCTCACCGGTGCTATTTAATACCGATACCATCACATTCTCATCATCAGTCACCGCAACAAAGACAGTTTCACGCTGAAGCAGCCGCCGTTTCATCAGGATATGACCAATGATGTTCTCTTTTAAACGATCGCAATCGGCTTCATGCCAAGGCATCAGGAGCAATAGCTTGCCTTCCGAATGCTCAGCTGCCAGGCCGCCTCCATAATAAAGACCGTAAAAAGCCTTGATATCAGCATGCAGTTCCAGCTCTAGTGCCTGTTCAACCGCAGTAAAATCCAACCTGGGTTGTTGCAGCACCGGCTGCCAAAGCACCAGATCATCGCCCTGCGCTTTGATCTCACAAGGCGATGGCAACACCTTGTCACGCTCTGTCAGCAAAGGCTGCTGCTGTTGCTGCGACCAGGCTAGCGTACGTTCAATAAAATCATGCCAACTGATGGCCAAATCCATGCAATTCGTCCTTATTTTCGGCTGATCCGACATCAGCCGGTATGTTACAATGTCCTCATTCTAACCTGACTGGAACTGCCATGACAAAGCTTGAGCCGGAACTGCAGCAACAATTAAGCCTGGGCAAAGTAACCGGCTATGCATCCGACTATGCCCCCGAGCTGTTGCAGGCGGTACCTCGCTCGGTTGGTCGCAATGAATTGCAGTTGACCGCAGAGCTGCCCTTTCTTGGTCAGGATATTTGGCATGCGTATGAGCTGTCTTGGTTGAACCATAAAGGCAAACCAGTGGTTGCTCTGGCTACCTTTGTGGTACCTTTTGATTCGCCGAATCTGATTGAATCCAAATCGTTCAAGCTTTATCTGAACAGTTTAAACCAAACCCGTTTTGCCGATTTAGGCCAGGTGTTTCGTTTGCTGCAGCAGGATTTATCCGCCTGTGCCGGCGCAAAAGTTGATATAACCTTGCACAATGTCAATGAACTACAACCCTTTCAACCCACCTGGATCCAGGGCAGCTGCCTGGATGATCTGGATATCGAAGTATCTGAATATCTGTATCAGCCAAAACAATTAAAACTAAAGGCCGACGCAACCCTTCGGGATGAAAAGGTGTTTTCACATTTGCTGAAATCGAATTGTTTGATCACCAATCAACCAGACTGGGCCAGTGTCTTTATTCACTATCGTGGCAAAGCCATCTGTCATGAGTCCTTACTACGCTATCTGATCGGTTTCCGTCAGCACAATGAGTTTCACGAGCAGTGCGTTGAACGGATCTTTACTGATATCTGGCGACAATGCCAACCAGAGTTTCTGGCTGTTTATGCCCGTTACACCCGCCGGGGAGGCCTGGACATCAACCCGTTGCGTAGCAGTGAACCCTATCCGGTCCCGGTGATCCGCCTGACCAGGCAATAATCAAGCGCCTGAAAAATTACGAACAAACTTTCAGAATAACAGTCCAAGCATAATCATTAAGAAACTGAATTTATTAAATTTACAGGGAAAACACCCGAGCGAAAAATGAAAGTCAAGCTGAAAACTTTCAGTTTCACTTTCAAAGCAAAGCTTTTTTGCTTATAATTCATTCAGCAGTTCAGATGGACTGAGCTGCATTCAGCCAATGGATGAACAGCATCATGCAGCACCTTACCTCGACAGAAGAACAATCCTGGTTACCTTACTATTTATGTAAGTAACCTGTTTGGCAATAACAGCCCGAGAGCTGGTCAGACACATACCCTACAAAATAAGCCGGCTCCCCTCACCGGCTTATTTTTTTGGTCACAGCTACCTTGCACAATTCGCATCTATGTCAAACAACAGTCGCAATTCTTGTGCTAGCATATATACTTATACCTGACCTCTCACAGTAGAAATTTTCTGATAATCATTCATGGTGATGCCGTTGCAAGATGATTTGAAGCAGCAACTCGAGCATGCGTTAAAAGCACGCAAACAACTGGAAGACACCTACGAAAGTCAGTTTAAAATTTTGGCCAAGTTTGTCTCCCGATTATCTCTCGCGTGCAAAGGGCTGGATATTGAGCTCGATAATAGGCTTGCCAAACTTCGTTTGGAGCTGGCGCGTGGCACCGACTTGGAAAAGCTCTTGCCGCTGGTTCAGACGTTAAGTGATGGTTTAAGGCATCTCGAGAGCAAAAATGAGCAGGATTTGCGCAAACTGCAAAATGGTTTAAAGGAAGCCGGCCAACTACTGCAGCAGCAAAAAGGCCTACCGGATCAGTTACGACGTGACTTACGCACCTTACTTACTAAAGTAAACGAAAGCTCCCCGACCATCCACGCTTATCTGCCGCATTTAACTGATTTGGCCCGTTTGTATCAAAATGCGCTGCAAGCGAAGCAATGCCTCGATGACTCCGACAACCCGGAGCAGGATCGTTATGGCCACATTTGCCGACAAATATCGGTTGAGTTGACCAACCTGCTGACAGAAATGAGCTTTGCCGAGCAGTTTTCCAACGACATCGAAAAGATCCGCCAATCACTGATGGACCATCTGGGCATTGAGGAGCTATTAAATGCCTGCCTGGGAACCATCACCATTATTGTTGCCAGCATCAACTCTGAGCGGCAATCGGCTCAGCATTTTTTGTTGCAGCTGCACGATACGCTGGAGCAGGTGCAAAAGTCTCTGGTGTCGTCACTCAGCCAGTCCAGCTCACTGCACAGTAAGCTCAACCAACTCAGTCGTCAGTTGGAGCTTAAAATTGATGCCTTTGGCAAAGACAGTAAAAATGCAACGTCGCTGGAGCAGCTTAAAGGTTTGGTCAATGAACGTTTAAGTGAAATCACCAGTTCATTGGCAGAAAAAGAGCTGCTCGAAAAACAAGAACGTGAACTGATGCTAAGCTCCTTAAAAACCATGGAACATCGGTTGATAGAGCTGGAATCAGAGGCGCAACAGTTCCAGAAAAAACTTGCCGAACAAAAATTCCGGAGCCTGCAGGATGCACTGACTGAGATCCCAAATCGAGCGGCATTTGATGAGCGTTTTGAGCTGGAATTAAAACGCTATCAGCGATACGGCACTCCTCTTTGTGTTGCCTTGGCCGACGTCGATTACTTCAAAGGTATCAACGACAACTATGGTCACAGTGCAGGCGATAAAACCTTAAAAGTTATTGCCCGGGCTTTAAAACAGAGCCTGCGTGAAACCGATTTTATTGCACGCTACGGTGGCGAGGAGTTCGTCATCCTGTTTCCAGAAACCAGTTTATCGGAGCTGGATAAACCACTGAATAATCTGCGGGAAAAAATTAAAAAAATCCCATTCAAATTCAAAAACAAAAAAGTACCTATCACCCTGTCGTTTGGTGCGACCCAATTAACCGAACACGATAATGTCCGGGCTGCCTTTGACCGGGCCGATGAGGCCTTGTATGAGGCTAAACATGCAGGCAGGGACAAGGTAGTACTTAAATCCGTGCACAAATAACAGCACGGCCATGGAGCCTTTTATGCATGTCCAATTAAATCCCGTTGGCTCAATGAGTTTGCTTTCCCAGCTCGAAGTAGACCGACTAAAACAAACCACCAACAAAGAAGCCTTTCAATTGTTTCGCAATTGCTGCCTGGCGGTGTTAAACGTAGGCAGTCATACCGACAGCTCAGCTGAAATCTATGAGCAATTCAAAGACTTCTCCGTCAATCTTATAAGCCGTGAACGCGGCATTAAAATTGAGCTGTTTAATCCACCAGAAGACGCCTTTGTCGATGGTCAGATCATACGGGGTATTCACGAGCATCTGTTCGCTGTATTACGCGATATATTGTTTTACCATACCCAGCTTAAAATCAATGCCAACCGGCTGGATCTGACCAGTAGCGCACACATCACCCACAGTGTGTTTGATATTTTACGCAATGCCCAGGTGCTGGGCTGCAATACAGAGCCGACTATGATTGTTTGCTGGGGCGGTCATTCAATTAAGGAAGCAGAGTATAAGTACACCAAGGATGTTGGCTACCAACTTGGTCTGCGCGGCCTGAATATTTGTACCGGTTGTGGCCCTGGTGCCATGAAAGGACCAATGAAAGGCGCGACCATTGGGCACAACAAACAGCGTATCAGTAAAGGCCGCTACCTTGGCTTGACCGAGCCCAGTATCATCGCCGCTGAGCCACCCAACCCTATCGTCAATGAACTGGTCATTTTACCGGATATTGAAAAACGCCTGGAAGCTTTTGTCCGGGTTGCCCATGGCATTATTATTTTCCCAGGCGGTGCCGGAACTGCTGAAGAGCTATTGTATTTGTTAGGTATTATGCTGCACGAAGACAACAAAGCACAAAAGCTACCGGTGATCCTAACTGGTCCGAAAAGCAGTGAAGGCTATTTTGAAGAAATAATTCACTTTATTGAGCAAACATTAGGTCAGCAGGCGGTGGATCTGGTGCAAGTAATTATTGATGATCCGGCCGCTGTAGCCAGAGCTTTGAAAGCAGGATGTCAGGAAGTGCGTGATTATCGGCGTCAGGTCGGCGATGCTTACCACTTCAACTGGACACTGAAGATTGAAAAAGACTTTCAGCAACCATTTGTCCCGAACCATGCCAATATGGCCGCACTGGACTTGCACCGCCAGCAAGATACCGCAACACTGGCCGCTAATTTGCGACGGGCCTTCTCTGGCATTGTGGCAGGCAATGTGAAAGATGAAGGTATCAAAGCAATTCAGCAACAAGGTCCATTTCAGTTAAGTGGTGAACCCGAGCTGATGCAGATGATGGATCGCTTGCTGCAAGCTTTTGTAGAGCAAGGGCGCATGAAGCTGCCAGGCAGTACCTACGAGCCTTGTTACAGGATCATACAATAGAACCATGACTCATCTGGTGTTGATTGATGCGATGAATCTGATTAGGCGGCTCTATGCAGCGCAAGAGCGGCCTTACCTGCCTTTGTCTGATCAACTGACAGAAAGTACCCGCCAGCAACTGATGAAAAACACCACACAGGCGGTGGAAAAAGCGCTGCGCACCATTATCGAACAGTGCCAGCCAAGCCATTTGCTGCTGGTGTTTGACAGTCAGCAAGCCACCTGGCGTCATCAGTTGTACCCGGATTACAAAGCCAACCGCAGTCCAATGCCAGCAATACTGCAACAAGCCCTGCCAGAACTGCAACAGCATATCCTGCAGCTTGGCATTGCCATTTATAAGCAAGAGGGCTATGAAGCCGATGATATCATTGCCTCCCTGGCACTGAAAATGCGGCAACATCAACAAGCCGTCACAGTGGTATCCACCGATAAAGGCTATTGCCCACTGCTGGATAGCGGGGTAAAACTGTATGATCACTTCCGCCGTGAGTATCTGGATGAAGCTTATGTTCAACAAAAGTTTGGTGTGCCTTCAAGGCGCTTAATCCGCTACTGGAGCCTGGTAGGCGATAGTACCAACCATATTCCCGGAGTTGCCGGTATAGGACCAAAAACCGCGCTCGAGTTATTGCAGCTGGGTGATACTTTTACTGAAATCCTGCAGCACCCGGATTGTCCAAAAGCTATGCGCGTAAAGCTCACGGATCACAAAACCGATATTCAGTGTTTTTTACAGTTATTTCAACCTCGTACTGATCTGGAGCTTGGTCTGAATTTGCAACAGTTACGCTACCCCAATCAGGAGCCGACCCATGCTTAGGATTTTTGCGCTGCTGTTCGCAGGCATCGCCCTGTATTTTATTATTGTCGCAGGGATCCTCCGGTTTTACCCGGATGATCCTGAGCAAATGAATTGGCAAATCCGGGAAGCTTTTAACGCCAAGTACATTCAAAGCCTGGAGCAAGAACCGAAGGTGCTGCAACAGCAAGTAATAGAACGGCTTGGTGGCCCGGATATTACCCGCGCCTATCGCAAAGATGGTGTCGTGTATCAGTTGCTGTATTACCGCACACATCGAGCTATCGCCGATGGCATCACCACTGAAGATGAGTGTACACCCTTGCTGTTCATAGACCGCCAACTGGTGGCCATAGGCAATGAGGCCATCGACTTGTATGAACAACAACGCCCAAGCGCTCACTGAGCCAGGTAATTGGCAGCCGCTGTATAAGGCCGTCACAGACTTTTACCGGGCATCGAGCGACCTTAGCAAAACCGATGCACTGCAACAGCAGGCAGATCAACTGGCCCAGACTTTTATCGACTGTGCAGCCGACACTGAGTTGGGCGTCTATGCCCAGTTGCAGTTTCATCCAGTGCAACCTCCCTTTTGTACGCTAGTGGCTATGAAACAATGCTGCCTGCTTTATTTGCTTGGCAGAACACACCAATGGTCTGACAAGCTTCACCAGCAACTGCTGAGTACCGCCTTGCTTAGTTTGGCGGCAGTGGCTGAGCCATTAAATAAGTTAGCCGATGACCAACGTAAAGCCAGTAAGCTGCTGCACTTCCCTGCCCACTACAGCTTAAGCCGTTTCAAAGCAGTCCTTGCGCCATGCAGCCGACATTGGCTGCAACATTGCTATGTTGGAAAAACCAAACCTGCCTGGCAACAAAATCCTTTTAGCACTGCGCTGCAGCTAACCAGTCAGATTGCCCGCCAACTGGTACTGATGCCATCGGATGATCTGCTGCACACTCTGCGGTTCATGTTTTGGCGTCAACAAGATGAGGCGAGCTGCCAGTTGCTGGAATCCCTGGCCTTTATTGGCCCAGCTCTCTGGAGCTGCGGCCTGATGCTTCAGCAAGAGCAGCAACAGTGGCTGTTGCTGGATAAGCAAGCGGAACTCTGGTTGGTGTTACCAGTAAAGCAGGGCCAGCTAACCGGACCAGTGCATGCCATCCAGCAGCCTGATGAGCCCTATCAGCAAAAAACCGGTTTTCAAGACTGGCACTGGTTGCAGCTCATTGGCAAGGCCGAGCACAGTGATTTAATCCAACAATCACTACCAGGAAAACTCTCTGCATCAGCACTGGATTTCAATAGCATTCAGCAGCTTTGTGCACTGGAGCCTGCACGGCTTACTCCCATCCTGGAGCAGGATGAAGCCGGTGTCGGCTTGCTGTTAGCCGCGGCCAGCAAAGCCAACCGTAGCCAACAAGCGATCCGTCAGGTCAAACATGCACTTTTATTGTTAGGCCATGCACAGCTTCCCTGGCTGTTGTCACAAATCCAATGCCAACGTTTTGCCGTGCAACAACATCAGCCCTATCATCACTGGTTGTTGCAACTTCGGCAACTGCTGCATCAGGTGTTAACAGAGCAACAATGGGACCTACCGACCGCTCAGCTGGAGCTAATCAGCTGGCTGCTATGCCTGCCGCTCTGGCAACAGACGGCTCTGCGTTATTTGGCTGGCTTTACCCCTGGCAGTTGCCAGCACCTGTACAAGCTTTGTCAGCAGCAGCTATGGCAATCCGATAGCTACTTAAAGCGGATACAATGGTTGTTTCATCATTACCAGCAACCAAAAGCACTGCAAAAAGCCTTGCTGCATTTTCGTGTACCGGCCAGTGCCCACTCCCAGTCCGATCAAGTCAGCTACTACAGCCAGCAATTGCATGCCGCCTGGCAATGCTGTGATCGGTTAATGCTGGACAATGCTCCGACTAGCCAACTGACAGAGCAGCTCCCAGACAGCCTGTTGCAACATTGCTACTACCCACTCACCCTATCAATGTAGTTTTATTACTTAATTTTAGCGCTATAAAGCTAAGACTAAGGTCGTATATCAAGTAACCTTCCTACAAACTGGTATCATATCCGGAAAAAATGCTATAATTTGCCGCGATTTTGGGCCTCTTCGCCCAGCCCCCAATTCCACGAAAGTAAATTATAAGGTTTCTCATGAGCACCCAAACCATTACGGTCATCAAAGGTGATGGCATCGGTCCAAGCATTGTTGAAGCAGCCATTCAGATCCTCGATAAAGCCGGCTGTGATTTTCAGTACGAATACGTTGATGCGGGTTTAACTGCGCTGGAAAAAACCGGCGAGCTGTTGCCAGAAGCCACACTGGATGCCATTGCCCGCAACAAAATCACCTTAAAAGGGCCATTGACCACCCCGGTTGGTGAAGGCTTTACTTCCATCAATGTGACCTTGCGTAAAAAATTCAATCTGTACTCCAATGTACGGCCGGTGATTTCGTTCAAAGGCACCAAAGCCCGCTACGAGAACATTGATATCATCACCATCCGGGAAAACACCCAGGGCATGTATTCTGGCCATGGCCAGGTGGTGTCGGAAGATGGCCTGGTTGCCGAAGCCACCAGCATCATCACCCGCGAAGGTGCCGAGCGTATTGTCCGTTTTGCCTTCGAGCTGGCTCGCCGTGAGAATCGCCAAAAAGTGACGGTAGTCCACAAAGCCAATATCCTGAAGTCTACCTCTGGTCTGTTTTTGAAAGTAGCCCGTGAAGTGGCGGCCGAGTACAGCGATATCCAGATGCAGGAAATGATCGTCGATAACGCCTGCATGCAGTTGGTGATGAACCCGCAGCAGTTTGATGTGATTGTTACCACCAACCTGTTTGGCGACATTCTGTCGGACTTGTGTGCTGGTTTAGTCGGCGGCCTGGGCATGGCACCTGGCGCCAACATTGGTGAAGATTGTGCGATTTTCGAAGCCGTGCACGGCAGCGCACCGGATATCGCCGGTAAAAACCTGGCCAACCCAAGCTCGGTGATCCTGGCTTCTATCCAGATGCTGGAGCATCTGGGTATGAAAGACAAAGCCGAGAAAATCAAAGCAGCCCTGACCGACGTCATCGCCAGTGGCGATCGCACCACCCGCGATCTTGGCGGCAGCCACGGCACCACCGATTTCACGGCAGCGATGCTGGAACGGCTGTAAGCTCCCCCGCTTACCCCACTAAAAAAACCGCTTCGGCGGTTTTTTTAGTGCCAACATCCAGCTGCCAGGCCTGTCCAAACACTCAGTTCAAAGTAAACCAACTGTGAACCAGTTAATCGCAAGCAAAAACCCTGCAATCACCAATCGCACTCAGACTCATCGTTAAAATTCTGTTGCTTATCAGCAAGCTTTTCGCTAGTTTAATTTCATCCAAAAAAGAAAGAAGGGAAAATCCCGCGCGGAAAGAAGGGATTTTACAAACTATCAAGCTGTTAGCGCTAAAATCGTTCTGCAATCTAGCTACGAGTGGCGTTATAAAATTAAGGGAAAACAATGAAAAAAATAATATATGGATTATTGCTGCTCATACTGGGAAGCCACTGGAATAGCTGGGCTGCTGCACGCTTGCCGGTATTACAAGAACCGGTGATTGACAGTGCTGTGCTTGGCGAAAAGCGTAACTTGGTGATTTATTTGCCATGGAGTTATCAGAATAGTCAGGAGCACTATCCGGTGTTATACCTGACCGATGGCGACATTCAGGGCCCACATACGGCCGGTACGATAGATTATTTAGCAAAATTCGAGCAAATGCCGCCAATGATTGTAGTCGGTATTGTTAACCCGCCTGAAACGCGTGCCAGAGACCTGACGTTAACCCCATCAGAGAAACAAAACCCTGATCAACTTGAAAATGCAGACAGATTTTTAGCTTT
>NZ_FNRM01000002.1:0-202016 GCF_900107845.1 Alkalimonas amylolytica
CACTGGCATCGTATTGGTAGCTGTGGTCGTGGTAGCGGGTTAAGCGGTCTTGCTGCAGCTCAATGTCTTCACCAACCGGATTGCCAAAGCTATCCCATTGGTGCGTTTCGTTCTGGCTTGTATCTTTGCTGTACTCTTTGGCAATGAGCTGGTCAATGGCGTTGTATTGGTAACGCGTATCACCTTCTTGACTATCTTGCACCTCGGTAAGCTGGTGCAGGCTGCTGTAGTGGTAATGGCGCTCACGGCTTGGTACCTGACCGCTCTGTTGCGCCTGAATCCCCTGCCAACGCTGCTCGGTCAGTTGGCTAAAGGCATTAAAGGCCTGATGCTGTTGCAAACCACTGCTGTACTCGCGGTGAACTTCACGCCCGGCCGCATCAAAATTACGCCACAATACCGGTTGCTGATTGACAGCCAGCTGACTAAGCTGGCCACTGCTGTGATAGTGGTAATCCAGCCGGGTGCCATCGGGTAGAATGGTCTGGCTGCGCTTGCCAGCACGATACAGATGCTGCAGCCGCCAGTCGCCCTGCCAGCTATCGGTTAACTGGCCGGCTTTATCGTAACCAAACCGCAGTTTACGCTGGGCATTATTGGCCCGAAGTAAACGCCCTACTTTATCGTAATGAAAGTGGTTGCTATCAATCCGCTGCTGAGCCTGAGCTGTCTGCTCGATAATGCGACCGCGCAGATCGCGTTTAACCCTGATAAAGCGTTCATTGCTGTCACGCAGGCTGCTTACCTTGCCATCGGCATCGTACTCAAACCATTGCTCGCGGCCATCAAAGCCCTGCAGGCGCACTGGCCGCTCCTGACCATCGTATTCGAGTTGATAACGGGCACCATCGCTGCGCATGATGGCCGTTAAGTTACGCTCTTTGTCGTACTCATAGTTCAGGCTGCTGCCATCCGCATGCCGAAGCTCGACCGGTTGACTTAACCCTTCATAACGCCATTCGGTACTTTGGCCAAGCACATTGGTGCTTTTGATCAAGCGCCCGGCTGCATCGTATTGATACTGTTGTAGCTCAGCCTGCTCTGGCGCATCCTTCGGGTACTGTTTTTGGCCGGTGAGCTGGCCATGCGTATCCCGGATGTACTCGGTAACCAAACCGGCAGCATCGATGCTGCCATTTAACCGGCCAAGCTGATCATAGCTGTAACGCGTTACCGACTCGCCCTGTTTGCGAGCCAGTAAATGACCTTCATCATCCCAGACAAATTGCTCGATACTTTGATCAGGTTGACGCAGCTCTATCAGTTGATCTTTTTCGTTGTAACGGTAACGGACTTCAGTGCCATCGGGGCGACGCTCCAAACGAAGCAACCCCGCAGCGGTGAACTCACGTTGCCAAACACCGCCTTCAGCATCAACGATGGCGGTACGTTGGCCCAAAGCATTGTATTCAAATCGGGTGGTGGCGCCATCGGCTGCAATAACTGCCGCCAATTGCCCCTGCCGGTTATAGCGGTAACTGGTTTCAGCACCACCTGGCGCTACTTCACTTTGTTTCTGACCGTGTAAGGTCCAGCGGTAGTGCCAGGTGGCGCCATCCGGTGCTACCTTTTTGATCAGGCGGTTCTGGGCGTTGTGCCAGTACTCCCAGCGCTGGCCGCGGCTATCGGTGCTGATGGCCAGGCGTTTATCGTCCAGGTACTCAAAGTGGTAATCGTAGTAGCCATCATCGCCCCAGTTCCGCAGGCAGCGGGCGGACGGTCCGCTTCTATCCCAAGAAAAATAATGCCGGAAACCACTGGCACGCTGACGCTCTATCAGCAAATGACCATCGTAACGGTAGAGCTCTTGTTGTTGCTGACGATTGATGGCAGATACCATGTCGCCGGCTTCATCGTACTGGTAGTGTGCCAGAGTCAACCCAAGCGCCTTTAAGCCTTCGGAGTTTTTTTCGACCGCTTCAATGCGCTCCAACTGGTGATGGGGCCCATAATAGAATTCAATACCTTTCTTATTGGTGTAGTCAATACGACTGAGTCGGCCCTGTTGATCGTAAAAACACTGCAGACTGTGCCCAAGGCTGTTCAGCACTTTATGCAACACCCAGCGGCCTGGCTTCCCTGCCAGAGGCGCAAACTCCCAATGTTGATCCAGCTGATAAAGAACCAAACTGCCTTTGTCTTTGTGGTGCAGCGTTAACGACTCCGTTAACTGATGGCAACTACTGCCTGCTTGGATATCGTCAAAATAAATATGCCTGCCTTCGTCATTGATAAGTATTAAAGACGTGGTGCCATCGTCATTTTTACTGCGTTCAATGGATTGGTGAAAAGGGGTGCGCCAGCCATAACCTAAACCAACGGCTTGATTGCTTTGACTGGATCGGTAGCAGCGTACCCAATGCAATGGCATAGGGCCATCCAGGATAAAGTCGGTCAGCTCCAGAATTTCTTCGCCATTACACATAGCAACCGGGTCGCCACAAGTGGCTTTGTCTTTATTCGGTAAATCAGGGCCGCCCATTGCATTGCTGCTTTGGCTTTCATTCAGCGTCGAAGTGGCTTCATTGGCTGTGGCCTGCCCACCCGATGAGGCTGTCTGCGGGGATGATTTTTTCGTGGTCGCAGCCGCTGAGCCTGCTGACATACTATTCACCAGTTCTGGGCGAGTAACGGCCGGTACTTCATAAGCATGCAGCTGTTTATCAACCAGAGCTTTGGCAATCGCTTCACGAATGATGTCAGCCCGACGGGCACTAATCGACAGTGGGCTGTGATGCCCCCCCAGCCAACTGTACAGCTCCACTAGCCCGCCTGACGTTGCCGCTTGCAACCTGAAGTTTTGCTTTAAATACTGCTGAGCCTCTGACACATTGTCAAAATGGATGGCTTTGCCTATGCCAGGGGCCGGAGTGGCGCAAACGACAATCTGGCTGCCATGGATCCCTTTTAGTTTCAATTGTTTTTCTGACATGAAGGTAAGCGTCCTTTGCTAAATAATCGCGGCTGGATGCCAATAAAATACAGCCGCTGAACGAAAGCCCAGCTGGCCTTGCTCTGACTGGAGGCTTAAAGCAGTATTCACCTGACTTTGTTGTGCCAGATAAAGATGAAGCAAGCGATACAGCCCGCCACAACTACCAAGCTCACCCGTCTGGTAAGCTAAAAATTCATAACTGGTTTCTTCGGTAAGCCATGGGTGAAGCTTGCCACAGGCGGATAACCAGGCCTCTGCTACAGCAGCGTTGCCATTGTCAGGTCGGTACACTGTAGTTAATGGCCTCTTCAACTGCTTGGCTATTTGCGTAAAAAGGGCCTGCATCCCTTCATCGTTTTGTGCTTGTTGAGACGTTAACTCAGTTTCATTAAAGCAATAATGCAAACCAGAGCTATCTGCCGACCACTGAGCAGCGATAGCCCCTTCACTGAGTGAAACTGGCAAACAGCCATTGGGTTGAGCCGCTAATTGCTCATGCCATAGTCTGAATTGTTGCAGTGGACTATCAATGGCAATCATCCAAGGTGTCAGAGTATGATCGTGCTGCCAGTCCTGTTGTATTGTTTTCAGTGCCATTAATGCTGAGCAGGCACCGTAAGGGAAAATCCTGCTGTGCTTGTGCGTGAGCAATTCCGGATACTGTTGCCGAATTAAACGGGTGAAAGCGGCCAGCTGATCGGCATCTCCCATGCTCTCAGGCAACAACAGATACACTGGCTGAGTACTCAGGGGCTGTGGTAATTTTGCCAGCAAAAAAGACAGTAAACGAAATAGCTGAACGGCCATCGAATCGCTTTGATCAATGAGCGGATCCAGCCCGACCGACCAGCTCTCTCCACTCAGCCACTGCTGAGGTGGTAGCCTCAGATCAGACAACACCATAGCACTATCAGTATCGGGGGCTTTGCCGAGCACGGCACCATAGTCTTTCAAACGAAAGCCGTGTGCCATGCCCCACCCCATAAAGCTGAACCATTCACTACTGGAACCGTTGACCACTGCAAAGCTGCTTTGATGGCGGCCAGTTGCCGTTGCCACTGATTTCCCCGCTGCCAGAGCTGCTCCAGCTGTGATGCTTCAGCATGTTTCTGAGCAAAAACGGCCCCTGATTGTAAAAAGGCCTGCTGTAAATAGGCAGGATCGGATGCCGTCAAACCATCGGCGATAACCGCATCGGCTGCAAGCACACCCAATAGAATGCTTAAGCTATCGGCTGCAGCCTCGGACCAGGTAGCATCGGATGCAAGCTCAACCAATACAGGCAAATACTTGAACTGGCCGCTTAATGCCATCGCCAGCATGGTCATACCATGATCGTGTTGCTTCGAGAGCACATTAATAATGGTTAGTTTTTGTTGTGGGCTCGCATGCATCATTAGAATACTTAGTTGAGAAAAACTATCACTTCGTTGCGAGCAGAGCTGCTCAACAAAAACCTGCCAGTCTGTGATCTGCTGCAATGCATGCTGTGGCCGATAAGCGGTCATAAAATGAATAGGCGCCTGCGTCAGCGGCAGCTGTTCTATAATTGGCTGAAAATGTTCCGGACAATGCAGGACCAGCGACCAGCCTCCGGCATTGGCCGGCTCTTGTTGCAATAATTGCTGGATCGCCGGTGTCATTGGGAACTGCTGAATGTATGCTTTTAATTGCCACAAATAGGCACGAAAGCAAGCAGATAATTCAGCTTGGAGCAACGCAGTTAAGTGCTCACCAGGTTGCAGCAGCCAGTGCAGCCAGGGAGTTTCTGCGTACTCGATGACACTCTGACCTTGTTGCAGGATCCGTAAATGTGAGACCAGCCGCTGATCCTGCTGGCGCAATTGCTGCAAGCCAACGTAGCGGCTACGACTCATCTGCTCTCGTTGCAACAACAGCAGATTGGCTTGGTCTGGTAATGATGTCGTAGTCAACATAGCTTACGGCTAACCACCAATCAGAACCGTAGGGTTACCAGCAATAATTTTTCCACCATGCTGGGTAGAGTCTCCCAACCTGGCTGCTGGTTTGCCATTAATCAACACCGAAGACGAGCCTTGTGAGATAGTGTCTGGCGGCCCAACACAGACTAATTTGTCACCAACCCGGGCAGCCGGAATATTGCCAAAAAAAACATTAGGCGAGCCCTGCACTACCGGGCCGCCAACATGAGGTACTTTTGAAGTAACTTTCGGACATAAATGCATAGAACCAATGACAGCTGCAGGTTTTGACATGTTCAGCCTCCTGGCATGAAGTAGCAAGTGCAAATCAGTTAAGACCGATCTTGGCACCTTTTATGCTGATGTTGACCCCTTTGATATCAATACTTCCATCACTTTTCAGTGTGATGGAAGCTGCACCGGTCTTTAAAGTAATGCTATTGCCGGCATTGATGAGCAGCGCCTTGCCAACATCCAGTGTATCGGATTGACCAACTTTACTGACCCGCTCTTTCTTCACGTCAAGATTGTCGTTTGCTTTAACAAGGGTAGTACGGTCATTATCAATGGTGTCATGTTGATCGTTCTCGACGTGCAAAGTGAAATCGTGCTCAACCTGCATGCTCATGTCTTTTTCTGCATGCATGTAAAACAGCTCTTCGCCCTTTTTGTCTTCAAACCGAATTTCGTTAAAGTTGTCTGCCCCCCCTTTCTTGCTGGAGCGACTTTTTATACCACTTTGGGTTTTATCATCCGGCAAATTGTAAGGTGGCATGTGATCGGAGTTGTAGACAGCCCCGGTGATAATAGGCTGATCGGGATCACCGTTAATAAACTCGACCAATACTTCCTGATCACGCCGGGGAAAGAAAAATGCTCCCCAATTCTTGCCAGCCCAATGCTGACTTACCCGAATGGCGCATGAGCTTTCGTGATCTGTAATGTCACTGCGATCCCAGTGAAATTTGACGGTGACGCGCCCTAACTCATCGACAGAGATTTCTTCATCGCCTTTGCAGGTTACCGTGGCTGTCTGTACGCCGGTAATAAGTGGCTTGTAGGCTGATGCATAAGGGCGGTAGACAACTTTTTTAGGGACACATTTAAAACTGTTGTGAATACTGCACTGGCCAGCCTGGGCTGCTCCAGACTGATTACTCACAGCAGCAATCAATTCAACGTCGGTGATAACATAGTGTTTCCCCACCTCAGCGTCATCTTCATGCTCACTGATGGTAAAGGTTTTAGCTGCTGCAAAGTCACGGCAATTGCTGGTTCCGGCACGAACCTCCATATCTTTTTGCAGGCTCTCAAGGCGGATGCTGGCAATAGCCTGGGCCCTATCAAGCGACTCGGCTTCTGCGCCGTAAGAGAAAATTTCATAATTTGCATGTCCGGGTACCAGATTGCCATGCTGGTACTGACCAGTAGGCAAAGCTTTAGGCTTTTGCAGGTCATAGTGCCGTTGAATATATTGTCCGGGTACCATGGTTAATTGATTTTGCCAACTTACGATATGATCGTCGGCCAGAGAGCCGGTATGAAACTTGACGCTGGCATTTTTGGGGCAAGGCTTGTACGCCGATGCTTTATCGGCAAGCACCATGGTATGGCTACTATCTGTATGCTCAAAGAAGTAGAACAAACCTTCTTCTTCCATTAAGCGCAGTACGAAGTTTAAATCCGACTCCTGATACTGCACTTTAAAATCGTAATCCGGGTAACTCGATGTATGGGTGGTGGTATCTACATTCACCCCATGTTCTGCCGCCAGTAGCTCAATAATCCGCAGTACATTCTTTTCACGGAAGATACGGCTGTTGACCCGGTGCTGCATAAACCAGCTGGCGGGTACTATGGTAAGTCGATAATCCCGATAATCATTGCCGGTTGCATCTTTATTAACCCGAAGCCCAAGAGCATGCAAATCCGCAACTTTACCGTGAATATACCGCTGCTGATGAGAGCCAAGCTCCAGACGGATAGTCACCTCTTTGCCAATTAAGTCGGCTGCAGCAATGGTCTGACCGTTGGTGTAAACATCGGATGTGACGACAAACTGTTTTGAAATTCCTTCTTTTAAAGAGAAACGCGTCAGATAGAGCGCATCTTTACCGAGAGGAGTCATAATTTCAATGCTGTTTTCTTCTTGGGTCGCTTTTTGCATCCGTTCGCCTCAACTCTGCCTAGCGGGGTGTACAGAAAGCCCTGTCACCAAAAAGTGGCAGGGCTTACAACTACTTACAGCTTTTTACCTTTAGCACCACTGTAACCATAAACCAGAGGTGCAGTGATGTTGTTCTTATCATCAGAAGGTTTAACTGTCATCATCAGCTCGGTGTAGCTAATAACGATAGTTTCGATAGGACGATCGCCTGAGACAGACATCTGATAGCTACTGATCATTGCATCGGTCAGCTCTATCTTCATGATCTCTTCGATTTCATCGCCTTGTTTGGTGATGTGGAATACTGCTTTTTCACCTTTACCGATGGTTGCTTCCTTAAACAGATCCGGTGAAGCTGAGTCTTGCAGCTTGGTAATCACGATATCGTTCAGACGCGTAGAACTCGCTTCACGATCCATAGAAGTACCAGTGTAAGAACTGACTTCACGGTGCGCACCCCACTCCATGCTTAAGACTGTAATCATGTCTTTGAAAGCTTCGGCAGTCGCTTCACCTTTGATGCCTGCGTACTGCAGATACGTATTCGCTTGCATGCTATGCTCCTTATGCATATTAAGAAATAGTCCAACAGGACCTGGTTTTATAGCCGTTTAAAGCAGTGTCTCAGGTGAATGAAGGCTCTGCATCCATCGAAACATAAATCAACCGTACATTAACCTAACAAACCACTTTAAACCACTATCATTATAAATTTATAAACTTAATGACTCAATGCTTTAAATATATATTTTATAAATTTATTACTTGTTAATTTAGGTTATTGCTAATATATTGCCTTGCAAACGATGGCAGCCTCATCTGTAACAACCTGAATTTCTATAGGTTTTAGTCCTTGAGTTAATTGCTCTAATACCAGGACCGACAACTCTGGCAATAACTTATTTTGCAATATATTGTGGATAGTTCGGGCTCCGGACCCTGCATCCTGACATTGTTCGGTGATCAAGCTAAGTAATTCATCCCCATAACTGAGTACTATCTGATGGTTTGCCTGCAACCGGTTTGCTATCCGCTTTAATTGCAAGTTTGCGATATGTTGCAACTTACTGTTGTCAAGTGGCAGGTATGGAATGACATTGACCCGACCTAAAAATGCTGGTTTAAAGTATTCCAGTAAGTCAGGCTGCAATGCTTTGGACAAGCCGGCAATGGATGGTGCAGTTTCAGGGTCTTCAAACAACCGCATCGTGCTATCAGTGCCCACGTTGGATGTCATAATAATAGTGGTATTCTTAAAGTCGATATCTCGACCTTCACCATCTTTAATCAAGCCTTTATCAAAGACCTGATAAAAAATATCCTGCACGCCGGGGTGCGCTTTTTCCATCTCATCCAACAATATGACACTGTAAGGCTTCCGGCGGACGGCTTCGGTTAGTACCCCTCCTTCACCATAGCCGACATAACCTGGCGGTGAGCCTAATAGCATTGAGACCTTATGCTCTTCTTTAAACTCAGACATGTTGATCACGGTAAGGTGGTCTTCACTGCCATACACCTGCTCTGCCAGCGCCAATGCAGTTTCTGTTTTTCCAACACCGCTAGGGCCTGTTAGCAGAAAAACCCCATTCGGCTTTTTTTCATCCGCCAATTGTGCTCTGGATGTCTGCACGGTTTTGGCAATCAACTCTAGTGCATGGTCCTGACCAATCACCCGTTGTTGCATCACCTGCTTCAGATTGAGCACTGCTGCGATTTCATCGTTCTGCATTTTACCAAGAGGAATACCGGTCCAATCCGCTACCACCTGAGCAACCAATTGGTCATCAACCTGCCAAAACACCATAGGCTCGGCTATGCTTTGATAGCGTAAACGAAGCTCTTGCAAATCAGCCTGTAGCACTTGCAATTCCTGCTCATCCGTTTGCTGCTGAATGGAAAGCATCAGAGCTTTAGCCTGAGCCACCAACTCATTTTGTTGTTGCCATTCGGTATGCAAGGCATCCAACTGCTGTTGTGCCTGTTCAATCTCCCCTTGCAATGCCACCATGGCGGTCTGCTCAGTGCCATGCAGCTTATGCTCACGCGCTGCGACCTGCAGTTTGGCCTGTAATTGCTCAACCAATCGCTGTTGATCTTCCAGTTTACCCGGAATGGCGTCCTGGCTCATGGCCACACGGGCGCAAGCTGTGTCAAGCAGTGCTACGGCTTTATCAGGCAATTGCCGGCCGTTGATGTAACGATGTGACAAATGCACTGCAGCCACCAAGGCGTTTTCAGATAAATGTACTCCGTGGTGTTGTTCCATCACCGGCAACAGTCCACGTAGCATGGTGACAGCTTTATCAGGCTCAGGCTCCTCAACTTTGACGACCTGGAAGCGCCGGGTCAATGCAGCATCTTTTTCAAAATATTTTTTGTACTCAGCCCAGGTTGTAGCAGCTATGGTTCTTAGCTCACCTCGGGCTAAAGCAGGTTTTAGCAAATTTGCGGCATCGTTTTGTCCTGCCTGGCCACCACTACCAATCATGGTATGCGCTTCATCAATAAATAGAATCACAGGAACAGGGGATGCTTTTACTTCGGCAATCACATTTTTCAACCGATTCTCAAACTCACCTTTCATGCCAGCGCCAGCTTGCAACAATGCCAAATCCAGTACCCGAAGCGAGACCGACTTCAACTTGTCTGGCACATCGCCACAAGCAATACGTAGTGCTAACCCTTCAACCACTGCCGTTTTACCAACACCAGCTTCACCAGTTAGTATTGGGTTGTTCTGACGACGTCGGGTTAAGATGTCAATCATTTGCCGTACTTCATAATCACGGCCGATAATAGGATCCAGTTTGTTGGCCCGAGCCTGGGCTGTTAAATCCTGGGTGAATTGATCCAAAGCCGGAGTTTTGCCGTTCGCTGCGATAGCTGGTGCGGAAGCTGGCCCGGAACTGCTTTGCTCGGTAGAACGCTGTTGCAACTGTGGCCAGGCAGCCAGCAGCTGAGCAGTATCAAGTTTCTCCAACATTGGCAGGCGGCGTAACAATAAAGCTGCCAGGCTCTCATCCTTTAAAGCACTGTAAAGTAAATAAGCACTTCTGATCTGCTGATCACCAAACTCAATGGTGCAATTCAGCCAGGTTTGGCGCAATAAACCCACCAGGTTGGTAGAGATGCTTGGTAAGCTACTGTTGCCTGTTTTTAAACCTTCCAGTGCACGATGCAGCTGTTGGCGAAGCTGATCAGGATCGATACTGAATGCTGATAAAATTAACTGCAAATCCCCTGCTTCCATATCCAGCATGGCATCAAACCAATGCTCAATTTCGACAGAGAAATGGCTGCGGGATTGGCAACGTGCAGTTGCCGTCTCGAGTGCCTGACGACAAACGGGGTTAAGCTTTTCAACCAAGCTTTTCAAAGAGGTGTTGGACATAGTTATTTACCTTAATGATCATGTTTGCGTGTAAGCCTGAAGCTGACATGCGTGGCAGAACTGTTTCTGGCATCTGCAGCCATTAACACCCCCCCCATACCCAACTGGCTTCGGCCATTCAGGCTAGCAATGGGGAAGTCAGCAACCCGGGCTTTTAATCGCACCCGACATTGCATGGACGGCTCCAGATAGTGACTAAGAAGTTGCTGCATGCGCAGATAACCCGGCTTGCCAGGTAATAGTGACTGAATGACGGATGATTCGGCTTGAATACAGAGTTCCACCACCGAGCTGATATCCCACACTTTGCTGCCAAGCATGCTGGAACGACCCAATTGACCATATTGACCGTCTGGTTGATGCAAACTGGCTAAACGGCTTTGCTCGGAACGGGCCAGATGAATCCAACGACCGGTCAATGGCATCACCTCAACATCAGCGGATAACAAGTGACTGAGTTGCAAACTTAACTGCTGTGCACTTGGCACACTTCGGCTATAAAAGCCGCCATAAAACAGACAGGTGTTGCTTTCCTGACCGGTCAGTTGCTGCATGACAAAACTAAAGGGGTCGATACTGCCTGGCCTGGCTTGGTATTGACAGGCAAAACGATACTTCTCCCAAGCCCGGTAAAACAAAGAGATCAAGCGATGATTAAACAGATCAAAAAAATCACGCATGGTCGGATCTTTTTGCTTTAAACGTTCAAGCACCAGCTCACTGTAATGGATGGGTAATACGCCACTTGGACCGGTAAGGCCAAAGAAGCTTACCACCATCTCAAAGGCTGCCAGGCTTGCATCCTGACAAGCTTTTTGCTGTACTGCCGTAATAGCATTACCCGGAAAGCCAAGGTTTTGAACCGCTTTAAAGCGAATCAACTCATCACGTGGGAAGCTATCACGTCCCACACCATGCCAATGCTTTTGCTCTGCTCCCAGTTGCTGTTCTATTGCAAAGACAGCTTGATAGAAATCCATATCCACTGGATTGATTGTGACTGGCCAGACACTCATAACAGCACCTTGTTGCCAACTCTGGCTGGCCAGGTGTGATAATTCTGTTCATGCTCTTTTAGTTTAATGGTTAATCGTGTATACGAATTAACTGCTGCAAACTGGGCAAAGAAATGATCCAGCACCGAGGCAAAAAAGTACACATTGCTACCGGCATAAGCAGCTTGCGTCATTTCAATCAAGATCTCACTGCCACTGCATACCGCAACACGCCCCTTGTCATTGACACGCGCTGTACCAGGATGAATTCGAACTTTGTGAATACCATCAATCAAAGCTTTCGATTCGGGTGTGCAACGAAAATCATACAAGCGCAGTGTTTCTTTTAGCCGTTGCTCGGCATCCTCGGCAGTAAAATAGTTCAGGGTCAAATGCTTCACCAACTGCCAACGACTACTATCGCCAAGAGCAGGACGGATCGGCATTGTTGGTGCCATCAAGCAACGACTTTGCTTGATAACATCCGCATGCTGAAGAATCTGGAATCCAGGTTCACCACCACCAAATGGCAAGTGATTAGGCAGGTTTCGATTGCTGCATAAGGCAGTCACCTGGATCACTTGATCATTTCGTCCACCTTGGCCCTGACTGTGTTGAAAGCTTCTATCTACCAGCGAAAGAAATACTTCCGTTCCCGCTTCACTGAAGCCACCGGCCCAATCGGCGAATTCACGTCGGCTATGCCAAAATAGGTTCTCTTGTTGAACATAGTTTGGATGCCCCTGACTGTAATAAGGGTGCACCGTTGTCTTTTGCCCATCAGAGTCGAGTAATTGTACTTGCTCTATCTGCAACACTTCACAGATATCCGCATCCAGGTATTGAGGGGCAAGCCGGTACTCGTAATGTGAGCGCTCAAAATTGATAGGCTCGAGCTTTTGTTCAAAAATATTCAATACTGGGGTACAACCAAGCAGCAGGCTGTCTTTTGTGATATGGCGCTCTAACTCCGCGTTCACTTCACTGAAATACAGATAGATATAGCAACTACTGGCTTTCTCTGGCCATGTTTGCTCTAAGCCAGAAAGCTCGACAAATAAAAATTTTTCCGGAAAAAGAAATTGCTCAACCAGAAGTCGATAACCAGTAAAGCTGCGGTGCGTATATGGCACGACTCGCTCAGCATCATTAAAACCTACTGCTTTTAATTGTTCTGGCGCCAGGTAGCTCACATCATTCGGCGTTTCTTTCGCTGCAATACCTATCCGCAGTAATTGCCGGTTTAACATTTCATACAGGTTATACACATGATGTCGCTGCCCATTCAGGTAAAAGCGCAACTTACCCACCCCAAGCTCACTGATGGCAGTATTATCAAACTCGGTAGTTAGTTGAAGTCGCAGCAGCGCTTTAGCAGACTGATGGCTAGGTGGTTGAGGTGCATTGAATGGGCTGTTTTTATATTCGGCATGGTCTATTGTCATAGGCCACACCTCGGTGTCGTAACACGAACGAAACATGCATGGCTTCATTCCATCGACTTTCGTTTTGAACTCGGTCCCACGCTTAATGGTAATGCCGGAGTCTGATAAGTTCTGTGAGGTTAATTGCAATACAGCAAAGGACGGGATCGGAGCCTGATAATCTGGATATAGCTGCCCCAACAAGGCGTCGGTCAATTCGGGAAAGCTGTCATCCAGCTTTTGACGAATTTGAGCTGTTAACAATGCAAAGGCTTCAATTAACCGTGAAACATGTGGGTCTTCCACTTGCTCATCACTGATTCTGAGCCGGCCGGCAACTTTGGGGTATTTTTCTGCAAACTCGCTGCCCATCCGCCGAATAAAAGTAAGCTCCCGATTGTAGTACTTCAGTAGATCTTCGTTCATCAGGCAGATTCCACAATTCTAAGGCCTAAATTGACCGGCTCAACCTCAGAGTCAAACAAGACGTGCTCTGGCTCAGGATCTGCGTGCAACAGCGCCTGGATCCGCAAGCGAACCACACGCTCAACCTCATTGCGTGGTTCAAGCGGAATGACTTCTACATCCACAAAGCGCGGCTCAAACCGGCGGATAGCCAGCTCTACTGTTTTGCAAAGTTGTTCGCGACCATGCTGAGAGTCCACCACCATGACTGAAAAATCCGGCAGTCCATAATTCATTAAGCTCTGTGATAGCTCGGTAAACTCAGTAGGCCAAATATTCCATTGCACACGCGTATTCAATAAGTTTTGTAAATCCCGGCGAACACTGGCTCGCAATGCCCTCAGATCAAAGCCACGTCGAACACGTTTCGACTCTTTTTCGCCCGGAGCCTCGTCAATTAAGCGATCCAGCAATGATTGCTGGAGCGGTTGCTTGTTGCGAATTTTAACCACGATGGCTAGCTCAATGACTTACGACGCTAACAGCATGCCACTGACGCAGTTGGGTTAATGGCAAAGCCTGCTCATCCACCAACAGCATCTTCTGTCCAATCCCGGTAACCAGATGATCTCCGTGCTGCCGCCAGTCAGTTTCTCTGCCAAGACGGCTCAATTCTGAATCGCTGGCGATGTAGCAAACCGGCAAAAAAGCCTCTCCCTGAGGGCCATCAACTATCGAGATGTTTACCCGTCGCCAAGCCATGTCAATAATGGATTTTGCCGGTTGTAGCTCAAGGGACTCAATCTCACTGAACTTGGCAAGATAGAACTTACCATCGGTACCTAATAACTCGAGATAGCCACCCAAGCTATCGTCCAGGTCCCGGACTTCCTGCACCGTCTCGCCATTTAACTCAAACTGAGCGGACTGACGCAAAGACTCTAATTGCTCCGCCGCACGCTCTGCTGCAATGAAATCCCCTTCACGCATAGCAAGATGCAATGCCAGTAAAGCTTCAAAACTTGCATCTACCTTGCCAAACAAGGTAGCCGTCATGCCGCCCTGATAGAAATCCTGTCGAGCCGTTTGTGCACGGATTAACTGGCGTAAATTAACAGCCCCCATCAAGCAGTCCGGATGTTGCCGGACCATCATATCGAGCTGCTGGTCTGCTTTATCGAGTTCGCCAATGACGCATAGCAGCTCAACATAGATAGAGCGTAAATCAAGGGATAAAGGATCATCTTTTAACAAGCTTTCCAGACGCTGTTTAGCTTCTAGCAAATGACCCTGAACAATACTTTCTTTTACTTTTTTCATGGCAAGCACCTTAGGATTTATTCGGTTGAGGTGGAGACAACTCAGCGACCAACTTGACGGTGGTCAGCATTTGCTCCAATTGAAAATGAGGTTGTAACTGGATAATGGAGTAGTATTTACCGGGCTTGCCGGGTTTTTCCCTTACCTGAATTTGTGCATTTCTCAGTGGATGACGAGCCCGTACCTCAGTCGAAGCATCTTCTGTAGCCGTGGTGTATTGATACAGCCACCGTTGCAGGTCTTGCTCACACTCTTTCGCTGTTTGATAACCACCCACCTTGTCACGGCCGATGACCTTGATGTAATGCGCAAATCGGGAGACACATAAAATGTGCTGCAACATGGTCGATAAGCGTGCGTTGACATCGGCCGAAGCCACATCGTAACGCCTTGCCCGCTGCACCGATGAATTGCTGTAAAAGGCGTAGATATCACTGTAAGGCACAGCACACAACGGGATAAAACCATTATCCGCCAGCTCAGACTCGAAACGATGGCCAATTTGCAGGTTTACTGCTGGCATGGCGTGGCGTCGTCGAAGATCCGTGCTGTAACAGCTTCGTGGTAATTCGTTAACCACACCAAAATTATACTGCCCTGGTTTCATCCCTCGGATCTGAGCAAACCAGCCAGACTCAGAAAATGCACGGATCAATACAGCGGTAAAAGCATAGCCGGCATTGCCCCATAAATAGTCTCTGGCAGGATTACTGAGTTGTTCACGAAAGCGGAATTGATCGCTTCGCTTGCCATTGTCTCGATATGGGGAGCGCATCAAAACCTGTGGCATAACCAAGCCAAGAAAGCGGGTATCTTCCATCTCTCTCAGTTGCTGCCAGCGCATGTATTCAGGCTGTTTGAACTGGCTAGAGATATCTTGCACCTGACCGAGTTCGGAAAAATCATTGACTCCGAAAAATGCGCTATCAACCGCAGTGATAAACGGAGCAAACGCCGCGGCACTTGCCTTGGCAATTTCCTTCAGAATATCAATATCATGATACAATTGGCCCGGGCGCAGCGTATGGCTTAGCTGGTAGTCTCCCAGCAGCACCCCAAAAGGCTCACCGCCAGGCATGTCGAATTCTTTTTCATACACCAACTTAAAGAATTCGCTCTGATCAAAATCAATGGCTCTGTTTAAATCTCTGCCAAGCTCACTCCAGCTCAGTGGCAGCAACTTCACTTTGACTTTTTGTTCCCTGTCATGCAGTTCTGTCTGCTCAACCAAGTAGAGAACTCCCCGCCAGCTGGCTTCTAGTTGCTGCAGATTAGGATGATGTAAAATAGCATTGACTTGAGCATTTAATAGTACATCGATGGCAGCAATAGCTTTGCTAAGGCAGTGCAAAAGCTGATCTACCCGGGTAGGCCTTATCGATTCAATATGGTCTGCCCAATAAGAAGCGGCAGCAACAGGATCTTGCTCATGCAGAAAGTACAGCAACTTGCTTTGCATTGCTGACTGCTCAAATCGGTGCTTATCTTGGCCGGCGTTATCGGATGAACGAGCAAACACTTGTTCATCAATAAAGCTCAGGGTTGTTTCAGCACCACAATCCACTTGTTGTTCAGCGGAAAAAAGCATACTGCACCTTCATGGCTGAGAAACATGGACTACTTGCCAGGCCCATTGAAATTCCTTTTCTGCAACGATCCATCATACCGATGGAGCCTGCCAGCAGGCTCCACCGAGACTCACTTAATTTCCCATTTCAGGAATTTTAGCTACCAACCGCAAAGAGGTGGTGAGCTCTTCCAGTTGCAGCCAAGGCCGTAGCCAGGCAACTGCATTGTAGGCACCCGGTTGACCAGGTATTTCTCTTACCTGTACCTTGGCATCAGCCAGTGGGTAACGGGCCCGCACATCCTGGCCACTGCCTTCTGACGCATTGACATAGTTCAGGATCCAGCGATTTAACCAGACCTCAACATCTTCAGCTTCCATAAAGCTGCCAATTTTGTCGCGAGCCAGCACCTTCAGGTAATGAGCAAAGCGAGAGGTTGCCATTAAGTAAGGCAAACGAGCAGAGATAGCAGCATTTGCTGTGGCTTCCGGGCTGCCATACTTTTTAGGCTTTTGTGCTGTTTGAGCACCGAAAAACACCGCATAGTCGGTATTTTTATAGTGGCATAATGGCAGGAAACCCATTTTCCCAAGCTCGGCTTCACGACGATCTGTGATACCAATCTCAGTCGGGCACTTCAGATCCGGATCACCATCATCACTCAAAAACACATGGGTGGGTAAGCCTTCCACTTTACCACCACCTTCAGCCCCACGAATGGCAGTACAGAAGCCATATTTTGCGAAAGCTTGTGTTAAACGTGTGCCAAGCACATAAGACGCATTCATCCAGCAATACTTATCATGATCGGTGGTGACGGCCACCCCTTTTTCCGGATCGACTTCAAACTCTTCGTATCCAAACTCGTCAATCGGGCTGGTAGCAGCTCCGTAGGGTAAACGAGCTAGTGCACGTGGCATGGTCAGGGTGACAAAACGGGAGTCCTCACTCTCACGGAACGAACGCCACTTGGTGTATTCCAGCGACTCAAAGATTTTTTCCAGATCACGTGGCTTAGACAATTCAGTCCAGGAATCGAATCCAAACAAAGCGGGTGATGCGCTACTCAGAAAGGGACAAAAGCCTGCTGCAGCGACGTTGGACATATAGGTTAATGTTTCAACATCCTCCGGATGATTGGTAAATTCATAGTCACCAATCAGAGCACCATAAGGCTCTCCACCTGGAGTGCCAAATTCGGATTCATACACTTTCTTGAACGTTTGGCTTTGATCGAATTCAACCGCTTTGCTCAAATCTTTGTATAGCTCACGCTTATTGATGCTGATCATGCGAATTTTCAACGATGCACTGGTTTCAGAGTTCATCACCAAGTGGTGTAAACCACGCCAGCTGCCTTCAAGCTTCTGAAAACCATCGCTGTGCATAATGGCCGCAAGCTGTGTGGAAATAAGCTGATCAATGCGCTTGATCGCTTCGTTAAACGTTACTGTGAGGTTTTTGTTCCAGCTGACAGTGCCTTTCAATGCTTCTTCGGTTAAGGTGCGTAACAGCTCTTCTGCCCGTGAAGAGTCGGTTTGCTTGGTGGCACCAATCGCTTGTTCAAGCAACGATACAGCCGGTTGCTCCGTTGTTTCATGGGCTTGCGCCAGAGTTTCCGTACTCATATCATTTCTCCTCTTCAGGTGCCAGCTCATTTGCCAGCTGCTGCAGATCGCTCTCGTTGTTCAGAACTTTCTCCAGAATATTCTCGAGCTCTTCAGAGCGATCTATTTTGGTCATCAGATCGCGCAACTTATTCCGAGTGGCCATCAGTCGCTCAAGTGGTTCTACCTGATTAACAATTGCTGCAGGCTCAAAGTCATGGATAGACTTGAACTGCAGATCTACCTGAAACTCGGAACCATCGTCTGTCAGTTTATTTTCAACTTTAAACGACAACTTTGGGTTCATTCGCTTCAGCACATCATCAAAATTATCGCGATCCACCTGAACAAATCGACGATCTTTCAGTGGCTTTAATGCATCTGTATTTTGCCCTGCAAAATCACCCATCACGCCTACCACAAAAGGAAGTTCTTTTTGAACCACAGCTCCCTCAGTTTCGACATCATAAGTAATGTGCACCCTGGGTTTACGAACCCGGGATAATTTACTATGAATGCTTTCCATCACATCTCTCCTTTGCTGTATAAACGTGCCAGGTAACGCAGTGTTTTACCGTTAACTACCTGAGCCTTTATTGATACCTGTTAGCCGGAAAAACTGGTTCCGACTGGTGTTATCGTCAATAAGCTCTTGTAAGAGCTCGGGTAATGCTAAGCCACTCCAATGAATAATTTGCTCTAACGCATAAGACATGGGGGAATGCGGCTCCGTCTTGCGAAAAAAAGCCGCCGCATCTTGCAACGACTGAATCACTTGCTGCCGGGTTTGGACTTGCTTGTTGATAGGGCTGCTGTTGCTTACTGCTGCTTCGCCCTCTGTAGTCCCATCATCAAGCAGCTCTTCTTGCTCAGCATGGTAGGCAGCCAACTTATTTTTAGTCAGGTACTGCACGGTGTCACGGCACTGCTGAATCGCTTTTAAGATTGAGCTGGTTGGTTGGGGCACACCAAGCATGGCAGCATCCATCGCGGTTGAAAGTGCGGAAAAGGCCTGAGTTGCTTCATCCATGCTAGCCAGTAAAGCAACAAAGTGTTCAGCGGGTGTCTCCGCCACAATCTGAACAATGGACTCCAGGTTCACACTATGATCTGAGCGTTGCTTTTTACTATCTTCTTTGCGTGATTGCTCATTGGCGCGGATATACTGCCAAGTTGCAAAACTACTCTCTGAAGCACTGATAACGAGTGGAATACTTAAAATAGGTGAAATTAAAGCACCATCACCTTCGTAACCATTCAAACCAACCAAAGGTGCAATCCGTGTTTCCAGGCCATCTTCATCCGGTTGTGGATACAAATCATCCCAGAACTGTTCAATCAACGCGCGAGCGCAATCAAAGGATCGTGCCAAACCGACAAAGCCAGATGTCCTGCAAAGCGCTTCAATTAACCATGCAGCATACTCCAGGTCTTTAGCTTCGGAGCTAAGCGCATCATAAATATCTTCAGCCAGTTGCATCCACTCACTCAGCATAGGCGCTGACTCATCATCACTCATCAACGCTGAACGTTCTGCATCCCGCAGTGAGCGCCGCTTATCTTTCAGCTGATAATATCGTGAACCGGGTGATACATCTGAACGCGGATCCTTGCCGCAACGAGCGTCCGGGCGGATCTCACGGGCAATTGAATCTGGTTTTACAAAATCACAATCGATCATCAAATTTCACAAGTTCATGGCTTCGGATACAAATATACCCCATGCCAACTCAATTTAAAATATCTAATTAACCTGAATTTACTTTTTAAGTGATATTGGGACTGTTTTATTACACTCGGCGCTAATATAGCGATTAGTTATGAAGGTAGAGTTAAGACTGTTGACCTTGACCAGAACACAGGTCACGTTATCTCTGGCTCCAGCGACCAAAGACATATGAATCAAAGCTCTGTTGGCAGCTTCGATATCATGATGGTGCAGGTAACTCTGTATCTCAACATCCGACAGTTCTTTATTGAGACCATCGGTACAGAGTAGAAAAAGATCACCTTCTTCAATAGCTTCATTCAGAGATGCAACACTCACCTGGCCTTGAACACCGACCGCCCGGGTGATCACATTGGCCAGTTCATGGGTTTCAGCCTCGTCTGCCGCAATGAGCCCTTGGTCGATCATGTCATTCACCTGACTATGATCCCTGGTAACTTGCCGCAACTCATTATTGCGTAGTAAATACAAACGACTATCGCCCAGCCAGAATACATGGTACTGCTGGCGATAAAACAATAGGACTACAACTGTTGACCCGCCCAACTCTCCCTGCTTGTGTTGCTGGCAATACTCGACCACCTTTTGATTTGCCTGCTCAAGTGCAGTACAAATGGTTTCTGGCTTGGGCTGGTCAGTTTTTACGACTGCGTCGCGGATCGTGCTAATGACCAACTGACTGGCAACATCACCAGCTGCATGCCCCCCCATTCCATCTGCGACCACCCAAACTCCATACTCTGGCAAAAGCAAGCATGCATCCTCATTCAGCTGCCGAACAAGCCCTTTATGACTTTGTCCGTGAGAAGTCACTGACATCATTGTTTCTGTTCCCGTGTTGCATGGAGTGGTTTTATTTGCCAACCTCGCTCAGCCCATTGTCCATTAAGCATGGAGGCATATTGACTAATCAGAGGCATGCCTTTCGAAATTAAGCACACCGGATCCACGTACTCAGATCCATCCGTCCACCAAAGGCAATAGTTCCCAAACTCTTGCCGCAACAAACTGTGTAGCAAGGCCATGCTGTCCATTGTTAATTCACCATGCAACAGCCAGTTTCCTTTTTGCTCTGCATGGCCTAAATGGTGCGATGGTACAGGGCTATCTGGCGAAAAAAAGGAAAATTTAAGCAAAGCTGCACGCCAACTCTGAAAGTTAAAGTCATCCTCCAAAGTTTGCATAATGAAGTCTTCAAACTGTTGACACCAATCCGACTGTGTTCGGCAAACAATGGGGCTTTGCTGCACAGGTTTTGCCAAAGTCAGCGGGTAGTGACGGCCGACTTTATCCACACTGGGTATCATGGTGCCAATTATTGGCTCTGGCCCGCAGCTACCACCTGACAACGCAAAGTGCCATACCGGACTGGTCAGATAGTAATCCAACCAGCTAGCTCCCAGCTGCTCTTTGCTAACAGCTAAAGCAGCTCGTAACCACTCATTCCAACAATCGTTAAATTCGATGCTCAGACCTTCTTGCAAAAAGTCCCCTAAGACTGGGACCTTGCCACAGAAACCTGCGCCCGGTTTTACAAATTCACTGGACAACGGAATCCCTCCAGGTCACTGTTCCAGAATGGGTTATTCACAGAGTCAGGCAAAATCTGAATCTGGGCTTTATTGCTTTGCTCTGAAACATACAGTAACCCATCTTGCCTTGTTTCAGGCCTAAGTCTGGTTTGCTCATCTAAGAAGCGGAACCAGGACCATTCACCTTCAATTCTCCGGCTGGTAGGCAATCCAGAGTTTGCTGGCGTAAAAACCAAACGGGTTTGCTGCCTATTCCTGTCGCCTGGCCACTCGAAATGCTGGTTTCGAGGAGGCCCATGACGGTAGGATAGCGACTGGCCATCGATCTCAAGCAACAAATGAGTAATGTGCTGATCTAGAAAAATTGGCCGAAGATTAAACCCCACCTTCATGCTCTGACTCCCTTCATCAAAAAATGCCTGACGAATACGATGAGCACGCTGAAAAGTCCTTAACACAGAAGGATTAATACCGATATCTTGCTTGAAGCTCCATTCCGCACGCTGCATATTGACGAATGGCCGTAAGTACTCATTAAAGAACTCATCAAGCGTACCGCCATAACCAAAAAAGCGTTCGAAATCTCTAATTTTAATTTCATCAGAACTGGCCCGGTTGATTGGATAGCGATTCGCAATGGACCGGTTAAACTCGGTCAGGACAGTGCCTCGCCATGCTTCATTGATGTGCTGTTTACTGCCTTCGGCAATCAACACCGAGCTGCCAGCATAAATTTGGCTGACCCAGTCACTAAATGGCGCAGGTATATCTTCACGTAATCTGCGCAACGTGAGATTCATTTGATTGCTATCACGATTTTGCAGTCGGTTCATATAAGCCTGACGTGCCATATTGCCAGGCTGATACAACTGCTCAAGAAATTCATGATTGGAGCGCAACACATTGGCCATGTGATCAAAATGCTCCGCTTTTATCGAAAGTAACGAGGAAAATGTTGCCTCAACCTCCTGGCCTGGTAGCTTGTTGCGGTTAAGATTTGGCAGCTCGTCCGGTAATAGCCGGCTCATTCGGTTGTATTGCGTTGAAAATTGTGTCCGAGCAACGCGCCCGGCAACATCAGCGGCCAGTTGCATTTCTTCAGATTCGGGTTGTTCGGTAAGTTGCACCTGACTTTGCACCGCCTGGATAATTCGTTGTATGGGTTGTTCATGACCACTCAGGGTTCGGGTAACAAACAAACCATGCTCTAGGGTATCGAACGAAACAATGCTGATGTCCTGGAGCAAAGCCTGCCAATACTGAATGTAATCCTGGTAATACTTCTGATTGACCATGGTCGTCAAAGCGCTATCCACTTGTCTGGCATTGATGGTTTCATCTTCACCGTACACCCAACTATCCTCCATTAACTGGCGAATAATCCGGTTCTTTTGCACATTGAACAAACCGTGAAACCCTTGATAAGTAAACAAACCAGGGATCCCTTGCTGCAGTGACTGTCCACTGTTTCGGGTTACTACACGTAAACTGTCTGAACCCAGTACATCGGCAAGCGCAAAGTCAGGAATATGACTTTGCAACAATTCTGTTTTGATGCGTTGATAGGCTCTTTCTGCTAACGGTACATTCATCAGATCTTCGCGCACCTGACTTACCAAAGTGCTGTCGTAGGCCAAACCACTGATCCCACCATGCAAGTAAGCGTGCAGATGAAGCTCAAGCTGCTGACGTAAGTCAGCATGCAACTCTGAAGACAATTGACGGTTCAGATACAGCCGGAACCACTCCTGAATATGCTCTGCGTCAAAATGTGCCGGCTTAAAAAGCATTAAATAACTTCGTAAAGTTTCGTACAAATAATCCCGATGCCGGGCATTCGATTGCATTTCATCAGCCATCGCTTTCGCGAGAAATGGGCCAAAATCTGCAACAAGTGCATTTTGATAGGCTCTGCGAGCTGACTGCCCTAATTTACCACCTTGATACAAGCCCATATCTCTGGGGCCGCCACCAGGTAAGTGACCGTCATAGCCAGCAGGTAAAGCCCGCAGTACTTGCAAACGCTCGTTCAGTGCGTACAAATCATCCGATACGCTAAGTTGCGAGGTGCTGCTGGCCTGATACTGAGTCACCGCATCCGTCACTTTGGCGACCAGCCCAAGATTCCATTGGTAACTTTTTAACCACAAGGACGATAAGACCACTGTACCCAGTGCAGTAAACGCCATAGCGCCATGGCGCAACCATTTGACTTTGGTATGATGCCGCAAGTTAACAGATGCCAGTTCCCGCTCAGGTACAATAATGCTGTCAAACACCTTTTTAATAAAGAAACCCTTGCCTTCCCCTGTTAGTTGGCGCTTAGGTAGCTCTGCCAGTTGCAGATCATGACTGAGCTGTGGGCTGATTTGGTCAATAGGGATCCCCTGCTGCGTTGCACTGACGACATAGATACCACGCAACATGATGGGCTTTTCAAATGGGTTGGGTGAGAAAATTTCTTTTAAGAAATCATCGGCAGCACTTTGTGCACTTCGGAGTTGCCGTGGAAACTCAAATATCGCGCTACGATTCTCAACACCGTGCTCGTACTGCAATCGATGAAACAACCGCATTTGCAGGCGCTTAAGCATGGTGTGAAATTCTTTATTAAATAGTGCTATTTCTCCTTGTTCACTGGAAGCTTGTTCAGGGCGGAACGTCATGCCCCATACTTGCTCGGTCTCCTCTGCAGAAAGATCGTCAAAAAACTCAGAGAAGCCTGCAATCAAATCCGCTTTAGTCAACAGCATGTACACCGGAAATGTCATCCCCAGTTGACTTTGCAACTCTTGAATTCGCTGCTTGATCGCTCTGGCATGCAGGTTACGTTCGGTTCTGGTTTGCTTCAGGAGCTCTGCCAGGCTGGCAAAGACAATAACACCATTGATAGGACGCTTAGGACGGTACTTTCGAAGTAAACCAAGAAAGCCTTTCCAGGCACCAGCGTCTTGCTGATTGTGGCTATCCTGGGTGGTGTAGCGCCCAGCTGTATCGATAAATACCGCTTTATTGGTGAACCACCAATCGCACTGGCGGGTGCCACCAATTCCTTCAATCGAGTCTACGCCCATTTGCTCTCGCAGAGGGAACTCAAGACCGGAATTGTGCAAGGTTGTAGTTTTACCCGAACCAGGAGGACCTATTAGCATGTACCAGGGTAAGTGGTAAGTGTCTTTACTTTGACCAAAACTGGCATGCTTTAATATATCCAGCGCTTTTTGAATGCGTTCGCGCAGTACAGTGATGTCGTGCTGAGCCACCGAGCTTTGCTGCTCACCAAGTTCATTACTCAGCAATTCCTCAACCGCTTGATGGTGCGACTGTCGTTCACGAATGCCTCGAATGTAATACCAGGCTCCCCAACAAATAACCAACAATAACAGCGTAATCATCCGTGCGCTAACTGACGCTAGGGGTTCATACCCAGCAATGGCAACCATTGGGCCGCCGAACCATATCAACAAAGCTACCGCAGCCAAACCCAACAGAGTGATAAACCAGCCTTTGCGGCCGTAACGTACCAATGTCTGCCAAAAACTATTTAAACGCATAATAAGGCATCCTTTCCTGCTTAGTTCGGTAATAAATCGATTTCAACCCTGCGGTTACGTGCACGGTTTTCAACAGTATCGTTGGGTACTAAGGGGTCAACTTCCCCCCGGCCTTCAGGCCATAAGCGACCATGCAAATCCGCGCCAGCGGCTAAGGCATCCGCCATCGAGTTTGCCCGCGCCAGCGATAGATGCCAATTTGAGGGATAGCGCGTCGAAAAAATAGGCAAATCATCGGTATAGCCATTCACAAGGATACGGCCATCAGAACCTTCCAAAGAACGGGCAATTTTATGCACTACCGGTAAGAACCCTTCAGTGATATTGGTGCTGCCGGATGAAAACAATTGATCATTACCAACCCGGATGCGCACTCTGTCCGAGAGCTCAATCACTTCTAACAGGTTGCGATTAATTTCTGTTTGCAATAGCAGTGATAACCGTCTGCTTTCCTGAGATACCTTGCTATTGATGCTGGCGATGGTCTCCGCCTGTTCCGGCAGTTGAACAAGGGTGACTAAGGCTCGGTTTACCTGATCAGACCGCTCATTGATCAAATAACTGAGGTACATATAACCACACAAGAGAAAAGCGGCGGCTACCGAGCACATAACCCACAGAGGAAAGCTTTTCTGCCCTGACTCGACGGCAAGCACGGATGCATGCCAATCTGGAGTCAACTCACGAGGTGGCTCGCCTCGCTCAGCTTTTATTGCTTTATAAACGCGGTCCCGAATGGCATTCAGTTGTTGGTACCCTTGCTCGGCAACCCGCATCTTACCGACAAAACCGAATGATAAGCACAGATACATCAGCTCAAGTAACTGAATGTGTGCTTTAACATCAGTCAAAACACTATCCAGTAAGGTGAAAAAATACTCCCCACCAAAGGTTTCCTGATAAAAATTCGACAACAAACTAAAGGCTGCCCAGTCGCTTTCGCTGCCCCAGCTGGTATTTAAAACGGCTTCGTCAATAAAAGAACACAAGCAATAGCGTGCATTGCGAATGGCATCACCTTCAACACCGCGAACTCTCAAGCGCTGTTCATACTGCTCGATAAGTTCAATGCAATGCCCCTTTAACCCCATCACATCGGGATGAGAGGCGGTACTTCGAATTGGCCCAATCAAAGAGAACAAGTCACCGGCCTCTTCAATCAGTGGGTTATCACTAATAAGTAACGACTGCTGTCTTGGCTTGTTTGTTTGTTGTGAGGGGGTGACAACCGCGGCCAATACGGTTCGGTCAGCATGACCTGCAGCTGCCTGAGCCTGGTGTCCCGTGTTGTCTTTCACTGGTTTGCGCCCACCAGGCCTTGGTTTAAGCACTGTACGATCCGTCATAACTAATTTTCCTGTTGCATCTGAACTGACTACGACTTAATAGCCCAAAGCTCAACTTTTAATCCCGGATAGTTTCCTGAGATATGAAGGGCAAGCCCACCACTGCTTGCTAACTTTTCCCAGTAAATGCTATTTTTTTCTAGCTGGAAGTAGTGATAACCTGCATGATAAGGAACCTGCCTGGGGGCAACAGGTAAACCTGTTACTGCGATCCCTGGAAGTTGGTTATTGACCAACTCACGAATGTGCTCAACCGGACCAATCTTTATCCTTGAGGGCAGGTGCTTGCGGATATCTTCGGTAGGGACATCGGCAGCAATGGCCACGATAAACTGAGCATTCTCCAAAATGCCTTTATCGGTTAATGCTGACACCATAATGCCAAACTTACCCATCTGAAGAGGCAAGGCTTGTGCTGTTTGTTCCAAAACCACGCTCAGTGTCTGGTTTAGTAAAACCAGCAGATTACCAAATACAATGGTTAAGTCATGATGCTGATAAGGAGGAAAAGACTGAGCCCGCTTTTCTTTGGTGGTAAAAGTTGCCAGCTCTCCGGCTAATGCGACAATGGTTCGATACAAGGTCTCAGGGTGCGTTGCTGTATTCTGCTGCAAATGCCTGAGTTCAGGCTCATAGCGGTTCAGCATTTGTAGCATCAAAAAATCAGCGATAGAATTGGCACTGCCCTGCCCTTTGCCAATCCTCACCGCTAAGGCATCTGCTCGCTGCTTGAGCATACCAAGCACTTCCTCGAGAAAGCTGCATAACACATTATTACTTTGGATCCTAAGCACCGGAGGGATGTACTTGGTATCCAATTTTATTTCCCCTTCCTCCTGTACCTCTTTAACCTTGGCTATCGGAATACTGATAAAGCCGCCTCTTTCCTCACTTTCCCGCTTTAAAAAACTACGAACCTGGGCAAGCTGAATGGTTTCGACCGCAAGATCGTCCTGGGTGGAGTCGATCACATCGGCATCGTGGTAAGCAAAACGGGTAATATCAGCACTCCCATGCTCCGCAATGTTTCGTGCAGAGCTTTTATCCATGGCAATACACAGATAAATCAGCTCATCGCGACACACTTTAGGTACCTCGATGGGCTCAGGGACAGGATCCACTAAAGGGAGTTCCAATAAGTAACCATCGGGTAAAATGGCATCTAACGAATGTACCGCAAACTGACCAAAACGAAGTTTATTCTGATCAATATCGAGCGCTGCCAGCCCCCAACCATGAGCAGAGAGCAATTCACAACTGCGCTGTAGCCGGTGGTTTAAATAACGCTCTTGTTGTTGAAAGTGCTGTGGCCGTAAAAATATCCCTTCCAGCCAGGCAACGCGATTTAACTGAGTCATAAAGATTTCCTACTGCTTGCTATCAGCGCTGCCGTCTTGCTGTATCATGTTCACGGATATACACCGCGAGTGACTCGATAAAGACATATTGGTTGTCGTAACCGGTAGGTTTAACATCAACCACTGCGCGCCAACGGGCATTTTCAATATCGCGGTACGCAACAATGACACCGACTGCCTTTGTCGCTGGGTGCAATTCCATCCTGGATTGACTTTGCTGACCCGGTTCAAACACAAACTCATCTTTTTTTAGTAAGTCAGTTCTTAGCACAGCGCTAGGATCGTCGTACAAAGCAAAAAAGTCCTGATTCTCAAAAATTGTTTTGGAGGCAAGTTCAAAGACTTTAACTATCACGGGAGAAGGCCGGTCATTTTGATCTGGATTTAAATCATCTGCCACTCTGAAGTGCAGTGTGGTGGAAGGAGGAAAGGTAGAATACACCACTTGGCAAGAAGACAATAAAAACAGTGATATCAGTACTGCAATACCATGACTTAAAACTTTCATAGACAGATCCTTTATGGGTTATTCAACGGATTTGATTGATTGTTCGTAAGCATCAATAAAATCATCACTGAAACCTCTTTGCGTGTTTTTGGCCAATTGTTCAGTCAATTCTTGATGATACAGCTCATAAATTGCCCAGTGCCGTGCCTTTGCGTGCAAGCTGCTTAGTTTATCCAGTACACCACTACCCACATCTTTGCGGCGAATAGACTCAGGGGATATTCTGGTCAACAACGCTTGCATGGCTGCTCGACTGGCATCGAGCAAGGCCACTTCATGTTTACTCATATCCTGAAAAGCGGAGTGAACGGCCTGTTTTGGAGTTAAGAAGCCCGTGTTGCTGCTGGCAAATAAGGTGTGAAAAACATCCTCAAAGCTGGCAGAAAACTTTAGCGGATTGTTTTCCCTTGCTTGAAAGGTTGTTTGGTTCACCCGTAAGCTATTTTTGACCTTTGAGCGGGCTCGCATCATGGCCATTAACCCATCAAGCGAAGCACGCAATGCTTCACCTAACTGTTGCCAACTGTGTTCAGAATGGTTAAGCAGCTGCATTTGTTCAGGTGTTAACTGCAACCCATCCATAAATGCCTGGATTTTTTTCTGCTCCGAAACACTGAATGCATCATCCGTCTCGGGCATGCCTGAAGCAGCTCCATCCAGCGGTATAGTTACGGCCGAAAAGGCAAGTTCTGCGCTCTGTCCACTCGAACTCGGATGCTGGTCGATGTCATTGGACCAATCGTCAGGTATGAGTGGTTGAACATGAAAAAAATCATCCAGTTGCGAGTCAACAGCATCATGGGAACTATGTACAACAAGCGGAGCAGCCTCCGACATCATCACACCATGGAAATCTGCTCCGGAAGAAGCAGCAGAGAACGGCGCACCGACAGCAGCAACTTCTCCATGCCTGGCATGTCCCGGAGCCGCAGTACTGTCAGCGGTCTGGCGCAACTCAATTGCACTCACTTGCAGTTCATAGTCACCCAGCAGCAAGGTGTCATGCAGCTTTAAAAAGCGGCGATTCCCTTTACCAATCAGCTCCGATGAATTGTTAATGAAAAGCCCATTGGTAGAGAGATCTTCAATGTAAAATCCCTGACCATCCGATCCGACACTAGCATGCAAACCCGAAACAATTCGCTCCGGATCTGCCAGCTGCCAACTGGCCTGCTCCGAGCGTCCAATGGTGCCACCGCTGGCCTCAAAACGCATCACAGTCTTTAAACGGGGCGACAAACGGTGATAGCTGACAACAGAAAGTTCAAGCCACATTCTGATTACCTCTTCCTTAAATGATCAGCCTCCCATGCGGAAGGTTGCAGACTTGTGCGCTGTTAAAAAAACCGACTAATGATAGCTACGGATAGCAATAAGGTCAACAATTGAATTAACTTAATTTTAATTAATAAACTCTTACATTAGCAACTTATGCTATCAGTCGTATATGTCATGACCATCTCTGACTTTAAAAATACGAAGTTCACCTGCAGCGACAACTTCAGCCACAGATTTTAACAGTTGGTCATGAGCTGGTATCTTTTGGCCTGCAGCACAAATTTGCGCATAGCGATAAATATCGAGCAGTATTTGATGGCGTGAAATGGCAGGTTCTATTTGCAGCAAAAAATACTCCGCTTGCAGTGGGCAATGCATCACGCTCTCAGAGTCTGCAAGATCATAAGATGTAAGGAGATCTTTGCTAAGCAAGTAGCAGTTCTGCCATACATCATTCACGTAAATACCAGTGTAATGAGTAGGTGATTGAATAGCAGTCATAAGAGCCTCATGAAAACAGCAACAGTCAATGGCTAGCAGCCCGTACAAAACAATATTTTAGGATCTCTCGATCGCGCTTAGCTCCATAATAACAAATTTACTTTATGGTGAACAATTGATTGAATGTAGATAATTAAGTAAAATTTATGGTTAGTCCGGTTTTGAAACGATGTAGCTTTACCACAAGGAATGAATGCACCCATGACGAGTACAACTCCTGAGCAAGATATAAAGAATGAAGATCAATCCATTAGCCCTGATCTTGCGTCTAACCTGACTGATAGCTCTACCCATGGCTCGCAAGGAAGCAGTGCAGATAGAACCCAGTTGATCTCAACAGCGACAAAACAAATCACCACAGCCACCAGCTCCCACCTCAAAGCCGGCAGCATGCTGCAGCAACGATATAAAATCGAGAAACTGCTTGGCTCTGGCGGTATCAGCCATATTTACCGGGCACGTGATACGTTCCTGGAGCAAGCGGGTATTGCTGAGCCTTTTGTGGCAATCAAGGTATTGCAAAAACAGTTTGTCGATCAGCCAGAGGCCCTGCAACTGTTGTTGCAAGAAGCCCGGAAGACACAACAACTTGCCCACCCCAATATTATTCGCTTATTTGATGTCAGTTCAGATGAAGGGCATTTCTTTCTTGTGATGGAATATCTGGATGGTGAAACCTTAGAGCAGGTGATCAACCGCTATAAACCAAATGGATTGCCCTATAAATTTGCACAGAAGCTACTAGAGCAAATTGCCGATGGTCTCGAGTACGCTCACCAACAAGGTATCGTGCATGCAGATTTAAAGCCAGCCAATATTATGCTGGACAGAAACGGCCATGTGAAGCTGCTTGATTTTGGGGTTGCTCAAAAGTTACAAAAGAATGTAGATATCTATGCAGCACAAGAGCAATCACAGGCTACACCGGTCAGTGGCTTTACACCGGCCTATGCCAGCGCAGAGCTGTTGGCTGGCCATGCCCCCACGCCATCGGATGATGTGTATTCTTTCGGCTGCCTGGCATATGAGCTTTTAACCAGCAAGCACCCATTTCACCGTTTGCCTGCCGATAAAGCGCAGCGTGAGCAGAAAAAAGCCACTAAGCCGGCACATTTAAATTTTTTGCAATGGGCAGCCTTTCGTCGCGCTTTGATGTTTGATCGGGATAACCGTACCGCTTCAGTTGGTAAATTAATGCGTCAGTTAAATCGTCCGGTGTGGCCTGTGTTTTTGGTAACTGCCGCAGGCATTATGATGCTGACCGCTGGCATGTCTTATGTCCAGGGGCAGCAAGGTTCACTGCATGAGTTACAGCAAACTTTAGCAGCACATCAAGCAACATTGTCGTATCAAGCCAATTTGATACAACTTCAACCGACAGAAATCCTTGAAGAGCTGGAAAAACTTACGGATCAAAACCCTATTATTTCGTCTGGTCTGCTTAACTTTCACGCTTCAACCATGCTGGGCTATTTTGAGCAACAAATAGACACCTTATTAAGTGATCGGTCAGAACGCTACCCAAATTACATAGAAATTGAACATTTAACTGAACAGGCTGGCCAACTTTATCCGGACTCCCATCAACTTGCCGCTGTTCGCAACCGGGTTGCCCGCAGTAAACAGAGCGCCATTGAGGTACTACAAAACCAACTCACAACCATGTTAATTGCACAAAATTACAGCAGGGATCCTGAGACAAATAATCCATACCAGGTGCTGGCAGACTTAAAGCGGATTGATCCAAGCTACCAGCCGCAGCCAAACGAAGAAGCGATACAACTTTTCGTGCAAGAATTCGAGTCCGCAATGTATCAACACAATGCATTAAAACTACAGCAATTGCTTGCCATAGGACAGGCAGCCTTTTATGCCGTAGAGCAGGCTCAACCGCTCATTGAGCAAGGTCTGCATATGCAATCAGCTATTGATACCATGGCATATTACCAAGAGCAGTATGAACAAGGTCGTGAACCTGAGTTTCCTTATGCTGCAGCAGAAATATTCTATCAGTACCGTTTTCGTGCACTGACCAATGCGCTGGAACAAAGCGGAGATATAGCGGAAGTGGATGCCGTTTACGATCAATGGCAGCAGTATGCCGTCATTTGGCCAAATGATTTTGAACTCAACATTCGCCTGAGGAGACAATTAGCCGATAAATACCTGACTTTATCTGGTGAGCTACTGAGAACGCATCAAGTACGCAATGCAGAGCGCCTGATGCGTCGTGCGAATGAATTAATGGTAAGTGTCAGTGGTTAACAAGTGAAAACGGCAACAACTCAAGCCGAGTTGTTGCCGAATCTTAGCCATTAAAGATAAACCAGAATCTCAATGCGTCGATTCTGTGCCTGGCCAGCAGCAGAGTTATTATCAGCGATAGGCTCGTCTGGTCCTTTACCATGATATCCCAGCTTGTCAGATTGAAAACCCAAGCTAAGCAGGTATTCGGTCACTGCTTTTGCTCTTTCGCGGGAAAGCTGCAGATTGTAGTCATAATTACCACGATTATCGGTATGTCCCAATACCTCCAGCGCCTGAAAATCAATCTGATGCAACGCGGTGCTCAGTGTTTTCAAAGCTTGCTTTTGCTCTGCTGTAATATCCCTGGCAGCAAACTCAAAGCTAGTGACACCCGGGAAAGTGATCTTGAGTTGCTCTGAGCTCAGCTCTTGCAATGAAATTTGCTGAACGCCATTCAAATGTTCAGTCAGCACTGAACCCGGGCTTTGGGCATAGACAGAGCTAGTATTTTGCTCCGTAGAATTGGCACTGCTTTGCATATTGGCAGCACAGCCACTAAGCGCCACAGCACAAGCAACCGAAAGCGCAACACGTCCAAATGTAATCATAAAAACACTCCTGTAAAATTAGGCTTAAATATTTTGCGGAATATATACATTATTGTGCCTGATTTCAATCTTTGTCTGTGTTGTTCTCGAACGCTGGCTTGCAATAGTTTCAGGATTACCACAAGATGATCCCCACTACGACGTTGAATGCATATACTGTTCAGACAAGAGCAGGCAACGAGACAGCAGGTTGTAACTGTTCAATAAAGAGAATCTGCCTATGCAACCCCTTCGACTTGGTTTATTTTCGTGCGGTTTAGCCTGTGCTCTGCCACTAATGTCTGTGTTTGCTTCGGAGCCATCAGCAGAATATGCTGCTGTCGCCAGTCCGGATCGCTATGGCGCCTCAACAGCACAACAGATCCTACACCAGGGAGGCAATGCGGTGGATGCCGCCATCGCCACAGCTTTTACCCTCGCGGTCAGCTATCCTGAAGCAGGCAATATCGGCGGTGGCGGCTTTATGATCATTTGGTTTGAGGGTGAACCTTATTACCTTGATTACCGCGAAACTGCTCCGCTTGCTGCCAGCCGTGATATGTATCTGGATGACGATCGACAGGTGATCGATAATCTAAGCTTGCTGGGCCATTTGGCATCCGGCGTACCCGGCACTGTGATGGGCATGTGGCAGGCGCATCAACGCTTTGGTTCCCTGCCCTGGGCTGATTTGCTGCAACCTGCCATTGAGCTTGCGGAACAAGGCTTTGTGGTGCCCGATAATCTGCAGCAGTATGGCGGCAGTGCGTTGGAGCGTTATCAGGACAAAACCAATTTCGCCGATTACTTTGCTGACATGAGTGCCAGACAGCTGTTTCAGCAGCCCGAGCTGGCGGCAACCCTGCGCCGCATTGCCGAACAGGGGGCAGACGACTTTTACTTGGGCACAACGGCCGAGCTGATTGTTGCTGAAATGCAGCGTGGTGCTGGTTTAATCAGCACCGAAGATTTAGCCCGTTATCAGGCCATTTGGCGCGAGCCGCTGATTTTCCCCTGGCGTGATTACCATCTCATTACGGTGGCACCGCCAAGCTCGGGTGGTATTGCGCTCAGTCAGTTGCTGAGCTTAAAGCAGCACCGACAGCAAGATTTTGCTGGTGTATCCCATAATTCAATGCAGTATGTGCATTTATTGGCAGAAATTTCCAAGCGGGTATTTGCTGATCGGGCCGATTATCTGGGTGATCCGGCGTTTACCCAAGTCCCGCAGCAACAGCTGCTGGCACCGGATTATTTGGCGCAACGGGCCCGTGAAATTAACCCAAAGGCCATTTCACCAACTGAGCAGGTAAAGCCAGGATTAGAATCACCACAAACCACGCATTTTTCCATTGTCGATCATGCTGGCAATGCTGTCTCGAACACCTACACGCTGAACCTGGATTTTGGCAGTGGTGTCGTGGTCACTGGCGCTGGCTTTTTACTGAACAATGAAATGGATGACTTTGCCATCAAACCTGGTGTTCCCAATGCCTTTGGTGTAGTCGGTGGCGATGCCAATGCCATTGAGCCGGGGAAACGGATGCTATCGTCAATGACGCCCAGCTTACTGGTGCAGGATAACAAGGTACGGCTGGTAATTGGGACGCCTGGCGGCTCAACCATCTTCACCTCGGTCTTTCAGGTAATAAATAATCTGTATGATTTTGGTATGTCACTCGAAGATGCTGTAGCAGCGCCGCGTTTTCACCATCAGCTCCTGCCCAAAGATCAAATTGCCATCGAGCCGTATCAGCCACTGAGCGACGACGTACAGCAACAGCTGACAGCTATGGGCTACCGGTTAAACTTGCAGCGCTGGAGCCTTGGCGATATACAGGCCATTCAGCGTACAACAGATGGTACTGCCGCAGTGGCGGATCCGCGTGGTCGTGGAGTGGCCATACTGATTGAACCGGCTAAGCCGGCTCAGACTGGCCCCTTCGTATCAGCTGCAGGCAGTACAATGTAAACATTCTCAAACAGCAGGTCATCAGGCTGGTCAGTGGCGGTTAACTGCACAAAGTAATCCCCCACCTGCTGTACTTCAAGACACTGATCAACAGCAAAGACATTATCGGTATGCGGTTTATCCCAACTGTTCAGTTGCCTGGCTTTGCCTTTTTGTTTGGCTTCGGCTTTGTCTTTGGCCACCACCAGCAAATAACGGTGATCTTCGCCAAAGACCGCATCGTGGTAACCGCCCAGATTTAAAAAAAACAACCTGTACTGCTGACTAACGGGCTCAGAAACGAGCTGCAGCTTAAAGCCATCGACAGCACGAACCCGCATCCAGGCATCCATATGCAGCCCTTTGGGTTCTGCAAACCACAACTGGCGCAGTTGCGGATAGGTTTGCTGCAACTGCTCGCCTGCAACAAAGACCACATCGTGCAGTTCGGTATTGGCTTTTGGATGAGAACCACCCAACATCACCATAAACAGATCCAGTTCCATCGACATAGTACTTCGCTCTCCCCCAGCATTTTGTGCGGCAGTATAGCCAGTTCAAGGCTTACTGCCAATTGCCGGGTTCAGGGTAAGTGCATGCGGATCTCATCCAGGCAAGTTGGATCTTCAATGGTAGATGGCACCTGCGGCGTTTGGCCATCGGCCATCTCGCGCAGCACTTTACGCAAAATTTTACCGGAGCGGGTTTTTGGTAATTTCTGCACAATTTTGGCTTGCTTAAAACAGGCCACAGCGCCAATATCTTCTCGAACCATGGCCACCAACTCCTGCTCCAGTTGCTCCGGGGAAATGACACTGCCATTTTTCACCATGACCAGGCCAAAAGGCAGCTGGCCTTTTAACGCATCGGCGATACCTATCACACAGCACTCAGCCACCGCCGGATGACGGGCAATGATCTCTTCCATCTCCCCGGTCGATAAGCGATGGCCGGCCACATTGATCACATCGTCGGTCCGGCCCATAATAAACACATAACCCTCCTCGTCGATGTAGCCACCATCACCACTGCTGTAGTAGCCCGGGAAACTGGTAAGGTAACCCGCTTCAAAGCGGGCTTCATTACCCCAAATGGTTTGCAGGCAGCCCGGCGGCATTGGCAGTTTGATAGCAATGTTGCCTTGCTGATTGGCTGGCAGTCGTTTCCCTGCATCATCCAACACCTCAATGCAATAACCGGGCACCGGCACAGAAGAAGAACCCGGTTTTACCGGCAAGGCTTCAATCCCCATGAGATTGGCACAAATGGGCCAGCCGGTTTCGGTTTGCCACCAGTGATCAATCACTGGCTTAGCCGTTTTGGCAAGTGTCCATGCATAAGTCGCCGGGTCGAGCCGCTCACCGGCCATAAAAATGCAGTGCAGTGCGCTTAAATCGTATTGCTCCAGCAATTGAGCTTCCGGATCGTCTTTACGAATGGCACGAAACGCTGTTGGCGCAGCAAACAAAACTTTGGCTTTATACTGCTGGCACAGGCGCCAGAAGGCCCCCGCATCCGGAGTCATTACCGGTTTGCCTTCATACAGCACCGAGGTACAACCAGCAATCAAGGGACCGTAGACGATGTAGGAATGGCCCACCACCCAGCCAACATCGGATGCCGCAAAAAAAACATCGCCGGCCTGTACATTGTAAATAGCGCTCATGCTGTAGTTCAGTGCTACGGCATAGCCACCATGATCGCGCACCACTCCCTTTGGTTTACCGGTCGTGCCCGAGGTATACAAAATATACAGCGGATGATCGCTGGCCACAGGAACTGCCTCAACCGAGCTGGCATTCGCTAAGGTTTGCTGCCAGTCGTAATCGCGCCCTGGTTTCAGCTCAGCGGCTAACTGCGTACGCTGTACTATCAAGGTGGCAACCGGCTGATGAACGGCCTGAGCCAAAGCTTTATCTAGCAGGGGTTTGTAGGCAATCACTTTATTGACTTCAATGCCGCAGCTGGCACTGATAATCACCTTGGGCGAAGCATCGTCAATCCGCACAGCCAGTTCGTGGGCTGCGAAGCCACCAAACACCACAGAGTGAATGGCGCCAAGCCGCGCTACTGCAAGCATAGCAATGACGGCTTCCGGGATCATTGGCATATAAATCACCACCCGGTCACCCTTGTTCACCCCAAGCTGCTGCAAGGCACCGGCACATAGCTGCACTTGTTGCAGCAGTTGTTGGTAGCTGTAGCTTTGCCGGGTATTGGTGACCGGGGAATCATAAATCAACGCTGTCTGCCCGCCGCGGCCGGCAGCCACATGCTGATCCAGCGCAAGGTAACTGCAATTGAGCTTGCCATCAGCAAACCAGCGGTATCTATTGGCAGACAACTGCTCTAAAGCCTGAGTTGGTGTCCGAAACCAGGGCAGTTTATTTGCCTGTTCCAGCCAAAAAGTTTCAGGATCGGCCATGGCCGTTTGATAATGTGCCTGGTAGCTCGTCATTGCCCTGCTCCATCCGTTGCTGATCGTTGTCCTTATAATTTATAAGGACTCTTTGGACTACTGTACTTCAGATCAACGTCTTTGAAACTTAGACTATGGGCGTATTACCTCAACTGGAGTTGAACCATCACAGGTGCATGATCGCTGCTGTACGCATCGGTACTGTAATCTGGCCGAACCAGATGTTTGTCGAAGGTTTGGTAACTCAGCACATCGGCCCGGCAGGCCGGATGCAGGCTATCAAATTCATCCGATAATAAGATATAGTCCAGCACCGAACCCTTGGAGCCATAGTAATGAGTGGCTGGCCGGGCGCCAGGGGTTAACTGATGCTGCTTGGCCAACAGGTAGGCATCGTGCAATCGCACCGGATTCCAGCCAGATGCATCGATCGCATTGGCACTGGCCTGCTTTTGCCAGAGCTCACCGGCCTGGCTTAGAATCGATAAGGACGAGGATTCGCTGGGTGTATCATTCAAATCCCCCATCAACACCAGTGGCAATCGGTGCTGCTGCCGCCTGCTGCATAGTGCATTTATCAGGAGCTGTGCTTCAGTCCCCCGCTGAACGGTCGACGCCCAACGACCAAAAGCTGCCAGCAGCGGGTTCTGATGATTCTCAACCAAGAAAGCCGGTTCAAGCTGAGGCCGCTTGGACTTTAAATGCACCACACAACAATCCAGCGCGCCAAAGCCAGGTAACTGAACGGTTGCGCGTAGTGGCTGACGGCTAAATTGCAAACCAGACAAACCTGCGGCATCAAGTAACCCATGATCTGCAGCCAGGGCAGCACAAGAGCTCACTTCATAGCGCGACGCCAATGCCACCACCGGTTTATGATAAATGTAGTCGGCTATCAGCTCTGGCTGTTGCACCACCACAAAATATGGATAACCCAGCGCCTGAAGTTGTTGTTTCAGCGCATCGCAGCTAAAGACCTCCTGAAAACCAATGATATCGGGCTGTTGTTGCTCGATAAAGTGCTGCAACCACAGCTGTTTTTGCTGCCACTGTGGCTGAGTGTAGATAGCATCGTACTCGTAACTCGCCAGTGGCGGCTCGATGTAATTGAGCAGATTCACACTGGCGACACGAAAACTGGATAGAGACAACATGACTAAGCTAACCATTCTATTCGTTGAAAGTACCTGGATCCGGAACCAGGCATTTGCACCTCAGTGCCAGACTGGGTACCATGCGATAAAACCACGATAACTATAAAGGAAATCCCTACTCATGGTAAAACAACTTGCGGTTAGTTTTGCGCTGGCGGCCTGCAGCTGCCAGCTATTTGCCCAACAAGTCTCGGTCCCGGCTCAGGATCAGTTTTTCGACAACATCGCCCGCTATTGTGGCCAGGCCTTTGAAGGCAGGGTCACCGAAGCCAACTTTACCGGTGTTGAAACCTTTACTGAAAATCGATTGGTGATGCATGTTCGTCACTGTAGCGACAATCGGCTGGAAATACCCTTTCATGTAGGTAACGACCACTCTCGGACTTGGATCCTGACTAAAACAGGCTCTGGTATTCAACTAAAACACGATCACCGCACCAAAGAAGGCGTGCCGGATAATGCAACCATGTACGGTGGTCATACCGTGAATGCAGGTTGGCCGCATGCCCAGTCCTTTCCGGCTGATGACTTTTCCAAGCATGACTTTATCCGTCGGCGTCAGCCTCAGTCGCTGTGGAATACCTGGCATATGTACATCTATCCGGGGGAGTTTTTTGCCTACCGTCTAACGCGTGAAGGCCGTGAGCTTAGAGTTGACTTTGATTTGACCAAGCCAGTGGACTTGCCACCAACGCCCTGGGGCTATGAAGATACCGAGTAAGCAAAACGGGCCTCTGGCCCGTTTTTCAATACACCGATAAGCCGAGTTGCTCAGCCAGACGGGTCACCATAAACATAGCACGACAGGAGTTACCAAAGCTGTTTAAGCGCGGACTCCAGGCCGCTATCACGCCGTAGTTAGGAACGATAGCAGCAATGCCCCCACCAACCCCACTTTTGGCTGGTAAGCCAACAGTGAAAGCAAACTCACCGGATTGGTCGTACATACCACTGGTGGATAAAATGGCATTGACCCGATGCGCGTCACGCCGGCTGCAGATCATCTGCTCAGTCCAGGGATCGAGCCCTCGGTTGGCTAGAAACACCAGGCTACGCGCAAGTTGCTCACAGCTCATCTCCACCGAACACTGATAAAAGTAGTGATCCAGCACCTGCGGCACTTCCGCTTCAATATTGCCAAAGCTTTTCATCAAATAAGCCAGGGCAGCATTGCGGTTGCCATGCTCTTTTTCCGACTGATAGACGATGTTATCGGCCCAGATCTGCTCAGTGCCGGCCAATTTACGAATAAAGTTTAGTAAGGCAGCTTTACTGGCTGAGTAGTGTGAAACCAGCATATCCGCCACGACAATGGCACCGGCGTTGATAAAGGGGTTACGCGGAATGCCATGCTCCCACTCCAACTGCACAATGGAGTTAAAGGGCTGGCCGGAAGGTTCCATATGCACCCGTTGCCAGACATCATCACCCAGCCGGTTCATGGCCAATACCAGGCCATAAATTTTTGACACACTTTGGATGGAAAAACACTGACTAGCATCGCCAGCCGTATGCAGCTTACCATCCAGCGTAGCAACCGCTATCGCTGTTTGCTCAGGCGCTACCGCGGCCAAAGCCGGTATATAGTTTGCTACCTTGCCTTGCTCGGGTAATTGCCGAGCCTCTTGCAACAAGCTTTGCAGCAACAAGGATAGATTGGAGGGTTGTTTTGGTGTTCCTTCCATGCACTACTCATTTTGAAAGCGCCTGCCCCAAGTGAGTGGGACAGGCAAAAAAAATCATCCAGGTTGCTGACTTGCGACCCAGGCTTCAACACGTCGCTGCAGCAAATCAAGCGGTAAAGCACCACCACCCAACACAGTGTCATGGAACTGTCGAATGTCAAAGTTCTCGCCCAGAGCCTGCTCCGCCATAGCGCGTAGCTCCTGAATACGGATCATACCTATTTTGTAAGCAGTCGCCTGGCCAGGCATCACCAGATAGCGCCGCACTTCAGAACGCACAGCCTCAATAGGAATAGGCGTGTATTGCTGGAAGTAAGCAATGGCATCCTCTTCCGTCCAACCTTTGGCATGCAAGCCGGTATCTACCACCAAGCGCACTGCCCGCCACATTTCGGTTACCAAACGGCCAAAATCCGAGTATGGGTCCTGATAAGCGCCCATTTCTTTGGCCAGCAATTCGGAATACAGCGCCCAGCCCTCAGAGTACACCGTAAAGTTGGCCTGAGTACGAAAGCGGGGAATATCCGTTAGCTCTTGCGCAATGGATATTTGCATATGATGGCCAGGGTTACCCTCATGGTAGGCAATGGCTTCCATTTCATTTTTCGGCATGGAACGCATATCCGACAGATGCGCGTAGTAGACGCCAGGACGAGAACCATCCGGTGTACCTGGAAAGTAATGTTGGGCAGCACCAGGTTGTTCGCGAAATGGCTCTACCCGTTTCACTACCAAATCAGCTTTTGGCAGCACACCAAAATAATCTGGCAACCGTTCATTGATAAAAGCTAGAAAAGCGACTGAATCATCGATGTAAGCCTGACGCCCTTCATCGGTGTCTGGATAGAAGAAACGATCATCGGTTCGAATAAAGTCAAAAAACTCATGCAGGTCGCCATCAAAGCCAACCTGTTGGCGGATGCTTTCCATCTCCGCCGTTAAACGCTCCACCTCTTGCAAGCCTAACTCGTGGATTTCATCTGCGGTCATGCTGGTTGTGGTTGAAACCTGCAGCATATGGTTGTAGTAAGCCCGGCCATTAGGATGAGTAGAAACACCGGTTGGATTCACTGCGGCCAAAACCACTTCCTGTTGCAACCAATCCAGCAGTTTTTGGTAAGCCGGTTGAAAGTAGCCGGTCAAGGCTGTTCTGGCTTGCTGCTGCAAGATACTGGCTTCATCATCATTCAGCAGTTGCTGTTGCTGTAACTGAGTTATCTTTTGCTGTGCATTTTGCCATAGCGGTGCTACCTGTTCAGATTCCAGCTCAAACGGCTGACCGCGTAACAGGTTTTCTACCTGCTCGATCACACCTTCATAGGCAAAACGTGGCGGCCGGATACCTTGCTCGGTAAATTGCTGAGCTTGCTCCAACAGCTGCAGCAGGGCAACACTGATCCCTTCCAGGCGTGCAATGTACGCTTGCATATCCTCTTTGCTTTCAACCTGATGAAAACTCATCATGATTTGCGGCAACAAACTATGCATGCCCTGCATCTGATTAAACAGATAATTGTGATGGCGGAAATCTGCTGACGCCTTCATTTGCTGATACTGGTGAAGCCATAAATCATAAGAGGTCTTGGCTTCATTGGTGAGTAAAGCACGATCGAAACTGCTGGTAAGCTCCGTTACCGTGGCGGCTTTCCAGGCAAGTTGTGCATCCTGCGCAGCCAGACTCATGTCATCCACATCAAATTGGCGATCTTTTCGGCCAAGGAAAGTCAACATCAAGGGGCTTTGCTGCAACTGCTCTTCATACTTTTCATCGAACCAGCGCGTTAAACGCTCACTGTGTTGTTGTTGTTCAGCAAGCTCTGTCACTGTAGGCTGATCAGTGTGTTGTGCTGGCTGACAGCCGGCAAGCAGTAACGACAGAGAAACGGCAAGAACGGAATAACGCACCATGATATTTCCTTGTATCTAAAGGATATGCTGAAGATCAAAACCAGTTAATACAAAATACCGGCTTTAGGATTGAGGACAGAAAGTAGGTAGAGCGCCTCACTGTTGCAAAAATCCAATGCTGCCCGCAAGTCTGGCTGAATAATGCCCAAAACTTCCAGTACAAAAGGATCCAGTAAATTAGTTTGCTTATACAGTTCAGGATGAACATTCGCCAATGCCATTCGGGAAGAAATATTTAACAACAATACCGCCGGCTGCCGTAAATGTTTATCGGGCTGATGCTGCAAAGCGATGGGTTCAATGATCGAGTTCGGTAATTGCCAAAGTCGCAGCAAAGCAGCACTTAACTCAGCATAGGTAAAACCAAGTACGCGCCGTTGGCACTGCCAGGGTTTTTCATCAGCACTGTATTGCTCACAAGCTTTGGCTAGTTCAGGATCCAACTGGCACAAAGCCAGTTCACCAATATTATGCAGCAAGCCTGACACATAGAGCTGTTCACTCTGCCGTGGGGCAACTTTATTGCCTAAAGCGCGAGCTATCAATGCGCTATGGACGCTTTGCTCCCAGAATCTGTCCATATCGATAGCGCTGTGACTGACTTGCTCACAAACACTGATCACTGCGGAGCTAATCACCAAGTTGTAGATGGTTTCAGCCCCTAGCACTACCAAGGCTTTGCTGATGGTATCAATTTTTTTGGGTAAGTTATAAATAGCGCTATTGGCCAGCTTTAAAATTTTACTGGCCAGGGACGGATCAAGCTGGATGACTTCCGACACCTCATCCATGTCGGCGCGTTCAGACTCCAGTAGTTGCTTCACTCGAAGGTAAGCATCTGGAAACACAAAAACTTCGGTAACATTTTCAGCGTACTGTAGTGCGTTCATCAGACAAGTTCCGGCAGTGGTTGGCCAGCAGTAGGTTAAGTATAGTCTTTTGGCTGGCAAATGATGAAATTTGAATGAGAATAACAGATTAGCGATGGCCTCGCGATAGCGAGCAAGCAGAAAAGCAGGCAGCAGTGTGACTGCTGCCTGCCGGGTTTAGTCGTAGATATGAAACAAGTCTGCATTTAGCCACAAATGCACTGCAATGCTGGCAATGTAGCCAATGAAAATCACCGGCGCCCACTTCAGGTGTCCAAAAAAGGTGTAATAACCTCGCGCCTGCCCCATCAATGCCACGCCAGCGGCGGATCCTATCGACAGCAAACTGCCACCAACACCAGCGGTTAAGGTGATCAGCAACCAATGACCATGCGACATCTCAGGCTGCATCGCAAGCACTGCGAACATCACTGGGATGTTATCGATGACCGCTGAGATGACGCCCAGCAGAATGTTGGCCGAGGTCGGATTCCAGCCCTCGTACAATAAATCAGACATCAAACCAAGATAGCCCAGAAAGCCTAACCCGCCCACACACATCACGATTCCATAGAAAAATAACAAGGTGTCCCACTCAGCCCGCGATACACGGCTGAAAACATCGAAAGGCACCACGCCACCGAGGCGCTTCAGTTTCTCCTGATCGCCTTCACGCTCGGCCATTGCCCTTTTACGTGCTAACGATCCAGGCAAGGTCATGCGCAGGAAATAGCCGAAGAACTGCAGGTAACCGAGGCCCATCATCATGCCCAGAACAGGGGGTAAATGCAGTAAGCTATGGCACAGCACAGCCGTCGCAACAGTCAACAGAAATAAAGTAAGAATACGCAGCGCGCCACGTTTTAACTCGACATCTTCGTAGACTGCGGATGGTTGCCTTTTCTCGACAAAAAAGCTCATGACCGCAGCCGGGATCAGGTAATTAACCAAAGCGGGGAAGAACAACACCAGGAACTCATCAATGCGAACCAGGCCGGCCTGCCACACCATCAGCGTGGTGATATCGCCAAACGGACTGAAGGCACCACCCGCATTAGCAGCAATGACAATATTGACACAGCAGAGGTTGATAAAACGTTTATCTCCTTCGGCCACTTTCATCACCACAGCACACATCAACAAGGCTGTGGTCAGGTTGTCAGCAATTGGAGAAATAAAGAACGACAGGAAGCCGGTGATCCAAAATAGATTCTGGTAACTAAAGCCCTTACGTATCATCCAAGCCCGCAATGCATCAAATAATCGCCGTTCTTCCAGCGCGTTGATGTATGTCATTGCGACCAAAAGGAATAGCATTAGCTCAGCGAATTCAAGCAGGTTATGGCGAAATGCTGCCTCGGTGACATCCGGAATATCACGGCTGATGTAAACCCAGCCAATAAGGATCCAGATTAAACCAGCAGCGACCAACACCGGCTTGGATTTACGCATATGAAGTTTTTCTTCGCCCATCACCAACACATAAGCGACGACAAAAATAGCAATACAGACAAAACCAACAAGGGAGCTTGTTAAATCAAGTGGAGCGGCGGATGCAGCAAAAACCGGTGTGCTGAATAGCAGACACAGCAAACCAGCCAACCACGACACGCAACGGAGACTTTGCATGGTTAGACCTATCTATTTACATTCGGGTTAAAAGGAAGCTTTTACCTGTTGCAGGCGGCGGCATTGTAGCACAGCGTTTAGCGAAAAATCAGGACAAAACACCAGGAAATAGCGATAAATTGCTGGATTGCGACTAAAGTAGCAGAAATTAAACATCTGTATCCAATCTGGGCTATTTCAGCTGGGTAAGTATGCAGGAAAAAATTTTTTTTGAGCAAAAAATAAGGCTGCGCAGGCCGCCATACAAGGCCTGTGCAGGGAGTCCTGGGGTGTCAAAAGCTTAATTACTGGCGACCTGCGCCAGCGCATCTTGGCAAAGTTGGGTAATTTTTTGCCAATCCCCAACAGCAATCGCATCTGCTGGCAATACCCAAGAGCCACCAACGCATGCCACATTTGGTAGCGCCAGATACTCCAGAAAATTCTTTTCATTGATACCACCGGTCGGACAAAAACGCACTTCCGAGAATGGCCCATGAATGGATTTTAAGGTTTTAACACCACCGGCAGCTTCAGCCGGAAAAAACTTAAAATGGGTATAGCCAAGCGCCAACCCTTCCATCAGCTCCGAAATACTGGCAATACCTGGGATTAATGGGATCACAGAGTCCTTACCCGCTTGCAGTAGTTCACGCGTCATGCCGGGGCTAATTGCAAAACGGGCACCGGCATCAATTACTTGCTGCAACTGCTCGGACGAAGTAACCGTTCCGGCGCCGACAATGGCCTCCGGGACTTCTTTACTGAGTAATCGGATGGCATCCATCGCCACTGGTGTCCGAAGCGTGACTTCCAACACCCGCAAACCACCTGCAACCAAAGCTTTGGCCATAGGCACTGCTTCGGCCAAATCATTGATTACAATCACTGGAACTACAGGGCCCTGCGCAAACAAGGTTGCAGGGTCTAATTGCCAATTTTCAAATGCCATAATACTTACTCGCCCTGAGTTTGTTGTGAGATGGTTTGTTTCAAATACAAAGCTGCACCGGTAAGGCCTGGTTGCTCTGCGGTAATAACATAGGTCGGGATGGCCTGATTAAACGACGTAAAACGCCCCTTTTGTTCAAAGCGGCTGCGGAACTCACTTTGGCCAATCAGGGGCAGCAGTTTGGGTACTATGCCACCACCAATAAAGACGCCACCCGAAGTGCTTAAGGTCAGGGCCAGGTTGCCGGCAATGCTGCCAAGGCTGGCAAAGAACTGTGCTATGGTCTCGGCTGCCAAAGCATTGGTACCTGCCATTGCTTGCTCGGAAATAGCCGCCGCACTGAGTGGCTCTGCAGATACTTGCTGGTATAAAGCTAAAGCCAAATAGAGGTCTTCCAGTCCTGGACCCGATAACAGGCGCTCTGGCGAAACATGACCATACTTGGCGGTTAAAAACTGATAAATCGCCCACTCCTGCTGATTGATGGGTGCCCAATCGACATGGCCCCCCTCGCCAGGTAATGGGTGGTAGCGCTGATCAGCTAAGGGTAGCAAGTGCCCAACACCCAGGCCGGTACCAGCACCAAGCACCGCCATTGGCTGATTGGGCTTGGCCTGGCCACCACCAATTTGTACGCAATCGGTGGCCTGTACCACCGGCAGGCTCATGGCAACTGCGGTAAAGTCGTTCATAACCAGCAAGCTGGAAAGCTGCAACTGATGCTGCATAGCACGGATCGAAAACTGCCAGTGAAAGTTTGTCATCTGCACCTGATCGCCCTGCACCGGGCAGGCAATCGCTATGGCGACATCGGTTAGCGCCTGCAACTGCTGCTCATCCCTGAAGTGCTGAAGTGCATCGGCCAGGGTCGCGAAGTCGGCACAGCGATACACCTGGACCTGATCAAGGCTTAGATCCAGCAAATTAACGCGGCTAAAGCGAGCATTGGTGCCGCCAATATCCGCGACAATGGCATAGTGCGCTTTAGCCATGCCCCCCTCCGTCAGCATCTAAATGATCTTCGGTATAAAACAAGGCGCAAGCACCCTCTTCAGCCCCAGTCAGTTGGGCACGCAACCCACCAAAAATTTCCCGGCCCATACCCGCATAACTGTCAGATAAGTCAATGCTTTCAGCCTCACGCTCTGTCAGCTCTTTGGCATCAACCAGCAATTCCAGCACTCCTTTCTCGGCATCAACCCGAACCAAATCACCATTTTGTACTTTGGCCAGTAAACCGCCTTCAATGGCTTCCGGTGTGACATGGATAGCTGCCGGCACCTTGCCCGAGGCACCGGACATACGCCCATCGGTCACCAGAGCCACCTTAAAGCCACGATCTTGCAATACACCAAGCGGCGGCGTTAATTTATGCAACTCTGGCATCCCAATGGCTTTTGGCCCCTGAAAACGAACCACCACCACACAGTCTTTATTCAGATCACCTGACTTAAAGGCAGCATCCAGTTCATGCTGACTGGAGAAAACCACAGCTGGTGCGGTAATCACGGCGGTCCCTTCCCGCAAAGCGGAGGTTTTCATCACGGCTCGGCCTAAATTACCGGAAAGTACTTCCAGGCCACCATGGTGCTTAAAAGGTGTCGCGGCTGAAGTTAACACTTGCGGATCCTGTGACTCAGTAGGGCCATCCACCCACACTAGCTTGCCATCCTGCATAACGGGCACCTGGGTGTAACGACGCAAACCATAGCCGGCAACTGTTTGCACATCTTCGTGCAGTAAACCTTCATCCAGCAAAGTACGGATCAGGTAGGCCATACCGCCTGCTTGTTGGAAATGATTGATATCAGCCTGGCCATTAGGATAAATCCGGGTGATCAAGGGAGTGACGCTGGAAAGTTCAGCAAAATCATCCCAGTTAATCAAAAAGCCAGCCGAGCGAGCCACCGCAATCAGGTGCATGGTGTGGTTGGTGGAACCTCCGGTCGCCAACAAGCCCACCAGACCATTGACAATGGATTTCACATCCACCAGCTTCCCAATGGGCATATAATCAGTGCCGAGATCGGTTAAACGGGTGACCTGGCGGGTAGCCGCTTTGGTCAACTCATCTCGCAGCTCAGTGCCGGGGTTAACAAAAGAGGAGCCAGGCAAATGCAGCCCCATCATTTCTACGACCAACTGATTGGAGTTAGCAGTGCCGTAAAAGGTACAGGTGCCTGCTGAATGATACGACGCTGACTCCGCTTCCAATAATTCTTCTTTGCTCGCCTTGCCTTCAGCAAACAACTGGCGTACTCGGGCTTTTTCTTTATTGGGAATGCCTGAAGGCATTGGCCCTGCCGGCACAAAGACAAAAGGCAAATGACCAAAGCTAAAGGCTGCCATCAACAAGCCAGGTACGATCTTGTCGCAAATGCCCAGCATCAGGCCACCATCAAACATGTTGTGTGACAAACCAACTGCTGCGGCCATCGCGATTATATCGCGGCTCATCAAGCTAAGCTCCATGCCAGGCTGACCTTGGGTCACGCCATCGCACATGGCAGGCACACCACCGGCAAACTGGGCAACACTGCCTACTTCATTGGCAGCCGCTTTAATCAATGCTGGGTAATGCTCATAAGGTTGATGTGCAGAGAGCATGTCGTTGTAAGAAGAAATAATACCGATATTGGCTTTAGTCAGACTGCGCAAATCGGATTTATCCTGCTTGCCACAGGCAGCAAAACCATGCGCCAAATTACCGCACGATAAAGTGCCGCGATGCGGGCCTTTTAAACGGGCCTTTTCAATCCGGGCCAGATAGACTGAACGGCTGCGCTCACTGCGGGCGGCAATTCGATCGGTAACTTTTTGAATGACAGGGTGCATAAGTAACCTCTATTCGGAAGCAAACATCACCTGGATATCAACACAGGGATGGTGTAAGAAAGCGCGTATTGGCATCTGCATCACATCATCGCCGGCTACGGCTTGGTTTAATACCGGCAGTTTGCCTGCACCCACCAAATGCAAAAACAAGTGCCGCGTATTCAGCAAACGTTGTTTAGAGAGCGACATCCGTTGATAAGGCGCTGTGGTCGGATTCACCGCCAGAGCATCCTGAGCGATCGTCAAGCCTTCAGCCAGTTCCTGACTGCAAGGAAATAAAGAGGCAGTATGACCATCCTCACCCATGCCTAAAATAACCGCATCAAAGGTCGGGATGACAGCGAGTCGCTTGTTAATGGCATCAGCGCCATCTTCAGCTCGCTCATCGGTGGTGACCAGGCTGATAAAATGGGCGGCACTGGCTTTATCCTGCAGCAATACCGACTTCACCAAGCGCTCATTGCTGTCTTTGGCATCCGGTGCCAGCCAGCGATCGTCTGCCAGCGTAATGGTCACTTTAGACCATGGCAGCTCAGTCCCAGCCAAATGACTGAACAGTGCCTGCGGTGTGCGGCCGCCAGAAACAGCCAAATAGGCGTGACCTCGCTCAGCAATGCCAGCCTCAAGTAAGTCAATTAAGCGCTTAGCGAAGTTGCTATTGAGTGCAGCACTGTTTTCAAAACGATGAAATTGCATCATGCCTCCTACTCGTCCCAGTTGCGATCATCACGCGCTAATAATGAAATGGCGGATACAGGCCCCCAGCTACCCGCCTGATAGCTTTTGGGTGGCTCACCGGTCGATTTCCAGGCTTCTAAAATGCCATCGACCCAACGCCAGGCGTGCTCGACTTCATCACGACGAACAAACAAATACTGATTACCTAACATGGCTTCGAGCAATAAGCGCTCATAAGCATCGGCAATTCGCTTAGAACTAAAGGTTTCATCAAAGCTTAGATCCAGCTTGGTTTGCCGTAACTGCATGGTTTCACCAAGACCTGGGATCTTGTTCATCACCTGCACTTCCACGCCTTCGTCCGGCTGCAACCGAATAATCAGCTTATTAGCAGGTAACTGCTTGTAAGTTTCATGGAAAATATTGTGTGGCTGCGGTTTGAAGCTAATGACCACTTCACTACGCTTTTCCGGCATGCGCTTGCCTGTACGCAAATAGAATGGCACACCAGCCCAGCGCCAGTTATCGATATCTACTTTAATGGCAACGAAGGTCTCGGTACTGCTGTTATTGCGGGAGCCTTCTTCATCAAGGTAGCCCGGCACCGCGCCGCCGGCGACATAGCCACCCGCGTACTGGCCACGCACTGTTTTCTCGTGCACATTGCTGATATCAATCGGCCGCAATGCTTTTAACACCTTAAGTTTTTCATCGCGAATGCTGTCGGCATCCAGTCGCGCTGGTGGCTCCATCGCAATCAGAGTGAGCACTTGCAGTAAATGATTTTGCACCATATCTCGCATCTGGCCGGCATCGTCGTAATAGCTCCAGCGACCTTCAACCCCGACCTCTTCGGCCACGGTAATTTGCACATGATCGATGGCATTGTGGTCCCAGTTGGAGGCAAAAATGGCATTGGCAAAACGCAGCGCCAATAGGTTCAATACCGTTTCCTTGCCCAGATAGTGATCAATACGATACACCTGGCACTCTTGAAAATACTGCGCGACCTGTTCATTAATCAGGCGAGAGGACTCCAGATCATGCCCAATCGGTTTTTCCAGCACGACCCTGGCAGGATCGGCCGCCAGTCCAGCTGAATGCAAGCCCGCGCAAATAGACGCAAACAAAGCGGGCGGCGTTGCAAAATAACTGACCGGGATCCGCTTCTCACAATCCACCACGGCGCTGAGTTTCTGGTAGTCGGCAGCGGCCGTTAAGTCCAGTTGCACATAAAGTAAGCGTTGCAGAAAGCGCTGCCAGACGGCTTCATCAATGGGCTCTTTCTTAATAAAGGTTTCCAGGTTTTTCCGTACCAGCTGTTGATAAGCGTTTTGCTCCAACTCATCTCTGGCGATACCAATAACCCGACTGTCATCATGCATTAAACCGGCTTTTTCCAGCTGATAGAGTGCTGGTAATAATTTACGACGTGCCAGATCGCCCTTGGTGCCAAATAACAGAAGATCACAGGCTTTTGCTGCTGATGACATAATTTAGTCCCGTTCTAAAGATGTAATTTTACAACAACCATCGCATACTAACGCAGCATTTCGGTGTTGTAAACCCGACTTATTGTAATTTAATTACAAATATGCTTAAGTAACCTATTATACGCCCAGTTAGCCACCTTATATAACGGCTGTAGCGATCAACTGTGGTAAAATAAATACTTTTCTGTAACCGGGTTTGGATGTATAACAACCACTATTACACCGGCTCGCCGACTGCCCGGGTCGCACAACCAGGAAGCTTGGAATGAATGTACTTGAAAAAATAGTCAACAGTGTCGCTAACTTCAGCAAGTCTGAGCGGAAAGTCGCTGAAGTTATCCTGGCAAATCCACAAACCACCATTCATAGCAGTATAGCTGCTTTGGCTAAAATGGCGGATGTCAGCGAACCGACCGTCAACCGTTTTTGCCGCCGCCTGGATACCAAAGGCTTTCCGGATTTTAAGCTGCATCTGGCGCAGAGCCTGGCCAATGGTACCCCTTACGTAAATCGTCATGTGGAAGAAGAAGATGGCCCGGAGGCGTACACCGCGAAAATTTTTGAGTCCACCATGGCAGCACTCGATTCAGCCCGCCATAATGTGGATATCAACACCATCAACCGTGCTGTCGATGTATTAACTCAGGCCAAGAAAATTTCCTTCTTCGGATTAGGTGCATCAGCCTCAGTGGCGCATGATGCCCAGAACAAGTTCTTTCGCTTTAATGTCCCAGTGGTGTGCTTCGACGACATCGTGATGCAACGGATGTCAGCTATTAATAGTGCAGAAGGTGATGTGGTGGTTTGTATCAGTCACACTGGACGCACCAAGAACCTGTGCGATATTGCAGCCATTGCCCGCGAAAACGATGCGACCGTCATCGGCATTACCGCTTACGACAGTCCGCTGGCACGGGAGTGTACTTTGGTGTTGTCGCTGGATGTGCCGGAAGACACCGACATGTACATGCCGATGGCATCACGGGTTGCACAACTGGTGTTGATCGATATTTTGGCGACTGGATTTACCCTTCGTCGAGGTTCTAAGTTCAGGGAAAATCTAAAGAAAGTGAAAGACAGTTTGCGCGGCTCCCGTTTCGAAAAGAAAGATTTTCCGGCCTGATTGAAGCGATAAACTGGCAACCGAGCTTGCCAGTTACGTTATTTATTTTCTTAGCTGCGCTGTATTCTGTAATAAAATTACATTACACTAATGGTGAATCGTTCATCCCCACATTCAGGAGCAATTGATGCCAAGAAGAACTAAAATTGTCGCGACCTTAGGCCCTGCTACCAATACCGAAGCAGCGATTGAGCAACTGATCCGTAAAGGTGCCACGGTTTTTCGCTTCAACTTTTCTCATGGCACAGCCGATGACCACCGCCAACGCGCTGCTATGGTGCGAGCAGCTGCCAATAAGACCGGTACCCATGTAGCCATCTTAGGCGACTTACAAGGCCCTAAAATACGAGTGTCTACCTTCGCTGAAGGCTCTGTAGTACTGAACGCTGAGCAACCTTTTTTGCTGGATGCCAGCCTGCCGAAAGGAGCTGGTAATACCGAACAGGTTGGCATTGATTACAAAGAGTTGCCACAGGATGTACAACCTGGTGATATTCTATTGCTGGATGATGGCCGTATTCAATTGCAGGTGACTGGCGTCGATGGTAGCAAAGTCCACACCAAAGTTACGGTCGCAGGCAAGCTAAGCAACAACAAAGGCATTAATCGTCAGGGAGGCGGTTTATCGGCCCCTGCCCTGACCGACAAGGACAAAGAAGACATCAAACTGGCAGCTGAAATTGATGTCGACTACCTGGCAGTTTCTTTCCCACGCTGTGGCGATGACTTGCGACTGGCCCGGGAGCTTGCCTTAGCGGCAGGTTCAGAAGCACGCATTATGGCCAAAATCGAACGTGCCGAAGCTGTTGCCGATAATGAAACGCTGGATGATATCATTCTTGCTTCGGACGCTGTTATGGTTGCTCGTGGCGATCTGGGGGTCGAAATCGGTGATGCCGAGCTGGTCGGTCAACAAAAGCGTATTATTGCCCGCAGTCGGCAATTGAACCGTATTGTGATCACTGCGACTCAGATGATGGAGTCAATGATTGAAAGCCCCATGCCAACACGGGCCGAAGTGATGGATGTTGCCAATGCGGTACTGGACGGCACCGATGCCGTTATGCTCTCAGCGGAGACCGCGGCCGGCTCTTACCCAACAGAAACCGTTGATGCTATGGCGCGGGTTTGTATTGGCGCGGAAAAACATCCCAGCATCAAGGTGTCCAAGCACCGAATGGAAGAAACCTTTGGCGATGTCAGTGAAACCATTGCCATGTCCGCCATGTATGCTGCCAATCACTTGCCAGGCATTAAAGCCATCATCGCCTTGACGGAATCTGGTTACACAGCCAAACTAATGTCGCGCATTACCTCAACCCAACCCATTTATGCTTTATCCCGCCATCAGAAGACCCTGAACAAACTGGCGTTGTACCGAGGTGTTTATCCTGCCTTCTTTGATACCCGGCCTATTCCAGCCAATGAGCTGGCGCATAGTGCCATTCAGTGCATTGCCAGCGCAGCTGGGTTGAAAAGTGGTGATTTGGTGATGTTAACGCATGGCGATCAAATGGAAACCATAGGCGCGTCCAATACCTGTAAAATTGTACAGGTTAAATAGCGCAGCGCAACTTCTCGCCAGACTACCCCGTCCACTCAAAACGCTGCAGTTACAAACTGCGGCGTTTTTGTTGTTGCCTCGCGGAGTAACGAGCGTGGTACTGGCCCCACAATGGCGATAACGCTGTCGTCATCGATCCGACCACCACCAAACAAGCGCCTATAATTGCCCAAGCGTTTAATGGCTCAGGTGATAGCCAGTCTGGCTGCAGCGCGTGCAGGCCTTTAGCTACTACTATGGTCACTAACGGCGTAATGGCTAGCACAGCACTGACTTTTGATGCCTCCCAATGGTGCATGGCTTCAGCAAAAGCTCCATAGGCAACCACTGTATTCAAACAGCAGAACAACAAAAAAGCCCAGTGCCAGCCCGTCAGCTGCAACAAGGGCTGCAAATCCGACAGAGGCATAAAAACCAAGGCACCCGCGCAGTATATAAGCACCATGATTTGCTTGGAGCTGTAGTGCACCAGCAATTGCTTTTGCGCCAGCGCATACGCTGCCCAGGTCACGGCTGCGCCAATGATAAGCAATAAACCTATGCTCTCTTCACTGATGGAAGTCAGTAAATCCAGTAGCCGCTCGTTAAAAAACAGCAGTAAACCTGCCAAAAGAGTGGCCGCACCAACTTTTTGCCAGAACTGCAAGCGCTCTTGAAAGATCCAAACACCACCAAGCATCATCAAAAAAGGGGCCAGCTGAATCAACAACTGGCCAGTTTCTGCGGTCAGGTAATTTAAACCAGACATATACATCAGGTAATTGGCCAGCAAGCCGGCAATGGCAACCAATAACAAGAGGATCCCTTGCCGGCTGAGTAAACTCAGCCGGGGCCACTGCCCTTGCCAAACCAGCCAGGCGCCAACCATCAGCGCCGCGACTAGAAAACGAATACCCGTCAGGGTGCTTGCAGTCAAAAAGTCCAGTAATACTTTGAGTACGATCGGTAAGATACCCCACAGTACAGCCGTGGTAAAAGCCAGGCTGAAACCAAGAAGTGCGCGACCGGAAACCTGATGCATAACAGGGGTACCTGTAAGACGAAACAACAGCAGCTATTGTCGCTTATTCAGGGAAAAAAGTCGCCTTGTTTCAGTGAAATGAACGAAGTATGCGACTTGCGACAGATCAACATCACAGCGACTAACTTTGCTATACTGGCTTGATTCAGGCAGATACCGGGGCAACTTTATGACATCGATACGACGGATTGGCGTGTTAACTTCAGGTGGCGATGCTCCGGGGATGAATGCTTGCATTCGCTCTATTGTTCTGACAGCAGCCGCGCATCAGATTGAGGTAGTTGGCTTTTCGCATGGTTTTAATGGCCTGATAGAAGGTGACTACAAAAAGTTGCTGCCTTATCACGTTCAACACATCATTCACCTTGGCGGAACCCTATTAAAAAGTGCCCGTTGTCCGGCCATGCACACGGAAGAAGGCGCAAAAGCTGCAGCAATTACCCTGCGGCAGATGCAGCTCGATGCCTTGCTGGTGATTGGTGGTGATGGCAGTTTCAAAGGGGCTTTGGCCATAGCACAACACTACAAAGGTCAGATCCTCGGTTTGCCCGGCACCATCGACAACGATGTTGATGGCACTGATGCCACCATAGGCTATGCCACCGCCATTGATACCGCACTGGATGCCATCGATAAAATTCGCGATACCGCCGATGCTTTCGAGCGTATTTTTCTGGTTGAGCTAATGGGCCGGCACAGTGGTTTTATTGCCTTGTCGGCAGGAATTGCCAGCGGCGCTGAGCAAATTATTTGTCCGGAGCTTGGTGTACTTAAGCCTGGCGAGCTGGATGCTGTGATCCGCCCTATTCAAAATGCCCAGGTGGTGAAAGGCAAAAGCAGCTACATCATTGTGATGGCCGAGCATTGCTACCCTGGGGGCAGCACAGCACTGGCTGCGGATATTACCAAAGCCATTGGTATTGAGTGCCGGGCTTGTGTGCTTGGGCATATTCAGCGAGGGGGCTCACCGGTTGGCGCTGATCGGATATTGGCAACCAAACTAGGGGCTTACGCCGTCGAACAATTGCTGGGGGGGGCCCACCTGATGATGGCAGGTGAAGTGAATCATCAAGCTTGCCTGTATCCACTGCAAGCCAGTGGCGAGCATAAAAAGCGCATCGACCCTTACCTGCTGCGCTGGCAGCAGCAGGTGGCCAACGATTAAGCGCCTTTAAATACCTGCTTCACCCGATCTTTGTAGCTGCGACTGACTTTCACGGTCTGGTCGTTGCTCAGCATCAGTTGATGCTCGCCGTTTGGTAGCATCTGGAGTTTCACAATGGTGTTGACGTTAACAATAGCAGAACGGTGCACCCGGACAAACAAACGAGGATCCAGCTCTAGCTCCAGCTCTTTCATGGTTTTGCGCAAAATATGGGTTTGGCCATCGCGGGTATGAATGCACATGTAATCGCCGGCAGCATCGACCCAATCAATATCAATGACCATCACCCGGGTGATTTCGCCACTGTCTTTAATGCTGATAGCATCCGGGTAGCGCGAGTCCACCACAGGCTCTTCGTTGCTAAGCCGTTCCAGGATGGTTTCAGCAGCATCACCGGTTAAACGTGAAACTACCTCGGCCAGTTGTGATTTGTGTTTCTGATCATCACGGCTTTCAAAGGCTTTAAGTGCCTTATCAATGGCTGCTTTTAAGCGCCCCGCTTCAACCGGCTTGAGCACATAGTCAATGGCATTGACATCAAATGCAGCCAGCGCATAGTGATCATAGGCGGTGACAAAAATAATGTAGGGCATCGGCAGTTGCTGGTTTTGCAGCTGCTCAAGCACAGCAAAGCCATCCATACCTGGCATTTCCACATCCAAAAATACCAGCTCAGGTTGGTGCTTGGCGATCGCTTCCAAAGCCTCTTTGCCATTGCCGCACTCAGCGACAACCTTCAGGGTTTTATAATCGCCAAGCCGATATAACATCCCTTTGCGGGCCAGTGGTTCATCATCGACAACTACGACGTTTAGCATGCGTATTATTCCGTTATATCAAGTTCATAGGGAATGCGAATATTCACCTTCAGTCCCTGCGGCTCGTTGTGCGTCAGTACCAGCGAGAAGTTGTGATCATAAAGGGCAGCCAGTCGTTCGCGGGTATTGACCAAACCAACGCCACTGTGCTCGGACTTTGGTAATCCACCATCCAAAGGAACGCCTGGCCCATTATCAGCAACTTCCAGCAACAGATCGTGGCCAAACTTTTTCGCCGATATAGCGATGTGTCCGCCATCAACCTGGGTGGCTACAGCATACTTTATGGCATTTTCAATCAGGGGTTGCAAGATCAAACTCGGCACCAGCGCCTGACATGCATCCTCACTCACTTCAAAAGTCACTTTCAAACGCTCTGAAAAACGAACCTTTTCAATTTCCAGATACAAGCGGGCAGCACTGATTTCCTGTTGCAACGGTACCTTTTTTATTGGGTCCTTGTACAACGAATAGCGCAAGAAGTCACTCAGCCGAGTCACCATTTTCTCCGCCGTATCGTTTTCTCGAGTCAGTACCAGCGTAGAAATTGCATTCAAGGTATTAAACAAAAAGTGGGGATTTAACTGATAACGCAGCATTTTTAACTGGGCTTCGTGCGCCCGGTTAGTAGCCGTCAACAGCTTTTGCTTTTCCCGCTGCAGCGTCTGGTAATACTTGATACCAAAATAGAGACCACTCCAGCTTAAAATCACATAAAACGACACCTGAGCATTTCGCAGATACAACTGCACCCAACTCCAGCTTTTGGGCTGAAAGCCATGGCGATAAATTTCCCAATAGGTATGGTTTTTGAAGATGGTCCAGACCACACCGACCAGAGTAGCTAACAGCAATACGGTCAGCATCATTTTCAACGGATGCCAATACCAGGCCCGTTGATAGATGTATCGCAGTGGTATGGTAAGCAGCCAGCCAACAAAGGTATCAAGCATCACCACCCAAAAGTAGGCATTCCGCACTTCCAACACCAGGGAACCAAGATAATGCACCACGGCAAAGCCGATCCAGCCTAAGGTGTGTAGCAGCCAGAACTGCAGATGTCTTTTATCGTCTAGATTGTGTAACAAAGCGCCACCAAAACTGCTTGTCAGAACTGAAATTATACCCCACTGACGCCTTGCTGCAGCTCAGTTAAACCTGATTCCCACTGCATTAGTCGCAACGGCGCTGATAACGGATGCCAAGGCGTTGCAGAATAAAACTTAGTAGCCAGGCCGGACCTATCAGCAAGAAGAATATATCCTGGAAAAAAGAGGGTTTTTTGCCTTCGATATGATGGCCAATAAACTGCAGCAGCCACATTACGACAAAAAGTAGTAAGCTGCTGAGCCAAAGCGGCCAGCCAAGCGCCAGTTCATGCCAACGCAACCCGCTAAATACCAAGGCAGTAAAGAGTGTCATCCCGGCCCCCAGGGCAAAAGACAAACTGAAGTAAAACACCAGCACCGGTACCGCTATCAGCATGGCCCAGTTAATCTCGCTGGCAGCTAAGCCGCTAAAAGGCATAGGTACAGACCAGAGCAAACCAAATACGGTGGCATAGATCACAGGCACCGCCAGCCAGTGGATGGCTTTATTGGTAGGGTTTTGATGACTTTCTGCGTACTCAGCGAACCACTGCTGTGCTGTTTTCATTGTTGGACCTGGCGCTTATTGACTGCTCCTACCAGATTAATCCAATGGTTAACAATGTCAAGTGAAGGCTTATTCGGTAAGGCCGGACAGCACCGGCACCGGCTTGCGATCAGGCCCCAACGCGACAAAAGTAAAGCTGCCGGAAATCGCTTTGTGCTGATCGTCCTGGTACATATGCTCCAGAAAAATATCCACATGCACCCGAATACTGGTGCGACCGACATGATCCACTTTAGCAACCAGTTCAATCAGAGTGCCGGCCGGTATGGCCTCTTTAAAATCAACCCGGTCTGATGACACCGTAACCAGTGGCTTACGGCAAAAACGGGTGGCAGCGATAAAAGCCGCTTCATCCATCCAGGCCAGCGCCTCCCCCCCAAACAAGGTATTGTGATGATTGGTACGCCCCGGAAACACGGTTTTGGTTACCCGGGTAATGGCATGTTGCATGCGTTTGGCAATTAAAGCATCCTGATTGTCTGTGCTCATGCTGATAGGCCCTGTTGGTTGGGGTGTGCGGGCGCGCATTGTACGTGAACGCCCACCAAATGCAATGCGCTGCTTTGCATGGTTTTGGTGATTAATAACTTAGCATTGGGCCAAGTGGCCTGCCACCAACCAGATGCAGATGGATATGGTACACCTCCTGACCACCATGCTGATTGCAGTTCATAATCAGCCGGTAGCCGTCTTCAGCAATGCCCTCGGCAGCAGCCAACTGACGCGCCACAGTAAAGAGCCGGCCAAGGGCTTGCTCATCTTCTGGTTTCACATCGTTCACCGTTGGTATTAGATGGTTTGGAATGATCAGGATATGGCTGGGTGCTCTGGGGTTGATATCACGAAAAGCTGTGACCAACTCATCCTGATACAGGATATCGGCCGGGATTTCACCACGCACAATTTTGCTGAAAATAGTTTCTTCCGCCATGAGGATTCCTTGTCATGTTACAATCAGCAGAGTCTGTCTGCAGGAGAATTCAGTATATATGAAGGCTTTAATTCAATACCAGCTTCGTTGCGTTGATATCGCCGCTCATTTGATTGAGATGGAGCTGACTATTCAACCTCAGGGCACAGAGCCACTGCGGTTGCAACTGCCCGCCTGGATCCCCGGCAGCTATATGATCCGCGACTTTGCCCGTAACCTGATCTGGCTCACCGCCAGCGACAAAGATGGTGCTTTGGAGGTACTAAAAACCGATAAACAAAGCTGGCAAGTTCACCATCGCGGTCAAGCAGTTAGGGTTCATTACCAGTTGTATGCTTATGATCGATCCGTTCGGGCTGCTTACCTGGATGATGAGGTCGCTATACTCAACCCAGCTTGCCTTTGCTTAGCGGTCGCTGGTATGGAAGAATTACCGCATCAGCTGCAGGTCGATGCCCCCACCGACCCGACGACTTCAGACTGGCGACTGGCGACCGCCCTGCCACCGGCCGCGGATACGACTTTCCTTGGTTTTGGCACTTATGTTGCGAGCGACTACCAGCACTTGATTGATAGCCCTCTGCTAGCCGGCCATTTCCAGCTGACCGAGTTTCACATCGATGCAGTACCGCACTATTTGGTAGTCAGTGGCCGTAATTTGAGTGATCAACAGCGCTTTACTGCAGACTTAACCACCATCTGCCAGCAACAAAAAGCCATCTTTGGCAGCTTACCGGCCGATTTAACCAACTACTGGTTTTTAACCTGGGTCACCGACTCCGGCTTTGGTGGCTTAGAGCATAATGACTCGACCTTACTGCTGTGCAGTCGTTTTGATTTGCCAGCCGCCGGACAACAGCAAATTAATGAAGGCTATCAGACTCTACTCAGTCTGTGCAGCCATGAGTATCTCCATACCTGGTGGGTCAAGCGCTTAAAACCCGCCGAGTTTCATCCGTACCAGCTGGCGCAGGAGCACTACAGCCGGCAACTTTGGATCTACGAAGGCTTTACCTCTTATCTGGATGATTTAGCCTTGTACAGCAGCGGCCTGCAAAGTGCGGCCGATTACCTGCTGGCGTTGGAAAAAACCATCAGCAGAGTCACGCGTAACCCAAGTGATGGCGTGCAATCACTAGAGGACAGCAGCTTTGATGCCTGGACCAAGTTTTACAAACAGGATGAAAATGCGGTCAATGCCATCGCCAGTTATTACGCTAAAGGGGCTCTGGTCGCCCTTGCTCTGGATGCCGCTTTAACCGCGCATGGCCGGAGTTTACCGCAACTGATGCAACAGCTGTGGCAAGACTATCTGACCTCAGGTACACCAAATGGCGCCATTGCCAGCGTTCTTAAAAGCTGGCAGCTGCCTGAGCTTGCCAGCCAACTGACCAACTGGGTGCAGCAGCCAAAACCAATCCCCCTGGCAGATCACCTGCCCGCTCTTGGCTTAGCACTCAACTGGCGTGCTCCGCTGAAACCGGACGACTTAAGTGGCCCTGCAGCAAGCAATGGCAACGCCTGGCTGGGTGCTCAGTACCTGAGCACCGAGCAAGGCATCAAGCTCACAGCTGTCTATGATCAGGGGCCGGCACATCAGGCGGGTTTAATGGTGGGTGACGAGCTGCTGGCCGTTGAAGGATTTCGGTTAAACAGCAACAGTGTCACTGAGCTGCTGCTACGCCTACCCAAACAAAAGGCTCTATCCTTGCATCTGTTCCGCCGGGATCGCTTGCTGGAGCGCACTCTGGAGCTGACAGCGCCACCAGCGACGGTGGCACAGCTCACCATTGTGGATGAAAGCGCCTGGAGCGCCTGGTGGGCCAGTCAGGCCCGGACAGAACGTTAAGGGTTTTCACTTTTCAAAGGAGGGGCGGCTTCTGGCATGAGCAGCGCCGGGTCCAGCCGCTCCTGAAACCAGTTAATGCGCCAGTCCAGATGTGGGCCTGTTACCCGACCGGTCGCGCCCATATCCGCTACCAACTGGCCCTGAGTGACTTTGTCACCGACAGCCACATGGAAGGCGTCCAGATGCATCAAGGTAGTACTCACGCCATAACCATGATCGATGATCAGGGTCAGCCCCGAATAGTACAAATCTTCTGCCAGCGTCACCACACCGGTCATTGGCGCGAACACCGGGCTGCCAACGGGGCCGGCGATATCCAGCCCAAGATGAGGATTACGTGGCTGACCGTTAAAAATGCGTTGTGAGCCATAGACGCCGGTAATACGACCATAAGCAGGCCATACCGGCTGCTGAAAAGCATAGGGCAAATCAGTATCCATCGCCCGTGCGGACTGTACCAGTTGGCTGTCACGCCGGATTTGCGCTAACACCTCTGGTGGCGGGCTGACAAAACGTTGCTCGACACCTTCAATACGCTGAATATCGTATTCACGGGCCTGAAAGCTAAGCGGCAAAGTGAGTTGCTGACCATCAAGCTCAAGCCGCAGTTGATGCTGTAAGGGTGCATCGCGGCCAATACCAAAGACCAATTGGCCATCCGGGCTCACCGCCAGTTGCTGCTCGTTAAACCAGGCCTTGGTGCCAACTGGCACTGAAGCCCGGATGAGACTGCCTTGTGTAAGCGTCCCCTGCAGTTCAATCCGATCAGCCGTTAGCTCGTTTGCCAAAGCAACTGTGTTCAATGTCAGGCCTAAAAGACTAGCTGACAGCAATAGCGCCTTTACCAACCCCTTCATAGGCTACCACCTTGTATTGATGTTCTGCATCCAGTGTTTTTAGCTCACCGGCAATGTAATCAGCCAAACATTCGACTGTGGTATCGCACGGTACAAGTTCGCAGTGACTTGCTGGCAAACAAATTTCAAAAACTCCCTGTCCGGACTGATAACGCGAACAGAGATCGCCGACATTGGCCTGCAGCCACTTCAAATCAGCTGGCTGACACAGGTCCTGTTCGGTGATTAGATAAATATCCTGCCAGCGATCGGCCCAAAACTTGTTTAGCCGCGGCGATAACATGCCATCCTGATAGATTTGGATGGTTGAACGATGGCCATGGGCAATGCGTTGACAGTTGCCATCGTGCTTTTTTAAGCCATGACTGTACTGATAATAAAAACCCTGACTGGCCTCCGGGCGCAAGGTTAACCGCACCTCTTTCACATTATCCGGAAGCTTTCCGGCCAGTTGCTGCAAAATAAATTGCTCTATCGACTGCAGATTTACCTGTTCAGCTTGAAGTAGTGCAAAGGCTTGAGTCGGGCCAGACACCTGAATATCGCCTCTGGCACTGGTAAACTTTACCAGCTGCTGCTTATCCTGTTCCGTCAGCGTACAGCCAGGAAAATCGGTCGGAACCGCCAAGGCATGGTCGATGCTGCCATCAATGGCTTTTTTAATCACTTTTTTCACCAGGCCAAAATCAAACACCATGGAGGTTTTATCCAGACTGCCGTGCAACTCGACATCAACAATCAGGCTTTCACCAAGTAGGCCGCGTTCAGCGCAAAGGTAGGAAAAATCGATGACCGTCAGATCACGTACAAATAAAATCATAACAACTCACAGGCTAACAAGATAACCACATTATACGGTAGCCGCCGGCACAATGGCAGGCTTAGCGCTCATGTTCCTTTAACCAGGCATTAAGTAAACCTACCTGGCCGCATTTATGCGCGGCATACATCAATCGCAGTGCATTACTGATAATAGTGCTGTCGTTCCAATCGGTTTTTTGCTGGATATCCTGATAACACTGCATCGCCTCCGGGGTCAGATAACCCCGCAGTTCTTTTTTACCAGCTTGTTTCTGCCGTTCGCGGTAACGTCGCTGCTTTTCGGCATTGCTTAGCGCTTGTTTATCCTGTTCGCTCATGCGGCCCCCCCAATGCTGACTAAATGCTGATGTTATGGCTGGTCTGCAGCAATTTTGCACTAATCGGACTTGCTTAGCGTACAAGTGTTCGCTAAGCTCCCCAGCAGGAAAATTCAGACCTCGTTTAGTGGAATCAACATACATGATGAAGAATAGCTTTACAAAAGAAGAATTGGTGGCATGCGGCCGCGGTGAATTATTTGGCCCAGGCAACAGCCAGCTCCCTATCGATCAGATGCTGATGATGGATCGTATTGTACATATTTCTGAGGAAGGCGGCGAATTTGGTAAAGGTGAAATTATCGCTGAGCTGGATATCACACCCGAGCTGTGGTTCTTTGCCTGCCACTTTCAAGGTGATCCCGTGATGCCTGGCTGTCTTGGCCTGGATGCGATGTGGCAGCTGGTAGGCTTCTTCCTGGGAGCCTCTGGTGGCCCGGGCAAAGGCCGGGCCCTGGGTGTAGGTGAAGTAAAGTTCACCGGCCAGATCCTGCCTACCGCGAAAAAAGTGACTTACCGCATCACTATGAAGCGTGTGATTAAACGTAAACTTTATATGGGCATTGGCGATGGTTCTGTCAGCGTGGATGGCCGTGAAATTTACACCGCAAAAGACTTAAAAGTGGGTTTGTTCACCGATACCAGCAGTTTCTAAAGATAAAGCCTCTGTCTATATAATGCCACAAGCCCCGCACCGCGGGGCTTGTTCATAGTTATTCGTTCTGATTTACATGCTCTTGTTAAAGAGACCCGTGCCACGATCTTCCATGGCTTCGCGCCAGCCTCCTAACCACTGGGAGCGTACATCGAGATTTTGATAAGGACAGATTTCTTTTGAGCGGCCAGTGACTCCGGCCCGGTAACCTTGTGCGTGTGCACGTTCAAGACGATCACGTTTTTGTCTTTTCATACGGCAGTCTTCCTCAATCGTTTTTGATGACAATACTGAATGCATTCATCCAGTCCGCACTTAATAGATAAGGCAAAGTTGACAAAGGTTCAACCCTGTTTTCGACACAATCGCAACCCGTCAGACTAACCAGCTGATATGACAGCTAAATTACAGAAAAAAGAATCTGTTCATTTTTTGCAAGCAAAGAAGGTGGAAAGCGGAATATAAGTTGCTAGCGGATCACATGCGACCTGTGATCAGACCGAAAAAAAACCGGTAAAGCAATGACTTCACCGGTTTCGATGTTTCGAGGAGTGATTTAACGGCTTTGTGGCAAGGTTGGGTATTTAATACCGGCCATTTCGTACATCACCCGAATGACCTGCACACTGTAACCAAATTCATTGTCGTACCAGACGTACAATACGCAGCGATCACCATCAACGATGGTGGCTTGAGAATCAACCACACCGGCGTAACGAGAGCCCACCAAATCGGACGAAACGATTTCAGTCGAACTGGTGTAATCAATTTGATCCTGCAGCTCTGAGAACAAAGCGGTGTGCTGCAAAAACTCATTGAGCTCATCTTTGCTGGTGGCTTTATCGAGGTTCAGTGACAGGATGGCCATCGATACATTAGGCGTAGGCACCCGAATCGCATTGCCAGTCAGTTTGCCTTTGAGCTCAGGTAAGGCTTTGGCGACAGCACTGGCCGCACCAGTAGAAGTAATCACCATATTCAGCGGTGCTGCCCGCCCCCGACGCTCCGCTTTGTGGAAGTTATCAATCAGGTTCTGATCGTTGGTGTAGGAATGAACGGTCTCCACATGACCGTTGCGAATGCCGAAGGCATCATTCAGAGCTTTTAACACTGGCGTGATGGCGTTGGTGGTGCAACTGGCAGCAGACACAATTTTGTGCTCAGGCAGGATCATGTCCTGGTTGACACCATAAACCACATTCGGTACTTCGCCTTTGGCCGGTGCCGTTAACAGCACCCGGGCAGTTCCTTTGGATTCAAAGTGAATCGCCAGCGCTTTATCGTCTTTCCAAACACCAGTATTATCAACCACCAAGGCATTGTTGATGCCATATTGGGTGTAATCCACATCGCTTGGCGAATTAGCATAAATCACCTTGATGAAAGTCCCATTTGCTTTGATGCCCTGGTTTTCATGATCAACGGTGATGCTGCCATTAAAGAGGCCATGAATGGAGTCACGGCGCAGCAAGCTGGCACGTTTTTCCAAGTCGCCTTCTTTGCCTCCCCGCACCACGATAGCTCGCAGCCGCAATTTGCTGCTCGGGCCATTGCGCTCCAGCATCAGACGAGCCAGCAAACGGCCGATACGGCCAAAACCATAGAGCACTACATCGGTCGGCTTCACACTATCGGGGTTATCGAGCAGTTCAGCCAATTCACGCTTTAAATAATCTTGCAGGCTGGCACCATTGGACGAGTTTTTGTGCTGGTAACCGTAGGCCAGTTTACCAACATCAATGCGACCTGGTGCTAGCTCCAGCTGACTGATGGCTTCTAAAATTGGAAAACTTTCCCGCAAACGGAGTTTTTGTCCTTCGTAACGCTCCACCATTTTATGGGCTTTAATCAGCTCAATGGTAGTTGCGTTGACCAGAGGCTTGCCATAGACCACAACTTCGACGCCTTTGTTGCGGTACAAGCGGCCGATAAGCGGCAGCATGTTCTCGGCAAATTCCTGGCGCTCCTGCCAGCTCTTCTGGTACTGTTCTTCGTGTGATAGGGTCATAATTCGGCCTTTTAACGTCAGTCTGCTGAATGGAATGGGTTCAGATACAGAGGCCGCCCTCGCGAGCGGCGGCCTATTGTAATAGAAACTGAAAGGTTACCACAACAGTTACGGCTTTTTTTCCGCAAACTGTAAAGAGACCGAGTTGACGCAATAACGTTGGCCAGTCGGTGCCGGCCCATCGTCGAACACATGGCCAAGGTGTGCATCGCAGTTGGCGCAGAGGATCTCGGTGCGAACCATGCCATGGCTGTGATCGGCCTGATAACGCACTTTGCCCTCCAACGACTGATAAAAGGATGGCCAGCCGCAACCCGCATCAAACTTGGTAGTGGAGTCAAATAAAGCAGCGCCACAACAGATGCAGTGGTAGCTGCCATTGGCCTCGTGGAACAGCAAGTCACCGCTAAAGGGTCGCTCGGTTCCTTTCAACCGGGTAACCCGGTACTGCTCTGGGTTTAATTGTTGCTGCCACTCGGCGTCGCTTTTTTTCATGGTTCTCTCCTTAAGCTTATTGGATTAACCACCGAAAGGTTTCACCCCAATCAACAGCTGATGCAAATGAAAGGCAAACAGCCAGAACAATACTATACCAATAAGCAGCGAAGCCAGATCACGCGATAACAACCCGGTTCGTTGAATATTTTCTGCCCGGTCGCGGCGACGACTGATGGCGAAGCAGGCAACAGACCACGCTAAAAAGCTACCAAACAAGACCACAGCCACTGTGGTGCCATTACTTAGCAGATGGGACAGTGCCCAGATTTTGGTGGCCAGCAGCATAGGATGGCCAACTTTGGCTTTTAACCAGGAGCCTGGTACATAGGTTGCTGCCAACAAAATAAAGGCAAAGAAAGTCAGTAAAGCGGTCAGATGCCCCATCCAATGCGGTGGCAGCCAAATCAGACCTGTGCTCTGTCGTGCTGTGCTGTAGCCAAGCACCAGCAACACAAAGCCCGTCAGTGAAATCAACGTATAGAACCCTTTCCAACCAAGTGGTCCCCACTGGTTCATCCTGGCGGCACGCCAGTTGGGTGCCAACATCCGACTGGAGTGGATGCCCAAAAAAAGTACTAATCCTGCAAGCAATAACACCATGGTTGTATCCTTTTATCGTTTTAAATATTCATTGCATGATCACTGTAGGGGTAATCGTGCGCTTCCAGGCTTTCCTGATAACTCTCGACCCGGTCAGCTGCAATATCAGTGCGGTAAAACTGAGCTATGTGGTAAACCGCATCGCCTTCATTGACCAAAGGCAGCTTCAGCAAGCCGATAATAATGCCGCTATAAGGCGAGCGAATTTCCTGTTCTGACTCACCAAAGGGGTCTGATACCACGCCAAGCACGGTCTGATCTTTCAGCACCCGCTCACCTTCACGAACAAAAGCCCGGAAAATGCCACTTTGTGGTGCTCGTACCCAGGCACTGGAGCGTGCCATAACCGGCTCTTTTTGCTGAAAGCGTCTGGATGGTGGCAGCATATTTAGTGCCCGCATCACCCGCAGAATCCCTTCAACACCACCACGAATGGAGACTTCATCAAAACGCAGTGCTTCGCCGGCTTCGTACAACAAGGTTGGGATCTTGTTTTGTCCTGCCGCTTCGCGCAGTGAGCCTTCACGCAGCTCAGAATTGAGGATCACCGGGGTACCGAAGGCTTTGGCAAGCCGCAGCGCTTCCGGATCATCCAGATCAGCCCTGATTTGTGGCAAATTAAAGCGATGCAAAGCGCCGGTATGCAAATCTATGCCATGGGTGGCCTGACTGACCACCTCGGTCATAAAAAGCCGTGCCAGCCGTCCAGCCATCGACCCCTTGTTGGAGCCAGGAAAGCTGCGATTTAAATCACGCCTGTCTGGTAAATATCGGCTTTGGTTAATAAAGCCGTGCAAATTCACCACAGGCACCGCCAGTAAGGTGCCCTTTAGGCGTTTTAGTGCCGGTACTTGAAGCAGCCGGCGAATGATTTCTACACCATTGATTTCATCCCCGTGGATCGCAGCACTAATAAAAAGTACTGGCCCATGCTGCCGGCCGCAGAGCACCTGTACCGGCATCGTTACCGGGGTATGGGTATAGAGCTTACTGCCACGCACATCGATGGTTTTGCGCTCACCGGGCTTTACCTCAACACCACCAATCCGAATACTACGATTACGACTTCGGCCTTGCTCACTCATTCAACCACGCCCCTTGGTTTTGGTTCGGTTCGGTTTGGCGTTCTTTTCGATAAACTCAATTATGGCACCGGCAATGTCTTTGCCGGAGGCGCCTTCTATCCCTTCCAGGCCAGGTGACGAGTTCACTTCCATCACCACTGGGCCATGATTGGAGCGTAGCAAATCCACACCACAGACATTCAGCCCCATCACCTTGGCTGCCCGAATGGCAGTGGCCCGCTCTTCTGGCGTGATCCGACACAGCTGGGCGGTGCCACCTCGATGCAAGTTGGAGCGAAACTCACCTTCTTTGGCCTGGCGTTTCATCGCGGCCACTACCTTGCCCCCAATCACAAAGGCTCGGATGTCGGAGCCTTTGGCTTCTTTAATAAACTCCTGCACCAGAATGTGCTGCTTTAAGCCCATAAAGGCCTGGATCACGCTTTCCGCTGCCTGGTTGGTTTCCGCCAACACCACACCGATGCCCTGAGTGCCTTCCAGCAATTTGATCACCGCTGGCGCGCCACCGACAATACTGAGCAGATCTTCAATATCATCTGGTGAGTGGGCAAAGCTGGTGACTGGCAAACCGATGCCGCGTCTTGATAACAGCTGTAGGCTGCGCAGTTTATCGCGCGAGCGGCTGATAGCGACCGACTCATTCAGCGGATAGACATTCATCATCTCGAACTGACGCAACACGGCCGTGCCATAAAAGGTAATGGAGGCACCAATACGCGGGATCACCGCATCAAAGCCTGTCAGAACTTCCCCTTTGTAGTGAATTTCCGGATTGTGCGAGGTAATGTTCATGTAGCAACGCAGCGCATCAATCACCCGCACTTCATGGCCGCGTTGTTGCGCAGCTTCGACCAGCCGTTTGGTGGAGTAAAGTTTTGGGTTGCGGGACAAAATGGCGATTTTCATACAGACTTAACCTTATCAGATAACGGCTCATTGGTTGGTAGAGGCTGCAAATAAGAAGCCTCTGGTACCACCACAAAGCGATGGCGTAAGGCCTCGCGGCCCAGCAGCATCCGAAATAGCATGGTGTCACGGCTGGTCAGCGACACTTCAATGGCGAAGCGCTCTTGCCCCACCATTACTTCGGTTTTGATAAAATAGCGCTCAGTGGTATGCCCACCCGAGTCGGTCACTTCGCGCTTATCATGCACTTTGGCTTCACACCAAATCACCTGCTCGGTGTTGTGCTGTAAGGGGTGCATGCCAAACCGGACCCACTCTTCGCCTTCTTTTTGAAAAGACTCCACGGAAAAAGCATGCAAGGCAGAGCTGCGCGCGCCGGTATCCACTTTGCACTTAATGTGTGGGATCTGCAGCTCTGGCAGTGCCACCCACTCCCGCCAGCCAATGGGGCTGACTTCATTCCTTATTGGCTTCAATACACTTTTGCTCCTGCTCCATCCAGCGCCGGGGTAATTCTAAGCAAACGCCCGCGCGCATCATCGGTTAATACATACAAGGCGCCGTCTGGTCCGGTGCGGACATCACGGATACGCTCAGCCAGCTCAGCCAATAGTACCTCAACAATCTCTGCTCCTTGCTCTGTCAGGCGAACCCGCTGCAGCTGACGACCTGCCAAAGCACCGACCAACAGATCGCCCTGCCAGTCGACAAATAAGTCGCCCTGATACAGGGTGAGGCCAGAAGGAGCTATCGAAGGGGTCCAGTCGAGCAACGGTAGCTGCATACCCTGATACGCGGTAAAAGGGGTGATACGAGCACCGGTGTAATCAATGCCCTGGGTCACCACAGGCCAGCCATAATTCAGGCCTGGCTGAATTCGATTGAGTTCATCGCCGCCTTTGGGGCCGTGTTCATGACTAAGCAGCTGCTGATTGGCGCTATCATACACCAGCCCTTGCACATTGCGATGACCATAACTGTAGATTTCTGCTAAAGCACCTGTCTGACCAAAAAATGGATTATCTTCAGGCACGGTACCATCCGGCCAGAGTCGTACAATGCTACCCAAGTGACTGCTTAGCCGCTGCGCTTCCTCACGGTAATCAAAGCCATCACCAAGGCTAAGAACCAGGCTGCCATCGCTAAGGAATGCCAACCGGCCGCCGTAATGGGCATTGCCGGTTTTGGCCGGATAGGTCCGGAAAATCTCAGTCAGCTCAGTTAACTCCAGCCGGCTTAAATCCAGGCGGGCACGGGCAAGGCAGGTATGATTAGCCCGCATGCGGCCACATGCATAACTAAGAAATATCTGTTGGCTTTGGGCAAAATCAGGGGCTGGTACCACATCAAACAGCCCGGCCTGGCCGGAAGCAAACACCGTAGGAAGCCCGGCAATGGGTTCTGGTTCCAATCGGCCATCTGCATGGATCAACCGCAATCGCCCGGGCCGCTCCGTCACCAGCATGGTACCACCGGATAAAAAGGCCAAAGACCAGGGGTGTTCCAGCTCATTGACCAAAGTTTCAATCCGATAATCGCTCTCCACAGCGCTTGCAGCTGGTGTAACTAACCCATTGAGCAGCATTACAGGGAGCAGCAGTGCTGCCAGCGCACTGGCATCAACCTGCCTGTTTGATCCGGCTCCTGACGATTGTTGCAGAGCTCTGGCAAAAAGTGCACCAGCCAAGGCTGCCATCAACAACAAACTAAGCAAACCCGGCAGACTTCTGCTTGCTGCAATTAAAGTCGGCATCGGGGCAAGCGCATTCACCAATAACAAAGTGCACAGCAAGCCAATGCCTGCCGCCAGAGCAAATAACGCCACCTGCCAGCGTGAAGCTACCCACCTTCTTAGCCAGAACGCTATGCTCTGTGATACCAGATAGCTGCAGCTGAAAATAGCCGCGTAGACAGGCGCAAAATGACGCAAATCATGCAGACTGGTTGTCAGTCGTTCACTGAATGAAATAGCAATACCAAGTTGCTGCAGAGCCAATAAGTTAAACTGAGTTTGCGCCAGGGTGCTAAGCAGCACGGCCAGTAAGCAAGTCCAAATGAAATGCAGCAGCAGTTTGCGCCAAGCAGAGACAGCCAACATGGATTTCCTCCCCATCCTTCATATCAATAAGCGACTCGCGTCTAAGAGACTTAATAGTAGTGCAGTGATCCTGTAACTGCTATGATTTTACTGTAAAACCAATAGCCTGGTTCAAGATAGGATACTCAACGTGGTCGATTGGACAGATTACCTAAACAACCTGGCCAACCAATTGTGGCGTCTTAGCCCGCACTGTCGGCCTGGTGTGGACCCTGCAGAGGTCAGGCTGGTTGCCCATCGTGGAGCTTATCATAACTGCAGACAGAATGATGGCAGCACCATTTTGGAAAATACCCTGCCGGCCTTTGACCGCTGCCTGGTGCATCAGATCTGGGGCATTGAGCTGGATATTCACCTGACCCTGGACGGTGAGCCTGTGGTGCACCATGACCCGGCCTGTGGCCGTTTATTCAACCGCCCGGATCTGGTGATAGCCGAAACCCGTTTTGATGATTTGCGCCGGGCCCTTCCCGCTATTCCTCATTTACAGGAGGTGATTTCCCGCTATGGTAAGCAGTTGCATTTGATGATAGAAGTTAAAGAGTCGTGGCGACAACGGCCGCAGCTACCCAGCCAGCTCAAAGCCCTGCTGAATGAACTGGAGCCGGATAAACATTTCCACTTGCTCAGCCTGGAACCCGATCATCTGGAAGGCTTTCGGTTTTTGCCCCCCAGCGTGTTGATTGATGTAGCCCTTACCAACACCAGCCAAATCGTTCGTCAGAACCTTGAGCTCGGTCATGGCGCCGTGGCGGGTTCCTTTGCTCTGCTGTCTACCCCGCTGTTGCAACAATTAAAACATGCAGGCAAACAAACCGGCACCGGCCAGGTCAATCACCCCGACATTTTGAACCGTGAAGCCAATCGGGGCGTAGATTGGATCTTCAGTGATCAACCGCTACGCTTGCAATGCCCGCAAAAGTTCCGATAATAGGTTTCGAAAAACAACAACATAGCTTTCAACAACAATGAGGTTCCCTATGAAGACTCTGCTTGCGCTAAGTATTGGCGCTGTATTGGCCGGAAGCACCTTGCTCAGCACTTCCGTGTCGGCGGTCACACCTGCTCCCTATATTCATACCCAGTTCTCTGTTACCGAGTCAATGCAGCAAGCTGACTTGCTGGTGGTACTGGTACCGGAAGATAGTGGCGAACTGCGGTTATCCGGCTGGGATCGTGCCAGCCGCAACCATATTAATCGCGCCATCAGCGTGGCTGCCTTTGATGGCAAAGCCGGCTCACAGTTGGAGATTGTCGCTCCTGTCGGTCTGAATTATGGCCGCGTTCTGCTGTTAGGTGTCGGTAACCCGGCTGAGCTGACACGAGTCAAAGCTGAAGATATGGGTGCCAGTTTAAGCAGCTGGGTTAATGGCACCAAAGCCGAAACCGTGCATGTGCACAGCCAGCTGATTGCCAATGCCAGCGACAACCATCGCATTACTGCTGCGATGTCTCATGGCGTGGAGCTACGCAACTACCGCTTTGATCGCTTTAAAAGCCAGCCAGACGAGCGGCCGGCCCAGCGTTACAGCTGGCAAGTAGCACTGGCAACCGATGCCAGAGCTCAAATTGAGCAAAAACAAGCACTGGCGCAAGGAGTGTTCACCGCCCGCGAACTTACCAACCTGCCTGGCAGCAGTGGCTACCCGGAGGCCTTTGCCAATTTCGCCAAAGCGGTGCTGGAACCAATGGGTGTAGAAGTTACCATATTAGGTCCAGAGCAAGTCAAAGCCCTTGGCATGGGGTCGTTGTATGGCGTAAGCCAGGGCAGCGATATGAAAGCCCACTTGTTGGTCGCGCGCTGGCGCGGCAATAACGACGAAGCACCTATCGCTTTAGTGGGGAAAGGTAATACCTTCGATACCGGTGGCTATAACCTGAAAACTCAGGCTGCTTCTATTTTGCGGATGCATACCGACAAAGCCGGTGGTGCTGCCGTAGTAGGTGCTATTCAGGCACTGGCCGGTCAAAAAGCAGAGGCCCATGTAGTGGGCGTGGTACCACTGTCCATCAATATGATTTCCGGTACTGCGCAATTGCCGGGCGATGTAGTCACCGCCGGTGATGGCAGCACCATCGAAATTGGCAATACCGATGCGGAAGGACGGCTGATCTTAGCGGATGGTATCTGGTACGCCCGCGAGCACATTAAACCACGCGCCATTGTGGATATTGCCACCTTAACCGGTGCCAAAGTGGGCGCTCTAGGCACCAGCTACTCAGCACTCTTTACCAAAGATCAGCAGATCGAAACCACGCTGCGTGAAGCTGGCGAACTGGTGCAGGAGCGTGTCTGGCCTATGCCGTTGGATGGGTACGATACCATAGTGCGCAGCCGCATTGCTGATCGCATCAATACCGGCTCACCAGGAGCCCAGGCCGGGGCAATTTTCCTGCAGCATTTTGCCGGCGATATCCCCTGGGCACACATCGATATGGCGGGCGATGCCTTTAATGCCAGCGCCAGCGGCATTCACCCGGAAGGCAGCAGTGGTTACGGTGTGCGCTTACTGACAGAGTGGGTCAAGCTGTTTCAGGCACAGCAGAATTAAGCGATAAATGAGCACCAGTTCTGTTGCAGCGGCCTTCGGGCCGCTTTTTCGTGGGAAGGTTTCTCACGCCAGAGATGGGTGATCATTCCACCTGATCCTGCCAGGCTTCGGCCACTGCACTGCCCCGGCTTTCATTCAGCGGCAGCACCGCCACTATCGCCAATGCAAACAACAGCAAACAAAAGATAATGGCATCGGCCAGGCCAAAGGCCCACTGCATCACCCCAAGCCCCACCATGCCAAATACTGCAGCCAGCTTGGTGGTCATGCTCCAGAAACCGAAAAACTCTGCGGCTTTCACATTGGGCGTTAACACCCCCACCAAAGCCCGGGCCGCCGATTGCGAGGCCCCTAAACTGGCCCCGGCCAGCACCCCGGCAAACAAAAACACGTACTGCGCCTGCCAATTCACATCGAACCAGGCATGGCTGAGTGCGGTTAACCCCGGCGTTTGCCAAATGGCCAAAATTGCCAGCAGCCACAGCAGCAGCGTTAGCATGTAGGTGGTACGGGCGCCGATGGCGCTTTGCAAAAAGCCAAAGCCAACGGCACCAAGCGCCGCGGTAATCTGCACCGTGACAAACATCAGCACCCGCACCTGTTCATCCCAGCCAATCACCTGAGCGCCGTAGATAAAAGAAAAAGCAATGATGATGTAAATGCCGGCCATAGCAAAGAATACCGAAATCAGCAAAATTCGCAGATCACGAAATTGCGGCAGATGCTGCCAGGTCTGTTTTAACCGCTTAAGCCCGGCCGTCACCAGCTTCTGCCCGGCAGGCAAAGCTCGCTTTTGGCCCCGCTCGCGCACAAACACGAAGGTTGGAATAGCCGCCAGTAAAAAGAAAGCCGCGGCAAAAGGCCCGACCAAACGAATGGTATCGTAGTTCTCCAGCGAGACTTCGCCCAAAAAGTACAGGGTAAAAGCAGTCGCCAGCAAGCCCCCAATATAGCCCAGGCTCCACCCCAGGCCAGAGATCCAGCCAAGCGCCTTGCGTGGTCCCAGATCGGTTAAAAAGCTGGCAATAAAGCCCTCGCCAATGGCGTAGGCAAAGTTCGACACAATGATCAGCAGCATGGCCGGTACAATCCAACCCGGCTCCACCAGGTACAACAGTGCCGTCGCACCAACGGTTAACAGGTAACTGGCGAACAAAAAGCGCTTACGGCTGGCGGAAAAATCCATCACAGCGCCGCAAATCGGGTTTGCCACCACCACCAGCAAATAGCTGATGGCCAGCGACAGGCTCCACAGCAAGTTGCCGGTACGGTAATCCGGGCTGTCCCCCACCACAATGCGGGTAAAGAGATCACCGTAAATGACGGTGATAATCAGCAAGGTATAGGCCTGATTGGCGAAATCAAACATCGCCCAGCCAAAGATTTCCCGTTTTGGAGCCAGCTTTGTTGGCGTCATAACACACTCAAATCAAGTCTTTTTATCACTCTAGCATGAAAATCACCTGAGGCTGCAAGCAGCAGCTTTTTCTGAAAGACAAATCCATTCAAGTGTTTTATAGCAGTGCAACCAACCAATATTTCGAAACCTACAAAACTGAGTTATTGTTTGATCGAGCGGCCTAAATAAACACTCGGGAAAATCGAGTTTTTTTTTAGGCATGCTACACTGATAAAACGCTAAGCAAGCGAATGAATTGGTTTAATCCGCCTTGTACTCAGATAAGGTCAGTTGTAGGAAAAGTCATAGACAATGCCAATAATCAAATTGATAGCCGCCGCCATACTAGTTTTACTCAGCAACTCTGCATTAACGGAGTCAAGCGCTAGAGTGTCTGGTTTTGGTACCCTGGGAGTGGCCGTGACCGACTCGAACGAGTTTGGCTATCGTGCCGACTTTTCAAGTTCGGGTGGTGTATTTTCTGGTCAGATTGATGTTGCTGAATCCAGTAACATAGGGCTGCAATTCGACCTAATAATGCACTCGGGCCTGGACGCTGTAGTACAGGTTATTTACCGTAACCAAGACGACATTACCTTGGATTCGGTACTTACTATGGCATTTGTCCGCTACAGCCCAAATCCGAACTGGTCATTCCGGGGTGGGCGTATCGCTCTTGATTTATTTTTGTTAACAGAGTTTCGTGATATTGGCTTTGCTCACCCCTGGGCGCATGTGCCAGCTGAAATTTACGGCGTTATTCCACATCGTAACATCGATGGGCTTGATGCGACCTACACGCGGCGCATCGGTACGGGTACTTTCTCCGGCAAACTATTTTACGGGCAGAGTGAGGCCAGCGTCAGTGGCTTTGGTTTACCCGAGGCGGAGCCTGTGAAGTTTAGTGATGTTGTCGGTATTGCTTTGGATTACAAGACCATGGGCTGGGATATTTCACTGAATCATAGTCAGGTCACTTTCGATTCTGAGTTGATAACCCCATTGGTCAATGCGATTAAGCAACTCAATGCACAAGTCCCAGGTTTTAACCATATTTGGCCGAACGCTGAAAGCCTGGCCAATGGCATGGAGATTAACAATACCAAAGGCACTTATACTTCTGTAGGTGGGCAGTACTATCTGCCAAAGATGACGTTTATTACTGAGCTGGCACGGATCAGTGCCGAGAGCCTATCTGTGCCAAATGTAGTAGGCGGCTATCTTAGCGGTATTTATCATGCTAACGAGCATAATTTGTTCGCGACTTTTGCCTTTAGCCGAAGCGATCAGTTAGCGGATGACGACGTGGATCTACAATTATTGCAGCAGATTCCGAGTGGGCTGGAAATATACCATAACACGCAAATGTCACTTGGCTTTTATAGCGTGAATCAGCAAACATTTTCGTTAGGCTGGCGCTGGGATTTCACCGAAAATATGTCTTTTAAATTGCAGTGGGATCATACCCGTATTGGCAGTGGTGGCAGTACTCTCTGGCAACCGTCCGAAATGCTTGGCAACCTCGACAGACCAACTGGGCGTGTGAATGCCTTATTTTCCAATGTGAGCTTTGCATTCTGATGAACGGCACAATAGTACTCAAAATGTTGCTGCTGGTTGGAGCTTTAAACACAGTCAGCTTAGCTAGTACTGCCGACCAACTGGTCGTGGTGGTACATAAAGATAACCCGATCAACGAGCTGACCCGCTCACAGCTAATTGATCTGTATATGGGGAAATACGTCGCCTTCCCTGATGGCCGAAGAGCACAACCAATCGACATTGACAACGATAGCAAGCTTAAAGAACAGTTCTATCTTGAGCTGGTTGGTATGCCGTTAAACCGGGTGAATGCTTACTGGTCAAGAGTTCGATTTTCAGGAAATGCGCGGCCACCAATTCAACAAGGTAATCAACAAGCCGCATTGCAGTTTCTGGCGACAACAGATTCAGCTATTACCTATATCTTTGCTTCCAATATTACAGACGATGTGAAAGTGGTTTATCAGTTTGATGAATAAAAGTGGATTATTAGTCCGTTTAGCTGTGGTCATTGGCTTTGCTTCTATAGCCATTGGCTTTTTATCGACCCAACTTTTTTACCGGCTCACCGTCAATCAGGAAGTGACCATAGCTCACCAGAGTATTGAAAGTTTATATAAAACGATTGAGGCAACCGCCGCAACGGCAGCGTACCTGGCGGAGCAAGATTTAGCCCAGGAAGTTGTGGATGGTCTCTCCACAAATGGTGTAGTGTTGAATGTCAGCATGATATTTGAAGGCTCCGACACCAGGCTAACTGCCAATGAACATGCCTTCAATAGCCCGGTTGTCTTTCCGATAAAGTCTTTGTTTGAACCAGATAAATTTGTCGGGCAATTATTGATAGAGCCGAATATTGAGTTTATTGAAACCCGTGCCCGCCAATTGGCGGCCGAAAACTCTAAAGCAATGGCTTTACAGGCGATGGTGGTTACTTTTGTTGCTATCTTTGTCGCTTCTTTCTTAATCACCAGGCCAATGATCAAGATAGCACGAGCACTGCACGAAACGACACCCGGCGATGGCAGCAGATTAGTGATCCCTGAGTTTCATGATAACAGTGAGCTTGGACTCTTGGTACGCGATGTCAACAAGTTGCTTGATAAGACCGAAGATCAGTTTAATCAGGAACGAAAACTGCGTGAAGAAATAGAAGCGTTGGAAAAGCGTTTTCGCATGTTGTTCGAAAATTCATTATCACCCATCATTCTTATGGAGCCGTCCGGCAATATTCTGTTGTTTAACTCTGCCTTTGGAAAAACGCTGGATAAACTCGGTTTGCAGCTTAAAAAAAGTTATGGTTCTTTACTTGCCGAGTTATTCGATGAACCCGGTCAGCTTGACGAGGTGGTAAAAACGGCGTTCGAGAATGACGAGATTGCAACAGGAGAATTTAAACTAAAACCACATGCTGACAATGACTCACTTTGGGTACAAGTGGTTATAACGTCTATTGTTAGTGACGATATGCGGGAATACTACCAAGTCACTCTGCACGATATCTCAAAGCGTAAACGCGATTTGGATCTTCTAGCCTATCAGGCTGACTTTGACAAACTCACCAAATTGCATAATCGGCAGGGGTTGGAAAAGCAGCTTACTACTCTGATGGTGCCTGATAACCGGTTCGCACTGGTATTGATCGATTTAAACAAATTTAAGCAAGTAAACGATATATACGGCCATAAAGCCGGGGATGAAATTTTAATTTTTGTTGCTGACAGGATTAAGAAAACAATAAGGCCAACAGATTTCGGTGGGCGCTGGGGGGGCGACGAGTTTGTCTTGCTTTTGAAAGACGTGGATAAGGTACAAACACGTCAGTTGGTTGAGCAGCTGGTCAAAAGAATAGCAAAACCCTACTATCTTCCCAGCTTTGAAACCAATGTGGTGGTTGGCGCTAGTTGCGGTGTGGCATTTTATCCAGAACATAGCAATGAGTTGCAGACCCTGTTGCATTTAGCGGATCAAGCGATGTATCAAGCTAAAGAAGTGAAAGACAGCCAGCCCGATCAATTTCTGCAGTTCGCGCCCCTACCTGGCAACCCTGAGTGTTCACATGCTTAAGCCCCCATCCTCTTTCAAGCAAATCGCCGCCACGGTGTTGTTATTTCAGGACATGAAATCACGGGTTGCGCAGGTAAGAGCCGTCATTGGTGTTTTTATCATTCTTTTTTTGTTTATATCGATCAGCGATCTACTGCACAGTAACGGTGAGTGGATCATCGAGAGTTTGGCGATTATTGGGTTGCTGCTGGGTTTGACCTGGCTGCTTAATGGCGACACCAGCAATATTGTTGCCGGCATGGTGCTGTGGACTGTGGCCATCTTTGCGCTATCCAAAGCGTTTTATTACGATGGTTTGTACGATACGTCACTATTGCTATACCCCTTCGTACTCATTTTTGCAGTATTTTTCGGTAGCTGGGCTATGGTTTTGCCATTAACCCTATTTATGTTCTTAAGCTTTTTTGGCTTAGCTTATGCGGTGACTACTGAATTAGTTGTCAGTAATGTCAGCACTCACTATTCGGTATGGGCAAAAGCCATCGACATGGCGGCAATCATAGCAGTCTATGGCTTAGGTATCGTTGTTATCACTCGATTTATGAAGGGCCTAATTGCAAAACTGTCCAGACAAAAAGCGCTGGACCAAGCTGCTCGTAAAGAGTCTGAACGGCGTATGTTGTATGACGATTTAACCGGTTTGCCTAATAATCAGAAATGCAAAGCAGATCTAAACTTGCACCTGTCCAATAGCCGAAAAAACGGCAGCATTCTCAGCTTTATCACTTTACACATGAATGACTTTAACTGGATCAATGCCACTCTTGGTCATGATTTTGGTAGTGAGTTATTGGTCCAGCTTACCAGGCGCTTTCTAAAGCTAGAAGATGATAGCACTTTCGTTTATCGTACCGGTGGTGCTGAGTTTACCTTTATAAAACAAGTGCGCGACTTTGCTGCGTTAAACGACTTTTGTCATCAGGCCATTCGAACAACGACACTGCCTTTATCACTCAGCGATTATGATTACGATGTGGGTTGTTGGCTTGGCGCAGCAGTAGCTCCTTTTGATGGCAATGATTTTGTTGAGTTGTATAAAAAAGCTCAGTTCGCCGTATATAAAGCAAAAGAAACAGAACTGAATTCTTATCAGTTCTATGAACGACAAATGGAAGAGTCAACCTCACAGCGTTTGGCGATGGTAAAAGAGCTTAAGCACGCTATTGAGCATAATGAATTCGAGCTCTATTACCAGCCGAAAGTTGAGCTGGCTTCAAATTTATTTGTAGGTGCTGAGGCACTGATTCGGTGGAATAAAAATGGTGCCATTATTCCTCCAAATACGTTCATTCCGGTTGCAGAGCATTCAGGTTTGATTGTGGAAATTGGCAAATGGGCTATCGAGACCGCTTGCGCTGAATGCGCAAAGTGGCACCAGCTTGGATTCGCACGGATGACGGTTGCCGTGAATTTGTCTCCGGTACAGTTCAAACGGGGTAACTTACCCAACCACGTATTTAGAGCGCTGCAAAAACATCAGTTGGATGCAAGCATGCTTGAGTTGGAGATTACAGAGTCTTTGTTCATCGAGGACGCAGTGCATGTGAAACAGCAGATTCATACCATGGCTCAAAAAGGAGTCAATTTTGCGATTGATGACTTTGGCACTGGGTACTCAAACTTGAATTATCTGGCTAATTTTAATGCATCGACACTTAAAATTGACATGTCTTTTGTGCGAAATATGCTATCCAACCCGCAGCAACAACACATAGTCAACGCCATTATCAAAATGAGCAGTGCCATGGGGCTGGTAAACGTTGCAGAAGGCATTGAGGATGCAGAAACAGCTGCAGAACTCAAGACGCAAGGTTGTGCATATGGCCAAGGCTATTTCTGGGCTCCGCCACTGCCATGCGCTGAGTTCCTCAGTCGTTTACAGCAACAGTCCGCCTAAACTAATAGCTTATTGCTGGCTCTACAACAGATTGTCGTCATACTAATCCGGTGCCAGCTGTGGTTCATAAGGCATCGCAGTGTTCAGGTACCTCTGCATCCCCTACAAAAGCAGAAGCGACTTGTATAAAGCACTCAGGGGCCGCCATCGCTAAAAAGTGAGCACCATGCCTAACAGTCGAGAACTGGACCTCCCCCGCAGGTTTCAACAGTTCTGCATGAGCTAAAGCTCCTTCATAATGGGTGTTGGGATCCAGGGTACCGTGGATAATTAAAGTCCGCGGTAGCTGCTCTGGTACCTGACCGAAATACTGATCTCGCTGGTACAGTGGCGCGGCACTGTTGGTCAGCAGGCCAGGTAGTGGACTGATAAAGAGCGCATCTTTGGCTTCCTTAGCCACTATTTCAGCGCTCAAATCAGGCCGGCTGTTGTTTTCCGATGCACTGATTAGCATCACCAATGGCAGCGAATTGGCCGACTGCGGATAAGGAGTTAATTCTTCATGGCTTTTCGTCAATGCTGTGGCCGTTTGTTGCAACAGGGTTGTTTCTGCTCTGGTCAGTTCATCGATCATCGCCGGGATATGCGCCCGCAAGTCAGGGTAATTTAACAAAGCGCCCAGAAATTGACGCAGATCCGTGCGGCCTAACACCTCTTTCCAAGGTTTACTTTCATTGGCTAACAAAGTGTTCAGCCGCAGGGTGCTTTCTTGATCCAGCAACTGACGGCCCACAGCATCCACAATGGCAGTACGATAACTTAGATCCCATTGCGCTGCCGACTCCGGCGGCACCAGGCCATCTAAAATCAAAGCATCCAGCTCTGGCTGGGCCACTTGCAGCAGGCGCAGCGCCAACTGGGTGCCATAAGACACGCCGTACAGCTTCACTTCACCGGGCTCACGATACCGTTTGATCAGTGCCGCTAAATCCTGAGCGGCATTGGTAATACTGAACGCCTGGGTTCGCGCCGGGTTTGCAAACAGGTAACCAATACAAGGGCCCCACTCGGAGCCAGCCAGGGCATAGCCGTCCTCGCTATCCAATGCCTCTTGCTCCGGGCACAAGCGGCTGGACTCACCGGTACCACGATGATCCGGGATCAGCAGATCGTAGTCCGGAAACGCAGCACGAAACACATCGATAAAGGGATAAAAAGCGGCACCCGGCTCCCCTGGCCCACCCGCTATCAACCAAATCTGACCGCGCCTGCTGGCCTGGTCTTCCACAGCAAATTTACGGATAGCCAGCTCCAGCTCGCCTTCAACCTGCCCGGCATGATCCAGCGGTACTTTCACTCGCGCGCAGCTCGACGCAGCCAGAGTGGCGTCCGTAACCGGGTCCATGCATGGGCCGAACGAGGCAGCGGCTGCAGTATTAGCGTAAAGCGCCACTAGGCCAACAAAGGTATAAATGCTTTTCAAAATAAGATCCCTGAGTCAAATATTGTCAGGTACGCAACATAAAACACAAAATTAACAGTGACAAGTTCTTTGCAGCTTAAACCATGGCTTACTGCTGTTCACTTAAAAACACCTGTGCGAAGCTTTCCCCCGCCGCGATACGGCCAAGATCCGCATAGAACTGCTCCGGCACGATCAAAGGCTCAACCGCTAATCTGGCGGCCTGGTAATGGCTGCGGATATCACCGGAGAAAAACGCTCTGGCGCTTGCGCGTTTGGTAACGTCATGCACCTCTGCAGCGGTCAGTTCAATATTCTCTGGTAAAAACGGCGCCCGGTGATCGACCGTTAAAGCAGCACCCTCATCAAACCAAACCGGGATTTCTTTTAACAAGCGCATAAAACCAACCCGTTGCTGAATTTCAGCATGCAGCCATTCATGGGCTACTACATCCACATTTTGCCCTTTCGGGCCAATCACAATGCAGGATCGCCAAGGCAGTCGGTGCATCGAGGCTGTCTCGTTGGCACCCCACGCCAAAGCAGATTCAGCATTCGAAGTAATGATAAAGCGCGGTGCAGATACAGGTGTGCCATAGAGGGCTTCAATACGATCAAAGGCCAGCTCAAGCAAGCCGGTTAATAGTGCCGCTTGCTCAGCCGACATCCCCGGCTCTGCATAGACGCTGGACCTTAGTTGCTGGTAATCCAGTACCGGCAGCAATTCACAAGCCAGTGCATGACGCTGTAAAAAAGTGCCACTCAGCATCCCCAGCAGCACACTGACGCCCAGGGCCAGCAGACATTTTCGCAGCATAGTAGCTTCATTCCTTGATCGTTGTTATTGCAGTGCCCACTCCACCGCTTTAGCTGCATGGATGGCGGTGGTATCGTACAAGGGTACTTCGGTATCTTGCTGCTTAATCAGCATGCCAATTTCGGTACAGCCCAAAATAACCGCTTCGGCACCAGCGTCGGATAAGGCTTTTACGATACGCAAATAGGCTTGTTTGGACTCAGGCTTGATCTGTCCCTGGCACAGTTCCTGGTAGATAATACGATGCACTTGCTGTCTGTCCGCTGCATTGGGTACCAACACCTCAAGGCCATGCTGCCCAGCCAAACGATCTTTGTAAAAAGCCTGCTCCATGGTAAAAGCAGTCCCTAACAGCCCGACTTTTTTCACACCCTCCTGTACCAGCACTTCCGCTGTGGCATCGGCTATGTGCAGCAGTGGGATGTGGATGCTTTGCTCGATTTGCGCCGCAACTTTGTGCATGGTGTTGGTACAAATCAGCACAAAATCAGCGCCGCCAGCTTCAACACTTTTGGCCGCTTTAATCAGGATCTCTGCAGTTCCGTCCCAGTCGCCCTGATGCTGCAGCTTTTCAATCGGCTCAAAATCCACGCTGTGCAGCACGATGCTGGCCGAGTGCAGCCCACCCAGCGCTTGTTTCACCCCAAGGTTGATTGCCCGATAATACCCCTGGGTGCTTTCCCAGCTCATACCGCCGATTAGTCCTATTGTTTTCATGCAGATGCAACCATTGTTTTGCTTACCTGGAGTAAGTTAAGTGCCATGATTTAGCTGGTAGAGAGTAATGTCTTACGCAGGTCGGCCAGAGCAGGAAACTCCGTTGCCTGAATCCGGTACTTCGAATCATCGACGTCGTGACGAATAACGATCGCGCTTACACTGCAAGACACGACAAGCAGTGTAAAAAGCAAAATTCGAGGCATATATATTTCCTTTGATACTCCCATCGAAAGCTAACGCCCCAATTTCGCACCGAAAGCCACGCAGAGGGTTAATTAAGTCGCGGCTACACGTGAGCTATCCTGATGTAACAAAAAGACTCTATGGTTCGCAATGCAGAGACACCGCGTCTCTTAGCAAAAATCGCTTGTTTACACGGGCACGCAAGCATAATCGCTAGGCATCCATTTCGTCCATTGTATCCGTCATCGATTCGAGACAGTCCTCACAGATCCCATGCGTAAGCTGCGGCAGCCGCTCAAGTTCAAAAAGCTGTAGGCGCTGCGTCGCGTCTTCAACTTCGATCCAGTCATTGAAGCCAAACCCCACGTCCATACGATTGCACCAAGCACAGATCCGAAGCAGATCAGTCGAACGCGGCACTTTCCGTGACAATAAGGCCATCGGCTCGCGGTCTTCCACACGAATGGTGCGCGACTCAAACTCGACAGAGCCGTCTGGTGCCGCGCTGATCTTCATTTCCAGCCATCGACGATTCTCCGGGCCATCGCACCGTAGGTTAAATCTTGCCAATTTACCTTGCCGAACGCGGGAGACTATCTTCTGATAAATCTGACAGGTTTCCGGGTCGGTGATGCTATCCCACAGAGACTGACCAAGGAGCTCCGGGCGCATCAACTCTGTTCCGTCGTTTTCCTCTGCGAACCGGAACCACCCCTCATCTACGAAAGAAATATTATCCTCCGCATCGATCCTATAGCGAACAATCGAGTCATTACTCATGTTGTCTCCAAGTGGAAGCACATTAGGTCAAATGGCCCTGTCAGGACATACATTTACCCCAAAAAAAAGACACATTTCTACAGGCAACCAACTGATCATACTCTAGCTGGCTTAGCTAGCCAGTGCAAGAATGCAGTCGCTGCCGTGGGCACAAGCGAGCAAGTTGTTTCGATTCGGAGCGCCCTATAGACGCGATTTGGTGACGTTTGTTAGTTTTGCTCAATGATTGCCTCAGATAATAACTTTTGGGTTAACATATGCGCCTGCTCAAGTTCGTCATTGCTCATACGATTCAACAGCCGCTGTTTAATCCAGTCGAGCTTCCGATACAAATCATTATTACGAGTAGTTGCCATGCCATAATTAGCGTATGCAACTGACTTATAATAGCTTTGCCCGTTTGTAGCTGGGTCAAAATGCTGATAGCCTTCAATTCATAGAGCTGGAGTTCTTTCGCTGCCGCGGCAACACCAATTTTTTCTGCCAGCTTCAGAGCTTCAGCTTTGAACTCTGGGGTATGGACTTTGCGTGTTTTCTTTGTTGTCATCGTTAAGTGATTTTACTCACTTAGCGCGGTGTCCAAAAGTGTTGGTACGGATCACTTTGTACTGGGACACATAACCAGAACTTCCACCCACCAAGTTGGCTAGCTGGGGCAATACACGGTCTGAAGTAATAACTCGTACATCGTAAATCAAGTCCTCTCTATACAATCTAGCAAAGCCATTTAAGTCAAGAATTTGGTTCGTAGTGCCAATGCTGAGCTCTTTTTCGGAAAAGAAATCAAACAACGTAGCTATTTGAACTCTTTCCATTAAAGTTTCAGCTGAGTTTTGAAGCAGCAGCATGCGAATATTATTAAGTTTGGTTTCTACCAAAAGATTTTCCTCCATGAAGTTTTATGCCTATCGCAAACAACCTAAGAGACCAAGCCCTATCAGGCTGCAAGATTTTTCACAAAAATACACCAATCAGCCTTTAAATCAACAAGCAAAGCATGATTTATAACAGCAAAGTTCACAACTAATCAACCTAATAAAGAATAGCAAGTTGAAAAAAAACCGGCCCTTGCGGAGCCGGTTTTTTGGGGTTGTTTGAGCCTTGCTGGTTTAGAACTCGCGGGTGTTTTGCAGCGCGGCGATGCGTTTTTCCAGCGGTGGGTGCGACATAAAGAGCTCGGACTTCTTGCCACCACCGGCGATACCAAAGGCGGCCATGCTGCCCTCTAACCGGCTTTCATGGTTGTGCTGCAGGCGCTTTAAAGCAGCGACCATCTTATTGGCACCTTCTAAGCGGGCGGCACCGGCATCGGCGCGGTATTCACGCTGACGCGAGAACCACATCACAATGATGCTGGCCAGCACACCAAACAGCATTTCCAGCGCAATCACGATGCCGAAGTACGCCATGGTACCCAGCTGCTGATTGTTTTGGCGGATCACACCGGCAATCAAACGCGCCAGGAAAATCACAAAGGTATTCACCACACCCTGGATCAGCGTCAGGGTCACCATATCGCCATTGGCAATGTGGGATACCTCGTGCGCCAATACGGCTTCCACTTCATCTTCGCGCATATTGCGCAGCAAGCCGGTAGACACCGCCACCAAAGCATCATTGCGCTTCATGCCGGTGGCAAACGCATTCATCTCCGGCGAGTCGTAAATCGCTACTTCCGGCATACCAATGCCCGCTTTGCGGGCCTGGCGGGCTACCGTATCGACCAGCCACTTTTCAGTGGCATTGCGCGGTTGCTCAATCACTACAGCGCCGGTGGAGCGCTTGGCCATCCATTTGGACATCGCCAGCGAGATAAAGGAGCCACCAAAACCAAAGATAGCGGCAAATACCAATAAGCCACCAATACTGGAGCGATCAATGCCGAAAAAAGTAAAAATAACACTCAGTGCAATACTCAGCACCACCAGCACTGCCAGGTTGGTAGCTAAAAACAACAGCACTCTTTTCATGGTGAAACCTCATTTAAAATCAATACTGCCACTAATATAGGGCTGCCGGCTGAATTTTCAATGAATACGCGATGAAAAGCGCGCTGAAAGAGTGTAAGCAAAGTTGTCAGCTTGTGCTTGCTTCCGTACACTTGGCTTCCTCTTTATCACAACCTGCCCCCAATTCGACCCATGGAGACAATGATGCAGCTTTTAGCCCTGAGCAGTTCCAAAGTGAATAACAGCGATTACCTGGTGCCTTACCTGCCCTGGATAAAGCAGCATCTTAACGGCTGTTCGCGTTTGCTGTTTGTCCCTTATGCCGGGGTGAGCATCGACTTTGATGCCTATCAAGCCAAAGTCGCTGAAGCACTCGCACCGATAGATATTACGGTCGATAGCCTGCATCGGTTTGACAACCCGGCCACCGCCATCGAGCAAGCTGAGGCTATTCTGGTAGGAGGCGGCAATACCTTTGCCTTGCTGCAACGGCTGCAGCAGCTGAATTTACTGGACTTAATCAAAAAACGCGTAACCAAAGAGCTACCCTACATTGGCTGGAGCGCCGGTGCCAACCTGACCGGCTTGAGCATCCGCACCACCAACGATATGCCGATTGTGCAGCCGGAGTCGTTTGAAGCGCTTGGCTTGTTGCCGTTTCAGCTCAACCCGCATTACACCAATCAGCACCCGGCCGATTTTCATGGAGAAACCCGCGATATGCGTCTGGCAGAGTTTATGGTGTTGGAGCCTGAGATGCCAATCATTGCTTTACCGGAAGGCAGTGCGTTAGTGCGTCAGGGCAATCAGCTCACGGTATTGGGTGAGCCTGGCGCATACCAATTTTTAGCGGGCAACAAAGCCGCCCTTGGCGCTGGCAGCGATCTGTCCGCGTTACTGGTTTAATCGGGCTTTAGCTGCGCCAACAGGGCTCTGGCCAGCGCCTGTTGCTGCGTTTGACTGGTGCCGGCTGGCTGATATGGCAGCACGCCAAGACATGGTGCTGGTATGCGCTGCTGCAAATCCGCAATATTTTCCTGCTGCAGCTGCATAGCAGGATCGATGCAATTGGCTACCCAGCCGAGCAAGCACAGACCAGAGCGCTCGATTTCACGCACCGTCAGCATGGCATGATTCAAACAGCCCAGTTTCATCCCTACCACCAGGAGTACCGGTAGTTGCTGCTCTGCCACCCAATCGGCCAGGTAACGACTGTCCGATAACGGCAACAACCAGCCACCAGCACCTTCTACCAGCACCAGCTCGGCTTGTTGCTTCAGCTCCGTCAGCTGCTGACTGAGCACCGTTTCATCCAGAGGTTGCTGCTCTATAACAGCCGCCAGGTGCGGTGCTACCGCCGCTTGCAACAAGATGGGATTGATAGCCGCATAGTCCAGTAGCACGGAGCTGGCCGTTTGCAGTGCCAGCGCATCCGGGTTCTTGCCGGAACTATCGACCCCGGCCGCTATTGGCTTGGCACCAATAGCACGGTAACCGGCCTGAGCCAGCCCTTGTAATAAAGCTCGGCTGACGTAAGTTTTACCGGCATCGGTATCGGTACCAGTGACAAAAAAGCTGTGCATCAGCGCTTTACTCCGGTCAAATAAGCCACTTGATAACTGGCTATGATTGTATCTGCTGCGGTATCTGCAGTGCTGTTTTCTAAGTACCCTGCTTGCGCATTGCCAGGCAGTTTTGGATAAGCCTGCTGCAACTGCTGCCAGTAACTGCGCCCGGTCAGGCCTTTGCGCTCTTTATCCGGCACATAATTGGCACCGAGCGATTTAAGTTCCCGCCCAAGCGCCAGCACATCCGGATAGCTAAACTGCACTGTTTCGCTCTGCAATTGCCAGTCAATCGTCGGAGCACCCTGCTGCATGGCCAAAAGCAGCGCTTCGGCAGTCAGAAACTGATTGACGTGTGGCCTCAGCTTAAGCGCCAAAAAGGCCTGGCGTAACTCGGCTAAAGTACCGTGCAGCAAGGTACTAAGGTTCACCGTGCCGCCGCTTTGCAGCACGCGCTCAAGCTCGGCAGCGACCTCGCCAGGCTTAGGACACCACTGCAGCATTAAGTTGGAGAAAACCCGTCGTACCGAAGCCGGGGGTAGCGGCAAGGCAGCCGCATCGGCCTGAATGTAGGCTTTGGCTAAACCCAACTGACGGGCCTGGTGCAGCATACCGGCACTGAGATCAACCGCCAGCAGGGTGTTGCCGCGCTGCACCAGCTCCGGATGCAGCCAGGCCGGGCCACAGCCCAGATCCAGCAGGCACCCCCTGGGCTCAGCCGGCAGCCCATTTAGTATCGCGTAACCAGTTAACCGCTGCAAACGTGCCGCGTTACTGTAACTTTGGCAGGCTTTGCCAAAATGGCGGGCAATGGCGTGCGCCTGAACAGACATTAAAACAGCTCCTGCAAAGCAGCCACCAGCCTACGGATGTGCTCTGGCTGATGGGCTGCGCTTAGGGTAATACGAAGCCGGGCTTTGCCGGCAGCAACGGTTGGCGGACGGATTGCTGTCAGCCAGATGCCCTTCTGTTGTAACGCCTGACTCAGTGCCAGACAGCGGCTGGCATCACCAACCAGCACCGGCTGAATGGCAGAGCCAGATGGCAATAGCGGTATATCAGCTGCCTGCGCCAGCTGTTTAAACAAGCACAGATGCTGCTGCAAACGTTCGCGCCGCCACTCATCCTGCCGGCACAGCTGCACCGCTTTGCGCTGCGCCCAGCACAGCGCCGGCGATAAAGCCGTGCTGTAAATGTAATGACGGCCAAACTGGCGCAGGTAATCAATCACGGTGGCAGAAGCTGCAATAAAGCCCCCTGAGCCACCCAGCGCTTTACCAAAGTTCGCCATCAAGGCCTGCAACTGGGAAGACGCTACCCCTTGCAGCTGCCAGCTGCCCCGCCCCTCAGCGCCAAACACGCCAAGGCCATGAGCATCATCCAGCAGCAAAGGTGCCTGATGCTGTCCACAAAGCGCTGCCATAGCAGCCAGATCCGGGCTGTCGCCATCCATGCTAAAAACCCCTTCGGTCACCACCACGGCTTTGCCTGCAGGGTGTTGGGTCAGTAGCTGGTGCAACGAACTCAGATCATTGTGCAAAAAGCGTTTAAAACCACCGGCATGAGCGGTGGCCGCATCAATCAGCGAGGCATGGCTTAGCTTATCCAGCAGGATGCGCTCGTCGTTCGCTACCAGGGTCTGCAGCATCGCCTGATTGGCAGCAAAGCCGGAGCTAAACAGCAGCACCTCATCAAAGCCCAGCCAGTCGCACAGCAGTTCGCTGAGCGCCTGATGCGGATACTGAAACCCGGTCACCAAAGGCGAGCCGGTACTGCCCAGGCCAAAACGGCTAGCCCCTTCAGTTAGCGCGACTAACACGGCAGGATCCTGCGCCAGACCAAGGTAGTCGTTGCCGGAAAAGTTCAGGTAATCTTTACCCTGCACCCGCACCATGCCATCTGGCAGCGGCTGCATGCAGCGCTGGCTGCGATGCAGTTGCTGCTGCCGGCGTTTGGTAAGTGCCTGTTGCATGGTAGCGAATTGTGTCATAACACCGGCTCAGCAGGCTATCGCTTAGTTGGCAGCATGGTACAGCGGCGCTTGCTGCTGCTCTTTAATGGCATCGGCCAGTGCCAGCGCGTGCGCTTCGTCCGACACATCCTGGCGCTGCTCTGGACGAATGCCCAGCTTGGCAAACAACTGCCTATCGGCATCGGCTTCCGGGTTGTCGGTGGTTAAAAGCTTGTCACCATAGAAAATCGAATTGGCCCCGGCAAAGAAGCACAGCGCCTGCATTTGCTCGTTCATCCGGCTGCGGCCAGCCGAGAGCCGCACATGGCTGGCCGGCATCATAATGCGGGCTACCGCGATGGCACGGACAAAATCAAAAGCGTCCATATCATCAACATTCTCCAGCGGTGTGCCCTGTACTTTTACCAACATATTAATCGGCACACTTTCCGGATGCTCCGGCAGGTTCGCCAGTTGCATCAGCAAGGCCGACCGGTCGTTGGCCGACTCCCCCATCCCCAGAATGCCGCCACAGCAGACTTTCATGCCGGCATCGCGCACATGCTGCAAGGTATCCAGCCGGTCCTGATAGGTACGCGTGGTAATGATTTCGCCATAAAATTCCGGCGAGGTATCCAGATTGTGGTTGTAGTAATCCAGGCCAGCGGATGCCAGGCTCTGCGCCTGCTCTGTGTCAATCATGCCCAGCGTCATGCAGGTTTCCAGCCCCATCGCCTTTACACCACGCACCATTTCAATCAGATACGGCATGTCACGCTGCTTGGGGTTGCTCCAGGCGGCGCCCATGCAAAACCGGGTAGCGCCTTTTTCTTTGGCAGCCTGGGCCTGACGCAGTACTTTTTCTACCTCCAGCAGGCGCTCACGCTCCAGCCCGGTGTTGTAGTGGCCGCTTTGCGGGCAGTATTTACAATCTTCGGCGCAGGCACCGGTTTTAATCGACAACAAGGTGCTGACCTGCACCTCGTTCGGGGTAAAGTGCTGACGATGCACCGTCTGGGCCTGAAATAGCAGATCATTGAATGGCAAGGCGAACAAAGCGTTCACTTCAGCTAAGCTCCAGTCGTGACGAATGGCTGTAGACATGAGGATCCCCGTTTGGATTGTGGTTCGAGTGATTTTTCGCTAGTCTAGCCGCCAGCCCTGACTTGTCAATCTGATTTGCACACACAACTTTACTGATGGCTACTTTATGAGCATTAATTTGACGTTTGACCGGGAGCATATTTGGCACCCCTATACCTCGATGATCGATCCGTTGCCGGTGTATCCGGTGGTAGCAGCCGAGGGCTGCGAGCTGATCCTGGAAAATGGTCAGCGACTGGTGGATGGGACAGCCTCCTGGTGGTCAGCAGTGCATGGTTACCGCCACCCGGTACTGGACCAGGCCCTGACCGACCAGCTTGGCCAGATGGCCCATGTGATGTTTGGTGGCATTACCCATCCACAGGCGGTGACACTTTGCCAGCAGCTGCTGGCGATGACCCCAGCCTCATTAACAAAAGTGTTCCTGGCCGACAGTGGCTCCATCGCCGTGGAAGTGGCCATTAAGATGGCGCTGCAGTACTGGCAAGGCATGGGTAACACCGATAAAACCGAGTTGATTAGCCTGCGTAAGGGGTATCATGGCGATACCTTTGCCGCTATGGCGGTCTGCGATCCGATCGACAGCATGCACAGCATGTTCAGCAAATTGCTGCCGCAGCATCATTTTATACCGGCACCGGACAGTCCCTATCACAGCGAGTTCCGGCCTGAAAGTCTGCAGCCCTTGCGTCAACTGCTGCTGCATCGCCATACACAGATCGCTGCTCTGATCCTGGAGCCTATTGTGCAAGGCTATGGCGGCATGCGTTTTTATCACCCCGACTACCTGGCGGGTTGTCGTGCCCTGTGCGATGAATTTGAAGTGCTGCTGATTGCCGACGAGATTGCTACCGGCTTTGGCCGTACCGGCAGCCTGTTTGCTTGTGAAAAGGCCAAGATTGCTGCCGATATCCTTTGTTTAGGCAAAGCCTTAACCGGCGGCTACCTGACCATGGCGGCGACACTGTGCACCGATCAGGTGGCGCTTGGCGTCAGCCAGAGCGAGGCTGGCGGCCTGATGCATGGCCCGACCTTTATGGCCAACCCACTAGCCTGCGCGGTGGCCAATGCCAGTATCGGTTTAATTCGGGCTGGCCACTGGCAACAACAGGTAGCGGCGATTGAAGCCCAACTCCGCGCTGAGCTGGCCCCTTGTCAGGCATCACCTTTGGTGAAAGAAGTACGGGTACTGGGAGCCATTGGCGTGCTGGAGATGCATCAAAGCGTCGATGTGGCTAAGCTGCAACAGCACTTTGTTGAGGATGGCGTTTGGATCCGGCCTTTTAACCGGCTGATTTATTTGATGCCGCCTTTCCTTATCAGCCCGGAGCAAATCAGTCGTTTATGCTGGTCGATGCGACGCGCCGTTTTGAAGTAAAACAATCAAGGCTTAGAGACGCAGCAGATAAAGCCCCAGCGCGATAGAGGCCAGCAGCAGGATCACCAGGTTAAAGTGCAGCCGATCATCTTTACGGCGCAAGCGCAGCCGGTTTAACACCAGGCTGATGGCGCTAAGCAGCGCCGTGCCATACAGCATGGCCTGTAACCAGTTGGTCAGCGCCGGGTGCCAGTCACCGCGAATTTCAATGTCCCAGTAACGCACCAGGCCAGTATCCATTTCCGGCCGGGCATAATGCACCAGCAACAAAGCCAAAATAAACAGTACCCAGGCCAGTACCGCCAGCCAGGCAAACAGCTGGCGTACCAGATCCGGCCCCTGACGACGATCATTTTTAAAAGCACTGTGTTCTGTGGTCATATACGCGCTAAAAACCTAAGTTTTACTTGTGTTCAGTCACTGCGTCAGTATCATTACACGTCTTAATCATTTGACCAAGTTTAACCGCCAGGTTTCCAACTTACACGGAGCTTTCTAGCATGTCCGATGCTGTGATTCATGATGTTTTAAGCGGTCGCTACGCTGTTGGCGATACCGTCACTGTTAAAGGCTGGGTGCGCACCAAGCGCGACTCCAAAGCCGGTATTTCCTTTGTCGCTGTGCACGATGGCAGCTGCTTTGATGCCGTGCAGGCGGTGGTGCCTGCTGAATTGCCGAATTATGAGAGCGAAGTCAAACGCCTGACCACTGCCTGCTCCGTGGTAGTGAGCGGCACTATTGCCCGCTCCGAAGGCCAGGGCCAGCAGTTTGAAATTCAGGCCAGCTCGGTAACCGTGATTGGTTGGGTGGAAAACCCGGATACCTACCCAATGGCACCGAAGCGCCATTCGATGGAGTACCTGCGTGAATTTGCCCACCTGCGGCCTCGCACCAATATCCATGGCGCTGTGACCCGGGTACGCAACTGTCTGGCGCAAGCCGTGCACCGCTTTTTCCATCAGCGCGGCTTTTACTGGATCAGCACCCCCATCATCACCGGCTCGGACACCGAAGGCGCTGGCGAGATGTTCCGCGTTAGTACGCTGGATCTGGAAAACCTGCCACGCACCGAGGCCGGTAAAGTGGATTACAGCAAAGATTTCTTTGACCGCGAGACCTTCCTGACCGTATCCGGCCAGCTGAACGTAGAAACTTACTGCTGCGCCCTCTCCAAGGTCTACACCTTTGGCCCGACCTTTCGCGCCGAGAACTCCAATACCAGCCGTCACCTGGCTGAATTCTGGATGATTGAACCGGAAGTGGCTTTTGCCGAACTGGCCGATGTGGCCCAGTTGGCCGAAGACATGCTGAAGTACGTGTTCAAAGCGGTGCTGGAAGAGCGTGCCGACGACATGGCCTTCTTTGCCGAGCGGGTCGATAAAGATGCCGTCAATCGCTTGCAAAAGATGGTGGACTCCAGCTTTGTGCGGATGGACTACACCGATGCCATTGAGATCCTGCAAAACTGCGGTAAAACTTTTAACTACCCAGTGGAATGGGGCATTGATTTACAATCCGAACACGAGCGCTACCTGGCTGAAGAGCATGTGGGCGCGCCCATCATTTTGCAAAATTATCCAAAAGACATCAAAGCCTTCTACATGCGCCTGAACGAAGACGGAAAAACCGTAGCTGCAATGGACATTTTGGCACCCGGCATTGGTGAAATCATCGGCGGCAGCCAGCGTGAAGAGCGTCTCGACAAGCTGGATGAGCGGCTGGCAGCCATGGGCCTGAACAAAGACGATTACAGCTGGTACCGCGATTTGCGCCGTTATGGCACCGTGCCACACTCTGGTTTTGGTCTGGGTTTTGAGCGGCTGGTGAGTTATGTCACCGGTATGGGCAATGTACGCGATGTGATCCCCTTCCCTCGTACCCCTGGCAACGCCGATTTCTAAGCAAGCGCTGCCACGCCAAACGAATCAGCCCCGCTACTGCGGGGCTGATGTTTTTTAACATTGTAGCCTTAAAAGTCGGCAAAGAAGTCGGTAGGATCTAGCGCAGGCCGCTGCGGCACCTTCGTAGCTGGCGTCCCCAGATACAAAAAACCGACAATTTCATCGTCTTCACCCAACTCCAGCGATTGTTTGACAAACTCCATCTCGGCATACATGCCGGTGCGCCACATGCTGCCATAGCCTTGGGCAAAAGCGGCTTGCTGCATTGCCATCACGGAACAGGCAGCAGATTGCAGTTGCTCATGCAGCGGGATTTTCGACTCGCTGTTGCAACGGGCGATGCAAACAATCACCATTGGCGCCCGCAGCGGCAACTGCCGGGCCCGCTCCAGCAGATCATTGGAAATGGACGGATCATCCTCCACCGCGGCTTCGGCGAAAATATCCCCTAAACGCTCTAAGGATGAACGGCCCTGCACAATTAGAAAGCGCCATGGCCGCAAAGCACCATGATCCGGTACCCGCAGCGCCGCCTGCTTGATCAGTTCCAGAGCCTCCCCCTGCGGGGCTGGTTCAATTAAACGCGGACAAGATTGTCGTGTAGTCAGTAGCGTGATCGCATCCATCATCAAACCTTTTCTCAGAACAAAACTGCGATTTCAAAGTTGGTAATAAGGCTATCAGAAGTTGTTCAGGCTGCCTACGGCTTTTGCTGCAATTTATGCCCGAGTCAGGTCAACCGCTGAGGAATCACTCAGACTGCTCAGTTTTCTGCCAAAGCTGCCTGGTACAGCGCTTCGTACTGCTCGCGTGCCTGCTGCCAACTGAAGAGCTGCGCCATACCGCGTTGTTGCATGACCAGATAAGCCGGCTTGTCCTGATACAGTGCATCGGCTTGCTGCAACACCTTTACCAGTGCAGCCGCTGTTGCCGGTCCAAAATGCAAGCCGGTTGCATCGGGCTCTGGGTAAGGCACCACCGTATCTTTCAGGCCACCTGTTGCCCGCACAATGGGCAAGGTGCCATAGCGCAAACTGTAAATCTGATTCAGACCACAGGGTTCAAATAAAGACGGCATCAGAAAAAAATCGCCGCCGGCTTCAATTTTATGTGCCATCGCTTCATCAAAGCCCATCACAAAGCTCATCTGACCTTTAAAACGAGCCGCCAATGCAAACAAAGCCTCGGTGTATTGTCGCTCCCCGGTCCCCATAATCAACACCTGAGAATCCGTGGTCGGCAGCCACTGCGCCAGAGCCGGCAGCAGGTAATCAAAACCTTTTTGGCTGGTAATACGGCTCACCGCTACATACAGCGGCACAGGCTTGTCCGGCAGCTGATGATGCTGACGCAGCCAGGTTTTGCAGGCTGCTTTGCCCGACAGATCCGGCCAATCGTAATTGGCTACCAAATGCGGGTCCTCGGCAGGATGCCACAGGCTGTAATCACAGCCATTTAGGATACCGCGAAAATCAGCCTGGCGTTGCTGGTAAAGCGCGGCTAAACCATTGGCGGCCGGCTCACTTAGTAACTCATCGCGGTAACCGCTGCTGACGGTATTTAACTTGCTAGCCGTTAGAATGCCTTGCTGCAACAGGTTGACTGGCTCCGCACTTTCCGACAGCTCCAGTTGGCTGGCCCAGCTGGCTGCCACCACTTCCTGATAAGCCCCATTGTGAATGGTAAACACAAAACGGCTATTAGCAAAAAAGTCATCCTGCGCCTGTTCCTGCTGCAAATAGACGCCAGCCAGCGCAGTTTGCCAATCGTGGCCGTGAATGATATCCGGACAAAACCCCTGTTCCCGGCACCAGGTCAGGGCTGCTTTGCAAAAAAAAGCAAAACGCAGCGGGTTATCGGCATAGCCGTGTTCACCATCGTCGTAGGGACGCAGCCGCTGGAAAAACTCATGATGCTCAATGAGCCCAACGGAAACGCCATCCTGGTTCAGATGACGCACTGCGCAGCCAAAAGGACGCTGACCAAGCGTCAGATACACCGATTGCCAATCCTGTGTTTTTAGCTCATACAAACTGCCGTACTTCGGCAGCAACACCACAACCTGATGACCGGCATCGACCAGAGATTTGGTCAGGCCCCGGCAGGCATCAGCAAGGCCGCCGGTTTTTATCAGCCCTTCGTACTCACTGCATAACATCAAAATACGCATTCAACGAACCTTTTTTTTAACGCCAGATTTAATCAAAGCCAACCCGGGCTCCTTTAGGGATCACAATAACACCGCCCTCGGAAACATGAAAACGCTGGCGATCCAGACTCATGTCTTCGCCAATGACCGTATTGGGCGCGATCTTCACATCTTTATCGATGATGGCACGGCGAATGCGGCAGCCCCGACCAATGTCGTTGTTGCCCATCAACACACATTTTTCTATGTAAGCATGGCTGTGTACATGCACATTGTAGCCAAGAATGGAGTGATAAACGATGGAGCCACTAATGATGCAGCCTGAGGAGACCATGGAGCTAATGGCCTGACCGGTGCGGTTGGCTTCGTCGTGCACAAACTTAGCCGGTGGCATTGGCGGTGTGTAACTGCGCAGTGGCCAGTAGCGGTTGTATAGGTCAAACGGCGGGATCACAGCAATCAGATCCATATTGGCTTCATAATAAGAATCGAGTGTGCCAACATCACGCCAGTAGCCACGGGATATCTCCTGCTCACCACGAATCATATTACTTGAAAAATCATACACATAGACATCGCCACCCGGGTACAGTTTCGGGATAATGTTTTTTCCAAAGTCGTGGCTGGAATCCGGATCCGCCGCGTCGGTTTCAAGGCTGTCGATCAAGCAGCCTTTTTCAAAGATGTAGTTGCCCATCGAAGCCAGCACATAATCCGGTCGACCGGGTATGGTTTTAGGGTTGGCTTGTGGCTTTTCTTCAAAGCCAATCATTTTGCCGTTAGCATCCACTTCGATAACACCAAAATGATGGGCGTCAGCCACGGGCACCGGGATGGCAGCCACCGTCATGCTGGCATTGTTTTGACGGTGAAAATCCAGCATTTGCCGCACATCCATCTTGTAAATATGATCGCCACCGAAAATGCATACTTGCTCTGGATCCAACCCATGGATCAGATGCAGGTTCTGATAGATCGCATCGGCAGTACCCAGGTACCAGTGTTTGCCAGTTTGCATCTGAGCCGGGATAGGATCGATAAACCGATTGGTTAACCCCGATACCCGCCAGGCACGGCCCAGGTGCTTCATCAGAGAGTGCGATTTAAATTGGGTAATCACGAAGATTTGCAAAAAATCCGAGTTGACAAAATTGTTCAGTACAAAATCAATAATGCGATAATTGCCACCAAAAGGCACCGCCGGCTTGGCACGAATCCCGGTCAGTGGCGCCAGTCGCGTCCCCTCCCCCCCGGCTAAAATCATGGTTAACACACCTGACATACCAACTCCCTGTGAATAGATAAAAAAAATCAGATAGCAAACAGAGCTCTGCAAAGCTGAGGCCATTTTGACGAAGTCATGGGCACATTGCAGTATAGCCGCTTACATTGCATACGTATGTGGTAATTTAGGCTGCCGGTATGTCACTGTCATGACAACTGCACCAGCATGCAGCAAAAGGCGGCTTTTGTACGCACCAAACAGGGGCGAGTATGCACCTGCTATTCTTCAGGCTAGCAAAGCTTGCTGCTGGCAACAAGGAAAGCTGAAAACAAAGGGGAACTGACGGCAGAAAATACCTTGCTGCCAGCTAAGGCAGCAAGGTAAAACAAACACTAAATCCGGGCAGCCAGTTCGGCCCCCTGGCGAATGGCGCGTTTCGCATCCAGCTCGGCGGCCACGTCGGCACCTCCAATTAAATGCACAGGCACACCGGTTGCTTCAAGACCAGCTTGCAATGCCCGCAGCGGCATTTGACCCGCACAAATAATAACATTATCAACTTGCAGGCAGCGTTCTTCACCACCAATTTCAATCCAGAGACCATGATCATCCACCTTGCGGTATTGCACACCGGCGATGCTTTCTACCCCTTTGCTTTTTAGCGAAGCTCGGTGCGCCCAGCCAGACGTTTTGCCAAGGCCAGCTCCTACTTTGGTGGTTTTGCGCTGCAACAGATAAATTTTGCGTGCTGCCGGCTCGGGTCGGTGATCTGGCAGTAAAGCACCTCGAGCCTGGTAGGCCTTATCCACACCCCACTCCTTTAACCACGCATCCGGCTGCAAAGTCAGTGAGTTGTTTTCGGTCAAGTACTCTGCGACATCAAAGCCAATACCACCAGCACCTATGATGGCAACATTTTTACCAACCGCCTTGTGATCACGCAGCACATCCAGATAACTCAACACCATGGGGTGATCAATGCCTTCAATATCAACCGGGCGCGGCACTATACCAGTGGCCAGAATCACCTCATCGAAACCGGCTTGTTGCAAGGACTCCACGCTTTGCTCGCTGTTTAAGCGCAGTTCAATATGGTGCAACTCCAGCATCCGGCCAAAGTAACGCAGAGTTTCATAAAACTCCTCTTTGCCCGGAATTTGTTTGGCGTAATTAAACTGACCGCCAATTTGATGCGATTTATCAAACAAGGTGACCTGATGTCCACGCTGCGCTGCATACACGCTAAATGCAAGCCCGGCCGGACCAGCACCGACCACCGCCAGCTTTTTGGGCGCTGCTGCAGGTTCAAAGTTCAGCTCAGTTTCATAACAAGCGCGCGGGTTCACCAAACAACTGGCACGCTTTTTCTGAAAAACGTGATCAAGGCATGCTTGGTTGCAGGCAATGCAGGTGTTGATTTCATCGGCTTTGTTGGCAGCCGCTTTATTGACAAAATCAGCGTCGGCTAAAAACGGCCGTGCCATGCAGACCATATCGGCCTGGCCATGCGCCAGGATGTCCTCTGCCACTTGTGGTGTATTAATTCGGTTGGTCGCCATCACCGGAATATCGATTTCTTTACGGACCCGCTCGGTGATCCAGCTAAAGGCAGCACGCGGCACCCGGGTGGTAATGGTTGGAATGCGGGCTTCGTGCCAGCCGATGCCGGTATTGATGATCGTCACCCCAGCCTCAGCCACAGCTTTAGCCAACTCAACTACTTCGTCGTAACTGTTGCCATCCTCCACCAGATCCAGCATCGACAAACGATACACAATAATAAAGTCTTCGCCACAGCGCTGACGAACCGCTTTGATGGTTTCGAGCGGAAAACGAATGCGATTGGTAAAGTCACCACCCCAGTCATCTTTACGCTGATTGGTACGCTGGCATATAAACTGATTAATCAGGTAGCCTTCCGACCCCATGATCTCCACCCCATCGTAGCCCGCTTTCTTGGCGAGTGCTGCCGCCTTGGCAAAATCAGCGATGGTATTGTTGATTTGCCGCTTCGACATTTCAGATGGCGTAAAAGGCGTGATTGGCGACTTGATCTTACTTGGCGCCACATTGAATGGATGGTAGCCATAACGGCCGGCATGCAGCAGCTGCAAACAGATTTTCGCACCTTCGGCATGCACCGCTTCGGTCACCTGAATGTGTTTCTTTACCTGCCAGCCAAAACTCAACTGACTACCAAAAGGCACCAGGTTGCCACGGAAATTCGGGCTGATACCGCCGGTAATAATTAAACCCACACCACCTTTTGCCCGTTCTGCATAAAAAGCAGCCAGTTTGCTAAAGCCGTTTTTTTCTTCTTCTAAGCCTGTGTGCATGGACCCCATCACTACGCGGTTACGAAGCTGGGTAAAGCCCAAGTCCAAAGGCTGCATTAAATGTTGGTAAGCCACATCGCCCTCTCTGGTCATACCTGTTGACGTATCCGTTAGAGGGTAGCTGTTTTACCCCAGATACGCAATATGTACATTTGCTTACAAATTGCAGTTATCTTTAGCCGCTAAATTCGCTAGCATAGTATGACCTAATTTTGTTTTTAATGTTGTGTAGGAATTCGTATGTCTACAGCTAGCCCTGGAATCGTGCGGCGCTTCTTCGGAGGCATCTGGCGTGGTTACAAAGTGTTTCGTTCCTTGATTTTGAATACCTTGTTTATTCTGATTGTGCTGATCTTCCTTATCAGCATCTTTAGTAGCAAAGATACAGTCGAGGTGCCGGCTACTTCAGCCCTGGTGTTGAATTTAAACGGTGATTTGGTAGAAGAGAAGCGCTTTGTTGATCCCATCGCCACCATTTTAAATGAAAGCTTTGGCGGCCAGTCTGAGCCTAATGAAATTCTCGTCTCCGATGTATTGCGCGTAGTACAGCAAGCCACTCATGATGACCGTATTCAGGCCATGGTTTTGGATTTATCCGGCCTTCGCAGGGCTTCACTGGATAAACTGCATGCCATCGGTGCCGAGCTGGACAACTTTAAAGCTGCTGGCAAAAACATCTATGCCAGGGGCGCATTTTTTGGCCAAAATCAGTACTTCCTTGCCAGCCATGCCAATGAAGTTCACCTGGACCCTCAAGGCGCAGTCTTGCTGGAAGGCTATGGCAGTTTTCCCATGTATTACAAAAGCGCGCTGGAAAAGTTAAAGGTGAACACTCATGTATTTCGGGTTGGCACTTATAAATCAGCGGTCGAACCTTTTATCCGTGATGATATGTCCGAAGAAGCCAGGCAAGATACGCTGTTTTGGCTGAATGATTTATGGGATAGCTACAAAGCCATGGTGGCAGAGCGTCGTGACTTTACCGTCGAAAGCTTTATTGAAACCCATGATGAATTTTATAAGCACCTGCAGCAACACGATGGTGACCTGGCGCAGATGGCACTGACACTTGGCCTGGTGGACCAACTGAGTACTCAGCAAGAGTTTCGCCGGAAAATGATTGAGCTGGTTGGTCAAAACGACAACCATACCTTTAACCAGGTCACTTTTGACGACTACCGCAGCCTGGTGGTGCCTAAACGTCAAATGGATAATCCGCTGACCGACAAGGTAGCCGTTGTTGTCGCCCGCGGGATGATTGTTGATGGTAGCGCCAAAGCCGGTACTATCGGTGGTGAGAGTACGGCTGCCATGCTGCGCCGCGCCCGCAGTGATGACAAAGTCAAAGCCGTGGTTCTTCGCATTGACAGCGGCGGTGGCAGTGCTTTTGCCTCAGACATCATTGGTCGCGAGGTGCAAGCCCTGCGTGACGCTGGTAAACCTGTGATTGCATCCATGGGCGCTGTAGCCGCTTCCGGTGGTTACTGGATTGCAGCCCCTGCCACTGAAATCTGGGCATCACCAACCACCATCACTGGCTCCATTGGAATCTTTGGTTTGTTCCACAGCCTGGAAGACAGCTTCAATGCGCTGGGCGTCAATGTTGACGGTGTCGGTACTACTGAGCTGTCGGGCTTGAGCTCGGGATTGCCGTTTTATAAAGGGTTGCAACCGCGTGAAAAAGATATTTTTCAACTGTTGATTGAGCGCGGCTATAAAGATTTCCTCAGCATGGTGGGTGAACATCGCGGCATGAGCATTGAAGAAGTCGACAAGGTTGCTCAGGGGCGGGTTTTTACCGGTCAACGTGCTTTGGAGTATGGTTTAGTCGATAAACTGGGCGGTTTTGAAGATGCTATTGCAGCCGCAGCAGAGCGAGCTGGTTTAAGCCATTACGACGTAAAAGTAATTGGTCATGAGCTGTCTCCTTTTGAGCAAATGGTGATCGATATCTTTGGTGGCGCCGCAAATCAAGGCTGGTTGCCTCAATCTGCCATCAGCCCGGAACGTCAGGCGCTAGGCCGGTTAACCCAACAGCTGCGGCATGATTTTGTGACCTTAAGCAACTTCAATGATCCGCAAGGGCTATACGCCTTCTGCCTGTTGTGTCAAATCGACTGACACTAAGCACGATCTCCGCTACAATGCCCGGCTTAAGCCGGGCTTTTTTTGAGGCAAATCATGAGTAAAAAACGGATCTACGTCGCTTACACAGGCGGTACCATTGGCATGCAAAAATCAGCACAAGGTTTTGTACCTGCGCCTGGTTTTTTAACGCAAACCGTTCAGGGCATGCCGGAGTTTTACCGCCCTGAAATGCCGGAATTTACCATCCATGAATACCCTGAGCTGATCGACTCATCCAATATGACGCCAGCGCACTGGTTACAAATCGCTAAAGATATCCAACACAACTACCAGGCGTACGATGGGTTTGTGGTGCTGCACGGCACGGATACCATGGCCTATACTGCTTCCGCACTGTCTTTTTTGTTGGAAAACCTGGCAAAGCCGGTGATTGTGACCGGCTCGCAAATCCCTTTGGCACAGCTACGCAGCGATGGCCAGGTCAATTTGCTCAATGCGCTCTATCTGGCGGCTGAATACCCTATCCATGAAGTATCGCTGTTCTTTAACAACCAACTATTTCGCGGCAACCGTGCGACCAAAGCGGATGCCGATGGCTTTAATGCATTCGCCTCGCCAAACTACCCACCTTTGCTGGAAGCCGGCATTCAAATCCGTTTGCAGGCTGGTGCGCTGAGTACCACCGAGCGTCACAATCACGCACTCAATGTAGCTGACGTGCAACCACAACCCATCAGTGTGGTAACTCTTTACCCTGGCATCAGTGTGGATGTAATTGCCAATATGGCGGCGGCTCCTGTGAAAGCGCTGATTATTAAATCCTATGGTGTTGGCAATGCCCCACAGGAACCTGCATTGCTTGCCACCTTACAGCAGGCTACTGAGCGCGGTAGCATTATTGTGAACTGTACTCAGTGTTTTCGTGGCAGAGTGAATATGGAAGGCTACGCCACCGGCAATGCATTGCAGGCCCGTGGCGTGATCAGTGGCTACGACATGACTCTGGAAGCGACTCTGACCAAGCTACACTATCTGCTTAGTCAGCCACTGAGTGCAAAGGATATGCGTGAACAGATGCAGCGCAATTTACGCGGCGAGCTCAGTAAAAACTGAGCTCGCTAAGCTCAGACAAACAAAGCCGACACCCGCTGCAACAAGGCTGCTTCATGGCTTTGTAAAGGTCCATGACTTAACCAACGTGTCAGTAAAGCATCTTTACTCAAGCTGTTGGCTTGATTGTGCTTCTCTGCCAACAGCTGCAGTTTTAACGCGGAGATCTGCTCAGGCTTAGCAGTCGGATCCTGCACCTGCCCTGACACCATCAATTCCAACACCATGGTCAGCTCAACGCGACTCATGCCATCAGGCTGGTTCAGCCATGCGTCCCGCCACAAAGCTGGTAGCTGCGCTGGCTCTGCGGCTGCATTTAATGCTGCAAAAAGCTGCTGGTAACTTTGCTGCTGCTCACTGGCTATCTGACTGTGCTGTTTTTGCTCCAGTTGCGCCATTAATTGCTGCCTGGAGCGTTGCAGGGACGAGAAGCCGCTTAAATCCAGCGCCAGCAACTGGCTGCGCAGCGAGCTGAGTTGTTGCAGCTGAGTCGTATCTTGCAAGGCTTGATCGCAGGCGCTCAATGCTTGCTGCAAAGCCAGCTGCTGTTGCTCACGTTCTTGCTGTGCTTGTTGGTATTCAAGCTTGCGTCTGGCAAAAAAATCATCGCACAGGGTACGAAACTCTTGCCATAACACCGCATCTTGCGCTTTACCGGCAAACGGGATCTGTTTCCAGCTTTGCTGACACTGCTTCAGGATAGCAGCCGCTTGATGCGTGTCACTCAACTCAATTGCTGCTTTTACCTGCTCAACCAGCTGTTGTTTTTGCTGCGCAAAAGCAGCTTGTTGCTGCTTGACCCTCTGACGCAACTGCTGGCACAGCTGTTGGTACGACTGTTGAAGTGATTCATGCTGCTCTTTTGGCACGGGGCCAATAGCTTGCCATTGCTGCTGCAACTGGTGCAGCGCAGCAGAGAGCACTTCCTGTGAATCATCTACTAGCTGCACTGAGTAGGTATCAAGCAAAGCCTGCTTGTCTGCAGCATGTTGCTCCCGCTCGGCTTGTTGCCGGGCAAAAAACTCCCGACATGGGGCAAACGCCTGTTCGCAGGCAGCATCAAATTGCTGTTGCCAGTCCTGCCCTGCATCTTCAGCAGTTTTACCGAGTGAAAGCCAGTCAGCCCGGGCTTTTTTCACCAGCGCAGAACGCTCACTGGCACTGTGCATAGGCTCCTGCACCAGCTGCTGCATCTGCTGAAGCAATGCCTCTTTACGGGGCCGGGCGATAAAAGCCTGCAAATCGCTGAGCTCATCCAGCTGATGTTTTGCCTGCTGATACAAGCTGTCCAGTTGCTGTTGCTGCTCTGGCAGTAATTGCTGATAACTGTGCTCTATACCTTTGAATAAACCAAACAACAGGTTGAATTTTCCAGCCTGGTGCAAACGTTTAAACTCGTGCAACTTGCTACGACACTGACGGAAAGGCTGCTGTAATTCGCGCTCAAGCTCCTTTATAGCATTCTGCCAACGCTGTTGCAGTGCCATATAGGACTCTTTGAGTGTTGCAGGTACCGCCAGAGACAAGTCAGCGGACAAATGCTGCCAGCTATGCTGCCACTGCTGCAAACGAGCTTTAGCACCAGCAAGTTCCGAGGCCTGCTCTGGGATCAGCTCAGTTTGCCACTGCTGTAGCAATTGCTCGGCCTGGCCAAAACGCAGCGCGACCCGAGGTAAGTCGATCAACTGTTGTTCCAGCTTCACCAACTCAGCATGAAGCAGAGCCTGATCGGTAGCTGCCAAATCGGCTTGTTGCAACTGCTGTTGCAGTGCCTGGAACTGAGCATTCAGCTGCTCAGCCTGCTGCAAGTTGGTTTGCATCAAGCTCTGCTGCAAATCGATCTCAAGTGCCGTAATCGCCTTACGCAGCCCAACCAGTTGCAATTGCTGCTGCTGCAGTCTGTCCTGCTCGGCTTGCTGTTGTCTGGCTTGCTGCCAACTTCGGGCAAAGAAGTTTTCGACCGATGCAGTCAATTGTTGAAACTTAGCCTGCAGTGTCGCTCCATCATCCAACTGACTGAGCTCATGCTCGAGTGCTATCCACTCTTGCTGGTAGCGGATATAGCGCTGCTCACTATCGGCCGGGGCACGTTCTTTAAGAGCATTCATTTTTGACAATATCAGGCTAGCCTGTTTGCGCAGTCGGGCTGGCCGCTCACGTTGTTGCTGACGAGCCAGCACTAATTGACTCGCCTGCTCAGCCAACTGAGCTGGTAGTCTTTTTGGCAATCGCTCCAGCTCTTTGTCATCCTGAATGCGTGCTAGTAAGTCTTGGCGGGTACTAAGCGCAAGCTGATCATCCTGCAATGCTTCCAGATAAAGCTCTTGCTTATCCAGCCGCTCTAATAAGCTGAGCTTGATGCTACTGTCTTGCTCTTGCCGTAAAATTTGCTCCAGCACGCTGCTGCGCTGGCACTGCTCAATAAACTGCTGCTTTAAGCGTAGGGGAATTTGGTTGGCAATGACCATTTCAACCACCCGGCTTTCAGCCTCAAGCCGCAGCCGTTCGGAGGCTTCTTTCTTGCTGGCCTGCCACCAGAGGGAAAAGTCGTTTAGTTTTTGCAGCGCAGTCTGACGCACTCTGGTACTACCGTCATTAAATGCCAGCTCATGCAGGATATGCTTATAATCTGATTGTTGTTCGTTCAGTTCATGAATAGCAGCAATGCGCTTTTCACTATCCGGGTGTTGCCATTTTGGTCGTAGCAAACGCTTAAAGATCATCATGATTAAACCGTGCAATAGGAGTTTGCTGCTGCCAGGATGCTTTCATCTCAGCTTTGCTTTTTTGTACCATCTGGCCATCGGCACCTATGGTGAAGGGCTCGTTGCTTTTCAGTACCTTGGCCTGATAGGCCAGTACTAATTGCATGCTGTGCGCCCGTTGCTCGTCCGTTAACAAGCTGCCATCAGCCCAGCGGCCAGTTGCTACCGCCTCCGCAAGTTTTTCATAGGTTTCCGGCGCCATGGCGCCAACCAGGGAGTCAAAGTCCATGTTTGGATTTTCGCTTTAACATCAAGATCCGTACCCGATTAACCAGGTACCAGATAAAACCAACACCAATGGCTAGGATAGCCGCATAATATTGCCAGCCGTGTGGTGGCAGTTGCCAGTAAAAAAAGAAACCTGCCAGAAATAATACCATCGCCAGCATCGACTGGGTCACTAGGGATTGATTCAGGTTCAATCGTCGGTCACGTTCCATCGCAGCCAGCTTCTCTTTGTCGAGCCCGGCGATGGCGGCTCCACATTTCGGGCACTCGGGTGCCTTATCGGATACTTTCTGCCCACAAGCCGGGCAACTGATAATGGCCATGAACTCCCCTTTTGTAAAGGCCAGTTGCAACAGCAACTGGCCTACTCAACTTAACGCAATTGATCAACAATCGCCAATATAGCTGTCAGGCTATCCTGACCAAACTTCATGGAACGCACATCGCTCCAGCCATACAAGGCATCCGGCAGCTTGTCGTTGTCTTTGAATGGCATTTCCAGAGTAAAGGCCATGCAGTTAAACTGCTGGGCAACCCAATTGGACGCCACCGTCATATTGGCTTTACCAGGGGCATCCACTTCGTAACCGTGTTCATTCTGAAACTCCGGCGAGGCCATCAGCAAGTACTGACGGAAGTTTTGCTCCAGACTACGCATGCGTTCATCAAAACAAGGTACCCCTTCACTACCAGCCAGGAAGTTGTAGGGGATGTTTTCATCGCCATGCACATCCAGGTACATATCAACGCCTTCATCAAGCATTTTTTGGCGAACCAAATAGACTTCCGGGCTTTGCTCCATCGAAGGTGACTGCCATTCTCTGTTCAAATTCACCCCAATGGCGTTGGTTCGTAAATGGCCACGAACACCACCATCCGGGTTCATATTCGGTACTACATAAAATACGGCTTTATCCAACAGACTGCGGGCGACGGCATCATCATCATCCAGTAAGCGATCGAGCAAGCCTTCGACAAACCACTCCGCCATGGTTTCGCCCGGGTGCTGGCGGGCTGTGATCCAAATCTTGCGCTTGCTGTCATCAGGCTCACCAATCACCAGCAAGCTCATATCACGACCGTCCAGAGTTTCACCAAGCTCCACCAACTGGCAACGGTCATGCAGCTGCGCCTGTTGCAATAAGTCCAAGTGCTGCTCGTAGCTGTATGGCGCGAAATAAGCAAAGTACACCGATTCCGCTTCCGGGTAATGGGTAATCACTAGTTCCTGGCCATTGAACTCGGTATCGACACGAAACCAGGTTTGGCGATCGTAGGAAGCCACGGCCTGATAATTTTTCCAACCGTCCGGATAGGCAGAGCCATTGACGTTGGTAATTTTGATGGTATGAGCTTCAATGTGCGGTGTATGCAGACGGAAATGAAACCACTGGTAAAAATCGGATTGGTTGTCTTTGCGAATAGCCAGACGAATATCGGCCGGATCGGTGGCACTGATCACATCAATATTGCCACTATCAAATTGAGCGGTAATTTTCATACAGGTTTCCGTGGTTGTAAGGCTAAAGATGCTACTTGCATTTTGCTTTTATGATTGTTTTTATCCGGCTAAGGGTATCACAAAGTTGCGGCAGAAAAAATCTCAACGCACTCTAAGCTCAAGTCCAACCCGGCTGCTCCAGCCCAAAGATTTGCGCTGCACCCGCCCCTGTGCATCTAACACATAGTAGGTTGGGAAACCACGGATCTGGTAATCCTGTAGCAAATGATCGTTACCCAGTACTACCGGCATGCTAAGGTGCAAATCAGCGACAAAATCCTCGACTTCAGCCGGATCCTGATAGCTCAACGCCACCGCGACTATGTTCCAGCCATCCCGTTGCATGGCTTCCAGATTGGGCATGCTGTATTTACAGATACTGCACCAGGGGGCAAAAAAGTACAACACGGTGGGTTTGCCAAGTAAATCATCACGACTAAGCCAGCCATGCTCGAGTGTACGGTGGTAAAACATTGGGGCTTGGGTGTCGGCAGGCAACAAAGATCGCTCACGAAACCAAGATACGGCCTGTACGATCAAGACAACGGCAATCAGGTGTAATAACAGAGAACGAAGCATCAGGTCACCGCTGTACCAGCCTGCCGAAACAGGCGGGTACGTTAGTTTCGTTTAGGCAGATGTCTTGCTGCGGGCACGATTACGGCGCCACAGCACCAATAATGACAAGCCCAAAGCCGACCAAAGCGAACCAGAAGCACTGTTACGCTCGTAAGTTAACTCATTTTCCACACCACAGTCACTGGGTGAGCCATTGGCGATTGGTCTTAACTTAACCGCCCGAGCCTGGAACTCAGAACGCGGATTGCCATCTTCATCCAGGATGACTTCACCAAATGAGTTACGCAATGGCACTTCTGTAACGGCCGTTGCCAGAATTTCATTGCTGTTGTTGATACTGCTTGCTTCCACCAGGGTATAGCCACTATCGCAGGCCAAAAAGGTGTTTAAATCGACAAAGCTGCCATCAGCCATGTTGTACATAAAAGCCCGCTGCCGCTTGGCCGAGGCAATGACCGCCTCGGTTCTGCCGACAATAACGCCTTGATCATTGATGGCCTGGGGGACAGTATTGGCACTGACGAAAAAGTCTTCCGGAAACTCAATGCTGCTCGAGGCCAGATTGTAGGTAAACATCCGGTTGCGTGGTTGGCCTGCAATAAACTTGGTGGCGTAGCCTACCACGATATTATTGTTGTTAACCGCAGTCGCAATACTTTGCAACCAGTCCCGGTCATCTGCAGGAAAGATCGGAAGTACTTGGCCATCCATAAACACCGATGCACGTTCACTGGAATACATGTTCTCCTGGGTAAAGCGGAACCCTGTCCAAGGATCGACACGTTCAGTACGGATCACATCGCTGGAGTCGGAGTAAGTCGACACCCCGACAATCACCCCTTGGTTGTTCAGGCCATTGGCTCGGCTGGTGTATTGCACCTCTGGCAACTCGGTTTCAGGGTGGGCTTCATTGCTGCCTTTATCCCCTAAGAAGCCTAAAACCTGTGGCTCAGAGATGGTAAGATCGTCATTAAGCTGCCAAACCATGGCACGGTTAATATAACCACTACTGACGCTATGCAGGTAGTGCAGACAATTGTCGATGGGCGCTGAAAAGCCAGTGCAGTTCTCTTCTACCAAAGTGACAAAGTTATCACGAACGCTGATACTGCCTCGGCCGATGATCATGCCTTCATCATTGATAGCCTGGGCAGCACTCAGGCCACCACCAAACTCCGAGTAAACCGGTGTCAGGGTTAAACGCTCATTCCCGATACGCACCACGCCCAGTTGCAGGGCACCAGAAGGGCGCCAGATTTTATGCTCGGTAGGCTCTGGAACTTCATCGCCATCGTCCACGGACTCCGGGTCGGTAGTACGGATAAAGTCAATGTACTCAAAAGGTGGCGTGGCATAACCAACCTGGATATTCAGATTATTTTGCCCTGTCACCAGCTCATCATTGCCAATTTGGGTTTCTGTACTACGAAACTGCAACAGCTCTACACCCTGACCTTGCTCAATAAAAGCTGCCGTGGTGGTCACTGGCTGAAAAGCATAACGCTCGACCAGGTTTGCGATGCGAATTTCCAACGAGCGGAACAGATTATTGTACTGTGTAGGCCAATTTAATAAGAAGGAATACAAAATCGCGTGTGTTTCAGAAGTAAGCACACCACTGTTCAACTCGGCCCGCTGTTCATCTGACAGGATGGAATCAAACAGCTCATCATCAAAGTCAATGAGGCTGATATCAATATCAACAGAATAAAGCTGGCGGCCATTGAGCACCGCAACGCCCTGATCATTCACCGAAGTCGCGTAGGTAGCACGCGCATCGACAACCTCGCCTAAGTCAACCACCTGATACACCGCAGCGGAAGCGCTAAAGGCGGTCAGAAAAGGCAGCAAGGCCAGGTTGATGGGTGATAATTTCATGCAAAAACCCCTATAAATACGTCTGTTTATTATGCTTCTAAAATTTCCCAGCGCTCGTAAGCATGCGCCAGCTTCGACTCAAGTTCAGCAAGTTGGTTCAACACGGCTTGTGTTTGTTCAATCGGGCTGGCAAAAAAGTCCGGTGCATTGACTTGCTGCTGCAGCTCTGCCAGCTGGGTTTCCAGTGTTTCGATTAATGCTGGCAGTTGCTCCAGCTCACGCTTTTCCTTAAAGGACAACTTGCGTTCTGTGGCGCCTGTGTCCTTGTCTGCTTTTTTAACAGGAACCTCAGCTGGTGGTTCGATTCTGGCTGTCTTGGGTGCCTTATCGGCCTGTTGAGACTGCCAGCGTACCACATCATCGTAACCACCGGTAATATCCACGATGGTACCACGACCTGCAAACAACAAACTACTGGTGACGGTGTTATTAACAAACTCTCGGTCGTGGCTCACCAGAATGACCGTGCCCTGATATTGCTGCAAAATATCCTCAAGCAACTCCAGCGTTTCGACATCAAGGTCGTTGGTTGGCTCATCAAGGATCAACAAATTGCTGGGCTTGGCAAATAGCCGTGCCAGCAGCAGACGGTTTTTCTCACCACCGGATAAAGCCCTTACCGGCGTACGGCTGCGAGCCGGAGGAAACAAGAAGTCCTGCAGATAACTCAGCACATGCCTGCTTTGACCATTTTGCATCACTTCCTGACGGCCGTCGGCCACATTGTCCTGCACGGTTGCATCCAAATCCAGCGCTTGTCGATGCTGATCGAAATAAGCCACTTCCAGGTTGGAGCCGCGTTTAATCATGCCCTGCTCTGGCTCTAACTCACCAAGCAATAATTTAATCAAAGTGGACTTACCGACACCATTCGGGCCAATCAAGGCCAGCCGATCGCCTCGCATTACCAGCAAATCAAGCTTATTCAATAGTGGCTCGCCGCCAAAGCTATGGCTAAGCTGCTTGGCTTCAAACACCAACTTGCCAGAACGCTCGGCCTGCTCGATAGCAAACTCGACTTTACCAAGGCTATCTACCCGAGCAGCACGCTCTTTGCGCAGGGCTTTAAGCGCCCTGACCCGACCTTCATTACGGGTGCGCCTCGCTTTGATGCCCTGGCGGATCCAGACTTCCTCTTCAGCCAGCTTTTTATCGAACAGCGCATTGTGTTGCTGCTCGTCTTCTAGGATTTTTTGCTTGCGATCCAAATACTGCTGGTAATCACCCGGATGCGAGGTCAGCTGGCCACGATCCAAGTCAATGATGCGGGTCGCCAGAGCTCGGATAAAAGCTCTATCGTGCGAGATAAAGATAATGGCGCCTTTAAACTCTTTTAAAAAACCTTCCAGCCACTGAATAGCGGCAATATCCAGGTGGTTGGTTGGCTCATCCAGCAGCAGAATATCCGGCTTGGCTACCAGTGCCCGTGCCAGTGCCGCTTTTCGCAGCCAACCACCGGATAATGAAGCGAGGTTTGCTTCTGGTTCCATCGCAAATTGCTGACACAATGCGGTTACGCGTGCTTCCAGCGACCAGCCATCACGGCTGTCGAGCTCAGCCTGCAGCTGCTCAAACCGACGCATTTGCTGGGCATTGTCGGCATCCAGCGCATCTGACAGCTGGTAAAACTGCTGCAGTTTATCGGCCAGATCACCGGCGCCTTCACGAATAAAGTCGGCAATCCGGGTGTCCATTTTGGCTGGCGGATCTTGCTCCAGCCGGCTTAACACCACACCACTGGGTAACACTACCTGACCATCATCCAGGCTTTGCTGACCGGTCAGCACTTTTAAAAAAGTCGATTTGCCCGCACCATTGCGGCCAACCAGACAGACGCGCTCGCCACTGAATAAACTAAAATCGACTTTATCCAGTACCGGATGGGTACCAAAGGCCAGACAGGCCTGTTGAAAACGTAATACTTCCACCGTTAGTGTTCCTGTACCTGTTGTTGCAGCCAGGCCGTAAGTTGCGCCTGATCAAAGGGCCAGCCAAGCGTGGCTTTGCTGTCACGGCAGGCCACCACCGGGATCAACACCCGGTAACGTTCGAATAAGTGTGCATCGTCTACAATATCCAGCACCTGATACTGGCCGGCAAGACCTGCTTGCAGCAGCATTTGCTCGGCTTGCTCACACAAGTGACACCCCCAGGTGCTGTAGAGTTCAAAGCGTACTGTCATCGACGCAGCTCAAAACACACATGAATGTGCGGGTTGCGCTTAAAATCTTCCGGCAAGGTAGCCGCAGAGATATCTTTGACCTGCCAGCCGTCGGCCTGAAGCGCTTCGTAATCAAGCTTAAAGCGGCGCTTGTTGTTGGAGAAAATCACCACGCCGCCCTCATGCAGCCGATACTTGATAAGGTCCAGCAGTTTGACATGATCACGCTGCACATCCCAGCTATCCTGCATCCGTTTTGAGTTGGAAAAGGTCGGCGGATCGACAAAAATCAGGTCAAACTGTTGCTGACAACGGGTCAGCCATTGCAGGCAATCGGCCTGTTCAAACCGGTACTGGGTGCCATGCAAGCCATTCAGTAAAAAATTGCGTTTGGCCCAGTCCAGATAGGTATTGGACATATCCACGGTGGTGACCGAGGCGGCGCCACCAATAGCCGCATGCACCGAAGCGGTGCCGGTGTAGGCGAACAGGTTCAGGACCGATTTGCCTTTGGCCTGTTGCTGAATATGGCGACGGGTAATGCGATGATCCAAAAACAAGCCGGTATCCAGATAATCGCGCAAATTCACCCAGAATTTGGCGCCGTACTCCTGCACTTCTTTGTACTGGCCTTGCTGCTGCAAACTCTGATACTGCTTGGTGCCTTTTTGCCGCTCGCGCACTTTCAGTACCATCTGCTCGGCCTTAATACCAAGCACCTGGGGTACCTGATTGACCACATCGAACAAACGCTTTTGTGCCACTGCTTCATCGACAGAGGCTGGCGGAGCGTATTCGTGCACCACCACTTCGCCGTCGTACCAATCAACCGCGACGTTGTATTCCGGAATATCGGCATCGTACAACCGATAGCAACGGATGTTTTCTCGCTCGGCCCATTTTTTCAGTTGCTTGCGGTTTTTCACCAGTCGGTTACCGAAGGAGTTGCTTTCGGTAAAAAATAAAGCCGGTGCTTCGGTATTGCGGCTTTGCACCTGCTTTTCGCTCAGTTCAAACAGGCTGAATTCACAATCCAGCGGGCCATTGCTCAACTGATAACTTTTGCTGCGCGCCAGCTTCAATGCCCGCAGTAAGTCCTGGTTGGAGGTAATAATCGCCAGCCGCCAGCCCACATAATGCTGCTTTAATGCCACTGAGAAACGGGTATAAAGTGGGATCAGTGCCGGTAAGTCCCCCAACCGCTCGCCATAAGGCGGGTTGGTCACAATCACACCAGGTTGATCCGATACCGGCACATCCAGGGCGGTGGCATCGCCTTCCAGAAAGGTAATTAGCTCCGCCACACCTGCATTGTGAGCGTTACGCAGCGCTTTTTGCAGTACCTGGGGATCTTTATCCAGGCCATACAAACGGCCACTGGCAAGTTCGGTTTTTGCCGCCCTGGCCTCTTTACGCAGGCTTTGCCAAATGGCCGCTCTGTGCCCAGGCCAGCCTTCAAAGGCAAAATGAGGACGCTGCAAACCAGGCGCTGTGTTGGTGGCCATCAGCGCCGCTTCAATCAGCAAGGTGCCGCTGCCACAGAAAGGATCGAACAGCACCTGATCGTGCTTCCAGCCCGAGCGCAGCAGTAAAGCAGCCGCCAGGTGTTCTTTGAGCGGCGCTTCGCCCTGACCAAAGCGATAACCACGTTGATGCAGCGATGGGCCAGAGAAATCCTGCAAAAAATGAAAGGCTTTGTTGCTGATGCGCACCTGAAAACGGACATCCGGGTTTTGCCGATCGACATTGGGCCGCTCATTGGTTTCGCGGCGGAACTGATCGACAATGGCATCTTTGACCCGCAAGGCACCAAACTGAGTGTTATCGATGGTTGGATGCTTCCCTACACAGTCAATGGCAATGGATTGCTGCACCGACATCAGTTCCGTCCAGTTGAGCTTATTGGCAACCTGGTACAAGTCGCTGCGGTTGTCCACCATTTCGGTATGCAGGTGGCGCAGAATACGGGTGGCCAGCCGTGACCACAAACACAGCTGATACGCCGTTTTTAAGTCGGCTTTAAACCGCACCACTCCCATGGTCATCTTGACCACTTCGCCCTGATGCTGACGGATCTCATCCGCCAATAACTCCTCCACACCTTTGGAGGTTAATGCCCAAAATTCCAGCATGCTTTGACTGCCATGAAAAAAATCGATGGCTAGTATATCAGAAGCAAACCCCGAAGACGCGCTCCAAGGGGTGAATCTTTGTTACCTTTGCCACAGCTTTTGCCAAAGGATGCCGAATAAAGCAGCAAACGATTGCCATTGCTTGAAATGGTGCTTGCGTACTTAGTAAAAACCCCCTATCATTCGCCCCGCAATGACGGACGCGGGATGGAGCAGCCTGGTAGCTCGTCGGGCTCATAACCCGAAGGTCGTCGGTTCAAATCCGGCTCCCGCAACCAACTGTTATTGCATATCAAACGATTACCTTCACTGCTCAAGGGTAATATACGGACGCGGGATGGAGCAGCCTGGTAGCTCGTCGGGCTCATAACCCGAAGGTCGTCGGTTCAAATCCGGCTCCCGCAACCAAATTGATTTGAACATGGTATAGTGACTCGCCCTCTGGCTCTTCCCTATAACCACGGTGCGAAAGTCTAAACCCGGCTCTCGCAACTAACAATAAACCAGCCAAGTGTTGGTTTTTTTGTGCCTTAAATTTGGCAACCCGACGTTCATCGGTTCGCTCTTCATCAACTCCGCCCCAACCCTTCCTTGCTTTGTGTTAGCCTTCCACCACAAAAGGAACTGCAAACAGTTTTTTTACGCGTGTAGGACAGAGCAATGAAAGTGATTTTACTAGGGGCAACCGGCCTGACGGGTGGGCATCTGCTAACTGGTTTGCTTGGCTGCGATGCCATCAGCAGGATTTACGCACCGGTGCGACGGCCCCTTGGCATTGAGCACCCTAAACTAGAGGCCGCGGTGTGCGATCCTACCCAGTGGCCTGCCCTGTTTCCAAGCTGGCAGGCCGATGCGTTACTGCACTGCCTGGGTACCACCATCAAAAAAGCCGGCAGCCGGCAAACTTTTCGGGCCATTGATTATCAGCTGCCCCTGCAGGCGGCGGATTTGGCGAAAGCCCAAGGGGCGCGTTTTTGCCTGTGTGTTTCTGCCGTGGGTGCTGATGCCAACTCTGGCTTCTTCTACAACCGCGTGAAAGGTGAGCTGGAGCAAAGCTTGGCGGAGCTTGGCTTTCAAAAACTGCTGATTTACCGCCCCGGCTTGTTGCTGGGCCAGCGCGACGAGCACCGTTTCGCCGAGCAGCTGGCCAGTAAGCTGATGCCACTGCTGGCCTTTGTATTACGCGGTAAAGCCAGTCGTTATCGCGCCATTGCAGGCAGCACAGTCGCCAAGGCTATACTGGCCGATTTGCAGCAACTGGCCATGCATGCACAAACAGCTGATGCGGCAACAGACACGGCTAAAACAGAGGTAAGCCTGCGTTATTTTAACGAAATGCAGCAGTTGGCGGCAGGTGCTAATTCGGCTTAATTTTTCCCATACCAAAACACATAGTCTTTTAAAACAACAAACCGGCAGTTGCCGGTTTCTATACGGGTTAATATGCCTTTGGAAAGCCCCAAAGGCGGGTGATTGCTGCAAGAGGTAGATGAAGGATCAGGTTTCATCCGGGAGGGCAGCAGCAACCACCCTTACTCATCAGAACACTGCACGCACGCTCAGCGCATAACGACGATCGGTCGTGAAGTTTAGCGCATCGGTTCGCACCCCTTCCTGGTTCATCTGGTACTGGGTACGGATCTCGCTACGCAGCAGGTTGCTGCCTTCGATACCGATTTTCCAATTGTCATTGATGCTGTAGTAAAGGCTGGCATCCATCATCCCGGTCGACTTGGCAAAAGCCGGCACATACTCTTCCGACTCACGCAGCGTCAGCAGGTACTCCGAGCGCCAGGTGTAGGCCAGGCGGAAAGAGATAGCCTCGTACTCGTACATGCCCACAATATTCAGGTTGCGATCCGAGTAGCCTTGCAATGGCAAACCACTGAACACCCGGAAGGTATTGCGGTTATCGGCAATACGGTTGCCGGCCTCGTCAAAGCCAAGCGTGCCATCTGAAATTTCATTTGGATCTTCCAAACCGCTCTGATCAATGTAGGTAAAGTTTACCTGCAAGCCTAAGCCACTCCAGGCACCTGGCAGCATGTCGTAAAACTGCGAGTACGACAGCTCTACACCACGAATGGTGCCGGAGCCAGTGTTGGCCGGGCCATAAGCAGACACATTGTAGTTTTCACCTTCAAACTCCAAAGGCAGCTCGAACGAGCGGCTGCGAATGATGTTATCCAGCCGCTTGTGGAACAAGGCCACGGCCATATAACCTGCCGGAGCAAAGTACCATTCGGTTGATAAATCCAGGTTGATGGAACTCTCTGGTTTCAGGTACGGATTGCCGGCAAGCGCAGTGACCGCGATATTATCCAGCCCCACCACCGGGTTGTTTTCTTCGTCGTAATCCATGCCAGGGGTTTGCAACCGGCGATCATAATCCAGATCCAGCAAGCTGATGTTGCGGGTATCCAGCAGGCTTGGGTAATACAGCCCTTTGGACGCACCAAAACGCACCACTACATCGTCGGTCACCCCTACATTAAAGTTCAGGCTAGGCAACACGGTGGTGTAGTCGGTGCCTTTGACGGTAGTTAACTGCGACTGGCCACCAGCCAGATTAAAGTAGCGCTGGTATTGCGGTTGCTGCATCACATTGTACAGTGAGGTACCAACTTCACCGCGCCTTGCTTCTATCGGCTGTACAAAAGCACCGGTGGACTGCAGTTGGTAGTTCACATAACGCAGACCAAGGTTCCCCTTAACCGGCATCGTCAAATCAATGAAATCAAAATCACCGCGCACATAGAGCTCGGTGCGCTTTTCATTGGATGAACTGATGTTATGGGCTGCAAAAGGACCATCCACCCGGCCTGGTTTGTCGGTGTAGGGCACATAGGTTCCGGTACAAACGCCATTGTTGGCCGCACTTAAGGTGGCATTGTGCCAGCCTTGCTGACAGCCCTGACGCAGTGACTCGGCATAATTACGCACCAGGTCCATCCGTGGGAACAGGAAGTTATTCACATTGCCCTGCAACACATTGCCATGGTAAAAATTGGAGAAATCGACTCGCTCAAACAGTTCAGGGAGATTTACCGCGGCAGCGGCATTACGATCGGCCTGGATCCAAGGCGTACCGATGGCCGACCAACCTTCGTAGGCGGTATCGCGTACCGTCAAATCTTTATCCGAATAGAAGAAGCCGGTTCTCACCGCGGTGAACAGACCATCCAGCTCGTAGGTCAGATCAAACTTAAAGCTATCGGCACGGGCGCTGTTGTGCTCTTCTTGCTCCATGCCGCTACCCAGAAATACATTCGGTACCGGACCATCCCAATCCTGATTTGGCGACCAGCCAGCGGTCATAATATTGTCACTTAGAAACTCCACTGTGGGGCGCGTACCACGCATATCCAGGAAATACGGCGACACCACATGCACATGGTTGCCACGGGTTTGGCCAGACATGCTGTAGTTATGCACTACTTTTTCTGAATCGATGTGCTGATAATCAAACACCATGCTCAGGCGATCGGTGGGCCGGTAAACCAGGTTGAGCGAGGTATCCTGCACCGTATTTTCATTGTAGTTCCAACGGCTGCGATAAAAGAATGGCGTTTCCGGGCTGACACCGAGCGCAATACCCGAGGTGACAAAACCGTTGTTAGTGGTGAGCGGGTAGCCATTGGCAGCATCGTCCCGCCAGTTCTGCGAGGATCCCATAAAACTTCTAAACCCCTGAGCTGCCTGGCCAATTTGGCGTTCATTCCACTCCAGTGAGGCACGGGAGTTAATATGCTCTAAGGTGGCGACCAGGGTGTTGCTGGTATTGGCCCACTGCAACGACGAGGTAAAGCCGGTACGTTTACGATCATTATCGGCGGTGCTCATATGAATGGCGACTGGCACATGCCAGACGCTACCGGCCGGCTGTCCAGGTAATGCAGGGCCATCTACCGGAGAGTCCGGATCAACCCCAACAATTCCCCCCCACTGATCCAAAGTCGGTACGAAGGAGTCGCCCCGTGAGTGGAAATTGCCCAGACCAATGCCGTCTCCACGGGTTTTAAATTCGGATTGCGAGGCTGCAATCAGAAAACCAAAACGGCCCGCATTGGTTTCCCAGCTATCCGAGAACAGCGCTGATACCGACGGAGTCCATTCTTTACGGTAATCGCCATAATTGGCCTTCACATTCACAGCAAGCAAGCGCTGGTCGGTATCAAATGGCTTTCGGGTTACCAGGTTGACAGTGCCAGCAATGCCGCCGGAAATTAAATCTGCCGTCTGATTTTTAACCACCTCGACCGAGCCGAGCAACTCGGCCGGAAAGTCTTCGTAACTTAAACCACCCCATGGGTTGGCACTGAACGCATCCCGACCATTCACTTCGGAGCGAACCCGGTCAAGACCGCGGACCAAGACCCCGGTGCCTTCATCGGCATAATGCTTGGGATCGTCCGACGAGGCAAAACGCTCTATGGTGACCCCTGGAACTCGCTGTAAAGCTTCGGTGACTGACTTATCCGGCAGAGCCCCAATGTCGGATGCGGTAATCACATCTTTGACGGTATCAGCAAAGCGCTTCAGGTTCTGAGCACTGAGTAAACTTCCTCGGATACCCCTGACCTCGATCACTTCAACCTGCTCGTCGGCCGCCTCATCAATGACATCGCTGTCATTTCCAGCCAAGGCAATTACAGGCTGAAGCCCAAAAATTGCAGCCGAAACGGCTAACGTTAACTTGTTACCATTAAATTTTGTTCCAGGCATGGCGTTGCTCTCTTCTCGTTATTGTCTCGTTGTCTACACCGAGTACAGGCCGACGCAGGCCTTTCGATGTTCTGTACTGATTGCGTTGATCAGCCCTGCTTGCTAACTGCTATATACCCAAGCTCATTGTTACTTTGTACCAAGAAGAGTAAAAAGTAAACAGTTATTTTTGCTTTTTTATGCGATAAATTCCATAAGCTCTATCTAAAGCACTTGAAAACCAGCATTTTTAATGTTACCAAGTAACAAAGATACTTCAGAAATGAGATCCAAGATGCGATGTAAACACCTAGGCCTGATTATCCTGATGCTACTACTGGTACCTGCCTACCCACTGTCCGCTCAGCCATGCCAATACAACGCTTGCCTGATGCCATACCCGCAGCAGCTTGAGTGGTTAGACAGCGCCCCCCTGCCACTCCCTGAAGCACTAAACTGGACCTTTCCCGAGCAGCATAGCGCCATGGTGCAACCGGCGTTAAAACGCATGCTGGGACGTTTGCAACAAACGAATCCAAAGCTGCACTTTGCCGCCGATGCCCCCGCGATTATTCGTATCACCATTGCCGACCAGCAGCCATTTTTCTGGCCACAATTGCACCAGGACGAGTCCTACCTGCTTAGGGTGGATGGCAGCGGCATCCAACTGAATGCAAACACGCACCTTGGCATACTGCATGGCCTGGAGACCGTGCTGCAACTGGCGGCTATGAACAATTATCTACCGGCGGTGCTGATCAAGGATAGCCCACGCTTTGCCTGGCGCGGCTTGCTCCTCGATCCGGCTCGGCACTTTTTACCGGTCGAGACCATCAAGCGGCAACTGGATGCGATGGCGGCGGCCAAATTGAATGTGCTGCACTGGCACTTAACCGATGATCAGGGCTGGCGCCTGGAATCCAAGCGTTTTCCGAAGTTGCATCAGGTGGCTGGCACCGATGGTTACTACACTCAGGATGAGATCCGCAGTATCGTGCACTACGCCGCCAAGCGGGGCATTAGGGTAGTACCGGAAATTGATGTACCCGGTCATACCACCGCCTTAGGCGCAGCCTATCCGGAGTTGATGGCGATGCCTGGCCCGGCGACGCCCGAAACACACTGGGGCATCCACCCGGCCGTGCTGGATCCAACCAATGACGAGGTCTTTGTATTTCTGCGGCAATTACTGGAAGAAGTCACCACCCTTTTTCCGGATGCTTATCTGCATATTGGTGGTGATGAAGTTTTGCCTGATCATTGGCAACAAAATCCGGCGATCCGGGCATTCAAGCAGCAACATGGCTTCGCGGATCATCTGGCCCTGCAAAGCTGGTTCAATCAACAGCTACTTGCTATCTTGACTGCGTTGGATCGCCGCATGATTGGTTGGGATGAGATTTTAACCCCTGACTTGCCAGCTTCCAGCCTGGTGCAATCCTGGCGTGGGCTGGACTCTGTGGTCGAAGCCGCTCAGGCCGGGCATGATGTGATTCTTTCTACCGGCTACTACCTGGATCAACCACAGTTCGCCAGTTTTCACTACCGGATGGATCCTTTACCTGGTGCCAGCCCGGAGCTGCCCGCCAACTATCAGGCCTGGTCTGGTTGGCAATTTAACATACCTCGCTTACGCGGTGCTCCGATTCGTGGTGAGCTCTACTTGGTGTTTCTGGACAATCATGAAGTCCAGGGATTTATCGACTTTGCTGGTCGCAGCAGACAACAGCTGCAGCAACTGGAGCTGGAAGCCAATCGTTTACGCTTTCAGCTGGATACCTGGATGGGGCCAATACAGGCAGAGTGGTCACTTGGCACGGACCTAACCGGTGAACTGGTCGTTGGCAATGCGCCCTATACAGTGCATGGCAGTCAATTGGCCTGGTACAACAGCAGTCAGCCGTTACCAACAGGGTTAGCCAGGCCAGCGCTAAACAAGCAAGAAGCCAGCAGAGTGCTAGGGGGCGAAATCGCACTCTGGGGGGAGTTAGTCAATGCCGATGTGATTGATCGTCGGCTGTGGCCTCAGGCCCTGGTGGTGGCAGAGCGGCTCTGGTCTGTGGCTGAACTTACCGATGAAGACTTCCTCTATCAACGCCTGGCAGAGCTGGAACCCTGGCTTGAGCACTCACTTGGCTTGCAACATCGACAGCAGCAGGATAAAGGGCTGACCACGCTGGTGCAGCCAGATGGCATGACTGCGATGCAGCAATTCATGGTTGGCCTTGAGCCGGCGCACTACTACCACCGGCTGCATGAGCGCTCGGTGCGCCAGCAGTATCATAATCAGGCGCCACTGGACCGACTGGTAGATTTTCTGCCACCAGAACACCATCAGCTGCGCCAGCTCGAGCAGTTACTGAGCCGTTGGCAGCACGACAACAGCACCTCCCTTGAGCCACTAGAGCACCAGTTTCGCCTCTGGCAACAGTTACCAGACACCTTGTTGCCTTACTTAACCGATACAGCTCATGCCAAAGAGCTGAAACCTGTCATCACACAGCTCAGCACCCTGGCATCCTTGGGGCTGGAGCTGCTGCAACAGCCAGCGCCCCATCCGCAGCAGTTGGACGCAGCCCGCCAGCTCTGGCAGGAAAGTCGCGCTATTCAGGCTGAGTTGGTACTGGCGGCGCATCGGCTGATCCGGCCTTTGCTCAAACAATCATCCAGCACGGTCTGGGTAGCCGCCAACACCTTTACTGCTGGGATTGAAGGACCGGCCTTTGGGCCGGATCAGCACTTGTATCTGGTCAATTATCAGCAGCAAGGCAGTATTGGCCGGGTCGATCCACAAGGCAAGACCAGCTTAGTGTTGCATTTACCAGAGGGTAGTATTGGCAATGGCATCCGCTTTAGCGCGGATGGTAGCCGGATGTTTATCGCGGACTATAGCCGTAACCGGATCTGGCAATACCAAACGGACAGCCAGCAATTAACTGAATTGGTGCATCAACCAGCCATGCATCAACCCAATGATCTGGCTTTACTCTCACCAGATACATTGTTTGCCAGCGACCCTGATTGGTCAACAGCTACCGGCCAGTTATGGCGCATTACAGCCGATGGCCATAGCCAGTTGCTGGAAGCCAATATGGGCACTACCAATGGCATCGAAGTGTCCGACGATCAGCAGTATTTGTTTGTCAACGAGAGTGTGCAGCGACGCATTTGGCGTTACCGACTTGAACAACAAGAGCTGACCGACAAGACCCTGATTGCCGCCTTTTCCTCCGCCGGGCTGGATGGTATGCGCATGGTGCAACCAGGCGTACTGGCGGTAACCCGTTTTGGCAATGCCAGTGTTATTTTGCTAAATACCGATGGGCAATTGCTGGCAGAGCTGCCACTTAAGCACCAGAACCCAACCAACCTGGCTGCCCGCTCCGATCAGTTGTACATCACGCTGCAAGATTGTGGCTGCATCGAGCGACTCACTATACCAAGCCCGGTGCCCACTCACTAAGCGCAACCGGGCTTGCTCTCATCTGCTGTTAGATGAGGTTGCTCCACAATAGGCCAGATAGCCCGTGTCAGCTTCTGGTAGTTGTTCTGCTTTGGATCGCTTGGGTACGGCGCTTTTGCGTCCAGATACAACACCCTGGCAGCGATGGCAGCAAAGCCCTGATAGAAATGGTTGGTGGACTTCACCACCAGCCCATGGCATTGCTCGGGTGCGATGCCGACCGCGCGGAACAAACTGGGATCAAACGACTGACAACGATTCGAGTTTAAAATCACATCAATGCCATCAAAGTGGATCCAGGCACAGGCGCCCATAGGCACTTTGCTACCCGCAAATTCTTGCCAGGCTGATGCCCGCAGTGCTTTGACCTCAATCATTTTGTCCACTGGCTCACCGGCGGTGGCGCAGCTTTTGCCGCCAAACCGCAGCGGTATCACCGCGCCTTCCCCGGCGGCAAAACACAGCTGCACCGCCATTGGATCCCAAATGGTGCCAAAGGCCACTCCTGTCAGTTGCTGCCTTATCACTTCATGCAGAATCAGAGTACCGTCGCCGGCAACGCCGCCGCCCGGATTATCCCAGACATCAGCCAGCACCACTGGTCCATGCGCGCTTGCTCGTAGCTCAGCAACCCCCTGTTCTACCGATAGCATGTCAGGCATGCTTTGGCCACGCAAGGCAAACAGCTCCATACCAAGCTGCGCAGCCAGTTGCTGGCTCAGCTCTGGCTGATTGTCGGTGATCACCAGCAGCTGGGTGCCCATCTCCGGCACATCGCCGGCCATGAAACCATGGATCACCGAAATAGACAGCACACCCGGCTGCTGCTCCAACTGGCGGATCCTGCCAAGAAATGACTTCATCGGCTCGTTGCTGGTTGGAAGCACATCAATCATCCGGCAATCAAAGCTGGCCATGCACGGGGTGACTTGGCGCCGCACCGTTGCCAGTGTCAGTTGTACCAGCTCACGGGCCCGATCCATAAAATCCAGATGAGGAAATTCTTTAAATGCAATCAACAGATCGGCCATGGCAACCCTTTGTTTGGTTAAATGGCTGTGCGGGTCCAGTTCAGCGGCGATCACGGTATCAGGTCCGGTCAGAGCCCGCACCCGGCTCAGTAAATCGCCTTCACAATCATCGTAGCCCTGTGCCACCATGGCCCCATGCAAACCGAGCACCACCGCATCCACCGGCAAAGCAGCTTCCAGTTGCTGCAAGATTTCATTGCGCAGAAACTCGTAAGTCGCACGATTTACCAGACCGCCAGGCTCGGCCCAGCTGCAGCTACCCTCGATAAGGGTAATGTCCTGCTCCCGGGACAGTTCACGGCAAGCAATTAAAGGGGCGCTGCACAAAGTCGGGGTATCGGGATGCTCACCTGGGGCCGCGTAAAAGCTGCTTTTAAAGCTGGTCAGATCGGTGAACATTGGCGAAAACGTATTGGTTTCGGTGGCCAGCGAAGCGGTAAAAATACGCATCATACAGAGCTCTCTCTCCGACTGTCAGCAGCCGATAAGCTGTTATTCTTAAGGTGTGCACCATCGGATTCAGCGACAAAGCTACCCTGCTGTAAAAAGCGTTGCCGCTCCTGTCGTAACCGACGCATGCTGCTTAAAGGCGTAATGACTTGATGTTGATAGCGCAAACTAACCAACACAGCCCCCAGCATGGCCCCGGCAAAGGCAGGCAGCACTGGATTGCCCCAAAACCTAAGCCAATCCGGTTGCAGCAAGATACTCAAGGAGATGGTCATAGCCAGAAGCACTGCGGCCAAAGCGCCCTGCCAGCGAAACCCCGGCCAGAAGCGCCCCAGTAAGGCAGTAACGGCCAGGCCAGACATTACGGTTGCGATTAAAGAGGTGATGTAACGAATGATGTCATTGGACATCAGTGCCATGGCCAAGGCGAGCAGTGCGACCAGCACTAAGGATAGCCGGCTTAGCAATAACAGGCGCTGCTGGTTGAACCCTGCCGGATAACACTGCTGCACCATATCGCGGATCAGAATACTTACCCCGGCAATGGCATCTGAGCTGGCAGAGGATAAGGTGGCAGACACCCCCGCTAACAGCACCACCATCGCAACCACAGCCGGTAATACCGTGACCGCCATTGTGGCAAACGCAAATTGATGATCGGCCAAATCCGGAGCCGTCTGACGGGCAGCAATGCCAATCATGGCAGGCAAAGCGGCAAAAGCCAGATAAAGTAAACCTGCTAACGTGAAAGCACGTCGCACCGTGCTGACGGAGCGGGCAGAGTAAATGCGTTGCCGAAACGAAGGGGTTGCCAGCACCCCCAGCGCAATTACCACCGCCAGCGAGATGGCGGGGATCAGGCCAATATGGCTAAGCGCCTGCCAACCCGACTGTGAAGCTGGCACTTGGTGTGTCAGCGCAACAATACCCCCGGCTTGCACACTGATAAGAACCGCCATCAGCACAAAACCGATAAACAAAATAATGGCCATGATGGAGTCAGTCCACACCACAGCCGTATAGCCACCAATCACAATGTAGACGGTAAAAGCAACAGCAATCACCAGTTTAGCAAGATCTAAATCCAGGCCCGTGGCCCAGGATAAATACAAAGCTCCACCTATCAGATGGGCGCCCAACCAACCGAGCGAAGCTATGAAAATCAGCAAGGCAAACAGCAAGCGCATTTTAGGCTGAGCACCGACATAAAAGGACAGCTCTTCACTCATGGTCATAAAACCGTAGCGGCGCACCGGGGCAAATAGCCAGGCAGCCAGCAAAATCCCGCAGGCTCCGCCGATGCCATACAGCATGCCAGCCCAGCTGTTGGTGTAGGCAAAACCAACAGCGCCCATGCTGGTGCCTGTGCCTATCATGGTAGCCACTGTGGTACCCAGGCTAAGCCGGGTTGACACATTGCGACCCGCCAGTAAAAAATCCTCCCCGCTTTTCTGACGGCGGCTTAACCAGAGACTCAGGCCAATCAAGGCAGTGATATAAAGGCTAAACAGCAAGTAGAAGGCGGTGATGTTCATTTCTCTTCTCTCCAGCCGCACAATGACATCGCTGTCATTTGCCAGCCATATTTTCAGGGTTGAAGCAGGTCAAATCAACTTCTACTTTACAGTCAACCACTAAATCGGCAACCGCACAAATCCGGGCGGGCGGCGCATCGGTAAAGTAATCGGCAAACACTTTGTTGAACGAGCTAAAGTAACGCGCATCGGTCAGAAACACCTTCACATGCACAATATGCTCTTTGCGAAAGCCTGCCTGCTGCATGATAGCCAGACAGTTTTCAATCGCCAGCCTGGACTGCTCGACAATTCCCCCCTCCACCACTTCGCCATCACGCATTGGTGTTTGGCCAGAGATATAGAGCCAGCCCCCCGCGGCCACCGCTTTGGCAAAAGGCAATGCCTGACCGCCGGTGCCGGTATTGCCTTCAGTGCCATATCGAATAATTGCCATGGTGTTCTCCTGTTAGTCTCCGAGCGGTTGACGCTCATCCCCGCCGCGGTGGCTATCAAGTGATAGCTTCACCCGCCGTAACTTATCACGGGAGCGACGTTTATTTTGCTTTGCCAGTTCAGTTGCCAACACATCGATCACAGCCAACATGGCATAACGTGATGCGGACGGCTTGTAGATAAAATCCGTTTCCGGCGCCTGGATGGCCAGCAGCAAGTCTGCCTCGGCAGCCAACAGCGAACCTGGCTTGGTAATAGCAATCACTTTGGCATCGTACTGGCGCGCAATAGCAGCGGCATCGATGATCTCCGGGGTATTGCCGGTCAGTGAAATCACCACTACCACATCGTTTGGTTCGACCGCAGCGGCCACCATCCGACAGAGCAAGCCATCCTGATAACTACTGACGGGTACGCCAAAGCGGAACAACCGATTCTGCATTTCCAGTGAGCCGATGGATGAACCACCCCCCATCCCCAGGCATAACACCATTCTCGCTTGCAGCAACCATTGCACCGCCTGGTGTACGTCGGGTTCTTTAAGCAGTTTACGGCTTAGATCCAAGGTGTTCTTAATGGCCTCGTACACACCGTGGATCCCATCCAGATCCGGCGTTTCCTCAATAAAGCGCTGGCCTACTGCCAAGGATTGGGCTAACTTCACTTTCAACTGTCGCACATCTTTGCAGTCGACACTGCGGGCAAAACGGGTCACTGTGGCCTGGCTGACGCCGGCCTCACGCGCCAAGGCCGCAATATTCAGCTCGGTCGCTGCCCGTACATCGGCCAGAATCAATTGAGCTACTTTTTGTTCAGAGTCACTGAGTTCAACAAAGCGCTCTGAAATGCGTGATAAAATATCAATCTCAAATGTCATACAGTAAAAAACTCAATCATAATTACAATTAAATCTACGTATTTCATAGATATTTAATTAGATACTTTGTACCATTGCACTGGAAAAGTAAACAGAGAAGTCACAGAAATTTGTCAGAATCTGGATGGGTTCGGCAAAATCCGGAGTTGTTATGAAACACAAAGCAGATGTTACGGCCAGCATCGAAACACAGCCTTGCCTGCTGAATGAAACCGTGCCCTTGCCTGCGGCTGTGATTAAAGCATCGGCACTAGCGAACAATATCGGTTGGATGCAAGCCTTTGCCAATACCGCCGGTGTTGCCCTGGCGCCCCATGGCAAAACCAGCATGACACCCGCTATTTTCAGGCGGCAATTAGCCGCAGGTGCCTGGGGGCTGACCGTTGCCACGCCCTATCAGGCACTGATTGCGGCACAGGCCGGTGCCAAACGCATTATTCTGGCTAATCAACTGGTTGGAAAAGCCAATATGGCGGTGGTAGCACAGCTGCTGCAGCAAGGCATTCAACTGTACGCCTGCGTTGATGACAGTCACAACGCCAAGCAGTTATCGGCCTATTTCGATAAGCTCAAGCTGCAGCTGCCTTGCCTGGTTGAGCTTGGCACCGCAGCAGGTCGCTGCGGTTTACGCGATTTGGATAGCAGCCTGCGACTGGCCGATGTTATTTCTCAGTTGAATGGACTTACGCTGGCTGGTGTTGAGTTTTACGAGGGCATTGCTAAAGATGAGCAAAGTGTCCGGCACTGGATCCAACAGGCAGCCAGGCTCTGCCAGCAGCTGCAGCAGCGCTATCTTACCGGGCAATCTGCCATTCTGAGCGGTGCTGGCTCTGTTTGGTACGATGTGGTGGCAGAAGAGCTGCGGGCCTTTAGCGCAGACAACCCCATTGAGGTAGTCCTTCGGCCAGGCTGTTACATTACACACGATCATCAACTCTATGCCTGTGCGCAGCAACACATTCAACAGCGCAGCCAACTGGCACAACAGGTACAGGGAGATTTACAGCCGGCTTTGGAAGTAGCTGCTTATGTGCAGTCCTTGCCAGAACCTGGCCTGGCAGTACTTGGATTGGGCAAGCGCGACATAGCCTTTGATGCTGGCATGCCCAAGGTACTGAAGCTCTATCGTGCTGGCAAAGCTTTACCACTGGATTTCACTGGCTGTGAAAGCAGAAAAATCATGGATCAGCATACCTTTTGGCATTATCCGCCGCAGCTTGAATTGCAGATCGGCGACATTGCGATCCTGGGTAGCTCTCATCCTTGTCTGACCTTTGATAAGTGGCGCAGTATCTGGCTGGTGGATGATGATTATCAGCTGCTGGAAGCGATGGAAACCTGTTTTTAGTGAATGTCGGCCCAGCAAACTCCAACTAGAGTACAGGTGCCATCAGATAAGCAGCTCGTGACAGGGCTCTGAAGAACAAGGATTTATTTTCAATTTCTTCGACCGTCATAATGCGCGAGCGATCAAAGTCGCGCCGGAAAATCTGCTCCAACCGCTGATTGGGTTCTTCGCCACCTATCAGTGCGGTGATTTCAAAGTTCAGCCGGAAGGAGCGATTGTCCAGATTGACGGTACCAACACTGCTTACCTGATGATCAACCAGAAAGCTTTTGGAGTGCAGCACCCCATCCTGGTAGCGGTGAATTTCGATGCCAAGTTCAATCAGCGGGGCGACAAAAGCATAAGCTGCCAGGTAGACCAGGTAATTGTCGGTCCGTTCCGGGATCAGAATACGCACATCCACCCCACGCAGTGCTGCCAGTTTCAGGGCGGATAGCACCCCTTCATCGGGTACAAAGTAGGGACTGGAAATCCAAAACCGCTCCACAGCACTGTGGATCATATGCTGCATCATCAAACTAGCGGTTTCGTGCCGATCGGCCGGGCCCGAAGGCAGGATCAAAATGGGCAAGTCGCCCCGTTCTGCTACGGCTGGCTCCCAGTTTAGCTCTGGGATCATGTCGCTGGACCAATACCAATCTTCGACAAAGGACAGCTGCACACTCATCACGGCTGGGCCGGTAATTTTCAGGTGGGTGTCACGCCAATTGCCATAACGCGGGCTTTTGCCCAGGTACTCATCACCAATATTGGCCCCCCCCAGCCAGGCATGCTTGCCATCGGTAATGACCAGTTTACGATGATTGCGAAAATTAAGCTGAAAGCGATTGCCCGGCCCCTTGGTGGAGTGAAACGGACGTACCTGCACTCCAGCTCGCTCCAACTCACGCAGATAAGGCCGCCCCAAGCGGTAACTGCCAATCTCATCGTACAACAGATAAACCGGCACCCCTTGCTGTGCTTTTTCAATCAAGGCATGCTGAAACCGCCGACCGATGTCGTCGTTGCGAATAATGTAATACTGTGCCAGTACATAGTCTTCGGCCTCACGAATACCGGCAAAAATACTGTCAAACTTTTGTTGGCCATCGACCAGGTATTCAATGGCATTGCCGGTTACAAACGGCATTTTTGCGAGGTATTCAACCGCCTGCATATTGCCACGAATACGGCTGTTCTGCAGTTGAAAGCGGTCGACGCTCGACATTTTCAGTTGATGTTTTAGCCAAAGATCCGAGTCGGTCTCACGGCGGGAGATCACATAACCCTGAAATTTAGGCCGACCAAAAATCCAGTACACGGGCACTGTGACGTAAGGAAAGGTATTGAGCGAAATAATCCAGGCGATGCTGCCTTGCGAAGTACGGGATGACATCAATGCATCCAGCGAGGATAAGGCTCCCATCAGGTGAAACATCAAGAGAATAGCGACCGCAGCTCGTCGTCGTTTGCTCAGCGCTGGCACACCCGGAATGGCAGGTAAAGGCTTTCCCGCCACCTGGCGGATCAAGGCTGAGATTTTTTTAAACATAACTGCGGATGAAGTGTCCTGCTGGGTTCAAGCGAAGCGATACTATAGCAGCAAGCTAAGCTCTGCAGCAAGGCAAGCGGCTGGTATCTAGGCAGATTTACGCAGCAGAGGTTGGATCGATGGTCGTAAACGTGAATTGAGCAAACGTAATACGGTACCAGCAGCAAGTTGCTTACCCGTTAAACTGGTAACGTCCGACAGCAACATACACTCAGCACAGTCGGTATCAGTTTGTAAAATCAATACTTTAATCAATTGCTGGCCAACCAACTCGGCAGTTTGTAAAGCATGCAGCGGTTTGCTGTTGGCTATATCGGCAAAATACCAGCTCTTATGACCTTGAGGGCGCATAAAGTTTAGCGCAGCCACAGCGGTAAGGGCAAAGTACAGCTGCTGCTCATGATGTAGGCACGTATCAGCCAAGCTTTCCAAAGCCAACCAGTAGTGTTCTGCGTCTTGCATGGTAAAAGCTTGAGCCGCCTTGGGTAGATGAAGCTGATGCGCAGCAAAAGGGACCGGGAATGCCAGCTCTGCATTGATGTCCAGCACCAGTTGATTGCGCTCTGCGCAGTGGTACCAGCTCCAGCGTTCAGTTGGTGACAACATGGTGCATCCCTAAGCTGTTAGAATTATTGATCATTTGGTGCAAGTATAACAACTTATGATCAAAGTGAAATTCGAATTTCTTCTAACAAAAAAGGATCCGATCAGGATCCTTATAAGGCAGCAGGATCCATCACAAACTGTCGATGATCTCGGCAATTAAGCGCGGTCCACGATAGATAAAGCCCGTATAACACTGCAGCAAATCAGCGCCAGCGGCCAGTTTGGCCTGAGCGGATGCGTCGTCTACAATGCCTCCTACTCCAATCAACGGGAAATCTTTGCCAACCGCATGCCGTAACTGCTGCAGCACCTGGGTGCTTTTTTGCTGTACCGGCAAACCACTCAAGCCCCCCGCTTCATCGGCATGCTTTAACCCCTGCACCATAGTGCGATCCAGGGTGGTATTGGTGGCAATTGCTCCATCCATCTTATTGCGCAACAAAGCCAGTGCAACTTGCTGTACTTCAGCTTCATCCATATCTGGCGCAATTTTGACAAAGATAGGCACGTACTTATCAAACTGAGCCTGCAGATCCAATTGCTCATTACGCACCGTCTGCAGCAAATCATCCAGCGCTTCACCATACTGCAGCTCACGCAGTCCCGGCGTATTGGGCGAAGAGATATTGACGGTAATGTAACTGGCATGGGCATAGACTTTGCGCATGCAGTGCACGTAGTCATCCTTGCCCTGCTCATTTGGAGTGTCTTTATTCTTGCCAATATTGATGCCGAGCACCCCCTGGTACTGTGCTTTTTTCACATTCTCGACCAGGTAATCCACACCTTTGTTGTTAAATCCCATGCGATTGATAATCGCCTGGGCCTGCGGTAACCGAAAGATGCGTGGTTTATCATTGCCGGCCTGAGGACGCGGTGTCACAGTACCCACTTCAATAAAGCCAAATCCCATCTGACCAAAAGCATCGATGCAATCGGCGTTTTTATCCAGCCCAGCGGCCAGACCTATCGGATTATCAAACGCAATGCCAGCAACAGTGACGGGTTTGGCTGGCAATTGCTGGCGCCAGGCTATTGCCAATGGTGTGTGTGCCAGCCGCTTCAGGCTGCCAAGGGCAAAGTTATGTGACCACTCGGCATCGCAGGCAAACATCAAGCTTCTGGCAAAGGGATAGAACATGACAAGGCTCCGCATAGTTTGTCAGCAAAAGAAACCCCGGTTGCCTTGGTAGTGGTACCAGCAGGACCGGGGTTATCTGGATTAACCTATTGGGTATTTTACCCTGTTGGTTTAGGATTTAACAGGCTCACAGTGATGGCTGAGCAACATCAACTCACGCAAAGCAACAGAGAATTTAGCAAACTCATGGCTCTTGGTAGTTTTAAACTCGGCCAGCATCATGCGCCAGCGCTCCAGCAACGCATCGTGCTCGTTAAGCCAGCTTTCAATCACAGACTCAGCATCGCAGGCTCCGCCACAACTACGAACCACCACAGCTGCCAGCGAGCGTTGTTGCCAATCCAACTCTTCGCGGTAACTTGCGCGCGCCAGTGCTTGCCAATGGTTGGCCACCGGTTGCTGGGTAATTTGCTCCAGGAACCAGTGCAGATCCAGACGATCCCCCAGCTTGAAGTAGATTTCAGCCGTCAGAGGTACTGATGTTTGTTCCGCATCAGCCACCTGGGCAATATCCATCACCGAGAATACGGTGCTCAAGTAAGCCAGGTAGCGAGCAGTTTCTGTCGGGATCCCTTTATCCTGATAGGTTTTAAACTGCATATCCAGCTCAGCCATTTCTTTTTCTGCCATAAAGCGTGGCAGATTGTCCGACACCTCTTTAAAGGCCGGTTTAAAGAACGCCAGGGTCTGCTGAATATCCAGTGCCTTGTTACGGTGACGCAAGAACCACCGGGTTGCCCGCCGCATGGTGCGGCGTAGCTGATGCAATAGCTTAGTCTGCAAACTGGCCGGAATTTTATTATCCAGGGCCCGAAGTGCATCCCAGTGCGTGGACACATCCAGCAAGTCGCGCGCCATGGCATAACAGAGCAACAACTCAGCGACGCTACTACCGGTTTCCTCACTCATACGCTGGGCAAAGTTCGGTCCCATCTCATTGACCAGCTGATTAGCCAGCTTGGTGGCAATGATCTCGCCTTTCAGCGGGTGCTGCTCCATCTCGACGCTGTACTTTTTCTGCAGGACCAGTGGGAAAGCCGCAAACAACTCTTGCTTAAAGTAAGGGTTTTCATAAATTTCCGGCAGTACTAATTGCTCTTTCAGGACCATCTTGCCGTAGGCAGTCAGGATCGCAAGTTCTGGCCTGGTTAATCCCATGCCACGCGCCATGCGATCGGATAGCTCGTCATCGGATGGCAGGAACTCCAGCTCGCGGTTCAACTTGCCTTCTTTTTCCAGGGTATGGATAAAGCGGGTGTATTCTTTTAACTGATCGGCACCTAACAGACCTGAAATCGAGATGCTTTCGGTTTGCTGGTAACAGTCTTCAATCACCAGACGCGCGACATCATCGGTCATATCGACCAGCAGCTTGTTGCGTTGTTTCAGGGTTAAGTCACCCGCAGCCACCAGAGCGTTCAACAGGATCTTGATGTTGACCTCGTTATCCGAGCAGTCCACACCACCGACGTTATCGATAAAGTCGGTATTGATGCGACCACCGTGGGCAGCAAACTCAATGCGGCCACGTTGGGTTGCTCCCAGGTTTCCGCCTTCACCAAAGATCTTGGCTTTAAACTCACTGCCATTTAAGCGCAGTGCTTCGGTACCGCGATCACCCACTTCGGCATGGCTTTCATCGCTGGCTTTCATGTAAGTGCCAATACCACCGTTCCAAATCAGATCGACCGGCATCGCCAGACAAGCCCGGATCAGTTCCGTTGGCGTCATAGTGGCTTTACTGGTGCCCAGCATTTTTTTCATCTGCGGCGTGAGCTTGATCGATTTGGCGCTGCGTAGGAAGACACCACCACCTTCAGAGATCAAAGATTTATCGTAATCATCCCAGGTAGAAGAAGGCAGTTTAAACATACGGTCACGCTCTTTATAGGAGCTGGCCGCATCCGGTGTCGGATCAATAAAGATATGCATGTGGTTGAAAGCTGCCTGCAAGCGAATGTGCTTCGACAGCAGCATGCCATTACCAAACACATCACCCGCCATATCACCGATGGCCACACAGGTAAAATCAGTGGTTTGACAATCGATGCCAATTTCGCGGAAATGGCGTTTTACCGACTCCCAGGCACCGCGCGCTGTGATGCCCATGCCTTTGTGATCGTACCCATTGGAACCGCCGGAAGCGAACGCATCGCCCATCCAGAAGCCATACTCTTCCGAGATACCGTTGGAAATATCCGAGAAAGTCGCAGTGCCTTTGTCGGCTGCGACCACCAGATAGGGATCGTCTTCGTCCAACCGCACCACATCCTTCGGTGGTACGATGTCACCTTTGACGATGTTGTCGGTCACGTCCAACAAACCACGGATAAAGGTACGGTAGCAGGCCTTGCCTTCATTGATGAAAGCTTCACGGCCACCCGTTTCAGGCAGCTGCTTACAAACAAAGCCACCTTTGGCACCCACCGGCACAATCACGGTGTTTTTCACCTGCTGCGCTTTCACCAGGCCCAATACTTCGGTACGGAAATCTTCACGACGATCAGACCAGCGTAAACCGCCACGGGCAACCTTACCAAACCGCAGATGCACACCTTCTACCCGCGGGGAGTAAACAAAAATCTCGAATGCCGGCACCGGTAATGGAATTTCCGGGATCAGATCCGGTTTAATCTTCATCGAAATGTACGGTTTCTCGTTACCAAGCGCATCTGGCTGGAAATAGTTGGTACGAAGCACCGCATGCACAATATCAACGAAACGGCGAATGATGCGATCGTCATCCAGGTTCGCTACATGCTCCAGCTGATCGATAATTTGCTGTTCCAGCTTCTCAATCGCTTTGGCTGTTACCTTGGTTGCCGGCGAGAACTTGCTGTTAAAGAGTTCCACAATCAATCTTGCCAACTGAGGATAACGGCTAAAGGTGCTCTCAATGTAACTCTGACTAAAAGTACCGCCGATTTGGCGTTTGTACTTGGCAATTGCCCGCAGCAAAGCCGCTTCACGACCAGATAAGCCGGCAGCCAGGATCAGGCGGTTAAAGCCATCGTCCTCCAGAGCACCAGCCCATACTTTGGCAAAGGAGCTTTGGAAATCTTGCTGGGCCTGCTCAAACTCATTCAGCAGTTCACAGTTTAGCTCCATGGTGAAATTCAGGATCCAGCTGACGGAGCCATCCGGAGTACGCACCGGATAAGGTGTTTCACCAATGACCCGCAAGCCAAAGTTTTCCAGCATCGGTAACACATCAGACAAATGAATAGGTTTGTCTTTGTGGAACAGATTTAGCCGCACCGCCTTGCTGTTGGTTTTTTCTTCCTGTGGCTGATAGAACAACATCTCTAAGGTGTGTTCTTCATTGAGCGATTCCAGTTTGCCAATATCGACCAAAGCATCGTTTGGCAACATTTCTTCTTTGTAGCCGCGTGGGAAAGCATTGACATATTTTCGAGCCAGCTCACGGCCTTTTGCTTCGCCATAGACGCCAACCAGCGCCGATTCCAGCTTATCTTCCCAGGTACGGGCGGCTTCAATCAGATTGCGTTCGATTTCTTTCACATTCAACTCGACATGACTATCGTGGATACGAATGATGTAGTGGGTACGGGCCAGCACCGACTCAGAGAAGAAGGTGGTGAACTCAACCGGCTCATCAGTTTTCAGGAACTGCTGGAAGATGTGCTGCGTTTCTTTACGCAACTGAGTGTTGTAACGCTCTCGCGGTACATACACCATGGCCGACACAAACCGACCAAAGGTATCTTTACGCATAAAGACCCGGGTCATATCGCGTTCCTGCATTTGCAGCACGCCGGTGGCCACATCCAGTAAGTCAGCTGGTCTGGCCTGGATCAGCTCATCCCGTGGATAGGTCTCCAGAATATTCAGCATGGCTTTGTAAGCATGGGTACCCGGGGTAAACTCGGACATCGCCATCACCTGGGCCAGCTTGGACTTCAACAGTGGAATATCACCAGCGCTGTTGTTATACAAGGTGGCTGAATACAAACCGATGAAGCGATGTTCACCGGTCACTTCACCTTTGTCGTTAAACTGTTTGACACCGACATAGTCGATGTAGGCCGGCCGATGAACCCGTGACTTATGATTGGTTTTAGTCAGGATCAACAAAGCGTCATCCAGCGCCTGATGGCGAGCATTCTCTGGCAGTTCAGATAACATCAGATCTTTTGCATCAGCACGGCGCATTAGACCAAGCGCCGTATTGGCAACGCCTTCAATGCGGTAATCCCCTTTCACTGGCTTTATCTTGTACTCGCGATAGCCGAGGAAGGTAAAGTTGTCTTTTACCAGCCAGTTTAGGAACTCAATGTGTTCTTTGCGCTCTTTGCTCAGCTCTTTACCAGCGAGTGAAGTCGGCAGCTCGCTGATCACCGTTTTGAGCTTTTCACGAACGATCTGCCAGTCTTGCACCGACAGAGTGACATCTTCCATCACCGAGTGAAGCTCTGCGGTTAAATTATCAACGGCAGCTTTATCGGTCTGACGATCAATCTCGATATGAAACACCGTCTGTCGGGTATCGGCTTTGTTTTTGGCACCTAGTTTATCAAAGTCTTCGATGACACCCTGCTCTGTACGTTTTGCTTGCAATGGCATATGCACAAAGAAATGTGCAGAGATATTTTGCCGACTAAGCGCCATCCGCACGGAGTCCACCAAAAATGGCATATCGTGTACCACGATTTCTACAATGGTGTGTTTGGATTCCCAGCCATGACGGCTGATCTCCGGGTTAAACACCCGAATCACGGCACCATCCTGATGGTGATTGTTAAAGGTTTTCCACAGACTTAAAGCGGCTCCATAGAGATCGCTGTCATTGCGGCCAATTAAGTCTTCAGCAGCGATACTGCCGTAGAGAATGGAGGCAAACTTTTCGACCAGAGCTGGCTGCTCTTTCACTTTCTGTTGAATGAGTTTTTTTACGTTTTGTAGTAGTACAGAGGGTTGACCATCTATCAGTGCCATTTTCATATCCTTTATTTACGTCATGACGCCAAGGGCATGATTCAACTTCGCACGATTGTACGAGTTAGCTGCGAAGTGTAGTCACTATTGTAGCCATTTTCGAGCTTTATTTCAGTGTTTTAGACTGGTGCAACCAGTGATTGCAAGTGCTGATGACAACTTATGCAATTCCCATAAATAGAAAATGGCCTTTCGGCCATTTTCATGTTTAGTCATGCATAAAGTTTTTTTGCATTATTTATTCTTTGGCCAGAAAAATGCCGCCAATGCTGGTAGAACCAAAATAGCACCCAACATATTAACCAGGAACATAAAGGTTAGCAGGATCCCCATATCGACCTGGAACTTCAGCGCCGAGAATACCCAGGTACTGACACCAATGGCCAGGGTAATCCCAGTAAAGAGCACCGCACTGCCCCGCTCTTTCAGCGCTTCGTAATAGGCTTCACGCATTGGTACCCGATCTTTGAGCATCTGACTCATACTGGAGACAATGTAGATGCCGTAATCCACCCCGATACCGACACCCAATGCAATCACCGGCAAGGTTGATACCGTCAGACCAATCTGTAGCAAGGTCATCAAGGCCATCGCCATGGTCGACACCACAAAGAGTGGCACCACTACTGCCGCTGTCGCCCGGGCAGAGCGGAAGCTGAGCAAACACAGAATAATCACAGCACCGTACACATAGAACATCATTGGCCGCTGGGCAGCAGACACTGCTTCATTGGTCGCTGCCATCACCCCGGCAGGGCCTGATGCCAGCAAAAAGCGGGTATCCTCATCGCCCAGCTCAGAGCCATAATCTTTCGCTGCCTGCACCACACGGGCCAGGGTTTCCGCTTTATGATCTTCCAGAAATAAGATCACCGGCATCACCGAACAATCCCGATTCAGTAAACCACTGCTGGTTTCAACCTGCGCCGATGCTTGTACCAGGCTTTGGGTCGTTCGCGGTAACACCCGCCATTTGACATTGCCTTCGTTGTAACCTGCATTGATGGTTTTCGCCACCGAAGACAGCGAGACAGCAGATTGCACCCCCGGCACATTCAGCATCAACCACTGGAAGTGATCAATCCGCTCCATAATGTCATGATGGGTACAAGCATTAGGGATGGTTTCCACCATGACATTGATGTAATCCACCGATATGGCAAAGCGATCGGTAATCAGGAAGGTATCCTGATTGTAGCGCGAATGCTCATGCAGGGCTGGTGCGCCGGCATGCAAGTCACCAATTTTTAACTGCTGACTTTGAATCATGGCAGCAATAAACAACACGGTGGTGATTAGCAGCACTACAGCAGCCACAGGCTTGGTGGCAACGGCAGATAGCTTGTACCACATGCGATCGGCCGTTGGATTACCCGCTGCAGCCCGCTGCTGGTAAGCCTTACTAAAACGCACATACGACATCAGCACCGGCAACAGGATCAGGTTGGTCAGGATAATCACTGCCACACCCAAACTGGCGGTAATGGCTAATTCACGGATCACGCCAATCTCAATGATCAATAAGGTTAAAAAGCCCACCGTATCGGACAGCAGCGCCACACCACCTGGCACCAGTAGCTTGCGAAAGCTGGCCTGAGCTGCGGTTTTCGCATCCATTCCAGATGCCACCCGTTTGCCGGTGGAGTTGATCATCTGCACACCGTGGCTAACCCCGATGGCAAATACCAAAAACGGTACCAGAATAGACATCGGATCGATGCCAAAGCCGATCACCGACAACAAGCCCATTTGCCAAATCACCGCAATTAAGGAACAAGCAATCGGCAGTACTGTCAGCATCAGCGAGCGTGAGAAGAAGAATACCATCAGGGACGTAATAGCAATGGCGATGGCAAAGAACACCAACACACCTTTGGCGCCGTCGGCAACATCCCCAACCATTTTGGCAAAGCCAATGATATGCACACTGATATCATCACTTTCGAACTGACCGCGGATTTGCTCTTCCAAAGTCGCGGCAAACTGAATGGTATCGAGTCGTTCGTTGGTGGATGGATCAATTTCCAGCAACTGGGCATTGATCATGGCGCAACTGAAATCATCTGCCACCATACGACCCACAATACCGGCTTTCTCGACATTTTCACGGACTCTGGCCAGGCCGCGCTGATCGGGAACAAAGTCGGCGGGAATGACCGGGCCACCAGCAAAACCATCCTCCACCACCTCGACAAAGCGGGTGCTGGGGCTAAACAAAGAACGTACCTGAACCCGGTTCACTCCCGGAATGTAATACAGCTGGTCGTGTGCTTGCCGTAAGGTTTCAAAAAAACCGGCATTAAAAATATTGCCGCTGGCATCACACATGGAGACCAGAATGTTATTGGCCCCCCCAAAATCTTGCTCATGCTGCATGTAGGTTTTCATGTACTCATGCTTGAGCGGTATATTCTTACTAAAGCCTGCATCCAGCTGGATCTGGGTTGCTTTAAACAACAGAAAACACGTTGCCAGGGCAAACACAGCCAACACCGCAATACGGTGGCGGAACAAGGCGTACTCAAATTTATTAACGAATCGATTTAAACTCATGGCTTATTCTGGCTTCTGTTGCACTAACTGACGGATCCCAAGCTCGGTAGCCAGAATCATCTGCTGTTGATAAGGTACAGCATTGACGATAGCACGGCCTTCGGCTTCCGTACGGAAGGTAAAGTTCTGCCCCTGATCGGTGCTCACCGCCCACAGGCCGGCGTTACCGGTTAAATAAATAGCTTCAGGCCGGACAATCACACTGTTGATGGTGGCTTGCGACGCCAGCACCATTTCCTGCCAGCTTTCACCCTCATCCTCAGACAAAAACACATGGCCACGCAGACCAACGGCCAGCCAATGGCCTTCAGTCGTGACCGCTACATCAAACAGGGATCCATGGTAGAAAGGTTCTAATAACTCCCAGTGCTGACCAAAATCATCACTGATGGCAAAAAAACCAGCTTCGCCGACCATCAACAACTGCTCTCCAGCCCGGTAAATACGATTGAAGTGCGGTAAAATAGCCGTCAGCTCAATGGCGTAGAGCTCCGGATCATCGTCTTTTAATTCGAGCAGGTAATCCTGCTCTTCTTCGTCCAGCAACTCCAGATGAAATTCTACCTGCCAGCTGTCACCACCATCACGGGTGCGATACATTAGCCCATAGGCGCCAACAGCAATACCGTGCTGTCGGTTCTCAAACACCACGTCCAGCAGTGGCTTATCCAGCTCGGGTAAAAACTGCTGCAACTGCCAACTGATACCACCGTCCTGGCTATGTACAATGCTGGCATCGTGCCCTACCGCCCAGCCATAATCCGCATCGACAAAATAAACAGCATTCAGGTTAGCACGCACAGGCACTTCGGCTTGTTGCCACTGAGAGCCATTATCACTCCACAAAATATGACCGCGCTCACCAACGGCTATCAGGCGGTTTGAAGGCAGCACCGTAATATCGGTTAACAGCGATTGTGCCGCCAGAGGCGCAATCACAGCAGGCTTTGGCTCCGGCTGCTCTATGGCTGAAGCTACCGGGATGGCGAGCAATAAAATGCCAATCATGCTGGGGATACTGCAGGCAAATTTCATCTGAATTCGTCTCGGTTAGATTGAAAAACGGCTGAGAGACTCAGCCGTTTTGATACGCTTGGTCCGGTCTTAACGAACGCCTTCGCGCCGCAAAGCTGCCGGGGTAAAGTCATTGTCATTCAAAGTGACAGAGAAGTCATACATTACGTCTTCATTATCCAGGCCCAACGCAATGTAACGGCGTGAATTCAGATCGTGATAGACTTCCAGCGTACTCCAGTGGGTTGGAACTTCGTAGTAGTTCAGACCATGCGCCTGGGCAACACGGTACAGATCACCACGGTTGTCGTACAAGTCTGCCACGTGGATCTGCCAGCTGTCTTCATCAATGTAGAACACCCGCTTGCCATACACATGACGCATACCATCTTTCAGTGTAGCTTCCACCACCCAAACCCGATGCAGCTCGTAACGCGTGTGTTCAGGATTAATGTGACCAGGCATCAGAATGTCGCTGTATTTCAGCTCTTTGCTATGCAGCTTGTAGCTGTTGTACGGGATATACATTTCTTTCTTGCCTTTGAGCTCCCAGTTGTAGCGATCCGGTGAACCGTTGAACATATCAAAGTCATCTGTGGTACGCAGACCATCCGAGGCGGTTCCTGGAGCATCGTAAGCCACATTTGGCGCACGACGCACACGGCGCTGCCCGGTATTGTAGGTCCAGGCCTGACGCGGTGTTGCAATCTGGTCCATGGTTTCATGCACCAACAAGGCGGTACCAGCTAAACGAGCTGGCGAGGTAACACTCTGTTTGAATTTAAACAAAATGTTTTCCGCCATCAGGTTCTCAGGCGTCGCATCCGGGTGCGAATACTTGAACATGATTTGCTCGTCAAATCCGATAAAGGTGTAAGCACCTGAAGCCGTTGGTGCAGCCTGACCGCCGTTACGGGTTGCTGCTACACCACGGTAACGCACAATGTGGTTCCAAATTGCCTCTAAACCATTGCTGGGAATGGGGAATGGAATACCAATGGCGGCATTGGCCAGTCCATTACCACCTTCAATCAGTTCGGCCTTGGTGGCAATTGCTTTGGTTGCATCGTAAAAGTACTGTGGAAACGAAGCGGAACGCCGCGTTGGATAGACCGGCATTTTGAAGGTATCCGGATACAGTTCAAACAGCGCGATCTGCCCCGGGCTCAATTTATCACGGTGCTGGTTTAAATTACTGCTGTCGATGACAAACTTGACCTGATCATCAGCAAAGGGATCCGGGTGATGATCACCTGGGGTGTAACCAGCAGGTGGTGTCAGAATACCGCCCGTCCACTCAGGGATAGTCCCTGCGGCATTACCAGCGCGCTCAGCGCCAATAGGCGTAAGATCCTGACCAAGACGAGCAGCTTGCTCCGGCGTAATCTTAGCCAGTGCACTGCAGCTAACAACCATGGCTATTGCACTAGCCAGGAGGGTGAGTTTTTTCATAATCGTTCTCGTCCCTTACTTAAATGGAATACTTAATGTTAAATGACACGAAATCACGGTCTGCCAGGTTGTTGGTGGTGCCTACGCCCCCCCAGAACCAGTTGTAAGACAACTCTGCGGACCAACGATTCAAATAGTCAAAGCCAAGGGTATAGCCCAGCGACTTACGGCCCTGCACAAACATAAAGAGTGGATCAGGGGTAATGCCATTGACATCATGCGCGAAGTTCACGCGATGCGTCATGTTGGTACCAGCAAACACGTTGTTGTACTGGGCCTGAGCGAACACGCGGTAACCCCAGGCTGAAGCCGTTGGAAACGGATTTGGCTCAGGGCCGTCGGATAATGCAGTATGCAGACCTTCGGATGGGCCATTAGCACCAATCAATGGTGCACCACTACGATCGGTATTCGGGCCGTTTAAACGCAATACCTGCTGATCCGGCATGCTGTGTATTTTAATGCCACCAACTTCAGCCAACATGGTGAAGTTGTCAGTACCAAGTACCGGACCAAACAAGTGGGTGAACGTCATTTGCATCTGCGTAGTATCACGCTCGATATAACCTTGAGCCATTGCACCGGGTTGTACTTTATTGCCATCAAAACGGCCGATCTGTGAAATCCCGGCCAACTCAGGGCGCCTCCAGGCTCCATCAGAGTTCGCAAGCTGTTCAGGCATGCCAGCGTATAGAATTTCGACATCATCGATTTGCAATGGTTCGCCTCGACGGTGCGCTATTTCACCAGCAACCGATGTCGTGCCCACTGTCGTGTTAAAACTGAAGCCGTACAACTTGATATCTTCAGGATACTCCAGCAAACCATGCGCAAAAGCTTGCAAGTTCAAGATAGTATCTTTATCTATTTGCCCTGCATTTTGAGCAAGATAGCCAATATCCTGCATAATTGCTGCTTGATTGAAGTTGGAGGCCCTGCCCGAAATGAGTGGTACCCGGCTGTGGTAGTTCATGTAGTAGACAGCAAACTCAGTATCATTCAACTCAGGCGAAAAATATTCAAATTTTACACCATACTGACCGCCATTTTTCGGCTTTAACTCACCGTTGTTGCCATGTGGACGTAGTGCCACCTTGGTAGGATACTGCAAGTACATACCAACAGCTGTCTGAGCACTTATTGCACCAGTGGCAAGCATAGTACTGATATTATTGAGGTTACCTAGAACATGGTATAAATCAATATCCGGGTTACCGGCAAAACCGAGCTGAATATTCTGGTTATGACCACCAGCACCGGCAAAATCATTGGTGGAGAAATAGGTACCAGGAGCTGGCAAGTAACTGCTTTCCCAGCCGTACTGATAAAACACTTCTGCGGACAGGTTGTCAGTAATACCCAACGCCATGGTTAGCATACCAACAGGAATAAAGGCTTCTTTTAAGTCAGCACCCGGGGCGCGTAAAATACCGACATCCACTGGCGTAATGTTGATACCATGCGGGATAAAGGTGCTCTCGCCCCAGCTCAGCACTTGCTGGCCCAAACGCACGGTAAGCGGATTCATGCCGTCATTCAGCGCAAAATTACCGTAGATGTAGGCATCCAACAGCCGAAAGTCACGACAGCTCAGCTCACGGGCCCGTTTGTCATCACAAGGGTTGACCTGCTGCCCGGAAAGAGGGTTGGTGTAGGCATAATTACTGCCGCGCTGAGCAAAGTCGTAAAAATACATAAAGCGGCCAAAGAAGCCGATGTTGTCTTTACGAATGGATAAGTCGTGGGTTCCTTTCAGCATATTACTGAACATATCACCACGGTCAAAGTTCAGGTTACCCGCATCACCATTGCTGGAATAAGCGCCTGGTTGAGCCCAGATATCCTGAGGAGTGTAGATGATGTTGTTGGTGCCGGCATTGTAGCCAGTCCAATCAAAACGTGGATGGTTTACTTTGCTAATCGAGTCCCAGTCACGCTCTGATGTACGCCAGCTGGCACCATAGGAAAACGTCGAATCGAACTGAATATCAACATCCCCTAGCCGGAAGCTGGCAGCTTGGGAGCTGGCAGACATTGCAAGCAATGCTGCAGCTACACCCATTGCCAAAGGCTTTTTATGGAAAAGAATTGGCCTTTTATTCATTTCAGTTTCTCCCCCCCTGTCCCTGCAGGTCATTGTTATTTTTGTATCGACACACTGGCCACTCATCGGAGCTCAGCGCACATGAATAAAATAATTACATCATTTCGGTAGCTTCGCAAGGCTTCTCACCGGCTAAATCTGTTGATTTGTATTTGTTTTTTGCATCACCAAACGATTTTCATCCGGAAAGATACCTTATTAGTTTAATCAGCTTTTGAAAAAACCCAAATCCTGAAACTAAGATAATGATAATTCAGTTGAAATAACACCTGGGAATGAACAGTCGTTTCAAGCTAGCGTTTAAAGCAATAACTCTAACTATTTTTTATTAATTTTATCAACTTACCATCCTTATCCAGCAGGATGGTAAAGAGGCCATGAATACCGTCCTTTTGAATAAAGCGATGAAAGTGTTTCGCTGGGATCTGGATACGCTCACCGCTTTTTGCAGTGACTATAAGATTGCGGTAATGGCCCTGATAATAACCAAGGCACTCCTCCGCAGATAGGTGCAAAAAGAACTGATACAGCGCCACCGAGCGATCCTTACTCGTTTGCTAAGGCTTTGCTGACTTTCTCATAGAGATCATCACTGATGCCCTGCTGAGAAGACAATCGATGCAGGGCTTCTTTCATTAATGCCTGGCGCTTTGAATCGAAACGCTGCCAGGATAACAACGGTGTCACTAACCGAGCCGCAACCTGAGGATTGATGGGGTCCAGTTTCAATAAGGTGTCAGTCAGGAGTTGATAACCACGACCATCCAACCGGTGAAACTGTCCAGGGTTTTGCATCGCAAAAGCATGAAATACCGCCCGAACCCGGTTGGGGTTCTGCCAGCTGAACTTTGGGTGTTGACAAAGTAATGAGATTTGCTCGAATACTGCAATGGTTGGATTGGCTGCATGCAAACTAAACCACTTATCCAACACCAATACATCATGCTGCCACTCATTGGCAAATTGCTGCATCAAGCTCAAGAAAGCCGGGTGTGAACTATTTAGACAGGCTTTGAGTACCGCCAGCTTATCTGTCATGTTGTTTGCCGCACCGTATTGCTGCTGCAACAAAGATTCACTGGATTGGCCTTGGACCGCCAAATAATCCAGGCAACGGTTTTTCAACGCCCGCAGCCCCACATTTGCTTCATTGTAATCGACAGCAGCTGCGCTGTGCTGCTGATAGCAGCTCTGCAGCTCAGGCGCTAAGCGTTGACAGATTTGTTGGCGGAAGCTATCAATTGCGCTCAGAATCGCATGAACAGGTATTTGCTGAAAACTTTCAGCAAATACGCCGTAATCCGGTACTTTTAACAGCTCTGCTGTTAATGCTTTATCGTCCAGAGGTTGACTTAACAGCTGCTGATAAAGCTCGAATAGAGCATCAGGCAGCACAAAATCACTCGCTTGCTCCATCGTTTGCTGCAACCAAAGCAACCAACAGGATTGCAAAGCATCCCAACGGGCAAAGCCATTGGCTGCCTCTTTTGCAATGCGCAGTAGCTCCTGCTCAGTATAATCATGCTTTAAACGTACTGGTGCAGAAAAGTCTTCCAGAAGTACAGGTAAAGCTTGGGCTGATACACCATCAAATACCAAGGTATCACTGGATTTCTGCATCACAAAGAGCCCTGACGGGCTGCAAGTTGTATCCAGCAACTGGTAGCGGACGGGTAGGACCAGAGCAGCTTTATCCGATTGATCGGCCGTAGCCGGCGTCTGCTGGCTCAGTCGCAATGTCAGCCGTTGGTTCGGGGCATCATAATGCCGCTGAACAGTAAGCTCTGGCGTACCCGACTGTTGATACCAAAGCCGAAAGGCGGTTAAATCGTAGTGATTAGCATCCTGCATCGCCTGTACGAAGTCATCGCAGGTCACAGCCTGGCCGTCATGACGCTGAAAGTACAAACGCATGCCAGCCTGAAAGCCTGCCTCCCCCAAAAGGGTATGCAGCATACGAATCACTTCGGCACCTTTATCGTACACAGTCACAGTGTAGAAATTATTCATCTCCATCACTTGCTGTGGCCGGATCGGGTGCGCCATCGGGCTGGCATCTTCGGCAAACTGGGCGGTGCGGATTACCTGAACCGCATGGATGCGATTGACTGTGGCCGAACCCATATCGCGGCTAAACTCTTGATCGCGAAACACCGTAAGCCCTTCTTTTAAGCTTAGCTGAAACCAATCACGGCAAGTAACCCGGTTGCCGGTCCAGTTGTGAAAGTACTCATGGCCAATAATCGACTCAACATTAAAGAAGTCGGTATCGGTGGCGGTATCCTGACTAACCAGCACATACTTACTGTTAAATACATTCAGGCCTTTGTTTTCCATGGCGCCCATATTGAAGAAATCAACCGCCACCACCATGTATCTATCCAGATCGTATTCCAGTCCGAAGCGTTGCTCATCCCATTGCATGGAGCGCTTTAATGCATCGAGTGCAAAAGCCGCTTTGCCGCTCTGGCCTTTTTCTACGAAAAAATCCAGCCCAACAAGGCGACCGGATCGGGTTAGATACTCTCCTCGTAGCAGATCAAAATCACCTGCCACTAAAGCAAATAAATAGCTGGGCTTTGGAAAAGGATCCTGCCAGCAGACCAGCTTCTGACCATTTGACAAGGGGCGCTCTTCCACCTTATTACCATTGGATAATAAATAGGGGAAATGGGCAGCATCCGCGATGATAGTGGTGCTAAACACTGACAGCACATCAGGCCTGTCCAGGTAATAGGTAATGCGCCGGAACCCCTCTGCTTCACACTGTGTGCAAAAGCTGCCATTGGCAAAATACAAACCTTCGAGAGCCGTGTTGGCCTGAGGGTTAATCTGTGTCTTGATGGTCAGACGGAAGTTATTCTCTGATACTTTCAGGCGCAGCTGATGACCACGGCAGTCGAATTGATCATCTGCCATCAGACTATCGTTGTAGTGCAAGGACAACAGCTGCAACTGCTGACCATCCAGACACAACTCACTGACTTGTGGGTCTAATCGACGCAGTTCAAGCACTGCAGTAACCACTGTCTTGTCGACATCCAGTTCAAAAGTGAGATCGGTACGGTCAATAGCAAAGTCGGGTGGCTGATAATCAGACAGACGTTTCACAGAACGATTCAGGGTTTCTGCAGACATAGCAACTCCGGTAGCAGGTTTTCAACAGCTTTTTCTGAGTATAACGTGAAACAGCCTGAGCAGGACTCAGGCTGTTGGTGTCAAGACTTTAAATGCAACTCTTGCTGCACACTGTCTGGCGGTGTCAGCTTCAGGATTTTAATGCCACAGTAAGCATAAATTACCGCCAGAACTGGATTAATCAGGTTAAAGAATGCATAGATAAAGTAATCAAGCGGGTTAACATTCAGCACGCCGTGCATATAAGCACCACAAGTGTTCCAGGGAATGAGTGGGCTGGTGATGGTACCACCATCCTCCAGTGTGCGGGATAAATTCACTGGTGCCAGACCTCGACGCTCGTATTCTTCTTTATACATGCGACCAGGCATGACAATTGCCATGTACTGATCGGCAGTCAGAATATTGGTGGCGATACAGGTCGCTATGGTACTGGTAATAAGGGATCCGGTACTGTGGGCTGCTTTTAAAATCGATTGTACAAACTTACGCAGCAGACCAATTTTCTCTATCACTGCACCGAACATCATCGCAGCAAAAATTAACCAAACCGTATTCAACATACTGGACATGCCGCCACCGCTGAGTAGACTGTTTAAATCATCGGAGCCGGTTTCAACAGCAAAACCATCAAACAAGGTGGCCCATACCAGTTTAAAGCTGCCAATAGTCGCGCCTAAATCTTGCTCCATCAAATGTTGCATCAGCTCGCGCTGGAACAACAAAGCCCAGACCCCACCCAGCAGAGCACCAATAAAGACCGTAGGAAAGGCAGGTACTTTTTTAATCGCCATGGCCAGTAGCACAAACAGCGGGATCAAGGTCCAGAAGCTGATGGCAAAATGCTGCTGCAGCGTATTGCTGATTAAGTCAATGTGCACCGCATCGGCCGTGGCAGAGCTGTTCAGACCAATGATGGTAAAGAGTACCAAAGCTAACAAAATACTTGGCACTGTCGTCCACAGCATATGGCGAATATGCGCAAATAACTCGGCACCAGCCACCGCAGGTGCCAGATTGGTGGTTTCGCTCAGCGGCGAAATTTTATCACCAAAATAGGCCCCCGAAATAATAGCTCCTGCAGTAATAGCTGGCGACAAACCTAAACCGGCGGCAACCCCAATCAAAGCAACCCCTATGGTGGCCGCCGTCGTCCAGGAGCTGCCGATGCTCATGGCGACAATGCCACACAAGATACAACTCGCCGCATAAAACCAGCTCGGGCTCAGTAGTTGCATGCCATAGTAAATCAGCGTGGGGACTGTCCCTGCCAATAACCAGGTGCCAATCAAAGCACCGACCGCCAATAAGATAAGTACTGCACCAAGTGACAGCGAAATACCTTTGATCATGGCCTGCTCAATGTCCCGCCAGCGAAACCCATTTTTCAGGCCTATAACCACAGCGACGGCAGCGGCAATAAACAAGGCAATTTGATTCGGCCCATAGGACGAGTCATCACCAAACAAGATGACGGAACTAGACAGCAACGTAATCAGTACCAGGATCGGCAGCAGTGCATCAAGAAAACTAGGTTCTTTTGTTTTTGTTGTCATGCGAAATCCTATAAACCAAGCAAGCGCAGTATTCGATCAAGTACGCCTATCAAATGCAAAAAAACAATGGCAACAGCGACCGGCGTAAACCAGCGAATAGCAAAACGCCAAATGCCATACATCAGAGCCGATGTTTGCAGCTCTTCCTCGGTGCTTTTTTTCTTCATTACCCAGCCGGTAAAGACCGCGATGACCAGGCCACCAAGCGGCAACATGATGGCGGAGGTCAGGTAGTCGACAGCTTCGAAGAAGCTGGTAATTGATTTGCCAAACACAGTGAGCTCAAAGGTTGCCCAAGAGGCACCTGAGAACGAGAAAACAGTAAGTAAACCTAGCAGCCACAGGGAGCCCCCAGTCGCAGCGGTTGCGGTGAAACGGCTCAAACCTTTGCGTTCGACCAGCCAGGCTACGGTGGACTCGATCATGGCAATGGCTGAGGTAAAGGCAGCAAACACCAACATGACAAAAAACAAAGTGCCAAAGAAAGTACCAAAAGGCATGGAACCAAAGGCAATCGGCAAGGTAACAAAAATCAGCCCAGGACCTTCAGCAGGCGTCAGACCATACTGGAATACCAAGGGGTAAATAGCCAAACCTGCCAGCATAGCAACCGCAGTATCCACCAAGGCTATCAGCATTGAGGTTTTAGCAATGGAAACATTGGACGGCAGGTAAGCGCCGTAAATAATCATGGCGCCGGAAGCCAGGCTCAGGGTAAAGAAAGCATGGCCCAATGCCAGCAAAACCCCATTGATGGTCAGTTTAGAGAAATCTGGCGTAAACATAAAGGCGATAGCTTCGCCAAAAGCACCATTGGTAGCCGAATAAATCGCCATAATGCCCAACAGCACAAACAAGCTTGGCATCAGGAAGTTAACGGCTTTTTCCAGCCCTTTGTGTACGCCGCGGCCAACAACATAAACGGTAACAAACAAAATCACTGCAGACCAGGCCATTAAGATCCAGGGATTGGCTAAATGAGCAGCAAATTGAGCCCCGATGGCTTCAGCGCCAGCGCCCTGAAAGTCCCCGCGCGCTGTTTTAATGACATACGCCATCGCCCAACCGGCAACCACCGCGTAAAAGGATAAAATAAGATAACTGGCGACCAAACCGCTCCAGCCGGCGATTTGCCAGCGAGGGCTGGCACTGGCTTCCTGTGCCAGGGTTTTCACGGAAAGACCCGGGCTTTGCCGGCCGCGACGACCAATCAGCACTTCCGACATCATCACTGGAATACCGATCAGTACAATACACAACAGATAAACCAGGACGAAGGCACCACCGCCATTCTCGCCCATGATATAAGGAAACTTCCAGATATTACCTAAACCGACAGCTGCCCCGGTCGCTGCAAGAATAAACGCAAATCGACCGGACCACATGCCATGAACGGATTCACGTGCTCCCGACATAAAACCAACCCTATTATTATTTATTGTAATCGTTATATAGAAAAGGCTGGCGATTTTTATCGCCAGCCTGTCACGCCCTGGTTATTGTTTCGCGTAACGCCCCAACTGAAGAAAGTCAGCCGTAATCAGTACGGTTTCTTCCAACAGGGGATCCAGCTCACTGAGGATGTCTGGCAAATCATCTGCATCCTCGACAGCCTCTTTCCCCAGCAATGCCAAACGCGCATTGGCACGGGCCAATTGACGCTGTTCGCGCTCTTCACGCTGTTGCAGTCGCTCGGTTTTTACCAGCGAGACAAATTTTTCATCTCGCTGACGGCGATACTCTTCGATATCATCCTGCAGATAGGCGAACTCTGGATTTTGTGACACACGATTTTGATGGCGCTGCAACAACAGTGGTATATGTGGCTCCAGGCTATCCAACCGCTGATAAGACGCCGCTGGAATGGAGTCCCATGGCAACGCATTTTCTTCACGGCTTTCACCCCAGTCTTCCGGATCAATCGGTGATGGGAAAGAAATATCTGGGATTACACCGCGATGCTGGGTGCTACCGCCGTCAATGCGGTAGAACTTAGCAATGGTGTACTGCACGCTACCCAGACTATTTTCAAACATATCGTAGATGCGCCCCAAGCCACGATGTTGCTGCACGGTACCTTTACCAAAAGTCTGCTCACCAACCACCAAAGCTCGGCCATAATCCTGCATCGCTGCCGCAAAAATTTCGGATGCCGAAGCACTGAAGCGATCTACCAGCACGGTGAGCGGACCATCGTAATAACTAACACCATCGCGATCCTGACTGACTGAAATGCGGCCAGAGCCTTCACGGATTTGTACCACCGGGCCACGATCTATAAAGAGACCGGTGAGTAAGGTAGCTTCTTGCAGCGAACCGCCACCATTACCACGTAAGTCGATGATGATCGCATCAACCTTTTCTTCCTGCAGCTTCGCCAGTTCTTTTTTCACATCTTCAGACAGGTTGTTGTAAAAACCCGGGATGGTAATCACACCAATACGCTTATCCAGTTCCGATAGCATAGGCTCGAAGACTTCACCTTTAGCGGCACGGTCCTCCAAACGGATTTTATCGCGCACAATGGAGACCACATTGGTAGTACCGGATACCATGGAGCCGCCAGTTTGCACCTGTAAACGGACAGTACTGCCTTTGGGGCCTTTAATCAGTTCCACCACATCATCCAGTCGCCAGCCCACCACATCGACAAACTCTTCATCGTCCTGAGCAACGCCAATAACCCGATCTTTCGGCTTGAGCTGCTGGGTTAAATCGGCCGGCCCACCAGGAACCAGGCTTTGAATCACCGTGTAGTCGTCTTCAGCACGCAAAACGGCACCAATGCCCTCCAAGGATAAATTCATATCCTGCTGGAAACGCTCGGCATTGCGCGGTGACAAGTAGGAGGTATGAGCTTCTATGCTACGACCATAGGCATTCATGATGAGCTGAAACACATCTTCGTTGTTGGTTTGCTTTAGACGGTTACGTGCATTGCTGTAACGCCGTTGCAGCAACTCTTTGGCTTCTTCCTGGGTTTTGCCCGTCAACTTCAGGTTCAGCGTATCAAATTTAACCCGCTGACGCCAAAGCTCATCTAGCTCGGCCTGAGTTGCTGGCCAGTCAGCATCTTCCCTGTCGTAGAAATACTGATCTTCCTGTTCAAAATCAAACTCGGTTTCCAGCAATTGCAAGGCAAATCCAAAGCGCTCGTATCGGCGTTGCATGCTGGTATTGAACATATCAAAAGCGAACGCCAAGTTTCCCCGATTCAAGGCGTCACTGAACTGGTGACGATGACGGGCGAACTGATCGACGTCGGATTGCAACAAGATGGTTTTATTGAAATCCAGACTTTTTAAGAAACGTTCAAATACGCGCTCCGAAAAAGCCTGATCCAGTTGTACCGGTGCATAATGACCACGGGTAAAGAGAGCTGAAATACGCTTACTGGCAGTCGCATGCTGTGACTCTTGAGTAAGCACAGGAAGCTCAGTAGGCTCCTTAGCACTTTGTTCCCCGGCCCATAATGGAGCTAGACAAAGGGTGAAAGCCAACAGTAAAGCAACGGATTGTTTCATAATACTCTCATCTGCTAAGCCGTGATCGCTAACAACTTTTTATCGCTAACAACTTAAGCCTGTTGAAACAGACTATCACGACTGGTTTTTATAACCATACCGGATTGCAGCTGCACCGTCACCTCGTTGCGGGCGACTTCAACCACAGTAGCGGACATCGGTGCCTGACCAAGCCGGACTAAAACACTACTACCAACTTTCAGTGCGGTTTCCGAGACAGGTGCAAGTGGCGCCTGATCCTTACTTTGTACCGCAGCGGCTGGATTTTGGTTTACTTTAGATTTTAGTTCCTGGGGATTAGAACGGCCAGAGGGCTTTTTGTTCATAACCTTTTTATTTGGGGTATTCGTCGCCTTTTGCCCAGCTTTGCGGCCTTCCTTGTTTGCTTTGTCTGCCTGCGCTGCTTTGGCACGTTGTTTACGCAGTTCAGCTGCCTTAGCTTTACTTTCGGCCAGTGTTTGGGCGGCATGGTCCGCTTGTTGCTGATCGATTTTCTCAACCTCGTTACCGGTTAAGTCGACACGAATTGCATCTGGTTTGATCGACTCCAAATAGCGCCAACTCGAGGTATAGACCCGCAACGCCTGACGTAATTGAGTTTTACTGATCGGGCTTTGCTCAGTGATTGCAGCTGCTAAATCCTGAAAAATACCTATTTTTAGTGGCTTGGCGGCACCTGCAGAAGAAAAGCAGTCAGGGTATTCGGATGCCAGGTAAGCAATCACCTCTTTGACCGACGCTGGTTTATTCGGCGCAGCGGTCGCTGCAACGCTATCTGTCACTGTTTCATTGCTGCTTGCTGGTGCCATATTGTTGCTGGTATCTGGCTCAACAGTTGCAGACGCTTTTTCAGCTACTTCAGTATTCGGGGTTGTCATGCACAATTACTCTTCATATTCATATTCATATTCATCATCTTCATCTTCATCTGACGGCTCAGGTTCGGCTGCCAGTTGATTTTCTACAAAGGCTATGGACCAGTCAATCAGCTCCTCTTCGCTGGCCTCCAGCACTAAAGAGTCAGCAGATAACTGTTGCCACAGCTGACTTAACAATAATTCCACTTCGCTAGTGGCCGTATCGTCCGGAATCACCGACCAGACCGCATGATAGATAGCATTCATCTGATCTGCGACCTGTTCTTCTTCACCATCCCAGTCACCCACATCACGAGAACTAAACAAATAGTCCTGCACTTCCATCAGGGCTTTCATACCAGACTTTGCTCAAGCAGCCGAACGAGTTGCTCCAGGGCGGACTGGTCCTCTGCTCCGAAACGGTTGAGCACCGGGCTATCAATATCCAGTACCGCAATAATGCGGTCAGCGGAACGAACCGGTATAACCAACTCAGACTCACTGGCCGCATCGCAGGCGATATGGCCTGGGAAAGCATGCACATCAGCAATACACTGGGTTTCGCCCGTCGCCACTGCGGTACCACACACGCCCTTACCTACTGGGATACGGACGCAGGCAACCTGTCCCTGAAAAGGCCCAAGTACCAGCTCGCCTTCACGCATAATATAAAAGCCAGCCCAGTTCAGCTCAGGCACGCTGTTATAAATCAAAGCGCTCAGGTTTGCCATTTTGGCAATTAAATCAGGTTCATCTTGGACAAGGGCAGCGGCCTGCTGCAACAGCAGTGGGTAAAGATCGGTATCGAATGAACTCATGCTTCGTTTCTAAGAGGCTTCAAAGCCCTAACATTACTTGGTTTGGACGAAAAATTAAACCATTTCTTTACCAAAAGACTGAATTGCCGCCTCTGCTGCAGAGAAAACAACCAGACCGGCACTAAATCCACTCAGCTACTCTTTTTGCCACTGCTTCGGGTTTGCCGGGTAATAGCGGGTCGGCTGCATGGTCTGATGCTTAAAAAAGCGGGTATCTTTGTGCGGCAGCTTCATAAAGCCACCTACTCCCTCACCAGTGATTTGTGGCACCTTGCACAAAATACTGGCCAGTAAGCCGGCAAACTCATTCTCTTTGGTTACATCCAATAGGCGATAATAGCTGTGAATTTTCATATACAGCGGCGTTACCTCAAAAATCAGGCAGCCGGTATGACGAATAAGGTTTAAGCGTGCAATGTCATCCATAATGTTGTCCGGCAGAATCAGCTGCTCATCCGGATCCTTGCCATCTTCAAAGTAAGAATGTTGTTTACTGGACGCATCGCTGCTTAGTACCGGTGCAATTCGATAAGGAATCATGGCATCTTCTGGCGGTACAAAAGGCTGGTCCAGGCTATCCCGGCTGATATGGATGGTATTGCGGGCGTTGAACAAGCAGGCTTTGAAAATACCAACCCGACCAATGGCCTGCGCCAGCTGGACGACATTGTTCACCGCCAGTGCAAAGGAGCGTATCAAGCTATCGTCGTACAAGTTCAGACTGGAGTCGATGTAGACGCCTTTGGGCTGCCAGTGAATGGCCAGGCCACCAACCACCGGGTACCGCGCCAACCGGCTGACTGCGGCAATAAAGGCTTTTTCAGTATCGCCCATGCCTTCTAAGTAGTTTTTGTAATAACGTTCTAGCTGAGCATCATCGACAAAGCCAATGCCATCTTCCACACTGTGCTCACGCAAAAAAGACTTGCGCGATGAATACACCACCGTATCCAAGTCATGACGAACAGGGCTTACCCAAACCGGTAGCAAAGGCTGATCATCGAACAGTGGCAACTCCGGCAACACCAGTTGCTTCAGCCGTGGCATCTGCTGCAAAAAATAATCACCAGCCTGACGACGCAACATGGCATCCTCGGATAACAGAGAATCCAACATGGTCGCAAAGGCCTGCGGCAACCCAAGGCTGCGTGCCGGTATGGCTTTAAAGCCAAAACGACAAGACTGGCCCGAGGCAAGTGCATACAGAGTGCTTGCCACGCCCTGCTCGTCAAAACGCGGGCTGGATAAGGCACCGTTTCGTTGCTCGGGGCCAATAAAATAGACATCCCCTAAACGGGCATTGGAGTGCTGCAAATCGGCCGACATCAGTCCCATCACATCGTTGCTGATAAACTGGCCCTGCTCGTCGGTTTGTGCAAACACCGATGACCCCCAATCGACCAAACTGATTTGCTCAGTTTCCATGTCGAATACAAGATTGGACGGTTTGATATCGCCATGCACGATAGGCGCCGGTAAACCATCTTTTTTATGCTGACGCAGCAGTTGCAACAGCTCCGCTAAGTGTCCGGCTAGCTTGATCAGCAAACGGGCTGACAGACGGCCATGCCGCAAGCTGAACTGTTCTAAATCGATGCCCTTGGCCCGGCCCATCATCAAAATACCCTGCTTTTTAATCAGCTGGTAAGTAATGTAGCGCGGTATCGCCGGGTGTTGCACTTGCGACAACATATAGGCCTCATCGGCCAACCGCTCCTGAATATGCAGTGGCAAAGTAATGCGGGAAAACTTAAATACACACTGCTCGCCCTGCAGGCTGACCCCGGCAAAAGCAAAACCATAAGCTCCCTTGCCTATCAACTCAATCTGCTGATAGCCAAGCTTTTCCAGCTCGGAAATACAGAGCGCCACCCATTCTTTTAATTTGCGGGCGTCGTTGGCATTGAGCAGGTAAAACGACTGCTCTTCCGGAATATAAAAGTTGCGCAGTTGGTGTTTATACATCATGTTGGCATGCTCAAGCCCGCACACAGCGAGAGCTGGCCCAGTGCCGCAAAGCCTCAACCGACTCGGCCATGACCACTGAGATCGGCTGGGTCTGGCTAAGCTCTTCCTGCAAATGACTGGCCGCTATCGTCTCACCAGCACTCTGGGCGCGAAATGAAGCCCCTACTACAGCCTGCTCCAGCTCGGCTCCGGAAAAGCCTGCCGTGAGCGGTAGGCTGCGCTGTAAATCCTCGGTTGCGATCGCCATGTCACGGCGCTGTAGATGCAATTGCAACAACGCCAACCGCTCAGCTTCGCCAGGTAAATCGACAAAGAACAGCTCATCAAATCGCCCTTTTCTGAGCAGCTCAGGGGCCAGCTCGTGAATGTTGTTGGCGGTGGCCACCAGAAACACCGCAGCCTTACGTTCGGCCATCCAGGTAAGCAAAGTGCCAAGCAAACGTCGACCTACCCCCTGATCGCCCTGGCCAGAACTGATGCCTTTTTCAATTTCATCGATCCACAGCACACAAGGCGCCATGGCATCCGCCAGTTGCAGCGCCTGGCGCAGATTTTTCTCCGTTTCACCAATGTACTTGTTGTACAAGCTGGCCATATCCAGCAGCAGTAGCGGCACACCAAAGGCGCCAGCAATGGCTTTGGCAGCCAGGCTTTTGCCGGTACCCTGTACCCCGGTCAGCAGCACGCCTTTTGGTGTATCGCGTTGCTGCTGCAAAAAGGCAGGCCGGCGCTGCAGCAGCCAGTTTTTAAGGTTGTCCAACCCCACAACATCATCCAGTGCCTTGGTATCGTACACCTGGCTCAGTACCCCTTCGGTTTGCAGCAAACGAAATTTAGCCTGGTTCACCCGGTTAACATCTGCCGCGCTAATGGCGCCATCATTGGCAATGGCTTTGTAAGCCAGCCGTTTTACTTCCTCGAAGGTGAGGCCACGTAAGTTCTGCATCAGTTGTTGCACTGCTTCCGGCTCTAAGTCCGCGGGCTCGCCGGTCTTTTTCTGATACAGCTCTGCAGCTTCCAGCACCAGTTGGCGCACCTGCTGATCGCTGGGTAAATGCAGTTCGAACCGGTAACAAAGACGGGCTAACTCAGCAGGCATGTCCAGTGAATGACTAAGCAGCACCACGGTATGGCCCACCGTATCATGCAGTAATGCGATTTCTTTAAGAAAACGAATATGGCGTGGCTCCGTTAAAAACGGATGGAAATCACACAGCACATAAATGCCAGGGTTTTTAGTGCCTTTGATTTGAGCCAGGACTTGCTGCGGCTCGGTATTGAAGGTCTGCGCATCGGACGGCACGTCAAGCCGCCTCAATCCTTCGGTGCAGGACCACTGAAACAGCGGCCGAAACAGATTCACCGCCAGTCGGCGGATCAGCTGCAAAGCACGAAGCTCTTCATAGCTTTCGATCACAATCAGCGGACTTCGTGCTTGCAACAACACTTTTAAATCATCAAATTCGTGCATCGATATACTCACCAGGAGGTAACATGGTTTTATACTGCCGTAGCTATCGAAACTTGCCAAGGCTTCTGCAGTGTTTATTACTGCGTTATAAGCCATATAGACGTTTATCTAGCTCACCACTTTGCATAGTGATCCTCGCTAAAACCCCATGCTCCTTCCAACGGAATGACTTCATCCGGTAAATGCACTTCACCATAATAACGACCAAAGTGCTGGGTAAAGTTAGACGCAATCAAGCCTGCATTGATTTTTTCTTGGCGCAAGCCCTGTGGCTCAAACTGCAACCGGATGATGCCGTCGTTTGATGTCATCGACCAGGCTTTATTGGGGTCGTAACGATCAAACTGAAAATCGACCATATCAATCTTAATAAAACGACCATCCAGCCAGAGCACATTTTCAGTAAAGCCCGTTTCGTTGACACCGGCCGCTGAATTAAAGCCCAAACGGCGTCCATCGGGTAAAAAACACGATAAGCTGCCCCAATTCCAAAAGGTTTCACGGCGCATGTAACCAGCCGTCCAATCCACACAGGCAAGCGTTTTAAGTGCTTGCAAATCATACGGCCGGTTTCGCCAGTTGAGCTGCCCGCTACAGTTTAGGGCGGCTGCTTTTTGCGTAAAGACCCAGCCCTGATAACCGGCACGGGTACAAAGTGCCAAAGGCTGATAAGCGGTGTTCTCGTCAATGCAGGCAGTTAACCGCAGCTGCTTTAATTGCACCTCGACAAGGCGTCTGCCTGGCTGCGACGAGGCATCAATACTCAGGTAGTTGGCGCCTTTACGAAAAAAGGCTTTGCCCTGGCCTGGCTGCGTATCTATCCGGGTGTTACGCGCCAGCGGCTGTATAAAGCTGAATTCTTCAAATTGCTGGGTCTGCACATCGTAACAATAGACAAAGGCATTGCTGACCCACTTCAAATCCACGATGGCCACCCCCAGCAGCAAGGCCGGGCTAGTAAAGCCAATAAATTGAAACTGATTGAATTTAAAGCGTTTGGCAAAAGCCCCCAAGCGCTTGTCCATGGCATTGCGCAAGTCATAATCCAGGTAGTTGATGGTCTCAACACCATCTGGGAAATAACCAAATTCAGGCTGGCCAGTCGTGCTGATTAATTGCGCTTTGCGTGCCATGCAGGCTCCTGTCGATACGCTTACTCAGGTTCATCATGATATCGGTATGACATCCATTGTTATAAACAGCTCAGGCTAACTTATACAGAAAAGAGCACAGAAACAACAAACCCATGCCGGGGCATGGGTTTGTCTGTCACAATAACTCGGTGGGTTACTTCATCGCCACCAACATGGCAGCTGGTTGCTCCAGATACTGTTTCCACAGATTGCAGAAACGGGCGATGGTGCCACCGTCAATGACCCGGTGATCGCCCGACCAGCTGATTTGCATCAGTTGCCGTGCTTCCACCTCGCCTTTGGCGTTAAAGCGCGGTAAGGTTTGCACCTTGCCAAGGGCCACGATCGCCACTTCCGGCTTATTGATAATAGGCGTCGCGACAGTGCCGCCAATGGCGCCGATATTGGAGATACTGATAGTACCGCCTTTTAGCTGATCCGGGCTAACCCGCCCTGCTCTGGCCTGATCGGTCAGCTCAGTCAGCTCTTTGGCAATATCCACAATGGATTTTTGCTCACAGTGCTTGATGTTCGGCACCAGCAGGCCCACTTTGGAGTCTACCGCCACACCAATGTTGTGCGATGCTTTGTAGATAAGTTCGCTGCAATCGGCATTCACCTGGCTGTTCAGGATGGGAAATTCACGGATGGCCATCGACAGGGCTTTCATAAAGAATGGCATCATGGTGAGCTTCACGCCCTGCTCGCGGTATTGATCTTTCAGTTGATTGCGCAGTGCCGTCAGTTCGGTTAAATCAATCTCGTCGCAGTAGGTAAAGTGCGGGATGCTGCTCACCGACTCCATCATCTGCCGTGCCATCGCCGCTTTCACGCCTTTAATCGGTTCGACTCTGTCTTCGGCCGCTGCCATAGCGACAACCGGGCTGCTGGCTTTCGCAGACGTGGCGGCCTTGCTGCTGGTAGGGCTGGTTTTGCCATCGGCAAAGGCGCGCACGTCGTCCTTAAACACCCGGCCTTTATCGCCAGAACCAGGCACCTTGCTGATGTCCACATCCAGCTCTCGGGCTAAACGCCGAACTGCCGGGCTGGCCACAGCCTTGCCAGGGCGAAGCTCGGTTTGCTTAGTCTCTGAGTTCGCCACACTGCAACTGGCTTTCGCGCTTGAGCTGGTCGCTGGTTTAGCGCTGCTCGCGGCCGAAGACCCTGCGATACGCATACCAAACAATGGCTGATGCACCTTGGCGATATCGCCTTTCTGGTAGTACAGCTTGGTCACGGTACCGGAGTACTTGGCCGGTATTTGCACCAGAGCTTTGTCGGTCATCACATCGCAGACCGGCTGATCTTCTTCGATGCTATCGCCTTCTGCCACCAGCCAATCGACAATCTCGCACTCAACAATGCCTTCGCCAATATCCGGCAGGATAAAGTCTTCCTCGGCTTCCGCCTGGCTACTGGCCGGTGTTGCGCTGTTAGCTGGCTGACTGACTTTGGCATCAGCAGGAGCTGTGCCATCACTGGCCAGTTCCATTTCAAACAAAGGGCCATGCACCTTGGCAATATCGCCTTTTTGGTAGTACAGCTTAGATACCACGCCATCGTGCACTGCCGGAATTTGCACCAGGGCTTTGTCGGTCATCACATCGCAGACTGGTTGATCTTCTTTGATGGTGTCGCCTTCCGCCACAAGCCACTCAACAATCTCACACTCGACAATGCCTTCGCCAATATCTGGCAGAATAAAATCTTTTTTCATGCTGCCCTCACTTAGAAGTTCATTGAACGCACAATGGCTTCGTAGGTTTTCAGATGATCGGCGATGTACTCTTTTTCCAGCGCCAGCGGGTACGGCACGTCCAGACCACAGACCCGCTCAATCGGGCTTTCCAGATGCAGGAAACACTGTTGCTGGATGGTGGCTGCGATTTCGCCGGCAAAACCACCGGTTAACGGCGCTTCGTGGTTGATCACCAGGCGGCCGGTTTTAAGCACCGATTCGACCACTGTATCGACATCCCAGGGCAAAATGCTGCGTAAATCGATGATCTCACAGGAAATACCGTCTTTTTCGCTCGCCATATCGGCTGCCTTTTGCACGATTTCCATCTGCGCGCCCCAGGCCAGCAGGGTTAGGTCGCTGCCTTCTTGCACCACTTCGGCTTTGCCAATCGGCAGCTCGTAATAGGCTTCAGGTACCTCACCGACCGAAGCCCGGTATAAACGTTTAGGCTCGAAGAAAATCACCGGATCCGGGCTGTTAATCGCCGCCAGCAGCAAGCCTTTGGCTTGATAGGGATCGCGTGGCACGATGACCTGCAAACCCGGCGTATGGGCAAAATAGGCTTCCGGCGACTGGCTGTGGTAATGACCACCAGCAATACCACCGCCATAGGGGGTGCGGAACACCAAGCCACCGACATTGAACTCATTGCCGGAGCGGTAACGGAACTTGGCCGTTTCGTTGACGATCTGATCAAAGGCCGGGAAGATGTAATCGGCAAACTGGATTTCAGCCACCGGTTTCATGCCTTGCGCTGCCATGCCGTTGGCGAAACCGGCAATGCCCTGCTCTGTCAGAGGCGTATTGAAACAGCGTTCACGGCCGTATTTTTCCTGCAGCTTGCTGGTAGCGCGAAACACACCACCAAAATGGCCAACGTCTTCCCCAAAGCACAGCACGCTGTCGTCTTTTGCCATGGCCAGGTCAAGCGCATTATTAATGGCTTGCAACATATTCATTTTTGCCATCAGTCGATTCTCCCCGCTGTCACCGGATAGGCGTCCGGGTATTTTTTGATATGCGCTTTTAACTCGTTAAGTTGCTGTTGCAACTGCTGGGTTGGTTCGGCATAGACATCGGTGATCATGTGTTCGATCCCTGGCTTGGCCACTTTCTCGGCCACTTTCAATGCATCCAGGATCTCCTGACGCAACTGGCTGGTTTGTTCGGTATCGGCGGCATCGTCCAGCCAGCCTTTGTTAATCAACCACAAACGAAAACGACTGATGGGATCGTTTTTGCGCCACTCGTCTTCTTCTTCTTTCGAGCGGTAACCGCTTGGATCGTCCGACGACGAGTGGGCACCCAGACGGTACGCCATGGATTCCAGCAAAATCGGCTCGTTGCTGGCCAGCGCTTGCTCGCGTGCCATCTTGGTGGCCTGGTACACGGCCAGGATATCAGCCCCGTCAACCCGCATGGTTTTGATGCCATAGCCCACACCACGGCAGGCAATGCCATCGCCGACAAACTGCTCGTTGGCCGGGGTGGAAATGGCGTAGCCGTTGTTGCGGCAGAAAAACAGCACCGGCGCTTTGTGTACCGCCGCCATATTCAGGCCGGCATGAAAATCGCCTTCCGAAGCGGCCCCTTCGCCAAAATAACACAGGGTGACATTGCTCAGGCCACGCAGGCGCTGGGCATAGGCATAACCACTGGCCTGTGGAATTTGGGTACCAAGTGGGGATGAAACCGTCATGTAATAAATGTCTTTGCTGCCGTAGTGCACCGGCATCTGACGGCCTTTGCCCAAGTCTTTTTCGTTGGAGAACAGCTGATTCATAAACTGTTCCAGGCTAAAACCACGGTAGCGCAGTGCGCCCTGCTCGCGGTATTGCGCCATAATCATGTCTTTGTCGTCCAGGGCAGCGGCGCTGCCAACGATGGCAGCTTCTTCACCCAGACATTGCATGTAAAAACTGATACGGCCCTGACGCTGGGCGGCTAACATCCGCTCGTCCAACACCCGGGTAAACACCATGGTGTCGTACATTTTTAAGGCGGTGGCTTTATCCAGCTCTGGCTCTTGCGCACCGTCGTACAGGGTGCCATCGTCTTTGAGTAAGCGAAGCGTGGGGATACTTAACGCGTGGCCGCTGATGAATTCTGCTGAATGCACCGTGGTGTTGGTGGCGTTATTTGGGTTGGTCATAGGGTTTCTCTTGGTTGTTTACTCCAGCTAGCTTTACCTACACGTAAAGCAAAGCCCGAGGTTGAACATGCTAAGCAAGCCAACGTATTACGGCTACAGTATAGCTGCCGTGGCCTGCTCTTCCCCATTTTGTCTGCTACTTAAGCAGCAGATCATTGTTATGGTTGTTATTGTCGCTGCCAACTTTACCTTTACGTAAACTGCATTGCAACTCCATCCAGCGCCTTTTCCAAACCAAACAGCGCTGACAGTGTCAGTTTTGCTGTACTGTTTGCTGAACGTACAGACTGGTTCTGTTCGTTTAGTCACCAGATAGTACAATGCCCGGTAAAAAACCGGGCATTGTGGCTGAAATACCAATGGAAGCGCTTGCTTACGCCAGTTGTCCTTTGACCGAGCGCGGGACCACCATCAGCATAGCGCGCTGACCAACGGCTACCTTAGCATTGGGGAAAATCAGCGCTTCGCCTTCTTTTTCTACCCGGTATTCGGTATCACCATCGGTCGCTAACAAGGTGCCAACCGGATAGGTGGTAAAGTTTTCCACATCATCAGCAAAGTGAAGTTTAAAATCCTGAGTTTGCTTGTGAATGGAGCGATACACTTCGTACAGCTGAAAGTCGGCTTCAGCAAAGTCTTTGGTTGCCAGGGGGGCATCAGCAACCAGTGCCCGCAAGCTGGCCCGTACTTCGCTAAAGCGACTCATATCGTTCTGGCCAAAAGGCCGTACTTTGCCAAGCTCCACCGTAAAGGCATCGGCACCATGGGTATTGGAAGCATAATAACTGAAGGTGGATGCCGCGGTCTGCATCAGCAGCACGGTGCTGACACCACAAGCCCGCAAAAACTCCAGCTGATTTTTTTGCCATGGCTTGCCGTGCAGGAAAGGATAGACCGCAAATTTCTCAAAACGTGAACCACGTATGGCAGTGTGTAAATCGTACAGATAGCGCTTGCGTGACCCTTGCGGTGCCTGCTGATAAAAACGAGTCACATACTGCTCCAGGGTCAATGCACGCTTACGCTCATCGTTAATCAGGCCGGCCCCCTTGCTGTGGTGGCCTGAGAACAAACGATTGAGGTTTTCTTCGACTTCACGCTTGCCGGCATTAATGGCTGCCGGGTTGCCAATCAGCACCAGAGTGCGTTGTTTCGGCAGAAGTTTTTGCTGCAGCATGTCTTGCACCAACTCGGCACAAATCTCGATAGGCGCTGTTTCATTGCCATGCACACCACAAGACAGCACGATGTCTTTGTCACCGGCTGCAGCTGGCTCAAAACAAATCACGCCGGTATCCCATACTTGTACGGTGACGCCATTCTCCAGACGAAATTCACAGGGTGAAAGCCCTGCGGGGTGGTTCAGGGTATGGCGAAGAAAATCATCGTTTGGGATCCACTGCTGGCTCATGCCAAAGGCTCCTTGCAAGTTAAAGTTTCTGTGATTAAACACTCTGTGCTTACTATACCAGTCGGTAAAAAAAACAACAGGCTTGCACGACCGATTGCTGTTTGTTCAACCAGGCTCAGTTTCAACCGGAATACTGCGACGGCTGGTTAGCGGAAGCTGTGCCGGTATAAAAGTGTACCTGATTGCGGCCACTTTGCTTGGCCCGGTACATGGCCTGATCGGCATCGGATAGCAGCTGTTTTAAATCAAAGCCAGAGGTATCGCTGGAGGTCACCCCAAAGCTGGCGGTCAGTAAAAACTCGTAACCTGACAGTCTGGTATCGATATCTTCTATCGAATCACGGCAGATTTCTGCCAGCATCAGGGCTTTATCGGCGTGGCAGCCAGGCAGCAGAATGGCAAACTCTTCGCCTCCCAGGCGGCCAAACACATCATCCAATCGCATAAAGTTACGGCAGCTTTGCACCACTTGTTGCAATACCCAGTCGCCGGTAGCGTGGCCAAAATTGTCGTTGATTTGCTTAAAATGATCGAGGTCAAACAGGATCACGCCAACGGTCAGGCCCTGCTTTTTGCAGTGCAGCAATGACTTTTCCGCCAGCTTGTTAAAGTGATAGCGATTACTAATGCCAGTCAACTCATCGTTTTCAGCCATAAATTTAAAGCGGTGGCGCCCCATCAGGCCTTGATAAGCTAAAAAACCAAGCACCAGCAGCAGCAGTACAAAGAGGCCTAGCAATAAGCGGGCATTTTGGGCTTCCTTGCTGAGCACTTGCTGCTGCAAATTCAAAAGGCTATTTTCCATATTCAAGAACTCTATCTGCTGAGTTTTGGCCTGCATTACAGCCTTCGTTTCATGAAAACTGCGAATTCTTTCAGATTGCGCATCACGGTATTGTAATTGTGTCTGATGGAGTAGTTTGTGATAGTGCAATGCAGATTTGTAATCGTCTTGCCGCTCATACAACTGGTAGAGAATATTGTTGGCTATGACATGAGCTTCAAAATACTGGCTTGTATCCATTCTTGAAATGACTTCTAAAGCAGCCTGCTCTGCAGAGTCAAAATCACTGACCAAATAGTACACTTCCGCTTTTAATGCCTGATAATAAACATGCAAAGGCTCATAGCTTAGCTGTTGAACATTTTTGTAGTACTCATTCGTCATTTGCAGCGCGCGCTGAAAATCCTCAATATCTAGCAAGTAACGAATATAATAGTAATGTACTAGGCTCTCGAAAACCTGATCACCAGCCTGCTGACAACTGACAACTGCACGTGAATACATTTCATCAACGTATTCAACTTTCTTCAACCGGTAATAGGACTCTATCATCAGCTGCTTGGCCGGACATAAATCCCAACCTTGGCTACTCTGTTGTTGCGCTAGCATGGAGTAATGCAGAGCCTCTTCATACAGACCCGCATGATTGTACAACAAAGCCACAACCCTTAACGCATGCAAACGTGCTGTTGTATTTTCCGATTTTGGTACTTGCTGTGTGATCTCATCGGCTAAAACAAATGCCTCAGCAAAGCGGCCTTGAATTGTTAAAATATTCAATAAGGTGGACTGGGCTCGTAGCATTAACTCAGTATCTACGGTCGCTTGCGGAATAGACTGAAGAATATGGATTGATTGCTCAAAATTACCAAGAAAGCCTTGCTCATAGCCAGTTAAGTACTTCAAGTAGACTTGTTGTTCAGCAGTTAGTCTATTTGATTGTTCTTTAATATCATGCAGGTAACGTTGAAACTCAGAAAAATCAGAGCTTTTAATGCTATCTGCATACACGAGCATTTCTGACAAGTCCTTGGAGGCAGCCATCACACTAGGCTGCTGGCATACCATCAAAACAAGAAAAACAAGAAAGCTCTGTATAAACTTAACCGGCATGCCGAAGTTTATCACCAGCACTTTTCAGCTGAGCCAGCTTTTGGTGCTTATTATCCTCATCCTCTTCATCATCCTTTTCCTTATCCTCTTGATCAGGATCTTCGGCTGGATGAAGCCCACATACCACTTGAGCACGTACCTGCAAAATCTGGTTTAACTGCTCAACATTGCCATGATTCAATGCTTGCTGAACCTCCAAAGGTAGCTCCAGCATTTCAGAATCAAGACTTAGCTTCTTCCTTTCTTTTTCAAAGGCGGTGGTCTGCCCCATCTTTTCCAGAATATTAATAATACTAGTCATTAAATTCTCACTTTTTATTTCTGCCTCATTATGGCAGTTAGCCCACACTTTTGTGCTTGCACTTCTCTCAAGCTAACGATGAATTCATAGCCGCCTACACAGGGCTTAATATCCATCTAAACTTAAATTAAATCAAGTGATACCACGCATTCATGGCCTACAAGCCAAAATGTTACATAAATTAGTTTTGCTCATTCAGCATAGCTAATCGTTTAAGCATTTCCCTGTTTGGTTGCATTGACAAGGCAGGAGGAATAACCAAAGTTGTTTTCAGACTGAACTCAGAAACCGGTAAATCTTTGAGTAATACACAGTCTATCCGAGCTTTTTGCAGTGGCAAGCCTATGGCTTCATACAAAATGACCGAATGATCAAGCGGGTAATGTACCTGCAAGGCTTCTAACAATAGCTTTCGGTAGCTGATTCCTGTTGAAAACCGGGTTAAGCTTTTATCCCCAGCAACACCTATCTGCCAAAGCACCAGATACGCAGATGGATTGATCGTACACTGGTAAAACATGAATTGACTGGCCTCGTAATGTTGACAACCATAAGTACCTGGATCGATACCAAGATCAGCATACAAGCAATCCTCAGCTGAGATCCCCGGCTCCATGTGTGCCTGGTAGCCCTGTTCACGAGCTATAGCTATGGCTTTATGGGGAACCCAGGCAAATACACCGGGGTGACCGTAAAAAGCTCCCACCACATTTTTTCCCGCTTGAACCTCAGCCAGCATAACCTTCACCATCTCTTTATAACTTTGCAAACGAGACTTCCCCTCTTGATAAAAGGGCTGCAAACTGCGAACATCAGCATTCATACTCTCAATCCACTGCTCTGATATTCCATCGGCAACCAGCACAAAAACCACGTCGGCCTGTTCAATATAACGACGACTTAGCGGACTGATATGAGCCCCTAATGTCATCCCTGTCCCCACACAAACAAGACGTCCATGCTGCATCAATGCCCCCGGCAATTTTTATTGTAATGTTGTTCGATGAACCAGGTTTGCTGGTTATTTGCTGTCACTCTTGTTCCTTTTGTCATTGCCGCCGTTTGAGCCATAGCAATTGCAGCCGCATTATCAGGATGAAGTTGAAGCCAGACTTTTGAAACACCCAAAGCGAACAACCTGGTTATGCACTGTTGTAAAACTTCAGTGGCCACTCCTTTCCCCTGAGCCTGTTGGCTCAGGATAATACCAAACTCAATACCTGCATCCCCCGTGTCGGTTAATCCCATCAGACCTAAACTCCGCCGGCTGCTTTTGCTTTCAATCACAAAAAATAACCGCCGCCATTGAAGTGAAACATTGAGTTTTAGAGCCTTAAAGAAGCTTGCTACTGCCTCACCCTCCGTTAAAGATCTACCAATGTAACGCATACTATTGGCATCGGTATAAAGCTGCAGATACAAAGCTTGATCTTTGCCAGTTAACAGCCGCACACTGGTGTGCGCGGTAGTAAAAGTTAGTTGCGATGCAACAGGAACATAGCCAATATCCAAACACGCTGCATTGTATTGCTTCATATCCGCTCACTGTGACAATTTTTTGTTTAGAATACCGAAATTCGAAATTGAATGCATTCAGCTGCCAAACTTCAATTTTCAATGCCATACTAATACAGTGAGAGCTAAAAAGGTCGCGAGCTGTAATGGGTGTTAAAAAGCTGTTGTCTCTTTTGCTGTTCAGTTTGAGCTTACCTGCTCAGGCTCTGCAACCTGTGGAGCAAACCACATTGCTGATTGGGGTTGGAGCCGATAAACCGCCTTTTGTATTTTCCAATGAAGAAACGATATCCGGGCTTGAAGTGGATATTTTCCGTGAAGCCATGGCTGGTTCAGGTTACCAACTGGAGTTTGTTGCCTTGCCCTTTCATCAACTAAACCGTGCTTTGTTGCTTTTTCCTGATCTGGATGTTGCTGCAGGGGTTGGCACCGAGTTTTTCGATACATTGCATTATGTGGATAAATTCAGTTATTACGAAAATGTCGCTGTCAGTAGAGCTTCATCCGGGATCCAGCTGGAGTCCATCCGGGATTTACAACAGTACTCGGTGGTCTCCTGGCAAGGGGCCAGCCAACCGGCAACCCCGCTCGGGCCGGTGTTTCATCACCTCTATGGGGCCGCAGACCGCCAACCTCACCGAGGCTATCAGGAGCTAAGTCAATACAGCCAGAACGCTATGTTTTGGTTGGGACGAACCGATGTGATTGTGGTAGACCGGGCAATATTCAGTTGGTACCGCCGCTTACTTGCCGACAGCAAAGATACCTCAGTGGACGTCAGTATCCACCCTTTGTTCCCTGAGCGGCAATACACCAAAGTCGCTTTCCGTGATCCTGAACTTGCTGCTATTTTTGCTGCTGGTTTGAAACAGCTGAAGTCGTCAGGCCGATACCAGCAGCTGTACCAACACTATCTGGATTAATGGGTTTTTCGTTTGGGTCGCTTCGCTTTATGACCTTTTTTAGCCGCCGGATCTAAGCCGGTATGCCGGGTCAGTGCCTGTTGACCTGGTTTTGGCTTTATCGGGCGTTTGGCTAAAGGTCGGTCCTCCGGCGGTACCAGGCAGTCTTTGCCACGGCCAATCAGGTGCTCCATGTTGTGTGCAATCAGCGCTTCACGAATTTGCCCCCAACCTGCCGGGTCGTGGTAACGCAGCAGCGCTTTGTGCAAACGCCGGTTGCGTTCGCCTTTCGGTACGGGCACATCGGCTTCGCTGTGCTTGTGAATGTTTTTCAGCGAGTTTAAACCGGTATGGTAAATGGTGGTGGCATTGGCCATCGGGCTGGGGTAAAAGTTCTGCACCTGATCCAGCTTAAAGCCGCGCTGTTTTAACCAAAGCGCCAGATTGATCATATCCAGATCGGTGGTCCCCGGATGCGCCGAAATAAAATACGGGATCAGGTACTGCTCTTTACCGGCCTCTTTGCTGTACTGCTCGAACATGGCTTTAAACTTATCGTAAGCCCCCATGCCCGGCTTCATCATTTTTGACAAAGGCCCTTCTTCGGTGTGCTCCGGCGCAATTTTCAGATAACCACCGACATGGTGCTGCACCAATTCTTTGACGTAATTGGGATCTTCCACCGCTAAATCGTACCGTACGCCAGATGCCACCAGCACTTTTTTAATCCCCGGTAAGGAGCGCGCTTCGCGGTACAGCTCTACCGTTGGGCTTTGATCGGTATCCATGTGCTCGCAAATGCTGGGGTAGACACAGGAAGGCCGGCGGCAGGTTTGCTCCGCACGCGGATTTTTGCAGCGTAGCCGATACATATTGGCGGTTGGGCCACCCAGATCGGAAATCACACCGGTAAAGCCAGGTACTTTGTCACGAATTTGTTCAACTTCACGCAAAATGGATTCTTTTGAGCGGCTTTGAATCACCCGGCCTTCGTGTTCGGTGATAGAGCAAAAACTGCAGCCACCAAAACAACCGCGCATAATATTGACCGAGGTTTTGATCATCTCGTAGGCCGGGATTTTGGCCTTACCATAGCTGGGGTGAGGCACCCGCTGGTACGGCAAACCAAACACCAGGTCCATCTCTTCAGTACTCAGCGGAAACGCCGGCGGATTAACCCAGAGATGACGATCGCCATGGCGCTGCATAATGGCACGGGCACAGCCCGGGTTGGTTTCCTGATGCAAAATACGCGACGCATGGGCATAAAGCGGCTTGTTCACCGAGACTTGTTCAAAAGCAGGCAGTTTGACGTAAGTAAGCTCCCAGGGCTTTTGCTTGGCGGGTTGCACCACCACGGCTTTAGCTTCAACCGGTTGCGGCTTGGTTAAGTCAATGCCCGCTTTGGCAAATTCGGAGTAACTGCTGCAACCAACATCATCGGCGCCATAGGGGTTGGAAATCGGGTCAATCTTGCCTATTTTATCCAGCGCGGTGGAATCGACGCCACGCCAGCCAGGTAGGGGCTCTTTACGAATTACCGCGGTACCCCGCACATCCTGAATACTGCTCACTGGCTCGCCGGCAGCAATACGACTGGCCACTTCAATTAGTGGCCGTTCGGCATTGCCGTAGATCAGCAAGTCTGCTTTGGCATCAAACAACACCGAGCGACGCACTTTTTCCGACCAATAGTCATAATGCGCAATACGGCGCAGACTGGCTTCGATTCCCCCAATGATCACAGGCACTTCTTTGTAAGCTTCTTTGCAACGCTGGGAGTACACCAACACCGCCCGGTCTGGTCGCTTACCCCCGATATCCCCTGGCGTATAGGCATCATCGTGCCGCAATTTCTTATCGGCGGTATAACGATTGATCATCGAGTCCATATTACCGGCCGATACGCCAAAAAACAGATTGGGTTTGCCAAGGCGCATAAAATCGTCTTTGCTGTGCCAGTCTGGCTGAGCAATAATGCCCACCCGAAAGCCTTGCTGCTCCAGCATCCGTCCTACCACTGCCATACCAAAACTAGGATGATCGACATAAGCATCGCCTACCACCAGAATAATATCGCAGCTGTCCCAACCTAGTTGTGCCATCTCTTGGCGAGACATTGGCAAAAAAGGCGCTGTGCCATAGCACTCCGCCCAGTATTTCGGGTAGGAAAACAAATCACGCTCTGGTGCCATGCGGGCTACCTGAGTGCGGGGACGAAGTGAAGGTGCTGACTGCGACATGAAAACGGCCTGGTGAATAACAGGCCTGTATTATAACGGTTTCACCCATGAAGATACAGCAAGCGCGGGCTGAAATCAGCAGCTTGCTTGAAATTTCCTGGTTAAAAAGTATACTAAAGGTTCACTCTAAATCGTCGCAGGAGGTTTATCATGGCATCGGTAGAAAGCACCAACCCGGCCGCTTTTGAAGCCAACCAATTAGCTGGTAACGCCCGACCTGAGCGCTCGGTTACAGTAGAACAACCAGCGGATCAGCCTGCACCTTCGTCCAATAGTGGTGCCAATACAGCTAACGATGTTTCCTCGGTGGATATCAGCCCGGAAGCACGTGCGGCCTTTGAGCAGGACAGTGCTGATTTTCAGCAAGCACTGCAGGATTTTCGTAGCCAGAATGCACAACAGTCAGCCCAGCTCGTGGCTAACCTCTTTGACGGTGCTGCAGGCAGCGGCAATCAATCCCTGACCGATGCCCTGGCGCAATTAAACAGCCTGGCCGAACGGCTAAACGACAACCGGCAAGCTGCTTTGGCCGATACCCTTGATATTCAGGATAACACTGAAACAACACCTGCTGTAGAAAACGAACCCGCCGCTGAAACCACGGCCACAGCTACCGAAGCAGATGCCGTCAATACCGATACCGAAACGCAGGAGTTCAGTCAGCGTAATGCGCTGGAAGAAACCGGCCTGACTCAATCGTAATGCTTTTGTATTTGCTCCAGCTGCTGGAAAAATTCATCCAGCAGCTTTTCACTGTCGGCATTGCTGTGCCAGGTATTGTGAAAACCTAAGGTTAGTTGCACCCGGCTGTTGTCAAAAAATAATTCGTAGCCATCAAAGCCTGCAGATACCTGCACCCCATCCAGCAAGTAGCCCTGCCCCCATTCTGTCTTGGTAACAGCACCATGCTTTTCGATTTTGCTGTAAACATCCATTAAAAATTTACTGTTTATTTTGTGTTCCATAAATCTGCTCCGTTCATTGCTGCGGTGTATTTAACACTGAATGGTTCGTGCTACCAGCTTAGTACAAGGATACGCACCCGTCGTTCAACCAGTTTCCTTGAATTTGAACCTGAGGGCTGTTCTGGGTATAGTGCCTGCGGACCCTTAAACTCAATGGAAAAAGCCATGACAAAAAAAATAACCAAGCCTTTGCTGCTTTCTGCCGCGGCCCTTGCCGTATCTTTTGCTACTCAGGCCAACATTGTTGCGCCAGCTCCGCTGGTTTCCATTCCAACGCACGATGCTTTTTTTGATCACCTGCGTGCCCACTGTGGGAAAGCCTATGAAGGCAAAGTAACGGTCAATAACCCATCAGTCTCTGGTTTTGAAGGCCGCCTCGTGATGCATGTTCGAGTGTGTGAAGATCACCAATTGCAGATCCCTTTTCATGTTGGTGACAACCACTCGCGTACCTGGATCTTAACCAAAACCGGTTCTGGCATCAGTCTAAAGCACGATCACCGGCTGGAAGATGGCAGCAATGATCCTATGACCATGTACGGTGGCCATACCGTCGATGCTGGCTTTGATCGGGTACAGTCTTTCCCGGTGGACCAGTACTCGATTGAAGAATTTGTGAAAGATGGCATTCCGGCATCCACTACCAATACCTGGCAAATGTACATTTATCCGGAGCAATTTACTTATCGCCTGTTCCGTGAAGGTCGTGAATTCCGGGTCGACTTTGATTTGACCAAGCCGGTCGATCTGCCACCAACCCCATGGGGCTACCAGTAAGCACAATGCCCATAGCCAGCAACTCAATCCGAGTTGTTGGCTCCCCTAGCCTGTTCAGGTTAGTATAGCTTTGCACTAAACATTATAATTACAACGCACTTCACTGGAGTCCATTTATGAAACCTTTGCATTGGTTTTCAGGAACCCTGGCAGCCAGCTGCTGCCTTGCACTGAGCGGCTGTGGCCAACCGGCACAGCAATCAGAGGTCGCAGCAACCGCTGCTGCCACCCCTTGGTATCAGCAAGATACTGAGATGAATCCACGCCTGGCCGAATACATTAAGACATTATCGTCCAATGAGTTCCAGGGACGGGCCCCGGCAACGGCTGGCGAAACCAGGACCGTTGCCTATCTGGAAGAACATTTTCGCCGCATTGGCTTAAAGCCGATTGATGGTGACAGTTACAAGCAACCAGTCTCGCTGGTACAGATTGATCCGGTGCAAGTAAGCGGTATGACTTTAAGCGGTGCCCTGGATACTACTCTCACTTACCGTGATGAAGTGATGGCCTGGACCACCCGGGTGGTGGATGGTGTCGAACTTAAAGACAGCGAGATGGTGTTTGTCGGTTACGGCATTGTCGCTCCGGAATACAATTGGAACGACTACGAAGGGCTGGATGTCGAAGGCAAAACCGTAGTGATGTTTGTCAATGATCCAGGCTACGCCACTCAGAACCCGGAGCTGTTTAACGGCAATGCCATGACTTACTATGGCCGCTGGACCTACAAATTCGAAGAAGCGGCCCGTCAGGGCGCAGCTGCTGCTTTGATCATCCATGAAACTGAGCCTGCGAGTTACGGCTGGGGGGTGGTAGCACATGGCTCCCCGATCAAATTTGACTTGATCAGCGAAAATAAAAATATGGACCGCTCCAAAATCGAAGGCTGGATCACCGCGGAAACAGCTGGCCGTTTGTTTGCTGCCAATGACACCGATATCGAGACCTTGCGGGCTCAGGCTTTATCTGGTGAATTTACGCCGGTACCCCTGAATATCACAGCGTCCATTTCGGTGAAAAATAACTTCCGTGAGCTGACCTCAAGTAATGTGGTTGGTTACATCGAAGGCAGCACCTACCCGGATGAGACCATTATTTACATGGCGCACTGGGATCACCTGGGCATGGATTTCTCCAACCCTAGTAACCCAGTGTTTAATGGCGCCCAGGATAACGCCAGTGGTACCGGCGCTGTAATGGCGCTGGCTGAGTACTTTGTGCAGCAGCCACAACCAGAGCGCAGCATTGCTTTTGTACTGGTCACCGCAGAAGAGCGCGGTTTGCTGGGTTCTGCCTGGTATGCCGAGCACCCGGTGTTCCCACTGGAAACCACCGTTGCCGCCATCAATATGGATGTGATGAATGTGTATGGCCCGATGAAAGACATGGTGATTGTTGGTTTGGGCAATACCGATCTGGAAGAAATTCTGGTGAAGCACACCGAGCAACAAGGGCGTTATGCCGTGCCGGAGCCGAACCCGGAAGCAGGTATTGCCTACCGCTCCGATCATTTCAGTCTGTCGAAGAAAGGCGTGCCTATTTTGTATGCCAAAGGCGGCAATGATCACTACCAGCATGGTGCTGAATGGGGTGCGGCCCAGCGCGCTGAATACAACCGCTGCTGCTACCACAAGGTACAAGATGAATGGAGCGATGACTTTGACCTGCGCGGCGCGCAGCAAGACATGTTCCTGTACTTCCGCGTTGGCAACGAGCTGGCCAACAGCCGCCAATGGCCAAACTGGTACCAGGGCAATGAATTCCGGGCTATTCGGGATGCCAGCGCCGCAGCGCGTAAGTAACAAGTGACCATCCTGAAACATCGTTTCCGGCTGGTCAAAACCCGGTTCATGCATCAAAGGGCAGCTTCAGCTGCCCTTTTGTTATGTCGGTGCTTTGACGAGGCTCAGAAGCACAAAAAAAGCACCCGAAGGTGCTTTTTTAAAGGAGGTTGGCAACTTACGCAGCCAGGCCTTCTTTTGCTTTGTTGACCAAAGCGGTGAATGCCGCCTTGTCATACACAGCGATGTCCGCCAGGATCTTACGGTCGATTTCCACAGAGGCTTTTTTCAGGCCTGCAATGAAACGGCTGTAAGACAAACCGTTCTGACGGGAAGCCGCGTTGATACGGGCAATCCACAGTTGACGGAACTGACGCTTACGCTGACGACGGTCACGGTAGGCGTATTGGCCTGCCTTGATTACCGCCTGGAAAGCAACACGATAAACACGACTGCGGGCACCGTAGTAACCTTTGGCCTGGTTTAACACCTTCTTGTGACGCGCGCGCGCCGTTACACCACGTTTTACTCTTGGCATGTCAAGCTCCTATTCGTTATGCGTATGGCATGCAGCGGTCAAGACCGGCAATATCAACTTTAGCAACCAGGGTTTTAGGGCCCAGTTGACGCTTACGCTTAGAGCTTTTCTTCGTCAGAATGTGGCGAAGGTGTGATTGCTTGCGCTTAAAGCTACCAGAAGCTGTTTTTTTGAAACGCTTCGCGGCACCTTTGTTGGTTTTCATCTTTGGCATAGTATTAAAACTCGCATTGTAGTTAACAACGAATAATAAGGCGTCAGCCACTGACCAGGGCCAGCGGCATGCGCTTGAAAGCCTTATTACTTCTTAATTGGGGCCAGCATCATGGTCATCTGGCGACCTTCCACCCGGCTGGGGAAAGATTCGCACACAGCAATGTCTTCTAAATCGGCTTTAATCCGGTTTAGCATCTCAATGCCGATTTCCTGATGCGCCATTTCACGACCGCGATACCGCAGCGTTACTTTGGCTTTGTCACCCTCTTCAATAAAGCGACGCAGGTTGCGTAGTTTGACCTGGTAATCGCCTTCATCAGTTCCAGGCCGGAATTTTACTTCCTTAATCTGGATCTGCTTTTGCTTTTTCTTCTGCTCTTTCAGAGCCTTACTTTTTTCAAACAGGAACTTACCATAATCCATCAGTTTACAGACTGGAGGTTCCGCATTTGGGCTTACTTCCACCAGATCAACTCCGGCTTCTTCCGCCATGGTCAAAGCTTCTGCAGTAACCACAACACCCAACTGCTCTCCTTCGACACCGACCAAACGTACTTCACGTACATTGATTTCTTCATTTAAGCGGTTTGCCCGCGGTGCTGCCTGATTCTTTTTTCCAACTTTAATGGTTCGTTCCTCCAAGAAAAGAATAATTACGACTTGGTTGCAATTTCTGTCTGCAGCTTGGCGACAAAGCCTTCCACCGACATCTTGCCCAAATCTTCCCCTTTACGGGTGCGTACTGCAACATCACCGGCTTCCATTTCTTTATCACCGACAACAATGAGGTACGGGATCCGCTTTAAGGTATGCTCGCGGATTTTAAAGCCTATTTTCTCATTTCTCAAGTCACTTATCACACGAATGCCCTGAGATTTGAAAGTTTTTACCAATTTCTGCACATATTCGGCCTGATGATCGGTAATATTCATGACCACCACCTGGGTTGGTGCCAACCAGGCTGGGAATAAACCAGCGTATTCTTCAATCAGAATACCGATGAAACGCTCCAGCGAGCCTAAAATAGCACGGTGAATCATCACAGGCGGCTTGCGCTCGCCATCTTCATCGACAAATTGAGCGCCAAGACGCGCTGGCATTGAGAAATCCAGCTGTATAGTACCACATTGCCAGGCACGACCGATGGAATCGTACAAAGTAAATTCAATTTTCGGGCCATAGAAGGCACCCTCGCCTGGCTGGTACTGGAATTCCAGACCATTGCGCTGCAAAGCTTCGGCCAGTGCCTGCTCGGATTTATCCCAACTTTCATCGCTACCGATGCGCTTTTCCGGACGGGTCGACAACTTGATATCAATGTTGTCGCTAAAGCCAAAATCTTTGTAGACGTCGTAGACCATTTTGATGCAGCTGGTGACTTCATCCAGAATTTGCTCTTCAGTACAGAACACATGGGCGTCATCCTGAGTGAAGGATCGCACCCGCATCAGGCCATGCAAAGCGCCGGACGGTTCATTACGATGCACAATGCCAAATTCAGCCATACGGTAAGGCAGGTCGCGGTAGCTTTTTAAGCCCTGATTGAAGATCTGAACATGGCCCGGGCAGTTCATCGGCTTCACGGCATAAGTGCGCTTTTCCGACTCGGTGGCAAAGATGTTGTCGTGGTATTTGTCCCAATGGCCGGATTTCTCCCACATCGACACATCCATGATCATTGGTGCCCGCACTTCTTCGTAGTCGTACTCCACCAGCTTTTCACGCATGTAATTTTCGATGGTCTTGTAGATTTTCCAGCCATCATCGTGCCAGAACACCATGCCTGGTGCTTCTTCTTGCCAATGAAACAGATTCAGTGCTTTACCGATTTTGCGGTGGTCACGCTTTTCGGCTTCTTCCAACTGCGTTAAATAGGCCGCCAATTGCTTTTTATCAGCCCAGGCAGTGCCATAAATACGTTGCAGCATCTTATTGTTTGAGTCACCGCGCCAGTAAGCGCCGGCCACTTTCATCACTTTAAAGTGCTGGCAAAACTTCATGTTCGGTACGTGCGGGCCACGGCACATATCGATGTATTCTTCGTGATGGTACAGGCCTGGCTGATCGTCTTTGCTGACGTTTTCCTGCAGAATCTGCAGTTTGTAGTTTTCACCACGGCCTTTGAAGGTATCGAACGCTTCCTGCCAGCTGACTTTTTTCTTAATAACGTCGTATTCGGTTTTAGCCAGCTCCAGCATACGCTGCTCGAGGCGCTGCAAATCGTCGTGGCTTAGCGAATGCTCCATGTCCACGTCGTAATAGAAGCCCTTATCGATCACGGGGCCGATGGCCATTTTTACATTGGGCCACAACTGCTTGATGGCATGACCCAGCAAGTGCGCGCAGGAGTGGCGGATGATCTCCAGGCCTTCGTCGTTTTTGGCGGTGATAATTTGCAGCTCTGAGTCCTGCTCAATCAAATCACAGGCATCGACCAGCTGGCCATTCACACGACCAGCAATGGTTGCTTTCGCTAAACCAGGGCCAATGTCTTTGGCAACATCCATCACAGAAACTGAGTGTTCGAATACGCGCTGACTGCCGTCAGGCAAAGTAATTACAGGCATGACTTGTCCTTTTCCAGTGGTGGCCCATACCAAGGGTCACATATGAATTCAATAATGTTTAGCCGTGTACGATGAAAGAGCACGGATAAAGCTGAGACGGTATGCCTTGCGGACCAGTCGATGACCCCTACTAAGAGCCATTTGATACACAACGCGGAATACCGCTTGATTTCAGCGGGGCTATAATAGCACCTGCGCTCGCTTAGCTCCATACAAAGTCCTTGCTGTGGGTGAATTTTCTTAATTTTGCGCCATACTCAATACACCAAGTTCAGGCTGGAGCGATAATTATGTGGCAAGCCATTGCGGAGCACATTAACAGTGAGCTGGATATTGATTTTAAGGTAGAGTCAAAACATCAACTAAGTGGTGGTGATATCAACCTGGCTTACCATATTTCCGACGATAAGCATGACTTTTTCATCAAACTGAATGAAAAAGAACAGCTGGAGCAATTTATCTCCGAAGCCATGTGCCTACACTGCATTGAGCAGCGTCATGCCATCCGGGTACCCAAGGTCATTTGCTATGGCCAAACACTGGATAAAGCCTTTTTAGTCCTGGAGTATATCCCCTTGGTGGATGAGCACAATGCCGGCTGGGAGGCGTTAGGCTTGGCAATGGCCAAACTGCATGAAGACAGCGGCCAGGCCATGTATGGCTTTGACTGGGACTGCACCTTGGGGCGCACCAGTCAGCCCAATAAATGGCAAGGCAACTGGAGCAGCTTTTTCTCGGAACAGCGCCTTGGCTGGTTGCTGCAACTGTTGCAGGAGCAAGGCTTTGGCTTTGGTAAAATCGATTTTCTGGTCGAGCAATGCCGGCAGCGTCTACACCATTATGAACCGGTGCCAAGCTTGGTGCATGGCGACTTTTGGCGCGGCAATGTCGGCTTTACGGCCGATGAAGCCATTATCTTTGATCCATCCAGTTATTACGGTGACCGGGAGGTGGATATTGCCTTTAGTGAACTGTTTGGTCGCTTTCCGGAGCGTTTCTACCACAGCTACCAAAGCCAGTATCCGCTGGATAAAAACTACACTGAGCGCAAAAGTTTGTACAACCTGTACCATGTACTGAACCATGCCTATATGTTCCGTGGCAGTTACCTGTTGCAGGCACAGGATATGGTAAAGCACTTGTTTTATTAATCCTGCATTTTATTAAGTCCGTGTTTTTATTGATCCAAAACGCGCTTTGACTGATAAAATAATCCCTTTCTCAGCAAAAGTGATGGTTCAATGAACTCAACAACTGCACCGGTAGCCCTTATCACTGGCAGCGCCAAACGCCTTGGCCGTGCCATGATAGAGCGGCTGCATCGCCATGGCTACCAAGTCATTATTCACTACCATAACTCCGAAGCTGAAGCGCAAAGCTTTGCCAACAGCCTGAATCAGCAGCGACCGCACAGCGCTCATCTGGTAAAAGGGGATCTGACCGACAACAGCAGCCTGTTGCGCATTGCCAGTGAAGCAGAGCAGGCTTTTGGCCGGCTGGATGTACTGATTAACAATGCCTCGGCTTTTTACCCTACCCGGCTCGGTAGCGCCAACTTTGAGGACTGGGATCAACTGATGGGCTCCAATGCCAAGGCACCGTTTTTCCTGAGCCAGGCCCTGGCTCCAGCGCTCTCGAAGCAAAACGGCTGCATTATCAACATGGTGGATATTCATGCCGAGCGCCCTTTGCTGGAGCACCCTATTTACTGCATGGCCAAGGCCGCACTTTTGATGCTGACAAAGTCGCTGGCACGCGAATTAGCGCCTACAATAAGAGTGAATGGGATAGCACCAGGCGCCATACTTTGGCCAAGCAATGACATTGCAGAAACAGACAAACAGATGATCCTGCAGCAAATCCCATTGGAGACACTTGGCACTCCGGATGATATTGCCGATACCGCCTTGTTTTTGATCGAATCGGGTTATGTGAACGGACAAATTATTGCGGTCGATGGCGGCAGAAGTCTGGGGGGAACAAAAAAAGCCTAACAGCCTGTTACAATTGGAGGCGCTATGTCGGTATTACGTCGCACCATTGAATGCCCCTTTTGCGGTCACCATCTGCATATTAGCTTTGAGGTGACCGATGAAGATCAGGATTACATCGAAGACTGCAGCAATTGCTGCAATCCAATCCATTTACGCGTGCATAAAGACGATCTGCATCACAGTGTGCAGTTGTTTGTCGATGCCGATGATGAACAGTACTACTAAGCCTGCTGCCGCTGCTGCATCACCCGCTCAACCGTTTGCACAATGGTGACGGTTTGCTGATCCAGTTCAATATTGAGCCGATCACCAACTCGCCGCTGTCCCAGCGTAGTGATACTGAGCGTTTCCGGGATTAAGTGCAGCTCAAAACCATCGGCATGCACCAGTCCTACCGTCAAGCTGGCCCCATCGACCGTAATAAAACCTTTGGCAAGCACATAAGGTAAATACTCTGTCTCCAACCGCAGCCGCATTCGGCAGTTGTGTTCGCTGCGTTCAAGCTCGATCAGCTCAGCGGTGGTTTGGATATGACCGGACACCAGATGGCCGCCAATTTCATCGCCAAACTTTAAGGAGCGCTCATAGTTCACCCAATCACCTGGCTCTAAAGCGCCAAGATTCGTGCGAGCCAACGTTTCATCAATGACATCAAAAGCCACCCGACCTGCAGCTTCATCAAAAGCAGTGACCGTTAAACACACCCCATTGATGGCAATACTGGCACCCAGCGTGAGCTGCTGCAGCTTGTCAGAAGCCACCTGCAGGGTTAAATGACGAAAATCCGCAGACGATTCTATAGCGGCAATTTTGGCCTGGCACTGAACAATACCTGTAAACATACACCCTCTGTTGTGCTAAAGTATGCGCCCGTTCCTGCAGGGGCAACTCATTGATCACTATGCTACCTTTTTCCCGCTTTGAAGCCAGAACAATTTTTAAATTATCCGGCCCCATTGTGCTGGCGCAGCTGACGCAAACCCTGATGTATTTTGTCGATACCGTGATGGCCGGCCGGGTCAGTGCACTGGATATGGCGGCGATCGCGGTAGCTTCGGGTTTGTGGCTACCGGTGATGCTAACCTTGCAAGGTTTGCTGCTGGCACTGACCCCGATTATTGCCCAGTATTTTGGCAGCAAGAAAACCGAACCGGTGACGCATTACACCCTGCAAGGCTTGTATCTTGGGCTGGCACTGGCAGCTAGTTTATTCGTAGTGATGCAGTTTGCCGATCACTTGCTGGACTTGCTGAATATGGAAGCTGAGCTGCGGGAAAAAACCAGCTTGTACCTGACCTTTGTCAGTTACGGCCTGTTTCCGGCCGCTGGTTACATGGTCATGCGTAACCTGTTTGAGGGCATTGGCAACACCAAAGCCAGCATGTGGATCAGCTTTGTTGGTATTTTAGTAAACATTCCGGCCAACTACGTCTTTATCTACGGCAAGTTAGGCATGCCGGCCTATGGCGGTGCTGGGTGTGGTATCGCCACCAGCCTGGTACTGCTGGCGATGTTTCTGGCCATGCTGGTCTATGGCTGGTTTAGCCGCAGTACCGCACCCTACCGCTTCTGGCCTGCGCGCCTGACGCCTGACTTTAAAGCCATCTGGCAGGTGATTCGCATCGGCACACCCATCGCCTTGTCGATTTTCTTTGAAGTCACCCTCTTTGCCTGCATTCCATTGATGATTGTGCATCTTGGCCCTGTGGTAGTAGCCGGTCATCAGGTGGCACACAACTACAGTGCCATTGTTTTTATGATACCTCTCAGTTTGGGCATGGCCGCGACCATCCGGGTCGGTCACCTGGTTGGTGAGCGCAATTTGCAGGCGCTGCGCACCGCCATCAGTACCGTGCTGATCGTTGCTTTTTTACTGGCGGCCTGCATTGCCGCTTTCACCTACCTGATGCGCTTTCAGGTACCGCAAATATACAGCAAGGATGCTGAGGTACTGGCGCTGGCTGCCGGTATTATGGTACTGGCTGCTTTGTATCAGTTGTCCGATGCCATTCAGGTGGTGTCGGCCTGCGCCCTGCGTGGCATGAAAATTACCAAGCCGGTGCTCTTTATCACCTTAATCGCCTACTGGCCGATCGGTTTTGGCCTTGGCGCCGTATTGGGATTAACCGACTGGCTGGTGCCGGCTATGGGGGTAAAAGGCTTCTGGACCGGTATTATCGTTGGTTTGACCGTGGCAGCTGTGTTGCTATTCTGGTTGTTGCAACATTCATTACGGAGGTTTGAACGCGATGGCTTACCGCTGGATCTTGCTGATCAGCATCAGTCTGGGCCTGCTGGCGTGTAGCCCGGCCACTGAGCGCCAGTTAAGCAATTACCAAAGCCGGCTGGAGCGCGTGGCAGGCATCGAATCTGCTCGGGTCCAGCCACTTGCTGTCGATGCCTTGCCAAGTGCCCGAGAATTGCTGCACCCTTTACCCGATCTGCGACTGGATTTACTGGATGCCTGGGCCAGCCGCCAGTGCGGCCTGGACGCTTTAATCGCTGAGCGCAACTCCAGTCTTGGTCGGGTGCAAAGCCATAGCCTTCGGTTAAACTATGAACTTCGCTTACTGCGTCAATTGGAGTACTGCCTGCAACAAGACAGCATCAGCAGTCCACTGCAACAACAACTTGCCGATATTTTACACAGCAAACAAAACAGCATTGAGCTGTCTTTTCTGAACATGCTGCATGCGGAGCAAACCTTACGTCAGCAACTGCATGGTAAAAGCCAGTTGCTGCCAATTGCTGGCCAGCAGGCCTTGTTTGAAACTCAGGCAGCACTGCAGCAGTTAAACCAACTGCACCAGGCCATTGCAGCAAAGGACTGGCAAGCGGCCGCCGCTATTGATATTGAAGCCGCACTTGGGGTGTTGCACCGTTTTGATACCCTCGCCGTGCTGCAATACAGCCAACGCTACCTGAGTGGCTGGCTAACCAGCCTGAATCAGGCCTTATTGGCGCTTGAGCCAGCACAGTTTTGTCCGCAGCAACGCCACAGCGAACAACTCGGCATCCTGACCACGGTCTTTTTAAAGTTTTTTGCCGAAGAGCTGCAGCCTTATTTCAACCAGCATCAACGTCATATGCAGGCACTTTGGCCAGAGCTGCAGAAACTCTATCAACAAAGCCCTCTGCTGCCGGTGCTGGAGCAACGCTATGCTGGCAGTGCCGCGCATTTGCAACAAGAGATCCTGACGCATATCGGCTGGTGGCAGCACCTCAATAGCGAATGCCCGGCCGGTTTAACGCAAAGAAATTAACCGTTACCAGCATTTATTTTCATGTTTAGGTGCTACAATCATTACATAGCTGGCAAGACGCCATGTGGTGCTAAATTCGAGGGAGCGAATGAATATAGGATTGGGTTACAGTTGTCAGGCCTGCTCGTTGCAAGCCGGACAAGAAGCCGCCAACCTTGCTAGCCATCTGTTGCAACAGCCAGAGTTGATCCTGGCATTTTGCAATCACCATTTAAATCCTCACGATGTGTATCTCGGCATACGAGCTGTACTTGGCGACCAAGTGCCTATCATTGGCGGCTCTGCCATTGGCATTATCGGCAATGATTTCGTGCTAACCGATGGCCCTGCTGTGGTTGTGGCCGCTTTGCGAAGCGATCAACTGCGTTGTCATTACGCCAGCAGCAAGGCACTGTTCAAAGATCCCAAGCTAACGGGCACAGCACTTGGTAATCAGCTGGCAAAGGTTGCCGCTCCGGGCTGCTTAGTAGTGCTTTATGACTCCATCAAGCATCCGGCCAGTAAACAGAGGCCGGCCGTGTTAAACCCATCCAACCTGCTGCTGAAAGGGCTGGCTGAAAGTCAGCTGACGGTCCCGACGGTGATAGGTGCCGGCTTACTGGGTGATCACTTGTTTCAAAGTTGCTGGCAATTCACCGGCTTTAAAGTCAGTCAGCAACAGGCACTTGGCTTACTTCTCGCTGGCCCCTTACAAAGCCATATCACCGTGCTGCATGGCTGTCGCCCGGTATCTGACACGGAGTACACCATCAGCAGCATTCATGGCCAGTTCTTGTACGCGCTGGATAACGAACCCGCAGTACAGGTGATTGATCAGGCCCTGGGTAATAACGAGTGGCGTCAGAGCGCTCCGGTACGCAATTTTTGCCTCGGCCGCAGGCTGGCAAAGCCGGGCAGTGAGCAGCCGCATTACATCAACCGGCTGATCAGTGGTTTACTACCAGAACAAGATGGCCTGATCCTGTTTGAAGATGATTACCAGCTTGGCGATAAAGTACTGTTAATGTACAGGGACCCCGCTGCAGCGCTTGACTGTGCACGCGTTCAGATCAAAGCGCTACTCAGCCGGATCCAACAAAGTGGCCAAACACCTTTATTTGCGCTTTATATCAACTGTGGTGGTCGGGCGGAAAAGAGGCTATCGGATGAGCAGGCGGAAACCCGGGAGATCCAACGCCAGCTTACAGCCGCAGGGATCCCACTGCTTGGGTTTTACAGCGGAGTAGAGATTGCGCCAATCCAGGGACAGGCTCGGGGCCTGGACTGGAGTGGCGTACTGACCATTATTTGCCGCGCCAACTAGCTCCCTCCTGAAGCGCTGTCCAGGCGAACATGAGCGCGGCTTAACTGTTCTAATCGTACGATTGATACGGCATGCCTTGTTGCCACCAATCAGGTGCAGGCTCACCTTTTAAGTAATGATTAAAAAACTCCAGCATCTTGATGCTGTAATCCAGCTTATTGGCAAAACGCTGCAAATGATGCCCTTCCCCTTCGTAATGCAGCATCACCACATCTTTGCTTAACCGACGCATGGCTAAATACAGCTCAATCCCTTGCTCCCACGGCACAGCACCATCTTTATCGCCAAATTGGATCAGCAAGGGCGTATGGATGCGATCGGCAAAGAACACCGGCGAGTTTTTCAGGTAAGGTTCTAAATTTTCAAACATCGATACCCCCAGCCGGCTCTGGCCGGTTTCGTACTGGAACAAACGCGCCAGGCCGGTTTGCCAGCGAATGCCGCTGTAGGCACTGGTCATATTGGACACCGGAGCACCAGCCACGGCAGCAGCAAAGCGGTCGGTTTCCGTCACCACAAAAGCCGTTTGATAGCCCGACCAACTGTGGCCATGCAAACCAATAGCAGCGGGGTCGGCAATGCCAAGCTCAATTAAGCGATCGATGCCAGGCAGCAAGGACTCAGTGGCACTTGGCCCCGGCGCGCCCTCACGAAAGCGCACATCCGGCAAAAACACCACATAGTCCTGGCCCAGATAAAATGGGAAGTTCGGCCGGTGGTTCACCTTCATCTGGTTATAATGATGCAGCCGCTGCGAGAACTGCTCGTAGTAGTACACCAGCACCGGGTAGCGACGGTTGACATCGTACCCATCCGGCGTGATCACCACGCCTTGCAAACGCTCACCATCCTCGGTATACCAATCAATCAGGTGGCTGTCACCCCAGAGAAACTGCGCTTGTTGCGGGTTTAGATCAGTCAGTTGCCGCCGCTTGGAAAAATCAGCAGTGGCATACCAAATATTGGGGAACTGCCGAAAGCTTTGCTCGGTATACAAATAACCGCCAAGCTCTGGCAGCGCTTCCACCAGATCAAAGCGTTTGCTATCGGCCAGCAGCTGCTTAAGTGTTTGATTGCTCAGACTAAGTTGGTAAAAGCCATAGCTTTTATCTTCTTCATCAAAGCGGCTTAGCAGCACATCCGCATCAGGCTCAATGGCCAGGGCTTTGGGATCAGTGCGCTCAAGCCGAAAGCGCTGCCGGTTATCCCGGCCGATACGGGTCAGATTGGTACTGCTGCCATCAAGCGACAACTGCCAGATATCAAACCGATCATACACCAACACGGCCGTTTCATCGGCCAACCAGCCGGCTACGCCGTAACTGGCAGCAGGCTCTGGCCTATCATGCGTTTCGTCCAGCCAGGACACATTGGCATCGGCACCTAAGATACGGCGCTCGCCAGTTTTGCTATCAAACAGCTGCCACTGTCCGGCCTGCTGATACAAAGCATAACGCCCGCTTGGCGATAAATGGGCCCGTTCGATGCTGCGATTGCGGGCAAATACTTGCTGGCGCTCACCTGTTCGTAAGTTAACATGCCAGACATCATGAAAGCGACCATCCCAGGTCATATCCAGCAGGTAAGGACGGCCATTGCTGATAAGCAACGCTTCGCTGTGCTCGCTAAGCTGCAACCGATCTTCCACATCATCTCCCAGCGGAACCAGCTTTTCCTCGTCCAGCCAAAACACTGCCGGTGCTGTGCGCTTTAACGCTTGCTGGTACTCAGCTTTTTGCTGTGGGTTTATCCGATCATCCTGGCCATGCCAGACCTGTAAGCGACGATCTGCCAACAGGCGTTCGGTAGCAAATAAATCGGCTTCCGTTTCAGGTTTAGCCGATGGTTCGGTAACAACCGCAGGCTCTGGCCGAAAACCAACAAAGACTCGCTGGCCATCGTCACTAAAGCGCGGGGCCTGCTGCACACTTAGCAACCAGCCCTCACGCTCAAGCGCATGGGGCGCAGCTTTGTTCAACTCTGCCGGCCAGTGCCACAGCTGCTGGGCAATCTCAGTCTCTTTGTTATCATCGTCTGGGCGGTTACCGGCAAAGAACACCAGCTGCTGACCATCGGCACTAAAGGTCAGTTGTTGGTTCAGCGCCGCTGAAGGTGGTGAGAGTTCAAACCGTCGGTCAAAAGCCGCATCCCACAGCATCACCTGCTGCAACTGCAGGCTATCATCGTCTTTATCGCTAAACGCATGCACATAAGCCACCAGACTACCCTGCCCAGCCACCGCAAATTCGGTCACCTGACCAAGCTCAGTTTGCGTGCCCTGCGCTATCCGGCCCACAGCACTAAGCTGTACCGCTGTCAGTAACTGGGTTTTGTCTTTGCTGTCGGCTTTACGTGCCAGCAAGAGCGCCTGGCTACCATCGCCGCTAAAGGCAAAACGGTCAATAGCGCGAAACAGCTGCTGCTCACCCGTGGCGGTATTTAGCAGCACCGCATCATGGGCTAAAGCATCACGGCCAGCTTTGTCGGTGGCTTGCTCGCGCAGCAACAAGGGTGAGCGCTGACGAAACAGCGCAAAGCTGCCATCGGCATTAAGCAAACCGCGGTCGGCATAAGGCACTGAAAATTGCTGCCCGGTCAGCACATTCACCAGATAGCCGGTACTGTCGCCATAATCCGGCTCAGCGGTATAGACCATCAGCTGCTGATTGCCGCTCAGGCTCCGCTCTTTGATTTCACGAAACTGCATCACATCGCTAAAAGTGAGCGGCCTGAGGGCATCGGTCACCACTTTGCTGGATGGGATCACCACCGGCGAGGGGCTGGAAATGACCGTCGAAGTAACACTGGCAGGTAACTGGCTGCAGGCAAAAGTACCTACTGCCAGGGCAAAACAAAGCGCCAAACGGCGCATGGATGGTTGGTTTCTATTCATGGTTTATTCTTATAAGACGACATCCATCCAACCTTACCACAGGCATATTTGCTGTGCATAAAAACCCCATCAAGCAGCAAAAGCACGGGATAAACCGCAGTTAAGTAGCTGCAGCACCGGCATACGGGCAAAAATCCGCCAAACGGCTCAGGCTACTAAAAAAACACTTGCCAAGCCACCGGCCGCCCACTAAGATAGCGGCCGTTGTCAGCGACAACACTCTGCGTCCTTAGCTCAGTTGGTTAGAGCACCACCTTGACATGGTGGGGGTCGGTGGTTCGAATCCACTAGGACGCACCACATTCCAAACACAAACGCCGCTCATTGAGCGGCGTTTGTGTTTTTAAGCTTCTGATTAAATAGCAGTTGCTTGGATGACTGCACGCTAGTTGCATTTGGAAATAATGCTAAATTGACCGTATGACAATTGGCACCTTTAGCACTTAGAGCTTGCCAATACCCCGCTCGCATTCACGCATGCCTGTTGGATTATTAATAATCAGCGGTGCATCAATGGCAATACCTATCGGCTGATAATCCTGCACCAATTGGCAAATAGCGTCATTACCCAGGACTTCACTCAACAACACATCGACAGGCAAGACATGCTCGTCTAATCGCCCCAAGGCCAAGCCTGTTGGCTTGATGCCATGCCAAGCGAGGTCAATGCCCGCTAATGGTACACCTTGCATATCTGTTATGCTTAAAAAGTGGCCTTTTTTAGTAAGATGGCAAGTTATATATATAGAAAATCATAAAAATTATACATGACACGATTCAGTTGTATAAAAATAAGAAAAAACTATACATAAAATACCGTTAAGTGCGCTTTAAGCACTTTGCGCCAACTGCAAAAACAGCGGATCGTATTCGCTTAAAAAGGCAAAGTTACTCTGATTGGCGCCATTGGCAGGCTGCGTCATAATCCCTCGTCGCAAGCTGATGATTTGATTTTATATATAGATAAGTTTGTACCATTCGACTGGACGGTTGGCAACTTTCGAGAATGCTAAGCTCAAATCACTCTCTGCAGTTCCATCACTTGCCAGGACCGTATTTCATATTGGCTCAGGAAGTTTATTAAGAGATCTTCCAAAAGAGCTTCAATACGAAATCCATAACAATTACTTAGTGAGCTGATTGGCAAAGTCATGGTTGACATCGCGATGCCCCGCTTCATCCGCCCGCACTGCAATCACCACGTCGCGCAGCCGGGCATCAGCTGGCAATTGCCAGTAATCTATGGCCACCTGGGGTGCCGCAATATTGTCGATCTTCCCTTTGTCTATCTCTTCCAGATAGCAACTGTAACTAAATACCGCTTCTTCTTCAAAGTAACCCACCAACCGATGCGCAGTCCTTTCCGAAAACAGATACAAGATGAAAAAGCCGGTAAAGAACAAGCCCTGCGCCAGTAAAATCAACAGGCGCTCAAACCAGTTGGGTTTGGCAATTTCAATAAAGGTCATCAGGTGCATGCGCTCATTTTCAGCTTCATCCAGCAATATCCTGATCCAACCCTGGTCGTCTTCCATTCGGCGCAAGCTGCGCATATGCCGCAGCATACCAGCCACCATGCCCGGCACTCCTGCGACGGTTTCAAGAATAACGGCCCGGTGGCCATAGCGTTTGGCAAAAAAGGTATCCGCGCAAAAACGCAGCAATTTGGTAAGGCGAAAAGCAATTCGATCGGATAAGTTTTGTGGGCTATGGTGGGCGGCTAACGGATCTGGCTGGTCAAGCCGGTCTTCTGACATTCGTGACTCCTGCAGCTATCAAGATAAAGGTCCTTGCCAGAGACTAACACGTCGACGAATTTACTGCCTGCTCTTTCACAAAGCCTCCAGCTGCCGCAATTGCTCAGTTACCCGCCCGGCCTGTTGCTGTACCTTGCTTATTTCCAGTTGGTAGTGATTGAGCACCGAACGCATTTCTTCAGCGGCTCCGGCAATAAAAGTGCGGCCGGTCACCGCATCCGGTGATTGAATGTCTTCGCCACTGATTTCAGACAACTTGGCATTGCGCTCCCGTTCCAAACTCTGCCGGCGATTGTTCAATTGCTGCAACTGGCGCTCCAGGCTTTGCTTACGCACATTCAGGCTGATCTGCTGCAAGCTTTCTGTGGCATTGCTGTTTTGAACATTGTCTCTTGCCGGAGATGCAACAGCACGCTTGGTGGGGGTGGTGTCGTATTGTGCCAGCTTCTCGGCGTTATCGGCGCATGGCGTTTGACTAAACAGAGTCACACCATTTTGCTCGCATCGGTACACGCTGGCATGGCTAACAACACTGAATAAGATCAGACTGAGAGGGAGCAGTTTTTTCATTTGAATACCGGAAATCTGAGCCAAACATCTACCACGAAGGTTAAATCAGTTTTAATGACTTGGAAAGTGTTTTAAAAGCTTTGGGCAAATAAAAAACCGGGACATTCAGCCCCGGTCTTTTCGGAATATTCGTTACGACTTGCGGCGGCGGAGCAACCACAAAGCCCCCAACCCAAACAACCCGATGGTTGCTGGCGCAGGCACTGGCGTTGGTGTATCCAGTGATACACCGGAAAATACCAGTTGGTTTTGCGAGTTGGCATTGGTTAAAACATACAAGCTGAACTGGCTTTCAATGCTGTCGAGACTAGCCAACCAACCGCTGGCAAGGCTGCGAGCCGTACCATTGGAGCTTACACGAAAGTTACCGCTTTGCAGATCCCAGCTTGAAGAGGTTTCATGCACAATTTCCCACAGGGCGAGTTGGAAAGCTGCATTGCTGGTGGCGTCACCTACGACTGGGTGATATGCGGTATAGAGCCGTTCAATGGCCTGAGACTGAGTCGCAGAAAACACCTCGGACGTTTCTACCAGGCCATAACTTTGCCAGCCTGACTGAACACCCTGCGTAAACTCCACACAAAAAGCATCCACCGACATCCCGGTTACATCAAAAGGCAACACAGACAGATCCGTATTTGGCCGCAGATTAAACTGCAATAAGCCGGCCTGCACTGTGGAATTCGCGCTGTTATGTGTTACCTGAACAGACTGACCCGAGATGCCAGTGTAGTTGGCTTCAATGATCAAACTGGCATTAGCGTGCTGACTGAATGCAGATGCAGCCAGCAGTGCTGCTGCAGAAAAAGTACAACGAAGGTTCATCTGGATCGCTCCTTGTCAGATGGTAAAAACTACCTATCCATGGTTAAGATTTCATTGGGCAATGTGGTGGGCTCTGGCTGCAGAACAACAAACAACACTGCGAAAAAATTGCTCAGCAAGGACTGCTTTTGCAAACATGTATATTGTACAAGAATACAGCAAAACACGGCAACTGCTAATTTACGTTATTTTTATGTCTGATAGCGTGACTACTTTGACCCAGCTCATTGCTCTTTAGCTACAGAGCCGTCACACTTGGGTTGACCTAAACGGAATTAACAGGAGCATGCATGTCCGCCGCTAAGACCTCCTCAACTGTACCAGAGCAACCAGACCTTTCTCCAGCCCATGCATTGCCAGCCAGTGAACTGCTCGATCGTCATCAAAGTTCCGCCGAAGGGCTCAGTCAGGCTGAGGCGACCAAACGATTCAAACAACATGGTGCCAACGCTTTACCGGAACCACCCCAGCCTGGCATGGTGCAGCGGTTTTTCAAACACTTTCACGATACGCTGATTTACATTTTACTGGCTGCGGCTGCTATTACCGCATTGCTGGGGCATTGGCTGGATACCTGGGTCATTCTGGCGGTGGTGCTGATTAATGCCACCATCGGCTTTGTGCAAGAAGGCAAGGCCGAGAAAGCACTGGCTGGCATTCGTAAAATGCTGTCTCTGCATGCCACGGTAAAACGCGATGGCAACTGGCAGCAGCTGGACGCCGATCAGTTAGTGGTTGGCGATATTGTGCGCCTGCGCTCTGGCGATAAAGTACCAGCCGATATGCGCTTGCTGGACACCAATAATCTGCGCATTGAAGAGTCGGCGCTGACCGGCGAGTCGGTGCCCACCGAAAAACACACACAGGCGGTAGCAACCGATGCCGGCGTTGGCGATCGTTTTTGCATGGCATTTTCCGGCACACTGGTGGCCGCCGGGCGTGGCACCGCTGTGGTTACGGCAACCGGTGCCAACACCGAGATTGGTCGAATCAATGCCATGCTCTCATCGGTGCAGGCCATTGCCACACCGCTAACCCGTCAGATGGCGCAGTTTAGTAAGTGGCTGTCGGTGGTGATTGTTGCTTTGGCACTGTTGATGCTGCTGATTGGCCATCTGCTGCATGATTTTGCCACTGGCGAGCTCTTTCTGGCAGCCATTGGCTTTGCGGTGGCAGCCATTCCGGAAGGCTTACCAGCCATCTTAACCATTACCCTGGCGCTTGGTGTGCAAAAAATGGCGCAGCGCAATGCCATTACCCGCCGTTTAAATGCCGTGGAAACCTTAGGCTCCATCACAGTGATTTGCTCGGATAAAACCGGTACCCTCACCCGCAATGAGATGACGGCCAGTCAGGTTGTAACCCAGGCTGGCAATTACCAAGTCAGCGGCCTGGGTTATCAGCCCGAAGGGGCTTTTGCGCTCGATGGTGAGGCAGTGACTGCGCTCAAACAACCAAGCTTGGCAGCCCTGATTGAAGTGGTCGCTGTTGCCAACGACAGCCAACTGATCCAACAGGATGAGCACTGGGGCGTGCAGGGGGAGCCCACCGAAGGCGCCCTGCTCTGCCTGGCAGAAAAAGCTGGCTTTGAACGTGAAAGCTACCAACGGCTGGCGGTGATCCCCTTCGAGTCTGAGAACAAGTTTATGGCCAGCCTGGAGCAGCACCCGGATGGCAGCCAGCACATTCTGCTGAAAGGCGCGCCAGATCGTTTACTGGAGCGCTGCGACCAGCAATTGAATACCGACGGCGAGTCCGAGCCGTTAGACAGCGGCTACTGGCAGCAGCAACTGGAATCGCTGAGCAGCCAGGGCCTGCGGGTATTGGCGGCCGCGAGAAAACCTGCCAACCACAGCGAGCTTGGCATGGATAATTTAACCGGGATGCAGTTTATTGGTCTTATCGGCATCATCGACCCACCCCGGCCAGAAGCGATTGAAGCCATCGCCCGGTGTCATCAGGCCGGCATTCGGGTGAAAATGATCACCGGCGATCATGCGGGTACGGCCGAAGCTATCGGCAAGGCCATGGCGCTGGCTGGCGATGGTGAGCTGGTGGTGGTAACCGGTGCAGAAATAGAAGCGGCCAGTGAAGAGGCACTACAGGAGCTGGCCATACGCGGCAATGTCTTTGCCCGCACCAGCCCGGAGCATAAGTTACGGCTTGTAAAAGCACTGCAGGCCAGTGGCGAAGTGGTAGCCATGACTGGTGATGGCGTCAATGATGCCCCAGCGCTAAAACGAGCCGATGTCGGCATCGCCATGGGCATCAAAGGCACCGAAGCCACCAAGGAAGCGGCCGATATCGTATTGGCGGATGACAACTTCAGCACCATCGCCAAAGCGGTAGAAGAAGGGCGCACCATCTACGATAATTTGCGTAAAGCCATCTTGTTTATTCTGCCCACCAATGGTGCCCAGGGCCTGGTCATGCTGGTGGCGGTACTGTTTGGTTTAACCCTGCCACTAACGCCGGTACAAATCCTCTGGGTCAATATGGTGGTGGCGGTCACCCTGGCGTTGGCGCTGGCCTTTGAGCCGGCCGAGCCGGGCGTGATGAAACGACCGCCGCGCGATCCCAAAGCCGCTATCTTAAGTGGTATGTTTTTATGGCGTATTAGTCTGGTGTCGCTGATGATTGGGGGCGTTTCGATTCTGATGTTCTTATGGGCCATGGCGGCGGAGGTGGATCTCAGCACAGCCCGCACCCTGGCGGTCAATACCCTGGTGATGGCGCAGGCGTTTTATTTGATCAACAGCCGCTACCTGGCCGAGTGCAGCTTGAAATTCAGCCTGTTGTTTGCCAATAAAATGGCCTGGCTGGCCATGGGGGTATTGCTGGTATTGCAGCTGGCTTTTGTGTACCTGCCTTTCATGCAGCAATTGTTCGGCACCAGCGCCTTACCCCTTTCGTACTGGCTACTCCCAATCGGGCTGGGGCTGGCAATTATGCTGATTATTGAGCTGGAGAAAAAATGGCTCTGGCGCTAAATCACATTTTTCCAATGCCGAAGTGAACATGATACGGCTTTCGGCCGTACTCTGTTGATTGGAATTTTGGAGCTATACTCATGTTTGGATTATTTAAACGCGACCCGGTAAAAAAACTACGTAAAATCTACGACAGCAAGCTGGAACAAGCCATGCTGGCGCAGCGCAAAGGCGATATGCGCCTTTTCGCTGATTTAACCGCCGAGAGCGAAGCGCTGTGGCAGCAAATTGAGCAGTTGCAAAAACAAACAGCAAAGGTCAACACGCCCTAATCTGCACTGCCGGGATTGAGCAGCTGCAGCTCGGCCAGCTCTTTGTACAAAGGACAGCTGGCCATCAGCTCGCTGTGACTACCCCATGCAATCACCCGGCCCTTGTCCAGCACCACAATGCGATCCACATGCAGCACGGTCGATAAGCGATGGGCAATGATCAAGGTGGTTTTGCCCTGCATCAAGTGCTGCAAAGCTTCTTTGACCGCATGCTCACTGACCGCATCCAGTGCACTGGTCGCTTCGTCCAGCAATAGTACTGGCCGGTCGGCCAAAATGGCCCGAGCTATGGCCAGTCGTTGTTTCTGACCGCCGGATAAACGCACGCCACGCTCACCCAACTGGCTGTGATAGCCTTCAGGCAACTCGCGGATAAACTCATCCGCCCTAGCTGCTTTGCAAGCGGCGATTACCTCCTGCTCAGAGGCCTCTGGCCGGCCATAGCGCACATTTTCCAGCACCGAGTCGGCAAAAATTACCGCATCTTGCGGCACCAGCGCAAATTGGGCTCGTAAGCTGGCCAGATCCAGCTCGGCAATATCGATGCTATCAAGCAAAATACGGCCTTGCTGCGGCTGATAAAAGCGCTGCAGCAACTGAAACAAGGTACTTTTACCGGCACCACTTGGCCCAACCAGCGCAACACGTTCGCCCGGCGCTATGTTCAGCGTAAGCTCGGTCAATGCAGTGCCGATGCCCGACTGGGGGTAGGCAAAGCTAAGCTGCTGTACATCCAAACGCCCCCGTACCGGCTTTGGTAATGCCAAAGGCTTTGCCACAGTTTCGATTTGCACCGGCACCTGCGACAGCTCTATCAGCCGTTCAGTAGCCCCGGCCGCGCGCTGCACCTCACCAATGACTTCACTGATGGTGGCGGTCGCGCCTGCCACCAGCACGGCATAAAACAAGAAAGCGGTAAGCTGGCCGGCCGACATCCGTCCCTGCAACACATCCAGCGCACCAGCCCAGCCGATCAGGGTGATGGCACTGACGCTTAGTAACATCACCAGGCCAATCAGCAAAGCACGGTAAAAAATACGCTTTTTCGCCGCCTGCATCACCTGCTCAATTTTGCCGGCGAACAGCTGCTGATCCAGGCGTTCATGGCCATACGACTGGACGGTGTGAATTTCGTGCAGGCTTTCATCGACATGGGCACCAATATCGGCCAGCCGATCCTGGCTGGCGCGTGATAAGCGCCGCACTTTGCGCCCCAATACAATGATAGGCACCAGCACCAAAGGCACTGCCAGTAGCACCAGAGCGGTCAGCTTGAAGCTGGTGAGCAGCATCATCAGTAAGCCGCCGATGGCAGTCACCCCCGAGCGCAGCGCCATCGATAAACTGGAACCCACCACCGACTGCAGCAAAGTGGTATCGGCGGTGAAGCGGGAAATGACTTCACCGGTACGGGTTTCGCCATAAAAAGCCGGCGATAGCTTCAGCAAATGCCGATAGACATGGTTGCGGATATCGGCGCTCACCCGCTCGCCCAGCCAGGTCATCAGATAAAAGCGACAAAACACCGCGCTGGCACTGATGGCGCTTATCAGCAACACCCAGCCCACCAGCTCATTCAGCCGGCTGGCATTGCCAGCGACAAAGCCTTCATCCACCAGCAACCGTACACCCTGCCCCAGCGCCAGCCAGGCCAAAGAACCAATCAGCAAGCAGATAATCGCCAGCAGTACCCGCCCGTGATACGGCTTTAAAAAGGCAACCAGCCAGGGTAAAACGGCCTGTTGTTTCACAGCCAATGTTACGTCGGATGATGTTAGCACAGGCTCAGTCATGCTGGCCTGCCGTATCGGGCAACTTCAGCCACCGAAACGAATGGCGTAAAAAAGCAACCGCATCGTGCTGCACCAGCTCACCATGCGCCATCACAATGCACTCAGGCTGCCAGCTCAGCATGCGAAGCAAGTGCTCACGGGCCTGTGCTTTACCAAATACAAAGCTAAGCCGCCAGTCCAGCGGCGTTTGCCCCTGTGGTGCCAGGATCCCCATCAGCCGGGCCAGCAAACGCTGCCATGGGTTAAAATGTTTAGGTGAAAAGTTTTCAATCAAGTCTGTCAGAATTAAAATGCACGATGCCCGATGGAAAAATACTGCTTCCTGCATGGCTTTCGAGCCGGTAAATAACAGCTGTGCGATGTCCTGTTGCCAGGGCGTGTGCGTTGTCTCATCCAGAATACCGGCATAGGTCAACTCAGGACGCTTAGCTTGCACCTGAGCCGTACCATACAACCTGGCCTCTGGGTACTGCTGTTGCCAATCGGCTAAAAACAAATGATGCAGATGGTTGGGAGCTATCAGGTATTTGACCTCCCCCAGAGCGGCCAGCTGCTGCTTAAACGCCGGTTGCCACTGGATCGGGCTGTGCACCCACAGAGCGCCATCCTCTAGCCGGACAATCACCATTCGTGTCGTATAAGGCATGCCATAAAAAGGCACGGCCGGTCCATCGACCATCCAGACCGAGTCAGCCAGTTGCTCCATGAGTTTCTCCTGTGCTTTACCACTGCAGTGGCCTTGCATTGTAGGTACTGCTTTGGCTAGACTAAGCCACTTTTTTAGCATTCGTACAGGACTATTTATGGGCGCGCAGTGGAAAAACAAACACAAACAGGATGCAGCCGCTTCCAAAGGTCGCATTTTCACCAAGTTGGCCAAAGAAATTATGGTGGCGGCGCGCAATGGTGCTGACCCGGATATGAATGCCAAACTGCGCTCTGCCATTGATGCCGCTAAAAAAGCCTCGATGCCAAAAGATACACTGGAGCGTGCCATCAAAAAAGGCGCTGGCTTGCTGGATGGCCCGGTCAACTACGAATCCGTTACTTACGAAGGCTTTGCGCCACATCAAGTACCGGTGATTGTCGAGTGCCTGACCGACAACAAAAACCGCTCAGCCCAAAGTATCCGGATGTTATTCCGTAAAGGCCAGTTGGCTACTTCTGGTGCGGTATCCTGGGATTTTAAGCATCTGGGCCAGATTGAAGCTGTACCAGCCAGCGACGATGCTGATATGGAGCTGGCCGCCATTGAAGCTGGCGCCCAGGATTTTGAAGCAGGCGAAGGCAATGAGGTGGTATTTTTAACCGAACCAACCGACTTAGATGCAGTAAGCAAGGCCCTGCCGGAGTTTGGCTATGAGGTACACTCCGCCAAACTGGTATACCGCGCCAACAACCCGGTTGAGCTAAGCGGCGATGCACTGGCGGAAGTGGAAGCCTTTTTGGATGCCATCGATGCCGATGACGATGTGCAAAATGTGTATGTTGGTTTAGCTGGTTAAGTCACTACCCTAGCAAACCAGGTTGCATCCAGTGTGGAGAGGCGTTGCTGCCTCACCACCATCATAAAGAGCAATCTACTGAAGCTGGTTATAGCGCCAGGTAATCTCAGAAGCACTTACCTGGCCCGCTATTGGCGGCAACCCCCTTTAACCAGCGATAACCCAGCCAGGCTGCGGCCAGCAGATAAGGTATCCCGCCAGGCACCCACATTAGTAGCCCGGCCAGTTGTTGATCGGCCAGTTGATGGCTGGGGTAATACAATAAGCTATCGGCAAAGGTCAGAATAGCCCCGAGAAAACCGGTGTGCATCAGGGTAAACAGCAAGGCCAGCAAGGCCCAGCTGCGGGTGCGTTCTGTGCAATGCAACACCGCCCACCACAACATGGCGGCGGTGAAGACAAAACAGATATGCTCCACTAAGTGCCACCAGGGATGTTCTAATGCCAGCACATAAAAGCGGGGTGTATGCCAGAACCAGACCACAGCGGCATGCAGATAAGCCAGACTCAGCGGGTACGCGGCCAGTTTCAGCAACGGTTGCCAGACCATGCGGCCCCAGCGGCCGCTGATGGCCGCAAATTGTGGCAATGGCAGGCTTAATGCCCACAGCGGTGCTATCACCACCATAAACAACATATGCTGCACCATATGCGCACTGGCGCTGGTTTCAGCCCAATCATCCAGCGGCCCCACTACGGCGTACGCACACAACACACAACTGCCATGAAACAGCAGCGACCGCCACCACAACGGTGGCCGCTTGATGCTGCCAAGCACATACCACAGCCAGAACAAGCCCAGTATCAACAGCGCCAGCAGGGAAGCCCAGAAGCTGGCACCGTCACTTTGCCAGGGGCTGTGCGCCTGCAGCGGCAGGCTGAAACAGGCCAATGCCAGCGAGCCACATAGCGCCCCAAACCAACGGTATCCTTTTAAACGGTATCCTTTTAACTGCATGGCGACATGACCAACACCGGTAAGCCCCCAGCCAAGGTGGCAACCGCCGCTATGCAATACAGCACGGTGCTGACGAAGCCAATAAAGCGCCCGACAGCGGTGGCCACTTGGTGCGCGGCAGCGCCTTCAGTGGGATCCTTTTCCTGGCTTGTGGCAGGCAAGGATCCCCGGGCACGGTGGCTGCGCCAGGCCAGATAAAACAGCAATGCACTCACCAGCAACGTCAGGATAAATAAGCCAGCATTTAGCAACGTAAAAGGGCCTTGCTGCACTTGAGGCGGGTTCAGCTGGCACGCCACCGACAAGCCCGCATACATGGCAATAAACCAGAGACTCCAGATGGCCAAGCCCAGCAGCAACTGAGCCGGGTGGCCAGGTGAAAACCAGTCGAGCCTAGTCATCCGCGCGCGCGCTCATAATTGGCTCCAGCCAAGTGGCAGCATAAAAAACAGTGCGACGCTAAGCCAGTACACGGCCAGGTAGTAAAACCACAAGGGTTTCACTACCTGGGGTTCATACGGCAAGCTGACACTGACATAACCACGTGCAACCCGCAGCGCCTGCAGTGCCGTGAGCACCACAACCAAGCCGGCATGGCCCAGCAGGTACAGCATAATCACCATCAGGGTGGCATCATGCGCACTGCCGGTGTAATCCAGCGGCGCCATGATAAACAGCAGCAGCAACAGCAACAAATGCAGCAGGCCTGCACCGGAGCACCACCATAACTGGCGTTGCAATTGGTTAGCATCTCCCTCGGCCAGACGCTGACACAGGCGATGAAACAGCCAGAGTGCAATCGAAGCAGGCAAGCCACACAGCAACAGCAACCAAAGCGGTACTGGGCCATCGTCGGGCGCAGACCACTGCGGCGCGGCTGTCCATAAATAAAACCAGCCAAACAACAAGGACATATACAAAGCGCCATTGGCAAGCAAGGTGACAATCATGCCCCAACGACCGGGGCCATCGATGGTGCGTGATTCCAGCGGCAGCTCGTGTTCATTGTCCGGCTTTAAAGGCGCAGCAGCAGGATGGCCGCCATTCTCCCAGCTCCAGCGTAGTAACAAACCAATAGCAGCCACGCAAGCCAGCAACGCCACACCATACCAGCGACCCAGCAGGCTAATACACACCACGGCCAGCACCATAGCGCTGTATAGGGGCCACCAGGAATTGCCGGGCAACTGCAGGATCTTTTCCCGCTGTGCACTCACCGCTGAGGTGCCATAGGTTTCACGGTAGCCACTGCTGGCGCTGGCCAGCCCTTCCTGCCCGCTGGCTATTCGCCTGGCCAGCTCCGGGTCGTCCCACAGTGGCTGGCGGCTGCTCACCGTAGCTAAGCTGGCAAAATTGTACTGCGCCGGCGGCATATCCAGCGCCCACTCCAGCGTATCGGCCTGCCAGGGATTGGCGCTGGCCCGGCGGCCAAACCAGAAGTGCAGTAACAGATCCAGCAACACCAGAGCCACGCCAATGGCCATCACAAAGCCACCAATGGATGACAACAGGTTCAGGCCATCCCAGCCTAAACCCGCTTCGTAGGTATACACCCGTCGCGGCATACCGAGCAAACCGGTTAGATGCATCAGCAAGAAGGTCAGGTTAAAGCCAATAAAAGTGAACCAGAAGCCCCAGCGGCCAATGTCCTCCGATGGCATCCGGCCGGAGACCAAAGGCAGCCAGTAATAGAACCCGGCGATTAACGGGAAAAACATGCCGCCCACCAGCACATAGTGCATATGAGCAACCACAAAATGGGTATCGTGCACCTGCCAGTTAAACGGCACCAATGCCAGCATTACCCCGGTGAGGCCGCCGCAAACAAAAATAACCAGAAAACCACTGATCCACAGCATCGGCAGGCGAAACACCACCTTACCGCGCCACAAGGTCGCCAGCCAGGCAAACACCTGAATGGCGGTGGGTATTGCTACCAACATACTGGCTACCGAGAAAAAAGCCTGCGCCAGCTGCGGAATCCCCACGGTAAACATATGGTGCACCCAGAGCCCAAAGCTGATAAAGCCGGTTAAAATGATGGCAATCACAATCCAGCGGTAACCCACCATAGGCCGGCCGCTGAATACCGGAATAAGGGTTGAAACAATACCGGCAGCCGGCAGGAAAATAATGTACACCTCGGGGTGGCCAAACAACCAGAATAGGTGCTGCCATAACAACGGATCACCGCCCGCGGCCACCGTGAAAAATGGCATGCCGGCTGCGCGCTCTAACTCCAGTAAAATACTGGCCAGAATTAACGGCGGAAAACCAAACACTATCATCAGCGCCATCACCAGAATGTACCAGCAAAACAACGGCATTTTGCTTAGTGTCATGCCTTTGGCCCGGCTGCATAAAATGGATACCGTCAGCTCAATGCCAGCAGCCATGGCGGAAATTTCCACAAAGGTGATGCCCAGCAGCCAAAAATCAGACCCGGGGCCGGGGGCAAACTCACTGCTGCTTAGCGGCGTGTACATAAACCAGCCTGAATCTGGCGCTATACCCAGCAACAGGCTAGTGATAATAATGATGCCGCCAAATAAATAGCAGTAATAGCCAAAGGCACTGATGCGCGGAAAAACCAAATCTCGGGCGCCAATCATTTTTGGGATCAGATAAATCGCCAACCCTTCCAGCACCGGAATGGCAAACAAAAACATCATTACGCTGCCATGCATGGTAAACAGCTGGCTGTAAGCCCCGGCACTGATAATGTCCTGCTCGGGCAGTGCCAGCTGAGTGCGCAAGATCATGGCCAGCACACCACCAATCAGAAAGAACACCATGCCGGTGACCATAAAGCGCAGGCCAATGGTGCCATGATTCACTGCCGCCAAACTGCCCCAGCCCGGCAAGTTCGCCCACACTCTGGCCAACTGGCCTGCCAGCGCAGGTGGCGATGAAGCAGGCTTGGTATCACTCATCGCTGGTTCGCTCCTGTGCCTGGCGTTGTGTTGGCTGCAGGCTGGATGGCTGTTGCTGTATCCAGTCGGCGAAATCTGCCTGTTCCAGGGCCGTGACGGTAAATTGCATATGAGCATGGCCCAGGCCACAATACTCAGCACACTGGCCACGGTACACCCCTGCTGCAGAGGCTTCCAGCCGCAGTACATTGGTTCGCCCCGGTAGCATATCCAGCTTCACGCCCAGTCGTGGCACCCAAAAGGAGTGAATGACATCAGCACTGGTTAAATGCAGATGCACCGGGGTATTGACCGGGATATGCAGTTCATCCGTCAGTTCCAGGCCATGTTCAGGATAGACCACCTGCCAGTACCATTGATGGCCGGTCACCTCAATCTGCAGGGCATCTTCATCCGGCAGCGGCATCATTCGCTGCCCCACCGGCACGCCAACGACCAGCAGTAGCACGATACTGACGGAGGGTAATGCCAGCCCGCCCCAGATAATCCAGCCACTGCTGTGTGGCGTGTCGTTTTGCTGTGGCCGGCGTTTGATGGCGTAATGCCACAGCAACACCACGGCCAGCAAAACCAGCGTGAAAAAGCCAAACATCCACCACCATAACAGCGCCACCTCCGCGGCTGCCGGCCCTTTGGGATCCAGCGATGAAAAGGGGCCTGTGCAGCCACTAAGAGCAAGCAGCAGGCCGCAGGGCCAGATCACTGCTACACTCTGGCATAGGTACTGTCTGACCGCAGCCAAAAACCGCATTTGAGGTGCAGCATGTCGATGCAACCGATTAACAGCCAGATCCAGATATTTGGCCACCCCATTCACCCGGGCTTGATCCATTTCCCGGTGGCGGCCTTGCTTGGCCTGATTGCCACCGATCTGGCGTTTTTGTACACCGCCGATGCTTTTTGGGCCAGAGCCAGTGTGTGGTTGGCCGGGGTCGGAGCCATTGGCGGCTGGATTGCCAGTGTGGCCGGCTTGATGGATATGCTGTTGGTCAGCCAAATCAGACGGCTGATTACGGGCTGGTGCCATGCCATGCTGGCGGTGATGTTGCTGTCGCTGGCCACGCTGAACTGGCTGCTGCGCTTGCCTGATGCTGGTGCTGCCATTTTGCCACAAGGGCTTTACCTGTCGCTGCTTAGCGGCGTGTTGATTGTCGCAACCGGGTATCTCGGTGGACGCCTGGTGTACGAGTATGCGGTAGGTGTAAATATTGACGACATGCTGCAGCAAGATGCGAAAGCGTGACACTGCGTTGCTGCTGTTTACGAAAACCATGGCTCAACCTCCAGCTCAGGTTTCAGCAAGACCAACACAAGAATGCTAAGCAGCAATAACAACGTAACGATAAGCAAGCCAAGGCATTTAGCCGTTATGCCATGAACCTTGGGTCTTTTGGTGTACAAAATCAATAAGCCTGCGGCCACATGGCAGAACACCAACGCAGTCACCACGGTAAGCTTAAGCAACAACCAGTTATGTACATTGCCGTCTACGGCAAAAATCAAAGTGCCAGAGACAATCGTCACCAACCCCGCCGGACTGGCCAGGCGGGTAAACCATAGCCGCTCCAGCCGCTCGCCCCAGCTGACATCTTGCAAACCAGTCGATGCCGCGCGTGGGATCAGCACGAGTAAAATACACAAAGCCGCAGCCCAGATCACCAGGCTAGCGATATGCAAAAAAAGCAACCAGACCATTAACCCATTCCATTTGTTAAAGGCAAATAAACTACAGCTATCGGTAAAATGTTAATTTATAAAACATTTCATCTTACCGTTAACTGTAGCAGACAAAAGGTGCAACGTGGTCTGATGGGCGGATAAAGATAAGAAATGCAGATAACGCTTTTAACTAGCGTTACCCGCGATGAAACTGAAAGAGAGCTATTTTCCGAAGACGGCAGATCACATTAAACGGCAAACACTATTCGTCGAGCAGGCAAAGTCATCGAGCCACTGACCAAATGCAGCCATAGCCATTTCGTAATTAGGATAACAGCCCCTACTTAACGTATAGATAGTTTTTAACTTATCAACGAAGAAACGCCATGGCCTCACGGACTAACCGATGCAAAGCAGCCAACGTCACCTCAAACACCCAGCGAATAAACCGGTAGGAAAGATCCACCACCTGGGTTCCACCTTTGCCTGCGAAAACCAGCATATGCCCTAACAAACCTAAGGTTTGTTTTGCATACTCTGGGGATAACTTTGCAATTTTCTCCACCGATGATGCTAGCAGATCGTAGAAGGTTAAAAAGGTGACGGCGCCTGCCTGCACAGCGATGGCAGACAGCTGCCCGGATTTTTTTAGCAGGGTAATAAGCGCATTGTTAATACGGTGCGCCCAGTAGGTGGTAAAGGTCACCTGATGCCGGTCGGGGTATTGCAGCTCTGTCGCTTTAAACAATTCAGTGGATTGGCTTTGCAACGCATCCCAGCTATGGCTGTTGGCAGTGTTCAAATAACCTGGTGTGCCATTTTCCCCCATACTGTGGGCAGATGCGCGCAAACCTTGCGCTGAACTGAGCAATATTTCCCGCCCTTTGTAAGGCGCGTGCATAAAGGGCCATAATGGCACCAGAGGCACCGGATCACCTGCATGGGTGCAACGAAAAATTTTATCAATACTGCCGGTTGTTTTGATAGAGAAGCCATCAAAACCCACCCGAGGAGCGCCAAAGGTATACAAACACACCCTTTTTTTATAACGGCGCTTCACCCAATCTGCCGTGATATGTGCCAGAGCACCACCTAAACTATGGCCAACACAGTGCACCGTACCGCGGCCACTGCCCGCCAAAACAGGGGTCAGGCTTTGCTCTAATGCCGGTTTCATACTTTGAAATACTTTGTTAAAACCGGCATGCACCAAAGCGTTACTTTCACCACCGGTTAACCCAATATGCAGATCAGTGATCACATCGCGCAACCCATCCGTTCCACGGATTGCAACCACATGATCACCAGTATAAGCCGCTTTGCCTATGCCAATAGCCGCAAAGCC